>OZ252021.1:0-1280446 GCA_965247685.1 Bdellovibrionales bacterium
CGCAGTTATCTCTGAAACAATACTCAAAACCCTCAGAGCCTTTGATAGACACTTGAAGATCTTTTTCTTCAATAAGCTCCAGCTCTCGTTCTAGTTTTTGCAAAAAAGAATTTTTCTTCGATTCTTTTTTAAGATTTTTTGTGGGTTTAGATCCTGCTTTTGTTTTAGTAACCTTTATTTTTCCTGTAATTTTTTTGGTTGTAGCTTTTTTAGTTAAAGATTTTTTCTTTTTTGAAGCTGTTTTTTTTCTCACACTTTTTTGAGATGAAGCTTTCTTTTTTATGATCTTCTTTTTTGCGACAGTCTTCTTTTTTGCGGCAGTCTTCTTTTTTGCGACAGTCTTCTTTTTTGCGACAGTCTTCTTTTTTGTTTTTGGGACCACTTTTTTATTGGATTTCTTTTTAGTTAAGTCTTTGGACTTGTTTTTTAATTTCTTCACTGTAACTCATTCCCTATTTTTAAGGCAATATCATGCTATAACTTACCTTGAATCGTCAAGATGAGATATTCAAATTTCTTCTTAAGACCTAAGACTTTGACTTTCCTCCTTGTACCAGTATCATGAAACGATGAAATATTTGCCACTCCTCTTCTTATGGGTGCTTATTGTATCTTGTGCACCCCCACCAAGGCTTAGTTCTAAACCATTTGATTTGGAATCCCCTCATCTTGCGTATAAAGGCTCTTATCCTAAGTATAAAATCCCCTATGATTTGGATAAACAACTTCAATTCTCCAAAGATTCTCCTAAAACTCAAGAAAAAGATTCTTTAGAAATTAGTAATTTTTTTAAACCTCCTGACCTAGATGAACATCCATCCGATTTGATCAAGGAACGTGAGATAGCTCAAAGAGATCCTGAAGAATTTAAAGAGCAAATTAAAAGACTGGACAAACTTCTCGAAAAACAAAAAAGAACTCGCCGTTAGGTGGACTTATTCCTATACCTAAAAATATACTGCTCAATTCATTAAAACTGTCGCAAAGCGTTAGTTCTTGATTATTTGAAGAAGAATATTAAAATTCTCATTAGCTTGTGTAAGGAGTTTATCATGAAGTGGTCTATTATTTTATTTTTCACTCTTGCTCTCTGTGGATGTGGAGATACAGCAGCAGACGATGATAAGGGGCATCTAATCAAAGCCTTAGGAACAGGTATGGAAGAGGAACAAAACGAAACTCAAGAAACTACAACTCAAAAAAATGAAGCTCCAGAAGAAACTCCAACAGAAACTACAACTCAAGACGAAAAGATAGGAATATCTGACTTTATCTCCGTTGTCACCTCTCCTGATACTGTGAAATTTATTTCCAAAAGATATCGACACTCACAAGCGTGCCTGCGTGATTTTACAAAACCCTGCTTTTGTGAAATTTTTCAAGTGAACAGTAAAACCGTAGTAAAATATTCAAATCACAGCAGGGATCATTGCCACAACAAGGGCTTACTTGAAATTCAAAATGGCTACACATCCACTGAAACAAATCTCTACATTCAAGGTTATAAGGAAAAAGGCTACTCATGCCATGTGACTGAAGATGAGAGTGATGAAGAAAAGAATGTGACCTCAATAAGAAGACTCTTTTGCACCCCTCCTTCTTAAAAATATTTCGATTGAAAATATCAAAAAAATTAGATATGTAACTTGAGGGAGTGATTTCTTATATGACACCACCTGTAAAAAAAATATTACAAAACTATCTATCTCAGTCTGCTGGAGTGCGCGCTAACCTTTACCGTATCCTCAATCATGGTGTTCTTGCTGGAACAGGAAAGGCAGTGATATTGCCTGTCGATCAAGGTTTTGAACATGGACCTTCTAAAAGTTTTGCAGTCAATCCTGAAGCTTATGATCCTTTTTACCACGCAAAGCTTGCCATTGAATCGGGCTGCAATGCCTTTGCTGCTCCCCTAGGCTTTATCGAATCTGTAGCTCACGACTATGCTGGAGCTCTTCCTCTTATTTTAAAAATTAATAACTCAGACAGTTTATACAAAGATGAGAAAGCACCTATTCCTGCTTTAACTTCTTCTGTGTCCACAGCATTAAAATTAGGCTGTGTGGGAATTGGCCTTACCATTTACCCTGCAAGCTCTCGTCGAAAGCAACAATACGAAGAAATTGCGGAAGCTATCGAGTATGCCAAAGATGTCGGTCTTGTTGTTGTGATATGGTCTTACCCTCGAGGAGAGGGAATTTCTCAGGAAGGACAAACAGCTTTAGATGTGGTCGCCTATGCCGCCCACATTGCCTGCCAGCTAGGAGCTCATATTGTCAAAGTGAAACCGCCGACCTCTCATGTCGAAAAAGAAACTTCCATTATTAAAAATATTCCTACAAAAACTTTAAGTGATCGAGTGGCTCATGTGATTCAATCTGCTTTTAATGGCAGGCGTATTGTGATCTTTAGCGGTGGAGCAAAAAAAAATGAGAGCGAACTTTTGACAGAAGTAGAAGAACTTAAACAAGGTGGAGCTTTTGGAAGTATTGTGGGACGCAATGCCTTTCAAAGACCTAAAAAAGAAGCCATTGTCCTTTTACAAAAAATAATGAACATTTATAAAAAATAATATGAGTGAGAAGAAAAATAAAAGACAACTTTTAATAGATAAAGGTCTTAATCCTTATCCTATTAATTTCAAAAAAAATACTACAACTCAGCAAATTGCTCAGTCAAAATTAAAAATAGATCAAAAAGGAACTCTGGCCGGCCGCCTGATGCGTATTCGTCAAATGGGAAAAGCTTCTTTTTTTAATATTCAAGATGAATCAGGCCAATGTCAATGCTATGTCAAATCTCAAGACCTTTCTAAAGAAGATCAAATCTTTTTTGATCTCGTAGACATTGGAGATTTTATCGGTGTCACTGGAAAATTTTTCACTACAAAAAAAGGAGAGCCCACTTTAAGAGTGAATCAATTTAAAATTTTATGTAAAACAACAGAGCTTCTTCCTGAAAAATATCACGGTTTAGAAAATAAAGAACTTCGTTATCGTCATCGCCATCTAGATCTGATTATGAATAAAAAAAGTCGTGACACTTTACTGACTCGCTCTCGAGTGATTCGATTTATTCGGGAATACATGAACAATCGTGGTTTTATTGAAGTGGAAACACCTGTTCTTCAACCGATTTACGGTGGAGCAGCAGCCCAACCTTTTTCAACGATCCATAACACACTCAACGTTCCATTTTATTTAAAAATTTCTCCTGAACTTTATCTTAAAAGATTAATCGCAGGAGGATTCGAGAAGGTCTATGAAATTGGAAAAAATTTCAGAAACGAGGGAATGGATCGATTACACAATCCTGAGTTTACCATGATGGAGTATTACGAAGCTTACACAGACTATGAAGATCAAATGAAAGAATTTGAAAAACTGATACTTCATGTCGTTCAAACTATTAAAGGTAGTTCACAAATATCTTATCAAGGAAAAACTCTCGACTTTTCTACACCTTGGAGGCAGATAAGTATACAAGAGGGTATTAAGGAGCATGTAGGGATAGATATTTATTCTTCTTCTCAAAAAGAAATTATTCAAAAACTTAAAGAACTCAATATAGAGTACAATCCTCAATCCGGCTTTGGTGAACTCATCATGACTTTATTTGAAGAATCTGTAGAAAAACATATCTGGAATCCCTGCTTTATTAAGGATTTCCCTCGTGATATCTCCCCTTTAACTAAAGACCATCGAAATATAAAAGGTTTTGTGGAACGTTTTGAACCTTATGCTGCAGGAATGGAATTAGGAAATGCCTATTCGGAGCTGAATGATCCCATCGACCAACATCAACGGCTCAAAGAACAAACTCGTGTCACAGAAGAAAATACACACCCTATGGATCATGACTTCCTTCATGCGGTCGGCGTTGGTATGCCTCCTATGGGCGGTGTAGGACTGGGAATTGATCGGCTCATTATGCTTCTCACTGATCAAAGCAGTATTCGTGAAGTTATTTGGTTTCCGACAGTCAAAAGCTCAGAAAATAAAGAGTGATTAATGAGATCTGAAGAATTTCTTGAAACATCTTTGCAATTTGTTAAAGGTGTAGGACCTCACCTTGCAGAACGGTTGTTTAAAAAAAATCTCCACAAAATAGAAGACCTACTTCACTTTTACCCTCGTGCTTATCATCATGTTCAAGCTGTTCAAAATGTTCAAGAATTGCATGAGGGTCAGCATGCTATTTTAAAAGGAGAAATTTTTAGAAAAAACATTATTCAAAGATCTAAAAGATCGTCCTTATATGTTGTTATGCTCAGAACGCATGACCAAGATTTCGTAACTTTAAAATACTTTAAGCTTCCTTATAAAGGATTTTTCGACTCCATCGAAATAGGTCAGAATGTTCAAGTTTATGGAGAAGTTTTTTCTTATAACGGAAAAATGGAATTTCATCATCCTGAGTTTTTACCTATAGATTACAAAATGGAGACTGGAGTGATTCCCGTTTACTCTGAAATAGAGGGAGTCAGCAATCAAAAACATTCTAAAATACTCCATACTATTTTTCAGATGATAGAAAGTAATGACCACAATGTGAATTTTTTACCAGAATGGATGTTGGAAAAATTTAATCTTATGAATACTTTTGAAAGTTTAAAAGATATTCATAACCCCTCTCAAGCTGAACCTGATCTTTATTTAAAACACCAAGCCCCTTGTCAAAAGACACTCATTTTTGAAGAGCTTTTTAAATTACAGCTTCATTTATGTCTGAAGAAAAAAAGAATTAAAAATCGATCATCTTATCCTATTCACTCCGAAGGACGACTTTCTAAACAACTGATTCAATCTTTGCCCTTCTCTCTCACTCATGCCCAACAAAGGGTTTTTCAAGAAATCACAGATCAGATCAAACACCCCCACCCGATGTATCGATTAATTCAAGGTGATGTAGGTTGTGGAAAAACACTCATTGCATTTCTTTCTTCATGTCAAGTGATTGAAAGTGGGTATCAATGTGCTTTTATGGTACCTACAGAAATTCTAGCAGAACAACATTTTAAACAAGCACGATTGAGATTAAAGGATTTATCTATTCAACTTCTCACCTCTAAAGTGAAAAATAAAAAAACTATTTTAAAATCTATTGAAACTGGAGAGTGTCAGCTTTGTATTGGAACTCACGCTCTTTTACAAGAGTCGGTAAAGTTTAAAAATTTAGGATTAGTGATCATTGATGAGCAACATCGATTTGGAGTGTATCAAAGGCACTCTTTAGCAGAAAAAGGCAACACTCCTCATTGCTTAGTTATGACAGCCACTCCGATTCCACGAACTTTATCAATGACTCTTTATGGAGATTTAGATATTTCCATTGTGAATGAAATGCCTCCAGGGCGTCAGCCTATCGTCACAAAAAAAACGAGAAAGAGAAAAGAAGTCTTTGAGTTTTTAGAAAAAGAAGTTTCTAAAGGCCGTCAAGCTTATGTTGTTTATCCTTTAATCGAAGAAAGTGAAAAAATGGATTTAAAAAATGCAACAGAGCAGTTTGAAAAATTGAAAAACAGTTTTCCTCATATTCGCTGGGCTTTACTGCATGGTCAGATGAAGACTGAGGAAAAATCTCAAGTAATGAAAGATTTTATTTCGAATAAAATTCAAGTGCTTGTGACCACCACAGTGATTGAGGTCGGGGTCGATGTTCCGAATGCTACTTTGATGATTGTAGAGCATAGTGAAAGGTTTGGTCTTTCTCAACTTCATCAACTCAGAGGACGGATAGGAAGAGGATCGGAAAAAAGTTATTGTGTTTTGATTTTAGGAGATAGAGTTTCTAAAGAATCTTATATGAGAGCAGTCGTAATGGAGAAATACTTGGATGGCTTTCAAATTGCAGAGGAGGATTTAAAATTGAGAGGAGCGGGTGAAATATTTGGAACAAAGCAGTCCGGAGATTTGAATTTTAAAATTGCAAACTTTATCCGTGATGTGGAAATTCTTCAACAGGCAAGAAAGGTCGCCACTGATCTGTTGGAAAGTGATCCTTTATTGGAGAAAAATCCAATATTGAAAAAAGAAATGGAAAAAGTATCTAAAATTCGATTGATTTGAATTCAAAATAAAACAATTAAACTAATCTCGAATTATTCTAAAAATTGATTTGAATTCTGATTGATTCAGTAATCTCAATGATTAGACTCAGATATTTTGTAATTGTGGAAAAAGTTCTGTGACAGGAGTGATATTTACTTGAAATCCCATAAAAAGGAAAAAATCATTTCTCAATTTATTTTATTATAATGATCTATTTAATTAAAAGAGATTATCGATTCTGTCTTCGTCGTGTAAATCATCACAACGATCATTCTTCGTTCTGCCTACAATGTCATCATAATTTTCTAAGTCATCAAAAATACCATCGGCAAAACTCCACATATCGCCTCCAAAAACATCATACTGGCAGTAAGTAGCCTGTAAACATTGTTTCACTTCAACCTCATCTTCATTTTCATCAGTCATATTTTTACAAAGCTCCACAAGAATACTATGTCCGTATTGAATAGCTTGATCATTTTCTTCGTCAATGGCATAGCTCATAAAGCGATCAGTACCAAAGTTTTCTGGTTCTGCTTCCATAAATTGATACCAAGCTTGACCCCACAATTCGTCTGAACCTAAGTCTAAATCTCTAAGAAAAACACCCTGCTCACTATTTTTTACTTCTACACTAATGCCCCTATTAACAACATCTGTAAGTTTTAAGCAAGTAGCATCATTGCTACAAAACTTATCTCTTTCAAATGCTGCAACATTTGCTAGAGTTGCACCAATACTATTAAAAAGTTCTATACCAAAATCAAGCATATCTTCACTTTCCACAAACACTTCCGAGACATCTTCATTTTCAGCAATCCATTGAAGTATCACTTCTGAGTTATCTTTTCTAGCTGCCCTAGTATCCCCCCATGCTTCATCGTTATAACCCACTCCTTCTCCTTCCGCAATCTTCACTAAAGTGGCTGAGCCTATCTCGACATAAGATCTCAAATCATCGGAATCAATATCTTCTAAATCATTTAAATCGATATCATCATCTAAAAGAACATCTGCCACTTTAGCAAGAGTGCTCACTTCTCTGTAGCTCATGTCATAACATTGAAATCTTTCGGATGTGGAGTCAAAAATGTCGTCACAAATATCTTCACAACTATCACGGCTCGCACAAGATCGAACGACGGGTTCATCATCGTCGTCGTCACCACCATCGACTACTGATGGAAGCGGAACACTCGGGAAATTACAAGAGATGACCAAAAAAGCAGAGCATAATGAAAAAACAAAAACAGAAAACACTATTTTCAAGATATATCGTATGTTCATAAAAATTTTCCTTCTAAAATTATTCTATAAACCACATCGACATTTCAAAATACCTTCAGTAGGTATTTTGTCAATATTAAGAAAAAACAAGTCTATAGTCTTAATTTTTAGACCAAAAAACAATGAAAATAATACACTAAAAGAGAAGTGAAAACTTATAAAGCCATGCTTCGGTAGATAGCACATACATTTCTTGAGAAAGAGAATCCACCACAGGCTCCACTGTTACACCATTAAATAAATCTAAACTGTGCACCAGCAAACCGTTACTTACTCTGATAAAATTAAAATCTCCTTTAGATGTGCCGTAGATCAGAAAAGATTTGTAAAGAACAGGTCTCGTCGCCAATCCCTTCACCTGATGAGTCCATAAAACCTCTCCTGAAAAACGATTCAACGCTACAATATTCCCCTTAGTCGAGGAATAATAAAGACGAGATCCACTCACAGTCGGAGCATTATGACTTCCCTCTTTATATCGCCAAACTATGCGGCCTGTTTTTCTGTTCAAATTGTAAAGACCTCCATCGTAGCTTGCCACATAGATATGATCACCCTTTACCACTGGAGAAACATCCACATCCTTAAATCGATGACTCTTCTTTGATAAAGAAACTCTCCAAACCCATTGACCTGTTTTTCTATTCAATGCCACAAATAAACCATTTGAAAAACCTGCATACACAAAATTTCTATCCACTACTGGGCGACCTACTCCACGAATGCTCATCGTATGGGTAGAGTCCATCTTATATGTCCAAAACTCCTGACCCGTTTTAATATCCAATGCATAAAGTTTATCTTTTGAAGTTAAGAAATAAATCACATTATCTTTTACAAAAGGTTCACCCAGATTTTCCACACCTGTATAAAACTTCCAAAGCATCAAGCCTGTCTTTAATTCTAAACAATAAAAAAATCCATCCGATCCACCAAAGACCACACGATTATTTTTTACAACAAGACCACCTTCTACTCCTCCTAATACGGAAAAATACCACTGCAAATTACCGGTTTGACGATCATAAGCGCGCACTCCATATAAAGAATCGGGCTGCAACACTAAATCCTGAGTGAGTAATGTTTTGGCTCTTTGTAAAACTCTAGTCCTCAAATAAGGCTTAGATAATGTGTTGAGCACCCATTTTTTTCTCACCTCTTCACTAGAGATCATAGACTTCGACATATTTTGACAAGAAACACAAAAAACTAACAAAAATAATGAAAATAAAATTCTCATAGCAAATCTCTCACTTTTTCTTTCACTTGAAGAAGTCTGTCATAATGAACAACTCTTTCCTTATAAAGGCTGTCTTCTTTTGCTAACTCTAAATAAATGTTTCTTGCTTTTTCCTTTTCCCCCATCTCCTCATAGCATAAGGCCATCTTTAAAAAAACTTCTTGATGAAAAGAAGAGGTGGCATCATTGGAAGCCACTTTAGAAAAAAAGTGTAAAGCACGAGTATAATTTTTCTGATTCATAAAAAGCACACCTAATTGATAAAGCAATGCGTGGTAAACCCATCCTTTTGAGGAAGACTGTTGACTCATATTTTCTAATAAAGACAACGCTTCTTTTTCTTCATCATATTGAATTAAAAAATATGCCAACTCTACAGACGCTATCCAGTGAGCCACACGATAAGAGTTTTTTGAAAGTAAAAAATTCTTATAATCCTCAAGCTCTTTTGAAAAAACCTTTATACTCTTAGCTTTTTTCAAAGCAAAAAAACTAGATGCTGCTCCGTACACCTCACCGCCGGCCTTCTTTTCTGCTGCTACTAAACGACTGCGATAAGGATAAATATCTTCTTCAGCTTGATGATTTTGAAAATTATTGTAATAACCCCAGCCCAACCAGCCAGAAAAGCCAAAAAACAAGACCCCAACTCCTACAACAATGTAGTAACGATATTTATAAAAATCCAACTTTTTCACTCTATTTATATTCTCCTTATTGTAAAATAGAAAATCTTTTCCATTTTTTTCTTTTTACATCAATCTATCCCGAGAGTATATCTTTTCATACTTTTTTCGAGCCATATCTGATGCAATTTGACTCGTTGGTAATTTTTTTCTATGTGATTCCTGCAGAATATCTTGAATGAGAACTCCGATTTGATTCACTCTCTTGTAGGTCTCATCCAAACTCTTTTGCCTTAAGCCTCGAGTTACTACACCAATGAGTCCGCCGGAATTCACCGCAAAATCTGGTAAATAAACAATCCCTCTCTTAAAAAGCTCTTTGCCGGCTGCATCTGAACTCAACTGATTATTAGCTGCTCCTGCAATAATTTTACAATTCAACTCCCCCATCACAGTCTCAGTAAAAACATCTCCAGCCGCACACGGAGAAAAAATATCACAAGACTCCTGATGGGCATGCTCCGGAGAAACCACCCGAATATCACCACTTAAATTTTTAATCTCTTGCACTTTTTTTTCATCAATATCTGAAATCACTAAATGCACCCCTTCTTTAAGTAACTCTTCACAAAGCACTTGACCCACATTACCTAATCCTACAACAGTCACTTTAAGTCCTTTCAAAGAAGACTTATTCCATTTCTCTCTCGCAACAGCTCTCATACCTGCTATCACGCCATATGCCGTGTAAACACCCGGATCTCCCGCACCACCGCTGGCATCATTGTAGCCAGTCACATAATCCGTATTCTTCTTTAACAAATCCATATCTGTTGAATCACTTCCCATATCTACAGACACGATGTAACGACCTTTTAAAGAGTTCACAGCTTCTGCAAATGCTTTCAGCAGTTGTGGAGTTTTTTTCTTAAAATTTTTAGGAATTATAACGACGGATTTGCCACCTCCAATATTGAGATCACAAAGAAGAGATTTGTAGGTCATGTGTTCCGATAATCGTAGAACATCTCTCAAAGCTTCCTCTTCTGAATCAAAAGAATGAATACGACATCCACCTAAACTCACACCAGAATAGGTCGTATGGACAGCGATGATTGCCGATAAACCTACTGTATCGTTCTTATAAAAATACACACCTTCATGATTGCTATTCCATTTTTTCATATTTCCCTTTTTTGCCTCCAACACCTTCTCAGTATTCAATGAACCCGCACGTACGCAAATAAAAATTAGTTTTTCAATTTTGCAATTTGACTAAGCAAGTCCAACTCTTTTTTCTTTAATTTTTTAGGAATCTGGACTTGAATATTATAAATCAAAGATCCCCTTCTTCCACCAGAAGCTAAAAGCGGAAGACCTTTATTTCTTAATGTAATTTGTTCTTCCGGTTGAACTCCTTTTGGAATTTGAATATAAATGGGATCCTCTTCTAAGGAAGGAGCTTGAACTTCAGCTCCCAATATTGCTTGAAGATAAGAAATTTTAACATTTGCTATCAAGTCTACTCCCCTTCTTTCGAAAAAAGGATCATCTTTCACTTTAATCTCTACATAAAGATCCCCCTGCCTTCCTCCCTTGTAGCCCATTTCACCTTCGCTTCTTACTCGAAGACGAGTGCCTGTCTCTACTCCTTTGGGAATTTTTACGGAAAGTTGTTTTTTCTGTTTGGCTTCTCCCTTTCCATGGCAGCTTCCGCAAGGAAAATCCACTATCTCTCCTCGACCTGCACACATATCACAAGTGGAAGAAAAAGAAATAAAACCCTGACTCCTCATTTTCTGTCCTCGTCCATTGCATTTCGAACAAGTTTTCAAAGCTTTACCATTTTTAGCTCCTGTACCTTTGCATTGTTCACAATTTAAAATAGACGAAAACTCTACAACCTTCTCACAACCATAAAGGACATCTTTTAAAGTGACTTCTTGGTGATACCTTAGATCGGCACCCTCCCGACCCTGACGAGAAGGTGCTGAGGATCGACGAAAAAGATCTTCAAAGCCGCCACCGCGACCCATACCTCCAAAATTCATCTGATCAAAAATATCAGAGAAAGATTCAAAAATATCGTGAACATCTCTAAAGCTATGAGCTCCACCTGCATGCTGGAATTGAGTATGACCAAATTGATCATATTGAGCTTTTTTTTGTGCATCACCTAAAACTTGATAAGCTTCGGAGGCTTCTTTAAATTTTTCTTCTGCTTCTGCACTTCCTGGATTGCGATCGGGATGATATTTTAAAGCTTGTTTACGGTAAGCATTTTTAATCTCTTTATCGGAAGCGTCCCGAGAAACACCCAGTATATCGTAATAATCAGACATAAAATGAACCCTTAGAAACTACTTTAAGAAAATGTGTGATGTACAGATTAAACAGTCAAGCTAAAATAAAATTATTTTTATTTCAACTTTCTAATTTCAGAAAGTCTTTTTTGATAATTTTTAACAAAAGGACTATTTGGATCATCTTCAATCATTTTCAACATCATTTGCTCAGCTACATTAATGCGCCCCGATTCCGAATAGAGCTTAGCAGAAAGACTATAGAGCCAATAAGGACCTCCTTGTTTTGCTGCAGTCAAAAGAAGGTCTGCGGCTATCGAAGGTTGATTCAACTCCAAAAGATAGTGATGACCAGCATGAAAAAAAACATCCCAGTCGTTTGGAAACTGCTTGACCGCTTTATCTAAAATAAGACGAGCCCCTTCCTTATCACCCATAATAATCCCCATTATCACACTAGAGGTGATGTAAGGACGCTTGAATCGTGGAGCTAATTCAGTGATAGCATTGGCCATATGGTACGACCAACCTTTATGACAGCTGAATCTAGTTTTACCATCGTACACGGGAAGGCCGTACTCATAACCACAGAAATCTGAATTTTGAATATATCGAACCCATAACAAGTCGGCATAAATATCATTATATCCAAAAGTAAAGTACTTAATCACTTCTGGAGGAGAAAAATAATAAGGTTTTCTGTAGGATAAAAATCGGGTTTCACCAAAAAAGAAGATGCCCACAATAGAAACCACAAAAAATAGTGAAGACACTAAAGAAGATAGAACGGCCTTTTTGTCTTTCATTTCATCTCCTTCTAACTGTTTCTGTAATTCTACATTAATTTTTAAGATAAAAAAATACTCTTTTTAAAAAATAAATTGACTCATAGTTTAATAAGATTTTAAACACAATATCAGAAAAAGGTTGAATTATGGTACTCAATTCTAATCCGCAGTCTTCGGAAAATATTTCGATTACAAAGCGTATTCAAAAATCTAGGTCAAAAAAATCTGCTATTCAAGGGTTTATTTCTTGGTCTTCTCAAAACACATTTCAGCAGCAAGAAGTTCAATCTATGGTGAGTATCGGGCGTGATTCTGGACAAATGGTCATATTGGATGATCCTTTTACATCGCGCAGACATACTCGAATTGAAAAAAAAGAACAGGCAAGCATCACTTCTTTCATACTAAAAGATATGTCCAGCCGAAACGGGACATTCCTTAATGGAAATAGAATTTTTCAAGCTGTATTAAAAGATGGCGATCGAATCCTCATTGGTCAAACAGAGTTTATTTTCTCCTCCCAAAGGTTTAATCAGAATTGGGAGATTTTCCACCGCAGTCTGAATCCCAAATGGAATCAGCAGCTATCTCGAATTCCATCACTGGCTCGAACAGAATTTCCTATCCTCATTCAAGGACCTACGGGGGCTGGCAAGGAGCATGTCGCTCACATGATTCATCAAAATTCTCAAAGAAGCTCTGGCCCTTATATAAGTGTCAATTGTAGTGCTTTATCTGAAAACTTAGCAGAAAGTGAATTTTTTGGACATATTAAAGGCTCCTATACCGGTGCTAGCAGTGATCGAAAAGGGGCTTTCTTAACCGCTCATGGAGGAACTCTTTTCTTAGATGAAATTGGAGATCTTCCTTTGAATTTACAGCCTAAATTACTACGAGCTTTAGAGCATAAGGAAATTAAACCTGTTGGATCTGACCAAACGATTCGAGTGGATGTGCGTGTTGTTTCTGCCACTCATCAAAATTTACAAAAAAAAGTACTTCAAAAAGAATTTCGTGAGGACCTTTATTTTCGATTAAGAGTTTTAGAAGTAAAGACTCCTCACTTAAAAGATCGTATGGAAGACTTTGATGCTTTATTGGAGTATTTTTCTGTTCAACTGGGCGTTCATTTTTCCAAGGAAGCAAAAAATTACTTAAAAAACTACAGTTGGCCTGGAAACATTCGTGAACTCAAAAATACAGTTTCTAGAGCTCAGGCTTTTTATTCTCAATCGATTATCACAACATCCCACATTGAAGAAATACTGGATCCTCTGCATGAAGAAGAAATTACACAAACTCCTTCCATCCCTTACTCTCCTTCTTTACTCAAACAGATAGAAAAAGAAGCTATTTTACGAGTACTTAAAGAAAATAATGGCAATAAAAAGAAAACTGCAGATCAATTAAGTATGCCTCGTACCACTTTAACTCAAAAATTAAAAAACTATGGCGTTTTTACAAGATCTCCAAAAGAATTTATCAACAAATGAAATTTCTCATAATTCTCTCTTTTTTTCTTTGTTTGTCACCCTCCGTTTATGCTGAAGTCACTTGGTTTTTATCTGAAAAAGAAAGCACTCATAAACTCGCTTTAGTTCCCTCTTACCGCAGGTCTGAAACTTTAGGCTCTGTAGTCAGTGGACGAATCTTTGTATACCCCACTCAAGAAAGTGGGCTTTACACTTCATTCAGTGCGGACTGGGGATTTGGAAAAAAAAATTATGGCTTTAAACAAAGCACTATTTACTGGACTCCATCTCAAAATGAGTGGGGATTTTCTGGTGAATGGAATCGGACTTTTGACTCCTATTACAAAGAGACATCAACAACTCGACTGGAAGTTCCTATCCGCCAAAGATGGCTCAAAGCTTATTATCTAGATAGTGGTATCTTAAAAAAGATTCATCCTCAGATTCAAACTGGAATCTCTGTTGAAATTCAAAGTAGAAAAGAAGATGCTGTTCAGCCTTGTATTTTTATTCAAGAGAATACACAAAAACTAAAAACCCCCTGCCAAGCTTACAATCCGGTAGAACTGGGAGGCACTGTAGGCTGGATTTTACGAATCGACACCCGAGATAACTCCTTTGATCCTTCTGTTGGTTATCTTTTACAAACGGATTTTCAAATAGGAAAAGAAATAGAAGCTAAAAATTTAATATTCTTTCAAGCAGAAGGTCAAATGCAGTTTATCTTCTCTTTATTTCAAAAAGAAAGATGGTTTGTTAAAATAGCTTCGGCTTGGACTTTTTACAACGGTAATTACTCTCACGAACTTCCCTACTCTTTTCAATATAAACTGGGAGGAATAAATCAACTCAGAGGTTACCTCAAAGATAGATGGCATTCTGATAAATATTATCTCATGCAATTTGAATTTCGTTATCCTATTTCAAAATGGATCCAACCTTTGTTGTTTGCAGATATTGGACACGTAGATGTGAATAAAACCCCTCTTTTCACATACGGAGGAGGAATTCGCATTGGATTACCCCCTTCTTATAAACAAAAAATTAGAGTGGAATACGGTCGAGGAAAAGATCAATCCAACTTCATCATTTCTTTTGCACGACCCTACTAATTTCCACAAATCATAATGTAAAATAAAATATCTTGAATCGTTATCCAAACTTCCTCGCCTTCCTCAAAGCTAAAAATATATCTATCTGTTCTGTTTATTTCCTTTATAAAACTCAAAATAAATCAAATTTATTTTGAATTGTTCAAAAAATGATTCTTTCATTTACTTTTATATCAAATCCGTGTATCACTCATGTTAAGGGAAAATGAAAAACACTAAATATATTTTTGTCACAGGCGGCGTGGCCTCTTCTATTGGAAAAGGACTCACCTCAGCAAGTATTGGAGCTTTGCTTGAAGCTCGAGGTATTTCCATTAATATTATCAAATGCGATCCTTATTTGAATGTGGATCCAGGAACTCTATCTCCTTTTCAACATGGAGAAGTATATGTCACTCAAGATGGAGCTGAAACCGATCTGGATCTGGGACATTATGAAAGGTTCACTCAAGTTCCTTTAAGAAAATCTAATAGCATCACCACAGGCCAAATATATGAAAGTGTCATTTCGAAGGAAAGAAAAGGAGATTACTTAGGACACACTGTACAGGTGATTCCTCATATCACAGATGAAATTAAATCTCACATACTCAACATGGGAAAAGACTGCGAAGTCGTGATTGTAGAAATTGGAGGTACTGTCGGCGACATAGAAGGCTTACCTTTTATCGAAACTATTCGCCAAATGCGGACTGATCTCGGCGTAGAAAATACTGTCTTCATTCATGTAACTCTCGTTCCTTTTATTGATGTTGTGGGAGAATTTAAAAGCAAGCCAACTCAACACTCTGTAAAAGCATTAAGAGAAGCTGGTATTCATCCCGACTTTCTGATTTGCCGCAGTCAAAATAAAATGGAAGAATCTCTTAAATCTAAAATTTCTCTGTTCTGTAGTGTTCCTGTTCAAGAAATTATCTACACTCCTAATGTGAGTGTCATTTACGAGCTTCCTTTGATGCTTCGAAGGGAAAAGTTAGATGATCAAATTGTTCAAAAACTCCATCTTAAAACAGAAGCTCCTAATATGAGCGGTTGGGAAAAAATTGTCAAAACTTATCACTCACCTCAAAAAACAATATCAATTGGTCTTGTAGGAAAATATGTGGAGCTGAAAGACAGCTATCAATCTTTGCACGAAGCTCTGACTCACGGAGGTATCGCCAACCAAACTCAAGTCAAGATCGAGTATATTGACTCCGAATATATTAATAAAGAAAATGCTCAAACTGTCCTGAAAGACTTAGATGGTATTTTAGTACCGGGTGGTTTTGGTTCAAGGGGTGTCGAAGGTAAAATAGAGACCATTCAATATGCGAGGGAAAACAATATCCCTTTCCTTGGTATTTGCTTTGGAATGCAGATTGCAGCTATTGAGTTTGCTTTGAATGTTTGCGGACTTAAAAATGCATCTTCTAGAGAATTTAAAACAGCATCAGAGGAACTGATTATTGAATCGATGGAAAATCAAATAGGAATTAATAAAAAAGGGGCAACAATGAGACTTGGATCTTACCCTTGCAACATTCGAAAAGGCACTCGTGCCCATCAGATTTATCAGGTGGATCAAATTTTTGAAAGACATCGTCATCGATTTGAGTTGAATAACAAGTACCGCCCTCTTCTGGAACAAAATGGAATGACCTTATCTGGAATCAATACGCAGGATAATCTAGTGGAGATGCTTGAGATTTCAAATCACCCTTGGTTTTTAGCTGTGCAGTTTCACCCTGAGTTCCAATCTAAACCTCTGAGCCCGCACCCACTTTTTACAAGTTACATTGCAGCCACAACAAAACCAAAAGAAGCCAAAAAATCCACAACTCCTAATCTGGAAGCAACCAATTAATTCTGATTTTATTTTCATCTTGTAATGGTAAGCTTCACCAAAGTGAGGGCTGAATCAGAATTTCAAGCGAGAATTGCACAAAAAACTTTAGCCTTTATAAAAAATTAAAGTTTTTGTAAAAGTTCCTTCTTAGAAGAAACAAGACCTTCTAATTGATCATCATAAAGTTTTTCTAATATCTCTGAAAAATGAGGACCTTTTGTTATACCTTTTTGAATCAAATCATGCCCCCCCACCCATGGCTTCGGAAGTTTTTCGTTCTGAAGTAAACTTTGATAATTCTTCTGAAGCTTTTTCCAATCACTGAGTGTTTCTTTTTGATCCGAAATAATATGACGAGCCAATTCCAAATACCACGAAGCTTGATTATGAGCCAGCCACCTTAGTTTTTTACCTTGACGCACTTTTTTTTGAGTCATATCTGAAAAGAAAACAAAAAACTCAAAAACTTCTCGATATTGATGATTTGAAAAACGAATTAAAGAATCTTTCATCATAGATTTTAAAAGTTGAGAATCTTTCAAACCTATAGGAGCCAAAAGCAAGCTCCACCAAAAATTCAAAGGCTTATTGGAAGAATCTGAAATATTCCAAAATAAATGATCATATACACTAAAATTTCTAAATAAAATCTCTAACAACTTCATTTTCTCAAAGTAATAAATAGTAGTTTTAAATTTTCCATGAATAAAAGTTTTATTCAATTCATCTAAAATCCTTTCTTGAGATATTTTTTTAAGTTGTGGAGTCCATTTTTTTACAGCGTCAAAAGTTTTTTCTTCCATAGAAAAATCAAAGGTGACAGCAAAACGAATAGCTCTTAAAATTCTTAAGTGATCTTCTTCAAACCTTTGATCAGAATCTCCCACCGTACGAATGATCTTATTTTTTAAATCTTTCAAACCTTGAACTTCATCGATCACTTGATGAGTTTGAGTGTCATAATAAAGAGCATTCACAGTAAAATCTCTTCTTTGAACATCCTGCTCCAGAGTACAAAACTCTACCGAAGAAGGATGTCTGCCATCTTGATAAAGACCTTCTTTTCTAAAAGTGGCAATTTCTACTCCTTTCCCATCTTTAAAAGGAATCCAAATCACACCAAAAGACTGGCCCACAGCATGAGCATAAGGAAAGAGCTTTAACAACTGATGTGGCAAAGCTGAAGAAGCAATATCAAAATCCTTAGGAGAGAGCCCTAACAAAGCATCACGAACAGCACCTCCAACTAAAACAGTCTGATAGCCTGCCTTTTGGCATTTTTCAAGAATGGAATAAACCTGATTCCAGTGAGGATTCTTCTGAAATATTTTTTCTAGTTGTTCATTCATCATTAATACTATAAAAAATAAAAGATGCTGAGGTCAGCTATTTTTACATCATAAGGAGTTTATTATGGCTATTTCACTACCCCCTCTTCCCTATTCCACAAAAGCTTTGACTCCTCATATATCCGAAAAGACATTAGAATTTCACTATGGAAAACACCACAAAGGTTATGTCGATAAGCTGAATGCTCAAATTGAAGGACAAGCCTTAGATAAAGCGAGTCTCAAAGAGATTGTTCTCAACAGCCAAAGTGGTTTATTCAACTTGAGTGCTCAAGCTTGGAATCATGAGTTTTATTGGAATAGCCTTTGCGCTCCAAGTCAAAGCTCTCTTCCTAACGAATTAAAGAGTGCTTTGGAGAAAAATTTTGGCTCTGTTGATGAATTCAAATCTCAATTCACTCGTGAGTCTTTGAGTCACTTCGGATCGGGTTGGTCTTGGCTTATTCGAGAAAATTCTGGAGCTTTAAAAGTCATCTCAACTCATGATGCAGACACTCCTATTGCTCATAACATGACTCCATTACTGACTTGTGATGTATGGGAGCATGCTTATTATCTGGATTATCAAAACAACCGAGGAAAATATCTTGAAAGTTTTTGGAGTATTGTGAACTGGGAATTTGCTCATAAAAATTACTCGTCATAACATACAATTTTTTATTTAATACTCTAAGATATTATTGGTGGATTGAAGGTATGAGTGCACAAACCCTAAGAGGAATGAAAGATCATTGGCCTGCCCAAAGTGACTCTTATCGTTTAATAGAAAAAACAGCTCGAAAAATACTTCATCAATTTAATTATCAAGAAATTTCCACTCCTTTACTTGAAAGTATTGAAGTTTTTCAAAAAACTTTAGGCACAGATCTTTTAGATAAAGAACTTTATCAATTTGAAGATAAAGGAGGCTCTGCTATTGCATTAAGACCTGAAGGAACGGCTGGAGTTGTTCGAGCTTTGATTAATGAAAAAAGCTTAATACTTCCTCTTCGATTGTTTTACTTAGGTCCTATGTTTCGCTATGAGCGTCCACAAAAAGGAAGACTCAGACAATTCCATCAAATCGGATGCGAATTTTTTGGAGAATCCTCACCATATGCCGAGCTCGAACTGATTCAAATAGCTGTGAATTTTCTTAAAGAACTTCAAATACTTCCTCAAACTCAATTGATTGTTAATAGCATTGGAGATGAAGAAAGCCGCCATCAGTATAGAGAAAAACTCTTAAAATACCTAGATCCTTACAAAAAAGATTTAAGTGCAGAAAGCCAAGTGCGTCTTATTAAAAATCCACTTCGTATTTTGGATTCCAAATCTGAACAAGATAAAAAAATATTAAAAAAAGCTCCTCGCCCTTTAGATTCACTCAGTTCTTCATCTCGAGCTTTTTATGATGAAGTTTTAAACCTTCTCACTCAACATAACATTTCTTTTCAACAAAAAGATTTTCTAGTTCGAGGTTTGGATTATTATTCACATACTGTATTTGAATTTATAAGCTCAAGCCTTGGAGCTCAAGATACTGTGCTGGCTGGAGGAAGATACGACGCTCTCGTTCAAACTATGGGCGGCACACCCTGCCCTGCTATCGGATGGGCTTGCGGTGTAGAAAGATTATCTCTTCTTTGTCCTATTCCATCCCGATCTCAGACTTTAGTTTCGATACTGACCACAGACTCCTCTTTGGAAAAAGAAAAAATGACACTCGCTCAAAAACTTCGTGAAAACAGTATTGCCGTCTCACTTTCCTATAATTTGGATCAAGCCTTGAAAAAGCAATTAAAAAAAGCTCATCAACAAGGGTATTCTCATGTGTTGATATTAGGACTCAACGAGTGGAAAGAGAATCAAGTGATTCTAAAAAATATGAAAACAGGAGAACAAGAACTCCATTCCAAAAATCTTGAAACCATTATTCCTCTTCTTCGATGAGGATTGAATCATTAAGAGTATTCTTTGATTTGAATAACAGCAAAATTAATTTCTCTAACTCCAGCCTCTGTCAAAGTGTACATAATTTTCTTAATACTTAAAAAATCAATATCTTCATCGGCCTGTAAAGTTAACTTTTCGTAGGGAAAAATACGTGACACTCCTTCTCTTTTGGTCACCACCACATCATTTTTTGTCTCTTTCTTCAAAATTTCAATTTCTTGATTCACTCGATCTCTTAATTTTTCAATCATCCAATCTTTATCTCTTTGCACTTCAGAAAAAGTAGCCATTTTTTGACCATTAAAAAGCACGGCATCTTTAGAGAAAATGACCACCAAAGAAGGGACGAGTTGTGCTGTACTTGTCGCCTGAGGAAGATCCACTTGATTTGAAATAGGTAAGATCTGATTCGTAGAAGCATAGTTTTGTAAAAGAAAGACTACTAAAACTGTGAACATATCCACCATCGCTGTTAACTGAAGAACAGCCACCACTTCCCTTTTTGAAGCATGTGCTCTTTTATTTCTACGATCTCGGAATCCAGGAACATGAATGGGCATTACATCACCTCTCCTGTTGCAATAGTAATTCCCGAAAACCCTTGGGCTAAAAGGACATCCATTGCCTTAATTAAATTTTTGTAAAGCATTTGATCTTCTGCCGTCACCACCACATCTATTTTTTGAGGATAGCTCTTTTTAATTTTCTTCAAACTCTTTTGAAGGGCTCTATGGTCATACTCCCCTCTTCGAGAAATAGGAATAAGTTCAATCTGCGATCCCAACACCACTTTATAACCACGAGAAAGCACATCTATTCGAAACGGAATTTCTGCAAGAGGAGTGACAACAGCAGGAGGTGTATCATCTACTTTTTGAGCATAAACACTGCTACCTAATTGAATCATTGAAACCTGAGTCCAAACTGCAGTGATAAGCAGGAAGATAATACACACACTCATCAGGTCAATAAATGGAACTAAGTTAAGATCCACAACACCCGATCTTTTACCAGTATTCTCTTCAGTATAAGTCATGTATCACCTTTTAAAAAATCTTAACTAAACTTTTATAGCTTTAAGATTTTTTCAAAGCTTTATCTCGGTTTGAAACCACATGATTCATCAAATTCATCGTACTTTCCAACATATCATTAATAGCCCGACTAATTTGAATTTGAAAGAACCCATAAGCCACGATAGCTATAATTGCAACAAACAAACCAAAAGCTGTACAGTTTAAAGCTTCCGAAATCCCTTTAGAAAGTAAAGCCGCCTTAGTTGCAGCATCTGATTCAGCCACACCACCGAAAGCTCGAATCAAACCTATAATGGTACCTAACAAACCCACCAAGACACTCACATTGCCAAAGACTGCCAGCAGTGAAGTCCACCCTTCTAAACGAGGAGTTTCCCGAAGTACAGAAGCATCCATAGCGACCTGCACTTCTTCATCCGGTCTCTTGTTCATCACTTGAACTAAACCTGCTTTCATTGTGTTGGTTAAAGGAGCGGGGGTTGCATCACAAAAGGCAATGGCCTGTTGTATTTGACCCTGTAACACCATTCCAAAAATGGAACTACTTGCAGATGCTTTATCTATAGAGAATTTTCTTAGATTAAAAAGCCGTTCTAAAATAAGCACAAACACAAGGATACCGACAGCAGCAATGAAGTACATCGCCAAACCGCCTTCGCAAAAAGCTTTAGCAAAAAAGTTGCTATAGTTAACACATTCTAAACCTTTAGCTAATTCGTCCACAAAGACACCTCCTTAATTTAAGCGTATTCCAATGAATACTCTTTTATTTCAACAAAATTTGAATAGAATACCAACACTTTTTTTTGTTCTCCTTTTATGTGTCTAAAAAATATCCACTAACTTCCAACAAAGACAAATGGATACCCCACGACACCTTGACCTCCAGGAGGAACGACTCCTGGAAATTTCCAAGTTTTTAATCGAGCCTTAATGCATTGAGCTAATTTTTTACTTCCTGAGCCGTTACTTAAAATAGAAACATTCTTGACTACTCCATTATAGATTGTCCATTGGACTTTGATCCGACCCTTTATAGATGGATTATTTTGTAAAACGGAACTATGACACCGAGCGAGTTGCGCTTTATGTGCTTGTACAATTCTAAAAATAGCGTCCTTATCTAAATTCCCTTCTACATCCACCTCAGAAGTACCAAAGGAAAGATCGACAGATCCTCGATTTCCTAATCCTCCACCTCTTCTATACCCTTTGATTCCCCCAACTTTTCCTTTTGTAGAAATTCCAGCAATACCGATAATGTTTGAGCCTCGCCCCCCTGAACCAGCATCTTTAAATTTCGTACCTAGACCATCACCCTCATAAGTCTCTGCAGTTCCTGAAAAACCAGTTGCTTGATCCGCAAGACCTCCAAGCTCCCCAGCACCAGAATAAGCTTTATCCAATTGTTTTTTCATTCCACTTTTTCCAAAAACTCCAAGTAAACCCACCTTGTTCGGATCGGGCTTTGGACTTCTCGCTCCTGAACCTGGTTTTTTTGTCTTAATAGGTGAACTGCCAGATCGTGCAGTAGTCACAACTTTTTTCCTACTTTTCGCTTTTTTCTTGGAAGCTACCGCACCCATACGTCCTTTTTTAGACTTGGCTTTCTTTTTTATTTGCGGAGTTTTATTAGATTTCTTCGGAGATTTTTTCATTCGAATAGGAATATTTTTTTTCTTACTTTTTTGGACTTTCTTTTCTGCAATGCGTATTATTTTTTTGGGTGATGGAGGTTTAATTTGCACCACCACTCGACGAATCTTTGTTTCCTCTAACTTTTCCTCATCCACTAAAGATGGATAATAAACTCCAAAGAAGAAAAATAAAACTAACATGAAACAAACCGAAAGTCCTAACCCAACCAATTCTGCTTCATTAAAACCAAACAAAGCTCCGGGGTTTGGTTTCGCTTTCAAAGCCGTATAACGAATATATATATGTAAAGAAGAAGAAAAATGAACACAAATAATTTCATTCTGCCCTAAAGAAATGCAATAGCCTGAAGGAACTTGATTCATTACTCCTTTTTCAATAGCCACCTTAAAACTGACAGACTTGTTGTTTCGAATAATTTTTCCACTCATATGAGAACCAATATGAACCTGAGCTACAGATCCTGTTTGCACTAAATTATAAAGCTCATCGTTCACCATATTAGGTATACGAATGGAAGCCTTGGAATGATTTCCTATAGTGACGACCTCGTTTTTTTTCGCATGATAAACAGATATAACGCGATCTTCCCAAGCAACCAACACCTCAACTTTATCCCCTTTTCCAATAGGAATTTCTTTTTCTAAATTTTCAATACGGCTTTTTGGAGCAAAAGTTTTTTTGGACATACGAAGAGGAAGAAAGTTTTTCCAAAGGTTTTTTCCTCTAGAAGGTGTGGTATCTAAGTTTCGTGAAAGAGGTTTTTCTTTTGGTGGACTCACCTCCTGTGGAGAATCCAAAACTTTTGGTTCTTCTGTTTTCTGAATGGGAGGCGGAGTCGACTCAGAAATATCAGGAGATTCTGAAACTTCCAATATCTCTTCTTCCACCGCCCCTTCGAGAGGTGGAATCTCTTGTTCTTTTTGTGGATGGCTTGTTGATTTTTTATGACTGTAAGGAGCTCCTAAAAAAAACTCAATCAAAAACGGAGCAATTTGAATTTTATCTCCTGACTGAATCACAGATTCTACTATTTTTTGACCATTGAGCAGTGTTCCGGAAGAACTGCCTAGATCGGAAAGAAAATACTCCTCTCCTCTTTTTTCAATAAAAGCATGCCAAGGCAATATATCATCCGCTTGCAGACGGACTTCAATCTCTTCATTGCTCCCAATAGAGAAATGTTCTTCGCTCAACTGCTGAATATTCAAAAGCTTATTATCTTTATAAATTTTTAAAAAAATAGTTTTACTCAATGTATGATAGCCTCTTTTTTACTCCAGTTCTCCTGCTGTTCGTCTCATTTCAGGAAGAAAATCCTTTTTCAAATCCACAAGCTTATCATATTCCAATTGTTGCTTATTGAATAAGTGAAAAATAGTCGGGTTTTTAACATGACCTTCAATAAATTCATCTTCAAAGTCTACAGTGTATATTCGTTTTTTCCCTTTCTTCGCTATAGCTCCACTTATAAAAAGAGCTGAAGCAATGATCAAGCCAACATATAATATTTTATATTTTCTAAATATTTCCATATATTACCTCTTTTTATTAAGTTTCTTTTTTAACAATTGCACTCTTTTTCTATCCCTTGAATTTCGAGCCCTAATGTCCGCACGATCAAGCATTTTTTGTGCTTCTTCGTAGTCATTAAAACTTTCCATTAAAAGCAACGCATAATTCATTAAAATCAAAGAATTTTCTTTTTTCTTTTTTATAACAGTTTTGTAGATTTTTCTGGCTTTCTTCTCTTTTCCAGACAATCTTAATGCCAGAGCATAGTTATGTGCAATAGGTGCAAAGAATTTAGACAGTTGATCATCAGAATAAACATCTTCCAGTAAAGGTAGAGCTTTTCGTACATTCAAATTTTCCATATAAAGCGAAGAGAGTGCAACTCGAGCTGGATGATAAGACCTACTTTTTTTCAAACTCTGCTCAAAAGCAAGAATTGCTTTTTGTTCATCTTTTTCTTTCAAAGCAATAAGACCTTGAGCGTAATACAAGGCCTCCTCATGAGGATGATATTGAACTGCTTTTTCAAAAAGAATCCGAGCAATTCCTATTTGATTTCTTTCTAAATGATATGTTCCTAATTTATACAAAGCACCTAAGTGTTTAGGATTCTCAGATAAAACACGGCGAGCCCAAGTTTGAAATCGTGATAGATTTTTACTATTATACGCTTGATTCATTTTTTTTACTTTCTGATCCAATGAAAGAATCTCTTCGGCCTCAACAAAAAGAGCAAAGATCCATATCAAAGTAAATAATTTGAATTTACTCATCTCAAAACTCCAGCAGGAATAGTCCTTAAAGCAGATCCCTCTATAGAAAAAGATCCTTTTTCCAAATTGATATTTTCTAACTGCGCCTTTTTCAACCATGAGGTGTAACTGAGTGAACTTCTCGCTTTTTGAATAGCCTGAGCATAATAACCCTTGGCCACTTTTTGAAAAGGAGTCGCTGTTTTTACAAGCCCTTTCTTATAGGCTTTTCGACCTTGAGCATCTAACCCTTTGGGTATAGGAGAGCGAATGATCACATTATAGAGGTGGTGATTAGACAAACCCATCAAAGTCAAAGAGGCTATAATTTGTGGATTATAATTCAGTCGAATGACATTTTTAATATCTTCTTTCAAACGATTGAGTAATTGAAGCTTAGACCGCATGGCTCGAGCCTGTTGATTTGGATTAGAAGATAAACGAATGCGAGTAAACTTATTATAAATTTGTTCAGAAGAGTAGAATCGAGCTTGAGAAGCGTACTCCACACCTTGCTTTGTTTTTCGGTACATATTTAAAGTTATACGATACCATTTTTGCATCTCTTGTTTTCTTCTTAATTTCTTATTTAACTCAGCAATACGAAAAGTAGACATCACTTGAGCTCTTTTATTTTGATCGGGACGATTCAAGTATTTCTGATAAAGCTGAATAGATTTGGAATAACTTTTCCTTCTTTCATACATTCGAGCAATCAAGAAGTATACTTGATTTCTTTCCACTCCTTTTTTACTCAAACGAAAATACTTCATGTAAGCTTCTTCTGCAGATTGATAGAAGTTTAAGCCATCAAAAATAATAGCGGCATTATACCAAAAGGAAGCAGCATTTTTATCTTTAGGATAAGTTGTAGCATAACTTTTATAAGATTGAGCTGCTTTGAGATACTGCCCAGAGTTTTGAAGAATTTCCGCTATATCCCGCATCACATTTTTTTTAATTTTAGGATACTTCGAAAGCTGTGGAGAGTTATAAAGTATGTCATAAAGATTTCTAGATTTACTAATCTCTTTTGCCTTCTCATAATTTAAAGCTGCATTGTAAAGCGCAACTACGGTCAAATCGGAGCCTGTATTTTTACGATAAAACTCTTCATACATCTTTGCACTCGCTTTATATTTTTTATTATTAGCTAAATCTTGGGCTGCTTTGAACTGAATTTGCCTTAAAATTTTATTAATCTCTTGAGCAATAGGTAATTTTTGAATCATAGATTGTTTAAGAAAGTACTGCCCTGTCTTTTTTAAAGAATCAAAATCTTTTATCAAGTTATAAGTGTCCAATACTAAGTGAATCGATTGAGTATAATAAGATTTTTTTGATGAAGGATAACTTCGAATCAAAATCATCCAATACTTAATAGCTGTTTTGTAATGTCGATACTCCGAGTGCAGATTAGCGAGAGTATATATAATTTGAGGGGCTTGAGATTTTTTCTTATACCTCTTTAAATAATCCCCCACCGCTTCTTCGAAGGCTACAACATTTGAAGGAAAAGGAACAGCTCCAGACTGACCCTTTAAAGAAGCTTTCACTTCTCGTTCATTTGGTAATGCTTTTTCTAAAGCTAAGATTCTATTCCAAGAAGCTACAGGGTGGTTTTTAGATTTTGGATAATTATTCACTACAACACTATACTGTTTCACCGCATCTAAAAAACGACCGACATCAAAAAGAAGCTCTCCGTATTGAAAACGAATGTCAGAATTAAAATCTGACTTTGGAAAAACCAAGGTATAAAGTTGATAAGCTAATAAAGCTTGTTCCTTTGCATACTTTTGCTTGCTCTTTAAAAAAGAATGGTGCATCACAAAGGCATAGTTTCTTATCGTCAGCTCCATTAATTTATTAGATTTTTGAATCAATTCTTTTTGAGAACGATGCTTACGAGACCAATCACTTTTAGGACCATAGTTCTTCACCCATTCTTTAAGTTCTTTATTAAAAGTTTTTCGATCTCCTTTATAAGCATAGACTTGAACAATTTCATGTTTATATTCAAAAGCAAAACGATTCAAGGGAACAAGTTTTAAAATAAAATTAAATACGAAACGCATATTTTGATATTCACCCGCATCCTTGTAGGCAAAACCTACTTTTCTCAATATAGATAAAGTTTTTTCTTCATCATTGGTTAAATCATAAAAATAAGAATAAGCATTACTGGCTTTATAATTGGAATAAATATAAAAACTTCCCAAATCATTTAAAGCTTCCTGCGAAAGATCGATAAAAATTAAAGATTTCCCTTGATTTTTTATTCGAGACTCTTTAATGAGACTTGCCAAAACCTTTATTGCATTAGAGATCCGACCTTCGTTGTAAAAACACCAAGCTATTTTATAGATAGAAAAAGAATAAAACTTCGCTCGGTATCGAGAAGCTCTACTGTAATACTTACGAGCCGTCTTCCATTGATTTTGTTCAAAGTAGTGATCCCCTAAGTGAAAATAGGCGTCTTCAATGTTGCTGTTTTTAGGATATTGACGAATCAGCCTTTCATAATATTTTTTACCAATATGAGGTTTTCTAATCTGAACATAACTAAACCCTAAATTAAAAAGAGCGTCCGAAGCATATTTTCCTTTAGGGTATCTTTGAATATAGGATTCGTATAAATTAATGGCTTTTTGAGAGTACT
Organism: Bdellovibrionales bacterium; assembly: GCA_965247685.1. Lineage (GTDB taxonomy): Bacteria > Bdellovibrionota > Bdellovibrionia > Bdellovibrionales > UBA1609 > JAPPLG01. The sequence continues at coordinate 27,613 of OZ252021.1, forward strand.
CCTTAACTACGGATAAGTTGATGCGAGGGGCTCTTGTAGTCGATCCCATTTTATATAGCTCTAAATCTTCTGTGTATTTTTCATAAATACGACTTTCGATCAAGCGAGCCTGCTCTACATAAAGAGAGGCGAGTCTTAATTGGATATCCGATCGAGGACTAATTTTAAGAAGTTCATAAAGTTGTTTGATCTCCCTTAAGGTCACATCTTCGAGTTGAGCTTCATCACTTCCCTTTTCAAAATAAAGACGACTGCTAGAAGGAGGCTTCACATATTTTAATAATTCTTTTTTCTTTTTACCTTTTTTTTGAAAGAAAGATTTCCCTCGAGGTAAACTCCCTTTTTGCCTTTTGATGCTCTTAGATGATCGAGTCGCCACCAACCAAGAAGACTCTTCTTGAGCGACACTCCAACTCAGACTACCCAAAATGAGCAGAATGATGCAAATTCTAAGGGCGACAGTTTTGCGATCCCACATAATGATAATTCCCCAGTTCGTCTAACCAGTATTCTCCTTGAAAAGGATAATACTCAAATCCATTTTGAATAAAATAATCTCGGCTTGTACTTGCCGTGATTTGAACATTTCCAAAATGTTTTGATTTAATTTTTCTCTTTAGCAGTTCTCTTTTTCCACGCAAACTCTCATAACGTAAGTATTTTTCCTGATTCAACAAGCTCCTCAGTTCTGACTTCATAACTAATAAGTGCTGTTTGATATTTTTATTAATATTAGATTGCGCTCTTTTGAGATATTTTTCCACTAAATTTTCTGAATACCGACCTATTTGAGACGCCCTCCAATACTGAGGTCGACCTTGGATCACCCGAAGCTCACTTTGAAGATATCGAACATAACGATTCAAAAGCTCAAAGTCGTACTCTCTACTAATTCTGTTCGCAATCACTGGAGGAAAAGAATTGGAAGAAGAACGAAGGGATCGGGTGAGATTGGCATAATAAAATTGAGAAGAAGACGAAAGGATTCGATTCACTTTTTTATACAAAGGCTGATAAGTAATCTTGAATAAACTCAGCACTTTTTCCATCTCTGAGTATTTACATATATACATATATATTATTCCTCTTAAAAGAAGAGAGCCTGGTTGATACACTTTATCATAATAATCAGAGTGCAAAGTAAGAAAACTATTCATTGCAGAACGAAACTTCCCTCCCCTCAGTAAGGCCCAACTGCTTTCAAAAAGCATATCATGCCATTCTGGAGTATCTCGGGGAATTCTCCTATAGTACTGAATTGCTAAGTCCCATCTTTTAGCCTGATAATACACACGGGCTATCCCCATTAAGGCGGCCACTCGGACAGAATCTGTGACCTTGCTTGTTTTGGATAAAATATTTTTAAAAGCATCCGTAGCTCTTCGAGTTCGCTTCCTTTCTGCATAAGAAAGCCCCAGATGATACTGAGCCTTAGAATAAAGAGGGCTGTGTTTTGGAATTTTTTTAAAATAAATAGCAGCCTTACGATACTTTTTACTACTCAACTCATGTTTACCCCAGTAATAGTAAAGAGAATACCTGTAAGCCCCTTTGACTTTTTGAGCTCCTCCGTTTTCAACAGCAAATTGGATCATCTGACTGTTTCCGATCAGAGAGGCAATTTCAGACAGGTGAGCCAAAGCCCGCTGAGCAAACTTAGAGTTTCCAGATTGAATCACTGATAAAAATTGAAAAGAAGCCACATGAAATAACTTCATTTTAACAAGAGCCTTCCCTAATTCATAACGAATTTCTGTTCTGCGTTTTTTTAAAGTCGCACTTTTACTCATCATGAATAATTTTTGAACTCCCTTTTCATACTTTCCATTCGATATTAAAGCTAAAGCCTGACTGAGTTGAATACGATCTTTCATTTTATTTCGAATCTGTCTGGATTTTTGAAGCGAATACTTGCTCGTACGAGCTTCTGCACTCCCCATCAATAAGAAAAAAGTCAAAAATATATATCTCAAGAAACTACCTCACAACCTTTTGAGGAAAATAAAAACTGACGGCTAATTTCATATAAGTATCCCAGTAATGTTGATTGCTAGGTATATTTTGAGAAAAAAGTAAACTTCCATAATAATGAAACCCTATATCTACTTTGAACGCAAGATTTCGAGATAGAGAATAAGACTGACCAAAACCTAATACCAACGTCGGCTCAAACCAAGATTCCGTTGCAGCACAAGAAACACCCGTTGCTACATTTACAGATCGGCACTGTTGCACTTGGCTCATTCCTCCTCCCACAATTATTGAAAAATCAAAAGGGATAATCTTTTTATTCCACCATGCCATTTTTCCGTAAACAGGAGTCCATTTATAAAGTAAACCGGCAAACCCTATTGTGCTGGCTCCTTTAGAAGCTGCACTAATACGTAAATTCTCATAAATATCAAAAGCCACTTCTCGATTCACTTGAAATAAATAAAATCCTTTTAATTCCAATCCATGTTTTTCTAAAAAATAAAACCCAACACTTCCCCCCAAACCCAATTTGAAGAAAAACTCACTGCTGAAAAATATAGATACAGAAGGAGAGATTTCAAATCGACCTGTCTTTTGTAAAAAACGTCTTTGAATCACGACAATATCTTCAAAAGCAGATAGACGATTGAGATTATCAGAAAGTTGCATCGGTATATCATCATTGATTGTAAAAGCGTAACTCGAATTCACAAATAGTAAACTCAAACCTATAATCCATAAGTATTTTTTCACAAATTTCATAAACTTAAAAAACCCCTTTTTATTTCATACTGCTGCAAACTCATCTAAAACTATCCTTCACTCAAATTATTCGAATATAAAAAGTTTAAAATAACAAAGCTCCAAATCCAGCTCCTACTAAGTTTCTAAAAACAAAAGATTTTTCAAATTGATCATAATTTTTAGTTTGTGAACGGTATAAAGAACAAGAACGAGAATCCACTTTATCAACTGGAAGACTGACAGCTCCTATTCTACACCAAACTGGATTCGGTCCATAATAGAAAAAAAATCTCAACCAACCATGAATATAGAATCTTTTCCCAATAAAAATCTTTTGATTGATCCCAGTTATAAGGATAGGCGCAAAATACAATTGTGATAAATCATAAGATTCGTAAGGACCAGGGTTTCGATCCTGAACCAGAGCAACCGTACCTCCTCCTAAATGAAGAGAAATATTATAGTTCATCACAACATTTTTAAGCAAAGACAACTTTCCGTAAAAGGGTATCCAATTATAGTTCAACAAAAAAGCATATCTAGGATGAGGAACTTCCGTTGCGTGAAAAGAAATATTTTGTAACTCTGTATTGGGTTTGGAGAAGAACTCTCCTATAGAAGAAACCCCTTGAAAAAAGTACATACCTAAGAGGCTTAGACCATGAGCTTCACTAAGAAAAAACCCTACATCTCCAGTAAAAGCCAGTCGAGAGTAAAAAGGATCATCAGCTCTATAATCTATAGAACTCATCATACTCATCTTATATTTTAACTTCACATTGCGATTCATGGTTACTTTGTTATTATCTGGAAAAATAGGGAGAACAGATTCTGCAGCAAGCTCTTCTTCTGGAAAACGAATTTCACGAGCCTCCACCCATAAAGAACAAAATAGAAAAAAACAAGCTATTTTGAGACATAAGAACCCAAATGGCACGATAAAATACTCCTTAAAACCAAAGGTTAACTGTTTATATTTTAAATGACTATTTAATAAATGTGTAGTGACATTAGTAAAGAGGTCGAGTTCCAAGAAGACTCTTATAGATCACTTTATGACAGGAGCAAAATCCAGACTTCATGCTCTGATAAACCTATGGGTGAGTGTATAAAATATAGACACTATAGTGGCTTATTTATTAATGAAAAAAGTTAGATACGGATAGAAATATCCATAAAAGCTAAATGATCGATTTTGTTCTCATCTGAGGCAGAGATTTCTTTACCTCGCATTGTATATTTAAGCCCCAATGCAACACCATCGCTTAAGAAATACTTTAGAGCTAAGCGATGCCCTGAATATCCTGTGCCACCAATATCATAATCCACATAGTTGCTGAAGGCGACATCTGTGGGCAATCTAAAGTAATGATAACTGGCATTGAATTGCTGGTTTTGTTGATGTCCAAAAACTCCACCAACAACAAATCCTAAAGTTTCTAAGGATGCGCTATTGATATAACCCGATCCAAAATTTTGAATCAAATTCAAAGATAAAGAAAGAGGAGTGCTTAATTCCACACCTTTGAATCTAAGATTCTTAATGTCCATTCTTACAAGCAGATCCAATACAGAATAATTATATTTGTAACTTTGTTGTTTTGTTTTTGCAGATTCCAATACACTGTTGGTTGTATATGTACTCGAAACAAACATATCTTTTGTAGGCATACTATAGTAAACAGCGTTGAAACCAAAATCGTAATCTGTATTCTGCATCAACAAATTTGTAGATAAAGACCACATAAACCTGTTAGACGAATTAATAAGCTTCTGAGAAGACTCAGAAAGATACTTCTTAGAATCCACTCGCTCAAAACTAGGTAATAAAGCTGCACCATAACCTGTAATCAAAGGACTAATAGCATCTACAAAAAATCCAGATAGCTTTACATCTAGATTGTAACGATTTAAAAATTCTCTTTGATAGTGGCCATAAATACCTTCTGGAGAGATATGCTCATCCCATAGGATACTGTAGTTTTTTTTATCGTACAAAGGAGAAGTTGAAAACTTCCCGACATTCAACATAAATCTGTCGTTAAAGGCATAAGATGCAGATACCCCTTGGAGCCATATTGGTTTGCCATTAACTCCCCCAATGAAGCTTTTCGGATCACTGAAAGAAATACTGCCATATTCTGCAGAATACCAGCCCCCAGAAGCTAATTCAACATTCATACTCAGTTTAGAATTCACATGGTAAGATCCTCCTGCTACAAACTTCACTTGAAAAAGAGGAGAGAAGAATTCATCACCATAAATTTGAATATAACGAAAGTTCAGATCACTAAAAAACCCTGAAGAGTCACTGTCTAATGAGGAATAAAGATGTTTAGAGGAGGCTAATTCTCTGGATTGTTGGGGTTGATAAGCCGTAAGCAAATGAGAATTGAATTTTTTAGAGCCTGAATCTGAATAAGCCAACAACAGATTGGAATCTAAAATTGCTGATCCGTTTTTGGCAGAAGCCCAAACAGATCCCAATAAAAACAAAATAGATACGAACAATTTCATAATAACTTTTCCTCAAAGTTTGTTTAAAAACCCAAGTCTTACATACCCAAGTCTTACATAAAGACAAACGGTAAATACCTTGAATAGCTAAGAAAAATATAGCATTGTAGTGTTAAGATTCAGTTAAGAACGCATTAAGTTTCTGTTAAACCCCTCAAAACCACGCAAAAAGTCTTCTGTCTAGAATGGAGTGTATAAAGAATTGATGTATTATATACAACGCATTATAAGTAAATACAACGAGCTTCTTATTTACAAAGAGCCTCTTATTTATTAATACAGTCTCTGATTAAAATTATCTGGTTTGAAGGAGAAACAGAAAAATGACCAAAAAAAATATCGAAAATATTAGGAATATTGGAATTTCAGCGCATATTGATTCTGGAAAAACTACCCTGACAGAACGTATCTTATTTTATACTGGTCGTATTCATGCCATTCATGATGTGAAAGGTAAAGATGGAGTCGGTGCAAAGATGGATTCCATGGAATTAGAAAGAGAAAGAGGCATCACCATTAAATCTGCAGCAACTTCTGTGAAATGGAAAGAGGGTGATATCAACATTATCGACACTCCCGGACATGTGGACTTTACTATCGAAGTTGAAAGAGCTCTTCGAGTGCTGGATGGCGCCATACTAGTGCTTTGTGGTGTTGCGGGTGTGCAATCTCAATCGATCACTGTAGATCGTCAGATGAAACGTTATAAAGTTCCCCGTATTGCTTTCATTAATAAATTAGACCGTGCAGGCGCTAATCCATTTCGTGTCACAGATATGCTGAGAGATAAACTTCGGCACAATGCTATAATGATGCAAATTCCTATCGGAATAGAAGATCAACTAGAAGGAGTTGTCGATCTCATTCAACAAAAGGCTATTTACTTCAAAGGAGACCAAGGAGAAAAAGTGGAATATGCAAATATTCCAGAAAATCTTAAGGAAGATAGCTTGAAATACAGAAATGAAATGATCGAAAAGCTTGCAGATTTTGACGATGAACTCGCAGAAAAATTTCTTAACGAAGAAGAAATTTCTGAAGAATTAATTCATAAGGTGATCCGTCAAGCTTGTTTGGATCTTAAAATTACACCTGTGTTTATGGGTTCAGCTTTTAAAAATAAAGGAGTGCAAACCTGCTTGGATGCCGTTTTCCGCTACCTCCCTAATCCTACTGAAGTAGAAAATGAATCCTTAGATATGAATGACAACGAAAAAATCGTTCCTATCGCCGTCGATCCAGAAAAACCGTTTATTGGTTTGGCTTTTAAATTGGAAGATGGACGATTTGGTCAACTGACTTACATGAGGATTTACCAAGGTAAAGTTCAAAAAGGAGAATTTATTACTAACAGCAGAACACAAAAAAAAGTGAAAGTGCCTCGTTTGGTTTATATGCATGCTGATGATATGGAAGACATTGAAGAAGCATTTGCGGGTGATATTGTTGCTTTCTTTGGAGTCGACTGTGCTTCTGGAGATACATTCTGCGACGGCACTATTCGCCATACTATGACTTCCATGTTTGTTCCAGAACCTGTGATGTCCTTAGCTGTTTCTCCTAAAGAAAGATCCCACGGTGGTAAATTTAGTAAAGCTCTACAAAAATTTAGAAAAGAAGACCCTACATTTTTTATTCATCGAGATGAGGAGTCTGCGGAAACCATTATCTCTGGTATGGGGGAACTGCACTTGAATATCTATATTGAAAGAATGAAAAGAGAATTTTCCTGTGATGTGATCACAGGCCAACCTCAAGTAGCCTATAGAGAAACGATTTCTAAATCAGTGGACTTTGATTATACTCACAAAAAACAAACAGGTGGCGCCGGACAATTTGCAAAAGTGGTTGGACAACTTGAACCTTTAGATCAAGACGACTCTACACAATATGATTTTGTGAATAAAATTACAGGAGGTCGTATTCCTAAGGAGTACATTCCTGCGGTGAATAAAGGTTTTCAAGAGCAAATGAAAAAAGGGCCTCTTGTGGGATTTCCTATCGTAGGAGTTAAGGCGACATTGTCCGATGGATCTTACCATGATGTCGACTCCTCAGAACTGGCTTTTAAAATCTGTGCGATGGCTGCTTTTAGAGAAGCTTATTTGAGAGCAAAGCCCACGGCACTAGAACCTATTATGAAGTTGGAGGTTTCTTGTCCTGAAGAATTTCAGGGAAATGTGATTGGTAATATCAATCAAAGACGAGGTGTCATCAAAGGGACTCACTCTACAGAATCTTTTACGACTATCGAGGCGGAAGCCCCCCTTTCCGAAATGTTTAACTACTCCACAGAACTTCGATCTTCGACTCAAGGTAAAGGTGAATTTACAATGGAGTTTTCACATTACAGTCAAATGCCTCAAAACCTGCAAGAACAACTTTCAAAAGAGTATCAAGAAAGTAAAAAAGAAAAGGAATCATGATTTTATCTGATCGATCCATTCAGTCTCTGCTCACAGCAAAGAAGTTAGAAATTACTCCTTTGTATGCCGGTGCTATTCAATCCGCCTCTATCGATTTGCGTTTAGGATCGGAGTTTGCTATTTTGAAATACTGGTCAAAGATGGAAATTTTAAGTTTTCAATCTGAACCGGAGTACTTTAAAGTTCCTGCAGAAGAGTTTGTCATTCCCCCTCATTCATTTATTTTAGGGACAACAGTAGAAACTATTAAACTACCCAAAAATATTACAGCTTTTATAGAAGGTCGCAGTTCTGTGGGTCGTATGGGACTTTTTATTCAAAATGCAGGATGGGTCGCTCCCGGATTTGAAGGGCAAATCACATTAGAGCTTTTTAACGCTAATACCATGCCTATTCGAGTAAAAGCGAACCACAGAATTTGTCAAATTGTGCTTTGTGAAATGGATCAAGCGCCCTTAAAGGCCTATCAAGGCAAATATCAAAATCAAAAAGGGGTTGAAGGAAGCAAAATTCACCAAGATGTGGAAAACCAAAAATAAATGACTAGTCGAAAGCTTATTTTATTGCTAGAATGAGGTCTGTTATGTCTGAAGATTCATCGATAATCTTAGCGGAGTTGCACAGAAACGGATGACCGCTCTGCTCTTTTATTTCATTTTTTGTGTGACTATTTCTTTCTTTTGCTCTCTTCTTGAAGCCTGCTTTTTATCTATCACAGGAGTTTATGTTCAAACTCATTGTAAGAAAGGTAAAAACTTTGCCTTTATAATGAGGCAATTCAAAGCCAATATGCATCGCCCGCTCAGTGCTATACTTGCGATCAACACCATTGCAAATACAGTAGGAGCCGCAGGTGTAGGAGCTCAAGTTCATGTACTTTATGGAAGCGCTTATGTGGCTGTCGCTTCCGGAATTCTCACCTTTATTATTTTGATTTTTTCAGAAATTATTCCTAAAAATTTAGGTGCAGCCCATTGGAGAAGTCTCGCTCCTTTTTGTACTTATGCTATTAAAGTCTTAATCTACATCACATCTCCTTTTGTTTGGATGTCTGAAAAAATTAGTCGAATTCTTTCTAAAAAAGTTACGGCATCTCTTACAAAAGAAGAAATGCTGGCCACTGTTGAGATGGCGGCCTCTACAGGTGTTATCACCCAAAAAGAGAGTTATATTATGACTAATCTTCTTTCACTCAGCACTATTAAAGTTTCTGAGATTATGACTCCTCGATCGGTCATCTTTACCTTAGATCGTAATATGACTATCGATGAAGTTCTTCGAAAACATAAAAATATTAATTTCTCTCGTATTCCTGTTTTTAATAACAACATGGATTCTATAGAAGGTATTGTTCATCGATATAAAATTTTTGAAGCTCAATCTCTTGGACTTTCGAGTATGAGACTGTCCGAATATCAAGTTCCTATTCATGTGATTCCTGAGCATATTTCTGTAGCAGCCACTATGGATCAATTGATTAAAAGAAAGGAGCATATCTTTTTAGTTGTGGATGAATATGGCATGGCTGTCGGTTTGGTGACTTTAGAAGATGCTGTAGAAACTATTTTAGGTGTTGAAATTGTAGATGAATTAGACTCTGTGGAAGATCTCAGAAAGCTTGCTATAGAAAAATGGCAGAAAAGAAAACAAATTCTCGATGAAAAAGCTGAAAAATCCAACTCCAAATAAAAAAGATTAATCACGATAAGAAAGATCCAGCAACTCGTACCTTTTCACTTGATCTCTTAAGCGGACAGCCTCTTCAAAATCTAGGCGATCAGATGCTTCCTTCATTTTTTTCTTTAAAATTTCAATCTCCTTTAAAAGATTTTTATCCTTGATGGTTTTATAAATGTTTTTCTCCGAATCCTTCTTGTTTTTATGGAAACCATAAATCTCCATAAGTTCTCTAGGAATCGACTTAGTCACACTTCGAGGTTTTATTTTATGCTTTTTATTATATTCTTTTTGAATTTCTCTTCTCCTTTGAGTTTCTGAAATTGCTTTATTCATAGAAGCTGTGACTTGATTAGCATAAAGTATCACAAACCCTTCAACATTTCGGGCTGCACGCCCCATGGTTTGAATTAAGGAACGAGTGGATCTTAAAAATCCCTCTTTGTCTGCATCCATAATAGCAACTAGGCCTACTTCCGGTAAATCCAAACCTTCTCGGAGCAAATTAATACCAACTAAAACTTTAAATACCCCTAAGCGTAAATCTTTCAAAATGGATGTTCGTTCGATCGTTTTTATTTCACTATGCAAGTAACGTGACTCAACACCTAACTTTTGTAGATAAGAAGATAAATCTTCAGCCATTTTTTTTGTCAAAGTTGTCACCAAAACTCGATAACCCTTTTGAATCTGCCTTTGAACTTCGGCTAAGAGATCATCAACTTGATGAGTCGCAGGCCGCACTTCAATTTCAGGATCGAGTAAACCTGTTGGACGAATAATTTGCTCCACAATAGCGTCGCTCCCCTTTTTTAACTCGTATTCTCCCGAAGTTGCAGAAACATAGATCACTTTATTTAAAAAATTTTCAAATTCTTGAAAATTCAATGGACGGTTATCTAAAGCAGAAGGAAGTCTAAAACCATGTTCTACTAAAGTAGTTTTTCTTCTTCGATCTCCAAGGTACATCCCTCCCACCTGTGGAACGGTAATATGACTTTCATCAATGACCATTAAAAAATCTTTTGGAAAATACTCTAATAAAGTGGGAGGAGCCTCTCCAGGATTTTTCCCTGAGAAGTGTCTGGAATAATTTTCAATTCCAGGGCAAGTTCCCATTTCACGAATCATCTCTAAATCATAAAGGGTTCTTTTCTTCAATCGATCCATTTCCATTATTTTTTTCTCCGTGCGTAAAATTCTCAAATGAATCTTCAGCTCTTCTTGAATAGTGGATATAGCTATTTGATTTTTTCGAGCTGAGGTGGCGTAATGAGACACAGGATAAAAAGAAATTTTAGAACAATCATGTAGAGTGACTCCTGTAATCGGATCAATAGCTGTTATGCGATCGATATAATCCCCAAAAAATTCGATGCGATAAGATTTTTGATCTTCATATGGCGGAAAAACATCCACAACATCTCCTCGAACACGAAATACACCACGGTGGAAGTCCTCATCATTTCTTGTAAATTGAATGGCAATGAGATTTCTTAAAAAATCATCACGATTCAGCTCTTGATTCACAAACAAATGAATGGATAATTCCTCATAATCATCTGGACTTCCTAAACCATAAATGCAGGAAACACTGCTAACGATAATCACATCTTTACGATTCATAAGAGAGTGAGTGGCAGAATGTCTCATACGATCGATCTGATCATTAATGGAGGAGTCTTTTTCAATGTAGGTATTGGTTGCAGGTAAATAAGCTTCAGGCTGGTAGTAGTCATAGTAACTCACAAAATATTCCACAGCATTATTAGGAAAAAGTTCTTTAAATTCAGAAAAAAGCTGAGCCGCTAAAGTTTTATTGGGAGCTAGTACGAGTGTGGGGACACCTAGTTTTTGAATCATGTGAGCAATAGTGAAAGTTTTTCCGGAACCTGTAACACCTAAAAGGACTTGTTGATTTTTATTCTTCTTAAAGTTTTTACATAAAGAATCGACAGCTGGACCTTGAGATCCTGAAAGAGAAAAAGAAGTTTTGATTTTAAACTTTTCCAATGTTGAAACCTCTTCCTCAATTATTATATTTTAAAAAATTTACAACTCAAGCAACTGATTCACTCGACTTATCAGCTCTTTTCTTTGAATCAATGAGATTATTTGATTCAATTCAAAACCTTGAGGCCTCCCTACCATAGCCGTTCGCAAAGGCATAAACAAGAATTTTCCTTTCACTTTCAATTGATCTTGAATCGTTTTTTTAAACTGTTTAAAGTGATCAGCAGATATATATTCTCCGCTGGAGCTTTCCAAAAATTCTTTCCAACTCTTGAGAACTCGAGGAGTTGAATCCCATTCATTAATTTTTTTAACGTCTGAATGCAAATCAAAAACTGCAATGAGGCGAAAAGCTTCCACAGCTTCGTTCAAATTCGAAAAAGAACTTTTTAAAGACTCAAAAGCAAGACTTCTCCATGAATCATTTTCAGGAAGATTAAATTCTTGAATCTGAGGTTTAAGTAAAGACCAAAATTGTTCAGCAGCAAGGCAGCGAAGATGTTGAGCATTAATCCATTTCAATTTTTCTTCATCAAAAACTGCTGCTGATGCATTTAATCTTTCGACAGAAAAGGCATCTATTAATTCTTCAAGAGTAAAAATCTCTTGAGTGTCTGCGGGATTCCACCCCATCAATGCTAAAAAATTATTGAGAGCCTGTGGTAGAATTCCTCTTTTTCTATACTCTAAGCAGGATACTGCTCCAGATCGCTTGCTGAGCTTCTTTTTTTGATGATCCAAAATGATAGAAAGATGCCCAAAAGCTGGAACAGAAAACTGAAAAGCTTCAAAAATCATAAGTTGTCTCAAAGTGTTGGGCAGGTGTTCTTCAGCTCGAAAAACATGAGTGATTTTCATTAAGGCATCATCAATCGCACAACAGAAGTTATACACGGGAGCGCCACTAGATCGCACCAATACAAAATCTCCTACCATATTGGAAGGAAAAACAACTTCTCCTCTCACTAGATCTTGAATTTTATATTCTTTCACCTCTTGTGGCATTTTAAATCGAATTACAGCCTGCATCCCTTCTTTTTTTCTTTGAAGTGCTTTTTCCAAGCTCCAGTCTCGATAAGGACTCTGCACTTGAAAGGGCTGACCTTGTATTTTTTTTTGCTGAGCGATTTCTTCATCAGTTAAAAAGCAATAGTAAGCCCGTCCATCTTCTAAAAGTTTTTGAGCATACTCTTGATAGATAGCTTTTCTTTGGCTTTGCCGATAAGGCCTCAATTCTCCAGTCTCCGCAGAAAGAGAAAGGTTCACTCCTTCATCCCAATTCAAACCCAGCCAATCCAAAGATTGCAAAAGCTCTAAACAAAATCTTTCCTGATTTCTTTGCTCATCTGTATCTTCAATACGAAGAATAAATTTGCCATTATATTTTTTTGCAAACAGATAATTAAACAACGCCGTTCTCGCCCCTCCTACATGAAGAAATCCTGTAGGACTAGGAGCAAAACGCACCCTAACATTAGATATCGTGCTCATAAAAGTATCATGAATATCTTACTGAGGAAAAACAATCTGTGAAGCATCTTTCAGAAAAACTTTCCCGTCTTCACCTTCCATGACTAGAGTCACTTCTTTTGAAAGTAGATTCCAAGCCTGCTCCATAATTTGTTTTTCTCCAAAACTAAGATTCTTTTTTTTCTGTAAAAGCGACAAATCTTTTAAAACATGAGCCACTTCAACAAGAGAGCCTGTCTTAAGTTTTTTAGAATACTCTTGAAGTTTCTTGTTCCAGTTTCTCAAGTTTTTGACAGTCATTTCAGTATCTTGTAAAACATTCATCACTTCATCAATTTTTTTACGATCTGCTAAAGGACGAAGACCACCCTTTTCCCCTGTTCTATTTTTAGGCACTAAAATATCTGTTTCTAAATCTTGGATGCGAACAGAGTAGAAAACTTCCTTATTTCCAAAAATTTCTCTTGTTTCGATAGCTGTGACTACTCCCACACCATATCCACCATAAACCGCAGAATCACCTATTTTAAAAGCTAATGACATAAGTCCTCCTTTTGATTTAGGATGTATACCAAACTTTCTGATTAAGTTCAAAAACAAAGATGAAAAAATTACAACCCTATAAAAAATATACACATATTTACTTTTTTGTGTAGGAGTTAGCTATTCGGGAGACATGAAATACATTTTTAAGCCTTTCAATAGCCTGAATAATACTACGAAGTTCTTGAATATCTTTGACTTCTAATGTAATAATAAAAGTAGCTTTGAAAAGTTCATCCACTTGGGCTTTAAGCTCTAGGGTGTTAATGTTTCTCTCTATCATTATATTCGTAATATCGTTAGCTGCCCCTAAGTAGTCTCTTGCGCTGATTCGTATAGAAACGCTGTGCTTAGAATCTTCTTTTGCGGATTTTCTCCAACTCACGTCCACATATCGATCGGAATCTAAATTTTGGAGCTGTTTACATTCACGACGATGAACCACAATCCCTCTTTCAACACTAATATATCCTAAAATATCATCACCATGAACAGGATTGCAGCAATGAGCTAGGTGAACCATCACATTCCCCATTCCTTCCACTTCAATAGGAGAATGAGTTTTCCCTCCTACACCTTTTTTCACTTTTGTAATAATCCTTTTAAAGATTGGTGTACTATTTAAAACTTTAGCAATGAATTTTTTAGCGACAATTTTTCCTTTTCCAATTTGAGTATAAATCTCTTCATTCGAATTGAGACCTAGTTGAGTCATGTGTTTTTTAAACTGAGGGTGAGTAAAAAATTTTTCAGTCGTTAAATCAGATTCCTTAAGCTCTTTTTCAAGGATCTTTATACCAATTTGCTGAGATGTCTTTTTTTCTTCCTCATTAATATACATACGAATACGAGAGCGAGCCTTTGAAGTCACACAATGATTCAGCCACTCACGAACAGGATGATTTTTTTCTGAAGTAATCACTTCCACCACATCTCCATTTTGAAGTTTATATTTAAGTGGAACAATACGACCTCCCACCAAAGCTCCTTTGAGTTTATTGCCTAAATCTGTATGAACGGCATAGGCAAAGTCTATAGGTGTGGAGCCAGAAGAGAATTCTTTCACTTCTCCTTTAGGAGTAAAAACATAAATATCTGATTCGAAGAGATCGTTTTTCACACTTTCTAAAAAATCATTAGAATGTTTGGCTTGACGATGAAGATCAATTAAATCTTGCAGCCAAGTAAATTTTTGAATGGTATTTTTTTGAATAGTAGAATGGGAAGAAAAATATTTTTCCTTGTACTGCCAATGAGCAGCCACCCCTTTTTCTGCCAACTGATGCATCACATAAGTGCGAATTTGAATTTCTACTTTTTTATTCTGAGGTCCAATCACAGTTGTATGTAAACTTTGATAGTTATTGGATTTAGGAAGAGCAACAAAATCTTTAAATCGACCAGGAATAGGCTTCCATAAAGAGTGTACCCATCCTAGAATTTCATAACATTCGTGCAGTTTTTCCACACAAATACGAAAGGCAATAATATCGTAGACATCCTCGTAACCAATACTTTGGCTTTGCATTTTTTTATAAATGGAATACATATTTTTAGTTCGACCGTTAATTTCAAACTTCACAGATGTTTTCTCAGATAAAGCTTTACTTAAAAACTGAGTCACTCTTTGAATGTATTGTTCTCTTTCTGATTTTTCTTCTTCAAATTGTTGAAACAAAGAACTGTAAACTTCAGGATAAATGTACTTAAAAGAAAGATCTTCAAGCTCCGTTTTCATAAAATGAAGACCAAGCCTTCCCGCAAGTGGAGCGTAGATGTTTAAAGTTTCTTTAGAAATTCTCAGTTTTTTAGCTTCGGACAAAGGAGCTAAAGTTCTCATATTATGTAATCGATCGGCTAGTTTCACCAGAATAACTCGTACATCCTTACCCATAGAGATTAACATTTTCCTAATATTTTCACTTTCTTTCTCATAGGTATTTTTAAATTCTATTTGAGAAAGTTTGGTCACTCCATCCACTAGAAAAGCAACCTGATCACCAAATTCCTTTTGAACTTCTTTTAATGTCAGGTGTGTATCTTCTACCACATCATGAAGAAGACCGGTGAGAATGGTGGGGGCGTCCATTTTAATATCTGCTAAAATATGAGCTACAGCGAGAGGATGCTCGATAAAAAGCTCTCCCGTTTTCCTCAACTGATCCCCATGCGCCAGTTGAGCCATCTCATAGGCTTGTTCAATCAAACCACATTCTTTTTCAGATATATATTTATTTAATTTTTGAACGAGAGACTTAACGTTTGAGGATTTCTTTGTTTTTTTAAGAGTAGAAGGCTTCATCCTAACCTATTAGCGATTACTCATTCTCATTCAATTTTTGCGTATCTTCTTTAAGGTCTGCACTACTATTGAAAAAATTTTCCAACCGAATAGCCATTTCGTCTTTAGACAGATTACCAGTGAGATGCCCAGCCGCCACTTCTCTTAAAGCATTCACCACATGTTTATTATTAGCTTCCACCATCGGATGATCTCCATTGAGAAACTGTCGAACTCTTTTAGCCACTATAGCGACTAAAGAGAAACGGTTATCCACCTTTTTTAAACAATCTTCTACGGTCACTCTAGCCATGTCATCCCCCTTCAGGTTGTATCAAGGTAATCAATAATACGGAATTATTCAACCCTTTATTGATACAGGTATTGTTTAATTTCATTTTTGAGTTTTTGGTAAGCCTTTTCAAGATGTTCATTGATAATTTGGACATGGGAGTATTTCTGCAGTTCACTGACTTCCTCTTTATAAGCTTTCAATCGAAGCTCTTTATTCTCATTAGGAGCAGCATCTCTTTGAGAAATTCGAGATTGAACCTCCTGTTGATCAGCAAAGATGCCTACAACAAGACTTTGAGGATAAAGCTTTCTGACTGATTTAACTCCTTTTAAATCCAAATCAGTAATAGGAACTTTGTTTTCTTTCCATATTTGTTTAATTTGTGTTTGAGCTGTTCCGTAATAATGCCCGTACACTTGAGTCCATTCGAGAAATTCGCCTTCTTTAATTCTCTCTAAAAACTCTTCTCGAGAGAGGAAAAAATATTCTTTGCCAGGAGTTTCAAAAGGCCGCTTCTGACGAGTGGTGCAGGAGATGGAAAGCCTCAGAGAGTCCATATCTTTCATCAAACTTTGAATGAGCGTGGACTTACCAGCTCCGCTGGGGCCGCATAAAACAATAAAACCATTCTTGATCATATTTTATGTACTTTCGTTGAATTATGAGAGTCAAGCAAGGATTAATCCCAGTAATCGCTCCAATTATTGAAATTTTTTAAATCATCGAATGTTGCAGTTTTTGCAGCTGCAATACAGAATGTAGATTCAGGTTGATCACGATAACCTTCTTTTAAAAGATAGTAGCCAACCCCCCTTTGCCTTCTTAAAGAAGTGCAAGAGACACTTAATTGTTTAAAGTAAATCCAAGAGAGGCAGATTTTATAAGAACGATCTCTGGATTTATTTGTAACACTGGCATTACGACAAATATCTGAAACCATTTCATGAAAATGCTCTAAAAGAGGACTGTCTTTGTCTCCAATAAGCAACAAAGGAGAATATATAGGGATATCGACCATACCTTTTATAACACGTCTATCATTGTCTGCTAAACCTAGTCCAGGATCAGCTACAGGATCTTTCTCTTGAGAAAACAAGTTATAAAGAATATCTGTAGATCTTGAAAAGTCCGCAAGAGAAGTTCCTATAGATGAAGGGTTGCTAAAAGTCCAGATCAAAACCGCTTCAGCATCATTACTATCATATCCGTAAGGATTTCCATATTCATCCGTGGCATCATCATTATCATCATCGTCATCTTCATTTGCTTGAGAAGCTAAATAGTCTCCTGTAATCACTCGATTCCAAGACCGCAAACCTACTTCTGCAAAAAGATCAAAATCTCGGCTGCTGATATCGCTCTCTAATTTTTTTGCTGTTGGATTTTTTAGAATATCAAAAGCATCCTCAATAAGGCCAATCTCCCCTAAAGAGAATTTGTAGCAAGTTCTTCTTTCATCGGTGTATTCCAGCATTCGATCACAAATATTTTCACAGCGAGAAGAATCCTCGCATACATTTTGACGGGAAGTTCTTCGAGAGCTCCGATTCCGTCTTAGATCTTCCACTTCTCCTTGAGATCCTTGAATCGAAGCCAGATAACTATATTCAGCCGGCGTACAAGAGGCGATTCCAATCAAAAAAGCAAATGATAATATTATTTTCATATCTAAAGTTCCTCTTTTATTACGGACCCGGTGGTGGACTGCAATCAGCTCTTCTTGTGTAAGTGCGCCTACCATCACTAATGGATTCTCGATCTTCAATATGTAATATCAAACAATAAAAATCCTCAATACATCCTGAAGAATTTTCACATTCATTATTAATAAATCTATCTATGATACCATCACTCAAACTGTCATTATCTTGGGCTTTAGAGTAAGTGTATAAGGTCACACCATCAAAAGAGTTATTAGTGAGTCCTAAAACAATAGGTAAAAGATTATCATGACAGTCCCTTACTGAACAGGATACAGGATCCTCACAATTAATTTCCGGCTTTGATAAAGATATAAAAAGAGCATTTGTAGCCGGCTTTACATTAGAGTCACACAGTTGATTTTTAAATTTTGAAGTGGTGCAATGCTGCTGCCCTAAAAGACAAATCAAATGTCTGAAAATTTCGTCGTCTTTATCTTTAGATTGAAGAGCTTTAGCAATTTTTTCTTCTTCAGCCATCCATTCCAACACCAACTGAGCCGTCCTCGAATCATAGGAATGAATATCTTCCCAATTATCATCCCTGCGATCTCCGTCTTCATCAATATGAATGGGATCCACCAGATCTAAAAACCCTCTGTATCCTAAATTTAAAAAATCACTAAAAAATTCATCTTCAATATCATTCAGTTCAGAAAGCCGTCGAGGGTTGATCAATATATCGAAAGTACCTGCAATTTCGTCCACTCGATTTTCTCTAGCATTGTAGCAGCGATCCAAATCGCTCGCCTTTAGATAAAGGCTATCGCAAACTTCTTTGCAGTCCTCACTTTCTCGACAATAATCCGAACTATTTCTTAAGGTTCTATCACGAATACTATCTCTCAGGCGACGGCGACCATCATCGGAATCTATATTTGTGTCTTTGATAGACGATAGATAATCGTATGTCCCTCCTTGCGTGCAGGATAAAAAAAACACAATAATAAAAAAATTGATAAAAGATATCTCTAAACTTTTCACAAAATAACACTCCAATAAATAAACTACCCTATTTTCTTCATCGGATAACGAAAGGGTATGTATAAGAAGTTACCAGAATAAAAAGAGATAACCAGTCATTGGTCTTGCTTTAACATTCTATAGCTGTGAAATATTTTCATTGCTATTTTGCCAGAGAATAGATTTTTAAAAAATCTTTTCAAACTGTTTTACGATCTTTAAAAATTTAAAAAAATATGAAAGAAATAAAAAAAACATCACTATAAAAAAATATCCAACATTCTAAAAAAGATCTGTTGGAGATTAAAATTATTTTGAAATAACGTCATATCATAAAATCTGAAATTCATATAAAAAGTATCTGAATAATCTAAAGAAAAAAACACTGGAATGAAGGTCTCATGAGTCGATCAGGTTTTCCAGCTTCAGTAAAAATGTGAACTGAACAACGAGCTGTTTGAGTCGTTTAAATCTACCTGTTGTTCCACTATGCCCAGAATCCATATCCATTAAAAGAAGGATAGGATTATCATTTTTTTGAAAATCTCTCAGTCGAGCTGTCCACTTCATAGGTTCCCAATATTGCACTTGAGAGTCGTGGTATCCAGAGGTCACTAAAATATGTGGAAATTTATTCTCTCTAATATTATCGTAAGGAGAATAAGACTTCATATAATTATAATACACAGGATCACTCGGATCTCCCCACTCATCATACTCTCCCGCAGTGAGGGGAATATCTTGATCTTGCATAGTGGTCAAAACATCCACAAAAGGAACTTGGGCAATCATTCCATTAAAAAGATCAGGCCTCATATTGAGTACACTTCCCATTAATAAACCTCCAGCACTTCCTCCTCCTGCATAAAGTTTTTTCGGATGAACCCACTGCTCACTCACCAAATAATGAGCACAATCAATAAAATCTTTAAAAGTATTTTTCTTTTT
Organism: Bdellovibrionales bacterium; assembly: GCA_965247685.1. Lineage (GTDB taxonomy): Bacteria > Bdellovibrionota > Bdellovibrionia > Bdellovibrionales > UBA1609 > JAPPLG01. Next base: position 47,164 of record OZ252021.1, read on the forward strand.
TAAGAGCTTCCCTTCTTCGTACCACTTTTTACCCTTCTCCGCTCCACCACGAACATGAGCCATGGCAAAAACAAAACCTCGATCCAAAAGGGAGAAAATATGCGGACTAAAATCCGGTTCTAAACTCATTCCATAAGAACCATAACCATAAAGATATAAAGGATTTTTACCTTGTTGAAATAAATCTTTTTTATAAATGATAGAAAGAGGAATTTTTTCTCCGTCTTGAGCCGATACAAAAAATCTTTCTTCGTGATACAAACTGGAATCAAAAGGGACTGCCAATTTCGTTTGTTTTATTAATTTTGCCGTCTTATCCTTAATAGAATAATCGTAGATCATTTCCGGCTGAGTCATTGATTCATAAGAAACTCGAAGAAGATCCGTTTGGTAATTCGCATTACTGTCCATTTCCATCACATGGCAGTTAGTTTGTTCAGAAAAGACTTCCACAGGCCTCACAACATGAGATTTTTTGTCTATAATCAGCACTTTTGAACAACTTTTTTCTCTGCATTCCAAAGCAATAAAATCTGAAAACACTTCAAAATCCTCAATGTATATATCTGGATCATGCGGAAACACCGTTTTCCAATGGTTCATGTCTGGTTGATGAATCGAGGTGACATCTAAGCGATAGTTTGTACAAACATGAGAATTGGTCAAAATATAGAAGACATCTTTTCCATCAGCTAGATAGTATTTATGCCCTTTTTTTCTCTCTAAAAAGACTTTTAAAGGCTCTTCCGGATTTTGAGCAGAAAGAATTCGATATTCTGTGGTCAGGGTGCTGGAAGATTGAACATAAATAAATTCTTCAGAAAGAGACTTATAAATACTTACATGAAAAGTATGATCCTTTTCTTCAAAAATACATTCTTCTTTTTGAGTCTTTATATTGTAGCGATAAACTTGATGTGATCGAAGTGTTTGCGGATCTTGTTTCGTGTAGAAAATAGTTTCATCATCTTGAGCCCAAATAACTTCTCCCGTTGTTTGAGGAATATTTTGTGATAATATTTCTTGAGTTTTTAAATCTTTAAAAAAAATTGTATAAAACCTTCTTCCTATAGAATCTACAGAAAAAGCGGCTAAGTTTTGAGAACTTGAAAGAGCTAAGCTCCCTACCGAATAGTACGAATGCTCTTGAGCAAGTTCATTAACATCCAGTAAAATCTCCTCTGCACTCTCCTCACTATTCTTTTTTCTCCGACAATAGATTGGATATTCTTTTTTCTCTTCATAGCGGGTTTGATACATATAATTTTTGAAAGGATAAGGTGCACTCGAATCTTTAGGAGGAATACGGCTTTTAAGCTCTTGAAATAGCTTTTCTTGAAACAAAAGAGTTTTATTCATGTGTTCGTCAAAGTATTTCTGCTCTTCTTTCAGATGATCGAGGACCTTTTGACTATCTCTTTGTTTCATCCAGAAATACGGATCTTCTCGAACATCATCGAAAGCTCTTAGTTTTTTAATAATTTGATCTGCTTGAGGTTTTTTCATAGCCCTAACTAAAGTTAAAATATAAGTAAAAGTTCTTTTTCAAAGATTTTAATGTATGTTGTTTATCAATATTTGTCCATACAATTTGAATACTCCCGCTCATGGCATTAGAATAAAGATATAAGAGGTCTATGATGAAAAAAGATCATACTTTTATTGTGGGTGATGTGCATGGATGTTTTGATGAGCTCATGCTCTTGTTAAAGAAGGCACAATACCACCCCAGCCAACATCGTCTGATTCTTGTTGGAGATCTAGTAAATAAAGGAAAGAAGTCTTTTCAGACATTAAAATGGGCAAGAAAAAATCGTATAGAATCCGTATTAGGAAATCATGAACTAAAATTTATTCACGGGGTTGAAAATAATCTTCCTCTCGCACCTGCCTTATCTAAGCTCAAACTAGACATGGGAGAACAACTCAGGGATTGGTTGAAGTATATTAAAGGATGGCCTCTTTTTATTGAAGAGGAGGATTTTATTGTAGTCCATGCGGGGCTTGTTCCTGGAGAACATCCAAGGGAGTCTCAGAGGGAGAGTTTAGTTAATATTCGACATTGGGATATTCAAAAACAGTCCTTATGTGATGAAGGTCGCCCTTGGCATGAATATTACACAGCTGATAAGTTAGTCGTTTACGGACACTGGGCACGACAAGGTGTTTTAAAAAAACACAATTCCATTGGACTAGACTCAGGTTGTGTTTACGGAAGAAGTCTTACAGGACTATTTTTGCCCAGTCGCACATTAATTTCAGTAGACTCTGTTTGAGAAATTCATATTTTTAATTTTAGTTTGTGTTAGAATGTGTCGACAGGGGTGTGTTATGTTTAGACTTTACGTAACTTGTTTTCTCATTTTTGTTGGTGTTTTTGCTTCATCTAAGCCTTCAGACACCATTATGCAGAAGATCACTAAAAGTATTCACGAAGAAGACCTTTCAGCTTTACAAACTCTTTTTTCTCAAACATCTGTTAATGTCAAAGATGAGCAAACATTAAAGACACCGCTCCATTACGCCGTCATTAGTGAAAAAATTAAGATTGTAGAGTGGCTTTTGAAAAATAAAGCAATTGTGGATGCTCAAACTCGAACTCAAAAAACGCCTCTTCATTTAGCCGCTTTTAAACTCAATTATGATATTGTAAAATTATTACTCGATTATAAAGCTCAAGTCGATATTGCAGATAATAGGAAGTTTACAGCTCTTCATTATGCTTCACAAAGAAACATTCTTAATTCCAATACGAACCCTTTAGAAGTATTAAAAATTGCAAAATTACTCGTTCAAAAGAACAAAAAAATATTAACTAAGAAGAATAGATTAGATGAAACACCTTTGCACATTGCAAGTTTTAGTGGTTATGACCTCTTAGTCTCATTCTTTTTAAAAACAGACGCTTCTCTTATTAAAGAAAAAAATAAGAATGGCCACACAGCCCTGCACCAAGCTGTTTTTGGACGGATGCAGTTTCGAAAGATTAGAAATTTGAAGAAAAGTTATCAAAAGATCATCATTGATCTGGCTCAACATAAATCTATTTTAAATATTCGAGATAATGGCGGAAGAACTGCTTTGCACCATGTGGCTGAAAAGGGTTTTCTTAAAATAACTCAGTCTTTACTATCTGCTAAGGCCAATCCGAATGTGCAGGATAATGATGGATGGACTCCTTTGTTTTTTGCCAGCGCAAACGCTCATGTTCCTTTAATGCAGTTACTCGTTCAAAATGGAGCAGATGTGAACATTAAGAATAAAAAAGATATGACGGCTCTTTATTTTGCTGTGGGCTCTGGTGAGAAAAAGGCTGTGGCGTTGTTGCTTCAATCAAAGTCAACAGTATTTTTAAAAGATGCTACAGGCCGTTCTTTTTTTGACGAAGATGCCAGTAGGAAATTAAAAGGTTTACTCAATCAATTTTACGAAAAAAAGTCCAAATAAATATTTTTACACTCTCTAGCGTGTCAAAGATAGAAAACTCAACCATATTAGAATGGAAGGGTGTAAAGCACCTACCATTCTGTACATAAATCTATTTTAAATATTCGAGAGAAGAACTGCCTTGCACTATAAGGGTTTTCTTAAAATAACTCAGTCTTTCTGCTAAGGTTAATGCGAATGTGCAGGATAATATGATGGATGGACTCCTTCGTTTTTTGCCAGCGCAAACGCGCTCATATTCGCAGTTACTCGTTCAGAATGGAGCAGAGATGTGAACATCAAAAGGCGCACATGTTTTCTACACTGCTTTTCATCATATCCGTCTACGTCTACTGTTGCCTTTTGGTTTCGAAAGCTCTTTGGGCTTCACACCTTGTGTCTCCGTCATTAGGCGCACATGTTGTACACGTTCCGTTTACTGCCTTTTGATTCCAAGGACATTGACAAGTAGTTCTATTCAGTCTTCTTAGTCTTCCTCCTCTACAATTATCTGCGCATTGCGCATGACCACTAGGATACGCTATGCTCTGGTTTGAAGGACATTCACACCTATTCCCGATCCTTTCTTGTCCTCCAGCACATCTAGCTACACAGTTACCATCGATCCTTTCTTGTCCTCCAGTACATCTAGCTACACACCTGTTATTCACTACTATCTGCCCTGAACCACATCTGCAAGTATAAGTACAATTCCTGTTTTCAGCTTTCCATGTATCACATTCTTGTTGAAGAGTAGGACTAGCGTAAGGGCACTGAGCCTCTATGTTTGTACTTCTATAACGAACTCCACATACAGAATTGCTTGGTTCATTGCCAATCCGTCTACAGTTGACCCAACAAAACTGTGTATTTCTGGATGTACAAGAACCACAATTAAAGTCTGGATAATCATCGTCGGGCTTTCTGCCGAAGATATTAGTACCAGGACATATGGTGCATTGTGATGGCTCTGTAGGAAGACCATCAAATATAAGACTTCCACCAGGAGTAATAGTGCCTGGTGTTCGAACAATAGAGGTAGTCACTTCACAATTACTCGAATTACTAATGAAGTTCGTATAATTAACACTGGTACCAGGTACTTCGTCGTCATCACAAAGATCGTCGTCTCCAATATCTGGCAGATCAACAAAGACATTCTCTCTTAACGAATAAAGACTCGTAGAAATGAAAGAAGCTTTTTCATCCCAATCCCATCGAGCATCATTTTCGGTTCTAGTCACTCCAATCTCACCTGTGACATGTAGATTTCCATTTCTGTATTTATACACTAGACTTGCTTTAGGATTGAGCTGCCCTATACTCCAACAGCGACTGTCTGAGGCACTATCAAAGCTGTACTGATATTTATCTGCTCCTGAGTCTACCGCCTGTCCACTGATAGGATCATACTCTTGGTTAAGTCTAATTGCGTTAACTGCATTAATACATTCTTGTTTAACAGTAGCCGCACCTTTGTTAATTAAAGTTTGAAGTGCAATTTTACGATCATTTAAGTTTACTGCATCTTGAGACGCTCGTCTGACACTATCTGTGTGAGTAGAACAATGTTTATTTTCAAAAGCATCATGGGCTTTTAATTCGTTCACCTTATTAATAAACAGGTTTCTATTGGCTATTGCATCGTTAGTTTTTGTGAGAAGTTGTTGATAGTAATTAAAAGCTCCGCCACAAAGCTCCATATTCTTATGGCAAATATTTCTATTTTTTCGAACCGCTTGAGTGATTTTTTTAGAATGTTTTATACCATTCAATATCAAAGCATTGCTATCAGTGGTGCTATTATAAGCTTTAACAATACACTGTCCTTTTGCACGACGCAGTTTTTCAGCTTTCCAAAGATCACAAAACTTACCTTCATTTTGTACATGATAAGATCCAGAATTATAAAACTTGAGTATGACATCAATGGAACGCATACCTTTTGCAAAACTACCCAAGTTGTATTCAGTCAACGTTTCTAAACTAGAAGTGTCCGCTTCTCCAACATCAAAAGCGATATTATCTTTAAGTTTGTTCAACGTTTCACCACCATCCGTTTTAGAAGCAGAGCAACTGCTAGGCCAATCTTGTTCAGTTCCTCGAAGAATTAAACTTTGATGAGTCCACAAATCTGTATTTTCTACGTTAGAAACACAAATTTTAGTCAATTTTTCATGAATGCTGTTATCACTTTTAAAAAGCGCTCTCATCTCTTCAGCATCCATTATATGGCCAGCCTTATCTATAACACCGGATGCCGTTCCACCCGTTAAGAAAAGAGCACTAGAACTCACAGCATTCATTTGTTGATATCTGGATTGATGATTAGCCGCAAAGTTGAAAATAGAATCTGTGGCTCTCATATTTGTACCAAAAATACCCTGCCAATCTGGCACCCAATTCCAACTTTGATGATATTGCCTAGATGATGTATCGGGATTAGGCTTCAAACCAATCCATGCCGAAGCAGGAGTCTCAAGCAAACTGCCGTCAATTATAATGTGATAATCTGAGTTTTGAGATATTGTAAAGTCAGATTGAGACGTATCTGCAAATTTGAAACTCAATTGATTTCTGGAATTATGGAATGGAACACCATCTACAAACTTAAAAGGGTTGGGGAACGAATATCGAGGCGCATTCGGAGCTACAGTTTGAAGAGCTGCCGCCCAAAGTTCTCTTGAATCTGGAGGAATGAAAAACCAATTAGATCCTAAGTTTCTACACGCTTGATGTCCAGGAGTCAGACTGGTTCCTTTAGTTTGAGATAACTTAAAAATATCTTTGATTTTGGTTGCACCCACTTTACGGCAAAGGTAAGGAAAAGATCGAGATGTACTCGAACCAACTCCTCGAAGCCCTCTATATTGCAGATGATGAGTCAGTAAAAGAGCTTGCATGTTCGCACTAGCCCCAGCAGTACTAATACCACTAGTTTCATCATTATTGTTGCCACCGGCATTGCGATCGGCATGAAAGTTCGAATCCGTTTTAATATAAATAGGACGAGCTGGTCTCATGCGGGATTGTATATCTCTTATTGTAACACCTGAAGGAAGTGATGCTGTAGACAAGTCAGTATATTTAATCCCTTCAAAAGGCTCTCTATAGAAGAACGCCCAATCTCCACCTTTCATCATAGACGGCCAACCTTCGTGAAACATTCCAGAAGCATCCCTTTGAATATTCACCCAAACATGATTTTCACTGGAAGACTCATCAAAAGAATCACCAAAGTTAGTCGCCATGTTCACACTATTTTTAAACTTGATCACTTCCACATTATTTTCCGTCTCAACAGTCAACCCTGCATCTTCAAGAGTTTTTCTTACAGAAGCATCCGTTGCATCAATGCTTTCTGGAGGCAGATTGTAAGCAATAGCTAAACTCGGCAACAACCCGTTTGTCCATACACCTTCCTGAGAAGGAGATCCTAATTTTTGAACTTCCGATAAAGGAGCTAAACAATTCAGTTGAGCATCCAAGCCAGAAGCTCCACCCGTTACAATTTTAGATTTTCCATTCACAAAGCAAAGTGTTTTTTTACTTCCTGCTGTATATTCAAAATCTACACTCCTGTAGTCCGTTCCAACATCACTATTACCACAAAGAACAGGCTTAAATTCTGTAGGAGACATTCTCTTAACACATCTTCTGCTCTGGTAAATATAATAGCTACCAACCAAGGTAAAACTGTTTGTATTTTGCTCATAATCTTTATGTATAACACACTCTGGAACACTTCCATCTAAAGGTTCATCTGGAAGAGTCGCCACCTTACCAAAAGTTCCCACACCATAACGATGGCAGTTCTTCATATGACAAACTGTACATTGCATCTTCACATTATAAGGAGAGCTTCCAAAATTAATATTTTTAGAGCACTTTTTAGATCCTTTACTTGTAATATCATTGTATTCGACACTAATGGATGGAGAATAATAATTAGGCTGTTCACAAATGTTCTTGCATATATTTTGACTGCCATTTTTCACAGAAACATAAGAAGTCACCTCTGTTCCACCTGCTTGCAAATGCCAAAAATTGTGGTTTTTATCAAAAGTTTTTAGTCCTATTCTATCTCTTCCCACACGGCTACTCCCACTCCCATCACCATGCAAAGCTGCAACAGTCCAAGGGCCGATTCTAAAATCTAAACTATCGATATTGGTCGATTTCAAAAAGGTGTCAAGGTAAAGACCGTAAGTCATTCGAATAGAAGAATCAAAAAATTCATCATCATCAAATCGCTTCGAATCATTGGCACAACGGAAAACATTTAAGGAACAGCTCGCCGCCACATTTTGAATTGTGTCACTTCCAAGAACCACATTCTTAGGATTTCCTGTGTTTTCTATTTGGCCTGCTTGCAAAATATTCTTACTCACATAATCCACAGATAAAGCACTACAAATACCCGGCCCTTTAATATTTGAATGATAACAAATCTTTCCTTCCGAAGTTGAAGAACCTAAAGAACTCGTCGATAAACGAGCCAGCATATAATTTTGCGTAGATAAACTGCAGGCTCCAGGTCCACCATCACAAATATGACACTCTAAAACTTCTGAAGATAAAACAAGTTTTTCACTTTTAGAAACTGCGTAAGTGCTTTCTTGGCTGGAATCAGTTGTAATCTTGTTAGGCATAGAAATAACAGACTTCAGTTTATAAACCAAAAAACCCACTGGCACAGTGTCTGAGTTAGCTTGTTCGATTTCAGTAAAGGCAGGCATCTGTGTTGGAATCATTGTTAAACGAGCATATATATATCCCCCCGCTGATCGAGAAGCCTTCAAACATTTATTAAAATGATTTTCAGTAAAATCTCCAAAAAATCCATTCGAACCATTGGCACAATCACCTGAGCTTATCTGCCATTCTTTATTGCCAATGACTTTTAAAAAATAGTTCCATCTTGTATCAGTAAAACCTAAAGAACTTCCGTCCAGAATTTTGCTTTTCTTTATCTCTATAGGGCAGGTAAACTCACCTTTAATATCATTATAATTCAGTGCTGTTCCGACTAGACCGCATATTCCATACTTTTTAAAATCTTGAACCGTTCCCACACTTGAACTATCCACTTCCACTTGTATACCAATGAGCATCGATCTCATAGTCTCAAGCAGAGATTTGTGCTTGAACAAAACGTCGGATTGTTCACTATATTGAACTTGTGCCTGCTCAAAGTTACCCATATAGGTGGCAAGACCCACTGTAGATAAACCGAGTAAGGAAAATCCAAGAAGCGATCCCAATAAAGAAAAACCCTTATTCTTACTCAACATCTTAATTATTTTAGATCTAACCATTGCATCTTCCTATTTTTAATGTGGTGGTACAACCACAGTAGTGGTGACAGTTTTAATTGTTTGAGAAAGCACATTCGTTTGACTCTCTATAGTCACTGGCTGCATTCTATCTTCCAATCTCAGTGGATCGATCCCAGCGTATTCACAATAGGTATCAAAACCTACATATCGAACAGCCTCACCTATTCTTGGACCATTTTCTGCAGATGTAATATCCACATATTTTCCATTTTTCAAAGCTTTACAAAAGCATCTATTCTTCTTATCCAAATTACACTTCTTGTTGATAGGAGGACAGTAAGCTGAATATTGTCTCATGCGGACTTCTTTATTATTGACCTTCTTATGAGCAATACATACATAGTCTGGTCTATCTGCTCTTCCGATCGTGTAAACAGATTGGATGGAATCCGATCCATGCACATTAAATGTTCTTGGAAAAGCAAGATCCACCACTGGAGGATCACCCACTATTCCCGTATCGCAAGTCCCGTCTTGTTCTATAGCAGAACCATCCGGACAGCACGCACCACCTACAGGCATAGCATTTCCATCAGGACAACACACTCCAGAAGGCGCAGAACCATCTGTACATGTGACTGCAACCGAACAAATTCCACTTGCGGGTTTAGGTGAGTTGTTTGGACATTTGCATATATTTGTATTGCTGGAATTAGCCTGTGTTTGAGCAAACTTGTAAGAACCATTATTACATGCACACATTCCTGAACCATCTTTTGTGGAACCTGTAGGACATTGAGGACAGGAAAATGTGGAATCGGAAACATGAGCCTGCTTCGTTGGTTCATATTTACATATACATTGATCCACATTAAGTTCTGCATCTGAAGGACACGGAGAACAGTTGATTGAGGAATCTCCAAAAGCTGCAACTATGCTTGGGTTATCAATACATTGACATCCTTCAGCGCCTTTATTCCTCGTTCCAGACACAGGACATCCTTTACAACTTAAACTCTTTAACGCAGTCACACTCGTGATAGAAGCAGACGGACGGTTTTGAACACTGGGGTCTGTAGAATTTTCTCTATGAAAAACACAGGCACATTGACTAGAATTGATAGGCGCCACATTGAAGAGCACTCGCCAATTTGCATGATCTCTTGTTACAAATCGTTCGTGATTGTCCATCCACCAATTAACATTAGAAGAGTTTGCAGATTCTTTTAAAGATGCAGCAACAAAGCTTCTAAGACCATTGTCATCCAAACTCACATCACGATCAGGATAAGGAGTACAGCAACTTTGTCCCTTTAGATTTCCTGCCTGTTTGCCAGGAAAAGCATCGCAAAGACAACTACGTTCATTGCTATCATAACTGGATCCAAAAGGACACTGAGTACAAGATAAGGAACTTCCTAACGGAGCTTGTCTGGTTGGATCATTATCACACCTACATACAACAGAACTATCTGGATTTGTATGTCGAGTTGTCTCCGGAGAGCATGCTGTTGTACTACAATTATTAGGTAAATTCCCTCCTATTGGGAAAGTGATACTCGGATCACTCGTACAACCACAGAATAAATTTTCAATTTGCTCTAGTTGCTGTTGTGAGAATTGGTATGGATTACCCCCAAAATTACCACTTTCAGCATCTGTTCGGAGTTCACTTCCTGCTGGACATCTACTACGACAAACCGAAGGCAAAGGTTGATTTGTTGGGAATGTAACAGTATTTCTCAAAACACACCTGCAAACTGGCTCAATGTCTGCTCCTTCGAATACAATACTTCCTGCTGGACAAGTTCTTGTAGCAGGATCTGTAGCAGGATCGAGAGTGGGATCGAGAGTGGGATCGGGACAATTCTGAGGTATATTTTCTGCTCCGTAGAAACCTACATCACCCGGACATAAACATATTTCCTGCCATGCATTAACACTTGGACTATTACCAAAACCACTAGTCGTGGCGCGATAGAAGTTTCCTCCCGCACACTTGCCCTGTAGATGCTGATGAGCACCAGCATTAGAATCAGTATGAGCACTTGTATAAAAACTGCCGAAACAGATTACAGCCAAAATAAACCAATATTTTTTTGTACAAAAAGGTGCAAAAAAATATTTATTAAAAGTTTTCATCCAATTTATGTTATCCATATTTTCGTTCATACTTACCTACTTAATGGAAGAGTGGCTAAACTCCCAGCTCCAAAAACGTTAGAGAGAAATCGCGGCGGAGTCGATCCTCCTCCCGGAAGAGGTCTTGTAGATGTCATACAACCTCCAAGAGAAATGGCACTTCCACTGCAACCCGGCCAATTGTTTCGTTGACACAAAGCTTGCACTGCAGTCAGCTGAGAATTTGCTAAAGCAGGGAGAGTTGCTGGTGCCGGACAAGAAAAAGGCTGCACCGACGTCCCACTGGCTCTCGCCACAACATGAGGCCCTTGAATCACACCATCACATGTTAATGTTCCACGACATACAGAACCATCTGGGCCCGTAACATCTGTTCCCAGAGTACCTATTCTTCTCTGCCTGCAAGTACAATTCATCCGCTTCACGTTCACTTCGTAATAGCTTGAATAATAACAAGGTATTAAATCTTGAATAACACGAGAACCTCCAGGACCAACAGGTCTAGGAGAACTTCCACTTGCAAACTCTCTCGCCCTTACAATATGTTGACCCAAACTAGATTTCGTATCCCTATCAAGATCTTCTCTTTTAAGAGCAATGTCAAAAAGCACTCCCGGTCCTTTATTTAATACTTTGAGTTCTTTTCGCAAAAGTTGAGTTCCCTTAGGATAATTGCCAAGAACCGCCGCATTTTGTATCGTATTGTAGTCACTAAGACCCACACAACGAGGATATTCATTGTCGTAATGTTCGTTATAAGCCGACTCACACTTCATAGCACAAGATTCAGACGCTATAGGTCTGATATGAAAGGTGGAAAAAGGACGGCGAACCGCCGCATTCATTACAATCTTCTGCTTCTTCACATCCTTAGATACTTGGTAAGGAACCACCACGCTCACGAAGACCATGGAATCATCACTATCTTGCACAGGATAATAATCACAAACAGTATGAGCTCCATCTACTGTATATTGACCATTAGAATCTTTAATTTTACAAAGAACAGAAGGCATCCCCATATAACCAGCATAGTTAAGTCTCATATCCAAAGGATAATCATCATCTTCTTTTGTGGGAGGGGCGTAAGGACAAAGTCCGTCTACTTCTAATAGAGTTCTAGTGTCCCGGCAAATCACACCTTTATCCGCAATGGAAAGAGCAGCACGAACACTTGGATCATTCGCATTACGAACAGCCCAAGTAATTTCTGCATTTTTAAAAAGTGTATGGTAATCATTTTTAAGGTCGGTATCGAGAGGATTAAAAACTAAATATGCTTTGCCTTCCATTTGATTGTTGTAAGGGGAAGGTAAATTGACAGTTTTAAACCAAGAAGGCTTACCTGAAGGAGGTTGCCCTAATAACCCTAAACTATCATAGAAATCATGGGCAATTTTATTGACCACTCCATTTGGATTAGAATTTCCGTCCAAATCTTCTCGAGGCAAAGGACCTATTTGATAGCATCCGCGGACCTGCTTTTTCCATCCATCATTTTCATTTCCTATTTGAGCATTAGAGCAAATGACCACATTTTTTTGTACCATTAAAGTCGCTAAAGCAATCGATTTTTGGGCTAAGATAAAAGCCTGTTGTTGATTCAGCCCTTGTGCTGCACCACTGGCAAAGTTTTGAGCCACTTGATGAGTCGCCATAATGGTCGCAGCCACAACACCTGAAGCCATTAAAGAAAGGACTAAACTTCCTTTTTTTCCAAGCATTTTTTTTGTTCTTTTAAATATCAAAATTTTCTGCCCTGCTTTTGTTTTCTCTTTTAGTTATTTTTTATCGAAAAATTATCTTTATAAATTTACAAACAAAATTATTAATTTAAATTTCATAAACAACCAGTAAAAAAACAAAGCAGCAATCTATATTTGAAGACACGGAGATCTGCACAGCAATACTTTGTCCCACCATTCTCCTGTAAGAGTTTTTGTATGTCAAATTGAGTGCCATTTTTTAAACTGAGGTGTGTCACATCAATACAATAGACTGGGATTCTTAAAAAAGTGTATCAATTCAATACAAAATCTAAAATTTTATACCTTTAGAAAAAGTCCTATAAAAAATCTGTGGAAATTGGGTTTCCAAAACAAAGTTTCCCTTTTCAGGTCGAATTTGAGCTAAAGCTCCTAAAGGCAGAGGATCATTAATAGCACCATGACCACAAGGTAAATTCACAAAGACTGGAAACCTTTGAGACTTTGACCAAGGTTGAAGAACCTCTTTCACAATAGTACGATTATGCTGAGTCCACTTGCCAAAAATGACTGCTCGAACCTTTTGAAACACTTTTGCTTCCTTCATCTGCCATAAAGCACGATGCACCTCATAAGGCTTCGTATTTACATCTTCTAAAAACAGAATTTGATTCTTCCTAGAAACAAAAACAGGAGTTTGAATAGAATTTTGAATGAGTGTGAGATTCCCACCCGTCAACAAAGCCTTCACCAATCCTGATTTTTGATTAATGATCTTTAAAGGGAAAAATTGGGCAGGTTTTTGAAATATATTTTTAAACTTTTTTAAAGAAGATGATGAAAGTGAAGAAAGAGAAGCCAAACAAGGAAAGTGCAAAGTCGGCCAGCGCAATTGATGGTGAATCCAATCATGGATCACAGTCACATCACTATGGCCAATAAATAATTTTCGAATAGGCGGTTTAGTTTTAAGCTTTTTGAGTCTTTTTATAATTCTTTGACTTCCATATCCCCCTCTCAAAGCCCAAATAATTGAAGAATCTTTAGACCACAAAGCTTTTTTGAAATTATTATAAGCCTCTTTTTCATTTTGAGCAAAAAATAAGGAATTTCTTTTCGACCCTGTTAGACGAAACTTCATGTTTTTAAAAATTAATTTTAAAACTAAAAATGCCTCTTGAATTTCTTTGGCACTGGCGGAAGAAGCTGGAGTCACAACATCCACAATAACGGGCTTCATAAAGACTCCACTCGTGTCGGGTAATTATGAGTGAAACAAGCATTACAAAATCCATTTTGATTGGAATCCATAGTCGACATCAATTTTTCAACGGATAAAAAGCAAAGAGAGTCTGCTTCAAGATACTCTCTTATCTCTTCTAAATTTTTTTGAGCTGCAATCAGCTGCGATTTTTGAGGTGTATCTACTCCATAGTGGCAAGGTCCAATCACAGGAGGAGAAGCGACACGAAAATGAACTTCTTTAGCCCCCGCCTGCAAAAGTATTTTTACTATCGCTTTAGAAGTCGTTCCCCGCACAATGGAATCATCAATCACAATCACTCGTTTTCCTTTAATGACACTGGTTTGTGGGTTGAGTTTTATTTTGACCTTAAAGTTTCTTACACTGGAACTTGGGTGAATGAATGTGCGGCCCACATAGTGATTACGAGTAATACCAAGTTCGAAAGGAATTTTGCTTTCTTCTGAATAGCCCAAGGCGGAAACCACTCCACTGTCCGGAACAGGAACCACTACATCTGCGTCCACAGGGCTTTCTTGTGCCAAAGCCTTCCCTAGTTTTTTTCTATTGAGATAAACATTGGAGCCAAAAACATAGCTGTCCGGCCTTGCAAAATAAATATGCTCAAAAACACAAGCCTTTCTTTTTTCTTTTTGATTCAAATAAGTAGAGGATAATTTATTTCCTTGAGAAATAGTAAGAACTTCTCCCTGTTCAATTTCCCGAATGTATTCTGCACTCAAGAGATCAAATGCACAAGTTTCAGAAGCCACCACATAAGACATTCCATTCTCTGATTTTTTTTTCCCCAACACGAGAGGACGAAAACCTCGAGGATCTCTGACTGCAATCAAGCTCTCAGGTGTGAGTAATACTAAACTGTAAGCTCCCTCCAATAAAGAAAGAGATTGAATTAAAGCTTCATGAAAAGATAAGGATTTTTTCATCCGTTGATGAATCAGATGGATTAAACATTCTGTGTCGCTGGAGCCTTGAAAAAAAAATCCATCTTGAATTAATTGTTCTTTAACACTTTTAAAATTAACGAATTGCCCATTGTGAGCTATCGAAAAACAAAACTGAGAGTCCACTAAAGGCTGTAAACTATTTTCGTCTTGACTTTCCCCCCGTGTAGTATAACGCGTATGACCGATAGATGAATTTCCTTTGAGCGAAGCTAAATTTTTTTCATTAAACACTTCTCCCACAAGCCCTAAACCTTTATGGGAAAGGAACTGATCTTTATTTACAGACACAATGCCTGCGCCCTCCTGCCCTCGATGTTGTTGTGCGTAGAGTCCAAGGTAAGAAAGCAAACTCGATTCATGATGATTCCAAATACCAATTAGAGCGCATTTTTCATTCCAATGTTTCAAGCTTATAAACTCCTGTTGATCTTTATTTTAGAATTTTTTAACGCTTCTTTCAAGTATGGACCAGTTAAACTTCGTTTCATTTGAACCACTTTCTCTGGAGTGCCTTGAGCTACAATGCGTCCTCCCTTTTTTCCACCTCGTGGGCCTATGTCCACCACATAATCACAACATTTGATCACATCCATATTATGTTCAATAACTATCACTGTGTTCCCTTTATCCACAAGCTGATTTAAAACATCGAGCAATCTTTTAATATCATCAAAATGAAGTCCAGTTGTGGGCTCATCTAAAATATAAAGAGTGTCTCCTTGATTTTTTTTAGAAAGTTCTTTAGTGAGCTTAATTCTTTGAGCTTCTCCTCCAGATAAAGTCGCGGAAGACTGCCCGAGAGTCAAATAAGACAAACCCACATCTTCTAAACTTTTCAAATACCTGTAAATTTGAGGATGATTCTGAAAAAAAACAGTAGCTTCTTTGACTGTCATATTTAAAATATCCGAAATATTCTTATCTTTGCAATATATACTTAAAATATCTGGAGAATATCGAGTGCTCTGACATATTTCACAAGGAATCACAGCATCTGAGAGAAAGTGCATTTCTTGAACAATCTCACCCATACCTCGACAATGATCACATCTTCCTCCTTTCACATTAAAGCTAAAATGAGAAGCTGTAAAACCTCTCAGTTTGGAGGCCGGAAGATAAGCCATAAAATTTCGAATCAGGTTAAAAAATCCTACATAAGTTGCTGGAATAGAACGTGAGTTTTTTCCGATAGGCTTTTGATCGACCATAATCACCTTTTTAATTTCATGAACTCGTAAAAGCTTTTCATATTTTAAAGGGGCGGTTGGAATTTTAAAAAGATTTTGATGAAGAGCTTTGTAAAGGGTATGCACTATTAAAGAACTTTTTCCACTGCCGGAAACACCCGTGATGCCAATCAATTTTTTTAAAGGGATCTTAAGGTGAACATTTTTTAAATTATGTCCAGCCGCCCCTATTAATTCTATATAACTCGATTTTTCAACTCTTCTTTTTTGAGGAATCGTGATGCTTTTTCGACCTGATAAATAATCCCCCGTTAAGCTTTTTTTGTTGTCTAAAATTTGTTGTATGCAGCCTTCTGCTACGAGAAGCCCCCCTTCTTTCCCAGCACGAGGGCCGATTTCAATAATATGATCGGCGCTTCGAATCGTATTCTCATCATGCTCCACAATGATCACTGTATTTTCTCTAGCCTTAATTTTTTGAATCAACTCCAAAAATAATCGACTGTCCACAGGATGTAGTCCAATACTAGGTTCATCTAAAATATAAAGAATACCTCTCAGCACAGAAGAGATTTGAGAGGCTAAGCGAATCCTTTGAGCTTCCCCTCCAGAAAGAGAACGTGTGGAACGGTCCAAACTAAGATAAGAGACTCCCACTTTTTGGAGCAGATGAATATCATCTATTATTTTTTTAAGAATGTTATCCGCAATCACTTGATATCGATGAGGAAATTTAAGCTTCTTTAAAAACTTTTCTAAAGACTCCAAATCCATACGAGACACCTCTGAGATATTTTGACCTCCAAGAAAAACAGAAAGTGCAGAAGGTTGAAGCCTTTGCCCTTGACAGGAGGGGCATAATTTCAATTGAGACTCATCTTTTTCTAAAAAATCTTCTTCCTCCGTATAACCGATTCCATTACATTTTAAGCAGGCTCCTTTTGGAGAATTGAAACTAAAGAGCTTAGGCTCTAGTTCAGGCGAGGAAAAAAAACATTGAGGACAAGACGCATGAGTCGAGTAAACCTGAGAGGAAAGAGGTTTTCGGTTTCCTCGATTCTGCAATACTTCAATCTTGACAAAACCATTTGAAAGCTTAGAGGCCAGATTCACACTTTTTAAAAATCTTTCTTGAAACTTTTCTTCTGCGTATAGCTGATCCATTAAAAGATTAATATCAAAATATTTTTTATTTGAAAATGAAGGTAAAAAGTTCAAATCGAAAAATTTACCGTTGATTTGAGCTTTAGAATATCCCATAGAAAGAAATTTTTGAGCTTGAACTTTGAGAGAAATCTTTTTCCCTCGAACAGCAGGAGAAAATACTTTGATCAACTCTTTATTTTTGTGATTTTTTAAAACAGTCTGCACAATTTTTTCTTCAGAAACGGCCTGCAAAGGCTTTCGATGCTGTGGACAATAAGGCGTTCCAAGTTTAGCGTAGAGTAAACGAATATAATCATAGATTTCTGTCACTGTTCCAATGGTCGATCGAGGATTCGTACTGATTGTTTTTTGATCGATAGCCACAACAGGTGAAAGACCTAAGATAGAATCCACTTCTGGAGGTTTTAATTTTTCCATAAAGTATCGTGCATAAGTGGATAAGCTTTCGATATAGCGCCTCTGCCCTTCCGCATAAATAGTGTCAAAAGCAAGACTCGATTTTCCACTTCCACTGAGCCCTGTCAACACAGTAATCTTATTTCTAGGAATAAACACATTAATAGATTTTAAATTGTGTTCTCTGGCTCCACGAATTTCAATACCTTCTTTTTTAGGTATAGGCATAATATCACCATGAGCTTTGAAGCTCTTCGTACATCTTATTCAAATTTTTTCATTCCGTTTTTAGTCGCTTCTGCAACAATATCAAAAGGGTGAAGGCTTTCCATATGATAAATACGCACATGATAATCTTCGACCTCATTTTGTTTTTCTAATTCATTCTTAATTCGACGAATGGCATCTTCAGAATACATAAGATTTTGACTATTGAGATGAGCAAAGTGACTTTCATCTTGTCTTTTGACAGCCACTTGAACAGCTGTCCCTAAAGCTTTTTCCACATTATCAATCAAAGAAGGCAAAATATTTTCTTTTTGTGTTTGAACTTGGATATGAGCTACACTTCTTTGGGAATGAGGAACTCCGGCAACAGACTGCTCCTTGCCTAACCATTCCAATATTTCAGGCGGACTTGGATTATCTTTTTTAAATTGTTCTTGTATGAGTTGTCTGGAAAGAATTGCAGAGCAAGGGCATGTCGAAGAGTAAAGAATAGAAACACCTGCGGTTTGAATCCAAGAAGAATTTTTTTCTTGATACTGTATTTTATAAAAACAAGGATAAGTATGCCATCCCTTGATATCCGTTTTAAGGGCTTTTTTTTGAATGGAGCTTTTCCAAGATATTTTCAGTTTGCCAGATAAAGAATTGTCTTGAAGCTGAACAATTTTTTTTAAAAGCTCTCTCATGGTACGAAACGAAAGAACTTCTTTTTCTGAGAATTCATGAAGAGCAGAATAGATGCGAGACATATGAACACCTCTTTGCTTCGGACTGTTGATAGAAACAGTGGCTGTAATAGTGGCGAGAGCCTCTTGTATTGTATTATTCCATTGAATTTTAAGAGGAATCTCAACATTGTGAATACCAACTTGATCAACATTTAACGGGAACAAGGGTTTCTGGTTAGATATGTCTGTTATATTTTTCATGGTATGGAATAGGAACATATTTACTCGAATAAAGTCAAACTATAATTCAAGTCTAAAGTCCAAATACAAGTGTTCAAAGTGTATGACTTTTCTCTCTGTCTTTATACCCATGCTCTATTATCTCTCAGTCACATAGATTGACTCTGAGAAAAAATACCTTACCATAAAAATAATGAGTAAGCTTTGGCTAAAAATTGAGTTCTTATTTGGAAATATTTATGATTGGTTTTCTGGATGGCTTCCTTTCATCTGGAATTTTGAATTCTTCAACATTGATCAAAATCCTATTACTTTCGGACGAGTCATTGTAGGAATTATCGCTTTCCTCATTGGTTATCAAGTCGCAAAGCGGATATCCACACAAATAGAGAAAAGAATTCTGATGCACCTTGATTTGGAACCTGCTTTTCGCCACAGTATAAAAACTTTTACTTTTTACATTCTTATACTTTTTCTTTTTCTTTTTGTCCTTCAGCTGTTGAATATACCTTTGACCGCCCTCACTATTGCTGGGGGTGCCTTAGCGTTTGGTGTCGGCTTAGGAGCTCAAAGTATTATCTATGACTTATTGAGCGGCTTAGTCATTATGTTAGAACACCCGATTCGAACAGGCGATCTGGTCGAACTGGATCAAGTTCGCGGGCAAGTAGAAAGCATTGGAGCTCGGGCAACTAAAGTTTACACTGTCGATAATAAACATTTGATTATCCCTAATAATTATTTCTTGAGCAAGACCGTGCTCAACTGGACACTTTCCAATGAGATCATCCGAGCAGATGTGCAAGTGGGTGTTTCTTATGGATCCCCTGTAGAAAAGGTGCAAAAACTTCTTGCTCAAGCAGCCAGTGAACATACTCTGATAAAAAAACACCCTGAACCTGTGATTCTTTTATCTGAATTTGGAAACAGTGCTATTATTTTTGATTTATATTTCTGGGCGCAAATAGATTCAATGATTACTATGAAAAAAATTCAAAGTGATTTGCGTTTTCACCTGACTCAACTCTTTAAAGAAAATAGTATTGTGATTGCCTTTCCTCAAAGGGATTTACATTTTAAATCGAGTCAGATGCCACTTAAAGTAGAAGTTCTCTCTCCTCAAAATTCTCCTTAAAACTGCATTGCACTTTATTTTTATGCTGCAGGTATATGAGGATAAAGTGAGGACCTCAAGAACAAATTTTGTTTCTGCCTGTTTTTTTAGCTTCATAAAGCAAGGCATCTGCTCTTTCATACATAGTTTTCCAACTAGTATCACCCGATTGAACAGCTGTCAGTCCTGCTGAAACGGTCACTCGAACAGATTGATCTTCGAACTCAAATTTTTCCTGCTCAATTTTTTCACGAATTTGTTCCATCAATTGAAGAGCTTCTTCTAGATCACACTCAAACATCAAAGAAAACTCTTCTCCTCCTATGCGGCAAAAAACATCTGTCTTTCTAATGGATCTTTGCACTAAACTCGACACACAAGACAAAATGAAATCTCCACCCATGTGGCAGTATTGATCATTAATTTTTTTAAAATGATCAATATCAAAGATAACAAAACTTAAAGGAGACTTCTTTTTCTGGCAATTCAAAAGTAGTTCCTGCCCTTTATCATCCATATATTTACGATTATAAATCTGACACAAAGAGTCCGTGTAAATATCATCACGAGATTTAAAAATAGAATGAGCTTCAATATTCCCTGAAGCCACATATTTAAAAACAATATCTCCCATCCTTAAAATATCGTTATTTTGAAGCGTATAAAACTGATGAGGTTTCATGGGTTCGTCATTAAGAAAAGAACCATTCGTAGAATCTAAATCTCTGACCTGTATTTTTTCTGCAGAAATGTATTCCAACTCCAAGTGCTTTCGACTGAGAGTATTGTTTGGAATATAGATGCTCACTTGAGATGAATCTCTTCCAAAAGTATGATGACTCTTCACACTCCAAAACTTTCCAATCCATTGATGAGGTCCCATGATAATAGTCAACAAAGCTGGATGCTTGCTTTCTTTTACAGTACCCAAAGACATCATTTGAGTAGTTTCTGTATTTTTATCTTTTTTTTGACTCATATTCTATTCCTCATCAATTGAACTTTTTTACACAGCTTTTTTGTCTTCTTCATCATTTAAACTCTCACCCTGATCCTCGTCTAAAGACAAATCTTCTTCTGATCCTAAACCAATGGAAGACTCTTCTTGCGAACCTTCTACAAAATGATCCCCCTCCTCTTGTGCTTCAGACTCCGGAGATTCTAGTTTTTCCTCCTTCACTGGACGAGAAGATTCTAATGATCCTTCCTCGCCTTGCAGGAGATGAAGAGACATTTGTAAAGCTCTGGACACTCTATGAGATCTATCTTTTTCAATAGACTGCTGATGCATCCATTTTTCCACTCGATCTTGGGCATCATGTAACTGATCTCTTAAAGAATCTACTTCTCTTTTCATACTGATCAAATCTTCATCTTTTTCACGCACGATAGTATCTAATTCTTTTTGTTTGAATTGAAGACGATTCTCTAAATCTCTTTCTCGAATACGAATTTTTTGAACATCACGATTCAGATGTTTTTCCAATGTATTAATTTTCATTCTTAAATTTCTTATTTCTGCAGATTGAACTGCCATAGCCTGCTCTAAAGCTTTCTTTTGATCGAAAAGGCTGTTTCGATCCTCATCATAATTTTCTTTCATTGTATGGTGCTCATCAAAAAGCTGATCATAACTGGACTGCAAAGTTTCCCCTGCTAAAAGGAGCTTGTTATTGTCAAAGCGCAGATGATTGTTATCCGCTTCCAGCTCCTTAATTCTTTTTTCTGCTATTGTCACGTGATTAGAAAGAGTGAGGACGAAAGAGTCTTTGGATATCGATTCAGGAATTTCCTTTTTAAAATCTATGGAATGATTATCAGAATAGAGGTAAACCGCATCTTGAGCAGAATGAGACTTATCTTTAGTCTTGCTTTGAGAGTTAGAAGATGATTCCTTTTCTTCACGTGCTGATGCTTTATTATTTGAAAATAAGTCTTCAGAAGTGGTCAATTGGTCTACCGCTTCATTGATCAAATGCTCAATCTTTTTTTCACTTTGGTCATCTTTAGAATGAGCCTGCTCGTCAGTAATAGAGTCATTCAACCCTTCTAAAATGGTATTCTCCAGTTCTGCAATTGATGGAGTAGTTTGTTTTTTTTTCAAATAATCCTCCAAAAAAACTTCACATGAGCTTTCTCAATGTGTCATAATCCAAAATATGTTTTTTTTATCGGAAAATTTGAAGATATTCTTGATTCAATGTTAAAACTAAAATACTCACTGACTGATTAGGTCTCTAAAGGAACAAAATGGAATATCCAAAGGATGAACTGCTCAGCTCCCCTCTTTATAGGGATGTTTTACGGAGTTTAGAAACATCTGCAGAAGTGATGAATGCCAACAAAAATGTTGTAGAAAGACTCAAAAGACCTCGACGGGCTATTCGTGTATCTGTTCCTGTACGCATGGATGACGATCAAATTCAGATTTTTAACGGCTACCGTGTTCAACATAATCAGACTTTAGGTCCTTTTAAAGGAGGTATTCGCTATCATAAATCCGTTAATGTGAGTGAACTTGCGGGTCTTGCAGCTCTTATGACTTTTAAAAACTCTCTTCATGGCCTCCCTCTGGGAGGAGCTAAGGGAGGAGTGCAGGTAGACCCTCATTCTCTTAGTAAATCAGAAATTGAAGCTCTTACTCGACGTTTTACCTCAGAGTTGAGTCCTTTTATTGGAACAGATAAAGATATCCCTGCCTCAGATATTGGAACCAACGGAGAAACAATGGCTTGGATGCTCGATGCATACGCTTTAGAAACGGGGTATTCTCAAATGGGGATTGTGACCGGAAAACCTATTGAAATTGGAGGTTCTCAAGGGCGGGAATCTGCAACAGGGCTGGGGTTGGTGTACGTCGTAGAAAAGGCTCTTGAAATACAGGATAAGAGTATTGCTAACACAACCTTTGCCGTTCAAGGTTTTGGAAAGGTAGGTCTTCACACCTGTATTGAAGCTCATGCATTGGGTGCTCGAGTAGTCGCCGTGAGTGATATTTCAGGTGGAGTTTATAACCCTCGAGGGCTCAACATTACTGACCTGATTCAATATACAGAAGAAAACCATTTTATTAAAGGTTATCCTAAAGCAGACCCCATCAGTAACGAAGACCTTCTTCGGTTGGATGTCGATGTACTTGCCCCTTGCGCTTTAGAAAGAGCTATTAATACAAAAAATATGAATTCTGTTCGTGCCAAAATGGTGGCAGAGGGTGCAAACGGTCCTACTACTTTTGAGGCCAATCAATATCTCAGTCAAAAAGGAATTTTAGTGATTCCTGATATTTTAGCTAACGGCGGCGGTGTTGTGGTCAGCTACTTTGAATGGGTGCAGGATGTGGGATGGTTTTTCTGGACAGAAAGAGAAGTACGACAAAAACTAAAAGACATTATGAGACACACTTACGATCGAGTGTGGAAAACATCTGAAGATACATCTTTTACCGATTACAACAAAAAAAATGGAAGAGATTTAAAATTGTATTCCATGATTTTATCTTTGCAAAGATTAGAAAAAGCGATGAAGCTCAGAGGTCAAGCTTGGTAACCCAAATTGAATGAGCTTAGTGTTGAAACTTTTTAATCACTCTAAAAACACATTCAAAGGTATTGTCCAAATATGGAGAAGACCCTACCTCCTGCTTCCATCTTCATGGACGCATAAAATCGTCGTTCCTATTTTTCTCAAATGGAGAGCCCTCTTTTGCACAAAACAAAATTTTAAATGGAAATCTTTTCAATGGAGATCTTTATTTTTTAATAATCCTTTAGGTCTTGCTGCCGGAATGGATAAATCTGCAGAGTATATTCAGGGCTGGTCTACTTATGGACCCAGCTTTATCGAAGTCGGAACAGTGACACCTGAAGCTCAAAAAAGCAATCGAGGCTCGACACTCAAAAAAAGCCTTGCTCATAATTCTTTGTGGAACTATATGGGATTTCCTAATAAGGGAGTAGACTTTGTTCTCCATCAATTAAAACACCAAAAACTTGATCTTCCCTTGTTCATTAGCATTGGAAAAAACAGAGACACTCCAATCGAGGAAGCATATAAAGATTATCAATATCTGATAAAAAAACTGTACCCCTATGCTTCAGCCTTCGTTATTAATATCAGCTCACCTAACACACATCAGCTTCGAAAACTTTTTGAACCAGATTTTTTTAGCCCTTTCTTAAATGCAGTTAAAGAGAGCCTTCTTTCCATCTCTCCCTCTTCACCTCTTCTATTGAAAATGAACCCTGATCTATCCGATGACCACTTTCTTCAAACAATCGATCGGAGTGAAGAATTTGTGGACGGTTGGGTGATTTGCAATACGACTCGCTCGAACAAGCATTGCGGATTTCCTGATCAAGGTGGAATTTCAGGCCAATTTCTAACTTCTCGCTCTGAGTTTTTATTAGAGAAAACAATTCAACATCTTGGAGCTCAAAGAAAAAAAAGAAAACTCATTATCTCTTCGGGGGGAGTAATGACTTCTCAAGATGTCCACAAAAGGCTGCTGATTGGAGCGGATTTAGTGCAAGTTTACTCTGCGCTCGTTTTTCAAGGTCCAATGTTTTTTAAAAAAATATATAAAGAGCATCCTTTCCATTCAATATCAGAACAACAAATATAAGCCTCGACTTATTTAAAAAATTTATCCACTTGACTTTCATATCCACTTTTATTTAGTTTCCTGTTGTGTCTCAAAGAAAAATTTTTACTAAGTCTGATCTCATACAAATGGTTTGTAAAAACTACAAGAACCTCACGCATGTTCAAGCGAAACGTGTAGTCCAATGTGTTTTCAACTCCATGACTGATGCTATGGCTGATAAAAAAAGAGTGGAAATTAGAGGATTCGGTACATTTGGACTTAAAAGCTATGATGCTCGATTAGGGAAGAATCCTCAAACAGGTGAAACTATTCATGTGAAGCCTAAAATCCTGCCTTTTTTCAAAGTAGGCAAACTTCGAAAAAATATTTCCAAAAGCTAAAAATACAATTTTCAAACATGACATTCCGTTATGCTTGAGTAACAATATGTATTATTTTCACACATTTAAGGCTGATATAAGTTTTCATTTAGTCAAAAGTCTAGCTTAAAAGCTATGACCTCTTTCCATAAAAGGTAAAATAGGGGTAAAATTTCAACAATATGAAAATTTACAAACTTGTTATTTATATTTCGTGGATCTTTGCCTTTGCATCCTGCTCTGGCTCAGGCATCAGAACTCAACTAGCTAGTGAATCACTTGTTGAACAAAGAGTTTTTTGCAACCCTATTAAAGAAAATGGCTTCGACGGCATACTTGCTGTCAATACCAATGAGAACAACTGGATACATCAGACAGAATCTACGATTCTTCAGTTTAAAGATGTTCCTGATCATTTTAAAAGTATAGATCATTCTTACATTCAACTTTTTTCTTTCAGCTACCAAAAAAATAAAATGTTGAGAGCGACAAAGCCTCTGGAAATAGATGTTTATAATCTCGATACTCATACCCTTGTACAAACTGTTGAATATATCGACCATAACCTCATTAATAGAGGTGATGACAATGTAGATGAATTCTTCTTTGATCATATTTTTGTCATTAAAGATACGGTTGGCTGGCAAGGTCTCCTTTTGGGCTTATTCAACGACATTGATAAACCTATCATTCCTCTAAGCAAAATTTTAAATCCGCCTTTTGATGCTAATCCTCATGTTTATATGAGCCGTCACGTAGATAATCCCCAACTCTCAGATTTGCATCCCTTTCGTACTTTCTTGACCACAACAGAAGAAGATGATCCTCTTTTCTTATCTAAGGCCCTAGATGCTTGTTTGAGCCTTTCGGGTGTCTCTTTTGATTTTTACACCCAGTCCATATAAAATTTATTGTAAGCCATATTACCATCGGACCTTTTACATAGGTCTATAATTTTATGTGTCAATCACACTTTTCTTGTCCTTAATAAAAATAGTTATCAATATATTATTATACCTATTCAAAGGAGGCATACTGTGATCGAGATTAAAGAAATAGATTTACATGCTATGGAAATTTTTCTTAATCAATCAACTCGCGGGCATCATTTGTTATTTGACAGACATCAAGTAGCCCGCATCTTAAGCACACCTACTGAGCAAATTGATTTTTTTAATAACGACAGCATTCCCCGAATACAAAGCCTGATGACAGGACTGATCTCTAAGAAAAGCCTGCGGGGCAAAAGAAGATACCTACAATCTCTAGATGAAAAAGATTTTGAAATTTTGCTCAGAACTTACTTTCATATAGTGGATAATGCTTTAGCCAATATTAGCAATATACACTAATGCTGTCTTTATCGTTCTAAAGCACTTTGAACTTCATCAACCATAAAGCTCAACTGAGATACTTTACCCTTGAGCTGAGATAAATTTTTTTGAAATTGGTTAAAACCATAAAGTTCATCCATAAAAGCATCAAAGCTTTCTTCCACCTGTACAGCCACAGAGCCTTCGGTTATAGATGCAAAATTCCAACTGTTATCTATCAAATTTTCGTTCTTAAACTTCTTCATGGTTTTATCTATCCCTCAATCAAAAATTCTAACCCAAACCCAGACCTTTGCAATATTAAAAATCATTAAAAACTGTGAAAAATTTACACTATTTTCCATAACCACATAATAATGAATCTAGCTCAATCCTTCTAAGCCCTCTTCTTTTGACACCTAGTCCTAAAGAGTTCTTCATAATACTTCCATTTGTATTATTGTGCCCTAGAGCTAAAACATGCCCCAATTCATGAGAGATCAAGCTTTCAAAATCCACCATGTGGCGAGGAATAGAGCCCCTTTCTGATGCTGGCTCTCTTTCTACGGTAATTGCTGCAAAGAAGAAATCAAGAATGGCCTGCCAAAACTTTTTAATAAAAGAGACAGGAGCTCCGTAGCTTGCAAGCCCTCTATGAGTTTGAGATGCTAAATTCAAACCATCTCCTCCATCTTTAAAATAGTATTCGTAGTCGTCCGTATTAATAAATACATCTGCTTCTGCAACATCCGAAAACCCTCTTCCTTTAATACTCGTGACACCTTGTTGAACACTTTTTAAAAAACATCTCGCACCTTGATTGCCGTCACAGTTTCTATTTTGATAAGAGTCAATAATAGTTAAAGAATTGAGATTGTCATCTTCAACCTGCTTTGCGCTTTCATAGTCCACACTTCCCAGAACTCGAAATAAGTCTTTATCCTGACCAGCTACCCTCCATATTTGGTTCCATTCATTGATCACCTTCATAGTCGTATGCTGAGCATCTTCATGATAGAATCTAGAATGAAAAGTGAGCTCTACAGGCAGTCGACTCCACCTATGCCCTATTCCAAAGGGACTGACACTAAAATTACACTCATCTAAGGCCGAACTGTTATAGCGAGGTGGCATTTGTAAACAGCTCGATAGAAAAATGAAATTAAAAATAGCAAAAAATAAAATTTGAATCATCTTTTGATCTCTTCAACATTCAATGAAATCATGTTTCCTTGTTGATCTTCCTCAATATGCAACAAAAACTGATTAGATTGAAATGTGAGAGTTATAATTCCTTCACCTTCTTCTTCGTTGATTTTTTGAATCACGTTCAAAGAAAAGAAAAAAGGTTCATACTTTTGAAAAAACTGTTGATAGCTTGAGATAAACAACGGCTCGCCATCAGGCTTCAGTTCAACAGCTATCACATGATCGTAGTTGTTAAAAGAAACATAATAAGGGTGAAGCGCTTCATATTCCAGTCGATCTTTGAGTTCGACTGTCTTGGCTCCCAAAGACTGAAGATCTCTTTCACCGCCTCTTAATTGATTCAGCATTTCTTGATCTTTTTCCACCTGAGGTTCGATCATTTCTGGCTCTGGCATAGAAGCAAGGTATCGGTCATCTTCATTTCGCACCTGAGTGACAAAGAGAGCCCCTAAAACAAGCATCAAAATCGCTACAGCTCCGTATCCGTACCGCATTTCCGAACGGCTGTTACTGTTGTCCTCATTATTAGCTTGTGAAACACCTGGAAGATAGGCCACATTATCACCGGAAGCGATTTGGCCTTGTTCAGATCTCCTCCAGTGACCATTGACTAAAGCCTTAGGAGTAATCAAGTTCCCATCTTTTTTATAAATATATGTCATTGTGATCACCGTCTTTATAATTCACTCTTCGGGAAAAAATATATGAAACTTAAGCCTGCTTCAGATGCTTTTTTCTGAAAATAAAGCCTGTTTTGCCCTTTCATTTTTCAATTGCAGGAGTGAATTGTCTCAATTCGCCTCATGGTGATACAATGACAGAATGAGACTAAAGGAAAATATTATGAAGCTTATTTTATCTCTTCTATTCACCGCCTTTAGTTTTGCAGAAGAAACCTCTCTAAAAGAATTAGAGTCCCTTACTCAGGGCCTCCATACACTTCCCTCCATTTTCACGCAGTCTCCAAAGCAAAATGTCACTTTAGATGACACGAGCAAGAAAGAAATATTAAAAAATCAAGCAGATGCAAAGACTTTAAAAATACTCAATGAACAGTATAAAAAGAGTCAAAAATACTTGGATCAACTGCAAATTTTGGATCTTCTGATGCCTCGAGCTCCTCAAGATATTTCATTAAAATTAGACTATATTGAAGCTCAAAAAAGAGTGTATTACCACCCTCAACCCACATTAAAGAAAAAAGATGAACTCGAAAAGGAACTCAAAAACATTATAAAAACTCACCCTAACCACGAAGATGCATACTGGAGCTTATTTGATCTCAATCACTACTATATTGAATGGGCTCAAAATACTGAATTTTACAACAAAGATTTTGCTTTACAAAATTTAGAGTTTATCAAAGTGATTCAAAAACGATTTGGAGAAACCAATAAAACAGCAAAATATTTATGTCAATACCTCATAAGAAACCACCTGTACCAAGAAGCCCATCCATCTTGCCAAAAAGCCAAGAATTTAAACCCTAAAAATCCCGAAACATTGATTTATACTGATTATTTATTGAACAACCAAAACAAAAAATCACTGCTCAAAATATTAAAAAAACACCCTCATTCGGTCAAAGTGTATCTCGTTGTCGGTGAGCTTTTTTTCGATCAAGAAAAATACTCTTTATCTTATAAATATTTCAAAAAAGCCTTATCACTCGACTCTCAATCTCTATCTGCAATATTAGGAGCAGCTCAATCCTTATTTTATGAAGATAAACCCAATGAGGCTCTTCTTTATTATGTGAAAGCTTGTGGCTTAAGTGTATTAAAAACTCGTAATCTTTTCCAAAAAGCCAAATCTATTTTGAATCAAAAGAATTTATTTGATATAGCCAGTCGCTATCAAGCTCAACTGAATTACTGTGTGAACGGCATCACAGGAAACTCTTTAAAATACAGTTTTCTTGAGCAATTTCACAACTCCATTCTTATAAATTTTGAAAATTATATTTTTCTTAAGCAATCTTAATAATGAACCGAAGAGGTTATTACGCAATCGAAAAGGGAAGAGATTATGGATAAATTTTTTGTTATAGGCTCAAATCCTAAAGTACTCAAAGAAGTTCAAAATTGGGCTTCTAAAAAGCAATACAATGTGGAATGCTACACTGATAGAGAGTGGAATGAGATTGAAAAAAAAGTTGTCCCTATCCGACCCTATTTACTGCCTGCGGGGGCGAGTCCTTCAGGGACGGTATCTCTCAAAGAGATCGAGTCTCAAACTATATCTTCCGTCCTCATGTCTGTGAAAGGAAACATATCTAAAGTTTCTCAGATACTCAAAGTTGGAAGAGCAACACTTTATAGAAAGATCAAAGAGTATAATATTGATTTAGAAAAAATCAGATACGAGGAAAGTAAAGAAAATCAAAAAATTAAAATTGCTTGATTTTACCCTCCATGCGAATTCTTTACATCTCTAAAGGAGCTTCGATATTCAACAACTCCAAGCCTTTTTTCAAAACTCTCCTCACCACTTTCACCAACTCAATACGAATGGACTTTCTCGGAGAATCCATAATAGGACAATGGGTATAAAAACGACTAAACACACGGCATAGTTGAATCAAATAGCCTGCTAAAATATGTGGCTTATATCTCTTAAAAGATTGATAAAAATAACTTTCAAATTCAAGAAGCGTTTCCATTAATTGCAACTCCAAAGAATCCAAATCCGAGCACTCTAAATTATTCCACTTTTCACTTGCACCTAGCTTCTTCAACAGGCTTACACACCGAACATGGCAGTACTGAATATAGGGGCCTGAATCTCCATCAAAATTCAGAGCCTTGCTCCAAGAAAAATCCACATCCTTCACTCGATCATTAATCAAATCATTAAATACTAAGGCTCCAACACCCACCTGCTCTGCCACATTCTCCTTATGACTCAAAGAAGGGTTCTTCTCCTCAATAATTTTTAATGCACGATCTACAGCTTGGTTCATTAAATCTTCAAGAGATATACTCCTTCCTCCACGAGTCGAAAGCTTCCCCTGTCCTTTAAAACGATACATACCAAAACTCAAGTGCAAAGTATTCTTTGCCCATGAAGGATTCACACCTTCCATCACTTCTTTGAGTTGTTGAAAATGAAGATAATGATCCACTCCCGTCACATAAATATTTTCAGAAGCTCCCAGTTTCTCGAAACGATAAAAAATACTCGCTAAGTCTCTACAAGAATATGTAGATGCTCCATCACTTTTTCGAATCAAACAAGGAGGTTTGTTCTTTAAAAACACAACAAGTGCGCCTTCACTTTCTTTGAGTAAACTCTTCTCTTTGAGAACTTTTTCTACATCATGCGTCTTGTTCCTATAAAAAGACTCCCCTAAAACTTCATCATGTTTGACACGCAGCCTTTTCCACAAAGACTGGTTGTGCTTCATAGATATATCTACAAACGAAGACCATAAATCTAAATGTTTTCCCTCTTCCATTTCCTTAAAAATTCTTTGAGCTCTCCTCAACAATTCTGGATTCTTCTGAGCCTCCTCATGAAACTTCACGTACAACTTCACTAAGTGAGATAAAGTTTTCTCTTTTCCCCACTCTTGATAAGCCACAATTAATTTTCCAAATTGAGTGCCCCAGTCTCCTAAGTGATTTAAAGCGATCACTTTATAACCTCGAACTCTTGCCATTTGCACCAAGGCTTGTCCAATCACCGTCGACCTCAAATGCCCTACATTCATATACTTTGCTACATTTGGAGAAGAGTAATCAATGACAAGAGTTTGACCCTTCCCTTCATTGGAAGACCACCATGACTCCCTTGAGAAAGTCTCATTAAATACTTTTTGAATATAACTTTCATTGAAATGAAAATTAATAAATCCTCCCACCACTGTTGTCTTTGAAATAAAATCGGCTTTCAGTTTGGACGCAATTTCCTGAGCGAGAAAATTCGGATCAGAGCCTAAAGAAAAAACAGGAAAAGCTAAAAGCCCCCATTCCCTTTTTTTTGGTTTCTCAATCAAAGATTGAATTTCGTCGATTTTCATTGAAACAACAGAAGATAGTAGAACTGCTAATTGATGTTTTATCTGCTTCATTGAAACTCAAAAAATTTTCGGAGCGGGCCGTTGATAAACAAAAATTTTCGAATCTTTATCGCTACTCAAATCTTCATTAGAAGACTCACTCATTGAAACTTTATCCATGAAATCTTCCAAAGCAGTCTCTAAAGGAGTGTCAAAATATGGACTTAAAGAAATACGATTCCAAGAATCATCCCCTTCTTTCCAAACAAAATCCTGATCAGAAATAAATCCTTCCTGCAACAGCCACTGTAAACCCTTTTGACTGTACGGCTGTGTTCGAACAAAGTTTTCTTCAAACTTCTTCAGCAATGTCCACGGAACATTTTGATCTTGAGGAAAAAGAAAATGAAATGCCTTGAATTCAGAAAAAGGCTTCCACATCTTCATTTGATTTTCTTCTTTTGAAACCTGAGTCGATGTGTCAATCGATCCCTTCAACAACAAACGAATCAATGAGACAACTTCCAGCGGCCCTTGAATATCCTCATTTATTTTAAAATAATACTTGTTCATTTTTAATTATTTACATTCTACATAAATTCTAGAGTACCTTGTCAAACAAAGAGCATACCTACGCCTTGATAAAAAAGCAAAAAAAAATTAAAAATATCCACTTTCACTGGAATTTATTTGTTATTGTATGTCAATTATGTATCATGTACCTTTGAACTGGCGGTGAAAAATGCATTTCATGTTGAGTCTAATATTATTTGCAATTTCCTCTGTAATATTCTTTTATCTTTCCTTAAGATCTTATTCCATAAAATCAGATGACTCTATAGCCAATTTATGCCCGACAGGCAGCGAAATATGGAACTGCGATGCAGCCCTCACGTCTCCTTTTTCCGAAATATGGGGTATCCCTATTTCTCAATTTGGAGTAGCCTCCAGCCTTTTTTGTATGATGATTCTTATCTTTCTTCGCTTCAATTTTTTAGAAAGAAAAATCTCATGGTCTCGATGGGTTTGGCGTATTGCTTTAGCTTCCGCTTTTACTTCTACCATCATGTTCTTCATTTCTTGGTTCTTTCTTAAATCTTTTTGTCTGTTGTGCACTATATGTTATATCCTCTCTTTTGCCGTATTATTTCCACTTCGAAAAACTCTTGTCAGCTCCCAACTTATTGACTCAAAAGTTCTATTTTCATGGAGAAAATGGCGTCACCCCCTAGATGTGATGGTGCGAGCGATTTTGATAATTTTGTTCATCGTCTTCCTTCTTCATGCTTGGAGCACTAATCTCTACTCCATTAAAAATAAATCTTCTCAAGCTACATCCAACTTTCAAGACTGGAAAAGAAAAAAAATAACCCAAATTAAAAAAAATATCCCTCGTGTATCTTACGGTCCTCAAGAAGCTTCAATGGTTATCACTGAATTTGCCGATTTCTTATGTCCTCACTGCAAGCGAGTTTATTCTGTGATCAAAACTTTCCAACAAGCTTTCCCTAATACAAGAATTGAATATATCAATTTCCCTCTGGATCCCCGCGGCTGCCGCACCAATGATGATTCTACAATAATCAGCGCCTCTTGCTACCTGTCTAAAGCTGTTCTTTGCGCCCATCAACAAGACATGAGCTCTCAACTGAAAGATTTAATATTTTCTCAACAAAAGTTTTTCATCAAAAACAGAAGTCAGATAAAAAATATTCAAGAAAAAATCTTTGAATACATGAATCACACTACAGCAGACAAAAATTTATTCCAACAGTGTATTGATTATTCCGTCACTCAAGAAAAAGTGGCTCAACAAATTCGTGAAGGCCAGCGCCTAGGAATTAAAGGAACTCCAACTCTATTTGTGAATCAAAAAAGACTCCAACCTATCTCTGTTCACATGACTCTAGAAAAAATCTATCGTTATCTTTCTTCTGACTAATAAAATCTATTACTCAGATTCTTCAACGGATGTTTTTTGAAGCTCTGGCTTCTTTTCGACAGTCTTCTTTTGAGGAGGATTGATTTTAAGATATTCTTTGATCTTAATAGGATCCGGAGAAAATAAAGCAAAAACAGATCGCCTCTCCATTTTAGACTTTTCCTCATCTTCTACAGCCAGTTCTTTGAGCTTTTCAGCAAATCGGCTCATCGCCTGTAAACCTACATCTTTGTATGCTAATTCTCGACCAGAAAAACGCAAATGCAGCTTCACCTTATATCCACTCAATAAAAATTCATAAGCTTTTTTCAACTTAATCTCTAAATCATAAGTATCTGTTCGCGGGCGAATTTGAATCTCCTTTATAACGATTTTAGTTTGTTTTTTCTTCGCAGATTTTTCTTTCTTTTTTGCATCAAACTTCCACTTTCCGTAATCCATAATTTTACAAGTTGGAGGTTGAGCCTTAGATGCTATCTCGACTAAATCCAAACCCTCTTGTTGAGCCATTTCAATACCCTGCTGTGCGGCCATCACACCCAACATTTTACCATCGGAGGCAATGACTCTAATCTCTACGGCAGTAATATCTTCATTCACTCGAAACTTCTCATCTTTTTTGATTTGATTTCCTTTAAATCTTTTCTTAAAACGACGAATAACTCACCTTCCTTTCAAAAGTTTCCTTTTTTATTTGAGATAAAAAATTTTGTAAATCAACAATTGCTGTTGAGCCTCCTCCGACCCGAACACTTATATTTTTAGAATCCTTTTCCTTTTGCCCCACTATGACAATATAAGGAATACGCAAAGTTCTCGCTTTTCGAATTTTATAAGATAAGCTCTCAGAACTTAAATCTTTCTGCACTCTTAAGCTAGGCTCTTTTTGTATTTTCTCATAAATCTCTTGAGCATATCCTGCCTGCTTTTCAGAAATATTCATCACTGTCATCTGAATGGGTGCCAGCCAAGTTGGAAACCAACCTCCACAATGCTCAATATAAATTCCCATAAATCTTTCTATAGACCCCAACACAGCCCGATGAAGCATCACTGGATTTTCCGCCTGATTTTCTTCATTCACATAAGATAAATTAAAACTTTTTGGAGTGTTAAAATCACATTGAAGCGTCGCTAACTGCCATTTTCTCTTTAATGAGTCTTCAAACTCTACATCTAACTTCGGTCCATAAAAGGCTCCATTTCCCTCACTGAATTGAAAAGAAAGATTTAAGTTTTTCAAAGCCGAAGATAAAGCCTCTTCGGCCATATTCCAGTTTTCATCCTTGCCCATCTTACTTTGAGGCCGGGTGCATAAAAGCATTCGATAATTTTCTAAACTTAAAAGTTGATAAACTTCTTGGATCATCTGAATAAAACTTTGAATTTCATTTTGTAATTGATCCACTGTACAAAAAATATGAGCATCATCCTGACAAAAACTTCTCACACGAGTCAACCCATGCAAAGTGCCACTCCTTTCATAGCGATGAAGCCGACCAAAATCTGCAATTCTCCAAGGCAAGTTTTTATAAGACCACTGACGACTCTTATAAAGCAAACAATGCCCGGGACAATTCATTGGCTTCAAATAAGATTGTTGTCCATCCTCCGATTGAACACTATACATATTGTTTTTATAAAAAGATAGATGCCCTGACTTTGAAAAAACATCTTCGGAAAACATTTGAGGAGATATAACCTCTTGATAACCAAATTTTTTATATTTTTCTTTTAAAAAATTCTGCAACTCTCTATAAACAACAGCTCCAGATTCTTTAAAAAAAGGCTGCCCCGCAGAACTTTCGTGGAAATAAAACATATTCATTTCTTTTCCCACTCTGCGGTGATCTCTTTTTTTCGCCTGTTCTAATAACTGTAAATAATTTTTTAAATCCTTAGAGCTATGAAAAGCTGTTCCGTAAACTCTTTGCAATGACGCTTTAGATTCATCAGCCCTCCAATAACAAGATGAATGACTCAACACTTTAACAGCACCAATTTGCTCTAAATTTTGACAATGAGGACCTCGACATAAATCAAACCAATCGCCTTGCTTATAAATACTGACATGAGATTCACCAATATCTTGAATCAGTTCAATCTTATACATCTCCCCCATTTTTTTAAATATTTCTATAGCTTTTTTTGCAGACCACACTTCTTTTTCAACAGATAATTTTCGAGATAAAATTTCTTCCATCTTTTTTTCAATCTGAATCATATCCTCATCTGTAAAAGGCTCAGGGCTGTCAAAGTCATAATAAAAACCATCTTGAATGACAGGTCCGATAGTCACCTTCACATGAGGCCAAAGCTCTTGCACCGCTTGAGCTAAAACATGAGCTGCAGAATGACGAATGACCTCTAAAGATTCTTCAGAAGGAATAGTGATCCACTCCACTTGATCTTTATCTTTAAGAACCGTTCGAATATCCGAAATTTCGGATTGATTATTAATACGAGCTCCGACAACTTTTTGAGCGAATTGAGAACTAATGCTTTGAGCCAGACCCAAGACACTTACTTCTTGACCAAACTCTTTAATAGAAGAATCAGATAGATGAATACGAACAGACATATGGGTTTAAGGTTTTGAAATCATCATTGAAACTGTAGGTGAAAAAGATCGAACGACCTTTTTGTGATAAAGATATGATTGTAAAAATTCATTCATAGTAAAAAGCAACACCTCTGCCCTAAGAATAATCAAAAATACAAATCAAAACAAGCATTTTTTTACAAGCTTTCTTAAGATCAACCAAAAAAACGAAGCTGAGGACAAGCTTGTCTCGTTCTCATTTTATCTGGAGTCCAGACGAGTAATAGCCCTCCACCTCCAGCTCCCATAATTTTTACTGCTTGAGCCTGCCCTTCTTGAATCAAATGAGTCCTTATAGACTCTATTTCCTCATGAATATAACCATGAATACTTTTTCTGAATTGATACTCTTTTTCAAACAAAGAAGGCCATTGATTAAAGTTTTTATCTTGACAAGAAGAAGACATTTCTAAAGCGATGTCTCGGCATTCTTTAAAAAGATCAGGATTTTTCATTGCTTCCTGAATCATCATGCTATTATTCACCTCAGATTGATGAGAGATGCCCGAATCCACAAACAGCAAATGTTGGTCTATAATTTCTTTGGGCAGATTGAGAGTTTCTACTTGAAGCTCTCCGGCTGAAAAATGAATTACATTAATAAAAGGATCCGAAAAAATGTTTTTCTTTTCACTTTTAAAAGGAAGAGCTAATGAGTCTAAAGGGTTGATGACTATACTATCTAAATCTTTCATATTTTCTGTTAATGACTTTTCTTGAGACAGATCTTGTTGCAGTTGAATCTGTGAAACTGTCTGCAAAGGGATAATATAATCCTGCCAGCCTGTATGAGTTTTCAGGGTTTGAGCTTCGAGATCACGGCAAAGCGATAAAATATCAGGATGTTTCAATTGAAAAGCCTGCTCCAAACACCTTAACAAACACACACAAAGACAAGAACTCGCTCCAATGCCTCCGCCAAAAGGAGAGTCCGAAAAAACTTTTAGATCCAAACCCTTTTGAGGACGAACATATTGAAGTATTACTTGAATCAATCTCAATTTTTTGTTTTGAAGAGATAAAAATTCATCTAAATTTTTTGCCGAAAATACTTCATCCTTTATGTGAACAGAAATAGAAGGAAGGTTTTGTGAAACAGTAAGTTGCACCTGAATATAAAAAGGAATAGAAAATTGTACTGTTTTACAGTTTTCAAGAGCTAAATAAAGAGGCCATATATCCAACGTGCCTCCTGCTAAATCTGCTCGCATATTAGCTGCAAAATAATAGAATGAATTCATAGAGACTCCAATCGATTCAATATAAGGCTAAGTGTCATTATTATGCATCAATAAAAATATATATTTAAAGTGAATGACAAGCAGTATAATCATTTCTGTCCTAATTTTAAGATTACAGTCTTTAGTCTTTTTCTACTAAACAGTCTGCAAAATATTTATATTTCTCTTGCCTTAATGATTTATTTTTTTAAGAATCCCACTATGTATTTAAAACAAGGAGAAAGAAAGATGAAGTTAATTACAATAATTGTGCTTGCTATGTTCTATATTGGTTGTGGTGGTCAAAAACAAGTTGAAGTTAAACCCGATTTAGAAGGCGGTGATCTGGGAGGCCTCAATATAGGTATGGGAGAAGCAGATATTGAAATTAAAGAAGGCAGTGTAGTGTTCGAGTTTAAAACTCGTAGTTATACTTTTGACTGCGTACACGAAAATGTTAAAGGTGCTACAGATAAAAAGGGACAGTGCTTTTGTGAAGTCTTTGCCAACGGTAAAAGCATCTCGTATGCAAACAACAGAAACAAATGGTGTGATGAGAGAGAACGAGAGCTTTTATCCAATATACCTCTAACCTTTGGTAAGACCAGCAGCTACGATGTTCATGTAGGGAAGGTTTGCGGCGAAAAAAGTAATGAAGAAGACGAAGACGGTTCTATGGTGAAGACATTTGTCTGTAACTAAAGTATAGCATAATTCCATTTTATAAATTTAAAAAAGCAGATCAATAAGGTCTGCTTTTTTTTTACACTCTGACATTTCATTGAATTTTTTTTATGAATAATGTAATCCAACTTTAAGATGGAATCTTTATGAACATTATAGATAAATTCTTTGGAATCACTCAAAATAAAAGCACTATCCACACTGAGTTGCGAGCAGGGCTTGTGACTTTCTTATCTATGCTTTACATCATTCATGTTCATCCCACAATTATTAGCCAAGCTGGACTTTCTTTCAATGCTTGTGTCACCTCCACTGTTCTTATTTGTTTTTTCTCATCTCTAACAATGAGTCTTTACGCCAAAAATCCTCTAGCTTTAGCGCCTGGATTAGGAATGAATAGTTTTTTCACCTTCACCATGGTTCAACAAATGAACATTCCATTTGAACAAGCTTTAGGTGCTACTTTTTGGTCTGGTGTTTTCTTTCTGCTTCTGTCTATTTTTAAAATACGAGAAAATATTATAAAAAGTGTGCCAAATTCTTTAAAAAAAGCTGTCGCTGGAGGAATTGGTCTTTTTATTGCCCTTATTGGATTTCGACAAGGAGAATGGATCACCTCCTCTTCCGAAACACTTCTTAAAACTCAATCATGGAATATAAAAAATATCATCTTCATTGTAGGTGTATTTTTAACATCTTATCTATTAGTTAAAAAAATAAAGGGAAGTTTTCTAATCTCGATTATTTTAATCACCGCACTGTGTTTCTTACTCAACCCTCTTTCTCCAACCCCTCTTGTAGAGTTTACAAGTTTTATAACACAACCTGATTTTTCTTTAATAGGAAAACTCGATTTGATTCACTCTCTTCAGTGGAGCTTATGGCCTATTTTATTTACTCTCTGTTTTGTAGATTTATTTGAAAGTTTAGGAACTTTTATGGGTCTTTTAAACCGATTTCATTTAACAGATGAAAAAACGAATACACCTCGAAGATTAAAAGAATCTCTTATTACAGACGCCCTCAGCACTGTCTATTCAGCCCTTCTTGGATCCAGTTCCTCAACCGTTTATGTGGAATCTGCAGCAGGTCTGCAAGAAGGAGGACGTACAGGACTCACAGCTTTGGTGACTGCATTTTTATTTTTACCATTTATGTTTTTATCCCCATTAATATCTATGATACCTCCCATAGCCACCGCACCTATTCTCGTCATCATTGGAGCATTAATGATCCAACCTATTGCTGAAATACCGTGGAATCAAATGGATGAAGCACTGCCAGCATTTCTCACTTTTTTTCTTATTCCCTTCACTTTTTCTATCACCAACGGATTAGTGTGGGGATTCTTAAGTTATACTTTTATCAAAATATGTATGCGAAAAAATGTTCATCCATTTCTATATATCATCAGTCTCTTTTGCATACTTTCTATCTTCATTAGTTATTAAGTTAAAATATCAACCAGTCTTTCACATTAAGAAATATAAAGCATCCTCTTAGAATTTTCCCATTTAAAATCTAAACGAGTGCAATCCCAATCTGTCGGCCATGCAGAAGAAGAAAGTTTATCTGCCCATTCTACAAAAATAATTCCTTTTTTTTGTAAAAATAATTCAAAAAAACCAAAAGACTCTAACTCCTCTTCCTTTCGAATACGATATAAATCAATATGATCCACCTTATAACCATTCCAGGAGTAAATTTGATGAAGTACAAATGTAGGAGAAGGAACTTCTTGATTATACCCCATGACTCTAAGAGATAGGCGAACCCACTCACTTTTTCCAATTCCTAAAGGACCTGTCAAAAGAATCAACTGCTTTTCACCCCATTGTGATGAAAAACGAGAAACTAGTTTTTCAAATTGATCGTAAGAATTCACATTATAAGATGCAGTAGGCATTAATTGAGATGCACCTGAATAAACTCTGAAATTTCACTCACACAAGATTGGACTTTCTTTGTGTCTTCTCCCTCCACCAACACACGAGCCATAGGTTCAGTACCAGAAAAACGCACATAAAAACGACCATTTTTCCCAAGTTTCTTTTCCACACTTTGAGTTAAATTATCGTAGCCCTTTAGTTCTTTTAATGGAGTTTTGTGTGCAATAGGTACAGACTCCACTATTTGAGGAAACAAAGAAAAATTAGATATCAATTCACTCAATCTTTTGCTCTCAGATTTCATCACAGCCAACATATTTAAAGCTGCAATGCAGGCATCTCCTGTGTGGCTTGAAAAAATAATATGCCCTGAAGGCTCTCCACCCAGAATAATATTATCTGATAACATTCGCTTGATAATATTTCGATCTCCTACATCTTCTCGAATGAGATCAATGGAATTTTGACGAAGTAAATTTTCTAAACCTATATTAGACATGACTGTAGACACAACTTTATTAATGGAATGTGTTTTTTTCAAATGCAGAGCTAATACACCTAAGATATGATCGCCATTTAAAACAAAACCTGTCTCATCTACCATAATGACACGATCTGCATCTCCATCTAAGGCAATGCCTACATGAGCTTTGTTTTTTAAAACAGATCGCTTTAAGTTTTCAGGAAATAATGCTCCACAGTCCTTATTGATATTATAGCCATTAGGTTTATTTCCTATAACCACAACTTCTGCACCTAATTCTTCAAATATAGCAGGAGCAACACGATAAGCTGCACCATGCGCACAGTCTAAAACAATCTTCATACCATCTAAAGTGAGATTATTTGGAAAAATGTTTTTCACATATACAATATATCTTCCTGCCGCATCATCAATTCTTCGAGTTCGCCCTACTTCACTCACAGTACTTCTTTCCTTCTGATCAGAAAACACAAAATGCTCAATCTCTTCTTGCATTTCATCTGAGATCTTAAAACCATCTGCTCCAAAAATTTTTATTCCATTATCTTGATAAAAATTATGAGAGGCGGAAATGATGACACCAGCATGCGCCCTCATGTTTTGAGCTAAAAAACCAATACCTGGAGTCGGTAAAGGACCTGTGAGCTGCACCCAAACTCCAACAGAATTAAGACCACTTGCTAAAGCCTGCTCTAACATATATCCCGACAAGCGAGTGTCTTTACCAATTAAAACCATAGGACGAGGATGATCTTTAAATTCCCTCAGTAAAATAACTCCTAAAGCTTGTCCCACTTTTAATATAATTTCAGGTAAAATAGGAAACTGATTAGCTGTTCCTCGAATACCATCTGTACCAAATAGTTTTTTCTTCATTGTTCAATATGTTAGTTTTGAACGATGGAAGAACGTGAAGGTTTTTGAAATAAAGACATATCCCAAGCAATATTCACGGCTTCTTCTACATCTGCACGGTTTAAATATTCTTTTTGAAACTCTGGATCATTTGGATTTAAACTAATAATCTCTTCTCTTTCTTGTACTTCATCATTTCTTTTTTGTACTTGGCCCAAAACTTTTTCAATACTCACTATATCTGATTCTTCCAGTCCTTTTTTATACTCAACAATCTCTTTTTTCACTTTTTTAAATTTCTCACTTTTTTGAACACGAGATAAAGAACGCATCTTAAGTTTTCTAATCAAAGAATTATTCACTTGCGATATATTTCGATCATCCACTCGGCTCAAAAAAGAAGCGATATGCTGTTGAGGAAGCACATAATCTAATTTTTTTTCTCCATATGAATCTACATCTAAAACACTAGGAAAAACAATATCTGAGTCTACACCCATTTTTTGAATGGATCGACCACCTGGAATAAAAAATAAACCAACTGTTACTTTTATAGCTCCTAAACCAGCAGGTAAATTCTCAACAGATTGAATACTTCCCTTGCCAAAAGTGTGATTTCCTCCCACAATAACAGCTCTTTTGTAATCTTTTAAGGCTCCAGCAACAATTTCTGATGCACTCGCACTGCTGCGATTGACTAATACCACCAATG
Source organism: Bdellovibrionales bacterium (assembly GCA_965247685.1). Lineage (GTDB taxonomy): Bacteria > Bdellovibrionota > Bdellovibrionia > Bdellovibrionales > UBA1609 > JAPPLG01. Next base: position 88,800 of record OZ252021.1, read on the forward strand.
GGCCCTCATATTCCGCCACTCCATCATCATCTTCCATCGTGTGATAGACAGATCGACGGGCAAACCCTTTCACCATCTGTCGAACAATATTTCCTTTTTTTAAAAATAATCCAGCCACCTTAACGGCCTCAGCTAAAACTCCTCCACCATTACTAGATAAATCTAAGACTACAGCTTTAACATTTTTCTTTTTCAATTCTTTAATGATTCTTTTTAAATCTTTAGATACTAAGCGATGGCTCGAATCAAATTGATTAGAACCTCCATAGAAAGAAGGCACTCGAATTACTGCTACATTTTTTTCTTTACCTTGAGTTTTTCTTGTTGAATAAATGACGGAGACAGCCCCTTCTTTGAGTTCAATGCGGTCTCTAGCAAGAGTCACAATCATTTTTTGACTCTTGCCACTTTTAAGTTCCCTCAATAATTTGAGGTAAACTTTTGTCCCTTTCTTTCCTCTTACCATTTCTACAACATCTCTCAGATCCCAGCCAAAAATATTAATGAGTTTACCTCGTTTTTGACCAATGGCTAAAATCTTATCTTTTCTTTTTAAAAGACCAGATTTTTGGGCCGAGCCTCCAGTGAGCAGCCTTTCTATAATAGTGTAGCCATATCTTGAACTCAAAGAAGCACCAATACCTTCTAAAGAAAGCTGCATATTGATTTCAAAATCATCCAACTCATAGCCTGAAAAATAGCTAGAATGAGGATCTAAGGAACGAGCAAAACTATCTAAGTACAAAGAGTACCATCGCTCTTTTTTACAAGTTTTGACTAACTTATTTTTTCTTTCTTGTTTATCACAATACTCCAACCTTTCTGTAGAAGGGAGAGGGTCCCAACTATATACTTTTTGTTTCATTCTGTCATAAATACCCTTCAAATGCTTTTTAGCTTTGGATTCATCTTTTTCAATAGTCATAATGCTTGCAAGCTCATAATGAATGTATTTACGATGTAGCTGATTTAATTCAGCTTTGTTTTTAGCATATTTTCTTTTATCACTATCTAAAATGAGGGTAATACTCTTATCCAGTTTAAAACCTTTTTTAGCAATTTCATCCTGAGTAAACTGAGCTCTCTGACGAATTCTTTCATAAAATAAGTTGTAAACCTTAACTAAATTATCACACCTCACCTTCTCTAAATCTTTAAATAAAAAGCTCAGCCAATTTTTGATTTGATTCACATCCGACTGAATGAAATAAATTTTATTACTGTCCAAATTCTCAATTAATTGATTGATAACTCGTTTCTGTAATTTTTTGGACAGTCGATTCTGACTGACATGGGTCGATAGATATTGATATTGAATAGAATTAATCTTTTCACAACTGAGATCATAAGCCCAAGAACAAAAAGAAAAACATAAAACTAGAACAAATATAAGTTTACTATATATCATAATCACCGCACATAACTTGCCTTTTTGGACTTCTTATCCTTTTTTAACATAGAAAGATTCTTCACATCAATCTTGTTTTTTTTAACAACTGTACCCAGTAGCTGGACAGCCTGTTTGAGATCAATAGAAGCTACAGATATCTCTTTCGGTACAGAAATCCTTTGAGAACCACTTTGAATATAAGGTCCATATTTACCGTCTAATATTTGAATAGGTTTTTCAGTACCTGGATGCACACCAATATCTTTTAATACTTTCTTACTTCTTGTTTTTTTAGGTTCTTTCAAAATAGATAAAGCCTGTTCTAAAGTTATATTAAAGAAATCATCTATGGAACGTACCGAACGAAAATCTCCATCATGTACAATATAAGGGCCAAACCTTCCAATACCTTTTTTAACCTCTTTAGAAGTCTCTGGATGAACCCCTAAAGCTTCTGGAAGTTTTAATAGCTTTAATGCCATCTCTAAATCCACTATATCTGAATCCAGATCTCTGGGAATAGAGACTCTCTTTACATCAGATTTTTTATCTTCTGCGTCTCCTCTTTGTACATAAGGACCATACTTGCCTGTAAGTACATAAACAGGCTGATTCGTTTCCGGATCACTACCTAAACTATCATGACCTTTTTCTTTTTTATCCATAAGATCCATTAAAAACTCCTTGGTTAAATCTGAGGGGTAAACATTCATAGGAAGAGAAGATGACACATCTTTTTTACCTTTGCTATATGTCACATAAGATCCATAAGGACCTGCAGAAAAAACAAAATCCGAAAGCCCATCAAAAGTCATTGATCGGCTATTAGAATCAACTTTATGATTTTCTACTTGTTTTTTGAGTCCTTTAGATCCAAGAAAAAATTGTTTTAAAAACTGAATGGATTCTTTTTTACCCACAGCAATATCGTCTAAAATTTGTTCCATATCTGAAGTGAATTGACGACTGACATAATTAGGAAAATGATCAGTCAAAAATTTCGTGACAATAATACCTGTCATTGTTGGAATAAGAGCGTTTTTATCCTTAAAAACATATCCTCTTTTTTGTATGGTCGCAATAATAGCGGCATAGGTAGAAGGTCGGCCAATGCCCTCTTTTTCTAATGTCTGAACTAAGGAAGCTTCAGTATAACGTGCGAGAGGTCGAGTTTCATGATCGGATTCTTTAACACTCTTACAAGAAAGCTTATCCGAAGCTTTTAAAGATGGTAATGGATTTTCTTTAATATCAGAATCTCCACTTTGATAGATTTTATAAAAACCATCAAACACAGTTTGAGTCCCAGAAAGAGAAAAAACAGCTTCATTCTTGGATGCAGTCACACGAGCAGAAACTCTTTTTTGCTGACAGTCTTCTGCCTGACTAGCCAAAGTTCTTTGCCAAATAATTTGATAAAGTTTTAAAAGGTAACCTGTAAGCCCTGCATCTTTAGGATGAACAAAAGGAGTGCCTGCTGGACGAATCGCCTCATGAGCTTCTTGAGCTCCCTTAGATTTATTTTTATAAATCCGAGGTTGAGCGGGCAGATATTCTTTTCCGTATAAGCTTTGAATAGCTTTACGACTAGATTGAATAGCCTGCTGAGATAAAAATACTGCATCTGTTCTCATATAAGTAATAAAACCTCTCTCATAAAGTTTTTGCGCTAAGTTCATTGTTTCCTTAGTGCTGAGAGAAAGTTTACGATTTGCTTCTTGCTGCAAAGTGGATGTTGTGAAGGGAGGTTGAGGTTTTTTTGTATGCATCTGCGTCTTTACATCTGAAACCTCATAGGACAAAGATTGAAGCTCCTTGACCAGCTCCTTGGCCTTTTTTGAATCCAAAAGCAACTTGTTATTTTTCTTCTTAAATTCCCCCGTATTCCGATCAAAGTCAGAACTCGAAGCAACATCTTTACCTTTATATGAAGTCAATTGAGCTACAAAAATTTGCTTCCCTTTATTAAAATTTCCCTCGATGCTCCAGTATTGAGATTTTTTAAATTTCATTCGAAGAAGCTCACGCTCACTGATCAGCTTCACAGACACTGACTGAACTCTTCCGGCAGAAAGCCCACGAGCGACATGCTTCCAGAGTACTGGAGAAAGAGTGTAGCCCACCAATCGATCCAAAATACGACGTGTTTCCTGCGCATACACTAAATTTTTATCAATGCTGCGAAAGTTTTTAAGAGATTCTTTGATAGCTTCTTCAGTGATCTCATGAAAGACCATCCTTTTAAACTTCAACTTTGGAGATTTTAATATCTCATGCAAATGCCAACTAATACTTTCTCCTTCTCGATCTTCATCAGTAGCCAGTATCACTTCCTCTACATCTTTGGATTTTTTCTTTAACTGATTAACCACTTTAGTCTTAGATGAAGGAATACAGTAAATGGGTTTAAACTCATCTTCCACATTCACACCAAGTCGTGACCATTTATATTTTTTATATTTTTCAGGAATATCCTTAGAAGACTCTGGAAGATCACGAAGATGACCCATACAGAATTCCACTTCGTACCCCGCCCCTAAAAATTTCTTAATAGTACGAGCTTTAGTAGGTGACTCTACAATAACCAGTTTTTTATTACCCATGAGTATCTCTTTATTTATGCCTATAAACTATCAATCCGTTAGTAAAATCATGATGAGAAAAACCGACCGTTACTTTATCTCCCACGACTACTTGAATATTATAACGGCGCATTTTACCACAAAGTTTCGCAGAAACTTCAGATTGGTTCTCATTGAGGCGAATTTTGTAGGTACCTTTCGGGCAAATCTGCGTAATTTCCCCTTCTAACTGGACTAAATCACTCTTAGACATATTATTTTTGTTTCCCTAAATTGTTAGAAGCCAGATATTTTTTGGAGTCTTCGAAGAGAACTTCTAGTCGATTATTGCGTACAGACAAGATATAACCCCAACCAAATACCTTATGTGCTAGAGGAACTTTTGAAGAATAAATTTTAGAAATATTATAAGACTCTGCAGATTCATCTTTGAGTTTGTTATGCAAAGCCATCCACCGTTTATGTTCTTCATTTTTTATTTTTTGATCAGCTAACTTCGCTTTTGTTAGCCTCTTTGCTTTTTTAACTTTTGTGGGTTTTTGAACAGAATCTTGCGATTTCGTTGCTTTTTTCTTTTTCGCTTTCGCAGCTTTTTGAGTGGAAACTTTTGCTTTTAAACTCACTTTAGACTTTGCTGGAGTTTTAGTTTTAGATGAACTACGAGTCTTAGATAGACTGACTTTAGTTTTACTTGTTTTTTTAATCTCCTTTTTAGCAGACACACTTGTAGATGCAGGTGTTTTTTTAACCTGCTTTTTAACAGATACACTTTTAGATACAGGTGTTTTTTTAGCCTGCTTTTTAGCAGATACACTTTTAGATACAGGTGTTTTTTTAGCCTGCTTTTTAGCAGACACACTTTTAGATACAGGTGTTTTTTTAGCCTGCTTTTTAGCAGACACACTTTTAGATACAGGTGTTTTTTTAGCCTGCTTTTTAACAGACACACTTTTAGATACAGGTGTTTTTTTAGCCTGCTTTTTAACAGATACACTTTTAGATACAGGTGTTTTTGTAGCCTGCTTTTTAACAGATACACTTGTAGATACAGGTGTTTTTTTAGCCTGCTTTTTAGCAGATACACTTTTGGATGCAACTTTAGTTTTATTTGTTTTTTTATTTTTCTTAGTCGACACTACAACCCTTCCACTATAATCATTTTAAAAATTAAAATTTTAACTATTTTATTATTCTAACACCAAAAAAGCAACTCTAGTCTACATAATCATTGCAATTTTAAAGCCTTCCAAATAGACTCTTTCACACAAAACTCTAAATGATTATCAACATGAACAAACTCTATATCACAACTCCTCTCTATTATGTCAATGACAAGCCTCATGCGGGAACGGCATATTCCACCATCCTTTCGGACATTCATAACCGATATGCTCAGTTTTTTTCCAAAGAGACCTATTTTTTGACTGGAGTAGATGAGCATGGTCAAAAATGCCAACAAGTCGCCCTTTCCCTCAAAAAAGACCCTCAACAACATTGTGATGAAATGGCCGAAGTGTTCAAAAAAACATGGAAAAGTCTCAATATTGGTTATAACCAATTCTATCGCACAAGCTCTTCACAGCATAAAAAGCAAGTACAGAAGGCCTTACAAAAGCTTTTCGACGACGGATGGATTTATTCTGCTGTCTATGAAGGATGGTATTGTGTTAGTGAAGAAATTTTTTACCAGGAAAAAGATCTCGTAAATGGTCTTTCTCCTAATGGTAAACCTGTCACTCAAATTAAAGAGAAGAATTATTTTTTCAAAATGTCTCATTTTAAAACTCAATTGATGGATCATTTGAAAAAAAACCCTCATTTTATTTTTCCATCTTTTCGACAAAATGAGGTTTTAGGTTTCCTTAAAAAGGATTTAGAGGACCTCTGCATCAGCCGCCCTAAAACAAGACTGCAATGGGGAGTGACTCTTCCCTTTGACTCCGATTATGTGGCCTATGTATGGGTGGACGCCCTGCTCAACTATGTTTTTGCAATAAATCTGTGGGATGAATCTCAACAATCTCCACAATTTCAAGATTACTGGAGTTCGGCTATACATATCATTGGAAAAGATATTTTAGTGACTCATGCTGTCTACTGGCCGTGTTTACTACTAGCTCTAGGCCTCCAGCTTCCCAAACAAATCGTCAGTCATGGTTGGCTTCTGAATAAGGATCAAAAAAAAATGAGTAAATCTGAAGGAGATACTCTATCTCCTGATGAAATTGTACAAGATTGGGGCGAAGATATTTTGAGATATTATTTTGCAAAGGCTGTACGTTTTGGACAAGATGCTTTTATTTCTAAATCTTTGATTCTTAAAGAATACAATCAAGATTTAGCAAACAATCTAGGAAATCTACTCCAACGTGTAACCACCCTTCTTGAAAGAGTTCAAGACGGAAAAATCCCTATTCCCCCAAAAAATGATCTTCCTTTGCAGAAACAAGGTATTCAATTATGTCAAAAAGTAAAAACAAATATTGAATCTTTTGCCTTTCACTCCGCTCTTTTTGATATTACAAATTACCTGAATCAAGCAAATAAATATCTAGAAGAAACAGAACCTTGGAAGCTTATCAAAAAAGATAAAGAAAAAACTCTAGAGATCCTATATGTAGCCTTAGATGTGATTCGAATTTCTACCAGTTTACTTCAGCCTGTTATACCTCGATCGGCTCAAAAAATTTTAAAAAGAATTGGACTTCAAGCCCAAAGTTTTGAACAGACTCAACAAACTCACCAGCTCCCCACAGGTTTCAAAATGATCAAACAAGAAGCCATCTTCCCGCGTATTCAATCTTTATAAACTTAATTTATTAATTTAATGACCAAAAATATCATAAAAATATCAATGGAAGAATAAGCTTCCATTCTATTCCGGCAAAAGACATCCTTGTCTTACTTTTATTACTCATCCTAATTTCTATAAAAGCACCGGAATAAAATTACAGCTAACATGAACACTTTTCTTTTTCTTGTAAAGAAAAAATATTAAATGAACTGAGGCATTAAATACCATGCATAAATTAATTTTTAAAAAATCTTTCTTAGAGTATGTGTCAAAATTTTTTGGAATAGAGGGTCAATTCTTTTTGATACTATGTGTTTTATAATTCAATGTGTAGTGTTATATTTCCAATATAAAAGGGAGTTCAATTTGAAAACAGGATTCGAAGTTTTTATAGAAAATAAGAAATTAAGAAGTGCACTTCAGAATCAAAGAGTAGCTTATCTAGGAAACCCCGCTTCCGTCACTCAAAAATTAATACATTCACTCGATGTGTTAAAAGATCAAGATGATCTGAGTGTGACATGTTTATTGAGTCCTCAACATGGTCTGCAGGGTGTAGAACAGGCCAACATGATTGAAAGCTCTCATACTGTTTTAAAAGATTTGCCTGTTTTCAGTTTATATACACATAAGACTCGTAAAATGACTTCCGACCAGTTGAATCATTTTGATGTACTCCTGGTCGATCTTCAGGATGTAGGGTGTCGAGTTTACACCTTTGTAACCACAATGATCTATGCTCTTCATTCTTGTGCAGAAAGTAATAAATCGGTATGGATACTAGATCGTCCCAATCCTGTAGGACGCAGTGTGGAAGGCTCTTTCATCCAAGATGATTTTCGAAGTATGGTTGGAGCATGGAAATACCCCATGCGTTATGGTCTAACTATAGGGGAGCTTGCGAAAATGTATGTCAGCCTTGAAAAGCTAAAACTGAATTTACAGGTTGTACAAATGCAAAACTATAACCCCCATATAGGGTGGCCTAAGGATCGAACTTGGATTGCTCCCAGCCCTAATATGACAGATGTGGAGTGTGCAAGATGTTATAGTGGTACTGTTTTACTGGAAGGAACTCAAGTCTCTGAAGGAAGAGGCACGACAACTCCTTTAAAAGTTTTTGGTTTTCCGAATATGAATATCGCCAAAATTCTATCTTTGATGAATCATTCTAATATTCTTGATGGATGCACAGTAAGACCATGTTTTTTTAAACCCACTTTTGACAAATTTAAAGATCAATTATGCTCAGCCATACAAATTCATGCTGACCATCACCATTACAACGAAAACTTATTTCGCCCCTATCGAATGATTTGTTTATTTTTAAAAGCTGTGAGCACTCTTTGTCCAGATTGGAACTGGCTCCTATCCCCTCCCTACGAATATGAATATAAAAAATGGCCTATAGATATTTTATCTGGAGATTCTTTTTTGAGAAAGTGGGCTCAAGATTCTAATTCCTCTTATAATGAATGTGATGAGAAACTCTCAAAAGATGAGAAACAATGGAAAGAACTGATTCAATCTTTTTATCTCTATTAATTTAAACTAGTAGAATATTTTTTATTTGAAAGCTCAAGAATCTATTTATGAATTTTATTTTTAAGACCAGACGTCCATTTAAAACATCTGTTTGAAAAAATATGCAATCAAAAAATTTTAAACCATATCAACATTCCGTCATAAGGAGTGTTTATATTAATTTAAACTAGTAGAATATTTTTTATTTGGAAGCTCAAGAATCCATTCTGGAAAGTGCATGGTTTTTTCAGGAGTATTGAGAATTTTATAGATGATAAAGTTTCTCATAATCAGCTTCACATAGTATTGCGTTTCTCTGTAAGGAATATTTTGGATAAATTCCGTAGGATCTTTTGTAGAAAATTTATCGAGCCAATGCAGTACAGGTTTTTGTCCTGCATTGTAAATAGCTGCATTTAGAATAAAATAATTCCCATACCGACCAAAAACATCTTTGAGATGTGCAGTGCCAATAAGAATATTCAGTTTAGGATTATATAAATCTCGAACACCTCTGTAAGTAATACCTTGCTTTCTAGCTGTGTATTTCGCAACTCGAGGAAGCACTTGCATCAACCCCATTGCATCCGCAGGACTTCTCGCCTTTGGATTAAATGCTGATTCCTGTCTTATGATAGAGTAGATCATCTCTGCTGGAGCGCTAAATAACTCCTCTGCTTTTTTTACTTCTTCTTGATAAATCTGAGGAAAAAGAATATCTGCATAATTTTTCATAAAAATATTTTTCTCTTTGGTAGGCAGTCCACCAATAAACTTAAAGAAAGGTAAATAAAGACCAGCTTGAGCTGATTTTTTAAACAATCGAAACATGTCACCGTAATTTACGATTTTGCGCTTTTTATATTCTGAAATCTTATGCTGCATAAAAGACAGAACAAGATCATTTTCTCCAGCCATGATTAAATGATCCACAATCTGGTAAGAATCGTTCTTTTGGGATTGAACTTCTTGAGATTTATTATCCGTTTTCAAAGATAAAGGAGTTTTAGTGTAATAGTGACTGAGCATTCCGTGATAATCTAGGGGAGATTCTTCGATCAGTTGATTAAAAAGTTTTCGAGCGAATCTTCTTTTATTTAAATCATTGAAAGTCTGAGCTTTCCAGTAAATGTATCTGGGAGTAAACGGAAAAGAGTCTATCAGCTCTTGGAAAACTTTTAAAGCTTCTTCTCTTTTTTTTACTTTCCTTAAATTCCAAGCCAAACTCCATAGCATATTTTCATATAATTCATTCTCTTTATCGGAGTTTTTTTGAAGACTTTTTCTAAAGTATCCCACAGCTTGTTGATTTTGATTAATATTCTCGTGTATTTTCCCTTTCAACCAGTAAATTTCCATCAGAGGAGCTCCCTTTTGCTTCTCTAAAAGAGATAAAATTCTTAAAGCTTTTTTTGGCCGATCAATATTCCAGTACTTCTTAGCTAAAGAAATTTGGCTCTTGAAAAAATATTTTTTAGTTTTTGAATGAGTGTACATATATCTTCTTTGAAAAATATCATACTGCTGAACAGCTCTTTGATACCTTACCCTTTGACGAGTGATATTATAGAGCCACTGAAGAGCTTGAAAGCATTCTTGCTTCATCCCTATCGTGGATTTTTTAGAATTTAAAACTTTTCTATAATAGTTAATAGCAGAGTTGTATAAGCTTCTCTTTTTATAATCACGAGCAACACTCAAATAGTCCTTCCTCTGAGGTCGAGGATTTCGACTGGGGGATAGAATATAAAGCCTTTTTCTTAAACGACTCAATTGTTTTAATTTATTCTCACCAGCTACCTTAATTGCATGTTGAAGGTATCTAATCTTTTCATTTCTATCTTTAGAAAAACGACTCATATCCTGAGCATATTGAACAAACTTTCCAACATCCTTTTGTTGAGAAGCTCTATGAAAGGAAGCTTCGATAGCTTCTTTCTTAAGCCATAAAGGAAACTGACTCCAATGAAACTTTCCAACTGAATGCTCAAGACACATCCTATAAAAACGAATATATGAAACATCCTTTAAAGTAAAATCTTTTTTATCTGCTAATTCTTTTAGAGTTAAACAGTCTTTATTTTTTTTGGCAGAAATATATTTCTGAACTAACTGTTCAGAGTTTTGTGTTGTAAAAAAAAGAAAACCAAAAGAGGGCAGTATAAAAACCAAACTGAGAAAAATTTTTCCACTTTGAAATAATCTGTTACTTGTTGATTGATCTTCCATAATCTCCTTTTATATCTCCTGAAGCAAACTCACCTTCCAAGTTATTTTAAGAGACTCTCATTCTTTCCAGTCTTTTAATTCTTGCCTTAAGTGGTGGATGAGTGGAAAGTAAACGCATCATGAGACTTGTTTTTCTATGGGAAGAAATTTTAAAAGTGTTATATTGTGCTGTTCCTTTGAGAGATTGAGGTGGTTGAGTGATGGACTGCAAGCACTGGAGAGCTTGAATCATTTTGTTTTTTCCCGCTAACTTTGCTCCGCCTTTGTCTGCCCGATACTCCCGCGCCCGAGAGAAAACATTAACCACCAGAATGGAGCCAAGTAGATTCAACACAGTTTGAAAAAAAAGATACAAACTCAATTCAACAAAGAAACTTCGACGATTCATTCGGGAGAGGACCATTTCTGTACAAATCCGCGCCAATAAAAGAACCATCGTATTGACCATACCCATAACAAGAGCCATAGTAACCATATCTCCGTTAGCAACATGAGCTATTTCATGTGCCAAAACACCTTCCAATTGTTCATCATTCATGGTGTTAAGAAGCCCTGAAGAAACAACCACTAGAGACTTCTTCTTGCTTGAACCTGTAGCAAAAGCGTTGACTTCAGCACTTTCATATATGCCCATTTGCGGAGTCTTTGGAAGACCCGCTTTTTTAGAAAGTGCAAAAACCATTTGGTATAATTTTTTTTCTGTTTCATTAAGTTTAGAACGAGCTCCAAGAGATGTATCGATCAGATGGATCTTAAAAGCTCTTTTTACAAGAAATATTGAAAGATAAAGAGAAAGAAAAGATCCTCCCATTCCAATGAGAGAATAAAAGACTGCGTAAAAGACCAGGGGGTAATCATTGAAGGAAATCCCAAAATAAGAGAAAACAGCATACGCAATAGCTGCTGCGGTTGCCGTAATCAGCACGTTTAATATTATAAAAATGAAAAATCTTCCCATTGTTCAATCTCCTAGCCCGATGCTTTAAAAAGTAGTTTAAGAATTAAACCTCATTATATCTATTTTTCTTTTTAAAATCAAAGATATGTTGTCATTTTTTTATACTGCTATAATTCAGAGTGCTTTTAGGCTCAAAATTTCGACGCAGAGTTAAAGAACGACTGCTATTTTTAGCTCGTGGCTTATTTTGTAAACCTTAAAAATTGTTTTGAAAAATATACACCTTTTATGTTAGTTTTTAAGAGAGTATCATCTTTTTACTTTTATATGTAAATAAGCGAGAAGAATCTCATTAAGAGTTTTTTGATTTGTCAATGAGGTTAAAGTTAGTGTATAGTCAGCATTTGATACAAATTTGAATTATTTTGTTCAACTAATGGAAAGAAAATGAAAAAACAATCTGTGAGAGTTTTAATATCTTGGGTGGCCTTTATCGCATTAGGACTCATTTTTCTGAGAGTCTATGAAATGCAGAAGTCATCTCCAGTGCGAGACTTTAGTTACCCAAAATTTTTGCAAGCCTTGTCCGATAAGCATGTACAAGTGGATAGTGTTGTCTTTAACCAAGTTCATAATAAAATTAGTGGAAAACTAACTTCTAAGGGTCAAACCACATATGATGGAGAAACCTTTGAAATTGCTGGAAACGTGGGAGATAAAGGGCTCGCTATTTTAAGAGATGAATACGGAATCACTCCCGCCTACTCCAATAAAGATCGATTCTTCTGGTCTTCTATGTTTCTCAACTGGCTGCCATTAATTATTTTTGCTGCTCTGTTTATTTTCTTCATTCGCCAACTGCAAGTCGGCGGTGGCAAAGCTTTGTCTTTTGGAAAGAGCCGAGCTCGGCTTCAAATGGAAAAAGGCAAGGTGACTTTCGATCATGTTGCAGGTGTGGAAGAAGCTAAAACAGAACTTATGGAAATTGTAGAATTCTTAAGAAATCCTAAAAAATTTACCCGCTTAGGAGGAAGAATCCCAAAAGGTGTTTTGTTAGTAGGTGCTCCTGGCACTGGAAAAACCCTCCTAGCTCGAGCTGTAGCAGGAGAAGCTAGTGTTCCTTTCTTTACTATTTCTGGATCAGATTTTGTGGAAATGTTTGTTGGTGTAGGTGCATCCAGAGTCCGAGATTTATTCGAACAAGGTAAGAAGCAAGCTCCATGTGTTATTTTTATTGATGAAATTGATGCTGTTGGTCGACACCGAGGAGCAGGTTTAGGCGGCGGGCACGATGAAAGAGAACAAACCCTTAATCAACTTTTAGTAGAAATGGACGGTTTTGAATCTAAAGAAGGAATTATTTTGGTCGCTGCAACCAATCGACCGGATGTTTTAGATCCTGCTTTACTCCGACCTGGACGATTTGATCGCCGAGTAATAGTTTCTCTTCCAGATCTGAAAGGCAGAGAAAAGATTTTAGAAGTACATACAAAAAAAACTCCTCTTGCAGAAGATGTGAAACTTTCAGTGCTCGCTCGCGGGACTCCTGGATTTTCTGGTGCAGACTTAGAAAATGTCGTTAATGAAGCATGTTTAGTGGCAGCCCGGAAGAATAAGAAAAAAGTTTATATGGAGCATTTTGAATTTGCCAAAGATAAAGTGATGATGGGCTCTGAAAGACGCTCTTTGGTTCTCTCCGATGAGGATAAAAAAATTATTGCTTATCACGAAGCAGGACACACCATTGTTGGAAAAACTTTAAAAGGCTTAGATCCTATTCATAAGGTAACCATTATTCCAAGAGGAATGGCTTTAGGCATTACTCAAACTCTTCCAGAAAAAGAAGAAGTTAATCTGGCTCGCAGTAAAGCGACAAACACATTAGCTTTCTTACTTGGAGGCCGTTCTGCCGAGCAATTAATCTTTAAGGACTTTACAACAGGTGCAAGCAACGACATTGAACGCGCTACAGATCTGGCTCGTCGTATGGTTTGTGAATGGGGTATGAGTGAAAAAATTGGAGTGATCTCTTTGGAAAGAAAAAGTAATCCTGTTTTTGTAGGTATGCAGTCAGGCCAACCTACGACAGAATACTCTGATTCTAAAGCTGAAGAAATTGATGCAGAAGTCGATCGCTTACTCACAGAAGCTCATCAAAAAGCCCTAGATATACTCAAAGAAAAAGAAGAAATCCTTCATAATATATCGAAAGCTCTTTTAAAATACGAAACAATTGACGGAAAAGAAGTAGATTTATTAATGACTGGAATAAAATGGAACGATTACAAACAAAAAAAAGAAGAACTGAAGTCTTTGAAACCATCTCAAGATAAAAAAGACTCTTCTGAAGTCACTTCAGATGAAAATAAGAAAGTAGATTCTATTCCTAAGCCCGTAATGGTTTAAAAAAAAGGTCATGAATTTGCTACTCAGCAAGCATGGCCGTCACCTTGAACCTTTTACTCTTCATCTCTCCTTTTAATCTGGAAATCTTCAATCCTATTATTCAAACGCTCCACGAGTGGTGTCTTTATCGTGTTAATGAGCACACCATGGATCACACAGATATTTACTCTGCCCTCTTATGTGGAAAAAGACTGGAAGAAAGATCTATTCGAACTATTTTTACTCAAGTAGGATTGATTCACTTTATGGTCGTCTCAGGAGCTCATTTAATATTTTTAGAAAGACTATGGAATAAATTTCCTTCATGGCCTTTCAAAAATATTTTGATATTCTTTAGTTTATTAATTTATTCTCTCATGTCGGGACTCAACCCTCCAGTTCTAAGAGCCTTAATATCTTTTCTCATTCATCGGCTATCTCAAAAAATAAAACTCTCTTGGAACCCTTATTGGAGAGTGATGGTAAGCGGAGTGATCACTCTTATACTTAAGCCTCACTGGATCGCTTCTACCAGTTTACAACTCAGCTGGATAGGGAGTCTTGGTTTTGTCACTGCGAGATACTCTACCCTCGTCTCATCCTTCCTATGTTACTTTTTTATTTTACCTATTATCAGCCAATGGACAGTGCTTCACCCTTTAAGTATTGGAATGAATTTTATTTTCTTCCCCTTGCTATCTATCACTTTATTTCCTTTATCTATTTTTAGTTTTATATTTCCTGTGTTTTTCCCTATAACTTCTTTCTTTTGGTCTTTATGGATTCAATTTTTAAATTCTCTTCAACCCCTCTTTAAAGCCACATTTTATATCCCCTCTTTATCTGGTTTTAATGTGTGGATTTACATATGTATTATATTTTTTATTCTTCAGGTGTTATGGATTTTTACTCGAAGAAGCTAAAACACTCTATTTGGATAGCAATAATTTTTATTCTTATTGTTTTATCTTTTTTCTCTCCTGAAATAAAACTACAAGGAGAACATCTCATCGTGTGGAATGTGGGGCAAGGACAAATGGTCACCTACAGCACTCCTCAAGAATGCATACACTTTGACATGGGAGGAGAGAGATTTCCTAAAAATAAAATCTTTAAAATATGCCACAAAAAACAAAATATTGTGTATTATACTCATTGGGATTTGGATCATATTAATTTTTCTCTTCTTGCTCAAAAAATATTTCCATCACTCTGTCGAGCCTTAACTTCTTTAGATACTCCTCAAAAAAAATATAAAAAAAGATGGTTTCAAAAAATACCCCCTTGTCATCAAGATCTTCCACCCTACATCAAAGAATTAAAAAATATTTACCATCATTCTCAAACATCTAATGAAAAAAGCCGTATCTTTATCATTAAGGATAAAATCCTCATCCCTGGAGACTCAAATAAGAAAATGGAAAAATATTGGAGTCCTCTAATTCCAAGTTCTATTCAAATACTGATTGCAGGACACCATGGAAGCAAAACATCTTCATCTCATCTTTTACTCTCAAAACTTCCTCAACTTCAAATCGGCATTTCCAGTTCAAGAAAAAAAAGATACGGCCATCCTCATTCAAAAACTGTAAGAAGATTTCATCAAAGAGGAATCTTGTTTATTAGTACCGAAGACTTTCATCATATTCGAATTCCACTCAATCGAAAAAGACTGAAAATTTATTCTTTGTAATTGATCTTAATATATTGCTGCCCACTTTCTGTCAGCACTCTTCCCTTTGGAGTTCTTTGAATTAGACCTTGTTGCACTAAAAAAGGTTCATACACATCTTCTAAAGTAGAAGCATCTTCATTGAGCAACGAAGCTAGAGCGTCAATTCCAATAGGACCTCCATTAAATTCTTTCTGAATTAATTTTAAAATACACCCATCCATATAAGTCAAACCTCTATCATCTACTCCTAAATAACTTAAACCCTCACGAGCAATTTGAGCATCCAGCTGCTTGTAATTCTTCACTTGCATATAATCACGCACTCTTTTGAGTAATCGGTTGGCCACTCGAGGTGTTCCTCGAGATCTCAAGGCAACAACTTCTGCTCCTTCCTCACTCATTTTTAAATTTAAAAATTGAGAGGAACGTTGAATAATATTTTTTAAAGAAGCCTCATCATAATAAATTAAACGTTCAACAATACCAAAACGATCTCGAAAAGGAGCTTTGAGTAAACCCACTTTTGTTGTTGCTCCGATCAATGTAAACGGCGGCAGTTTAAATCGAACACTGCGAGCTCCAAGACCTTCACCCGTCATTACATCAATGTAAAAATCCTCCATCGCACTATAAAGATACTCTTCCACATCTTTGACCAAACGATGAATCTCATCAATGAACAATACCGTTCCTTTTTTAATAGTGGTCAACAGTGCAGCTAAATCTCCTTTACGACGAATCGCAGGACCTGTAGTAGATCGAAACTCCACTTCTAAATGTTGAGCTATAATTTTTGCTAAGGTTGTTTTACCTAAGCCCGGCGGTCCTGAAAATAAACAATGGTCTAAGGTGTCTCCTCTTTTTTTACAGGCTGATAAAAAAATTCTAAGCCTTTCTTTAACTTGGTCCTGGCCCGGAAAATCTTCAAAACGAAGAGGACGAAATGAAAGTTGCTGTTTATTTTTTAGATCCATAGTTTTTTATTCCTTATAAATTTTGCAATATCGAAAGCGCGTGTCTAATTCCCTCTTTCACGCCCTGCTTACCATCTATTTTATCTATTACAACTTTTATCTCACTCGCACGAAACCCTAATCGCAAAAGCGCAGAATTGATTTCATTTTTTACATCCTGTGCAGCTGAGTCTACAACTGACTTTTGAGACTCTGGCCATTTTCCTTTCAAAGATAAAATAATCTGTTGAGCTGTCTTTTTACCAACCTTTGGAAGCTTCATCAAAAAATTAACATCTCCAGACTCTACTTTTTCCTTTAATGATTCATAAGAAACCGCAGATAAAATACCTAGTGCCGATTTAGGACCAACTCCGCTAATACCAATCAAAGAAAGAAAGACTGACTTTTCTTCTTCTTCTTTAAAACCATAAAGAGAAAAAACATCTTCTCGCACATGAGTGTAAATCCACAGTTCCACCTCTTGTCCTTGAGTGATAGGGTGATCTTTGCTCAAAGGTGTAAAAACTTCATAACCTACATCTTGAACATTAATGACTAAACGACCACTCATGTCGACAGCCATTGCATAACCCTTGATGTAAGCCAACATTAAGATTCACCTACTGCACGAAGTTGTTTTTGCATCTCTTGATTTTGAAAAGTATAAGCATGACATATAGCTACGGCCAAAGCATCTGACTGATCTAGATAATTCATAGGCTCACTTAAATTAAGAATATTTTGAACAATGTAGGCGATACTTTCTTTGCTTGCAGAGCCTAAACCTGTGACTGATTTCTTAATGTAACGAACATCATACTCAAAAACCTGACAAGACCAGCGATAGGCTTCACTGCACCCTATACCAAAAGCCTGCCCAATTTTAAACGCACTGTTTGGATTTTTTCCAAGAAACATTTTTTCTAAAGCTACATGCTGCACAGGATATTTTTCAAAGACACTCGTCAACTGTTGATTTATCTCATGCAATCTATCCCCTACTACTTTCTTATGAGATTCTAAAACTCCACTATGAATATGTTTTAAACCTGCAGAATTAATAGACAACACTCCATATCCCATTCTAAAAGTACCAGGGTCTAAACCCATGATACTCAAACCTTCGTCATTCCATTCTTTTTTCATAAACTAAACCTTACTGCTTATTATCACTAATTATTTTCCTAGAATCCACGCCTTATACATATACTGCCCTATGGGCTTGACATTCACTCCTTTAAAAGACTCACACTTTTCTTTGACTTTAAAATGAAAATTTTGGTAAGAATCTATCATCTATGAAATTTAATAGGACTTTTAATGAATAGGCACTCTTCAAATCACTCAAAATTATCTAAACCAGAGATTAAGTTTATTAATCAAAGTTTAAAAGCCCTTTACAAAAACCCCAAATCTTTAGTTTTTGCTCCTTTGGCCGACTTTTTTCGTCGCAACAAATTTTATAAAAAAGCACTTTTTATTTGCCTCAAAGGTGTGCATCAAAACCCTTCTTATGCAAAGGGTTATACCGTGTTAGGCTCCATTTACTTTGACCAAACTCAATATGAAAAAGCAATTCAAACCTTTGAACAAGCACTAGAATTAGAACCAAAAAATATGCTTGCTCTTCGCTCCCTAAGTCAGCTCTATATTCTCACGCGAAATGTTCCAAAACTTAAAGAAATATATGAAGTTCTCATACTCTATAACCCTCATGATCCGCATATTCAAAAAATAACACAAACACTCCATTCTGCACATTTGAAAGATTATGATTACTTTACAGAAAAGACTATTTCAGAAATTTGCCAAGATTTATCTCAAGTCGAATTAGAAAAAAGACCTGTGCTTAAACCTTTTCACACTTCTCCGTGGAAACAACCTACACCCACCGTTGAGAGTATTCAGAAACTGATAAACCACTTTCCAAAACCAAACAACAAACATATCCCTATAACTGCTAAAGAAAAAAAAGAAAAACAGATTCACGCTTTGAAAAATTTACTCCATCAACTCAACTCTTAATGAGGATAACTTTTTATGTATGGGACTAGTGACTTTAAAAAAGGTTTAAAAGTATTAGTTAAAGATCAACCTTATGTGATTATAGATTTTCAACATGTTAAGCCAGGTAAAGGGAATCAATTTACTCGAACAAAAATGAAAAATCTCATCACGGGCTCTAATTTAAATCTCACTGTTCGATCCGGTGAGAAGTTTAAAATTCCAAATATTACATATAAAGAAATGGTGTTTTTATACCAAGAAGCTGATCAGTTTTATTTTATGGACAACTCAAATTACGAACAAATTTCTGTACATAAAGATTTGATGGAGAACACTCATTTCTTAAAAAGTGATTTACCAGTCACAGTTTGCCTCTACAATGACAATGCTATTAGTATTGAGCTCCCTAAATCCATCATAATGAAAATTAAAAAAACAGATCCAGGATTCAAGGGCAATACAGTCACCAACACCTTTAAACCTGCAGAACTGGAAACAGGATTTTCGCTGCAAGTCCCTCTTCACATCAACGAAGGAGATGAAATTCGAGTGAGCACTGAAGACGGAACTTATATCGAAAGAGTGCAGCTGGCGAGCTCGAAATAAAACGGAGAGATTTATTCAAATGATTCAAATTGACAAAATTCTTTTTTCAAAAGACGGTGGCGTGGCCGAGAGGTTAGGCAGTGGACTGCAAATCCATTTACATCGGTTCAAATCCGGTCGCCACCTCATTTTAAATAAACTTTTTAGTAGGATTGAATTTGCTGAAAAGACTTCAATGTAAATAACAAGGAAAACTCAACATCTTTTAATGTGATATCTTTATGCCCTTCTAGGTCTGCAATCGTTCGAGCAACTCTTAAAATAGCCGTCTTTCGGCGATAAGAACTTATATACTCTGGTAAAATATTTTTAATAATAAAAGGATCTACTTTTTTTTCAAAATCAGACCAATTTAAAAGACTGTTAGGAATCTCTTGCCCTCGCTCCTGACGCATGGAAAAAGATTGACTCACCTCCTTCATTATTTCTTCTAAAGAAATAGCGAGAGGTCCTTTCCAAAAAGAAGATACAGATAAAATATCAAACCGATCGAGCATTGGACCACTTAGTTTCTCCAATCGAGAACGGCATCTTCTTAGTGAGTAAGAACAAGGAATGGATTTATCGGGAACATAATACCCACAAGGGCATAAGTTGGTGGCAGCAACAAGAATAAACTGAGCAGGGAAAAACACCCCCTCCCCTCTTCTTGAAATACAAATCTCTCTTCTTTCAATAGGCTCACGTAAAGCTTCTTGTACTGCACTTTTAAATTCTAGGTACTCATCTAAAAAAAGTATTCCTCCGTGAGCTTTAGATACTTCTCCCATAAATGGAGGAAAACCTCCTCCGATCATAGATAGTAAAGGTGTACTATGGTGAGGATACACAAAAGGTCTCCAAGAAGTATCTTTGCTAAACAAACGAGATATTTTTTTAATCTCTTTAAATAAAGAAAGTGATGGTGGATTCAAAATACATTCCAAACAGCGAGCCAAAGTCGTTTTACCAGAACCAGGCTCCCCAGCTAACAATATAGAGTGTTCACCACTTGACACAATTTTTAAAAGCCATGCTGAGTTTTCAGAAAACAAAAGAGAAGGAAGACATGGTCTTTTGAGGTAAGAAGATAGAGATTGAGCTTTGATTAACTTTGGAGATAAAAGATCACTGAGCGTTTCTACACTATAAACATTATGAAAATTTTCCTGATTTGTAAGACGGCCGGTAATGAGATGAGATTGATCGATTTGCATCCAATCCATTGGAGCTTCCACATTTCCACTGAGTGCTACTTCACCATAAACAAAGCAGTCTTCCTTGAACTGCGGAAATTGAACTTGATTAGTTTTATAAAGAAGTGCAACGGCAATAGCTAAGTCTAAACCTTGACTTGTTTTTTTGATATAAGCAGGACGCACATTAATATTGACTTGTTTTTTATTAGGCCATTTGAAATTTTGTAATGAGAAAGCTGTTTTCAAACGAGAAACACTTTCTTTAATAGAAGTGTCTACAGAGCCCGTAAACTCCACCTTAGGAAGTCCGGGAGTCAAAGAAAGCTCTACCTCACAAGGAATCAGCCGATGACCATCTTGTACATAAGATCGAATACGCATAACATGGATCTATTATGCAAATCCGTGTCCTCATTTATTAAAATTTTGTGTTTTAAATAAGACCTTAAGTGAAAATTAGGGATAAATAATGTCCGAGTTTTGCCATAGTGTCCAAATTCGGTCACATTTCATTCAGATGTGGTTTTTATTGAGAGCTTTTCCAACGCACTTCAATATCACCAAAATCCTCTTTTGTATCTTCATCTTTTAAAGACCAGTCTTCTTCGTCGATGACTGTATCTAAATCTCTTTTTGCTATTTCTTTTTCAAACAAAGTTTCTTGCACTAAAGAAAGTAAATGATCTTGTCCTTTTTCAATTTCTTCTTCTTCTTCCTCTGCGACTACAGAAGCAGGTATTCTTTTATCTGGATTGACAATACTTTTGGAATCTTCTTTTTGTATTTTTACAAGCTTAGGCTCCACTCTTTCTTTTGCAGAAACTGTTTCTGCTTTTCTAATTTTATCCAAATCGACCATTTTAGGAACTTGATCAAAAATTTCAGAAACTGGGGCAGTCTTTTGAGAAGAGGTGTTGTTTTTTTGTTGTTGAACTCTTTGATCTTCTTTTTTTACTGAGTTATTTCTTTCACCAAAAGAGTAAAAAGAGGAGCATAATGCCGCAACAAAGAATATCTTGAATAAAACTCTCATAGAGAGCTCATCGGAAAAAATAGAGAAATTCTCAAGAGAGAAAATCTGAAGAATCTTCAAAGAAACCCAATCAAATAACCATTTCATATAGCTATCAGTAGCAAATCCCTAGCCAGAAGCCCTGATTCAGTTTTTTTCGTTTTGGATCGACTCTTAAAATAACTTGCAAAATGGAGCGGGTGAAGGGATTCGAACCCGGAGACCAACGTAGGCAAACGTCGGAGTTGGTCGAGTCATCCTGTAATATCAAGATCGAACACTTCTCTAGCTTTGTTAAAATTCTCTAAGAAAAAAGCTACACAGGTTAGCTTTTTTCGTTTTGGATCGACTCTTAAAATAACTTGCAAAATGGAGCGGGTGAAGGGATTCGAACCCTCGGCCTCAACCTTGGCAAGGTCGCACTCTACCAGCTGAGCTACACCCGCATATTGAAAATGGATAAGAATTTGTAACACTTTGATACTAAAATGTCACTCATTCTAATGCCTCTAAATTGCATATTTTTTAATATTTTGTTACTTTAAAGCAAGAAGATGAAAAAACTTTGCTTGCTTATTTTTATTTTATTCAGCTTTAACGCCTTTGCAGAAAAACATTATAGTTGCTTGCACAAAGAAACTGGAACAGGTGTTACTTTTTCTGTGTCAGACTTTAGTGGCATTCAAGTCGATCACATGGACTTTCCTCCAAAAATCATAAGTTCTTTACAAAAGAGTTATAAAGATCATTTAGATGCAAAAACTCCGAGTGGATACTATAACATTCAAATCACAGATCAATTGGCACAAGTGAACTATATACAAGATACAGTTTTGACAAGTATAAAATCTCCAACTGGAAAATCAGTTAAAGAAGGAACAAAAACTTTTGATAAACTTTATAGGGGTGAGCATCAACAAATCGTTCGCTTACATATTATCTGTCCAAGCTTAATAACTTTCAGTTTAAATCTTAAAACTCACAAGCTCACTGAGACTTCTACTTATTTAGAGCACCCAAGAAAAGGAACTAAAATTTATTTTGATACCAAAAAGAGAAAAAAATCAACTGGTCATGTGTATCCTGTAAAAAGAGAACCTATGACGGATCAAGAAGTAAAAAAATATTTTTCAAAATACTCTAATCAACCCATTTACCAAAAGGAATACTCGTGTGAATCCATGAATACCTTTAAAGGAAATTTTACTCATTGGATAAAAACGCTGTTCTTTCCATAATTTATTTTTAAATAATTTATAATAAAAAAGGCGGTGAAAAACTCACTACCTTCTTACGCCCATGGAAGATAGAGACCTAGCTGTCTCACGATGTTCTGAACCCAGCTCGTGTGCCTCTTTATTTAGCAAACAACCAAACCCTTGGGACATGCTTCAGCCCCAGGATGGGATGAGCTTGTAGTTAAAGAATTTCAGTCTCATTTCAAAAGCTGAATGAATTTCTCACGATATTCACCATTAGTGTTCTTCTTTGCAAAATCAAGAGCCATATGACCATATTTATTTTTAGAATTTTTATTAGCTCCACTCTCTACCAAGTACTCCGCGATGTCTAGATTTCCTTTCCCTGCTGCGTACATGAGTGCTGTATAACCATTTATATTTGTGGCATCTATATCAGCTCCCCGAGCCAGCAAAAAATCCACAAATTCTCGATCCCCTTCCTCTGCTGCTTGAATGAGAGCTGTCTCACCCCATCTATTTTTGGCATCTATATCAGCTCCTCTAGCCAGCAAAAAATCCACAAATTCTCGATCCCCTTTCTTTGCTGCGTACATGAGGGCTGTCTCACTAAAAAAACTTCTAGCATTTATATCTAATAATATCTTAAATTTAGAATTTAAAACCTCCTCTATCTGCTGTTCGTTTTCAGAAAAAAATACTTGAGAAATCTGCCTTATAAACTCTCTCTTATAAGATACTCTTACATCTTTCCAATTACTCATCTCTCCTATAATAATTTTCTGCTCTTTTTCTGAAAAGAATTCTAACTGAGTAGATAAAAA
This sequence comes from Bdellovibrionales bacterium, assembly GCA_965247685.1. Taxonomy (GTDB): domain Bacteria; phylum Bdellovibrionota; class Bdellovibrionia; order Bdellovibrionales; family UBA1609; genus JAPPLG01. The sequence goes on from OZ252021.1 coordinate 112,059, forward strand.
ATCTAAATCTACATCGACTCTCTTTCCTAGCTCTAAATTGATTCTCTTTTTTAGCTCCCATTGAATTAAAGTAAATAAAGTCAACTTTCTGACTCTAGAATCAATATCTTGACCCTCTATTTTGTCCTTTAAATAACTTTTAACATATTCTGAAGTGATATTGAGTCCTTCGATTTCTTTTAAGGATAACAAGTTATTTAAAAACTTTATCTGATCCTCTGTCTCATTGGATTTTCCTAACGAAAGTACAGGTTCATATAAACCTCTAACACTTAATTCTTCAGACGCTGTTTGTGGAATATATATTTCACCCGGTCTAATCGTAATATTATCCAGTCCCCTGCCTTCTCCCTCTAACACCAACATATCTAATCCCTTATCAGCTCTTGAATACTCTTTTGAATATCTATTTTCAAATTGGTATTCATTAGGATGAGGTTGGAACTTTCTTAAACGAACTTTTAACTGAGGTAAAATCTTCTCCTTAAGATAGCCCCTTGTTATATCATCATTGGAGATGCCATCATGATCTCCTACATTTTTAGGGAGACCTAGTTTATATCCTAATTCCTTTAAACTCAGTCTTATACCTTCTAGTGTAGGAAGAAGTAAATGATTGGGAAAGTCTTGTATCTTATCAACAAAAGCTACCTGCTCCTTTTCTCCTCTTTCATTTTCAGCAGAACCCAAGACTACTGCAATATGCCCTGAAGATTTATAATTCTCACCTGTCAAAGTAAAATAAAGATAATTAGGATCTAAAGCTTTCTCAAAATAATATTCCGTCGCGCAATCTCCACTCAAACAGGATCTAAATGGGGACTCTTGTATGGATAAGCTTCTCAATCGAAGAGTTTTCCTATAACCTTCCTTATTGGGCTGATTTTTTATATCATCTTCTATTCTTAGCAGTTGTGTAGAAACATCTTCATTAGGTTTAACATTTAAGGATTCTCTTAACTCAGAAAAATGCCCTTCAAATCCTAACTCAATCGCTATAACATTTCTTTCTGATAAAATTTTACGAACAGCATCTATTCTCTCTATTGGATTTTTACTTTTCAAAGAAGCCTCATAAAGAGGATTTCCAAAACCTGCTGTATCCACTAAATCCACCATAGCTTGTGATATGTATCGAACATCTCTTTTATCTGCCAATAACTGATCTCTTGCTTCATTTAAAATCTTATAGAATCCTATGATTTTTTCCCTATAAGGAATGGAAGAGTTTTCTATAAATTTCAAATTTTCTTCGCTGATGAATTTCTTAAAATAATCTTTAAAACCTTCCATTTGTTTTTGTTTAAACTGTTTTCGTTCTTCTCTGTTTAAATTGGAAGATGGTGGAGATTTTTGAACATCAAGTATTTTATGCCAAAATCCAATATTGGCTTCTATTTGAAATAAATTATTTCTTCGCCTCTTAGATGATTTTTTAAAGTTTTGGATAAATTGAATCAAACTTTGAGATTGTTCATATTCTTTAATAGAAATTTCCAGAATCTGCTCTCGAAGAGATGGCTTAGAAAGTTCAGGATATTTTTCTAAAATTTGAAACAGAAGAGTAAAATTGTTGTCTTTATCTATTTTTTCATTAAAATTTCCAAACCAATTTTTTAAATATAATTTCAATAAATCTTTCTGTTCCTTTCCAAGCAATAAGCCTTTAGTCATCGCTTCTGCAAAGGTTGTTGGAATCTCAGGGTTTGTATAAGCTCTTACTGGTTGTCCAGAAAAGATTTTGTTCCTAAAAAGCTTTCTACATAGGTCTTTTGTGTAGGTTTGAGAAGGCAGTATAAGCAAAACCATCATAGAAACGTAGAAGACTCTTTTATATCTGTACTGAAAACTACTTTTTAATCCTTTAAATATCATCCCATTAAATCCTCTAATGCATTATAAAAGGTTTTTATAATTGTTAAATATCACTCCAATTAACTCCTGTTAGAGACGAGCTATATGAAAAAAACTACTTTTATTTATGTAAAGATAAACTATCACGATGCACTGAAAATATCCATCAAACAAGAGTGAAGTGTGTAATTTTTACACTTACCTTAGAATACTCATCCCACTCGCCTAAGTTGGTTTACGGTACAGGCAACATTAAAAACGTACTGTTTAGTTTTATTTTGTTGAATTACCATTGGATGAGCCTAAAGAGTCTCATCTCAAGAGCCGAATGAGTTTCTTAAGATGTTTCCTATTAGCGTTCATCTTTGCAATATCAAGAGCCGTCTCACCATTTTTATTTTTAGGATTTTTATTAACTCCACTCTTTACCAATAACTCCACGATTTCTAGATTCCCATGCCTTACTGCTTCCATGAGGACTGTAACACCATATATATCTGTGACATCTATATTAGCTCCATTCTCCAACAATAACTCCACGAGTTTTGGATTCTTCCCTATCCCTGCTGCGTGCATGAGGGCCCGATTATCATTAATTATGGAATTTCGACTAACTCCTCTATCCAGCAAGAACTGCACGAGTTTTGGATTCCCAGACATCACTGCGACCGTGAGAGTCGAAGAACCATATTCATCTTTGAAATCCATATCAGCTCCTCTATTCAGCAAGAACTTCACGAAGTCTAGATCCCCTTTCCTTGCTGCTTCCATCAGAGCCGTGCTAGTAGCTGTAACATTTGTATCAGCTACAACATTTATATCAGCTCCTCTATCCAGCAAAAAATCCACAAATTCTCGATCGTCTCTCTTTGTTGCTTCAATGAGTGCTGTCCAACCAGATTTATTTTTGGCATTTATATCCAATAATATCTTAAATCTGGAATTTAAAGCCTTTTCTATTTTCTGTTTGTTTTCAGAAAACAATACTTGAGAAACCTGCCGTATAAACTCTCTCTTATAAGATACTCTTACATCTTTCCAATTACTCATCTCTCCTATAATAAATTTCTGCTCTTTTTCTGAAAATAATTCTAACTGAGTAGATAAAAACTCTAAATCCAAACTGATTCTCTTTTTTAACTCCCATTGAATTAAAGTAAATAAAGCCAACTTTCTGACTTTAAAATCAATATCTTTACCCTTTATCTTATCACTTAAATAAGTTTCAACATATTCTGAAGTGATATTGAGTTCTTCGATTTCTTTTAAAACTAACAAGTTTTTTAAAAAATTTATCTGATCTTCTGCATTATTGGATTTTTCTAACAAAAATACGGGTTCAGATAAACCTCTAACACTTAATGCTTTAGACGCTGTTTGTGGAATATATATTTCACCTGGTCTAATCGTAATATTATCCAGTCTCCTGTCTTCTCCTCCTAACACCAACATATCTAATCCCTTATCAGCTCTTGAACGCTCTTTTGAATACTCATTTTCAAATGGGTATTCATTAGGATAAGGTTGAAACTTTCTTAAACGAACTTTTAACCGAGGTAAAATCTTCTCCTCAAAATAGCTCCTTGTTATACCATTATTGGAGATACCAGTATCAGAATCTCCTACATCTTTAGGAAGACCTAGTTTATATCCTAATTCCTTTAAACTCAGTCTTATACCTTCTAGTGTAGGAAGAATTAAATCATTGGGAATTTCTTGTATTTTATCAACAAAAGCTACCTGTACCTTTTCTCCTCTTTCATTTTCAGCAGAACCCAAGACTACTGCAATATGCCCTGAAGACTTAGAATCCTCATCTGTCAAAGTAAAATAAAGATAATTAGGATCTAAAGCTTTCTTAAAATAAGATGCCGTCGCACAATCTCCACTCAAACAGGATCTAAATGGGGACTCTTGTATGGATAAGCTTCTCAATCGAAGAGTTTTCTTATAACCTTCCTTATTGGGCTGATTTTTTATATCATCTTCTATTCTTAGCAGTTGTGTAGAAACATCTTCATTAGGTTTAACATTTAAGGATTCTCTTAACTCAGTAAATTGCCCTTCAAATCCTAACTCAATCGATATAATATTTCTTTCTGATAAAATTTTACGAACAGCATCTATTTTCTCTATTGGATTCTTACTTTTTAAAGCTTTCTCATAAAGAGGATTTCCAAAACCTGCTGCATCTACTAAATCCACCATAGCTTGTGATATGTATCGAACTTCTTTTTTATCAATCAATAACTGATCTCTTGCTTCATTTAAAATAGTATAGAATCCTATGATTTTTTCCCTATAAAGAATGGAAGAGTTTTCTATAAATTTCAAATTTTCTTCGCTGATGAATTTCTTAAAATAATCTTTAAAACTTTCCAATTGTTCTTCTCTGTTTAAATTGGAAGATAATGAAGCTTTTTGAAAATCAAATATTTTATGCCAAAATCCAATATTGGCTTCTATTTGAAATAAATTATTTCTTCGCTTCTTAGATGACTTTTTAAAGCTTTGGATAAATTGAATCAAACTTCGAGATGGTTCATATTCTTTAATAGAAATTTCCATAATCTGATCTCGAAGAGGTGGTTTAGAAAGTTCAGGATATTTTTTGAAAACTTGAAACAGAAGAGTGAATTCTTTGTCTTTATCTATTTTTTCACTAAAATCTCCAAACCAATTGTTTATATATAATTTCAATAAATCTGCCTCCTCCTCTCTAGATAATAAGCCTTGAGTCATCGCTTTTACAAAGGCTTCTGGAGTCTTAGGATTTGTCTCAACTCTAAGACCTTTTGTCATCTCTTCTGCAAAGGCTGTTGGAATCTCAGGCTTTACCTCAGCTCTAAGACCCTTTGTCATCGCTTCTGCAAAGGCTGTTGAAATCTCAGGTTTTACCTCAACCCTTACTACTTCTGAAGAAGGCTGACTTTTTAGATCTTTTCTTACTGGTTGTCCAGAAAAGACTTTATTTCTAATATTAATAAAAAGCTTTCCACATAGGTCTTTTGTGTAGGTTTGAAAAGGCAGTACAAGCAAAACCACCATAGAAACGTAGAAGACTCTTTTATATCTGTACTGAAAACTACTTTTTAATCCTTTAAATATCATCCCATTAAATCCTCTAATGCGTTATTAAATATAAAAGGTTTTTATATTTGTTAAATGTCATTTCAATTAACTCCTGTTAGTGACGAGCTATATGAAAAAAAACTATTGTCATTGATATAAAGATAAACTATCACGATGCACTGAAAATATCCATCAAACAGGAGTGAAGTGTGTAATTTTTACACTCACCCGAGTTGATTTACGGTACAGGTGATATTGAAAATATACTGTTTAGTTTAGTTTTCTTTTGTTGAATTTTTAATTACCATTGGATGAGTCTAAAGAGTCTCATCTCAAGAGCCGAATGAGCTCCTCACGACGATGTTCATTATTAATTTTAACGCTCTTCTCTGCAAAATCAAGAGCCGTCAACCCATCTTTATTTGTGGCATCTTTATTAGCTCCTCTCTCCAACAAGAGTCTCACGATTTCTAGATACCCTTTCTCTACTGCTATCATGAGGGCTGTATCACCATCTTCATTTTTGCCATCTTTTTTAGCTCCACTCTCCAACAAGAGTCTCACGATTTCTGGATGCCCATGCCTTGCTGCATATATGAGGACTGTATCACCAAATCCATCTTTGGCATTGACATCAGCTCCACTCTCCAACAAGAGCTTCACAAGTTTTAAATTCCCAATTATTGCTGCATGACTGAGGGCTGTAGAACCAAATCTATTTTTGGCATCTTTTTTAGCTCCATTATTCAGCAAGAACTTCACGATTTTTAGATCCCCTCCCTCTACTGCAAACATAAGGACCGTAGTACCACCTGCATTTTTGTTATTTAGATCAGCTCCACTCTCCAACAAGAATCTCACGATTTCTAGATCCCCTTTCCTTGCTGCTTCCATAAGAGCCGTGCCAGTAAATCCAGTTACAACATTTAGATCAGCTGCAACATTTAGATCAGCTGCAACATTTAGATCAACTACAACATTTAGATCAGCTCCACTCTCCACCAAGAGCTTCATAAGTTTTAAATTCCCAATTATTGCTGCATACACAAGAACTGGAACACCATGTGAATTTATGGTATTTACATCTAATAATATCTTAAATCTGGAATTTAAAGCCTTTTCTATTTTCTGTTTGTTATAAGAAAAAAATACTTGAGAAATCTGCCTTATAAACTCTCTCTTATAAAATACTCTTACATCTTTCCAATTACTCATCTCTCCTATAATAACTTGTTGCTCTTTTTTTGAAAATAATTCTAACTGAGTAGATAAAAAATCTAAATCTACATCGACTCTCTTTCTTAGCTCTAAATTGATTCTCTTTTTTATCTCCCATTGAATTAAAGTAAATAAAGCCAACTTTCTGACTCTAGAATCAATATCTTGACCCTCTATTTTGTCCTTTAAATAATTTTTAACATATTCTGAAGTGATATTGAGTTTTTCGATTTCTTTTAAGGATAACAAGTTATTTAAAAACTTTATCTGATCCTCTGCATTATTGGATTTTTCTAACGAAAGTACGTGTTTATATAAACCTTTAACACTTAATGCTTTAGACGCTGTTTGTGGAATATATATTTCACCCGGTCTAATCGTAATATTATCCAGTCTCCTGCCTTCTCCCTCTAACACCAACATATCTAATCCCTGATCAGCTCTTGAATACCTATTTTTAAATGGGTATTCATTAGGATGAGGTTGAAACTTTATTAAATGAACATTTAACCGAGGTAAAATCTGCTCCTCAATATATCCACTTGTTATACCATTATTGGAGATACCATTAAGATCCCCTACATCTTTAGGAAGACCTAATTTATATCCTAATTCCTCTAAACTCAGTCTTATACCTTCTAGTGTAGGAAGAAGTAAATGATTGGGAAAGTCTTGTATCTTATCAACAAAAGCTACCTGCTCCTTTTCTCCTCTTTCATTTTCAGCAGAACCCAAGACTACTGCAATATGCCCTGAAGATTTATAATTCTCACCTGTCAAAGTAAAATAAAGATAATTAGGATCTAAAGCTTTCTCAAAATAATATTCCGTCGCGCAATCTCCACTCAAACAGGATCTAAATGGGGACTCTTGTATGGATAAGCTTCTCAATCGAAGAGTTTTCCTATAACCTTCCTTATAGGGCTGATTTTCTATATCATTTTCTATTCTTAGCAGTTGTGTAGAAACATCTCCATTAGATTTAACATTTAAGGATTCTCTTAACTCAGTAAATTGCCCTTCAAATCCTAACTCAATCGCTATAGCATTTCTTTCTGATATAATTTTACGAACAGCATCTATTCTCTCTATTGGATTTTTACTTTTCAAAGAAGCCTCATAAAGAGGATTTCCAAAACCTGCTGTATCCACTAAATCCACCATAGCTTGTGATATGTATCGAACATCTCTTTTATCTGCCAATAACTTATCTCTTGCTTGTTTTAAAATCTTATAGAATCCTATAACTTTTTCCCTATAAGGAGTGGAAGAGTTTTCTATAAATTTCAAATTTTCTTCATTGATGAATTTATTAAAATAATTTTTAAAATCTTCCACTTGTTTTTGTTTCCACTCTTTTCGTTTTTGCCCTTTTAAATTGGAAGATGGTGGAGCTTCTTGAAAATCAAGTATTTTATGCCAAAATCCAATATTGGCTTCTATTTGAAATAAATTATTTCTTCGCCTCTTAGATGATTTTTTAAAGTTTTGGATAAATTGAATCAAACTTTGAGATTGTTCATATTCTTTAATAGAAATTTCCAGAATCTGCTCTCGAAGAGATGGTTTAGAAAGTTCAGGATATTTTTCTAAAATTTGAAACAGAAGAGTGAAATATTTGTCTTTATTTATTTTTTCATTAAAATCTCCAAACCAATTTTTTAAATATAATTCCAATAAATCTGCTTGTTTCTCTCCAAGAAATAAACCTTGAGTCATCGCTTCTGCAAAGGCTCTTGGAGTCTTAGGTTTTGTCTTAGATTTTGTATCAGCTCTTACTGATTGTCCAGAAAAGACTTTATTTCTAATATTGATAAAAAGCTTTCTACATAGGTCTTTTGTGTAGGTTTGAGAAGGCAGTATAAACAAAACCACCATAGAAATGTAGAAGACTCTTTTATATCTGTACTGAAAACTACTTTTTAATCCTTTAAATATCATCCCATTAAATCCTCTAATGCATTATTAAATATAAAAGGTTTTTATAATTGTTAAATGTCATTCCAATTAACTCCTGTTAGAGACGAGCTATATGAAAAAAAACTACTTTTATTTATGTAAAGATAAACTATCACGATGCACTGAAAATATCCATCAAACAAGAGTGAAGTGTGTAATTTTTACACTTACCTTAGAATACTCATCCCACTCGCCTAAGTTGGTTTACGGTACAGGCAACATTAAAAACGTACTGTTTAGTTTAGTTTTCTTTTGTTGAATTTTTCATTACCATTAGATGAGCTATGGTTAAAGAATTTCAGTCTCATTTCAAAAGCTGAATGAATTTCTCACGATATTCACCATTAGTGTTCTTCTTTGCAAAATCAAGAGCCATATGACCATATTTATTTTTAGAATTTTTATTAGCTCCACTCTCTACCAATAACTCTACGATTTTTAGATACCCATGCCTTGCTGCATACATGAGGGCTGTCTGACCATTTTTACTTTTGGCATTTTTATTAGCTCCACTCTCCACCAATAACTCCGCGATGTCTAGATTTCCTTTCCCTGCTGCGTACATGAGTGCTGTATAACCATTTATATTTGTGGCATCTATATCAGCTCCCCGAGCCAGCAAAAAATCCACAAATTCTCGATCCCCTTCCTCTGCTGCTTGAATGAGAGCTGTCTCACCCCATCTATTTTTGGCATCTATATCAGCTCCTCTAGCCAGCAAAAAATCCACAAATTCTCGATCCCCTTTCTTTGCTGCGTACATGAGGGCTGTCTCACTAAAAGAACTTCTAGCATTTATATCCAATAATATCTTAAATTTAGAATTTAAAACCTCCTCTATCTGCTGTTCGTTTTCAGAAAAAAATACTTGAGAAATCTGCCTTATAAACTCTCTCTTATAAAATACTCTTACATCTTTCCAATTACTCATCTCTCCTATAATAACTTGTTGCTCTTTTTTTGAAAATAATTCTAACTGAGTAGATAAAAAATCTAAATCTACATCGACTCTCTTTCCTAGCTCTAAATTGATTCTCTTTTTTAGCTCCCATTGAATTAAAGTAAATAAAGTCAACTTTCTGACTCTAGAATCAATATCTTGACCCTCTATTTTGTCCTTTAAATAACTTTTAACATATTCTGAAGTGATATTGAGTCCTTCGATTTCTTTTAAGGATAACAAGTTATTTAAAAACTTTATCTGATCCTCTGTCTCATTGGATTTTCCTAACGAAAGTACAGGTTCATATAAACCTCTAACACTTAATTCTTCAGACGCTGTTTGTGGAATATATATTTCACCCGGTCTAATCGTAATATTATCCAGTCCCCTGCCTTCTTCCTCTAGCACCAACATATCTAATCCCTGATCAGCTCTTGAATACTCATCTGAATACTCATTTTCAAATGGGTATTCATTAGGATGAGGTTGAAACTTTCTTAAACGAACTTTTAACTGAGGTAAAATCTTCTCCTTAAGATAGCCCCTTGTTATATCATCATTAGAGATGTCATTATGATCTCCTACATTTTTAGGGAGACCTAGTTTATATCCTAATTCCTTTAAACTCAGTCTTATACCTTCTAGTGTAGGAAGAAGTAAATGATTGGGAAAGTCTTGTATCTTATCAACAAAAGCTACCTGCTCCTTTTCTCCTCTTTCATTTTCAGCAGAACCCAAGACTACTGCAATATGCCCTGAAGATTTATAATTCTCACCTGTCAAAGTAAAATAAAGATAATTAGGATCTAAAGCTTTCTCAAAATAATATTCCGTCGCGCAATCTCCACTCAAACAGGATCTAAATGGGGACTCTTGTATGGATAAGCTTCTCAATCGAAGAGTTTTCCTATAACCTTCCTTATAGGGCTGATTTTTTATATCATCTTCTATTCTTAGCAGTTGTGTAGAAATATCTTCATTAGGTTTAACATTTAAGGATTCTCTTAACTCAGAAAAATGCCCTTCAAATCCTAACTCAATCGCTATAACATTTCTTTCTGATAAAATTTTACGAACAGCATCTATTCTCTCTATTGGATTTTTACTTTTCAAAGAAGCCTCATAAAGAGGATTTCCAAAACCTGCTGTATCCACTAAATCCACCATAGCTTGTGATATGTATCGAACATCTCTTTTATCTGCCAATAACTGATCTCTTGCTTCATTTAAAATCTTATAGAATCCTATGATTTTTTCCCTATAAGGAATGGAAGAGTTTTCTATAAATTTCAAATTTTCTTCGCTGATGAATTTCTTAAAATAATCTTTAAAACCTTCCATTTGTTTTTGTTTCCACTCTTTTCGTTTTTGCCCTTTTAAATTGGAAGATGGTGGAGCTTCTTGAAAATCAAGTATTTTATGCCAAAATCCAATATTGGCTTCTATTTGAAATAAATTATTTCTTCGCCTCTTAGATGATTTTTTAAAGTTTTGGATAAATTGAATCAAACTTTGAGATTGTTCATATTCTTTAATAGAAATTTCCAGAATCTGCTCTCGAAGAGATGGTTTAGAAAGTTCAGGATATTTTTCTAAAATTTGAAACAGAAGAGTGAAATATTTGTCTTTATTTATTTTTTCATTAAAATCTCCAAACCAATTTTTTAAATATAATTCCAATAAATCTGCTTGTTTCTCTCCAAGAAATAAACCTTGAGTCATCGCTTCTGCAAAGGCTCTTGGAGTCTTAGGTTTTGTCTTAGATTTTGTATCAGCTCTTACTGATTGTCCAGAAAAGACTTTATTTCTAATATTGATAAAAAGCTTTCTACATAGGTCTTTTGTGTAGGTTTGAGAAGGCAGTATAAGCAAAACCACCATAGAAATGTAGAAGACTCTTTTATATCTGTACTGAAAACTACTTTTTAATCCTTTAAATATCATCCCATTAAATCCTCTAATGCATTATTAAATATAAAAGGTTTTTATAATTGTTAAATGTCATTCCAATTAACTCCTGTTAGAGACGAGCTATATGAAAAAAAACTACTTTCATTTATGTAAAGATAAACTATCACGATGCACTGAAAATATCCATCAAACGAGAGTGAAGTGTATAATTTTTACACTCACCTTAGAATACTCATCCCACTCGCCCGAGAGGATTTACGGTACAGGCAACATTAAAAACGTACTGTTTAGTTTTATTTTGTTGAATTACCATTGGATGAGCCTATGGTTAAAGAATTTCAGTCTCATTTCAAGAGCTGAATGAGCTCCTCACGATGTTCACTATTAGGGTTCTGCCTTGCAAAATCAAGAGCCGTCTTTCCATCTTTATTTCTGATTTTTTTATTAGCTCCACTCTTCACCAATAACTCCACGAGTTCTAGGTGCCCTTTCCTTGCTGCAGATATGAGAACCGTATCACGATCATAATACTTATCTGTGGCATCTATATTAGCTCCATTCTTCAACAACAACTCCATGAGTTCTAGATGCCCATGCCTTGCTGCATGCACAAGAGCCGTATAACCAAATTCATCTGTGGCATTTATATCTAATAATATCTTGAAGCTGGAATTTAAAGCCCTCTCTATTTGCTGTTCATTTTCAGAAAAAAATACTTGAGAAATCTGCCTTATAAACTCTCTCTTATAAGATACTCTTACATCTTTCCAATTACTCATTTCTCCTATAATAAATTGCTGATCTTCGAGTGAAAAGAATCCTAACTGAGTAGATAAAAACTCTAAATCTACACTAATGTCCTTTTCTCGATTCCATTGAATTAAAGTAAATAAAGCCAACTTTCTGATTTTAAAATCAATATCTTTATCCTTTATTTTGTCCCTTAAATAACTTTCAACATATTCTGAAGTGATATTGAATTCTTCGATTTCTTTTAAGGATAACAAGTTATTTAAAAACTTTATCTGATCTTCTGCCTTATTAGATTTTTCTAACGAAAGTACGGGTTCATATAAACCTCTAGCACTTAATGCTTTAGATGCTGTTTGTGGAATATATATTTCACCCGGTCTAATCGTAATATTATCTAGTCTCCTGCCTTCTCCCTCTAACACCAATATATCTAATCCCTTATTAGCTCTTGAATGCCCACTGTAAAATGGGTATTCGTTAGGAAGAGGTTGAAACTTGCTTAAATGAACATTTAACCAAGGTAAAACCTTCTCCTCAAGATAGCCCCTTGTTATATCATCATTGGAGATACCATCATTCTCTCCTACATCTTTAGGAAGACCTAGTTTATATCCTAATTCCTCTAAACTCAATCTTATACCTTCTAGTGTAGGAAGAAGTAAATGATTGGGAATGTTTTGTATTTTATCGACAAAAGCTACCTGCATCTTTTTTCCTCTTTCATTTTCAGCAGAACCCAAGACTACTGCAATATGCCCTGAAGACTTATGATCCTTACCTGTAAAAGTAAAATAAAGATAATTAGGATCTAAAGCTTTCTTAAAATAAAATACCATCGCACAATCTCCACTCAAACAGGATCTAAATGAGGACTCTTGTATGGATAAGCTTCTCAATCGAAGAGTTTTTCTATAACCTTCCTTATAGGGCTGATTTTTTATATCATTTTCTATTCTTAGCAGTTGTGTAGAAACATCTCCATTAGATTTAACATTTAAGGATTCTCTTAACTCAGCAAAATGCCCTTCAAATCCTAACTCAATCGCTATAACATTTCTTTCTGATAAAATTTTACGAACAGCATCTATTTTCTCTATTGGATTTTTACTTTTCAAAGAAGCCTCATAAAGAGAATTTCCAAAACCTGCTGTATCCACTAAATCCACCATAGCTTGTGATATGTATCGAACATCTCTTTTATCTGCCAATAACTTATCTCTTGCTTGTTTTAAAATCTTATAGAATCCTATAACTTTTTCCCTATAAGGAGTGGAAGAGTTTTCTATAAATTTCAAATTTTCTTCATTGATGAATTTATTAAAATAATTTTTAAAATCTTCCATTTGTTTTTCTTTCCACTTTTTTCGTTCTTGTCCTTTTAAGTTGGAAGGTAATGAAGTTGTTGGAAAATCAAGTATTTTATACCAAAATCCAATATTGGCTTCTATTTGAAATAAATTATTTCTTCGCCTCTTAGATGATTTTTTAAAGTTTTGGATAAATTGAATCAAACTTTGAGATTGCTCATATTCTTTAATAGAAATTTCCAGAATCTGCTCTCGAAGAGATGGTTTAGAAAGTTCAGGATATTTTTCTAAAACTTGAAACAGAAGAATGAAATTTGTGTATTTATCTATTTTTTCATTAAAATCTCCAAACCAATTTTTTAAATATAATTCCAATAAATCTGCTTTTTTCTCTCCAAGAAATAAACCTTGAGTCATCGCTTCTGCAAAGGCTGTTGGAATCTCAGGGTTTGTATCAGCTCTTACTGGTTGTCCAAAAAAGATTTTGTTCTTAAAAAGCTTTCTACATAGGTTTTTTGTGTAGGTTTGAGAAGGTAGTACAAGCAAAACCACCATAGAAATGTAGAAGACCCTTTTATATCTGTACTGAAAACTACTTTTTAATCCTTTAAATATCATCTCATTAAATCCTCTAATGCATTATTAAATATGAAAGGTTTTTATAATTGTTAAATGTCATTCCAATTAACTCCTGTTAGAGACAGCTATATGAAAAAAACTGTTTTCATTTATGTAAAGATAAACTATCACGATGCACTGAAAATATCCATCAAACAAGAGTGAAGTGTGTAATTTTTTCAAATTTAACATACTTTGTTGACAAGTATATTTACTTCAGTGTTTACTCCATGAAACTATGTTATGTAAAAACCTACAGCAGATCTTAAAAGTAGGGATTTCTTTAAATTTTCAAAAACGTATATTTGAATATAAAAAAATTCTTTATTTAATAATTTTACTTTCAATTCACTCTGTTTCTGCTAGGCCTGATCCTGGGATGGATGGCTGTTTTCCTCCTTACTGTATACAAAATCCTTCCATTATTCCTAAAGGAAAATCGAATGAAGAAATTCTCAACCCACCATTAAATGTTAAATATAAACCACAGGCATTCCAGATACGGGGACAGGTACTCCAGATGGTTATTATGCAAGAGTTTCTGAAAGACCCAAATACATATTTGGCTTTCGCGTTTGCTGCAAGAGGAAAATATTCCCGTTTTGAAAACGTCCAAAAAAATTTTGGATTTAAAAAGATCTTGGATCTTGGACGAAATGTAAATGTAAAATTAAAATTCCCATGGAGCCAATGGGTCGAAGTTTCGATAGATATTCCGCTTAAATCGCAAACGAATAGAATAGTTTTTACAAACGTTCAACAAGATTTAGAGAATTTCAAGCGTGTGACTCATGCAACAGCTCAAGTATTGATGGAATGTAAAGACAACATGCAGAACTGCCCTATTTTTCGTAATTTATTTAAAGAAATAAATGATCCACATGAGCTTCAAGAGTTACAAGAGGGCTGGAGCAAAGCTATTGCTTTTGCAAATAAAAACGGCATCAATGTTTTTCAAAACAATACTATAGAAGACTTGCAATTTATGTACCCTTTAGAATCAAACTTGGTTCAAACGCTGAACAATTCTGAAGATATAAAGAAACAAACAGAAGCTTTTAAAGACTTTATAGTATTACAAGAAGAGGATCGAGTGGCTCACATTCAAGCAAATGACCCTTTCTACACTGGAAAAGATGCAACTACTTTACATTTGCAAAATAAATGGAACGAATATCAAACACAACTAGAGCAGATCAAACAACAGCAACTCATTCCTAATCAAACAACAGAAGAATTAGTCCATCTTTCCAACGAAGAGACACGAACTTCAAAGGCTTTAGAGAGAATAGATACAGCAAAAAAACTATATAAGAATGAGCAACTTTCTAACGGAATTATAGCAGTTGCAGGAGCTACCAAAGCTGTTGGTCAAGTTTTGGGTGTACCTAAAGAAATAATCCAATTAGCTGACATTGTTATTATTAAGACGCAAATAATTAGTACAGTGAACAAGATGATTATTAGTGGTGCTGTAGATCCAACCGGCATTACAGCCATAGCTATAGGGTTGAGTGCCTTACTAAGAATTATATCTAATACTCCATCTCCAGAACAATTGATGAAGGAGGTATTTGATGACATTCAAAAAAAACTGGAGACTGTATTAGTAAATCAAGAACAGATACTTGCCGAGTTAGAGTATATGAAAGATCTTATGCAGAAAAACCACCGTGAAATTATTGACAACCTTGGTGTTATTCAAAAGAGGTTACATCAAATTGAAACATCTATGCAGTTTAACTTTGAGGCTGTATTCAAAGAGTTTGACACCCAAACATTTAAAGAGATAATGGGAAGAGCTTACGGTTTAAGAACAAATTTATCTAAACCGATTCATCAGCAGCAAGTATGCCTTGAAAAAGATGAAAATAATCAATGTGTGATGCTATATAACCCATCCTTTGAGGACATTAGGGAGAGTGGACGTCTCTTGGGAGAGATATATAAAAATTGGGAAAATATCTCCCAGATGGATATCGAAAAAGACTTTTCCAAGCTTTCAAAAGAAGACATCGAAAAGTACATAGAAAATCCCTCTATAGAGGCTAGACTGCCTTTTTTATCGTCAATGGTTCATTGGCTGAACAGTGCGGAAGATCGACTGAACACTTTATCTGTTGGCAGAAAAATACGTACTCAGATACCATCTGATTTGATTTTTGGAAAGAATATTCCTGAGCCTCCTAAAGAAATTGCTCTTCCTTCCTATCAAGATAAAATACTATCTGAATATATTGAGCTGGCTAGCTTACTCCCGCCAGAATCAGATGATCTTGGAGGTATGACTCATGATGATCATGTTGATAAAATGTGCCAAAGACTTTCATCTATTGAATCTTTGTCAAAAACAATGAGGGAAAATTTGCAAAAAGCCTGGGCAACTTATTATTTTTATTCAATAACAATATATAATAACGTAGTAAATTATTTCGATGATCTACCTAGAAAAGAACTAAAATTGAAAGCAAATAAAAGTAAAAAAGAGCTTCGAAATGAGAAGGATGCTCATGAGAGTAAAGAAGAGCTTCGAAATGAGAAAGATGCTCATGAGAAGGATGCTCTTGAAAAAATACCACTAAAATCATTCATATCTACTGCAAACAGGGTTTATTTTCATGAGCATCCTTCTCATCAGCATCCTAAGCCTCCTAATATATCAAGATATTTTTCCAATTTTTCAAGCATCTTAAATGATGTCCTAGATGATATGCTTAATAATACAATGAGTGATAGGGATATGTATATACATGGATACATAAAGCAAGTTCCATACAGAGAGCGTAAGTGTATAAGACAGATTATGGTGCAAAAGAAGATTGAGGTGCCGCAGGATAAGATATTACTACCACCACCATGTAAGGATTTTACCCTAGGTGATCTGATTATGTCCAGAGGAAGTGGCCCTGACGGGGGTTACGGAGGTGGCCCTGGCCCTGAAGGGGGTTACGTAAGTAGCCCAAAGTGTCGGAAGACTATCACACTACAACACATTTTCGCACCACGAACAAGGTGGAAAAGCCACTGTTATGAGTGGGAAAAGGTTGGAACAGGTCCTATAAAATATAGGATAGAAAATGATAGAGAATCTTTTAAAAAAGCCCAAATAGAAGAATGGAGATGGGTTCCAACCTATATTTACACTCATATTATAAAGGAACTGGATAAAAAGGATTTAATTGCAGAATGGATGCGCGCCAAACTTGCTGTAGATACAATGGCTCACATTGGCTACGGTGAACAGCTTTCTTCGCATCCTAAATTATCTATGTTAAATAAATTAATCAAAACGCTTCCTGCCCGTAGAGAACCATCTTCAAAAGAGCCAGGTCATATATATCAATTTTTTAAAGATATAGAAGCTATACGCAAACACTCTGATTCTCCATTTTTAATTAATTATGCTCATGCAACAGCAAGTAGGATAAATTTATATAGAGATGAATCCAATCAGGTATCTCCTTTAACCTTTATTAATCCTATTTTATTCACTGGATGTGAGACAGAAGATTTTAGGGTGAAATCTACTATATTTAACACTCACAGTATAATGAATTTATTAAATTCTTCATCACAAAAAATAGAGAAGAAATTTTCCCATTATATGAAAAAAGAAAAGTCTCCACAATTTACTTCCTCAGATGAGTTGATTGAATTTTTACAAACAATATTAGAAGAAGCTGTTGAAAATAAGAAGCCATTTGATGTATTCACATATATGAAGGAGCAGAATTTACACTTTCTTCTAGACTTAAATAAACAAAACAGTAATCAAAGGCGGATCAAACCTTTTTGTAGTCTATCTTTTGTAGAACTGTCATCACAAAAATCACAAAAATATATCTATCACTCTTTTATGAAAATTATTCATCCTGTTGTACAAATGTCTTTTAAAGAGTGGCAGAGGAACAGAACATTCGGGGTCGGCGATTGGGAACAACAAGTTATGGAACATTGGGCATTAAAAGAAGGAATTTCAGTGCCATCAATGTTTTATCTCCCTTTACCCTCTGAAGATTTGTGGAAAAATCAACCAATAGGATTAGGGATTCCTGAATTGCGCCGTCAAGCTCTTTTTAAAGCAGGGTTTTACGAACACCTTAAACCTAAATATTGTTCATTAGTACAATAGGAAGGATATCTGTAATAGATTTAATTTCAAGAATATCTGATAAATTGAAAATTCCAATTTTATAATAAATTAAAATTTAAAAGTAAGTCATATAAACTGAAAACCCATATGGCTTACACAAAGAAATTATACTTATCTATTTGGTCATCAATAAACTTATTTTTAGATTTTTTTAAAAACTTATCCATCATCATCGTCTTTGCTATTCTGAGATACCACAGAACTATCATCTGAAACTTTCTCTTCTTCAAGGGTAGGCATTCACTTCTGCAAAGGCTGTTGGAGTCTTAGGTTTTACCTCAACCTTTACTATCTCTGAAGGAGGCTGACTTTTCAGATCTTTTCTTACTGGTTCTCTAGAAAAGACTTTATTTCTAATACTGAAAACTAATTTTTAATCCTTTAAATATCATCCCATTAAATCCTCTAATGCATTATTAAAGGTTTTTATAATTGTTAAAGACGAGCTATATGAAAAAAAGCGTTTTAAAAATAAAGTATTTTTCAACAGTTTTTTATTAATTTCTTAAAAAGAATTCATCTCTATTTTTTGAACATAATTATTATACTACTTCATTTTTCATCAAGGTATTTCTTTTATTGTAAATTTCACACACTTTCAACAGTCAATAAAGCTTTTATGTAAAAAGTATAATTGACTCTAAGGATTTTCCGAATTAAGAATCAAGGAGGGGCTAGTGTGGTTGAAAGTTGAGCAGAGAACTTCAAATCTACGTACATTGACTCTATTTCAGTCACGGCAACAATAAGAAAACTGTATTCTATAGTAGAAAGAAAATGAGAAAATTCTTAAAAAAATATATTTACATAATCATTTTTATGAGCATCTCTTACGCTTTTTCAAACGAAGAATATATTAGTTATCCAGAACTGACAAAATTTGTGCAAGATCTTAACATAAAAACTAAACCAGATTATGTAAAATTTTTTCTAGAAAATGGAAAGGAGTTAGGCCTTCCTCCTCTCAACCAAATTCCACGTATATATTCCGAAAACTGGAGAAGCTGGCATGAATTCTTTGGATTGTCAGAAAAAAAATATAACAAACATATTCAAGATCTTTCAAACAGTGATCAACCTTCAAAACAAAACTTTTCTACTATTGATGAAATAATAGAACAGACAACAGCTCAGCTTGATGAAGAAGGGACAACTCAGCCAAAACTTCAGAAACCTTCGGAATCCATAAAAACACCAACTAAAGAAAATCCCAATTATCAAATCAAAAGAAGAAAAAATTTTCTCACTTATGAAGAACTTAAAAAGCTTATTCGATCTCAGGGAGATATTAGAACTGGAAAAACCTATCATGAATGGCGTAAACAAAATCAAGGAATAGCTCCGGCTAATCCAAGTAAATTCTACCTTCAATGGAAAGGGTGGAAAGAATTCTTAGGTGATCAATTCAGACATCTCTCTTATAAAAGATTAATGGAAGAAGTACGAAAACGAGATATCCAAACTGCTATGCAATACAAATATAATTACAAAGATATTAAAGGAGCTCCTTCCAACCCTGAGCGATTTTATCCTGAATGGATAAGTTGGAGAGATTTCCATGGTACTCAAATCTCACGTCCCACTTATAAAGAATTAAAAGAAGGAGTACAAAGACTAAACTTTCAATCGATGGAAGAGTATCAAGAAAGACGCAAAGAAATTCATCCAGGGGCTCCTTCCCGCCCTGATACAATTTATCCTGAATGGGAGGGTTCGAAAATTTTCTTTAATATTCAAATCTCACGTCCCACTTATAAAGAATTAAAAGAAGGAGTACAAAGACTAAACTTTCAATCGGTGACAGAGTACAGAAGAAGACGCAAAGAAATTCATAAAGGAGCTCCTTACAACCCTAATCAGTTTTATCCTGACGAATGGGAAGGATGGAATATTTTTTTAAATAAATCAAAATGCGAGCAGGTATTTAATCAATAGAAAGAAAATCAGAAACCCTGTATTTTGTAATAAAAATGAGAAATTTCTTAAAAAAATATATTTACATAATCATTTTTATAGGCATCCCCTACGCTTTTTCAGACGAAGAACCTATTGTTTTTAGTTATTTAGAACTGCAAAAATCAGTGCAAGATTTGAGCACAAAAACTAAAACATCATCTTTTTTTCTTTTAACATTCTTTCGAATTGAACTAACAGTTTTTTATTAATTTCTTAAAAAGAATTCATCTCTATTTTTTGAACATAATTATTATACTGCTTCATTTTTCATCAAAGTATTTCTTTTATTGTAAATTATCACACGCTTTCAACAGTCAATAAAGCTTTTATGTAAAAAGTATAATTGACTCTAAGGATTTTCCGAATTAAGAATCAAGGAGGGGCTAGTGTGGTTGAAAGTTGAGCAGAGAACTTCAAATCTACGTACATTGACTCTATTTCAGTCACGGCAACAATAAGAAAACTGTATTCTATAGTAGAAGGAAAATGAGAAAATTCTTAAAAAAATATATTTACATAATCATTTTTATGAGCATCTCTTACGCTTTTTCAGACGAAGAATATATTAGTTATCCAGAACTGACAAAACTTGTGCAAGGTCTTCACATGACAACTAAACCAGATTATGTAAAATTTTTTCGAGAAAATGGAAAGGAGTTAGACCTTCCTCCTTTCAACCAAATTCCACGTATATATTCCGAAAACTGGGGAAGCTGGTATGAATTCTTTGGATTGTCAGAAAAAGAATATAACAAACACATTCAAGATCTTTCAAACAGTGATCAACCTTCAAAACAAAACTTTTCTACTGTTGATGAAACAATAGAACAGATAACAGCTCAGCTTGATGAAGAAGGGATAGCTCAGCCAAAACCTCAGAAACCTTCGGAATCTATAAAAACACCAACTAAAGAACATCCTAATTATCGAACCCCAAAAAAAAAAGAAATAAAAATAAATAAGGGAATAAGAAATTTTCTCACTTATGAAGAAGCAAAAGCAAGAACACAAGAACTAGGTATTCCATCAGGGAGAGTTTACAAAAAGAGATATTCAGAAATTGACGGAGCACCTTCTAACCCTGATAGAACTTATCGTAAAGAATGGAAAGGTTGGAGAGATTTCCATGGTACTCAAATCTCACGTCCCACTTATAAAGAATTAAAAGAAGGAGTACAAAGACTAAACTTTCAATCGAGGGTAGAGTATCAAGAAAGACGCAAAGAAATTCATCCAGGGGCTCCTGCTCATCCTGAGACATTTTATCCTGATGAATGGGAAGGTTGGGGAATTTTCTTTAATATTCAAATCTCACGTCCCACTTATAAAGAATTAAAAGAAGGAGCACAAAGACTAAACTTTAAATCGATGAAAGAGTATCGAGAAGGACGCGAAAAAATTCATCCAGGGGCTCCTGCCAACCCTGATCGATTTTACGCTGAATGGGAGGGTGCGGTAATTTTTTTAAATAAATCAAAATGCGAGCAGGTACTTAATCAATAGAAAGAAAATCAGAAACCCTGTATTTTGTAATAAAAATGAGAAATTTCTCAAAAAAATAAGTAGTCACATCAAGCCTACAAGTAAAAGAGATTAAAAACTAATGCAAACTTCCATTATAAATGTTAAATAAGCCTTATGAAAAAAAGATTCCTTTAAACCTTATCATCATAATTCCAAGCTTTTCACTTCTTTTAATTAAGTCCTTAAAAACACCTATACTCATTCACTTTACTGTAGCCGGCAATATTATTATGTTTTCATCTGCTTATGTTTTTTTACATTTTGAAAAAAACCTAAACCCCAAAGTACAAAATTATGGAGATGCTCTCTGGTGGGCTCTTTGCACGATCTCAACTGTTGGTTATGGAAATATCTACCTTATCACTGGAGCAGGTCGATTGACTGGAGCTTTTCTTATTATTGTTGGAGTTATGTTTTTTCTGGGATTTACTGCTTCTATTGTATCTATTATTTTATCTTACATTTCTTCAGAGAAAGAGTAATCCTCACAATAACCGCCTTTGAATTCATTACAGCTCATGTTTCACACAATTTCTGCCACACAGGAAATCTTCGTTTTTTTGTTCATTCCTTATTTTCCTCCTTTAAATAAAGGATTCTATATCTAAAGAAAGAAGCATTTTCCTGTATCTCAAGAAATGTGAATTTAGATTTAATTGAAGACAAGATAAATTTTATATGTTATTGTTAATGCTTATTAGAAATAAATCCCTTAAGCCACCATAAGCTTTTTATTGAGTTGAGGTAAATATATGGATAAGAGTAAAAAAGAAATGACGAACAGTCATTTTAATATGTGGAGATTGGTGGTCAATGCCGTTCATGCTGATCAGAGAATTGATAAAGCAGAACTGGAAATGATTAAAAAATATTTAACAGAACTTGATTTTAACGAAGAACAATTAACTATTTTGAAAAAAGAATTACATCAACCAGCCTCAATAGATGAAATATTACCCGCAATCACAGATCCAGCAGATCGTAGTCAAAGTGTGTATTTTATTCGTCTTCTATTTTGGAAAGATCAAATATTGACTTCTTCAGAAGAGGCTGTCTTGAAAAAAGTGCAGGATCACTTTGCTCAATTTATAAATATGGATGAAATAAAAAAAGAAATGCTGGAATTAAAAAAAGAAGAAGAAAGTAAAAGTATTTTTGATTCTATGCCAGACACACCAGTTTTAAGACTTTTGAAAAAGATATCTAAATTGTTCTAAAACTTACTTTCATTCTTTTCTTTGTTTTAGATGATTCTTCCACATATTCTTCTCGCTTGGAGGTTTCTAATCAAAATAGAATCCAAGAAACCTAAACTCTTATCCTAAAAATTATTATACTTATGTTAGATCATTGATTAACTTGAATAAAAGGTAGTATTTCCAAATAAATATATACCTCATCACAGAATTAATATCTTTTTATTGTATTTAAAACCTTCACACAGTTCTTAAAACGATTGAATTTAAGACTTCTCCTATCCATAATGAGATTAAAAATATTTCCTCATACTTACTGACACTAATTTTGATTCTTTTTTTTTAAAGAAGAGTGTCTCACCATAACAAGGAATATATGATACGCACCTCATGAAAAAAAAATACTTCTTTTGAGTGAAAACGATTTGTTTTTGAAATAAAAAAAGGCGGTGAAAAAATCACCGCCTTCTTAATTAAAGCTGGCACCGTGCTACTCTCCCATGAGTTCCCCCATAGTACCATCGCCGCTGATGGACTTAACTTCTGTGTTCGGAATGGGAACAGGTGTGGCCCCATCGCTATAGACACCAACAAAGGCGTGTTTCTGTTAAAAGCAAAAATCAAAAAAGGTGGGTATGATTTTTAAGAAGCCTCACGACCAATTAGTACGGATCAGCTCAACACATTACTATGCTTACACTTTCCGCCTATCAACCTCCTAGTCTCGAAGGGGTCTTTAGGATTCTTAAAGAATCAGGGAAAACTTATCTTGAGGTCGGCTTCCCGCTTAGATGCTTTCAGCGGTTATCCGTTCCGAACTTAGCTACCCTGCTATGCCGTTGGCACGACAACAGGTACACCATAGGTTCGTCCATCCCGGTCCTCTCGTACTAAGGACAGCTCCTCTCAATTTTCCTGCGCCCACGGAAGATAGGGGCCAAACTGTCTCACGACGTTCTGAACCCAGCTCGCGTACCTCTTTAATTGGCGAACAGCCAAACCCTTGGGACCTGCTTCAGCCCCAGGATGAGATGAGCCGACATCGAGGTGCCAAACACCCCCGTCGATGTGAACTCTTGGGGGGTATCAGCCTGTTATCCCCGGAGTACCTTTTATCCGTTAAGTGATGGCCCTTCCACTCGGAACCACCAGATCACTTTGACCTGCTTTCGCACCTGCTCGACTTGTTGGTCTTGCAGTTAAGCTCCCTTATGCCAATATTCTCGACACCTGATACTAACCAGGTTGAGGGAACCTTCGCACGCCTCCGTTACTTTTTAGGAGGCGACCACCCCAGTCAAACTCCCCACCAGACAATGTCCCTCACCCGGATAACGGGTGCAAGGTTAGAACTCAAAAGAACCAAGGGTGGTATTTCAAGGACGGCTCCATTTAAGCTAGCGCTCAAACTTCAAAGCCTCCCACCTATCCTACACAAAATTATCCTAAGATCACTGCCAAGCTAGAGTAAAGGTTCACGGGGTCTTTCCGTCTTTCCGCGGGTACTCAGCATTTTCACTGAGAATTCAATTTCACTAGGCTTCTGGTTGAGACACTGAAGAAATCGTTACGCCATTCATGCAGGTCGGAATTTACCCGACAAGGAATTTCGCTACCTTAGGACCGTTATAGTTACGGCCGCCGTTTACCGGGGCTTCGATTCTCTGCTTCGCTCGAAAGCTGACAAATCCTCTTAACCTTCCGGCACCGGGCAGGCGTCAGGCTGTATACATCATCTTGTGATTTAGCACAGCCCTGTGTTTTTGGTAAACAGTCGTTACTCCCTGGTTACTGCGACCTCCTCCAGCTCCATCCGCAAGGGATTTCACCATAAGAGGCACACCTTCTTCCGAGGGTACGGTGTCAATTTGGCGAGTTCCTTAACCAGATTTAACCTAATCGCCTTAGAATACTCATCCCACTCACCTGAGTTGGTTTACGGTACGGGCGACATTGAAAACATATCGAAGCTTTTCTTGGAATCATAGCTCCTTCCACTTCCGGGGAAAATTCCCCTCGCATTTGCGCCTCAAAGTTAATGTGACACGGATTTACCTATGCCACCTTTCTCACGCTTACACCTGAATCCAATAACAGGCTGGAAGTACTTAATTCGTCACTCCTATATTATAAAACAATGTCGGTAACGGAATATGAACCGTTTGTCCATCGACTACGCCACTTGGCCTCGTCTTAGGTCCCGACTAACCCTGGGAGGATGAACCTGGCCCAGGAATCCTTGAGTTTTCGGCGGAGAGGTTTTTCACCTCTCTTTGTACGCTACTTATGTCAGCATAATCACTTATAGTTCGTCCAGCTGTCCTCACGGTCAACCTTCAACCTAAGCTATAACGCTCCCCTACCGCTTGTATTTAAAAAATACAAACCCGTGGTTTCGGCACTGTGCTTGAGCCCCCTTACATCTTCCGCGCGAATTCACTGAACCAGTGAGCTATTACGCTTTCTTTAAAGGATTGCTGCTTCTAAGCCAACCTCCTGGCTGTCTGAGTAAATTCACAACGTTTTACACTAAGCAACAGATTTAGGGGCCTTAACCTACGGTTAGGGCTGTTTCCCTCTCGTCATAGGACCTTATCACCCTATGACTGTCTCCTGGACTTATTATATCTGGCATTCGGAGTTTGTTTGGGTTTGGTAATCCGGTAAAGACCCCTAGCCCAATCAGTGCTCTACCTCCAGAATAAAAATCCAAGGCTATACCTCAATATATTTCGGGGAGAACCAGCTATCACCCAGTTTGATTAGCCTTTCACTCCTATTCACAGCTCATCCAAGGAACTTTCAACTTCCACTGGTTCGGGCCTCCACACAGTGTTAACTATGCTTCACCCTGGCCATAAATAGATCACCGGGTTTCGGGTCTAATGATACCAACTAATTCGCCCATTTCAGACTTGCTTTCGCTACGGCTCCATCTCACGACTTAGCCTTGCTGGTACCAATAACTCACTGACTCATTATGCAAAAGGTACGCGGTCACACTTGATATACAATAGTGCTCCCACTGCTTGTAAGCTCACGGTTTCAGGTTCTTTTTCACTCCCCTCTCGGGGTTCTTTTCACCTTTCCCTCACGGTACTTGTTTACTATCGGTTATCAGTTCTATTTAGCCTTGGAGAGTGGTCTCCCCAAATTCCCAACGGATTTCACGTGCCCGGTGGTACTTAGGATACTTTTCAAAGATAAAATCTTTTCGCTCATAGGGCTATCACCTCCTCTGGCAGATCTTTCCAGATCTTTAAGCTAAGATTTTATTTTTTTACTTTGTCAGATTCTTCCAGCAATCTATAAAAGTCCTACAACTCCCCTTATACAATGGCTGGAACCTTTAACATATAAGAGGTTTAGGCTGTTTCCCTTTCGCTCGCCGCTACTCAGGAAATCTCATTTGATTTCTTTTGCTGAGGGTACTAAGATGTTTCAATTCCCCTCGTTTGCCTGCTCAAAGCTATGTATTCACTTTGACATGTCGCCTATAGCGACAGGTTTCCCTATTCGAAGATCTCCGGATCGTTGTGTGTGTGCCACTCCCCGAAGCTTATCGCAGCTTACCACGTTCTTCATCGCTGACTGATACCAAGGCATTCACCGTAAGCCCTTAGTAGCTTCTAAAAATCATACCCGTAAAAAATTACATTTTTACTTACATTTTACTTACATTTGATTAATTATATTTGATTAATTACATACTTTTTATTAATTACATATTTATTTGAGATTTACTTGTAGTCATTGATCCATATAGTAGATCAACAACCAAGTAACAGAAAAACACCTATTCAATTATCAAAGAACTAGACCTATTTTTGCTCAAAATAGGGGATTCAACACTATATCTGAGACCTACTCCGAGTCAAGATAGTAAAATATTTATTTTTTTCAAAGTTTCAGGCCCAGCACAATAGGAACAGGTTATTTATTAGAGCTGTTTTTAAAGAGTTTTGCTGGAAGCTTAAGATGAAAGGTATTTCAAACCAGGCAATAAACCTCCGTTTATATAAGCTAAAGAAGCCCCGCCACCTGTAGAAATATAATCCAAATGATCTTGAAGTTGAAAATGAAAAACAGCTCTCGCAGAGTCTCCTCCACCTGCCACTCGGAAAGCTTTAGAGCAACGACCCATACTCTCAATCATAGACTTCGTCCCTTCTGAATAAGCAGGGATTTCAAACACACCCATCGGACCATTCCAAAAAATAGTCTCTGCTTTTTTCAATATTCCATCAAATTGTTTTCGTGTCTTTGGTCCAATATCGACAGCACTCCAAGATTCTTTCACAAAAGGACCGGGGGTGACTTCCGCTAAATCTATACGTTGAACTTTAGGAACAATCACATGATCTAAAGGTAGATGCAGCTCCTTATTTCTCAACCTCATTCTTTCCATCAACTCTTTGGCCAAAGTCACAGATTCATAATCCACTTTTGTTGAACCCAAAGAATATCCTTGTGCTTTTAAAAACACATAAGATATCGCTCCTCCAACAATCAAATGATCCACATGATCAATCATTTTTAAAATCATCTGAAACTTGTCTTTAACTTTTGCTCCACCTAAAACCAAAGCAAAAGGTCTATCCGGATTTTCTCGAACTTTACCTAACATCTCTAATTCAGATTGAACTAGATAACCGATTCCCTTTTTTTCCACTAAACGAGGCAGAGCCGATAAACTCATATGATCTCGGTGACAAACTCCAAAAGCATCATTGATGTAAATATCAATATGTTTCGCAAACTTTTGAGCTAATTCTACATCATTTAAAGACTCTCCCTTATGAAAACGAAGATTTTCCAGCAACACCAATTGATTTTGTTTCAAAGAAGGGGAAATCACCTCAGACACATCACTCATTAATTCCTCTTCAAAAAACACATCCACATCCAAAACTTCACTTAATACCTCACCTACAGGTGACAAAGATAAGGAGGGAACCACAACACCTTGAGGTCTGCCAAGATGACTCGCTAAAATCACTTTAGCTTTATTATCTAAGGCATATCGAATAGTTGGAAGAGCATTCATAATACGATGGTTATTCACCACTCGACCATCCCTGATAGGGACATTCAAATCAGCTCGAATGAAAACCTTCTGACCCTCTAAATCAAAATCTTTTATTGTCGCAAATGTTTCCACAGAGCCTTTCGCTCTTTTCTTGAATTCTTTTTTTTGATTCAATTCCAATTATAATCCTTCCTTAAAAAGAAACCGCATCACATCTAAAAGTCTGTGACAGTAACCTGCTTCGTTATCATACCATGCCCACACTTGTACAGAGTTCTTATTCACCTGTGTTAAAGGAGCATCTACGATCGTGCTTAAAGAGCTTCCGATAAAGTCACTACTCACTAAGGGCTTATGTTCGACACCTAGTATGCCTTTTAATTCTTTTTTTGAAAACTCCTCAAACATTTGATGAAGTGAAGAAACTTCAATCGTCTTTTGACATTGAACAGTCAACTCCACAATACTCACATTAGAAACAGGTACACGAATTGATAACCCTTTGAGTTTTCCCTGAAGTTCTGGAAGAATTTTTCCTATAGATGAAGTCGCACCTGTCGTAGTAGGAATCATCGAAAGCCCTGCCGCACGCGCTCTTCTTAAATCTTTATGAGAAGAATCCAGTAATCTTTGATCTCCAGTATAAGCGTGAATAGTCGTCATATAACCAGATTCAATACTCAATCTTTGATGAATAGCCCAAGCCAAAGGAGCTAAACAATTGGTTGTACAAGAAGCATTGCTGATCACATCATAAGATTTTTGATATTTTCGATGATTTACACCGTAAACCACTGTCCAATCCACATCATCCGCAGGTGCTGCAACAATAACTTTTTTAACTTCATCTTTTAAATGTTTTTCTAAATCTTTCTTTTTCTTAAATCGACCTGTGCAGTCTAAAACAATATCCACACCCTTCCATGAAATGTCTTCCAGATGAGGGAGACGTGAATATCGAATATTTTGATTCCTCACTTTAAAAGTGTCCTCTGATAGAACTCGAATATCTTCCTGAAAAACTCCATGAACACTATCATATTGAGTAAGATGAGCGGCAGATTCTATAGACCCTGAAGAATTGATAGCCGTGACTGAAATATCAGAAGATTGAGAAGCCAGTCTTAAAAAACAACGTCCAATCCGACCAAAACCATTAATACCCACTCGCAACATAAAATTCTCATACTATAAAACATCTATGAAAACAAACTTTACCTGATGTTTGATGTTAAGAAACTATAAAACGGTGCAAAATAAAAGAGAAAATAAAAATTTATTCTTTACGATTATTTTTTTTTGATTTATTAAATATATATGTCCTTTTTAGTTTTTGAAGGTTTAGACGGTTCAGGGAAAAGCACTTTAATAAAAGGCTTATCTGAGCGACTTGCACGACAAAATATCTCTGTCACACGAACACGAGAACCTGGAGGAACTCCTCTGGGTGAAAAAATACGCAATATTTTACTTGAAAATTCAAAACCCGAAGATACTCCTACTCCTTGGACTGAACTCTTACTTTATGAAGCTTGTCGGAGGCAAAATGTGGAACAGGTTATTCAACCTGCTCTTCAAAAAGGTGACTGGGTTTTATGTGATCGATACTGGGCGAGTACTTCCGCCTTTCAGGCTGGAGCCCGAGGTTTAGATGAACAAAAGGTTTCACAACTGAATCAATGGGCTGTGGGAGGACTTAATCCTGATCTATGGATCTATTTAGATCTTTCTCTTAAAGAAGCTCAGAAACGATGGGAAGATAGAACTTCTTTTTCCCCTCTCGATCGATTTGAACTTGAAGATATGTCTTTTCATGAAAAAGCTTTGAACTTTTATAAAAAGATCACAAAAGATAGCACTTATGGTCCATGGCTGATACTTCAAGCCACTCAGCCTAAAGAAGAACTGCTGGATAATCTTGTTAGAGAGCTTGTTCAACGCGGATGGATCAAAGAATGAATCGAATCGCCGTTTATGGTCATTCTTCCATCTTGAGCAATCTTCAAAAATCTATTGAACAACAAACTTTAGCTTCGGCGCTTCTGTTTTCCGGATTGAGCGGCATTGGAAAAAAACAAACTGCTTTGAATATTGTACAATTTGCCTTGTGTTCAAGTAAACCAGCCTGCGGGCAATGCACTTCTTGCAAACAAGTTCAAGAACAAACACACCCCGCTCTGCTTTTCATAGAGCCTGATGGACTCAACATTAAAATGGAAGTTGTTCGAAAAATTCGAAACTTTATTTCACTGCAAAGTTTCTCTCAAAACCGATGGATTATTATTGATCAAGCTCATCGTATGAATCACCATGTGCAAAATGCTCTTTTGAAATCTTTAGAAGAGCCTCCTTCAAATGTTCATTTTATTCTTGTCTGTGATCAGTGGATGCAGCTCCTTCCTACTATTCGATCACGTACACAATGTTTTCGTTTTCAAAGACTAGATATAAGGTCTCTTCAAAAAATTTTTCCTGAAGAAAGCGAGCAAACATTAAGATCCAGCCGAGGACAAACTCATCGGGTCCATCAATGGAAAGATCAACAAGAACTTTATGGAGAGGTTTTTCAATTTTGGCATCGCTTGTTTCATAACAAAAAGATCTCTCATTCTTTAAGTAAGGCTTTGAGAAAAAGACCCTCTGCTCTCCTTGTTGCTCGTACTTTTCAAGAAATACTGCGAGATGCAAGGCTTATTAAAGAAGGCTCTACAAATACGATTCACCCTCCAATGACAAGCATTCAATGGAATAACCTTCCTTCGGAACTAATTCATGAGTGGTACACCCAAGCTCTCCAACTGGAAGAAGATATACTTTCTTATTTAGATTCTTTACTTTGTTTTGAAAATTTCTGGCATCAAGCTCACAAAAATATTCAAGCTTTAAAAATAACTCAACCTGTAGGATAATTTTATGTGGATCGATGTTCACACTCATTTGCATATGCTAAAACAACCTTTGCCAGAAATTTTAGAGAGTGCTAAAAAATCTGGAGTACAAAAAATGATTAGCATTGGAACTCACCCCTCCGATTGGGATTCTGTACTTAGTGACTGTAAAAAATATTCAGTTTATGGAGCTTTAGGCTGTCATCCACATGAAGCCCTTCATTATAATGAAGATATTGAGCAGCAACTTAAAAAAAAATTACAATCTTCCAAAAACATTATTGCGCTGGGTGAAATCGGTTTAGATTATTATTATGAACATTCTAAAAAAGATATTCAGCAGGAAGTTTTTAGAAGACAGCTCTTGCTTGCTCAAGAACTCTCACTGTCTATTGAGATTCACTCACGTTCTGCAGAAGAAGACACTATTGCCATTTTAAAAGAATTTCCACAAGTCAAAGGGCTACTTCATTGTTTTACAAGTTCTTGGAACATGGCTCAACAAGCTTTAGACATTGGTTACAATATTTCATTTAGTGGTATTTTGACTTTTAAAAATGCCAAAGATCTTCGTGAGACTTGTTCCAAAATTCCTCTCGATCGTATTCATGTAGAAACAGACGCTCCCTATCTCGCACCACAACCTCATAGAGGTAAAGAAAATCAACCCGCTTGGATGATTCACACCGCTCAAATGATTGCTGATCTTCATCATGTTTCTTTAGAAGAGCTCAAAGAGCAAACATGGAAAAACGCCTGCTCCTTATTTTCCATTTCAAACAACAGTACCTAGGTGAATTACAACCATTTCTTCTTTTTAAAGAAATACAACATTCCTATAGCAACACTAATAATGAATCCCCATACAATAAAATAACTATATTGCCAGTCTAATTCAGGCATAAATTTAAAGTTCATTCCATAAATACCCACAATGAATGTTAAAGGAATAAATAAAGAAGCAAACAAAGTGAGGACTTTCATCACTTCATTCATTTTACTATTGATAGCATTCTGATAAAAATCCATTACAGAAGTGACTAAATCAATATAATAATCACTTACCTCCACAATTTGCACAATATGATCATGCACATCTTGAAAGTAACGTAAGTTCTTCGATTCAACCCAAGGATAGCGACGATTAATCACTTTATTTAAAGATTCTTTTAATGGAAAAATAATTTTTTTTAGAAATAAAACTTCTCTTTTAAGTGAAATAATCTCTAAAGGGGTTACGTAATTCACATCTGTAGTCACACGGCTTTCTAATTCTTCAAAAGAGCTCTCAATAACATCTAAAGCTTCATAATACTGATCTACAAGTAAATCTTGAAGCATACAAAATAAGTAATCTGCTTTCAAAGTTCTAATTTTCCATACAGAATTTTCAATGCGATGTTTTACAGGCTGAAAAACATCTTCTTTTGTATGTTGAAAGGAAATAACAAACCCATCTCCAAACAAAATACCGATCTGAGAAGTCTCTAGATCTAATTGTTGACTCTGAGTGTCCACAAAGACTCTCTTAATGATAGCAAAAAGCATATCATCCATTTCTTCGATTTTAGGTCGATGATCTAAGTTCAAAACATCTTCAAGCCACAAGCGATGAATGCCAAATTGATTTCCAATAGCTTCTAACACTTGATTGTCCCTTAAACCACGAAACTCAATCCATGTGACAAAATTTTTATCTTTAGCACTTTTGACACAATCTTCTAAAGTAGCAGATTGAGAAGATTCAAAAAAATCTTTGTTGTAATTAATAAGATTAATTTCAACGGTTTCTTTTTCCCCAGACTCATCAAAAAATACCAAAGAACCTGGATGCAAACCTATTACTTTCGTGCGTGTCTTAAGTAAACGAGACATAATTCGCTCCACCTCTTTTTTCATTATAAAAGTAAAGAGATTAAAAATTCCAGCTTCATTAAAATATTGGACTAAAGAATGAGTCTAGCCCTCATTAGAAGACTTTAATTTTTCGAGGGAGAGATCATTTTTTCTAATTGAATCCACTGATCAAATTCTTCGACAGTACAGACACCTAGTTGAACAGCTTCTTCTTTTAAGGTCGAACCATTTTTATGGGCGGCATACACAATTTTTGCAGCCTTCTCATAACCCACATGAGGGTTGAGTGCGGTAGCAAGCATCAGACATTTTTCGACATATTCATTTATTTTTTCTGCATTCACTTGAATTCCCTTAATACATCTTTCGGAAAAGCTGAAACAAGCAGAACCTAAAATATCGATAGAGTGAAGTATATTTCTTATGATTAAAGGTTTAAAGGCATTGAGTTCAAACTGCCCGCTCATACCTCCAATTTGAACGGCAGAATCATTGCCTATAACTTGAGCACACACCATAGTTAAAGCTTCACATTGGGTAGGATTCACTTTACCAGGCATTATGGAACTACCTGGCTCATTGGTAGGTAAAATTAATTCAGAAAGACCACAACGAGGACCGCTTCCCATCCATCGAATATCATTGGCAATTTTCATTAAGCTCACAGCTAAAGTTTTAAGTACAGAGCTCATGTGAACGAGGCTATCATGAGTAGCAATTTCATAAAATTTATTTTCTGCAGAAACAAATGGGCGACCTGTTTCTTTAACAATCTGTTGAACAACTTTTTCAGCAAAGGACTCTACCGTATTCAAACCTGTTCCTACAGCAGTGCCTCCAATGGCAAGTTCATAAAGCTCTTCAAGCGACTTGTGAATTCTTTTTTCATTCTTCTCAATTTGAGTCACATATCCTGAAAACTCTTGACCAAAGCTTAAAGGGACTGCATCCATTAAATGAGTTCGCCCTACTTTGATGACTGACTGAAATTCTTTAGCCTTAAGTTGAAAGTGATTTTTGAGATCTTTTAAAGCAGGCAGAAGATGAATTAAAGTTTTTTCTACCGTAGCAATATGCATAGCTGTTGGAAAAACATCATTAGAAGATTGATTTTTATTCACATCATCATTAGGGTGAATAGAATTTTTTTCTCCTAGCTGACCTCCCAATTTTTGGAAAGCTCGATTGGCCAACACTTCATTCATATTCATATTAGTTTGTGTACCGCTTCCTGTTTGCCAAATTTTTAAAGGAAAATGTTCATCCCACTTACCTTCCATCACCTCGATAGCCGCTTCGCCTATGGCTTCTGACTTTTCCCATTCTAAAAGGTTTAAATTGGAGTTTGTATGAGCTGCACATTTTTTAATGACTGCTAGAGCCCAAATCATTTCACGAGTAAAAGTCTCTTGACCAATATTAAAATTCTCTAGAGATCTTTGAGACTGAGCACCCCACAAACGATCTTCTGGAACTTGAACTACACCTAAAGTATCTTTCTCTTCTCGAAATTTCATATTCAATAAACCTTGGACTACTTTAAAAAGACTATCAACCTTTTATCACACTCCCACCTCAGAGTAAACTAAAAAGCAAGTTATGAACTCACTTGAATTTCAATAAGAGAGTGAGATTTTTTTTTCAAAGACTCATTTAAACTGACCACCCTTTGATAATTCAAATTCCACATTCCTGCAAAGTGGGAAAAATCTAGCTGATGATTATTTAAAAAAGCTGGATTTTGAAATTTATTCTTAAAAATTTGTCCACCAAAATTATTGATGACAACAATATTGATAAAATATTTTTCAAGTTGTTTTAAAATCCATGGTGAAGAAAAATCGTAAAGTGCACTTAAATCACCTAATATGCAATAGTTAGGAGCATCTGGAAGGCATTGGCCCAAAAAAGAAGACAAAATACCGTCAATGCCATTAGCTCCCCTGTTTCCTGCATAGCGAAATTTCTTATCCTCTCTGATTGCAAACATATCCCATTCCCGAATAGGCAAGCTATTGCCTAAAAAAATTAAACTGGATGGAGGGATTTGTTGCGAGAGCCAATGAATCCATTTTCCCTCTTCTGTTGCCTTTTGAGTATTGGAAGAGTCTAAGTTAAGAAAAGATTCTTTACTAGAATGAAGTATTTCATTTTTTAAAACCCAATCACTATCTTTTTTCAAAAAAGTCAAAAGAGGTAAAGCCTTCGATCGTTTTTTTAAGCCAGAAAGAGAAGAAAGGCTGAAAGATATAACAGGTACATTCCAATCATTTAGATCACGCCAAAATTTTAAAACTGGAATACCACCAATGCGAATCACACCATCAAAAAGATTTTGATCAAATGCTTTTTTAAAAATGGAATTTCCAGATTTTAATGCAAGTTTTTGTAATCTCGAATTTTCTCTCAACTGAGATAAGGGTTCCAGATAAACAGGACAATTTAAGGACAACAAAAAATCTTCGACTAAACCTCTAAGTTCATAAGGTAGACAAGATACAAGAATAACCGGTTTTGATGAAGACTGAAAAAACAGCCAAAAAGCATCCTGCTCTAACAAAGTTGCAGCTTCATTGGCATTAAAATTCCTTAATGGAGTTTTTAAAGAGTTTTGAGAAGCAGACCAGTTTTTATTAATCCAAACAGGCACTTCATTTTTTAAAACCTGCTCATCCACTAAAGGCTCATCAAAATGTACATTCCAATGAATAGAATTTTGAGCATTCCAATGAGATAAATCCAATGGATCTTGTAAATCTTGTACACTGAAACTTTTTTCTGAAGAAACATATCTTGAAAATATCTGATCTTGTTCAATAACTTGAGGAGCTCCTGTTCCTTGATATTCTTTGGGCCGATCGGCTGTGATTAAAACTAGAGAACTGGATGAGTAATAAGATTCCACAACAGCAGGCAGAAGTTCACAAACTGCTGTACCGGATGTTGTAATCACAACAACAGGCGCCCCATCCCTCCGAGAACGGCCATGTGCAAAAAAAGCCATCGATCTTTCATCATAAAAGTAAAAGACCGATAAATTGGAACGAGAAAGTATTTCTACAAAAGGAGCATTCCTTCCTCCAGGTGCAATACAAAAAGTTCGCACTCCTTTATTATAAAAAGTGTTAAGAATATTAAAAGCGAGCTGAAGATTCATATTTATACCCAAGAGGATTTACATCCACAAAAGACTTATGACAGACTGCTTTTTTAAACGCAACTCTTCCCACTCTTTATCGAGGACGGATAACTGAGTCAAGCCGCATCCAGAACCCAAAAATATAGATGAACCTTTCCACTGAATATTTCGGATAGCCACAAGACAAAAACTCTTTTCTTTCGAAAAACAAACAGCAAAAGGAGCTCCATGTCTTTGGCGATCCTCTCTGTTATGAGCTCGAAGCCACAACAAAGCCTCTGTTCTTGGATACCCCCCCAAAGCAGATGTAGGATGCATCTTTTGAATCAAATTTAAAAAACTTAAGTTTCCTGCTCCATCAATTTTAATATCTGTTCGAAAATGCTGAATATCTCCAAAATACTGTAAATATCTTTGAGAGATTTGATATAAAAACCCTTTCCATCTAGAAAGAATATCTTCGACAACAAGTTGATGTTCTTGAATTTCTTTTTTATCAGAACAAAAACTTTTGTCATTTTTTTTTGAAGTTCCTGCTAAAGCCATAGTGTATAAGTTAGAGTTTTTTTGTTCAAATAAATACTCCGGAGTACAGCCTACCATTCCCTCTTTGGAATTCCAATATCCGTAGATAAACCCTTCTTTTTTTTGAAGCATATTTTTAATCAAAAAGGCTCTTTTTGTAATCGTTAGAGGCATAGAATTTTTAAAAAAAACAACTGGAACGACTTTCTTTAAATCTCCTGACTTTGAAGATTTTTGAAAATGATTAAACATCTCTTTAAAGTTATTGTAATTAGGCTCTTGCCAATGTGGACTGAAATGTTTTTCTTGATAAAAAGTAAAAAAACTTAAAAGTTCTTCCCTTTTCACAAAACTCCATTGATTAGGATGTATAAAAGTTTTATTTGCATTAAAAAACAAAGGAGCATAAACACAAGGTTTCGTGGGATGAACATGATCATGATAACCTAAAGGTCCAGCAGCAACAAAAAAGCCCTCTGGAGTCTGTAGAATCACTCCCTCTTCTAAAAACTCTTTATTCAAAATGGTATTGTTGGACATAATAACTTCCTACAAAGTTCAAGTTCAAAATGGATTTATCAAATAAAAGACTTACTTCGCAACAAACTATTATCATATTTTGTTCAAATTTCTCTTGCAGAAAATAGAGTATCGTTATTAAATGGACAAAATTAAAACCCCCTAGTGAAGTATATATGAGAAATATTGTAATCAAAGATTTTGTTTTGGATGAAAACTCATTTGCAGTAATGCCTGGCCCTTGCTCCATTGAAAGTCGGGAGCAATTTGAATCTATCATTAAATTTCTGCTCGCTGAAGGAGTATCAGTGATTCGAGGAGGAATTTTTAAACTCCGAACAAACCCTAAAGATTTCCAAGGTTTACAGGAAGAAGCTTTTCCATTAGTGAAAGAACTGAAGAAAAAAGAAAATTTCTTATTCGTCTCAGAGGTCACCTCCGCTCGTCAAATTGAACCTCTAATGGATTTTGTAGATATCTTTCAAGTAGGTACACGCAATATGTACAATTACGACTTACTGAAGGAACTAGCTCTTAAAAAATGCACTGTTTTGCTGAAAAGAAGTTTTTCAGCAACAATAAAGGAATGGACTCTTGCAGCTCAATATCTTTCTGAGAATCAAGTTATACTTTGTGAAAGAGGAATTCGTACTTTTGAGACAGCTTATCGAAATACTTTTGATATCAACGCCATCCCTTATCTCAAACAAAACTACGATTATCCTGTGCTTGCAGATCCCTCTCACGGGACAGGCCACAGTTCTTTAGTCTCTGATATAGCCAAAGCAGCTTTTGTTGCAGGAGCTAATGGTTTACTTGTTGAAGTTCACAACGAACCTCAAAAGGCTTTATCCGATAGCCTTCAAGCTCTCAATTTCGATCAATTTTCTTTACTAATGCAAGATTTAAAAAAATTATCAAAAGTATTGAACAAAAAAATAATTTAAGATGACCACAGATCAAGAAAAAACTGTAAAAAAAATATTTTCTTCCATAGCAAAAAAATATGATTGGGCTAATAGTGTTTTTACTCTAGGACTAGATCAAAGATGGAGAAAAAAACTTGTTGATTTGAGTTCAATATCAAAAGACGCCCAAGTTCTAGACTGTGCTACAGGAACAGGAGCTCTCGCCAAATCTTTTTTAGAACAGCTAGGACCTCATGGAAAAATTTTAGCCGTAGATTTTTGTGAAGAAATGCTCAAACAAGTTCCATTTCAAGATCCAAGATGTAGTTTTCGAAAAGAAAATGTTTTAAGCCTCTCTTTTGAAGATCAAACTTTTGATATAACGAGCATTGCCTACGGATTGAGGAATTTATCTGACATGGAAAAAGGTATAAAAGAAATGGCTCGTGTCACTAAATCAGGCGGCTATCTTATGATTCTTGAAACAGGCCGACCTCAAAATCCTATACTAAGACCTTTTGTAGATTTTTATTGTTGGTTTATTATGCCTATTTTAGGGTGGATGATTACTGGAAATTTTCAAGCTTACAAATATTTAAATAACTCATCTGCTGTTTTCCCTTCTGGAGAAGAAATGGTTCAAAAATTAAAAAGTACCGGTTGTTTTAAAAGTATTTCTTTCCATTCTCTAATAGGAGGAGTCAGTTTTATATATAAAGCTCAAGTCCATGACTCTCATACAAACTAAACTCGATCGAGTCTTTGAGCTAAAATTTGATCTGCTAAAACAAGATATACCATAGCCTCTAAAACAGGAAGTGCTCTTGGAATGACACAAGGATCATGTCTTCCTTCTTTAGCCACTTTCCCTAAAGAAGAAGGAGGTTTAAACGAAACATTGAGATCAATATTTTCTCCAGTGGAAATTCCTCCTCGAATTCCAGAATAATGAGAAGAACTTTTGTGAAAATCCTGACCAGATAAAGATTCATTCGCATTACCTAGAGAAATTTTATAAACAGTTCCAATACTCATTAAAGCTTGAGTTAAATCTGATTTTAATTTCTTAAAAATAGGCTGCCCGAGTCCTTTTGGCAGACCTTGAATTTGAACGGCAGCTTTTCCGCCATAACTTTGACCCTCTTTTTTCGCTCTTATAAGCATATCTTTTATCTTCTCTGATTTTTCCTTATGAGGAAAATAAGCCGGATAATTCTCTAAATGCTTATGTGTGAGTTTTTCTGTATCTATATCTCCTAATTGATGATTTCCTATTTGAGTCGCATATGAGAAAACTCTCAAATTCGGGTAAAGTTCTTTGACAAACATACAAGCAACAGCTCCACCCATAACTCGTGAAACAGTCTCTCTTGCTGAAGCTCTTCCTCCCCCTCGCACATCTGCATGCAAGAATTTTTCTTTCCATAAGTCATCTGCATGACCTTTTCGAGGATTTTTTTTAATGGATTCATAATCTATACTTTTTTGATTTTGATTTTCCACAATCATTGCAATAGGAGTCCCTAAAGTTATATTCTCAAATACACCACTAAGTACTTGAGGAGCATCACTTTCTTTTCGTGCTGTTTGCCATGGAAATCTTCCAGGTCTTCTTCGATTCAAATGTTCTTGCAGCAGATCTATAGAAAAAGGAACGCCTGACGGGCATCCATCCACAACAACTCCCATAGCTGCTCCGTGGCTTTCTCCAAAACTTGTTATACGAAAATATTGGCCAAAAGTATTCATGAAACTTCACTTACTTATAATAGATAATAGTTGTTAAGGACAATTGAAATATTTAAAAAGACTTCTTTGCCACTCTGCTTGGATTTTAAACCACATATGTCCCGAAATATATTCCGATTGAGTTCTTATTGCATATTCTCGGGCTGGAGAATCCTCTATATAATTCAAATCAAGAATATAAGAAGGCTTCCAATCTGAGGGAGGATAAACGCAATGAGACATACGATTTCGACCTACAGCCCACACTAAAATATCAGGAGCTTCTTTGGATCCTTTTCTGATTTGACCGCTTCGGGCAGAGTAAAAAGAAAATTTGAAACTATTTTTTTGAAAATCAAAATCTTTATCAAGATATTTTAAAAGTTTTTCTTCTGTGAAAGTTTTTTCCAAAACATTCAGAACTCCTCCTCCTCCCCACACCGCTACGGATAAACTTTTCTTCTTGTGTTTGCTTATATTCTCGATCCACATTCTTAAAAACAATGCTCCATAAACATCTGTATTAAAGCCTTTCCATTTTCCTTTGATCAAAATGATCGTATTCAAAGATTTCCAGTCTAAATCACTCAGACAGA
This sequence comes from Bdellovibrionales bacterium, assembly GCA_965247685.1. Lineage (GTDB taxonomy): Bacteria > Bdellovibrionota > Bdellovibrionia > Bdellovibrionales > UBA1609 > JAPPLG01. Next base: position 151,712 of record OZ252021.1, read on the forward strand.
GTTTAAGATTTGAGAAACTATGAGTAGTGACTTGTGGATTTGTATCCCTCTCTTGAGAATTGAACTCTTTAAAGAGTTGATAAAAACTCTTTTTTAATGGAGATGTAATAGCTGCAAATTTCATACCCAAATTTTCTAAAATTTTTAAATTCAAAGAGTTCGCTTCTTTTTCCTTCATCAAAATTTTCAATGTAAGAAGTTGCTTATCTTTAAAAAATAAAAATTGTTCAGAAGGAGTGATAGAGTGCTCAATAGGATTCCCTAACACACAAGCAAAACCTTTTGGTGAAGAATGGGTTACAAACCGACAGGCTTCTGCTATCACGGGTTGATCCAAAACCCCTTGATGAGTATCTTCTCGAAGAAAATAAATCAATTGCTGAGTTCCAAATAGGAGCCGATACCACTTCCACCTTCCATCAGCAGATCGAGGATGAAAAGAGCGATTTCCTTCTTTTTGCCATAAGTACCCTTTCCACAACTCTTCAAAAGAAAATATTTCGACAGCCAGCTTGCAATGAATATTTTTTTCTTTAGGAAATTTATTGAACAAAGATTCCAAAGTCTCGTCTTTTTCTCTAGTATGCAAAGAGTATATAGGTTGGGAGATTTTTTTAAAGAATGTATTCTCCAAACCCCACTCTAACGGCCAATCTATAGTCATCTCCTGAGAAGAAGAGTTGACCATCTTTTCCAAATAAGATTTAAAATGAGAATCTTTTTTTTCTCTAAAACTAAATAAAAGGTTTTGAATAGGTATTTTTTTTAACACTTTTTCTATAGAAGAGATCGAAATCTCACTATTTTTTAATTCAAAAAACCTAAAACCCATTTGAATTTTATGATTCAAAAAGTTTTCTAGCTTCTCTTCATTAGGAAATTGTTTTTCTTGAAGAGTCAAAACACCATTAGTAAAAGGTAGACTTTTTTCTCCAAAAAACACCTGATCCTCTACTCCAAAACCTTGAAATCCATCCAAACGAGTCCACACTAAATCTCTTTGGCTTTGGTATAAAAGCTCTCTTTTTTTATATAATTCCTGATACTCACTCAAAGAGTCTTTATTTGAAAGAAGACGAGGACGATTAAAAAAAATTCTCCCATCGGAATCGCTTGTTCTTTTGAGGTGAATCACAGTACAAAAGTGAGGAATATCATCACTATACCCTGCACCTAAAGAAATCAATACAATTCCATTAAAGTTTTTTGATTTTTGAAGACATTGCTGAAAAACTTTTTTCTCTACTTTTCTAAATGAGCTCTCTCCTTTTTCAAAAAGATGAAAAATTGTTTTTTGAGTCTTTTTCTCAATTTGTTGATCCACATCAAAGGTTAAAATAGGTAAATGATTTTCTTCAAAATGATTCTGAACAGTTTTTATCCATGAGGTTTTACCAGTCCCTCGATGACCAATAATCACATAAATATTTTTCACGATATATCACCAATAATATTCCAAAATTCAGGAAAACTTTTATTCACACAATCCAAATTTTTAATCTTCATTTTAAAATTAGCATAATGAAGAAGAGCTGCGGCCATTGCCATGCGATGATCTTTTTTTGGATCAAAATCGATCTCTTGACCTCTCCCATCTTTTGTATCCCCTATTATTTTAAGTCCACTAGATGTACACTCCGTTGTTCTCCCTATTTTTTGAAGAAGTTCTACAGTTAAATGCAGTCGATCGCTTTCTTTAAACTTTAAATGAGGAATATTATAAAGAAAACTTTCCCCTTCAGATAAAGCGCAAAGAACAGCTAAAGAAGGGAAAAGATCAGGATTTCGAGACAAATCAGCATTCAAACTTTTTTTATTTTGAGTAGAAGAAATTATAAGCGATTGACCTTTTGTTTCCACCGAAACTCCCATTCGAGAAAGCAAAGAAGGGAAAACAGAGTCAGGTTGAATACTATTTTCACACCATGAAGTAAAAATAGCTTTTCCGCTTAAGCTTGCGAAACACGCCAAAGCAAATAAGCAACTCATATCAGGTTCTATTTCGTAGGATTTGGTATGAATCATTTGACTTGCAGGAACAATAAACTCTGGAAATTTTCCTTTAATGTTCACACCTATTTTTTTTAAAAATGACACTGTCATCTCCAAGTAGGCTAAAGAAACCGGAGGTCCTTCTAAAGAAATAAACACATCTTCATTGAAGCCAAAGCTATTCATCAATAATGCTGAAGCAAACTGACTAGAAACATCCGAGGAAAAAGTAATCGCATCTCCCTGAAGACGCCATCCCTGACTCTGAATGCTCAGAGTTTGATCATTTTGGAATTGAGCTTTCACTCCTAATTGAGTGAGTATTTGAACTAAGTGTTGATGAGGTCTTTGAAGTAAAGAGGAAGTCCCAGAAAGGATATATTCTCCTTTTTGACGACTCACTCTTAATGCCATAAAACGAAAAGCAGTTGCAGATGAACCACAAAAAATATTGTTTTGATTTGATTTAAAATGATGTAATGCCTGCCTCATTACTTGAGCATCTTCGCAACGGCTCTCTCCAATGACATTAAAATCAGAAAAATAACTCTGAACAAGATAAGCCCTATTAATGAGAGATTTAGAATAAGGGCCTTGTCCAATATAAGAAAAACTCATACCTTCCTTGCAAAGTTGAGAATATCATCCATCAAAACTTTCTTCACTACCGGCTGCCCTACACCTTTTAAAAAAACAAATTCTATTTCTTGAGAAGATATCGCTTTTTTATCCATTTTTAATAACTTTTCTAATGAATATATAGGAATAGGTTGAATACGAGTCACACGAGTATAGTGACTAATGAGATCTTTAATCTCCTGAGCAAGTTTTACACTCAAAAACTTTTGATTCACACTCCAATCTATTGAAAATAACATTCCCATTGCAACAGCTTTTCCATGAGGAATTTGATGGTAAGACTCTAGGCAATGCCCCACAGTGTGTCCAAAATTTAAAATTCGACGAATACCTTTTTTTTCAAAAGGATCTTGGTTCACAATATGCCATTTAGATTTTATAGATTCCTCCATAAGACTCCAAATAAACTCAAAATGAGGAGGGGTTTTTCTTTTCAACTTTGCATAAAGTCTATTTTTCTGAATCAAAGCCATCTTTAACAGCTCTCCATATGCAGAAAATATTTCAGACTTCCTGACAGTTTGTATAAGATTTTTAATAATTAATATCTTTTTTGGAAAATGATAAGTTCCCAAAACATTTTTGACGGAGCCTATATTGAGAGCTGTCTTTCCCCCATGACTGGCATCTAATGCAGAAAGTAAAGTTGTGGGAATAAAATAAACAGGCGTGCCCCTCTTATAAAGACTAGAAAAAAAACCAACAAAATCTGTCACACTTCCCCCTCCCACTCCGATAAAAGCCTTTGGAAGAAAGGTTTGTTTAGAAATAGACTTAGAGATTTTTTGCACCAAATATGGAAAATGATTCAAATCTTTCAGCTTTTCTCCTGCAGACAAAAAGCAAACAGAAGGACTCTTCCAAGGAACATCTTTTTTTAAACGGCTATCACATATTATAAACACTTCACCATATTGTTTTTTTAAGCTCCTCAATGAAGGACATTTCTTCAAAAAACTAACAGATGTACGTTCTAAAAAAGATACAGAATTCACTTTGCTACCTGCAATGAATGTGCATTGTTTTGAAAAACCTTTTTCTAAATGCCATTTAACACTCTTCTAAAAATTCTACAATTAAACTAAAAAACAAAATAACCAGAATTTCTTTTTCTCAGTATACACTTCCCTTGATCTGCAGCAGATAAACTTTCTTTCCTACTTTCAAAGCCTCATTCGCCTAGCAGTTTGGAATTAAAAGGAGCAAACCTAGATGGATTGTAGAAAAAAAAGGAACGACTTTCATTAAAAAAGCTAGTCCATTTTTACCATTTTAATTTCCCAAAAGTTACAAGAAGCCTTAGAAGAGCTGAACAGTGTATTATTCAGTTCTTTATAGATACCACTGCATTCCAACAGTTAAATATAAGTGCGGACTGAGCCATCCTTCTTCATCAGGCCGCCGCCTTTCATTAGATAAAGTATATCTTTCACGTGACGTCGTTATAATCAGTCCATTGCTCAAACCTATCCTTAGAAGAGCATGAAAACCTCCATCCGTAATACGTCTTCTCAAAAATAGTCCTATGTCATGTCCAATATTGATATTAATTCCACCTCCTTCTTCACTCCCTCCAAGAGAAAAATAGGTATCAACACCATAACTCAAATTAGAACTGGAATCAAAATCGTAGGAATATCCAAAAAGGAGTGGCATCCTCGCTGCTCGATAACCAGATAAACCTATATTAAACGCACCCACATACTGATCTTGTAAAATATTCCCTCCATAAGATATAAATAACGGATAATTGAATTCTGTCAGTCTTGTATCAACAGATAGACCCAAATTAAACGAAAGAAAACCTCCTAACTTACCTAATCCTCTTGCTTGAGTACAGAATCCTGTAAACAACAATATCATCAACAAGTACTTCACGAGAAACCTCCTAGAATATATCTGATATGAATGCTATAGAATTTTGGAAATTATGTCAACAGTATAAAAATTATGGAGAGAGAATAGACCTTTGGCATAATTATTGGACAGGTAAATATTTAAATTTCATTAAAAATCTTCCTTTTTTTAAATCATTTTAGATTAATTAATTTTTCTAAAAGACTGTTTCTTTATTTATGGATTACTTAAAAATTTCCTCGCTCTAGATACCATGATCTGCTGGAGTCTAACTGATTTTTCAAATTCTCCCAATCTGTAAAGAGAAAAATTGCTCGTGATCAAAATAAAAAAATGATCATTAATGAAATGAAAAAATATTCATTCTTCGCTCACAGCTTAATACAAAGAAAAATATCAGAGTGTCTTTTATTCTAAAAAGAAGAGAGGCTCACTTATTGTTAGGTAGAAAAGATCTGAATCTTTCCTTATAATCAATTTTGAAACATTTAAAACACTTTGATTTGTAAAATTTTCACTTTGTAAAATTTTCACTATCTTATAAGAATTTTAGAGAAAATAAATTGAATAAGATAACCTCCTGAACAATATATCTAAGAAAAATTTACAAAGCATAGAAATTATTATAGACACTATGATTAATTTATACTAATAACAAATGAACTCCAAACAAGGAAAATAGATTGAAAATCACCTGCAAATATCTTCTGTTTTTATTTTTTGCGCCTTTACTGACTTCAGGATGTGGAGTTTTCACAGAGAAACCACAGAAAGTAAGTGACATATGCAGTCATGCCAATAGGCTCGATCAAGATTATTTAGAATGTGGAATAAGCCTTGAGATGAATACACCTGGAACAATTAAGCTCAAACTGTCTGGAAAAAACGATCTGCTCAAAAGCCTGAAAGGACAAGAACTATCATTAGTTACAGAAGCAGACCTTTCAAATAACCCAGAAATGATATCTATTCCTGAATTTATTCATCATTTCCCAAATCTAAAAACTCTCAATATTTCTCATACTAAAATTTCCAGTTGGGATGAGAATATCTGCCAGCTTGAAAAACTAGAAAAACTCATTGGAAGAAATAACCACTACGTGGATGATGAGGTACCCTTTCATACTTTCTGCCTTAAAAATCTAAAAGTTCTGGATATGTCTGACAGTCACATTCGGTATGTAGATGAATACATCGGAAAACTCACTCACCTCAAAGAATTACACCTATCCGGCAATGACTTAATTCTTGCCCCCTTTATGCTCGTTTCACTAAAGAACTTACAACTAGTAGATTTTCAAGATAATTCACAATTTATTAATGAAGACTTAGCAACAATACAAAGTTGTGAAGATGAAGATGATGATGACAAAGAAGATTGTCAGGAAGATATTGCGGAGTCTTTTGAATGTGAGTTTTTTAACCCTATTCCATTTCAAAGAAAAAAACCTTTTAGAACACTATACATAGACCTCGTAGATTCCAGTGAAGTTATTTCAAAAGCTTGTGAAGAGGATAATTCTCCCATTTGCCCTCATTTTGTAAAACCTTGTAAACATATTACTAATGGAGTTCAAAGAAGAGAATGTATGCTCAATGAATTTGAGAGCTTAAATATACATCCAGATCTATGGATTAATAGGGATAGATGTTATACATCTTGGGCAAAATGGTATAATGATTTTGAAGAATTTCCAGAACTTTTAGAGTATTCTCTAGCTGGCAGAACCATTAGAGAGTTGCTATTTAGAACTAACTATAGTGAAGATAGATATAAGGATTCCTTAGGAAGAAAAATATTTGGAAAAGCTTATGGCGGTCCCGATATGACTTGTAATGTCTGGAACCCTGTTTCGGATATCGATTTTGAATTGTTTGGGATAACCCTGTTGGATAATAAGCCTGATCGAATAGGCCCTCAAAGATTCGAAGTCTTTCCTAAAATAAAGAGAGATATGTATGCTTCCGAGTTTGTCATACTTGCTAACAGAGAAGGATGGTTGGATTGGAATTTTTTTTATGACGAAGAAACGAAGCGATCAAAATCTATAGACTATATCAGTCAAACGAATCAATGTCCTCACTTGCCAGAGATAAGGGAAAAAGTGAAAAGATGGATGGAGGAAGTATGGGGCAAAGAACAAAATTAATAACTTTAAAGACAAGTTTAAATTATATTTTATCTCTTTCTTTGGTGTTGACACCTTATTCTGTTTTAGCAACAAGCTCTTCTTCCCAACAGTCTCTTGATGCTGAATCCTCCATTGAACCCTCCAGTGAATCCTCCATTGAACCCTCCAGTGAGTCCTCCATTGAATCCTTCTTGGATCAGCTCACAAAGAACCCTAGCTTAGATACTAATAACCCAGAAGTTCAAAGAGCTATTCAAGTAATAAACGATTTGCATCAGGATATTATGACAGGAAACCTGTCTCAAGAGGAAAATTCAGAAGTAAGCAAAGAATTTGACACTCTCCGTTTAAGCAATCAGGTTGCAACTGTCTACGACGCACATGGAAATGTGTCTGGAGTAATACCTTTTGACTCCGAAGGCCATGTGAACAACAATTCATCAGAGAAAATTTTATCTATTGAAGTGACGTTTGAATCTGGCTTGCTCACTTTTATCGGAGTTTCCATTCAGGGAGAAGAAGGCCAGGAAAAAAACGTCATAGAAAAACACGTCAGTGTCATTCAAACAATTAAAAATATCAATGAAAAAAATGTATTAGAAAAATATGTTTATGATAAAGAAATCTTAGCTATTCTCTACCAAACAAAGGGTGGAATTGAACTTATTTTATATCACATGAACTACGCCACTGAACTCATCGGAAGGGCTCCCATTCCATCTACATCCTTTTACTTAGAAGAGTCTGATCTCCCAGAAAAGCTGGAATTAAAATTTGTTTCTCAAGAGAACCCCATTCGCAATTTAAATTTAGATAAGTATCCTATAAGAAACTCTGATGGTCAAAGTCTCCTGCAAGCTGGAGATTTGATCATTTATAGCGAAGAAACAAAAAATTTTTCTATGCTCATAACAAGAGAAAATATCTATGAACGTATAAAGGAGATGTATGAAAGCCTTAACCTGCTTCTAGAAATTTCAAATTCCAGCAACACTTTAGAAAGACTGTTAGAAATATCCAGAGAACAGAAAGATATCAAAGCACATAGTCCAGAACAATTGATGTATGATCTCATTAATAGAGTAACCAATCGAAATGCACTATATTTTCTAGATCGATATAGAAATTCAATCACTGGTATAGTACATCTTTTAGATACCTCAACCAATGAACAGGAGAGAAATATCTTCATTCCTAAACAAGGGAGTGAAAATAAACCGACCGATGAAAAAAAACCTGAAGAAAATAAGAGAAAAATAAAGAGTTTTGTTTCTAAACCAATGGACTTCTTCAAATATATTAAATATTTATATCGTAAAGACTTAGCCCATAAAGGGAAGAAAGATCTCTTAACTTTTGAACAATGGAAAGAGAAAAAGACCGAAGGAAAACAATCTGAAGGTTTCATCAAAGAACACAAACTGGAATTAGCAGTTGCAACAATTGGAGCAGCAGCGGCTGTTTGGTATTTTTCCACTTTAAAAGGTTTAGATAACTCTCCTTCAAGTGATGTACTACAGAATATGATCTTGTTAGGTGCAGGTGTATTGGGTTTACTTTACGGAGTCACTGCTATTTTTATCCCATTGCTCAAAGGGATTGATAAATTGATTCCACCTGAGCTAAAATCTTTCAAACCTTTCAAACATTCCTTACGCAAAACTATTGAAAAGTGGCAGGGAAAAGATAAAAAAACATTAATCACTGGGCTGGGCTTTAAATTAGTAGCAGTCTTACTCCCTCTTTTTCACAGGTTATCTCAACTGGGGGGAGTCCCAAGTGTATTTAACGCATTAACTCGAGGAGTAAACTTCAAGAGTGCTATTGCCACTATTGAATCAGGCTCTGATTTAGGCAAAAAGCTTGGTTTAACAAAAAATATGAACTTATTTGGAGTGAGAAACCAAGACAAGAAGACAGTTGCTGTGGATTTGATGAGTCAAAGAGATCAAAGAGTCGAACATGTAGCTCGACTCATGGCTATGCGTGCAATGTTAGGCCACTCACATTTTGACGCTTCTGCAAGATTCTTAGGTACACTCAACTTGGATTTAGAGAAGCTCATAAAGAACCCTAACTTTGTGTCAGATTTCCAATGGATTTCTCAAACACTAGGTACACATATCTTAGAATCAAAGCAGATTAATGCCTTTCAAGGCCTGTTACAATGGGATCAAGAGTCTCTTAATGATTTTTATAAAAGGGCACAAGAATTGTATAAGAAATCTCAAACAATACCTCGTGCACAAAAGATTGGTAAAAACACATGGGAAAACACTAAACATTTTGTATTCCAAAAAGTTTTTAATTGGAACTCAGCTCAAGCAGAAAGATTAAACAATATGATTCCATCTCACACGATTGCTAATCAATTCCATTTAGGATTAATTATAGACCACATTACTATGGTTATGCTTCCTTTGACACTAGCCACGCCCAGAGGAGCCGACGGTATTCTATCAGGAGTTGATACGAATCTATTCTTTAATTCGAGCAGACCTCATCTCTTTGAAGCTATAATGAATATTGCCGCGCACGTCTTAGCTACGGGAAGACAACAATTAGTTGATCTGAATGCACTAAACATTGAAAGACTAAGAACATTATTGCAAACACAAAAAGCAGATAATAAATTTCAATCAACACAACAAGAAGAAAAAATATCTGTTCCAACTTTCTGGTTTTCTTCTCTTAAGTTCCCATTTCAACTAGGTACTAAAATCCGTGAAGGCTCTCGTTTTGAAGAAAAAGTAGACATTGGATCTTATCTATGGAAACTCCTGACAACTAGTTATAGATTTTGGGGTGTTAGCCTCGTTTTTTTATTTACTGGCAGACAATTTTTGACCGCTTCTGGAGTAGATATGAACATTTTAGGTGCATTATACTTCTTAGTAGGAGGTATAATCTATTTTGGATGGCCTCAAATGTGGTCGCTGATGCACAATCAATCGTTGAGCAAGAGACTTCAATTCAATAAAGAAAATATTGAACTCATCCGCTTTGTAGAACACAAATTAGAAAAGAATCTTTATTCAAACAGGCAACAGGGAATTGATCAAGATTTTCAAAGAGTTATTACTGCCTTTCGATCACTTTATAGAACTTTTAACCAGATTTATTCAACAACAGTATCCCGTAAACTGTTTCGAACAGATCATAAAGGAACAATACTTGACTCTTTGAGAAAAGGCATAGATCCAAGTGTCTTTAAACCTCTCCATACTCTTCTCAATACGAATGACACCAAGGAAGCTAAAAAGATAACTCAGGATCTGAACAAGCTACTAGATACTAAGCAACAAGAAGAACTAATAAAAATCATTAGTGATATCGTTCAAAATAATCCTGGAGATAAAAACCCTAATTCTAAATACTTCCCAACTGCAGAGAACAACGTTGCACTTTCCTCTCATCTACTATTGACTCTGGGGATATTCAGTAACTTAGCTTTTGTTTATCTCTCGACGGATAGTTTTAATCAAGCACAAGTTAATATTACAAACATCTTACAATTATTTTTTGCCACACTTGGAGGAATTCTATCTTACAAACTGATAACATCTAAATCTCTTCCGAATCATAAGGAAAATATTCAAAGATACTATGACAGACTAGCTGGACCGAAAATAAAAAATATTTTATTTTCTGGAAACCCAATACAACAAGAAATAGTAATTATTGATGCTCTTCGCAAAGCTGGTATAATCACTATGCGTCAACTAAGAAAATTAACAACAGAAGAACTCCTAGCTATACCTGATATAGGACAGAAAAGAGTACAAATTATTAGAGAAAGAATGGCAGGTATCCCCTCTTCAAATTCGAAATTTCATTTCATTAGAGATGGAGTGAATAAATGTAAAGCTGTTCTTCGAAGAATTAACAACACAACAAATGAATAAGAAATGAAAAAATACTCATTCTTCGCTCACAGCTTAATACAAAGAAAAATATCAAAGTTTCTTTTATTCTAAAAAAAGAACAGCTCTTAAAAAGAGGAGAAACTCACTTATTGTTAGATAGGAGAGCTTTAAATCTTTCCTTTAATGCTCAATTTTGAAACACTTTGATTTGTAAAATTTTCACTATTTTAAGAGTTTTTAAGAAAATAAATTGAATAAAATAACCTCCAAACAAATATATCTAATAAAAATTTCCAATAGTAGAAATTATCGTAGACACTATGAGTAATCTATACTAACAACACAACAAATGAACTTTAAACAATTCTTCAAAGAATTAACAACAAAACATAAGGAGTAAGAAATGAAAAATAGAAAACCTACCTACAAGGTTAAAGCAATAGACAAATCCACTGTATTTGTATTCTTTGCTGTTTCTTTAATCTTCTCTAGTCATTTTGTCTATGCAGTAAGGCCTCTTAATCCAGAGAATTCAATGCGTCTACCTCCGCCTATTATTACTCCGCCTACTATTATTACAGATAGTAATAGTAGGGGGATAAGTTTTGTTCCAGCAGACACGATAAAAGATAAACTTTTGAACGCTGGCATAAAAACTGTTGGACAATTACACAATTTAACCCCAAAACAACTTAAAGCTATACTGGGATCTAAAGATGCAAAACTTGTTCAAAAAGAACTTAATCGGCTAAATATTACTTCCCCTCTCAAAAGAAGTATTGAGGATTTATTTCCTAAAACAGAAGAACAAGAAATAGTTGCAGCACTTTCTAAAGCTGGCATAAAAAATATTAAAAACCTGCAAGAGTCAACCCCAGAACAACTTCAAGCTATATTGGGAAAGGAAAAAGCACAACTTATCCTAGAAAGACTTGAACAAACAACTTTGCCTCCTATCTCCGAAATAAGTATTGAGTATTTATTTCCTAAAACAGAACAACAAAAAATAGTTAAAGCACTTTCTAAAGCTGGCATAAAAACTCTTGGAGATCTGAAAAAATTAACTCAAAGCGAGCTTCGAACTATAAGTGGTCTAAGAGAGAAAGGTGTACAAAGCATTATAGATGGACTCAAACAACAAGGTATCTCCCTTTCTTCAAAACCGACTCTAAGCAAAAGAATAATTACAGGGACAACTTCTGCAGCTCAAAGGACAGCTTCTGGGGCAACTTCTTTGGCTCAAACTGTAGTAGATGGGACAGCTTCTGGAGCAACTTCTGTAGTTAAAGGGGCAACTTTTGCAGCTCAAAGGACAGCTTCTGGGGCAACTTCTTTGGCTCAAACTGTAGTAGATGGGACAGCTTCTGGAGCAACTTCTGTAGTTAAAGGGGCAACTTCTTTGGCTCAAACTGTAGTAGATGGGACAGCTTCTGGAGCAGCTTCTATAGTTAAAGGGACAACTTCTGTAGTTAAAAGGACAGGAGGAGCTCTTATTCCTAAAGAAAAGCCCACAGTTGATCTTAGAGAAGGTATTGAAAATTTTTTAGCTACTCCCAAAAGCGAAATCGCCGAAGTGAGTACTGAAATTGAACAATTATTTCCTAACAACAAAAGTATAGTTGAAGCACTTTCTAAAGCTGGCATAAAAACTCTTGAAGATCTGAACAATTTAACTCGAAAAGAGCTTCTAGCTATAAAAGGTATAGGAAAGAGAAGTGTGGAAATTATTCTAGGAATAATAGGAACTCCCTCTTCATTAGAGGAAATATTTGGAAGAAGTATAGCTAAAGCACTTTTTAAAGCTGGCGTAGACACTCTTGCAGATCTGGACAAGTTAACTCCAGAAGAGATTCTAGATATACAGGGTATAGGAGAGAAAAGTCTGAAAATTATTATAGAAAGAACGAGAACTACTCCCCCTTCAACAAAATTGGGGACACTTGGAAAAGCAGCTCAAAAATGTATGCAAGTTGTCGGGTCCCTCCTACCAAAGAAAAAATAAAAAGGTTCAATACTCTAAATCAAGAAGTGATTTGCTATTTATAAATAGCAAATCACTTTCTTTGAGACTGTGCTATGAAACAGGTTGTGCATCTTGATAGTTTCTCATTTCTACGGAAAGTAAATTTGTAATGCCTTTTTCTTCCATTGTCACTCCGTAAAGCCTGTCACAATTCTTCATAGAATACTTGTTGTGTGTAATCAAAATAATTTGGCTTCTTCGAGCTATTTCTAAAATCAAAGCATTATATCTGACGATATTACTGTCATCTAAAGACGCATCGACCTCGTCTAATATACAAAAAGGTGCTGGACGAATCAAAAACAAAGAAACCACTACAGACAATGCCACAAGAGACTTCTCCCCACCAGAAAGGAGTTTTAAACTCTTGAGTTTTTTTTCTGGAAGACATGCTTCAATCTCAACACCATCATCCACCATACGAAAAGCTGCACAGCCCCCTCCAAATATAGATTTAAAAACCTGATCAAAGCGATGATTCACTTCCTTAAATGTTTTACCAAATTTTTGAGATGAAATTCGATCCATCTCTGTTATCACTTGCTCTAGTTCCTGCTTAGACTGCTTCAAATCTCCAAGCTGTTGATACAAAGTTTGGTATTCCTCATTCAGCTCATTATACTCACTGAGTGCGAGTAAATTCACTTGCCCAATTTTAGCAAGCTTACTCTTAAGCTGTTCTAATTTTTGAAAATCTTCTTTCATAGAATCTTGAACTTCTTCGATAGAGACTTGATGATTTTCTAAAGTTTTTTCCTCTATGTTTTTCTTTTCAACAAGATTAGATTCTTTATTGATTTCTAATGTATGTTTTTGATCTAAAATATTTTCTAGATTTTGATTCAAGGAAGAAATTTGCTGCTCCATAGTTTTGTAAGAAGAAATACGATCCTGATACCCCTTCTCATTAAATTCTTGTTGTTGAACCTGAGCTTGATATTGCTCCTTTTTCTGAAACCATTTTTCTTTCCATTTTTCTAACTCTTTCTGATTCTTTTTAATCACACTCTGACTTTGACCAGATTGCTCAGAAAATTTTAAAGATTTCTGACTCATCTCATTAATAGATTGCTTCAACAATTGCTCTCGATAATGAACTGACTTTAAATCTTTTTGTAAATGCACTAAAGCCACCTGTGTGGCATCTAATGCAGATTTCATTTGATTTTTTTTATCTAAGCACTGATTTCTTTGAGCACGAACCTCATCATACTGATTTTGTAACTTATTTTTTTTATCTTTCACTTGTTCATACTTTTGTTGAAGTTCTTTAGATGAACTATACACCTTTTCACTTTCTTTTTGCCCTTGCAGTTTCTGATATAAATTCTGATGCTCCTGTTCTATAAAAGATAACTCTTGCTTCAAAACTTCATATTCCTTTGAATGAGCATAAATATTCTTGCCTTCTTCATTGTATTTTTTATCCAATTGATCGAGATATTTCTCTAATTTTTTAAGCTCACTAGTTTTATCAGAAACTTCCTTTTCTAAATCTTGAAACCGAACTTTTAACTGTTGAATCTCTGCCTCTAATTTTTGAATTTCTTTATCTTGAATAAGAATATCCGACTCTTTTGGATTAACACCTCCACAAAGAAGACGCCCATACTTTAGAATATCCCCTTCAAGAGTGACAAAAGTTATTTCCGGATGTACTTTAGACACTTTAATCATCTGATCTACAGAATCCATCACACAAACACACTCAAAAAGAAAATCTAAGTCTAAGCCATTTCGAAATCGTACTTTGTCTTTTAAACAAATTCCCACATTCTGTGGGATCGATTGTTTTTTTACTTCACGGGTTAAAAGAAACAAAGCTCTTCCAAGGTTTTTCTTCTTTAGTGTTTTTAAAATATCAGAAGCAGAATGAACATCCTGTACAATAAAACTATATAGGACAGAATCCAGAACAGCCGACACAGCCCTCTCATAGCCCAGCTCTACATCTAATACCTCCAACAAGTGTTTGAAAGATTTCTCTTTTTTCACCCATTGATAGCCCTTCATTCGATATTCTGTTTTTTCTTTGAGCAAACATAAACTCCTATATTGAGATTCTTTCTCCATTAGTGCGAGTTGAAGTGACTTATATTCTTCCTTCTTATCTGTGATTTTAAGATTTGAGATATTCTCTTTTACAAACCTTAACTCCTCTTCAAGATTAAGGTGTATTATCTTATCTCGCTCTATTTGAGTATTGAGTTTTTTACACTGCATTTTCAAAGATTGAATACGGGATTCCTTAACTTTCAGTTGAACCTCTAAATCTTGAGTCATCTGCTTATATTGCTGCTCATTTTGCTCATAATTTTTCATCACCTCTTCTAAGCGAGCCTCCTCCCTAAGAGCCTTATCGAATTGAGTTTGTAAGTCTTCCTGATTCTTCTCAAGTAAATCATACTGGAGCTGTAATTTTTCAAGCTGCACCTGTTTAGTCTCTACTTCTTTAGTACGAGATACGATTTGATTATTATATTTTTCTACTTGTTGTTTTAATGTTTCTATTTCTTCTAACTTTGATTTTTGAGAATCTTCAAACTCAGAAACATTAAGCTTCCAGTGATTGCTTCTTTCTGCATCAGAAGCAATAAGAGCCTCCAGTTTTTTAAATTGCACTTCATACTTTGTGAGTTCTTCCAAAGTTTTTCGCAAATTATTTCTTTCCTGAGAAAGTTGAGAATAAAGTGTTTCTGAGGCTGTTTGATTTTTATGATACCGTTCTTGCAAAGACTCTAACTGCCCTCTACATTCCTTTTCTTGTTGAACATATTTTTGAATACTCACTACATCTTCTTGAATTTTTCTTTGAATCTCTTCATACTTGGATTTCAAAGCACTCAATTCAATTTCTGTAATTTGCTGTTTTAAAGACTTATAATTCTGAGCTTGTTGCGCTTGCTTCTCCAGTCTCTTTAACTGCTTGGTTTGTTCTTGAACAATATCTTCAAGACGTTGCATATTTTGACAAGTTGTTTTGAGTTTGTTTTCAGCTAACCTTTTTTTATTTTTAAATTTAGAAACCCCTGCAACTTGCTCGATGAGCGATCGCACCTGATCGGGTTTATAAGATATCACTTGAGTCACATCTTCTTGTTTAAGAATACTAAAACCTAAAGCTCCTGTATCCATCAAAAGCTCTCGAATATCTCTTTGTAAACAAACTTGATTGTTAATATAGTACTGAGACTCTCCTCCCCGCTTCACCCTACGCTTAACTATGAGCTCATCTACAAATTGAAATTTTTCAGGCCACTCACCATCATCTTTATCGAAAATAAGGCTCACTTCCGCAAAAAGAGAGGCAGAAGAACTTTGGGTTCCAGCAAAAATGATATCATCCATCTGCTGTCCTCTAAGCTGGCTAGCCATACTATCACCTGTCGCCCACAAAATAGCATCTACGACATTGGATTTACCACAGCCGTTCGGACCTACAATACCTGTAATTCCTTGATCAAAGGAAATTTTAGTGTGTTTTTTGAAAGACTTAAAACCGGTCATTTGTAATTGAGTCAGTTTCATAGAGAAATTCCCAAAGAAGATTGTTGGTATGCCGATGAATTCTTTTTAATTGTATTTTGTGCCACTGCAAGCCGTGCAATAGGTATACGATAAGGCGAACAGCTGACAGCTGTCACATAAGGATTTAAAAAAGAAATACTTTGAGGATCAGCTCCATGTTCTCCACATAGACTGATAGGTATATCCGGTTTCACAGCAGTTGCTTTCTTTGAAGCTAAAGCGATCAAAGCTCCTACTCCTTTTTCATCTAACTGTACAAAAGGATCGACAGAGATAAGACCCTTTTCAATATATATAGGTAAAAAACGACCGCAGTCGTCCCTAGAAACACCTAGTACCGTTTGTGTCAGATCGTTAGAACCAAAACTAAAAAAATCTGCTTCCTTAGCCAGATCATCTGCACACAGAGCTGCCTGAGGAAGTTCAATCATTGTCCCAATGGGAATTTTTAGCTCGACTCCTTCTTGTTGTTCTACTTCTTGCACAGCACTTTGAATTAAATCGCGAACATAAACAAACTCTTTCACATGAGCCACTAATGGCACCATAATTTCTGGATAACATTTCTTATTTTGTCTCATCATTTGCAAAGCAGCTTGAGCGATAGCCCGAGCTTGTGTTTGATAGAGTTCTGGAAATGTAACAGCCAAGCGGCATCCTCGATGGCCTAACATAGGATTCACTTCTCTCAAATTATTCACTTGTTGTGTAAGAATTTTAGCATCTTCTGACCATTTTTGAGCAAGCTGTTCAATTTCTTCTTTTTTTTGAGGAAGAAATTCATGCAGTGGAGGATCTAAAAGTCGCACGCACACAGAATGATTTTCCATAGTTTGAAATATACTAAAAAAATCTTGAGTTTGTTTTTCTAGTAAAACTTTTAAAATGGCAGAACGTCTTACTTCATCATCTTGAAATAAAATCATCTTTCGTACAATATCCAAACGATCTTCTTGAAAAAACATATGTTCTGTTCGGCAGAGCCCAATCCCTTTTGCACCAAAATTTTTCGCTGTTTGTGCATCTTCTACAGTGTCAGCGTTAGCTTTCACCTTAATTTTTGAAAACTTCTCCACTATTTGCATAAACTGTTCAAAATAACTATCACACTTTGGTTTTATCAAAGGGATCTCCTTTTGGTACACTTCTCCAGTAGAGCCATCTATAGTGATAATATCCCCTTCTTTTAAAATAACTTTTCCAACATGACATTCCTTTTTATCTGGAAAAACTTGAATAGCTCCACAACCCACAATACAGCATTTACCCATGCCTCGAGCAACTACTGCAGCATGAGAAGTCATTCCACCTCTAGTCGTCAATATCCCCTCAGAAGCGATCATTCCTTGAATGTCATCTGGCGAAGTTTCTTCTCGAACGAGTATTACTTTTTCATAACTCTTTTTTTGACAGGCATCTTCTGAAGAAAACACAATAGCACCAGAAGCTCCTCCAGGACTAGCAGGCAACCCCTTGCACAGTGAATCTTTTTTTTGTTTTGGATCAAGCTTGGAATGGAGAAGTTGTTCTAAGTCTTTAGGTTGTACACTCATCAAGGCTTCTTCCTCGGTCACTAATCCTTCTTTCACAAAATCTACAGCCACTCTTATAGCTGCTTGAGCAGAACGCTTTGCATTTCTAGTTTGTAAAATCCAGAGCCTTCCTCCCTCAATAGTAAATTCTATATCCTGCATATTTTGGTAATGAGTCTCTAATTTTTTAGATATCTTTAAAAGTTCATTAAAAACAGAAGGCATTGAGGTTTCTAAGCTTTCAGATGACTGACATACCGGAAAAGGCGTTCGAATACCTGCCACCACATCTTCTCCTTGTGCTTGAGGCAGGAACTCTCCAAACAAATGATTCTCCCCTGTCACAGGATTTCGCGTAAATACCACTCCTGTCGCAGAATTTTTTCCACGATTACCAAACACCATAGTTTGAACATTTACGGCAGTCCCTAACTGATGAGAATAAGAATGTAACTCTCGATAAGCTACAGCTCTAGGATTATTCCAACTTTTAAAAACAGCTCCAATAGCACCAAACAGTTGCTGTTTAGGATTTTCAGGAAATTCCAGGCCTGTCATTTGAATCACTTGCTCTTTAAATTTTTTGGTTAAAAATTTTAGATCTTCAATTTTTAAATCAGAATCTTTTTTATATTTTTTTGTTTTTTTATAATCTTCCATAATAAACACAAACATGGAAGCATCAGTTCCCAACACAACATCTCCATACATTTGAATAAGCCTACGATAACAATCCCATGCTAAGTACGGATCTTTTTGTGCCATAAAATGGGCAATTTCTTCATTCATACCAAGATTTAAAATGGAGTCCATCATACCCGGCATACTCACCTGAGAACCTGAGCGTACACTCAAAAGTAACGGTTTTTCTTTCGAACCAAAAATGAGCCCCGTTTGTTGCTCTAAATAATCTAAACCTTGATTCACTTGATTGGTAAAAAATTCAGGAAGCCGATTTTCTTTTCCATTAAAACACAAACTCATATCTGCGGTGATAGTGAAACCAGGAGGAACAGGAAGCCCCATAGAAGTCATCTCCGCAAGATGCGCTCCTTTACCCCCTAATAAATGAATTAGATCCTTTGAACCTTCTGTTTTTTCAGCAGAAAAATGGTAAATAAATTTATCTTTTTCTGTCACCTGCAACCCCATAACTCTTTTATACTATGTTGAAGTTTCAACCCTGTCATGCATAGGATTTGTATATCAAGAGACACTGAACTTTTCACCCATATATTGTGCTAAGTCATTGGTAGGGATTCTTTCCTGCGTCATAGTATCTCTATCCCGAATAGTGATTTTTTGGTCTTCCAAGCTCTCAAAATCAACTGTCACAGAAAATGGAGTTCCAATCTCATCTTGCCTTCTATAACGTTTCCCTATACTTCCAGCCTCGTCATAATCGACAATATAATGAGCTGAAAGATCGTCTCTTACTTTCTGAGCCAGCTTTGTCAGTCTAGGCTTCTTGGATAAAGGTAAAATAGCTGCATTCACAGGGGCTAATTTTCGAGGCAAAGCCAATACAACTCGAGTCTCATCTTTAACCTTCTCTTCCTTATAGGAGGCACAAAGCAAAGCAAGACACAAGCGATCGAGTCCTACAGAGGTTTCAATCACAGCAGGAATAAATTTTTTACCTTCTTCTGAGTACTCCAAACTTTTTTTCGAGTGTTTCTGATGTTGTGATAAATCGTAGCATCCTCGATCATGAATTCCCTCCAGCTCTTTCCAACCAATAGGAAATTTAAATTCAATATCCAAGGCCTTGTGAGCATAATGAGCTAACTCGTCTTTCTGATGCTCATGAAATCGAATTTTTTCTTCCAACTTTAATTGTTTGTAAAAATTCAAACGTTGCTCTTTCCAGTACTCAAACCATTGATCGCCTTCATCTGGAGAAATAAAATACTGCATTTCCATTTGTTCAAATTCTCTCGTTCTAAAAGTAAAAGGTCCAGGTGTAATTTCATTTCTAAAAGCTTTTCCGATTTGTGCGATTCCAAATGGTATCTTTTTTCGGGTAGATTGTTGAACATTCAAAAAATTCACATAAATACCTTGTGCTGTCTCCGGACGTAAATAAACAGGTTGCCCTTGATCCTCGAGTGAACCCATATAAGTCTTAAACATAAGATTAAAAGGACGAGGTGAAGTCAACTGATCCGATCCACATTTAGGACAAACTCCCTTTTCATTTTTTTCTGGTCGAAAACGATATTTACATTTCAAACAATCCACAAGAGGATCTGTAAAAGCATCGACATGACCAGACGCTTGGAGCACCTCATGATGAGATAAAAGAGCAGAATCGAGCCCTACAACATCCGATCGAGAAACCATAGTTTTCCACCAGTGATCTGCAACATTTTTTTTTAGCTGCGAACCTAAAGGGCCATAATCCCAACACGCATTCAACCCACCGTAAATTTCTGCGCTTTGAAAGATATACCCCCTTCTTTTACAAAGAGATGAGAGAGTTTCAAAATTTTTTAATTCAGAAAACATAATCTTTGTGTTACATGATATGATAAGAGAGTCGGTATGAGCAATCCATTTGATCAACAAAAATACTTAACTGGAATTAAGCATATTATTGCTGTAGGTTCTGGAAAAGGAGGTGTAGGAAAAAGTACTATAGCTCTCAACTTAGCTGTTGCTTTACGAAAACTGAACTTCAGCGTAGGATTAATGGATGCTGATCTTTATGGCCCATCTATTCCCTTAATGACAGGTACAAAAAAACAACGCATGGTTGTACATGAGAATAAACTTGTCCCTATCACCAAGCATGGACTCAAAATATCTTCCATCGGATATCTTATAGACGAAAATGCTCCTGTTATTTGGAGAGGGCCTATGTTATTTAAGGCCATCGAGCAGTTTCTCAATGATGTCAACTGGGGTAATCTCGAATATTTAGTAGTTGATTTGCCGCCAGGAACAGGAGATGTTGTACTCACTCTAGCTCAAAAAACTCCAATATCTGGAGGCATAGTCGTCTGTACTCCTCAAAATGTAGCCATGATCGATATGATTAAAGCTATAGCCATGTTCAAAGAAATACAGATCCCCCTGCTGGGCGTGGTGGAAAATATGGCTTATTTTAAAATCAACGATCAAGAAGACATCATTCAACTATTCCCTAAAGGACAATTAGATACTTATCTTCAAGAAAATTCGATTGAAAAATTAGTCCAAATTCCTTTTCATCCTGATATTGGTCTTTGCACAGAATCAGGTATTCCTGCAGTTCAAGAAGACCTTAAAGAAGGAAAACTCTTTGTAGATCTAGCTCAAAAAATTCACAATCACCTCAACTCTTCCTCAAAAAAATAACAAGAGATTGTCTTTTATTTTTAAAAATAGGTGAACATTTGCAGATAAAAAAACATGGCCGCGTAGCTCAGCTGGATAGAGCAACAGTTTCCTAAACTGTCGGTCGGTGGTTCAAGTCCACTCGCGGTCATATCTAGCTCTTACATAGGTCAGTTGGTTCAAAACGAAAAAAGCTATTCCATAGTTTTTTTCTTAGGGAAAGCCGGATAAATTCTCATTCTTGATTTTACAGAGCTACTCGATAAACTTCGGCGGGAGTTCTTCGGTTCAAGTCCACTTGGGCGGTCATATCTAACTCACAGTCGTATTATCAGTACTTAGAACAGTTTTCAGAAAGAATTGAAAATTTTCTTAAAACATTAATATTTTTTGCAGACTCCAATCCTTTGAACACTTGATTATCCAAGAGAGATAAAGTCTCTTTTCCATAATAATAATTGATCTTATTTTGAATCTGACAAAATGTGCTAACATCATTCAATGACAACCATGCCAAAGGATTAGATAACTCATCTTGAGGTCCTTCACCCCAAGAAATAGCCACAAACAATTTGTAAGTCTCGAACATAGCTTCCTGAACTTCTCTTAGTTGGGTGAGCCTTGTATGACACTTGGAATCTACACTACGAAAAGATTTAATCAACTTATAAATATTAGAAAACAAAGAATAACAACCTCCAGGGGTGTTATTATTCTTACAATCCTCTATAGAAATTTTGAATTGAGATAAGGATTTTTTACCAGAACCTTTTTTAAATAAAAAAGCTTGATTATCGTCTTTATAAACTTTTAATTGTAAATCACAAATAGATTGAGGAGGTTTATATAAAACCACTAAAAACACACCTGAAACAAGCAAAATCGCCACTAATAAAAACTTAGGAATGGAATATAAATTCATAATGGATAATTATAACAGACTTCAGTGAATCTTTCGTCCACAATTTCTATAATTCTCTTTAAATGGATGGTAAACTTTGATGTTAGATTTTTGAATCCAAACACTGTCATCTTTGGGACAGAAATAAAAACCATACTGTGTTTTTTGTTGTTTTAAATTATAAGCATGAGAAATGTAAATAAGCTCTCTGTTCAAATTTTTAAGCTGAAATAAATTGTTTTTCATATCCTCTTTATTGAAAGCAATAATATTTAAATACTCTTTCATTTGCTGTATTTGTCGATGAAGATAAGATTTCTCATGGTAGGCAAGCTCTCTTTCATTAAAAACCTGAACACGGTTGAGTTCTTCAATCAGTTGATTAATTTTCTGTTTAAATTGATCTTTATTGTTACTTTTAACAGTCTCATGAACCTGTCCCATCATGAGCATCATTTGTTCTAAAGATTGCGTGATATTAGAGCTCAACTGACTTTTTAAGCTGACACGAGATACAGGAAGCGAAAATGCTCTCACACTTATAAAAAAACAACAAAAAAATAAAAAAAAGCTGGAACCGTAAAGCCCCAGCTTTTTATTTAAAATATAAGATAACATTCTTACTTAATTAAAATTTCATAGACAGGTTTGCGTAAGCTTGCCCTTTATAAGAGTCACCTTGCTTCAACACACCCGCTACAATTTTACTAGATACAGAAGAGTTGATTTTATTCTTCAAAGATAAATCTACTTCAATATCTCCGTCTTCTACAGTTTTATTTCCTTTGTGGAAATAATGTCCTGATATACCTAAAGCTGAATTAGAATCCATCATGTAGTAAGCACCAGCTTTACCATATATGAGACCGTTACCAAATTGAGCAACATCAAGCTTACCAGCATTTCTGTGAACATCATAATATAGAGGAGCATAATCTGCACCATCCGCATGACCACCCACATACAATTTAAGCATAGCAGAGTTATCAAGTTCCATTTTGTACTTGATGTAGCCATCAACAAGATAGCTCTTTCCAATATCATCTGGATTTACAGAATCCACAGAAGCAGTCACACTGTAACTTAGACCGTCCATCATATCACCACCGACTGTAGCCCCCGCATAAATAGGTGCATCGTCGCTACTCTCACCTTCTTCCATGACATAGTCGTTGATATCGGTAACAATCACATGAAGGTTTGCATCTTTGAACGCATCAGATAAAGAACGAATATCTATAGACGCAATCAAAAGATTACCAAAATCAACAATTGAAGTACTAGCAAATCCCTTTACAACACCAAGATCCACTCCAATACTTTCTGAACTATAAGTCAGAATAGCACCTGATAACATCGTTGGTAGCATTTGGAAATCGTTAGAACCGATCACTAATCCATTTGCAACCTCATATTGAGTTGTTCCCAATCTGACCATGAACTCATCAGAGATCATCCAGTCCCCATAAGCAAAAAATGAGGGAGTTGAGAGACCGATATCTAAACCTGACTGATTCAGATACATTGATGCGTTGGCTTCGAAAGACTCACTAGCTCTGAAAGAACTAGAAATTTTAGTTCTGAATTCAGGGTGCAGTGTTTGAGTCAACTGGTCCATAACACCATCGCCTGACAGATCGTCAGATCCAGTTGTTAGTCTAAAACGAACTTCTCCACTAAAATCTGCATCTACAGCCATTGTCTCAAATACAGACAACACCATTAATGCTATAATTAATAATTTCATACTTCATTCTCCTTTTAATTTGTTTTCTTATTAAAAAAATCAAAAATTTTATGCTCAAGAGACCCATTGACCTGTACCTCGAACATTTTCAGGTAACCTACCTGTTGGTAAAAGAATAGTCAAAAAAATAAGATGATTCAATATATACAACGCAATGAGTCTTCTTAAAATGCATGAATTTTATTCACCTAATATGCAAAAAAGCGCTAAAAAAGCACTTTTTTAGTGTTTTTATACTAAAAAATAAGGTTAAATAATGGTCTAGTTTTTCTCAAAAAATTGGTTTTCAACACGGGGAGTGGCGCAGCCTGGTAGCGCATCTGCTTTGGGAGCAGAGGGTCGCAGGTTCAAATCCTGTCTCCCCGACCATTTAACTTACACAATAATAAAGAATAAATATATAAATAAAAACTTACAGTCCCTACTATAAATAGATCAAACGCAAGTGCCACTACCAACATGTGTTTAAAATGAGAACCATATACAACACACTCAACATATGTCAGAAATAAACTCTTAACAAGAATTCTGTATTGAATTAGTTTGACGACACCAGAAAAACTTAAATCAAAATACTTAAACCCTTTATAAGTGTGGATTTATTTATAAGAAAATAATCGATGAAAAAAGTATTTAGGTGTTTTGCTTAATCTTTTTCTAGGCTTATCTCCATATATTTCATAAGCAATTCGAGTTACACTCCACGTTCCAATAGCGTATTTTAAACGTTTTCCATAGAGCATTCTAATTGGAAAATAGATCATGGAAATTTTACTGCCAGCAAGAGCATAGATAAATGATGTGAAGTGACTCGTTCTGTCAACACCTCTTATAATATCAAGTA
This sequence comes from Bdellovibrionales bacterium, assembly GCA_965247685.1. GTDB lineage: Bacteria > Bdellovibrionota > Bdellovibrionia > Bdellovibrionales > UBA1609 > JAPPLG01. Next base: position 176,091 of record OZ252021.1, read on the forward strand.
ATTGTTTAACAGTGACTTTTCTCAATACTGCAGGGGCTATTCTTCTAACTTTAGTTAAAACACGATAAATATCATCAAGGCTTATTGAACTAAAATCTTTTTGATGTTCTTTTGCAACTTGCTTAAAACAATTAATACAATGCCTTTTAAATTCTGTATCGGTTTTTATACTCAAAGCCTTCTTAACATATTTGTTAAAGACACGGTGTTTTTTATTAAAAGAACTATTTAATACTTTGCCCTTTATCCAATTCAGCATACCAACCTCTAATTAACAATCGTAAAGAAAATGTAAAACCTAAAGAGATTATTTTTAATAATTATAACTCTCTCATTTTGAGACACTATAATACTACATTTATTTTAATTATCCGTTTTTTCGCAAAAAAGACTTTATTCTCTTCCTTTTGTCCAATATCACGCCACCTATCTCCCCGACCATTTCAATTTTTAACGATTGAAATTAATTGGTTTTTAAATTCTAGTATGGATTTTATATGAATTCATGAAAAAGATACTCCTTCAAATTTAAACATAACTATTAAACACTTTTATCAATTGAATACTTTTATAACCAGAAATGTTTGTTAATGTGCTTTTTTAGATAAAAGAGTGTGAAAAGTTTACATAGTTTTGATTCTTCAGATAGTAATAAAAACTTATTTATAGTACAGTTTTTTCTACGATGAAAAATATATTTATTATTTGTTTTTATATATTTACCTCTAGTGCTTTTGCAAAGGGAAATGATTTTTATACGATTCTAAATTCCACAGAACACGTAGCAAAGGTAACGATGAATTTCTGGTCTTTTACAAGGAACTTTGCTTTACAAGAGGCATTGACTCCTTCAGAGTGCATTAGAATATATAAACATTATGATTTCCAGTCATATGAGTACGATTATTATGGACTCGAAAAAATAATTAAGTTCACATTCGATGAAAAAATAAAAAAACCGTTTCATTCACTTTTTATAAAGTGGATATTTTTACCAAGTTCTCTAAGCATAAAGATTGATGATGAATCAGCTTACGAACGTTTTTTGGGTCTAGATCTTATGAACTATGAGGTGATGGGAGAATCGAATAGTTTATTGAAGTTTTTTGATACTTTTAGCTTAATTCATGATGATGTTCCCAATAAAAGGGATAGGTATTGTAGAATATTTATTCCAGAGAAGGCATTGTTTGTAGGTGGAGATGGGAACACTTATCTTCATGATGCAATTTTGGATGGGGATATAGGCAAAGTAGAAGAGTTGTTGGAAAATAAAGCAGAGCGCAGTTTAAAAAATAGTGATGGAATAACTCCTATCGAATTAGCGATCCAGGAAGGAAATTCGCGTATAGTTAAAATATTGAGATATCATGGAGCAAGATAAAGATGCAACTCTCCTTTATATAGTATTCCAGTTAAAACTATAGGCACAATATTGGAAAATCAAGCAAGAAAATATATTCATCAAGAAATTTTAAAAGTAGAGAAATTATCACTTAGCAACTAAATCCTATGAAGTTATCGAACTGAGGAAAAAGTAATAAAAACTCCGTTTAATGAGAATTAACAAAATGACCAACAAAAAGTGTATTTTTGTCAAACGGTTTTGTTATTTGAGCTTCATGCTTATCTCTAAGTTCACTTCTTAAAAATAAAAAACATCCCATAGATTTTTTTTTAGACAAAAATCCTTCTATACTGATAACATTAATATTGATGAAACAAACTCTTCTTCTTTTTCTAGTTTTATTTACACTTTCTACATCCGCCCACCCTGTGATCTACAAGGGTGGTTGGGTCTACTGGACTACACTAACAAGCCATTCCAATAAACAACGAGTCAGCTACACCTTTCACCCTCATTTTTCTGTCGAAATGAATACCGAAGGTATTCTCCAGCCTCACCCGTATCGAGACTACAAAATCGGAATCAATGCCCTATTGAAACGGTGGTATCTAAAAGACTCACAAGGAAATATCTACCTTTCCCTTCATGGAGGATTCTATAAGAATCAAAGTACAGGCTATGTACTGCGTCCACAAATTGAAATGGACTGGGAGTCTCGAAAACTTTACACAGCTTTTAGTGCTTCCATGACTTACTTTGAACATAGTAATGATCCTATCTATCAATGGATGTACAGAATAGGAGTAGCTCCCTATGTGGCCAGAATGAAAGAACTCCAAACTTGGTTTGTTTTTCAATTGGACTATACGATTTTGAAGACAAATTCCAAAAAGTATCCAGTAGTTTTCACTCCTATGTTGCGATTCTTTTACAGAAATACCCTTTGGGAAACAGGGGCAAATTTAGATGGAGATTTCTTTATAACCCTTATGCTTCACTATTAATAAAAATGATGATATGCTAAAATCAACCAAGGAGGTTAAAATGAAAAAAATAATCGTAGCAGCTGCCATCCTTTTTCTTTCCACCCCAGCCTTAGCAGGAAAGGTCATTGTTGATGTACCAGGAATGGTTTGTCAAATATGTGTCCAAGGTATAAAGAAAGCCTTTAAAGATGTTGTAAAGAATTCGGATACAGATATTGATGTCAATCTAGACACAAAAAAAGTGACTCTCAACCTTGAAAAAAACTTAACAGATTCAGAAATCAAAAAGAGAGTGAAGGACACGGGCTACAATGCTCAATCGATTCATAGAAAATAACAATTATGAATAATTCACCCTTTATTAAACAAGTCGCTTCTTATTTTTCTCTTTTTGGATCTCTTACTACCCTTTTTTGCTGTGCTCTTCCTATTCTATTTGTATCTATTGGGATGGGAGCTGTTTTTGCTTCCATCACAGCCACTATTCCGCAAATTAATATTCTTGTAGAACATAAAAATATTCTCTTTGCTGTTACTGGAATTTTACTCATTCTATCTTACACACTCATGACCCGCTCTCAACCTCAGGAATGCCCGATTGATCCCAGTCTGCAAAAAGCCTGTCAAACCTCTAAACCTTTGACAAAGAAGATTTTTTGGTTTTCTGTAGCAATCTACACTACGGGGGCTTTATTCTCTTACATTCTGCCAAGCATTTTATATGGTTAATTTAGAATTTTCTACACAGTCTTTACAAGAACAGGTTCGCCAAACTCTACGAAGCTGGGGGGACGCCATTGTTTCCAAAGATTTTCAAACTCTTATGAATCTTTATGATTATCATGCCCACTTCAAACCCACTTTGTCTCAACATATTCGACGCAATAAAGATGAAATTCTATCTTATTTTATTGGAGGAAAAAAATTCAATGATTCTGGTTTGCTTCATCAAGAAATTAAGAAAATTGAATTTGTAGAGTCTCATCCACAAATTTATGGAGCTTTCGCCATTGATGTTGGGAAATATAAGTTCATAAAAAAAGATGAAAAAACCATTCATGCCATCTACACATTTCTATTTCAATATATAGATGAAAAGCTCAAAATTATTGCACATCATTCCTCAATCGATTAAAAGCAGGATTAAAAAAATATATAAATTGAACGATATGTCTATAAAAAAAAGATGCCCATGGGTTAAATTAAACAATCCACTTTATGTGAAATACCACGATAAAGAATGGGGTCATCCTGTTCGCTCAGACCGAAAACACTTTGAACATTTAACTCTAGAAACGGCTCAAGCAGGGCTCAGTTGGGAGATTGTTCTGAATAAAAGAGCAAGCTACTGCTTAGCTTTAGATAATTTTGATTTTAATAAAATTTCAAGTTACTCATCTAAAAAAATTAATTCACTTCTTAAAAATCCAAAGATTATTAGAAATCGATTAAAGATTGAATCTACTGTCAGCAATGCAAAAGCTTTTATAAAATTAAGAAAAGAGTTTGGCACTTTTAATAAATACATCTGGGGTTTTGTGAATAATAAGCCTATCGTGAATCGCTTTCGACATCTGAAAGACTATCCTGCAAAAACAATATTAAGTGATCAAATATCAAGGGATTTAAAAAAGCGAGGATTTAAGTTTGTGGGTTCCATAATCATCTATTCCCACTTGCAGGCCACAGGTTTAGTCAATGATCATAGCATCGATTGTTTTCGACACCCTAATAATCTCTACTAATTTGAGATGATCCAAATTATACCCGTGGAGGGACTTGAACCCCCACACCTTGCGGTACTAGATCCTAAGTCTAGCGCGTCTGCCAATTCCGCCACACGGGCTTTTATTACTCGGTTAAATCTTTAAGTTCTTCCTCAATAAACTTTTTATAAGAAGCTGCATCCATTAAGTATGTCAGATCATTTTCTCGACTCATTTCAATACGAATCAACCACCCTTCACTCATTGGATGGTCGCTAACCAACCCAGGAGTTAATGAACTATTCACCTCTACAACTTCACCCGAAACAGGAACATAGAGATCGCTGACATGTTTATTGCTTTCTACTAAACCAAACACCTGAGCTCTTTCTAACATTTGTCCTTTTTTTGGAAGTTTCCAACTGACAATCTCACCCAACTGATCTTGAGCAAAATAAGTAATCCCTATGGTCACAGTATTACGATCATCAAGTGAAACCCACTCATGAGTTTTCGTATAATAAAAATTGTCCGTAGGAACAAGCAAACTGCGCGGCGTTTCTAAATCATTCATAACTACCTCCGTTATTAGAAATCAAACACTATCAAATTTTTCAAATTTATTCAAATTTTATAAAAAGGTGTGGAAACCACTCGAGATAACTCTGAACTACCATGGATTTGAATCAAAAATTCACTCCCTACACGAGAGAAATTATTCTGAACCATGGCTGTTCCAATCATCTTATCCAAGCTCGGAGACCAAATACCACTGGTCACTTGACCTATTTTCTGATTTTCTTTGGAAAATATCTGACAGCCATGTCTTGGAATACCAGATGATTCGACCATTTCAAAGCCCACCCATTTTCTTAAAGGTTTATTCGACAAAACATCTTTGCCCATGAACAAAGAAGGATTTTTACAAGCCCATGCCAAACCCAACTCATGTGGAAAAGTTTTCTCATCTATATCTTCTCCATAAAGAGGATACTTCATCTCCAAACGAAGAGTATTTCGAGCTGCTAAACCCACAGGAAGCACATTCTCATCATCCAGCAAATATTCCCATAATCCAGATATCAGTTTGTGCGGAACTAATATTTCAAAACCGTCTTCACCTGTATAACCTGTTCGAGAAATAAACAATTTACTATACTGGCATTCGACCCAATGAAAACAAAATTTTTTTAAAGAATCATTAATATTGAGTTTTTTCTTTAATAAAGAAAAAGATTTTGGCCCTTGCACAGCAATCTGACCATAAGAAAGACTTTCATCAATAACTTGAACATCATAATTTTTTCTATGCTCTTGAAGCCAATTAAAAATTTTCTCCTTATTAGAAGCATTCACACAAAGAAGATAATCTTTTTCAAAATCTAAACAAGAAAGAATCATGTCATCCAACAAACCCCCTTGTTCGTTGCACATTAAAGTATATTGACTCTCCCCTTTGGATAATCCTTGAGAATTATTGGTGAGCATTAAAGATAAAAAAGAAAGAGCTTGCCTCCCTTGAATGCGAATTTCTCCCATATGAGAGACATCAAATAATCCCACATAACTTCTTACATGAAGGTGCTCTTTTTTTGCACCTGAAAACTCTAAAGGCATAGAATATCCTGCAAAAGGAACCATCCTAGCTTTCCGCTTCACATGATTGTCAAAAAGAGGAGTTTTTTTCATCGTAAAAACCTTAAGATAATTTTCTTCTTATAGATGAAGATGATTTATAAAAGATCAATCCAATAAGCAAGCCACGATATGGTGTTTATATTCCGGCTCATAGAACCATCATTCGTTAGGGCCTCTTCTTAAGTTGCAAATACACTTTTAAAGTTGTTGCATAGGCTTCTTCCCGTAAAGAATATTTACCCACAGTATTGTAAAATTCTCTTAATTCTGGAATACGACGCACTTGTGACTTAGATAACTTGACTGGTTTCCGTTTTTCAGAAGATACTTTGCTTTTTCGAGTAACCATAAAAATGACTTAATCATTTTTCCGCAAGAGGTCAAAGGAATTTATTATGAAGCTGATAAATGGTTCTCTGGTTGCAAAAAAAGTCACGAATGAACTGGAATCTCAAGTCCAAACTTTAAAAGACAAAAAAGGCATCCATCCGTGTCTGTGTGTTTTACTGATTGGAGATAACCCTGCAAGCCAAGTTTATGTTCAACATAAAATCAAAGCTTGTCAAAAGATTGGTATTCAATCCAAGCTTGTTCATCTTGCACAGGACACTTCTCAGGATATAGTTTTAAAAAAACTAACTTCGCTGAGTGATAACCCTGCTATCCACGGTATTTTGATTCAACTTCCCCTCCCTCCTCAGCTTAGAAAAGAGGAAATTTTTTCCTATCTTCCTATTGAAAAAGATGTGGATGGTTTAACTGTAGCCAGTATAGGAAGCCTTTGGTCTTCTTTAAACTCTGCAAAACCCTGTACCCCACAAGGGATTATCTATTTATTGAAGCACTATCAAATTCCCATTCAAGGAAAACATGCTGTTGTAGTGGGAAGAAGTCAAATTGTTGGACGCCCTATGGCTCAACTCCTGCTGGAACAAAACGCAACTGTGACTATTTGTCATTCCAAAACTCAAAATCTTGAGCACTTTACTCAGCAGGCTGATATTTTAATTGCAGCCTGTGGACAACATCATAAAATTAAAGCTCATCATATTAAAAAAGGTGCAACCATCATTGATGTAGGCATACATAGAATAGAAAAAAATGGAAAAACGATTTTACAAGGGGATGTCTGCCCTGATGAATTAGATAATATTGCAGAATATATGACCCCCGTTCCAGGAGGTGTCGGTCCTATGACGATTGCTATGCTTTTAAAGAATACTATTGATATTGCAACGCTTCAAAAGTGACAATATTTGGACGATCATGTCCAATTCTGGACACTCCTATCCAAAATAAAATCCTTTTTACACTGTTTTGAACGCCCCCTCATTTGCTTTTTATATTTTGTAAAGGAGGTTCCTTATGAAATTTAAAAAAGGACAGGGATTAATAGAATATCTCATTCTGGTCGCACTCATGGCAGTTTCCAGCATTGCAATTGTGAGGGTGCTCAATCAAACGGTCAAGGCACGATTTGCAAATGCTATTCATGCTCTTCAAGGGACAAACAAAAAAGCAAAAACAGATTCAGTGAAACAAACAGATTATCAAAAAAGTGATTTGAGTGATTTTATGAATGGAGCTGCTAGTAATAAAAAATCTAAAAAGAAAAAATGATAAGAAAGAAAAGCAAAGGGCAAGCTCTTCTAGAAACTCTAGTTATTTTATCCATCTATATCACGATGTTTACCTCTATTTTTCAAATTGTTTTTATCGCTGCAGCTAAATCTTATGTCAACCATCAACTTTATCATGCGTTGATTTGTATGGCACAAGACGAGCCGACTCATCAATGTCAGAAGAAATTAATTCAAAAGAGTAAAAAAATTTTAGCTTGGGGAGAATTAAAAAACATTCAACTTAAAAGGAGAGAGCAGGAATGGACAGGAACACTTACTTTAAGTATCTACCCATGGAATTTAAAGCTCGGACAAGAGCTTCAACTCAAAGAGGATTGATCTCCATGACTCTTTTGATACTCTCTCCTCTTTTTATCTCTATATTCTTTTTGTCTGTCTCAATGATAATAGCTTTAAAACATCATACAAAAGCCTATTCTCTTTGCTATCAAACAGGAGTTGGTATCCAGGAAAAACTTAAAATTCAAATTCAAAGTCTTTTTCTTATGAATAAGCCTGCTCAAGCTCTAAGAATTGAAAGAGCTTTAAGAGAACAACTTCTCCTCGTTGCTCTTAGTTCTGCAAATCCTTTAGCTATTCAAGAAGCTCAAATTCAACTTAAAAAAGTAAAACTGAAACAAAAAAAGATAAGAATAATACAACAACGAATTTTACAACAGAGTCAAATACTTATTCAAAAAGAGTGGATGACTTATAAATATAAATCTCGCAATTGGGTCCAAAATTATCAAAAAAAACAAATAAAACCTCCTATAGCTGTAGCCCCTTATCCTAAAAACAGTGATTCCCCCAGCTATAAATTGGTTGATGATTTTTTAAAAAAACAAAGTATTAAAATTTTTTGGACCATGAGTATTTTTAAATTTATTCCTCGATGGATTCGATCCTCTCTCAATTTACACCAACACTCTCAACATAACTGCTCGGTCAGCCTGAGAGGAAAGGGTAACATATTTTATATTCAACTAATGAAACCAAACTTAGGAGGTCTGGATGAAACATAAAAAGAAAGGGCAGATGATTATTGAAATGCTATGGATTTTACTATTCATTCTCAGCTTTTTATCTTCCATATTGTTTTTTTATGATCGAGCTGAAAAGGAGCTGCAAAAACTCAGAATAGGAGAAAAAAGTAAATATGAACAGTATCAACCACCTCTTCTTTAAAGACTATAAACATTACTTATTTATTTTTTTAGGAATAGTTTTGCTGTCCTTATTTTTTATATGGATTCAATCTAGCAAAAATATTCCATCCGATGACGATATTATTTTTCAAATATCTGATAACATTCCAGAAGGATTTGTCATGGTACCCATTGAACTAGAAAATCATGAATCTATCAGCGACTTGATTACTTCACACGGGGTAGTGGACTTATACTACCGCCCTTCTCCTCATTCTCAACCTTTAAAGATTGCCCGAGCCATACGTATTATTCGTCTACAACCCTTTCGATTTGTCGTATTGATCCCAGAAGAAAAAATTTCTACTTTTCTTTCTTCATCTCTTCATTTTTACGCTGTAGTTCAAAATATTAATAAACAAGGGGTGATTGTTTATGGTAAGAAGAAAAAACGCTCTATCACTATCGAAGAGGAGAATACGTTCAATGAAATGTAAATTTATATTAATACCCCTTTACCTTCTGACTTTCACATCTTATGCCCAGTTGATTCGTGCACCTCAAACTCCACAAGAAGAATTCGATGCTTACATTGAAACAGAAAAAATTACCTCTTATGCAAAATCTCAGCTTCAGCAGATTCAAAATCAATCTAATTCTATACAAAGTTTGTCCTCTTTATTAGAACAAGCACAAAGGAGTTTTATTAAAGGACATTTGCAACAGTCTGGAGATTACTTTCGAGCAATTGTGCAAAAAACCCATGAGAAAGATTGGATTGAAGAAGCTCAAAATATTATTTTTTATTCTTATCTCAGACTAGCTCAAATTGAATGGAAAGAAAACCCAGACTCTTTTCTCCATTCTGCAATTTTATTTTCTCCTTTTTCAAAACCGGATACCTCACTGTTTCCCCCTCCTTTAATTCAAAGGTTTAATGAGATAAAAAATAACCAACCTTCTCTCTTGGTTTATTTAAAAACTATCTTCCCTTTTCATGAAATGATTTTAATTAATGGAGAATTTTTTTTAAAAGATCATGTACGTCTTCCTTATGGGAATTATCGTGTGACAGCTCTCAGCTCGTCTCATCAACCTTGGAGTCAAAAGGTTTCTCTTTCGGATTTAGTTCAAAAAAGAATTGTCACCCCTCCTTGGGTGAGTGGAACTTGCAAAAGACCTTCTCATACACAAAATATCAAAAAAGAAAATATCCTATATCCTGCTTTTTGCAGATGGAAACCAAGCTCTAAAAAACATCATGATAAAAAACTTATACAAAAGAAAACTCCCAATACAGTGATTCAAAACAACATAGAACAAACAATCACAATGCCTTTGAAAAACAATAAATGGCTCTGGACAGGCATAGTTGTAACGGGTGTAGTGATAGGGATTATTATTTTCAGCCAAAAAGATAAAAAACCAAATGTGAAAATTCCATCTATACAAAAAGGATTTCCACAAAAATAGAACATCTAGTGCATTCAATTCGTTTTGAGATAATGTCGATACTGATCTTCCATTAAAAGATTAAATTCCGTCCAATCCTTTTTCTCAGGATTCCAATTCTGAAGTAAATCTTGAAACCTTTCTTTCACTTCAATAGGAAGCTGAGCAGGCCGTTGAGGATAATGAGGATGATTGGATAAAATATGATAAACTTTCTTGAAAAAATAATTCCAATCAAACTGCAATCCCGGATCAACCTTTCCTCTAAAACCTGCGATATGCTCATGACCTAAAACAGATTCTGGTGATCGTAAAAAAGTAAACTTCTTTTTTAATAATAAAACAAGCTCCACCAAAGACTGATATTGCTCTGGAGTGTAAGAGAATAAATTTCCATTATTATTCACAAGCTCCACTCCAAGAGAAAAAGAGTTAAAATCATTCCATAATTTTCCAGAAGAATCTTTCCAATAACTGTCCCCCGCATGATAAGCCTTCAGAGGTTCTTCTTCTAAACAAGGAATCGTTTCATATACTTCACCTTTAGAATCAATCACAAAATGAGACGAAACTTTTGAAGAAGGATCTTGAAAAATTTCAATAGTTTTTTCTAAAGAGCAGCCTGTATAATGGAGTATTAAAAATCGCACATCTACAGTACTATTATCTGTATGAGGAGATGAAAAAGAAGCATTTATATTCATTTTAAAGACCTTTAAAAACTAAGGCTTATATAAGCTCTAAGATGCTATCCACCCATTAAACAGTAAAATTTACATAAATTAAAGCTTCTTTTTTATCTTTTTTCGACTCTTATAAAAGACTATAAGATAAAAAATTGTGAAAAAGCTAATATTTGAGACAAAATTTGCCGAACTGAAATGTGATGATTAAATTAAAAGATATTAGTTTTTCTCAGATAAAAAAGCACAACGAAGAAATCTCAATAGTTCTTGCAATTATCGCTTTGCTTTGTACTCTATATCTCATTGAAGGATGTGGTTCCACTACATTTAACTATGTTCCACCTGGATCTTGCAATGACTTAGATTATCACGGCCTACCCGATGCTTCATGTACAGTAAAGCCAATAGAACCTTCATCTGACTGTGATGAAAACCCTGAACGTTGCGATCATTGCGCCCAATACCCTAATGATCCAGAGTGTGAAGATCGCCCTCCATCAACATCAGAACACCCTTATATCTTATTTAGTAATTCTTACTCTATGGGCAAAATAGATATCATTTTTGTTATCGACAACTCACGATCCATGTATAAAGAGCAGCAAAATATTGCAGGACAATTTGATCAATTCTTAGATTCTATCAGCCACCTAAATTATCGTGTTGCTGTTATGACAGTGGACATATCAGACTCCCCGGGCAATAGAAAAAGATACTACCAAGATGGCAAATTCATTCGAATGGGTAAAGAGAGAATACTTTACTTAGAAAACGAAGACTTTGCAGATAACTATGATTATGAACATGATGAAAATATAGAAATGTTCAAAGAAGCTATAGAAAGAGAAGAATCTTTAAAATGCTTACAAGATGGAGAAAGAAAAGAATGCCCTGATGATGAAAGAGCTATTTGTGCATTAAATTTATCCTTTGATCGAAGCGATCAAGTAGACTTTTTTAGACCTACAGGTCACCTGATGATTGTAATTCTTTCGGATGAAGATGAAAGATCTTCTTCAGAATATATCGATGCCCAAAGACGCCTTTACGATAAAGACTTCAGTCTCACAGCTTGCGATGATCCATATACATTCTATAGAAATGTTGCAGAAAAAGCGAGCAAGCATAAAAGTGTCAGTGTACATTCTATCATTATCCCTCCAGATGATGACGATTGCCTCGACGAACAAAAAGATGCAAATGGTAGAGGATATTACGGAGAAGTTTATGAAATGTTTGCTGAACCATCTAGAGAAACTCGAGACAAATATCCATTTGTTCTAGATGGACAAGTCATCTCAATATGTAAGAGAAACTACGGAAAACAATTAGGCGAACTGTCCGATTATATTGCTGATTTGCAGCCTATTGCCCTCCCTTGTATTCCACATCAGGTGAATCATGTCAGACTCAGAGGAAGAGGAAGTCGCTCATCTTCTAATCTGGATTATCGAGTCGAAGGAAGAACTCTTATTATCGAAGAAAAAGATGTACCTCTTAATTCCCGTATTGCTGTCTCCGTTCTCTGCAGTAAAGACAGCACATGGGTCAGATAACTCTATCCATTACAGTTTAAAGTCTTAATCCAAGCCCCTTTCTTCCAATACTTTAGTTGTGTCCATCTATTTGCATCTTCATGAGTATACGGAGGTATTATTATGGAAAAGTTACAAACCATTTTTGAAGCTGACACACAAGAAAAAAAACAGTTTCTAGAAGAACAAAGTAAATGTCCCCTTTGCAAAGGTCGTCTCAACATCTGTGTAGAACTTATACCCTTTACACATGCTGTAAGAGAAGAAGCTCGTTGTACAGAATGTATGGCTCTTTCTCGCGTAGAAAACCATATTATTCACTGAACAAAAGACTGATTTTGAAAAAATAAAATCCAAAAATTCTTTTAGAATTTTATGATAAAATTGACACATCATGGTCAAATTTTTGACATAGAAGCATTTTAAATCACTTTTAATCCATAATTTTACTTAAATTTCCCTAAATACTTGACAACATCAGACTTGAAATCTAAATTTTCGGACAAGACAATGGAGTATAGAGGCTTTCCTTCCTACACTTTGTCGGGCGAGAAAAAAGTGAAATCTTGTTGAGTAATCAAGGAGCGTTTATTTACGGAAAGAAGTTCATAATTTTGCTAACATTTAACGATAAGGAGTTATTATGACCGAACAACAGCAGAGTAAAGATAATTTTATCTTTAAAGATTTTGAACCCAATCGTTTCCTTAAAGCCTACTGCAAGCAAGTATATTGCTTAGTTGAAGAAAGAGCTCCCAGTGACGCCACTAAAATAGCTCTGTTATACAGAGTGAGAACCGGTTTCGAAGGTTCTGTTCGCATAGTTTCTGAATCTTGCACATTCTTTATTACATCGATTCATTCTGAACCTCGTCTTGTTGTGGATGACCTATATACTCAGTTTACTCAAAAGATCTTTCACTGGATTCAAAATCGAGAACTTGATTATCAGAACAATTTAATGAATGTTTAGTTTTTTTGCATTCATTTTCTTCCAAAAAGAAAGTCACAACTGAAGTTGTGTTGAAGTTTAATTCATTATACATTCTTTGCAAACTATGAACAAAAAAGAAAATCCTTGGTTAAACATTGCCTTTAATATTATTCTCCCTGTCGTAATTTTAAATTATGCCTCTCAGACTGTACCAGTACTTACACCTCTTCATACTCTTTTGATTGCTCTCAGTTTTCCTATTGTTTATGGTCTGCTTGATTACATCAATAACAAGCACAAAAATCTCTTATCTATTATAGGAGTTCTGAATACTTTGTTGACAGGAGGCTTCGCTCTTTTCACCTTAGATGGTTTTTGGTTTGCAGTAAAAGAAGCAGCTATTCCATTTACTTTAGGCGTAGGAGTTTTAATCTCTTTATTTACAAATACACCATTGATGAAATGGTTCGTTCATCGCTCATCTATATTCCGAGTTGAAGTGATTCTTTCTCGTCTGGATTCAGAATTAAAAAAACAACATTACGAAAATCTCATTAAAAAATCTACTCTCTATTTGTCTTGTTGTTTCTTTTTGAGTTCTATTTTAAATTTCATATTAGCACGTCGTATTTTTAAAAACACACTACCTCAAAACTCCTCCTTAACAGACCATCAGATTATGCTCAATGAACAAATAGCGGACATGACATGGGTTAGTTTCTTAGTAATTGGAGTGCCTCTAACTGTTATTTCTGTTTGGACAATGTGGTGGTTTATGTCAGAAGTTAAAAAACTCACCTCTTTATCTTTAGAAGAAGTGATGAACATGGAATTTCAAAAGAAAAAAGAAACTCAATAATCGATATGCCAACACGAAAGTTTAATCCTGAAAATATTCCTCAGCCTATTCTTAAAACTTCTCACCCATTACTCGCTCCTTCTTCTACAGAATGCTGGGACCTTGAAATTGGATGCGGTGATGGAGAATTCAGTTTCAATAGAGCCATCAATCATCCTGATAAAAATATCATTGCCATTGAAAAAACAAGAAATAAAATTCAAAGACTCCAATTAAAAGAAAATCCTCCAAAAAATTTATGGACTCTTCATACCAATGCCGTATGGTGGGTGAGTCACTATGTTCCACCAATATCTTTGGATAATATTTTCATCCTTTACCCGAATGTGTATAAAAAGAAAAAACAAGCTAACCTCAGATGGGTGAATCGCCCTTTTTTGCACTTCTTATTGGAAAGGCTTAAAATGAACGGTTATATTGAATTTCGAACTAATGAACTTTTTTACTATCAAGAAACAAAAGAGAGAATGATTCAAAAATTTCCTTTTATGAAGTGTGTTGAGGATAAAAAAATACCTCCTACACATAATCCAGAAACAACATATGAGCGAAAGTATCTCACCCGAATGCACTGCTTTGCTTTGAAATTCTTAAAACAGGCTCATGAGTGATTTATAAAAAAAGTTGTTGCTCCAAGGGAATACTGTATACCTCCTTTTGCTCCCTCTCTTTTATTCTTTGTTCAAGGAATTTCTTTTTTAAAACACTCTTACTAAAGAGTCCTGGATGCGTGTATATTTGAAATATTCTCTCTGCTTTGTCTTGATGATTTTCAAAAACTCTCTGATTCAAAAACTGTAACTTCAGTTCTTTCTTTCTTTTTTCTCTTTTTCCTTTTTCTAACACATAGGATTTTTGAGATTGCATCTTTTCTTTTTTTCTACTCTCAGTTTGATCAATATACTCTTCAAAATCTACCTGCCTTTGCTTCCACAAGGACTCTCTTGAAAAACTTGTCTCTACAGTACCCATCACAACAAATAGAATAATAATATAAAGCATTCCGACCTCTTGGAATATATCGGTCAAAAGCTCTATATTTTTAAATACTCTAATAATCATCCCGCCTCCAAGTTAAACTTCAACGTTTTAAAGGGTTGCAACATCATCATTCATGGGATAAAAACTATAGCCAGCAAAAGAGGAAATATGAATTTTTCGACGGAATGGTTAGGGTTTATAGATTGGGGTTATATGTTCTCCCTCTTAAGCTCTGCATGGACCTTTTTGTATGTCGTTTTTATATGGCTTTTCAAAGTGTTGCTGAATATAGCTGTATATATTGGTGCCTTAGTATTAATTATTTTTTTAATTACAAAAATTCGGGGGAAAAGTATGAAAAAACAAAAAAAGAGCATCAAAGTTACTGATCTGGGTCAGCAGTTGGACTCTTACTCCTTACAAGTCAAGAAAGTAATAACAAATAACAAAGTATTTAAAAAAATCCTATCTATTTCCAAACAAAAAAGAAAAAATCTGAACAAAAAAAACGCTCATGGTCCCGTTGTTTTTGTTGTTGATTTTAAAGGAGATATTAAAGCATCTCAAGTAGAGCTATTTCGAGATGAAGTTTCCACTATTTTACAGACAGCGGATCCGAAGAAAGATGAAGTCGTTGTTCGTATTGAAAGTCGTGGAGGTGCTGTTCATGGTTATGGACTCGCAGCTAGCCAACTCCAAAGAATTCGAAATCACAAAATTCCATTGACGATTTGTATTGATAAGGTGGCAGCCAGTGGAGGATACATGATGGCTTGTGTGGGAGATAAAATTTTAGTTGCACCTTTTGCCATCGTTGGATCAATTGGCGTGATCTCCATGTTTCCAAATTTTAATCGCTTGTTAAAAAATAAAGATATAGACTACCAAGAGTTTACAGCGGGAGAGTTCAAAAGAACAGTCACTATGTTTGGAGAAGTCACTCAAAAAGGCAAAGATAAGCTGCTCGCTGATTTACAAGATATACACGAACTCTTTAAAACTCATGTTCAAGAAAACCGCCCTTCTTTGGATATGTCCAAAGTTGCAACAGGTGAATACTGGTATGGTATTCGAGCTAAGGAATTAAACTTAGTCGATGAAATTATGACAAGTGATGATTATATTCATCAACTGCTGAAAGATCACAAAAAAGTCTTTAAAATAGAATTGTCAGTCCAAAAAAGCTTAACAGATAAGCTAGGAAGTAAAATCCAAAACTTAATGTCGAATTCTTTAACAGAGCAACCGTCTGAACAAGTGATTCAATATTAGTTTCTTTAGGTTATACGGCTAAAAAGTAAAATTTATTCAAAATAAAAATCAATAATGGTATAAAACTGCTCTTTAGAAGGAGTCTTAACTTCGAAAGTGCCATTTTTAGTTTTCCCAATCATGCCGCGAGCTAAAGGAGACTGAATAGAAATTTTCTTTTGAGTGACTTCAGCTTCATCTTCACCAACGATTTGATAACTGCTTTGTTTTCCTTTTTCATCTTCAATAACCACATGGGCGCCAAAAGTTATTCTATCAGATTTAATTTGAGTAGGATCAATGACTTCAGCATTAGCAATACGATCAGAAATTTCAGCAATACGAGCTTCTGTCAAACCCTGTTGCTCCTTGGCTGCATCATAGTCTGCATTCTCACTCAAATCGCCTAAGCTACGAGCATACTCAATGGACTTAATAATCTCCAGTCGCTTAACTTGAACAAGATACTTCAGCTCCGCTTCTAACTTAGCTTTACTTTGTACAGTCATTGGTCTTCTTCTGGACATGAATCCTCCGAAAAATTGAACATTTTATTGAAAACCCGCCAGCATGCAACAATAATTGTATTTATTTTTAATAATACTGAATTAATCCCTAAAATCATATAAAAAATCAGTGATATAGTCAAAAACTACCGTGTGGAGAGAAGAGTGAAAAATTTAATGAGAGTGAAAAGTCAGTTTTTAGAACTCAAAAATGCTCTGGATAATCAACAAAGTCCTAAGTCTTTATTAGCACGTATGGAAGCCGCAGATATAGCATCCTTTGTATCCAACGAAGAAGAGTATTTTTCTCAGCTTGTCTCGATACTGATTGAAATGAATAAAATTGGTTCTGTCCTAGAAGAAATGCCTTCGGACAAACTGAAGCCTATACTCACTGAAATGACAGACATTCAAATGGATAGTTTATTTCAAAAAGCCCAAATTGACGACCTAGTTTATTTATTTCCCTTTATCCCCAAAGATAAACAAACTCGCACTCTCAATAATTCTTCTAGAAAAGAACAATTGCTAAGATTCTTGGAATACTCAAAAGATCAAGCCGGTCGCATTATGCGTACACCTCTTTTTGCTCTACCGACTCACACAACCGTTTCTGATAGTATTCAACAACTTAGAAAAAGATCTATAGAAGAATTTATTTTTTACATTTACTGTACTAACAAGGAAGGTCAACTCACAGGTGTCGTTTCTATGAGACAAGTCGCCACAGCTCCAGCTCATACCACTCTCCAAGAACTTATGAAGACTAATGTGATTTCCGTACAACCTACTATGACCACAAGAGAAGTAGCTCGTATGGCTGCTCACTATGATTTCTTAGCGCTACCTGTGATTAATGAACAAAATAAACTTCTCGGCTTAATTACTATGGATGATATTATTGATATCATTCAAGATCAAAATACCTCCAACCTTTATGCAAGAGCGGGTTTACAACTACAAGAAACTGTCCACACAAGTCCATGGATCAGCATTAGAAATAGATTACCTTGGATGTTTCTCAATTTATGCCTCGCTGTTATCGCAAGCTCTGTGATTAGTTTATTTGAACAAACAATGAGTCGTTTGATTATACTTGCCAGCCTTAAAAATATTGTAGCAAGCATGGGAGGGAACACAGCCATTCAAACTCTCACAGTGACCACTCGTGGAATTGCCACAGGAGAGTTCAGGTTTACATCCTTTTCTCAAGCTCTTATGAAGGAGCTTCTTGTTGGACTCGTTATGGGCATCATTATGGGTATCAGCACAGGATTTATTACTTATCTTTGGAAAGATGATATTCTTGTATCCGTTGTAATTATGGTGGCCATGATTTTGAACTTCCTAATGGCGGTTATTATGGGCTCTATCATTCCTATTATTCTCACTCTATTTCGAAAAGATCCAGCTGTAGGAAGTGGAGTTCTTGTCACTATGATCACAGATATTTTCGGATTTTTCACATTTTTATTTATAGCGCAAATAGGACTTCGATATTTTAACTTAGCACTCTAATTTATTCTAATTTTTTATAAAAAGAAAATTTTAATTTATCAGAGTATGTGACGATAAGTCTTAAGTCAAAAACATTTTATCAAAACCTCAAAATAGAGATAAGTCATGCCTCTTCAAAAAACAGATATTCGTAATTTAATTCATGATATAAAAAAATCCCAACGTATTATTCTCACAACACATAAAAGTTGTGACTCTGACGGGTTGGGCTCTATACTCGCTCTTCATGACTCTCTTCAATCCATAGGAAAGAAAGTACAATCTTTATCTATAGGTGAAGTTCCAAAAAGATATAATTTTATGAAACACCATGGCCGTGTAGAAACATATCCTAAACAAGCTCTTCAAGAAGCTGATCTCGCTTTAATTTTTGATACGAATGATCCCCTTTACGTGGAGCCTTTGTACTCTGATTTATTGAAAAAAACTAAAAAACAAGTTTTTATTGATCACCATTGCCCTGTTCAAAATTCTTCAAAATTAAATTTATTAATTGATGAAAACGCAGCAAGTACAGGAGAACTTTGTCATATTTTATTAGAAGAAATGAAAATTCCTATCACAAAAGAAGTTGCTCGATCTCTGTATATTAGTATTATGTTTGACACTCACATGTTTCGAAGTTCTAAAAATTTATCTCAAGCTTTTTATACCTGCTCCAAACTTTGCCATCATGTGGATGCTAATGAAATTTACAACGAATTATTTTGCCAATATGATCATAAAAACTGGCAAGATATAATTAAGCTGTTGAATCAAGTCCAATACAACAAAGACCATAGTGTTGCTTTTATAGAATGTTCTTATGAGCAATTTCAAAAAAACTCTCTAAGTATCTTTCATATTTTAGACATTTTAGATTGGGTGATGAAAGTTCAATCTGTTTTGGTGGGCTTTATTAGTATTGAAAAAAAAACTCAACTTTATAAATTAAGCTTTAGAAGCAAAAAAGGAGTTAATGTCGCATCATTAGCTGAATCTTTAGGAGGAGGAGGGCATATACGCTCTGCTGGAGCTACATTAAGTGATTACTCTAGAGACAAGATAATAAAGCTTGCTGAAAAAGCTATCTCATCTTGAAACAAATGCAGGTGATTTCTCTTAATCAAATTCCAGACATTCCTCAAAAAGAGATTCAATATGTGCCAAATACTTTTCTGAAAACTTTACTACCTTTAGCTAAATAACATTTTAGAGGGCTTCATAGAAAGTAAGTCCTTAGCGAGGGAATGTGCAGGTAAACTTAGATCCTTTTCCCCTTCTACGACTTGTGAGATAAACATGACCTCCATGTTTTTCCATAACTTGTTTCACAATAGCAAGCCCTATTCCTGTACCACCCTTTTCACGAGATCGATCTTCTTCCACACGATAAAATCTTTCAAAAATACGATGTTGATGTTGCAAAGGTATACCCTCACCATCATCTTTGACCGTTAATAGAATAAAGTGAGGATGTTTCTCCCAAATAATATCAATTTGTGTTCCTGCCGGAGTATATTTAACTGCATTATAAACCAAATTATATAAAACCTGCTCCAACCACTGACGAGAAGCCAATACAGTCTCAGCATGAAAAGTATAATGAATATTATGCTTTTCTGAAGGGATAGTTTCACTTGTCACAAATGTAATTTCTCTCGTATTAATTTCTTGTTTATCTAATGCAGAAATAGAATCAATATGAGATAAACTTAATAAATCATCAATCAGATTCATTAATCGTGTCAGATTACGGCTAATAATATCTAAAAATTGTTGGATTTGATCATATTTTTCTCTTTTAAAATCTTCATTAATGGTTTCAACAAAACCCTTGATAGAAGTCAGGGGGGTTTTTAATTCATGAGATACACTGCTCACAAAATCAATTTGACTTTTTTCTGTATTTTTTATCTCTGTTTTATCAAACAACACAATAATAACACCATTTTTCTCATCTAAATCATGAGCCAAAGGAGAGATGGAAACTTCAAAAATACGATGCTGATTATATTCACTGACATTTAAAGCAACTTCTAATTTTAAAGATAAACCGTTTTCTAAACATTGATCACACCCTTTTAAGATATCGTGTGAAAAAATAACATCTTGTACAGGCTCCTTCAGTTGTGCTTTTGGAAACAAATTTACACTTTGTGGATTAAAAAATATAATATTTTTGTTACTATCCACTGCGATAATAGAATCTGATACAGAAGCAGCAATCGCTTCTAATTCCGCTTTTTCATAAGCTAATTGCAAACTTGTTTGTTTGATATTTTTATAGATTAAATGCAAGTTTTCATCAATAATATGAAAAGTTTCATGATCAATATCCGCTTCTCCTTTTTCAAAAGTTTGCAAAGTTTTAAGAGAAATATCTTTTGCGGCAGATATCTGGGTTAATTTTTTAATTTTCTCATTAGCTTGATAAAAAGGCTTTAAAAATAAAGAGAGAATAAATAATAACAAAATAAAACTTATAACAAATCCGATTAAAATCAGAAAAATTAAAAAATAAGACAAAAACTCTTTTGGGATATGAGGCGTAACGACTTTCTCAATCAAAACAAAAATTAAAAGCGAATAGACAGAAAAAACAGCAACAGATAAAAATAAATATTTCTTAAAAATTCTAAATAGAGAAGAATAAGGAAACTTATTATTCATTGTTTATATAACCAATTCTATAGCCGACACCTCGGACAGTTTCAATCATTTTACCATACTCTCCAATCTTCTTTCGTAGCACAGATGTATGAGTGTCTATGGTTCGACTCGTCACATTGATATCTTCCCCTTGTATGTAAGAAGCTAGATTTTGCCGAGAAAGAACTCTACCTTGATTTTTTAAAAGCGCCTCTAAAAGCAAAAATTCTGATAGTGTCAAAGAAACCTCTTGATCTTTGATAAAAACCTTAAAAGCACTTCGATCCAAAGTCATATCTCCGATATTGAGCTGATTTTTTGGACTAGAATCCGAAACCAACATATCTCGTCTGCGCAACAAACTTGCCACCCGCGCTAAAAATATCAACACATCAAATGGTTTAACAATGTAATCATCAGCTCCATTTTCTAAAGCACTAATAATATGTTCAGGTTCGGATTTCGCTGTCACAAATAAAATAGGTGCAGAACCTGCAGGATGAGATTTTTTTCTTACTAAAGATAAAAGTTCAAAACCATTCATTCCTGGGAGCATCCAATCGAGAATAAGTAAATCAAATGTCTGATTCTCTAAAATATTATGAGCAGACACTCCATCTACAGCTTCTTCCACTTGGTAGCCTTTGCGTTTTAGATGTAAAGACATCAACTGACGAATATCATATTCATCTTCTACCAAAAGAATAGAGGATTTTTTTGTGTCATTCTCCGCCATGACGCACATCATACCCTGTGTTGAGGAAAATAATATCTTCTGCAATATTGGTCGAATGATCTGCAATTCTTTCTAAACCACTACTAGCCACAATAAATTCCACACCTGTAGGAATAAGATGATTATGATCTTTCATCATCTTTTGTGACTGTTTTTTAATTTGAATCTGCCAAGAATCCACAATATCATCCATAGCTAATACATCTTTTGAAAGCTGAAGATCTTCGTTAATAAAAGCCTTTAAAGTAAGACGAACCATTTCAATGGTCGACTGAAACATTTTATTTAATAAATCATGACAAGGTTGAGTAGCCTCTTTTATTTCCATTCTTTGAGATTTATGAGCAATATTAATAGCTAGATCTCCCATACGCTCCAAGTCGATACTCGCATATATGCAAGTAAGAATCAGCCTCAGATCTTTAGCTACGGGAGCTTGACGTGCCAAACCCCGAAAACATGCTTTTGAAAGTTTCAGTTGTAAGGTATTAATTTCAAATTCTCTTTGCTTCATGATCACCAATTTTTCGTTGGCTTGCTCAGGATTCATAATAATAAATTGAGCATCTGAAATTGTTTTTTCCACACTAGTGCCCATAGTACTGATCAAGTCCTTCATGTGACCCAATTTCTCATCTAAAATACTTCGAAACTGCTCCGTATTCTTATTTTTTTTTCTTGCACTCTGTATACCCATAATTAACCCCTGATTTTTACATTGATTTTAATAGTTTGCAACTCGCACTCCATGATTTATCCAAAACGACCTGTAATATACCTTTCAGTCCGTACATCTTTAGGGTTTGTAAACAATCTAGATGTTTTATCATACTCCACCAGATCACCATTAAGTAAAAAAGCAGTCCTATCCGAAATGCGAGAAGCTTGTTGCATATTATGGGTCACAATAATCAAAGTGACCTTTTGAGTGAGGGTTCGGATCAATTCTTCAATACGCATTGTCGAGACAGGATCAAGCGCTGATGTCGGCTCGTCCATCAATATAATAGAGGGATCAATTGCCAAAGTGCGAGCGATACAAAGCCGTTGCTGTTGCCCTCCAGAAATGCTTGTTCCTGGCCGTTTTAAAATGTCTTTGACTTCATCCCAAAGTGCAGACTGCACTAAAGACTGCTCAACTTTTTCTTGTAATGCAGACTTATTTTTAACACCAAGTAGCCTGAGCCCTAAGGCTACATTATCAAAAATACTTAAACCTGGAAAAGGATTAGGTTTTTGAAAAACCATACCCACTTTTCTTCGAATCATCACAGGGTCAGAAGAAGAAGCATAAATATCCTCATTGTGTAAAAAAACTTGCCCCTTCACACGAGCATGAAGCGTTTCTTCGTGCATGCGATTGAGACATCGAATAAAGGTAGACTTTCCACAACCCGAAGGACCAATAATAGCCACTACTTTATGTGCATACACACTACAACTAACATTTTTAACTACTGCATTCGATCCAAAACTTGCCGTCAAATTCTTTACTTGCAATAAAACTTCTTTATCTACTGAACTCATTCGTATAACCTCTTCGATATATGAAAATGCTGGCTCGAACTAAAAGATTAATCAAAAATACAAATACAATTAACACTAAAGCTCCACTCCATGCTAAATTTTCAAGCTCTTCAAAACCACTCTTTGCAAATTCATATATCTGCACAGGCAATGTGGAAATCGGATCACCTAATTTTTGAGAATAGAATTGATTCCCTAAAGCTGTAAAGAGCAAAGGAGCTGTTTCTCCAGAAATTCTTGCTATAGACAAAATAATACCTGTCACCAACATAGATGCCGTTCCAGGAATTAAAATATTCATGATCATCTTCCACCGAGGCAGCCCTAGAGCCAGCCCAGCTTCTCGAATATGTTGAGGAATGAGTTTTAAAATTTCTTCTGTGCTTTTAGCCACAATAGGAAGCATAATAAAAACTAGAGCCAATGCCCCTGCATAAGCAGAAAATCCATAATATACGACAACAAGATGATAGACAAAAATTCCTATCACAATAGAAGGAACACTAGTAAATAAATCTACTGTAAATCTTAAAATACGACTCATCCAGTGAAAAGAATACTCACTCATAAAAATACCAACTCCCATCCCCCAAGGAATTCCTATTAAGCTGGCCATACCCACAACGACCATACTGCCAACAATAGCATTTCCCATTCCACCACCCGCTTCACCAGGGGGGCGGGGAACATCAGTAAAAAAATTAAAACTCAGCCCTTCCATACCTTTGGAAATAATAAAAATAAAAATAAAAACAAAAGGAATTAAAGCAACAAAAGATAAAAAAGACAACACACCCATCATCCAGAGGCTAAAGTATTTTCTGTAAATATTTCTTGTAATGAACATAATAAAAATTCTTTATGAGATAGAAAATTTCCTTTTAGTTTTCCAGGCAAATAACAATGAAGAGGAGTGAACTATTATAGATATTAAAAATAAAGCCAGCGCAATGGCTGTCAAAGATGAAAGATGAAGAGCACTATCAGCTTCTGCATATTGATTAGCTAAAATACTCGCCATCGTTTGAGCCGGTTCAAAAAGCGAAAGACTCAGATTCGGTTTATTACCAATAACCATTGTGACGGCCATAGTTTCTCCAAGAGCTCGGCCCAACCCCATAATAACAGCTCCTAATATCCCCGTCTGCCCCCCTTTAATAAGAGCATACTTAAACATTTCCCATCTAGTCGCACCCATTCCAAGTACAGCCTCACGATGAGAATAAGGGATAGATCGAAACACCTCCTTGCAGATAGAAGCAATAGTGGGTGTAATCATAATTGCTAAAATAATACCTGCACAAAGCATGCCTACCCCATACTGAGGTCCTTTAAAAAAAGGAAGAAACGAAAAATATTTTCCTAAAAACTCTTGAACAGGAGATCGAATAATAGGTGCGAGAAAAAAAACTCCCCATATTCCATAAACAATAGAGGGAATCGCCGCTAACATTTCCAAACCAAAGTTGAGAGGGCGAGCAAGCCACTTCGGAGCAAGTTCATTTAAAAAAAGAGAAACACCGACACTTACAGGTACAGCTATCAATAATGCTAAGATCGAAGAAACTACAGTTCCCCAAATCATAGCTAAAGCTCCAAAGTCATTCAACCAGCTATCCCAGTTAACATTCACAAAAAATGAAAAACCAAATTGTTTTAAAGCTGGAAGTGCTTCCTTAAAAACAATAGAAAATAAAGCTAAAAAGGAGACAATTACTAAAAGAGCCAGAGATTGCAAAAAATAAAAAAATAAGCGATCACTGATATGAATATCTTTTTTTGATTTCTTTGAATTTTTAAAAAATTTAAGGAGAAACATTTTCTAATAACTGAATATTCTTGATTTGAAACTGAGCTTGTTGAATCACATTTTTGGGTAAAGGAACATAATACATCTTAGAAGAGTAAGTCTGCCCTTGAGTGAGCGCCCATTTTAAAAAATCAATGATGACTCCCCCTTTTTCTTTCTCCATTTTTTTGTAGATTAAAAGGTAAGTAAACGATGCCAAAGGATAAGCTTTTTGATTTTTTGAATTCACTATAGATTTAAGATAAGAGTCTTTATTCAACTGAGTCGCTGCACTTTGAACAGATGCAATACTGGGTTCAATAAAACGGCCTGAAGCATTTTGAATCAGCACCATCGGTAATTTTTGATTCATGGCATAACCCATACCTGCATAGGCGATAGCTCCCTTTATTTTCTTTAAAAAACCAATGACTCCCTCATTCCCCTTACCACCAATACCTACAGGCCAATTCACAGATTTTCCATAACCCACCTTCCACCTTTGAGGCTGTGATCGATGAAGATACTCAGTAAAAATAAAAGTGGTACCACTCCCATCTGCTCGGTAAACCACCACTATTGTTTGATCAGGTAACTTTAAATTAGGATTAAGACGTGCTATTTGAAGATCATTCCACTTTGTAATTTTCCCAGAGAAAATATCTGCAATCAATTCATCATCCAACTTCAGCTTTTGTCCAGATATATTCAAGTTATAAGTGATCACAACAGCACTCAGTGTCGTAGGGATATGTATAATTTCTTTTTTACTTTTTTGAATTTCCTCAGCACGCATAGGAATATCTGAAGCACCAAAATCTAAAGTGCCTCTAATCAGTTGCTGTATCCCTCCACCACTTCCTATGGAGCGGTAATTGATCTTCACATCCTTATTCACTTTTGCGTACTCGTAGAACCATTTAGAATATAGAATATATGGAAAGGTAGCACCTGCTCCATTAATCAAAAGAGAACTCGACCAAGTAATGCTTGTAAAAAGCATTACAAGAGCTATCAACAAATGTTTAGCGATCCTCATACCAGCTCCCTCCATACTTTGATTAATAATCAAACAAACTCCAACTACCTTTATACATGACTTATATAACAAGAAAACCTCTTGCTAAATAAAAAAATGATTTAAAGCCGAGTGTCAACAAACCTCTATAATGGATAATATGAAATGTGTTACTAAGGGAATACTCATACACACTAAAGCCAAATTTAAGCATTATTCGGCGTGTCCAAATAGCTATTTAATATTGATCTTTGAGCAATCTTATTTTTGTCCAAAGATGCAGCTCTGAGACTTGTTTTTGAGAGGAAAACCATTTTCTAAGGCTAGAACTGAGTAGTTTGGGATTTTTGAGCATTTCTTTTGTTCTTAAAAATGGATTAGTTTGAAGTTCTTCAGAGAGTAAGAATGGCACGGTAGATTGATTTTTTTCTCTTATTTGAATAATTTTTTTGAATCTTCTTTGAAGATGTGGATTATTGCATTCTATTTCCAAAGCAAATTGAGCATTTCTTTTAGAATACTCATGACCACAATAGATCTGAGTACTTACAGGTAGATTTTTTATTTGATTGAGGCTTTGAAACATTTGAACCGGAGTGCCTTCAAAAAGACGTCCGCATCCCATAGAAAACAAAGTGTCTCCACAAAAAAGAGTATTCGAGTTTTTGAACCAATAAGCAATATGTCCCAGAGTATGTCCTGGAATAAATAGAATCCGACAGACTTGATCTCCCCATACCCACTCTTCATTTTCTTGGACGGTCTGTGAGATGCAGGGAATTCTTTTTTTATCTTTTTCAAAGCCAATAATGGTGCAACCCCATTTCCTCTTCAATTCTTTATTTCCTCCTACATGATCATAGTGATGATGAGTGTTGAGAATATAATCGAGAGACCATTTCTTTTTTTCTAAAAATTGATTGACAGAATCTGCAGTCGAGGGATCCACTACAGCCGTTTCTCCATTAGAATTTTTGAGTATATGGACATAGTTATCTTGCAAGTCTGGAATTTGATAAACTTTCACAATTCACCTCTTGAATTCAAGACTAATGCTCTTTTAATTCTATCTCAACCCCTATATCAAGCTTGACAGTATTTTTCATTACTTAGAAAATCATAAAAGATATGTTAGAAACTCTATTAACTAATAAAACCACTCCTCAACCCTTTCACCCTTTGAATCAACCTATAGATTCTATTGTGACCGAAGGAATTAAATATAGTGGTTCTAAATTAAAATTACTCCCCCATATTCTTTCTATTGTTCGTTCCTTGCCAGTTAGAAATATTTTTGATGGATTTGCAGGAACAACAAGAGTCAGTCAAGCTTTTGCAAAATATGGCTACAAAGTTATCTGTAATGATCAAGCTTTATGGTCTAAAGTTTTTGGTGAGTGCTATCTGAAAGGAAAACAAACTGCTTTATTAGAAGAAAAACTAGATTACTTGAATCATCTCAAAGGACATGAGGGCTGGTTTACAAAAAATTATGGAGGAGTATCGAACAATGGACTTTCCGTTAACTCGGATGGCAAAAAAAAAGTTTGGCAAATTCATAATACCAAAAAACTAGATGCTATCCGACCTAAGATAGATAAAATCTCTGAAAACTCTATTGAAAAATCTATACTACTAACCAGTCTGATTTCAGCCTTAGATAAGGTGGATAATACCTTAGGACATTATGCTTCTTACTTGAGGCAGTGGTCTCCTCGCTCTTTTAAAACAATGGAGCTTAAAATGCCTCTTATGAAGTCTATACCTTCTCACCATAAAGTGATGAATAAAGATATATTTCAGGCTTTATCTCAAGTGAAAGCTGATCTTTCTTACTTTGATCCACCTTATGGATCGAATAATCAAAAGATGCCTCCTTCTCGCGTTCGTTATGCTTCTTA
The DNA here is from genome assembly GCA_965247685.1 of Bdellovibrionales bacterium. GTDB lineage: Bacteria > Bdellovibrionota > Bdellovibrionia > Bdellovibrionales > UBA1609 > JAPPLG01. Next base: position 203,863 of record OZ252021.1, read on the forward strand.
TTACCATATCTGGAAGACCATTTGCCTTAATGATAAACCGAATCTCGTAGGTCAATCGAATCGAAGAGAAGATTGCAGTGATCGAAAAACAGGTTCTATTTTTGAAGAATTTAGGAAAAATAAGGAAGGAGATTTTATCGCTTTGAAGGCTATAGAAAAGTTGATTCAAAAGTGCTCTTCTCGGTACATTTTACTTTCCTACAGTAATGGAGGAAGAGCTGCTAAAGAAGACATATGCCGAATCATTAAGGAGCATAGTCGAAAAGCTCATATATTTTCCATTGATTATAAGAAAAACGTGATGGCAGGAATGTGTTGGACTTATGATTGGATTAAAAGAGATAAAAATATAGAGTTTTTATTTTTAATTGAAAAATAATATCTATATTCATTATTGCTTGATTGGGCTAAGTCCTATTTGCTGAGTTAAGCTAATAACGTTAATTCTTAAAAGTTGACTTTAAAATATAAAACTTATAGAATTGAATAGTATGCGACTTTTAGTCATTTTTATTTTATCGGTTTCTTTCCTAAACAGCTGTGGCAGCACTTCTGATAGACTTATAACAAAAGACGCTGTCAGAAAACTTTTAGAAAATCCACCTAAAAATCAGGAAAAACTTAAACAAAAGACTTTTAATGGCTGTATCGCCGTGCCAGCGAAAAATCTTTTGCAAAGGTTATTTGTAGGGCTTGAGTTCACAGGAGAAACTTGTTCTGTAACAGTCCATCAAAACAATAATATAAGCGTTAGTTTTCTTGGAAATGCTGTTATTCCTTTAGTCAGTGAACCCTCTACTATTCGCACGGTTATTCTTATTGGAGATCTAAAAGACAAAGATAACAATATTATAGTGGTTCAACATCATCAAGGTGATGTAGTGGATGTCACCCACACTTTTTATGACAAAAATAACGGTACGGCTTTTCAGTTGAGGAATCTAGAATATGTTAAGTCGTGTACTCACCTAACATCCGAAGGAAAAAGAGATTGTACAAGGAAATAGTCTAGCTGGTAGAATGTCTTAAAGATGCTAAGTCTTTGAATGGTCTGTTGATTCTTCTTTTTACTTCAAAATCCCTTTGGTATACTCCTGTTACGGTTTAGAATCATTTCGATAGGTATACATTATGTACAAAACAAATATTATCATCTTATCTTTAATAATCTCTATAAGTTTTTCACACTACTTGTACGCAAATCAATCTTGTTCATCGACATTTTCAAAAATACCTACAACAGAAGGTCAACCGCATTATATGAAAAAAGGTTTTTATGATGGATTAGGTGAAGTTAACGAATTAACTAAATTGGGAAAACACTTGAGAAACAGTTCTATAGACCCGAAAAAAACTAATATTAAATACCTGAGACCTTTTATCCAAAAACATATCCATCATATTCAACAAGGCCTCATAGCAACTCATCAAAATCATAAACTGGATCAATTAAACGCACTTGAGAAGAAAGCCTTAGAGCAAATAACAAACGAACAAATCACTCTTCATTGGTGGCTGTTATTTAATATTAAATTAGCTTGGCTGGCAACCCGTTCTTCTGATATTTTTGAACGGAAGTTAGAGTTTGAGTTCTTGGACAAATTTAAAAATTATAAAGGACTCACATATTATATTGAAAAAAACAAAGATGACAACGAAGTTCTTTATCTTATAAACAAAGCTCTTAATTCTTTCCCAGAAAAAATAATTCTACCCACAACTTCCCAACTTGGAATATTAGCTTTAAATAGACCTTCAAAAAATGGATTAAATATTATTCCCGTTGAACTCTTTAATCAAAAAAAATCTTTGGATGGTACCACTTCATCTCCTATTGAGGCTTTTTTACATAATCTGAAACATGTAATAAAATTAGATTATGGAGTAATACTTTTTCCAAAAAATCCAGAACTGAATAGACAAATAGTTTCTCATATAGAAAAACTACCAACAATAGCAAAAAAGAAAAAAGCAGAGGTTATTTATTTTATTCTCACACATGAATTACTTCCAGAGGAACGTCCAACAATCCATCAAATTGTAAACAGCCAAGATTTATTACGAATAATAAGCTCATCGTACAGTATTCTAGATCCCATGGTTATCTTCACTGAAGCTCAAATTTTAAATACTTTAAATGATCAAAATATAGATATTTACTCCTTAGGAAATCCTAAAAAAAATGAATCAGACATATTATCTTATAGATATAATATGTTGATAAAAGAAAGTATAAATATTTTTACTCAAACAGCTCGTAAAGCTTTTAAGATGCATTTGCGTACAATGCACTTTTAATGGAAATTCAAAAGCTAATAAAATTAATAATAAAAAATGTTCCTTATAATCGCTTTTTACGTCTTCTCAGACTCGTCATTTCTTTTTTTAGTCAGCTCTCTTCATGCTATTGAAAGCTCTTGCACAGGCAGAAAAAAGACCAGTTCCAACCTCTCTCTTATTCGAACTCCCTAAGAGATTGTCTTTGTTAGCTGGCAACCCATTTTTTGCTTCTTCTAATAATTGAAGCATTTTATAAACTTTTTGCTCGAAAAGAGAAAGAGAGAAAACCCAATTCCATTTTGCACTGGACTTCTCAGAAGGCCACGTAGATTTTTTTAACACTTGCTCGGGTGTGTATCCTTGAGAATTGCTAATGTCTAATCGAACTGGATTTCGAAGAAGAAGACGAGCGGTCTCCAAATCAGCATATTGACTTGTTAAGTGTAACACCATATCTCCTCTATTATTTTGAGCATTGAAATCAGTTGTGTGATCAATGAGTAATTGTATAAATTTTTCTCTATATTCTGATAAAGACATTTTCCTCCAGAAATTTAATAAAGGAATAAGTTTCATAAGAGCTGTGTTGCCATTCAGATCTCTTACCTGAGCATTCAAGCCATATTTAAAAAGTAATTCAATAATATGCAGGGGAAAATGAGGCAATGCTGTGCCTTCAGTAGCTCTTATAAGAAGATGCCGTTTCTCGGTTTTCTTAAATCGTCCTTGTTCCGCTGGAAAGAGTATATTAGGGTCAGCTCCATTGTTTAGCAACATTTTTATAGTCGTAAGGTTAGTGTCCAAAATATCTTCTTCTGATCCATTTGTATTTTCTAATTGCGAAAAAACTTCCTCTACATAAGCTTGGTTTATAAGAGCTTGTTGCAGAAGAGTATATCCATTTTCATTGATATCATTTATTTTATCCGACGACTCTCTTACGATAAGGACTGCCTTATCAAAAAACTCTTTTACATCTTGGCTTGACTCAAGATTTAATGGCCTCATGGCATAAATACTTGATGGAAGGGCATCATCATACGTGCTTGGTGGATGGGGGGTAGACGTGCTTGAATAGGCACTTGAATGGGCATACATGCATAGGTTGAGTAGAATAAAAATTGATAATATTTGTTTTAACATAGCTATTTAAAGATTTTATTTTTGTCAAATTCAAAAACCTTGTAACACATTTATGAATTGGACAATAGAATTAAATGCTATTTTGAAATTTATTGACATACTGTGAAAAAAATACATTTAGGGATAGACATAATTGAAAACAACACTGTAAAACTTCTTTGATTTCTAGAAAAATTACAGGGATATGGTTTATAGCTGTTTCTTATTCTGTGCCTTGATTAACAGTATTTAATGCAATTACTATATAAAAATTTTGTAAATCAACCTACAAAGACTATAGTACTTTTGAATCCAAAAATAAGGAAAACCTTTTGCCACTCTCTTTAAAACCAGTCCACTGTAATCAACTTTTCAAAAAATGAAGCAAGCAAAATACTTTGAGCAACTACTTAAAAGAGAGTTTATAGCTGTTTTTAGCATAAATATTCAAGAACTTTTTAACTTTTGATGATGGATGAAACTATGTGATTATTATATATATACTCTAGTTAGCTTGATTATATTGAACTGCACAAAGGACAGTTATGAAAACTTATGTTTCTGATTATTATGGGGTTGTTTTTAAGTAGAATATTGTTATAAGGAATATAATCAATGTGAGAAACTTAATAAAATTATTCGTTAGTTTATTCACTCTTTTGAGTTTGTCAGCAATCGGAACAATAATATGTTTTACTGCTTATGCAGAAACATCAGAATATCGACTTCCCTCAGATGAAAAAACACCAACACGTCACTTTCTCTTAAATAGAAAACGAACAACTCGAAAAAAGATAAAAAGGTCAAGTCTCAGAAGAAGACAAGAGGGAGAACAAGGAAAGCTCTCTAGAAAAAGGAAACGACAGCAAGAAATAGAAGAAAGGCAACTTCTCTCAGCATCAAAGCAACTTCTCTCAGCATCAAAGCAACTTCTCTCAGCAGTTAAATCTGGAGATATTCAAAAAGTTAACAAAATTTTGTCAAAAAAAAGAGTAGATCTGAGTATCCCAGGTATAGACGGTCGAACAGCTTTACATTGGGCAGCCGCTGAAGGTTATGAAGGTCTGGTACGATCTTTCCTTAGACGCGGAGCTCCATTAATTATCCCAGATAACAAGGGTCGAACACCTTTAGATTTAGCAGCCAAACGAGGTCATGAACGTGTGGTAGACATTCTCCTTAAACACGGGGCCGCAGCCTCAGGTGGAAACAGTTGTGCAGCAGCTATTATCGGTTTCATATAAAGGAAAGTCATAAGTTTGTAGATATGATCTGTGAATTTATGGATTAGGAATCTAATCCTAAGAAGTCAGATAACGGTGGAATTGACGGCTAGGCTAATAGAAGAAACACACCTATTCAAATAAAGAATCATAAGAATAAAGTTGGAAGACTTAAAATTCAAAAGTTTTTAGGAGCAATAACCAATGATGATTCTGGTATATTTGTAGCTTAGAAATTCAGTCCCTCTGCTTATGAATATAAGACTAAGATTAAAGATAGAAACATAAAGTTCATTGAAGTGAAAGTATTTTAGGAAGCCTTTTAATATCAGAGAAACGTAGTGAAAAATACGAGAAGTTATATAAGAAAAGAGTGAAAAAAAGCTTAAACCTCATCACTCCATGGAAAGAAAAGAAGATCGTATCAACATCATTGTCCAATAACTGTGTAAATCTTTCACTGAATTATCACAGTTTAATGGTTCACTTCACCATATAATTATTACATACATACTCCAGTTAGCTTGATAATATTCATCTCTTACCTTATAGGTAAACTAACTTGCTCAGTATTAATCGCTTGGACTGTACAAAGGTCAGTTATGAAAACTTATGTTATCGGAACGATAATATTTTTTACTGCTTATGCAGGAGCAGGAGAATTAGAAGATCGAGAAAAGAGGCTTCTCTCAGCAGTTAAATCTGGAGATATTCAAAAAGTTAACAAATTTCTTTCAGAAGAAAGAGTAAATCAAAATATCCAAAATATCAAAGATAAATGGGGTCGATCAGCTTTACTTATAGCAACTGCAAACGGCCATGTTAGTATAGTAAAACTCCTGCTTGAAAAGGGAGCAAAGCCAAATATCCCAGATGAAAGGGGTCGAACACCTTTACATATAGCAACTCACAATGGTAATGCAGATACGGTACGAATTCTCCTCGAACACAAAGCAGATCCGAATATCCAAGATAACATGGGTGAAACAGCTTTACATCTGGCAGTCAAAGTAGGTTTTTTTAATATAGCACAACTCCTCCTCAGACACGGAGCAGATCTAAACATCCCAGATAAAATGAATCGAACAGCTTTACTTATAGCAACTGCAAACGGCCATGTTAGTATAGTAAAACTCCTGCTTGAAAAGGGAGCAAAGCCAAATATCCCAGATGAAAGGGGTCGAACAGCTTTACATTGGGCTGCCGCTGAAGATTATGAAGGTTTGGTACAAACTCTCCTCGAATACGGAGCAGATCCGAATATCCAAGATAAAATGGATCTAACAATCTTACATTTAGCAATTCTCGGAGGTAATGCTGATACGGTACAAACTCTACTTGAACTCGAAGTAGATCCAAATATCCAAGACAGCAGATGGGGTCTAACAGCTTTACACCTAGCAATCCAAATAAGACCAAGCCCTTTAGATATAGCACAACTCCTCCTCAGACACGGAGCAGATCCAAATATCCAAAATAGAAAGGGTCAATCAGCTTTACATCTGGCAGTCAAAGCAGGTTTTTTTGATATAACACAACTTAATATAACACAACTCCTCCTCAGACACGGAGTAGATCTAAACATCCCAGATACAGACGGTCGAACACCTTTACACCTAGCAGTTCTCAGAGGCAATACTGATATGGTACAAACTGTACTTGAAAAGGGAGCAAAGCTAAATATCCAAGATGAAATGGGTCGAACACCTTTACACCTGGCAGCCGCTGAAAATTATGAAAATGTGGTACAAACTCTCCTCGAACACGGAGCAAAGCCAAATATCCCAGATACAGACGGTCGAACACCTTTACACCTAGCAGTTCTCGGAGGTAATGCTGATACGGTACAAACCCTACTTGAAAAGAGAGTAGATTCAAATATCCAAGATGAAATGGGTCGAACACCTTTACATTGGGCTACTGCTGAAGGTTATGAAGGTGTGGTACAAATTCTCCTCGAACACAAAGCAGATCCGAATATCCCAGATAACATGGGTGAAACAGCTTTACATCTGGCAGTCAAAGTAGGTTTTTTTAATATAGCACAACTCCTCCTCAGACACGGAGCAGATCTAAATATCTCAGATAAAAATGGTCGAACAGCTTTCAGTTTAGCAACTCTCAGAGGTCATAAGTTAGTAGATTATGATCTGTGAATTTATGGGATGGGAATCTAATCCTAAGAAGCTAGGGAACGATGGAATTGACGGTTAGGTTAATAGAGGAAACACACCTATTCAAATAAAGAATCATAGGAAAGTAGTTAGTAGACTTGAAATTCAAAAGTTTTTAGGAGCAATAACCAATTATGATTCTGGTATATCTGCAGCTTGGAAATTCATTCCCTCTTCTTTTGAATATAACGCTAAGATTAAAGGTAGAAAAGCTTAAACCTCCTCGCCCTATGGAAAGAAAAAAAGAGCGTATCAAAATCGTTTTCCAATAAATGTGTAAATCTTTCACTGAATGATGCATAGTCTTATAGTTTACTTCACTATGTAATTATTACACATACGCTCTAATTGGATTGATTATATTCATCTTTTACAGGTAAAGTAACTTCCTCAGTAGTAATCGTTTGGACCGTACAAAGGTCAGTTATGAAAACTTATGTTTCTGATTATTATAGGGTTGTTTTTAAGTAGAATATTACTATAAGGATGTAATCAACATGAAAAACTTAATAAATTTATTCGCTCATTTATTCACTCTTTTGAGTTTGTCAGTAATCGGGACAATAATATGTTTTACTGCTTATGCAGGAGCAGGAGCAGGAGTAGCAGCAGTAGCAGAATCAAAACAGCAACTTTCGTCACAATTAAACAACCGAGGAACTAAACTTCTCTTAGCATTGAAATTGGGAAATCTTGCAGCAGTTATGAAACTTTTTTCAGAAGAAAAAACATTAATAAATCCGAATGTCAAAGGTGGTATATTGGGTCAAACAGCTTTACACCTAGCAGCCGAAAAAGGGATTTTAGGGATAATAATATCCCTAATCGAGAACTACAACGCAAAACTAAATCTCAAAGATAACAAAGGTAAAACAGCTTTACTTATAGCAATTGAATCAGGTCATGCAGATGTGGCGCTACTTCTAATTACAAAGGGAGCAGATCTAAAGAGCTCAGATAATAATGGTCTAACACCTTTACTTGCAGCAATTAAAGTAGGTCATAAAGGTGTGGTAGAAGCTCTATTTAATAATGGAATAAAAGATCTAGGCCAAAATAAAATGGGTTACACAGCTTTGCATTGGGCAACTCTCTACGGTCATTTAAAGATAATGAGGTTTTTAATCACCCTCGGCGATGGCGAAGAAAAAAAACTAGATGCCCTAGATGCCAAAGATAAAGGAGGTCTAACACCTTTAATGGGAGCTGCCAAACAAGGTAATTCAGGTGCGGTACAACTTCTACTTGAGTACGGAGCAGATTCGAATATCCCAGATAACGGGGGTCTAACAGCTTTACATTGGGCAGCTTTCTTTGGTCATGAACATGTGGTAGAAGCTCTAGCTGAAGCGGGAGCAGATCCAAATGCCCAAAATAATAGAAATGAAACACCTTTAGGTTTAGCAATTGAAGCACGTCATGATGGTGTGGCAAAAATTCTCCGCCAACACAGAGCAGTCTCAGGTGGAAACAGTTGTAGACAAATTATTCACTCCATTTGAAAATAGCTCACTCTCTATGCAGAAGTAATATCAACACTTAAAAAAACTACAACCGCAAGTTTATCACAGGTGATGTTTCACCTGTAGCTGTTAGAGTGACAGCAGATAGACTTATATCAAAAGATTTTGTTGAATATAATGTTAAATCCTTACCAAGCATAAAATACAAAAAATTATATAAGAAAAAAGTAAAAAAAGAAAAGCTTAAACCTCATCACCCCATGGAAAGAGAAAGAGATCGTATCAAAATCGTTGTCCCATAACTGTGTAAAATCTCCACTGAATTATGCACAGTTTAATAATTCACTATGTAATAATTACATATACTCTCTAATTGGATTGATTTATATTCATTAGGTAAACTAACTTGCTCAGTAGTAATCCGTTTTAACCCACACAAAGGTCAGTTATGAAAACTTATGTTATCGGGACAATAATATGTTTTACTGCTTATGCAGGAGCAGGAGCATCAGAATATCGATTTTTCTTAGCAGTTAAATCTGGAGATATTCAAAAAGTTAAAGAAATCTTGTCAAAAAAAATAATAGATATAAATACCCACAATAAAAAAGATGAAATAGCTTTAAACCTGGCAGCCGAACGAGGTAATGTAGGTATGTTACAAATTCTCCTCGAACTCGGAGCAAAGCTAAATAAAACAGATAAAGAGGACCTTACAGCCTTACATTGGGCAGTTCTCGGAGGTAATGCTGATGTGATACGAACTCTCTTCGAACACGGAGCAGATTTGAATACCCCAGATGAAAGGGGCGAAACAGCCTTACATTGGGCAGTCGCTGAAGGTTATGAAGATCTGGTACGAATTCTCCTCGAACTCGGAGCAGATCTGAATAAAAAAGATAACTGGGATCAAACACCTTTAGGTTTAGCAATTAAAGCACGTCATGATGGTGTGGTAAAAATTCTCCGCCAACACGGAGCAGTCTCAGGTGGAAACAGTTGTAGACAAATTATTCACTCCATTTGAAAATAACTCACTCTCTATGCAGAAGTAAAATTAACACTTAAATAAAACTACAACCGCAAGTTTATCACATTTGAGCAACTATTTAAAAAAGAACTTACAGTTGTTTTTAGTATAAATATTCAAGAACTTTTTAACTTTTGATTTTTAACTTTTGATGATGAAACTATGTAAATATTACATACATACTCTATATCAGTTTGATTATATTCATTCAATAAGGTAACAGTAATTGTTTGGAGAGATAAGTTATAAAAACTTATACTTCTGATTATTATGGGTTTGTTTTTAAATATGATCTCATTACAAGGGTGTATAATATGAAAAACTTAATAAAATTATTAGCTCATTTATTCACTATCATTCTTTTGAGTTTGTCAGTAATCGCAACCGCTCATGCAGACAAAGTAGAATTAAATGAGAAATTTTTCTCAGCAGTTGAATCTGGAGATATTCAACAAGTTAACGAAATGTTGTCAAAAAAAACAGTAGATCTAAATACCAAAAATGAAAAGGGTCTAACACCTTTAATTATAGCTGCCGAACTAGGTCATGAGCATGTGGTAGAATCCCTACTCAAACACGGAGCAGATCCAAATATCGAAAGTACAAAAACTATCAAAAATTCTACTTGGGATCAGCAAACTGCTTTACATAAGGCAGCTCGCAAGGGCAATGTAAAGGTGATAAAAATTCTCTTTGACTACGGAGCAGATCTAGATAAAGGAGATTGGATGGGTATCACAGCTTTACTTATGGCAGCCAAAAATGGTCATATAGATGCGGTACGAACTCTCCTCAAACTCGGAGCAGATCCAAATAAAAAAAGTCATATGGGAACCACTCCTTTACGTCGGGCAGCTCTCAATGGTTATAGTAATGTGATAATAGCTTTAGTTACAAATGGAGCAAAAATAGATGCCAAAAGTAACGAAGGTAGCACAGCTTTACACATGGCAACCGAACGAGGTCATGAGCATGTGGTACAAACTCTCCTCAAACTCGGAGCAAATCCAAATGAAGAAAATAATTTGAAAGAAACTAGTTTATATTGGGCAGCTCGCAAGGGGCATACTGATGTGATAATAGCTTTAGTTAAAAATGGAGCAAATATAGATGCCAGAAGTAAAGGAGGTCTAACACCTTTACATATAGCAGCTCACAATGGTAATGCTGATGCGATACGCACTCTCATCGAACTCGGAGCAGATTTGAATACCCCAGATGAAAGGGGTGAAACAGCTTTACATACGGCAACTCGCAAGGGCAATGATACTATAGTAAGAATGCTAGTTCAAAACAAAGTAGATATAGATGCCAAAAATAAAGGAGGTAAAACAGCTTTAGATTTGGCAATTGAACAAGGAGATTATACAGGTGTTGTGACAGTTGTGGAAAATATTCTCCATGTCGCTCATGCAGACAAAGTAGAATTAAATGAGAAACTTTTCTCAGCAGTTAAATCTGGGGATATTCAAAAAGTTAACAAAATTTTGTCAAAAAAAATAATAGATCTAGATATCCAAAATAGAAAGGGTCGAACAGTTTTAATTATAGCTGCCGAACTAGGTCATGAGCATGTGGTAGAATCCTTACTCAAACACGGAGCAGATCCAAATCAAGAAAATAATTTGAGAGAAACAGCTTTACATATAGCAGCTGACAATGGTTATTTTGGCATAGTACAACTTCTCCTCAAATCTGGAGCAAATCCAGATATCCAAAATACCAATAATTACAAAGCTTTAGATCTAGCAATGAGAACACCAACTTTAGATTCAGCAACTAAAAAACCTTACTTAGATATAATAGCTCTACTCAGCGAAAAAACAAAGATAGGTTTCCTAAAAAGAGCGCGTGTAAAAAGGATATTAAAAAAGTGTAGTAAAACTATCGGTTCCATAGGAAAATAACTCACTCTCTATGCAGAAGTAAAATTAACACTTAAATAAAACTACAACCGCAAGTTTATCACAGGTGATGTTTCACCTGTAGCTGTTAGAGTGATAGCAGATAGACTTATATCAAAAGATTTTGTTGAATATAATGTTAAATCCTTACCAAGCATAAAATACAAAAAGTTATATAAGAAAAGAGTGAAAAAAAGCTTAAATCTCATCACCCCATGGAAAGAGAAAGAGATCGTATCAAAATCGTTGCCCGATAACTGTGTAAAATCTCCACTGAATTAAGCACAGTGTAATAGTTCACTATGAATTATTACACACATACTCTAATTAGTTGATCATATTCCTTTTTTATAGGTAAACTAACTTGCTCAGTAGTAATCGTTTGGACTGCACAAAGGTCAGTTATGAAAACTTATGTTATCGGAACAATAATATTTTTTACTGCTTATGCAGGAGCAGGAACTTTGGAAGATCAATTTCTCTCAGCAGTTGGATCTGGAGATATTCAAAAAGTTAACAAAATTTTGTCAAAAAAAATAATAGATCTAGATATCCAAAATGAAAGGGGTCTAACAGCTTTACACCTGGCAGCCAAAAACGGTGACTTAAATATGGTAGAATCCCTACTCAAACACGGAGCAGATCCGGATATCCAAGAAGAAGACAAAAAAACAGCTTTACTTATAGCAACTGAAAACGACCATTTTGATATAGCACAACTCCTCCTCAGACACGGAGCAGATCCAAATCTCCAAAATGAACATGGTATAACAGCCTTACATTCAGTAGCTCTCAAAGGTAATGGAAGTATGGTACAAATTCTCCTCGAATACAGAGCAGATCCAAATAAAAAAGATAAATGGGGTAGAACGGCTTTAAGTTTAGCAATTAAAGCAGGTCACTTAGATGTAATAGCTCTACTCCATGAAGAAACAGCACATAGTATCCAAGATAAAGTGAACTCCATGCTTCTAAAGTTGGAATCAAAGTGTAAAGATCTCGTCAGCTCCATTTGAAAATAGCTCACTCTTCTATGCAGAAGTAAAATCAACACTTAGAAAATAAATGGCATTCCCTACGGACTACTAACCGGAGTATCCTGTTAAAATTTTGTATTTTGATGTAGTTCTAATTGTACTATATACTCCTATTTACATAAGTATGATTATTAAGCAATAATTATAGCATCATCCGAGTAGTAATATCTTTTATTTCTTTTGGATATTTTTCACACTTTTGTCCTTTTCCTTTAGGTAGCAAATGCCATTTGAACGTTCAAAAAGAATCAATTCAATTTTTAGAACCACTATTTGTTAAATCATGAACATGTTGAGCAAAGAGCAAGTTTTACAAATGAACTATCCAGACTTCATTGGATTTATGGGGATGGAAAACACCTCCTTGTTGGAGGACTTTGATGATGAAACTATGTAAGTATTACATACATATTCTAATTAGTTTGACTATATTCATTAGGTAAAGTAATTTGCTCATCAGTAATTATTTGGAAAGATAAGTTATGAAAACTTATGCTTCTGATTATTATGGGTTTGTTTTTAAGTATAATCTCATTACAAGGGGTGTATAATATGAAAAACTTAATAAAATTATTCGCTCATTCATTCACTATCACTCTTTTGAGTTTGTCAGTACTCGCAACCGCTCATGCAGAAAAAGTAGAATTAAATGAGAAATCTTTATCACCAGAAGAAAGGGAATTTTTCTCAGCAGTTAAATCTGGGGATAATAAAAGGGTTGAAGAAATTTTGTCAAAAGAAGATATAGATCTAAATATCCAAAATGAAAGGGGTCTAACAGCTTTAATGATAGCTGCCGAACTAGGTCATGAGCGTGTGGTAGAATCCCTACTCAAACACGGAGCAGATCCAAATATCGAAAGTAAAAATATCAAACATTCTACTTGGGATCAGAGCACTGCTTTACATACGGCAGTTCGCAAGGGCAATGTAAAGTTGATAAAAATTCTCTATGACTACAAAGCAGATCTAGATAAAGGGGATTGGATGGATTACACAGCTTTAAACCAGGCAGCTGCTGAAAATAATGAAAATGTGGTACAAACTCTCCTCAAACTCGGAGCAGATCCAAATAAAGAAAATGAATTGAAAGAAACTACTTTACATGAGGCAGCTCGCATGGGTCATACTAATATGATAATAGCTTTAGTTACAAATGGAGCAAATATAGATGCCAAAGGTAGAGAAGGTCAAACAGCTTTACATTGGGCAGCCTGGAACGGTCATGCAGGTCTGGTACAGGCCCTGCTCAAACTCGGAGCAGATTCAAATATCCAAGATGATAAATATAGAATAGCTTTAGATTTTGCAATTACACGAGGTTATAAAGGTGTGGAAGATATTCTCCGTAAACACAAAGCAGTCTCAGGTGCAAACAACAGTTGTAAACAAACTATCAGCTCCATTTGAAAATAGCTCACTCTTCTATGCAGAAGTAGTCTCAACACTTAAAAAAACTACAACCGCAAGTTTATCACATTTGAGTAACTATTTAAAAAAGAACTTACAGTTGTTTTTAGTATAAATATTCAAGAACTTTTTAACTTTTGATTTTGATGATGAAACTATGTAAGTATTACATACATATTCTAATCAGCTTGATTCTAATCAGCTTGATTATATTCATTCAATAAGGTAACTTTCTCAGCAGTAATTATTTGGAAAGATAAGTTATGAAGACTTGTACTTCTGATTATTATGGGTTTGTTTTTAAGTAGAATATTACTATAAGGATGTAATCAACATGAAAAACTTAATAAAATTATTCGCTCATTTATTCACTATCATTCTTTTGAGTTTGTCAGTAATCGCAACCGCTCATGCAGACAAAGTAGAATTAAATGAGAAACTTTTCTCAGCAGTTAAATCTGGGGATAATAAAAGGGTTGAAGAAATTTTGTTAAAAAAAATAATAGATCTAGATATCCAAAATGAAAGGGGTCGAACAGCTTTAATGATAGCTGCCGAACTAGGTCATGAACGTGTGGTAGAATCCCTACTCAAACACGGAGCAGATCCAAATATCGAAAGTAAAAATATCAAACATTCTACTTTGGATCAGAGCACTGCTTTACATAAGGCAGTTCGCAAGGGCAATGCAAAGTTGATACAAATTCTCTCTGACTACAAAGCAGATCTAGATAAAGGAGATTGGTTGGGTCTAACACCTTTACATTGGGCAATCGCTGAAGGTTATGAAGATCTGGTACAAATTCTCCTCAAACTCGGAGCAAATCCAAATATCCAAAATAGAAAGGGTCGAACACCTTTACATTGGGCAGCTCGCATGGGTCATACTAATATGATAATAGCTTTAGTTACAAATGGAGCAAATATAGATGCCAAAGGTAGAGAAGGTCTAACACCTTTACATTGGGCAGCCTTTAACGGTTATAATGGTGCGGTACAGACCCTCCTCGAACACAAAGCAGATCCAAATATCCCAGATAAAGACGGTCGAACACCTTTAAATTTGGCAATTGCACGAGGTCATACTAATGTGATAATAGCTTTAGTTACAAATGGAGCAAATATAGATGCCAAAGGTAGAGAAGGTCTAACACTTTTAAATTGGGCAGCCTCTAACGGTCATGCAGGTCTGGTACAGACCCTGCTCAAACTCGGAGCAGATCCATATATCCCAGATGATAAAAATAAAACAGCTTTAGATTTGGCAATTGCACAAGGTCATAAAGGTGTGGAGAATATTCTCCGTAAACACAGAGCAGTCTCAGGTGCAAACAACAGTTGTAAACAAACTATCAGCTCCATTTGAAAATAGCTCACTCTTCTATGCAGAAGTAATATCAACACTTAGAAAATAAATGGCATTCCCTACGGGACTCGAACCCGTGTCTTCACCGTGAAAGGGTGATGTCCTAACCGCTAGACGAAGGGAACACATGGTGACCCGCCTTGGGCTCGAACCAAGGACCCTCTCCTTAAAAGGGAGATGCTCTACCAAACTGAGCTAGCGGGTCAGATCTATTCACCAAAAATATAAAAAAATTACTCCCCACAATCTCAAAAAAATAATACGAGCACAATCAAAAAAGTACGAAATATAGAATTTTCAGCACCATAAGAACATAAACCTTAATGAGCTTCAAGTCAGTATCTTAAAATAAAGAACGAACCCAAATAAATTCATCTCTCTTCGGTCCCACAGATACCATATCAATAGAAATTTTTAACTCTTCTTCAATAAACTTCAAATAAATCTGAGCATTTTTCGGCAAATCTTTTACTGATCGAATAGATTTCAAATCCTCATGCCAACCCAAAAATTCCTTATAAATAGGCTTGCATCGTTTTAAATCACTCTCATAAACAGGATAGTGATCTATTACCTTTCCGTCTAACTCATAACTCACACACAACTTGATCTTTTCTAAACCAGAAAGAACATCCAACTTCATCAAAGCTAAACACGTAAAGCCATTCAGACGAATCGCATATTTTAAAGCTATAAGATCGAGCCATCCACACCTTCTTAATCTGTCGGTCGTCGAACCCCGTTCTTTCCCCTTTTCTGATAAATGCGAATTTTCAGGGGAGTCTTTTTCACACTCCGAAGGAAAGGGTCCATACCCCACACGAGTGACATAAGCCTTAGCCACACCCACAACCTTATGGATATGCTTCCAACCTATACCTAAACCTGTGAGTGCAGAACCAGTTAAAGTCGAAGAGCTGGTCACATAAGGATAAGTTCCATGAAAAATATCAAGCAAAACACCTTGGGCACCTTCCAGAAGAACTTTTTTTCCTTCCTGAAAAGCCTGATGAATTAATAACGATGTGTCTTTACAACAATAAAGTTTTAAACTCTCTCGCACAGGAATTAATTTTTCAATCAAAGAATCTACGGAGTAACCCTCATATTGATAGAATTCTTTCATCAAAAATAATTTCTCTTTAGAAGAATTCACAAGTTTTTCCCTCAAATCATCTAGAGGTAAAAACAAATCCCTAAAGAGAAGAGCTTTTCGAGAAATTCTATCCTCATAAGCAGGGCCTATTCCTCTTCCTGTAGTTCCAATTTTAGACTTGCCTGCGCTTTCTTCCCTCAACTGGTCTAAATGTTTGTGATAGTCGAGCAAAATAGTGGACGACTCGGACACCACCAACTGCTGATCATTTTCTAAATAGCCTGATTTTTTTAAGGCTTGAATTTCCTCCATCAAACCAAAAACATCGAGCACTACCCCTGCTCCAATCACACAAATGGTGTGAGGATGGAGTACTCCGGAAGGCACTAGGTGCAGGATAATTCTATTTCCATTAATATTTAATGTATGCCCTGCGTTAGCCCCACCTTGGTAGCGAACAATATAATCCATATGTGAAGCAAAGACATCGACAAGCTTACCCTTACCTTCATCACCCCACTGAGAGCCTATAACAACAATTCCAGACACAAAAAGGAATCAGACATAATAAATCGAAATAAATCAAGCTTTAAAAAAATATTGTTATGTAATATTGTTATGTAGAAGCTTTACAATCAGAATAAATTTAAGAAAACCCCTCTATAAAGGACAGCTAGGCTTAAGTCTACTCTTATAAAGAATAATGTAATATTGTAAAAATTCCTTTTTAGAAATATTAAAGACCTCCCGATAAATGAGTATGAAGAGGAAGTTTAAATTATGAAGAAACCCAACGTATTCCTATATGTTCTCTTTTTTTTGATCAGTTCTGTTTTACTCCTGCATTGTGATGGTGTGCAGTCTGCTCGCGAAGACCGTCGAGTCAGAGAATTGGCTCGTTTAGCAAACCTGGATGACTTGGATGATGATGAACTGGATGAAGTAATTACGGATGTTGAAGCAAGTATCAAAGACAAATTTAAAAACATTTTTAATAAATTAGAAAAATGTGAATCTTCTACACCTTCTACCCCACAAACTCGAGCAGATCTTGGTTTTTCACTTTTAGGAATACAAAGGTACAATAGACCTCAACAACTAAGAGTATGCTTCCAACAAAGACTGGAAAGTGCAACCGAGCTTTTATGTACAGCAAAGCAAGAAATATATTCAGAAAAACAAAGATGTAGAAATTTTGACTTTCGATGTACACGTTTAGACACATCTATCAACAGACTAGAGAATCTACAAAGAAGATACAAAACTACTCTGAGAAAGACAGCGAATGAGTTTTCTGGCTGCAGCAGCAGACGCACTGGTATACTCAGAGCAGATGAATGTAGTGCTTGGCATGATATTATCGACCATGAATCTTTTATAACCTGTGATTATGATGACCGTTCTCGTCGTTATTAGCATATACATTTCAATTCACAAGATGAAAGATCGAAATATCTTCAAAAAAAATTTCTAAAATTATCTAGCCCTTCAAAAAAATATAAGTCATGATAATTCCATGACCGACAAAGGTTTTGATTTTTTAGTCATTGGAGGAGGTTCTGGTGGTGTTCGAGCAGCCCGAAGAGTTGCTTCCATGGGAAAGAAGGTTGCCCTGTTTGAAAAATCCGATATAGGAGGAACTTGTGTTCTCAAAGGCTGTATACCCAAAAAACTTATGTGGTATGGTGCTAGATTTTTAGAAGATACAAAGCTTGCACAAGAGTACGGCTGGAAAACTTCATCTCCTAAGTTAGATTGGAAATTACAAAAAGAAAGAAGAGAGATGGAATTAAAAAGACTCTCTCAAATCTACACTAAGCTTTTAACAGATAGTCATGTTCACATTATTCCACATGAAGCCTGCTTTGAAGCGCCTGGCACAATTCGCGCAGGAGACGCTCTCTATTCTGCACCCTATATTCTGATTGCAACTGGCGGATGGCCTTATAAGCCTGACATTGAAGGTGTTGAGCATACTCTCTCCTCTAATGAGATTTTTGAACTCCAACAGCAACCTCACTCCTTGATTGTTGTAGGAGCTGGCTATATTGCTTTAGAATTTGCAGGTATATTCCAAGCTTGTGGAACTCACACAACAGTTCTTTGTCGAAAAGATAAAGTACTCAGGGGCTTTGATGATGATGTTCGTATGTTCTATGAAAAACAAGCTCAACTCAAAGGACTTAATATTATTCATAATTTTCATCCTGAAAAAATAAAAAAAAATAAAGGTCAACTTTCAATTTATAACTCTGAAGGTCGTTCCCACTCTGCAGAACACATCCTTTTTGCAACAGGAAGAACACCTTTTATCGAACCTCTTCATTTAGAAAAAGCTGGCATTCAAACCAAAAACGGAAGTATTTTAGTCTCGGAGCAATTTGAAACTTCTGCTAAAGGAGTGTATGCTATCGGAGATTGTGCTCATACTCCTTATGCTTTAACTCCTGTCGCCTTAGCAGAAGCTGAAGTTTTAGTGCAAAATCTATTCGGCTTGCAAAAAACAAAGATGGATTACAATAATATTCCAAGTGCAGTTTTCTCAAATCCCAACATTGCTCAAGTGGGGCTCACCGAGCAACAAGCCTTAGAGAAAGGTTTAAAAATTCAAGTGTTTGAATCCTCCTTTCGCCCTTTGAAATACACCATTAAACCGATAAAGACTGAAGAAAAAATCTATGTTAAAATGATCGTCAACCAAGAAAACGATCGTGTATTAGGCTGCCATATGGTAGGAGAAGATTCTCCAGAAATTATTCAAGGGTTGGCGATTGCTATGGTAGCTAGGGCTACTAAAAAAGATTTTAACCGCACTATTGGACTTCACCCTTCAAGCGCCGAGGAGTTTTGTACTTTAAGGACTCCAAGATGAGATCATGAGTTCTCAAAAATTTCATCAATGGTTTAACTACATAAGAAAGATCCAAGATTTTTTCTTATCCCAAGGTTTTTGCCCTGTAGAAACTCCCATTCTTGTTCCAAATGCCAGCACTGAACCTTATTTAGAGTTTTTTTCCACTATAAGAATAACTCAAAATAAGAAACAAAAACTATGGCTCACAGCTTCTCCTGAAATGCATTTAAAAAAACTCCTCTGCCAAGGCTTTTCCCCGATCTTTGAAATTCATAAAAGTTTTAGAAATAACGAAGAAGGTCCACTCCATTTAAACGAATTCTATATGCTTGAATGGTACAGAACCCATACTCCATGGACAAAGATCATGGAAGATTTAGAAGAACTTTTAAAATTCTTACAAAAAATACTTAAATTCCCTCTTAAGCTTTTTAAAAGATATACTGTAAAAGAGTTATTCCAAAAACATTGTGATATAAACCTTGATCCAAATTCAAAAAAAGAGGATCTCATCCCCCGCCTCAATCAATTTCAAATTCCTTATGAAAAATCTTTTTCTTTTGAAGATATGTTTCATCTTTTATTTCTCAACCAGATTGAAAAAAACCTTGAGAAAGATATTCCAACTATCATTTACAATTACCCTCCTTCTTTAAGGGCTTACTCTCAACTCAACGAAGAAGGTTGGGCTTCTCGCTTTGAATTTTATTGGAAAGGATTAGAGCTAGCTAATGCTTTTCATGAGATTCAAGATGCTAAAGAACAACTTGAAATATTCCAAAAAGATTTAGAAAATAGAAAAACCGACAAAGATCTCAGTATGGATCAAGAGCTTATTGAATATATGAAGAAAGGAATGCCCCCTTGTGTAGGTATTGCCTTAGGGCTCGAAAGATTATTCATGGCTATTTATGATTACAAAGACATTCACCAAGTTCATCCGTTTTTTTAAACTTTATTCTGATTTGGGATCGAGGATGTCGCGCAGGGATTCACCGAGGACGTTCACACTCAAAACAAGAGCAAACAAACAAAAGCCTGGTAGAGTGATGAGCCACCAAGCAGATTCCATGTAAGCTCTTCCATCACCAATCATCACACCCCACTCAGGAAGAGGAGGCTCTGCACCGAGACCTAAAAACCCAAGGGCTGCCACATTTAAAATCCCCTCACTAAAACCTAAAGTAGCTTGTACAGTCAAAGGACCTATACAATGAGGAAAAATGTTAACGAATAAAATTCTAAAACGACCTGCTCCAAAACTTCTTACGGCTTGAACATAATCTTTTTCCCTCTCTCTTAAAACTACTGAACGAACTAAACGAATGACCGCAGGCCAAGCTGTTACATTCACTGCAATAACTGCGTTCCATACTCCAGGTCCAAGCAATGTCATAATCAATATTGCAATCAAAATACTAGGAAAAGACATCAAAGTGTCTACAAATCTCATAATAGTCTGATCTATTGCGCCTCCAAAATAGCCCGCAATCAAACCTAAAATAGTTCCCACTAACATAGAAATCACAACCACTCCAAGCCCAATGAGAATGGAAAGTCTTGCTCCATGAACAATACGAGAAAATAAATTCCGACCCAGATCATCTGTACCTAAAATAAACTGAAAAGAGCCCCCTTCTAACCAAAAGGGAGGTACTTTTAAAAAACCCTCATGCACTTCAAACGGAGAAGATAAAAAGTAAGCACCTATAAAACCCATAAAGGTAAAAAGTAAAAAAATGCAAGAACAAAAAATAAGCATTTTATCTTTTTTTATGACATTCCAAATTTTTTCAAACATTTAAAACCCCAACTCTCATGCATCCGTTTTAATTCGTGGATCAATCTTCATATAAGTTAAATCTACAACTAAATTAATCATCACAACAAAAAAGGCAATTAATAAAATTCCACCTTGTAACGCTGGATAGTCCCTGGCAAGTACGGCTTTCACCAACCAATGACCAATACCCGGCCAAGAAAAAATAATCTCAGTCAATACAGCTCCCGTAATCAAAGAGCCAAACATAAAACCAATCACCGTCACTATAGGAATAAAACTATTTCTCAAGGCATGCTTTACAACTACATGATGATAACTGAGACCCTTCGCATGAGCTGTTCGTATAAAATCTTCTTGTAAACATTCAATCAAACTTGTACGAGTCATACGTACAATAGAAACAAAAGGAATTGTTGCTAAAGTTAAAGTCGGTAGAACCAAATGCAACAAAAAAGAGCGGATAATCACCATAGGATTCTCGTATCCAAAAGCATCTAGAAGCATAAATCCTGTATGAGGAACCACATCATAGTAAACATCGATACGACCTGCAATAGGAGTCCATTCTAACTGAATAGAAAAAAACAAAATTAAAATAAGACCCCACCAAAAAATAGACATAGAATAACCGGTTAAAGAAAGCCCCATCACAAAACGATCTAAAACAGAGTTGCGAAAAATAGCCGAAAGAATTCCTAAGGGTAAACCAAGTAATAAAGCAAGCAATAAAGCACTCAGTGCCAATTCCACAGTTGCCGGGAAACGACTAAAAAATTCTTCTGCGATCGTACGATCCGAAATAATAGATCGGCCAAAATCTCCCTTTAAAACCTGCCGAATAAAAATAAAAAACTGAACATAAATTGGCTTATCTAAACCAAGTTTTTCTTTGAGCTCTTGACGTAATTCTGGAGAAGCTCCTTTTTCTCCCAGTAAATAATCCACCGGATCCCCGGGTAGAATACGAACAGATAAAAAGACCAATATTGAAATAAAAAGCAATGTTGGAAGAGAGTAAATAAACCGTTTTAGGGATAAAACAAACACTATCAATCACTCACAATTAAATTATTACAATAGGATAATAACTGAAAGAGCAAAAGAATACTACTATCGACTCAATGTCACACCGTAGAAAGACTCACTACCATGTGGAGCCAAAATATAACCCTGAACTTTCTTATTGGAACCTCGAAAACCATAAGTGTGAACTAATGGAACCCAAGGGCTTTCTTCCGCAAAAATCTCTTGTGCTTTTTTATAAAGCTCTTCTCTTTCTTTTTGATTCAAAGTTTGAGAAGCTTTTTTTACCAACTGACTAAAAGGTTTATTGCACCATTGAGCTAAATTCGTACCGCTTGTTAGAGATGTACAACTGAGAAGAGTTCCTAAGAAATTATCCGGATCCCCATTATCACTTGTCCACCCCATCTGAACTAAGGCATGCTCTGCTTTTTGCGTCTTTTGAAGGTAGGTCACCCAATCATAATTAACGAGATGAACATTAATACCTACTTGAGCTAAATCTTCCTTCATTAATTCGCCCATTTTTTTTCCATCTGGGTTATAAGGGCGGGAAACTGGAAGCACCCATAGATCAATATCAAAACCTTTTTCATAACCTGCTTTTTTCAGTAACTCTTTTGCTTTCTTTACATCATACTCATAAACTTTAATGTTCTTATTGTAAGACCACATACGAGGAGGAATAGGCCCCTTAGCGATCTGGGCGTTTCCTAGGTAAATAGCCTTCACATAAAGAGAACGATTCAAAGCATGATGAATGGCCTGTCGAATAAATTTATTGTCTAAAGGAGTTTTTTTCACATTCATACCCAGATAAGCCACGTTATAAACTTCACTTTTTATCAACTTTAGTTTTTCATGGTTGGCGATAGCCTCGTAATCACTAGGAGAAGGAAAACTCATCAAATGACATTCCTCTCTTTTTAATTTTTGAAACCTTACAGAAGCATCTGGAGTGATGGAAAAAACCATTCCACTTAAAGAAGACGGTGCTTTAAAATATTTTTTATTCGTTTTATAACGAATCAAACTATCTTTTTTATAATCTGTTAAAATGAAGGGGCCTGTTCCAACAGGAATATGATCGATATCTCCTTTTCTCTTCTGTTGAATCAGTTGATCTCCGTATTCTTTAGAAAGAACCACAGGAAACTGCATGGCTAAACTGACTAAAAATGTGGCACTCACTTCTTTCAAATCAAAACGAACAGTAGAGTTATTAATTTTCACGACATCTTTTAAAACTTTATCTAAGCCCATGGCAAAAAAGTACATATAGTTTCCACCACTTACTTTATGAAACGGATGAGATTTATCGAAAAATCTTTTAAAAGAAAAAAGAACGTCATCGGCGTTCATCTTGCGAGTGGGGGTAAAGTTTTTGGTGGTATGAAAAGACACATCTTGTCTTAGATAAAAAGTATATTGAAGACCATCTTTAGATATTTTCCATGATTTTGCTAGATTCGGCTGAATAATCGAAGTTCCTCTCTTAAATTCAACAAGTCCATCGTAAACATCACTGATCGCATCAAAGCTTGTGCCATCGGATGCAACTTGAGGATTGAGAAAGCGAGGAGAACCCTCAGAACAAAAAACAAAAATATTAGGAGTGGAGTTTTCTGAGTCTGAAACACTATCATTTGTATTTTGAAACAAATAAAAGCCAATGACTAATGATAATAAAATAATCCAAAATATGTGTCTTTTTTTCACATCCAACCCTTCAGTCCTTTGAAGGTAATATACTTGGAAGAGACCAGTCAATAGCAGTTTCACCTTTAGACTTTAGATAATCGTTTGCTTTAGAAAAATGAGAACAACCAAAAAAACCTCGATGCACCGATAAAGGAGAAGGATGAGGTGCTGTTAATACTAAATGTTTATCTCTATCAATAAACTGTCCTTTGCGATGGGCATAACTCCCCCATAACATAAAAACCAAATGCTCCTTATGGATATTTAATAAGGATAAAATTTTATCGGTAAACTCTTCCCATCCTCGGTTTTGATGAGAACCTGCTCTACCTTCATTCACAGTGAGCACGCTATTCAAAAGTAGCACCCCTTGTACAGCCCAATACTCTAAACAGCCATGATTCGGATATGGAATACCGAGATCTCTTTTAAGTTCACTAAAAATATTTTTCAATGACGGAGGAATAGCGATATGAGAACGAACAGAAAAACAAAGCCCATGCGCTTGATGTACACCATGGTAAGGGTCTTGCCCCAGCATCACAACTTTAACTTCATCAAAAGGGGTTATATTTAAAGCTTGAAAGTATTCACTAGGTTGAGGGAACACTCGGTTCTTATTTTTAATTTCACTGACTAAAAACTTTCTCAGCTTTTTCATATAAGGTTCTTCAAACTCAGTTTGAAGATGCTGTTTCCACACTTTTTCTAATTGAACATCTTTAACAGATTGAGTAGATTCTGACATATCTGTTTCATAAAGTATTTTCAAAAAAAATTCAAAGCTTTTTAAAAAATAAAGTTTTCAAATCTACTCTCAACGAATGTCTCAATAAGAGTCATTCTAAAAATAAATTCGTATATTTTTAGAGCCTATTTTTACAGCCTCCCTGGCTTTAAAACCCCCAAAAGAAGTATTTTTTGTCATAAAATTGACAAATATCCCAACTCAACACACTTTTACCCTGTAAAAGAGTTATTTAAAAATAGTGTTAGTTCCGATAAAATAATTATAAAGGAAATAAAAATATGGATAAAAAATATAAATTATTCCAACCTTCCAACGCTGAAAAGGCTTTTATTTACCAACAAACCCAAGATCTCATTTCTATCACTAATGAGCAATGCCCTGTATCTGTCTTTTTAGAAAAAAATGAAACTGCTCCTCAAAAAGAGTACATCGTCACTTTCGTACTAGGTGTGGCTCCTAGCAATGTTTTAGCTCGAAGTAAGGGAGCAGACTTTATGGAAGCTTGCGTATCTGCAAAAAATGAAATGAAGAAAAAACTATCACTCATCGCACAATCTATGGAAGAATCTCCAGAAAGAATAAAGTTTATTGACGAAATCAAAAAATCTCATTACCTTCATTAGGCTATTAGAAAATTCCTTGAATAAACAAACGGATAGCTCATGAGCCTAAATGCAGTTTTTACAAAAATGTGTGGTGCTGGAAATGATTTTCTCATTACCGATTCGGATCGAATTTCTAAATCTCAATCCTCTCATAGTATTCAAGACCTTGTTTCTAAAATTCCAGAATTTTGTCATCGAAAATTTGGAATAGGAGCTGATGGTGTTTGCCTTCTAGTTCCTCAAAAAAATTCTGAACTAGAATGGCAATTTTTTAACAATGATGGTTCTCAAGCTTCCATGTGCGGTAATGCTGCCTGCTGTATTATTCATTATGCTTATGAACAAGGGTTGCAAAAAAAAACAAACCCTGTTATTTTGAAGATTAGAGATAAGACTTTAAAGGGATCACTCAACTCTAAAAAAAAGGCTCAGCTTCAATGCGAAATGCCTCAATGGATTCAAAAAGATCAATCTATAGAATTTAATAATGAATTATTCCACTTTAATAAAATTCACTCAGGTGTGGATCATATTGTGATCAAACATGATCAAGTTCATACCCCAAACTCGCTAAAGCCTGTTGCTCAGTTTCTTCGTCAACAACATCCAACTTGCAATATCACATTTTGCAAAAAAGAAAGTAAAAGCAACCTCACCTGTGTCACTTTTGAAAGAGGAGTTGAGGAATTTACTCTTGCCTGTGGTACTGGAGCTTTGGCCGCTTCTTATTTCTTCAAAGACAACATGTCATTTGACATTGCTATGCCTGGAGGAGTATTAAATGTTTATTTTGATAACCAATATGCTTTTTTAAGTTCTCCCGTACATTGGATTGCTGAAGTCACACTTCAACTCAAAACATACAACTAGTTCACCATGGCACAAATCACTTATCCCCTTATTATTAAAAAAAAAATAAAAGAATGCGATAATGCTTGCTCTCTTGTTTTAACCCCTAAGAATCTCGAAGATCAAAAACTGTTTCTTTATAAACCAGCTCAGTTTTTATCTTTTCATATTGAAGTAGATGGAAAAAAAGTGATGAGAAGTTATTCCATCTCCAGTTGTCCTCTTACGAGGGAAGATCTCACTACATCTATTAAAAAACTTCCTTATGGAAAAGCCTCCAGTTATCTCGTGGATGAGATCAAAGAAAATGATATTATTTATAGCTCCCGCCCTCAAGGTCGTTTTTTTAAAATACCTGATAGTTTAAAACCACGTCATTACCTTATGGTTGCGGGTGGAAGTGGTATCACCCCTCTTTTTTCTATTTTAAAAACAGTTCTTTTATCAGATAAGCAAAATCAAGTGACTCTTGTTTATTGCAATAAAAATGAAAACTCTATTATCTATAAAAACCCTTTGAAGGAATGGGAAAAACGTTATTCTGATCGTTTTCAAGTGATCCACTTTATCAGCCGCCCTGTAACACATGAGTATGAAAACCAAGGCCGCTTGACTGAAAAAACTTTCACTCACATTGTAAATACCTGTAATACGAAACAGCTCGACATGGAATCTTATCTTTGCGGTCCGACTGAGTTAATGAAAATGATAGAAACTATTTTACTCGAAAGCATAGACAAAAAAATGATTCGAAAAGAAAGTTTTGGAGTAGTTCAAAAAAAGAAACCAGCACATGCTCCAACTTCTGCTCTTATTATTTCTGCTGATGGAAGCTCCCACTCTTCGGGTGAAACTGTGGAGTCGATCCACGCACGACTAGACGGAGAAAAAATTGAAATTTCCGCTGAGCCGGATGTTTCTATTTTGGATCAGTTGATTGATGCTGGGCATGCCCCTCCTTTTTCCTGTATGGAAGGAAACTGTATGACCTGTATGGCTGTATTAAAAAAAGGTAAAGTTTACCAAGATGAGCCTGGAATTTTAGTCGAAGAAAATATTGAGGCTAAAGAAATTTTAACCTGCCAAGCCAAGCCTCTTACTCGTACCGTAGAGGTCGATTACGAATAGATTTTTGAGTGGTAGATTCAATTGAAGATAAAAGTGTTGTATTTTAATTAAAATTCCTATTACTATCTTTTTTCACCAAGGGTTCAAGATATGACAAAAATAACAGTCGCTATGGGAGATGGAATCGGACCAGAAATCATGCAAGCTTGTTTACTGATTATGGAAAAAGCTGGCGCCAACATTCAGCCTGAATTTGTAAAAATAGGAGAAGAAGTTTACAACAAAGAAATCCTTACAGGAATTGAAGATAAAACTTGGGAATCTTTATATAATAATAAAATCTTTTACAAAGCCCCTATCACAACTCCTCAAGGAGGAGGTTTTAAAAGCGTAAATGTCACTATTCGAAAAACTCTAGGGCTTTATGCCAATGTTCGACATTCTTGTTCTTATTATCCTTATGTCGATACAAAACATAAAGATTTAGATGTTGTTATTGTTCGAGAAAATGAAGAAGATCTCTACTCAGGTGTAGAGCATAGACAAACTCAACAAGTCTATCAATGTCTTAAGCTATTTTCTCAATATGGATGCCAAAGAATATGTCGATTTGCTTTTGAATATGCGATAGCAAACAATAGAAAAAAAGTGGCCTGCTTCACTAAAGATAATATTATGAAGATGACCGATGGGCTCTTTCATAAGATGTTTGATGAAGTCAGCAAAGACTACCCCTCTATTGCTGCAGAACATTGGATTATCGATATTGGTTCGGCAAAACTAGCAGACACTCCTGAAAACTTTGATGTCATTGTGACTTCTAATTTATACGGAGATATTTTATCTGATATAACGGCTCAACTGAGTGGATCGGTGGGTATGGCAGGCTCTTCTAATCTTGGAGATGGTTATGCCATGTTTGAAGCTATTCACGGTTCAGCTCCTCGAAGAGCAGGACAAAATTTAGCAAATCCTTCGGGATTACTTTCTGCAGGGGTAGACATGCTTGTTAACATTGAGCAGTCGGATGTAGCTGAAAAAATTAAAAATGCGTGGCTTAAAACTTTAGAAGATGGTTTTCACACATATGACATCTTTCAAGAAAATAAGAGCAAGGAAAAAGTTGGAACAAAAGAATTTGCTCAAGCTATCATTGATCGTTTAGGAGAAAAGCCTCAAAACTTAAAACCTGTAAAATATAAAAGCACTAGTAAAATAAAAAAAATTACTCCCTCGATTGAAAAAACTCAAAAGAAAGAATGTGTGGGGGCAGATATATTTTTTGAGAAACAAACCAATAGTGTATCAAAACTTGTTTCTAAACTTCAAAAATTAAATACAAATTTAAAGCTCAATAGCTTGAAGTGCCGAGGACTTGAAGTATGGCCTGGTCCTGAAACTCATTTGCAGCTGAGTGATCATTGGGGAGCTCGATTCCTTAGTGAAGAGCCGATTGATTTCAAAGAAGTTTTGTCCTTGATGTCCAAACTTCAAGAAAACGGTTTCCTTTGCATAAAAATGGAAGGGCTGTTTTTATTTGATGGACAACCTGGGTTTTATTTAAAAAAATGATCCTACTCTTTGTGGAGTAGAAAATATAATTAAGGGGTTATGATTATTCAATTTGAAGAATATATTTTAAGTTTCCTTATCTCCTATGCCTCTGAACCTAACATTGCTTATATGGCCATTGTGATTTTGATGACTATGGGAAGTTTCGGTCTTCCTGTGTCGGAAGAAATAGTTATTATCGCAGCAGGTCTCATGTCTTATATGGGAGCTCACCCTGAACTCTACCCGCAAATTGCGGAAGCTGAGCATGTGATGACCGTACATACAACGGCACTCGTTTGTTTCTCATCTGTTTTCCTGAGTGATTTTCTTGTATTTCTCATTGGACGCCTCATTCAAAATTCGATGTCTAAACAACCTTATATTTTAAAATTAATACCAGAAAAAAAGATGATAAAAATTTCAAAATGGGTCAATCGATATGGATACTTTTACCCTGCTGTTTTCCGTTTACTGCCTGGCCTTAGATTTCCCGGCCATCTTTCTAGTGGATTTTTTAAAATTCCTTACTCACAGTTCATTATTGTCGACGGTCTGGCAGTCTTACTTCTTGTTCCCACTCAAGTGATTCTTATTGCCTTCTGGGGGCATAAAATTGTAGAAAATTTAAAAATGTTTTCTATACTATTGATGGTCATAGTTATTTCATTTATTTCTATTTTTCTATTTAGAAAATTTTCTGAGATCAAAAATCTATTTACTAGGTAAAATAATGCAAGGCTATAAAGTATCTTTTAAAGAAGCTTGCAAACTACTACAACAAGGTGATGTGGTTTCTATTCCTACAGAAACAGTATATGGATTGGCTGGAGATATTAGTAATGCCGAAACAATAAAAAAAATTTTTCATATAAAACAAAGACCCTTTTTTGATCCTTTGATCGTCCATTTTTCTCACTGGAGTCAATTAAAAAAAATAGCTCAATGTTCTTCTCCTGTCACAGAACGTTTATCTCAATCTTTTCACCCGGGACCTTTGACGTTGGTGCTCCCAAAAAAAGAAGAAATCTCTGATCTAGTTACATCCCATCTTCCTACGGTAGCAGTACGAATACCCTCTCATTCTTTGACATTGAAGCTTTTACGAGAGACTCAACTACTTTTAGCGGCGCCTAGTGCTAATTTGTTTTCAAAAATAAGTCCCACTCGTGCCGAACATGTGACACTCTCTTTATCCGTTCCTGTATTAGATGGAGGTCCTTGCGATGTAGGAATTGAATCAACTATTTTGGAAGTGCAGGAAGATCAAAAAACACTTGTTGTATTAAGACCCGGAGTGATTGGTTTGAAAGAACTCCATAAATTTTTAAAATCTAATAACTTCACAAATTGGAGTGTTCATTTATCTGATTCTAATCTATCTACTCATCCTGGACAGTTTCACGCTCACTACACTCCGGATGCACCATTGGTATTAGTTCAAGTTCAAAAAAGGATTACTTCTGATGCAATCATCAAAAAAATAAAAGAATTCTATCCCCTTCTTGAACCAGAAGAATATAAAATCTCAGATGACCCTTATCTCTTAGCGAGAAATCTTTATCACAATTTAAGAAATCTTTCTCAAAATTCTGTAGGTTACGTTGTGAGAACTTATCCATTCAAATATAAAAATGATGCTTGGAGAGCTGTCTGGAACCGTCTTGAAAAAGCTTCTTCCAAAACCATTAATCTTTAAAACTATTTTGGAGAGAATCTAAAGTATCACGGACATCCCTTTGATATTGCTTTCTTACTTTATCCATTTCATATGTAGATTCAAAACCGATGTAAACTACATCTCCTGCGATAACAGCATAAGCAGAAACACCAGCTAAAGAGACAGCACCAATACCTATACCGCGTGCGATACGACCTAGTCTGTGGAAGAAAGATTTTCGACCTTCTAACACTTGATTGGTGACATTTTTCAAGTCTTCTCCTGCTTTCCTTATCTTCATCTCTTCTTCACTAACTTTAACATCTTGAGCTGCACTTGTTTTTGGATCAGATGTTTGACTCCTGTCGACATTGTTATCAGCTGCACTTGTTTTTGGATCAGATGTTTGACTCCTGTCGACATTGTTATCAGCTATGGCACGTTTGCTTTGTTCATACTCTTCATTTATGGCAAGTTTGCTTTGTTCATACTCTTCATACGCTTCATTTACGGTAAGTTTTCTTTGTTCATTCGCTACAGCTATGGCAAATTTTCTTTTTCCATCCTCTTCAGCTATGGCACGAACTTTTTGTTTATTCGCTTCACCTAGGGCACGTTTTCTTTGTTCATTCGCTTCATCTATGGCACGTTCTCTTTCAACCCCCGTCTCCTTCTCCGCTTCAACTAGGGCACGAGCTTTTTGTTTATCCGCTTCAACTATGGCACGTTTTCTTTGTTCATCCGCTTCAACTAGGGCACGTTTTCTTTGTTCATTCGCTTCAGCTATGGCACGTTTGTTTTGTCCATTCGCTTTAACTACGACACGAGCTTTTTGTTTATCCGCTTCAACTAGGGCACGAACTTTTTGTTTATTCGCTTCAACTGGGGCATCTTCTTTTTTCGATTTTTCTGTTGCCACTAGGTCATCAATTTTTCTTTTTTGTTTATTCATTTGTTCAAATAGGACTGTGCTCTTTTCTGGGTCAGCCTTTATAGCTTGGTCAAGTATTCCTTGTTGAATCTTCACCGCTCTCCTTAGTTTTCTAGCACCAGGCTTTTTATTAGGAGTTAAGAGTCGGACAGTACCTTTTCCAAATGCTGAAGCTTTATGTACCATATATGCAGTACCAAGAGCTGCTGGCACAGCGATATATATACCACGCTCACTGTTTACACCAATCGCTTCATTCATCTGTTGGAATTCATCTATAAAGACAGAAACTCCCTGTTTAAAAATCAACTCTATCCTATCTTCACCGTCTAATTGTTCAAAAGCAAGAGCTATGTTTTCCCATTTAGAAGTAATCGATTCTAATTGATCGAGATCTATATCTCCACCATTTGTTCCAAGATTATTCCTCACATCTTGTGCAAGCAACATAGCTAATTGATCGTCTAGTGACTCATTTGGTTCTTCATTATTTTCTACAGCATTTGCTGACAGACTCAAAAGAATGACAGTGAATAAACTGACGAATAATTTTATTAAGTTTTTCATATTAATTACACTCCCTATAATAATTTAAAAACAACCTCATAATAATCAGATTTCAAATTTAGCACAATAAAAATTTCTAAACCATGTAATTATTACACTTTAATATTACTGTTGTTGTCTTTCTATTTCTGTTAATTCCTCTTTAAACCATTCTTGAATGATTCGATTCTGATCTTGATTCTCTTGATATTGATACCATAGCATAATAGCCACTCCTCCAATTCCAACTCCTACTCCACTTAGAACAAATTTTTTCGCATAAGAAGGTGGAATGTGTAATTTATTTAATGAAGCAAAATATGCTTGAGACAGTGGAGATTTGATGAACTTAAAAGATTTTAAAATAAGGGAAAAAAGAAGAAATCTCTGATCTAGTTACATCCCATCTTCCTACGGTAGCAGTACGAATACCTTCTCATTCTTTGACATTGAAGCTTTTACAACAGACTCAACTACTTTTAGCAGCGCCTAGTACTAACTTGTTTTCAAAAATAAGTCCCACTCGTGTTAAGAAATCTTTCTCAAAATTCTGTAGGTTACGTTGTGAGAACTTATCCATTCAAATATAAAAATGATGCTTGGAGAGCTGTCTGGAACCGTCTTGAAAAAGCTTCTTCCAAAACCATTAATCTTTAAAACTATTTTGGAGAGAATCTAAAGTATCACGGACATCCCTTTGATATTGCTTTCTTACTTTATCCATTTCATATGTAGATTCAAAACCGATGTAAACTACATCTCCTGCGATAACAGCATAAGCAGAAACACCAGCTAAAGAGACAGCACCAATACCTACACCGCGTGCGATACGACCTAGTCTGTGGAAGAAAGATTTTCGACCTTCTAACACTTGATTGGTGACTTTTTTCAAGTCTTCTCCTGCTTTCCTTATCTTCATCTCTTCTTCACTAACTTTAACATCTTGAGCTGCACTTGTTTTTGGATCAGATGTTTGACTCCTGTCGACATTGTTATCAGCTGCACTTGTTTTTGGATCAGATGTTTGACTCCTGTCGACATTGTTATCAGCTATGGCAAGTTTTCTTTGTTCATACTCTTCAGCTATGGCAAGTTTTCTTTGTCCATGCTCTTCATCTATGGCAAGTTTTCTTTGTCCATGCTCTTCATCTGTGGCACTTTTTCTTTGTTCATACTCTTCATCTATGGCACTTTTTCTTTTTTCATACTCTTCATCTATGGCACTTTTTCTTTGTTTATATTCTTCATCTATGGCAAGTTTTCTTTGTGGATCCGCTTCAGCTATCGCTACAGCTACGGCACGATCTTTTTGTGCAAACTCTTCAACCATGGCAAGTCTTCTTTGTTCATGCGCTTCATCTAGGTCAAATTTTCTTTTTGCATCCGCTTCATCTAGGGCAGACTGTCTTTTTGCATCCACTTCATCTAGGGCAGACTGTCTTTTTGCATCCGCTTCATCTAGGGCAGACTGTCTTTTTGCATCCACTTCATCTAGGGCAGACTGTCTTTTTGCATCCACTTCATCTAGGGCAGATTTTCTTTTTGCATCTTTCGCATCTGCTTTTTCTTGTCTTTTCGCTGCTGCTTCTTCTTTTTTCGCATTTTTCGCATCTGCTTTTTCTTGTCTTTTCGCTGCTGCTTCTTCTTTTTTCGCATTTTTCGCATCTGCTTTTTCTTGTCTTTTCGCTGCTACTTCTTCTTTTTTCGCATTTTTCGCATCTGCTTTTTCTTGTCTTTTCGCTGCTACTTCTTCTTTTTTCGCATTTTTCGCATCTGCTTTTTCTTTTTTCGCATCTGCTTCTTTTTTCGCTTCTGCTTTTACCACTAGGTCATCAATTTTTCTTTTTTGTTTATTCATTTGTTCAAATAGGACTGTGCTCTTTTCTGGGTCAGCCTTCATAGCTTGGTCAAGTATTCCTTGTTGAATCTTCACCGCTCTCCTTAGTTTTCTAAAAGAAGGTTTTTTATTAGGAGTTAAGAGTCGGACAGTACCTTTTCCAAATGCTGAAGCTTTATGTACCATATATGCAGTACTAATAGCTGCTGGCACAGCGATATATATACCACGCTCACTGTTTACACCAATCGCTTCATTCATCTGTTGGAATTCATCTATAAAGACAGAAACTCCCTGTTTAAAAATCAACTCTATCCTATCTTCACCGTCTAATTGTTCAAAAGCAAGAGCTATGTTTTCCCATTTAGAAACTATCGATTCTAATTGATCGAGATCTATATCTCCACCATTTGTTCCAAGATTATTCCTCACATCTTGTGCAAGCAACATAGCTAATTGATCGTCTAGTGACTCATTCGGTTCTTCATTATTTTCTACGGCATTTGCTGACAAACTCAAAAGAATGATAGTGAATAAACTGACGAATAATTTTATTAAGTTTTTCATATTAATTACACTCCCTATAATAATTTAAAAACAACCCCATAATAATCAGATTTCAAATTTAGCACAATAAAAATTTCTAAACCATGTAATTATTACATCATAACATTAATGCTACAGTCTTGCTACTTCTTCTAATTCCTCTTTAAGCCATTAAAATTTCTAAACCATGTAATTATTACATTTTAATATTACTGTTGTTGTCTTTCTATTTTTGTTAATTCCTCTTTAAACCATTCTTGAATGATTTGATTCTGATCTTGATTCTCTTGATATTGATACCATAGCATAATAGCCACTCCTCCAATTCCAACTCCTGCCCCACTTAGAAAAAACTTTTTCGCATAAGAAGGTGGAATGTGTAATTTATTTAATGAAGCAAAATATGCTCGAGACAGAGGAGATTTGACGAACCTAAAAGATTTTAAAATAAGGGAAAAAAGTTTCTCCATCGCCACCAATTCTAAAGCATAAAATCCAGTGCTTCCTAAAATATCAACAATTCGAATAGTTTTGGCAAAACCACCTATCTCATCTTGATCCATAGTCCCTAAACAATCTATTGCCCCTTGCTTAAATCCATCTGAACGGATGAGAAAAATTGTATATAAAGAATGGAACCAGCTTTCGAGCTCAAAAAATCCAGTATTCGTTTTTTCGAGATAGTCTGCTTTTTTCCCTCCAATAGCTGAAAAAGGCTGGGCTGCACCTTCATATAAAATATGCATCCAAGCTAATAGAGAAGAATCTTCTGAATCATATTGATCCTGTTCATTCAATTCACCTGATCCAGCAACCGTACGATAAACGGAACATAGACTTATGGTCATAGAATAAGCATCTTTTTCCACACTCATTCTATAATCGTATAGATCTTGTAAGACCTCATCTCCAAAATTTTTACGAGTTACCTTTTGAATACTTTGCAATTCAGTATTTGATTGTGCTTGCACAGAAAATACAATGAATAAGGAAAAAATAAAATATAACAAACGAAACATCTTTAAAAACACTCCCTGTACAAAAAAATGCAGTTTTAACGGATTATACAGATTTTATTTAGAAAGACGTGTAAAAAAAGATATGTGTGTAAATTTTACACTCTAAATGTTGAAATCAACAACAGTAAACAATGAGATAGAAGCAGGCCTTCTCCACCAATTCTCTTGTCTAAGCATATACTGAACCCCCACTTCAATAAGAGCAGAGGTATTTCGATTCAACTGTATTAATTTATAAGCACTCAATACTTTTAAGTAAATAGGCCATTTTACTTTAGAGTTTTTGGCAAAACCTACTCCAAATAAAAAACCAAAATAAAAAGGGGTTTTGCGATGCAAATGTGGAAAACGGAGGCCTGAATAGACATTAACAGATTTCATACGAGCCTGTAAATCTAACTCCATTTGAACTCTAAAAATAGAGGAGGAGTACCAATTCTTATACTCTTTGCGGTAATCCATTTGGACAATAATCTCTTTTGCAAAAGTATTTGTGAAAGAATGAAAAGGACGAAATATCGGAACTCCTAAAGCAAAGTTGATGTTCTGAGAAGAAAACAATTTATTAGAAAAGTATTCATTTGCTCTGACATGAGAGCTAAAAAAAATAGATAAGATGATTAAACTACTAGCCACAAAATTCAATTTCTTTTCCTTGAGCTGCGCCAATCACTTCACCTTCCTGCATAGCTCGTTGACCTTCTAAAATCACAGTGTGAGGCCAACCTTCGATACTCATTCCCTCAAAGGGAGACCAACCACATTTATAAGATAACCAATTTTTCGTAATCTGCCATTTTTTCTTTGAATCTATAATTGTAAAATTAGCTTTAAACCCTTTTTGAATCAAACCTCTATTTTTCATTTTGAACTTTAAATAAGGCTGCACCGCTAGTAATCGGACAATAGTTTGAAGATCAAGCCTTTTAAGGCTCCGATGATGGAGAAGAAGAGGCAACAAAGTTTGAACTCCTGGCATTCCAGACGGTGTCGCAGGATAAGTTTTATTTTTTTCTTCCAAAGTGTGAGGGGCATGATCAGAACCAATAATATCTACAACTCCGTTTTGCACTCCCCTCCATAAAGCGTGAAAATGCCTTTCAGATCGAATGGGAGGATTCATTTGTGTTAATGTGCCAAGTTTTTCATAACATTCTGGAGCAGTTAAAGTAAGATGCTGAGGTGTCACTTCCACAGAAGCCACAGACTTATGCTGAGCTAAAAATTCTATTTCATCTTGAGTCGTGACATGAAGAATATGAACAGGTCGATTGTATTTTTCTGCAAACTGAACCAATTTTTGAGTGGCCAGTAACGCAGTTTGCTCATCTCTCCAGATACAATGAGAGTCCACTTGCCCTTCCACAATATAAGACTTTCTTTGATTCAGCCTGTCTTCATCTTCACAGTGAGAAGCCATCCTACGAGATCCATGTTGAACTACTTTTTCTAAATCTTTTTCTTGATCCACCAATAAATTCCCAGTGGAGCTACCCATAAATACCTTAACACCACAACAAGCTGGTTGTTTTTCTAATTCATCTAATTGGTCAGCATTTTCAGGGCTTGCCCCCATATAAAAAGCATAATCACAATAAAATCTATTTTTTGCTCTTCTTCTTTTTTCTTCTAAGGCTTCAACGGATGTTGTAGGAGGAAAGGTATTTGGCATTTCAAAAACACCCGTCATGCCTCCAAGCAGTGCACTACGACTTCCTGTTTCAAAATTTTCTTTATGTTCCATTCCAGGTTCTCTAAAGTGAACTTGACAGTCAAATAAACCTGGCAAGACATGAAGATTATGAGCATTAAAAACTTGATGAGCTTTTTTTTGTTCAATAAAACCTATTTCAACAATTTGACCATCAGAAATACCAATATCGACCTGTTCTTCCACCAAGTCCAAAGGATTCTCAGGACGAGAAATTAAAACCAGTCCGCCTTTTATTACTAAATCGAAGATCAAAACCTCATTCCTTTTCGACAAAATACATATGAAACAGTTTAAAAAAAATATCTTATTCAAGCAACTGTTTATAGTATTTTTACTATTGGCAATGGGAGTTATCATTGAGGCTTGATAAGCCTAATTGAGGCGCAAATTGCTCCCACTTCTGAAAGACAGAGGGATGACCTGAGCTTATATTTCCTAAACCTGCCTCAGCGTAAGCTAAATTATTCAATAAGCACTTATTTTTTTTGCAATTTTGGAAATAGTATACTCGCATTCTTTCCCATTCCGAAAGTTTCTCCCATTTGCTATTATTAAGGCCCAATGGAGGATCTTTTATTTTACTTTTTATCTTCCTAATATTACCGCTACCTGCATTATAGGCAGCCAAAGCTTTTCTCCAGTCATCATATGGCTCCTCCAAAGAAGATGCTTTTTTAGAACACCTAAATGAAGGTCTTTTACCTTTATTAAGAGATTTGTAATAATCTTTAACAATATCCATGCTGACTTCAAGACTTGTTTGAGGATCATTTAGGCATTGTGGTGCAGATAAATTCCTTGGGCAAATTTTTTGAATTCGATTCTCATGAACACTTTGATAGATTTGAAAAGGTCCTTTACTTTTTCCATCATCTCCTAGAGGAGAGCATTTTCCAGAATTTTCCAAGTACATAATAGAAAGCATGAGTGCCGGAGGAACCTTTGACTGACAAGCTTTACAAACTAAAGTATTTTTAACATAGTTAGGAAAGTCACTCGGTTGGCAATGATTACGAAAATTTTGAACTACTTGATTAGTAAAATCTTGATCCCTGCCACCAATACAAATTTTTGATCTTAACTTATTCTTTAAATCTCTTTCATATCTCTCCACTTTTACAGCTTCACATTCTGTACACTGATCGATGGCTTCCGTATGAATATCACTTAAATCGGTACAAGAAGGTGTATCTGGTCTTTTGGATTCAACAAGAGCAACGTGATGTATGGGGCTACTAGTCACTCTAGTAGATGAATCTGAACTTTGTTCTGCGGAATTGTTAACAATATCTTCAGTCGAAGTCTCTACCGATTTTCCTTGCTCTACATCAATTCGACTATCTATTCTTTGTTCTGCGGAATTGTTAACAACATCTTCAGTCGAAGCCGCTACCAATTTCCCCTGCTTTACATTAATTTGACCATCTGTTCTTTCTTCTTGAATAATATCGTCATCTTTTGTGTGCAAGAAAGAGTAATCTTGACTACTCTTTATTTTCTTCTCTCTGTCTCTTCGACTGATTGTTTTATACTTTCGCTCGGTATCGGAATATTCCCAAGAACGCCAATTCTTATTCAACAAAGTTCTCCTTAATTTTCTGTTAGAAAGAGAAGTCAAGTTTTGAATCATAGGGGTATACATTCTTGGGAGAAGATATCCATTCTGTGTGATTTCCATTGAATTAAAACTAGTTTGAGGTAAGCATAAAACTAAGGGTATAGATGGAGGACACAACAGCCTAAACTGAGAATGAATAGGCATAGGACGAATAGGTTGTAAAGGTGCAAGACGAAATGCATAGGGATTTAAAAAAGGTTGAGCCGAAGAAAAAGAACAGAACAAAGTCAATAAAACAATAAATTTTTTTGTTTGAACAAAGTTTATAACTTGATTAAAGCTCTTTTTATATACCTTATTTGAGAATTTCATAATCTATGACCCACACTATAAAAAATCCAATGAGAAAAAGGAAGAAAACCTTCAAACGCTTTCAAGAAACAAAAAGCCCATTTTCACAGAAAAGCGAACTCTGCATTTATCATACATGATTTCTTGTTTAGAATGATTCATTTTTTTATCAAAATCTTAAAAAATATCTCTCTACTAAAGATTTTTCTTAAATAAGAATCAATTTTTAATAGACTTTAGTATAAAGAAGGAAAATAATGGATAGAGATTAAAAGGAAGAGGTTTATTATGCGTGTTTACCGTTGGCAATCACGGACGATTCCAGACAAAGAACAAATCCGTATGTTTTTTGAAAGAGAAGGTCTTATTCCTCATGAGGAAATTTATAAAAAAGGTGAAAAAATATCCGATCACATACACCCTTTTGATGAGGTGCGTATGGTATGTTCTGGTGAAATTCATTTCAATATTGCTGGCAATCATCTGCTCCTTCGTGGTGGAGATAAAATTGTTATACCACCTAATACTTGGCACTCAAAAGAAGTCAAAGGGCCTTTGGACTGCGTTTCACTTTGTGCTTTTAAGCTCTACTAAACCTGTTCAATGGAGCTCATAATATGAGAACTGAGCATAGAATTACAATGAACTTAGAGAAGCTCTCTCGTTTTGTTAATATTATATTGCTCTGTTCATTAATAGGATGCTTGATTGGAGTTTATTTTTTTCAATCCATTCTTTTTATCTCGATCACAGTCATCCTATTTATTATTAATCTAATTAACTTTTATTATCTATACATACAAAAAACTCATACACTCCTGTCCAACTTTGGCATATTAGCCCAAACGCGTTATATTATTGAAAGCTTAGGACCTGAGTTTCGACAATATCTTTATTCCGATGATACAGAGGGAAAACCTTTTAACAGAAAAGAGAGAGAAGATATTTATAAAAAATCAAAAAATATAAAAAGTTCCGCAGCTTTTGGCTCTCTTCATAATTTTGATTCTACAGAGTTAAAATTTAAACACTCTTTATTTCCTGTCTTAAAATCAAAAATAAAAAAATACTCCCTCACTTTTGGAGAAGAAAGAAATCTGGAAAAAGCTTACACCATTTATAAACCCATTCTCATTGGGGCTATGAGCTATGGGGCTTTAGGCTCCCGTGCCGTCCAAGCTTTGTCTCGAGGAGCTAAAAAGGCTAATATCCCTTTGAATACAGGTGAAGGAGGTTATCCTAAATATCATCTCATTGAAAATAGCGATCTTATTTTTCAAATGGGAACAGCTAAGTTTGGTGTTCGAACGTCTACGGGAGAATTAGATGCAGCCAAACTTAAACATTTAGCACAGAAACCTCAAATAAAGATGATTGAAATTAAATTTTCTCAAGGAGCTAAACCTGGAAAAGGAGGACTGCTTCCAAAAGAAAAAATTACAAAAGAAATCGCTCAACTCAGAGGTATTCCTTTAGGGCAAGATGTTATTTCTCCTTCTTATCATTCAGAGTGCTTGGATGTTACATCTACTTGTTTATTTATAAAACATGTACAAGATATTTCATCGCTTCCTGTAGGCATTAAGTTGTGTTTAGGTCAAACTTCAGAGTTTCGCGGGCTTATAGAAAAAATGATGGAAATGAATATTTTTCCAGACTACATTGCCATTGACGGTGCAGAAGGAGGAACAGGAGCCGCTCCAAAAATATTTATGGATCATGTCGGTCAACCCATCTTTACTGCTCTTCCCTTAGTTCACAAAATTTTACAAGAGACGGGAGTGCGAAATAAAATGAAGCTTCTAGCTTCTGGAAAATTGGTCAATTCCGGCTGTCAAATGATGGCCTTAGCGTATGGAGCTGATGCTATATACACAGCCAGAGGTTTTATGTTAGCATTAGGATGCATTCAAGCACTTCGTTGCAATAACAACACCTGCCCTGTGGGTATTACCACTCACTCCCCATCTTTAATGAGAGGGTTAGATATTGAAGACAAATCTGAAAGAGTTTTTCATTATGTCAATAATTTAAACGAAGAGTATTATGAACTTCTCTCTGCATTAGGAAAAAATTCATTTAAAAACTTGAACTCAAAACTTATGCTCCAAAGCTCTATTAATCCTTCCGTCACACAGCAAACCTCTTAAAAAGAGTAAAAGTAAAATTAATCTTAAAAGTTTGACTCTATGAAAAGCATTGATTTACCTTGAAAACTCATTGAAATTATTTTTATCTTTCTTTTTTAGGTATCTCCTATCTTCTCGGGCAGGCTCGGTCATTCGATTCGTTTGTATTACCTGCATTTGTAGCCTAGCTGTCAGCTTAGCAGGTCTATTGATAGTCATTAGCGTAATGTCTGGTTTTGGTTCATCTATTCGTGATCGACTGCTTAAAGAAGAACCTCATCTAGTTGTCTGGACTCCTTCTGAAAAAATAGATTCTTTAAAAAAGATATTAAAAACACATCAACTGCAAGATGATGTACAAGTGATTCGAATTTTTGAAACACAAGATGTCATTTTAAAAAAGTCATCTGGAGAAGTTACAGGAGCTATAGCTAGAGGTTATACAAAAAAAAACCTTCAACAAATTATTTTAAGTTTTGAAAATTCTTATTCACCTTCTACAGAAAGTAAAAACTCCATGCCTCAAATTCATATTGGAATGGAATTAGCAAATCAGCTAGCCCTTTATGAAGGAGACCAGCTATTTTTATTTCCAGCAGAAACTCTTCTTCTACCTCCAACAGAAATAGCTCCGCCTGAAACTGTACAAATCTATTCTCTAGTTTTACCCTCGCACTCTTCTGTAGATAATAGAACGATAATGTATGAAATAGGATCTATACCTTCTGTAAAGGATAATTCTTCTTTAGAAAAAGGAGTGGAAATTTTTCTAAAAAACCCTACTCAGTACCACAAGCACCAAGAAGTTCTTCAACAAGAAGGCTATTCAGTTCAGTCTTGGAGTGAAAGAAACTCATCCTTATTTTTCGCTTTAAAAATCGAAAAAGGAATTATGATTATATTTCTTTCTTTAGCTGCTTTGATTGCCAGCTTTTCAATCGCCTCTATGATGCAGTTATTACTACATCAAAAGAAAAGAGATATCGAAATATTAATGGTGATGGGCTATCCCATCCAAAAAATTAAACAATTATTTACATTTATTGCTTTTTTTATGTCCCTTTTTGGAGTTTCAAGTGGTGTGATTTTAGGATACTTAGTTTGTATTTTTTTAGAATATACTCCTATTAATTTATTACCAGATATTTATGTAGATAGAAAGATTCCCGTAGAAATCACTTTAGATTTGTTTGGAATGGTCTTCGTTTTAGCTTGTGTATTGTCTTATCTTGCATCTTGGATTCCAATGTATTTTTACACCTTCAGCTTTTCCACAGATGCTATGAAAAAAGCTTCTTAGACAAACTAGCAGTTTAGAGTGATTTTCCAAATAGAGTGAGATACATTAATTTATAAATATCCGTATTTTCCATCAAACCCTTCACAAGATTTGAATTTAAACCGGCCGCTTTAATCAGTATACTTCCATGTACATCCTTAGATTGAGGAGAACCCCATACAATAGAGAAAGAATATCTTTTAAAAAAGCCTGCTGAACTATATAAAATAGGTTCTCCCGAATACTTTGATTCAGATATAATAAGTCCACCAGAGTTACTATCCGAAGTGGTGAGTAAAAGTGTGTTTGGATTTTGCTTTAAAAAATCGTATGCAACACCTAAACTCTCATCCGCTCTTCGACCGGCAACAAGAAAACCTTTGGTGTTACTTAAGTTTGGAAAATTGTCTGTCCCCTCTTCCTCTACGACAATAAAAAATTGCTTCTTTTTATTCTCTAAGAACTTGAGAGCACTAGCTGTCATTTGGGCAATAGTCGGTGCTTTTTTCTCATAGTAGGGTAATCTTTGATTTTTTATTTCTTCTTCAGTAACACTATTAAAAGTGTGATCATGAGCAAAGATCCCTAAAATTTTTGCAGCATTCAAATGCTGATTGAAGTTTTTTAAGTCATAGATGACAGTGTAACCCATCTCTTGAGCTTTTTGAATCATATTGAGATTGTCTTTTCGAAATCCTAAACCAAAGCGCCCTTGTACCCCTTCAGGAAGTAAAAATTTTTCACCACCTGCAAAGATAAGATCCACGCCTGATTCAATAACCTGTTTTGCAATGTCATCATCATTTTGCCTAGATGAAACTTGTGCAACAAAAGCAGCTGTACCTGGCTCAACAATGGAGCCAGATTGGCACAATGCTGTGATCAAGCCTTTTTTTTTGCTTCAATGAGTAAAGAATAAGGCTGGTTAGACAAAGAACGAATATGTTTTCCTTGATCCATACCAAAGCTGTCTTTGCCTGTTTTAATTCCATAAGCATGAATCGTTGCTCCTGCATTGGAAGTAGCTGTCAGCTGCCCTCTAATCGTCCCTCGGTAAATAGCAGTATGAGGAAGCTTATCATAGTTGATTTGCCCCTCGAAACCCGCATGATACAGACGAATAGCATCCCAATGAGAAACAGACATACCGTCTGGATGAATAAAGATAACATTACCATTTTGAGCAAAATCATCATCTTCTTTTATGAACTTTTTACGAGGTAATTTGCATCCACTTTTATTGCAACGATTTTTTTTACACTTCTCACATTTCTTTTTACTACATTTCTTGCACTTGCTTTTATGACTGCACTTCTTCTTGCTGCATTGATGCTCTTTGTATTTTTGCCCATGATGGTGCCTTCTTTCACAACAGCTTGTTTTTTGAAACACAGAACAAGAAGAAGAAAAAAAGAATAAACTCATTAATATAGCTAAAGTTTTCCATTGCTTGAATATATTAATCACCTTTACGCCCCTATTTTTTAAGATAATGTGACTCTTTATTTACGAATCACTTCTTGTTCAGTTCATAATTTTTGTCAAAATCTGTCAAGATATTTTGTAATACAGGCTGTCAGGATAACACACTCTCAATCTATGTTAAAAGAAGTCTTAAAACATCTTTTAAATGGATTTAAAATTGTAAAATAACCACCTAAAGTCTATGTCTCCATAAAAAACTATAAAAAAAAGTAATCTTTAGCACTTATTAAAAATACAATCTGTTCATGATGTCTCGATATGTCACAGTTGGAGTCGTTTTATCCCTCTTGGTGGGTTTGTATTTCTTTTTGCAGCCGAATGATGAGAAGTATATTAAAAAAACAACTCTTCAAATCATCGATCAAATGGTGCAACCTGCAAATACCTCAAAAATGGCTGCCATTCTAAGAAGAATACGAAACATCACTGAACCTATGCATTTTTCTATAAAAGTTATTTTTTCCAGAAATAACGAGGTCATTTTCAAAGAGAATTCTGTCTCTCAAGTGAGAACCTTATTAGGAAGTTACTTTAAAAATCAACCTCGATTTCGATTAAAAACACTCAAACAGGATGATTTGAACTTTTCCATTCAAGATAGTGGAAATCAAAAAACAGCACAGCTTTCTTTTTTACTCCAAGGAGGGAGACAAGAAAGAAGTTACAGCTGCAAAGTTCGAATGGGTTGGAGACATGAAAAAGACTGGAAAATTTACAAAATCGAAGGTTCAAAATGCAAAAACTTAAACCTTGATTATTAGATTTTTTGTTTCTTGTTCATAAAAACTTGAATTTTATCCCTATTCCTTTTATGAAAGACTATGTATGACGTTCCTTAATTCTCAATAACTGGTTACTCATGGCGAATCACCCCATTTTTCAAATTCAAAAAGAATCCGATTTAAAAATCACCCGTAACGTGGGCATCATAGCTCACATTGATGCAGGAAAAACAACCCTTACAGAGCGTATTTTATTTTATACTGGAAGAAGTTATAAAATGGGGGAAGTGCATGATGGAAATACCATTATGGATTGGATGACTCAAGAACAAGAACGAGGAATCACCATCACATCTGCGGCAACTACCTGTTGCTGGACTCAGCATATGATTAATATTATTGATACTCCCGGACAT
Organism: Bdellovibrionales bacterium; assembly: GCA_965247685.1. GTDB lineage: Bacteria > Bdellovibrionota > Bdellovibrionia > Bdellovibrionales > UBA1609 > JAPPLG01. The sequence goes on from OZ252021.1 coordinate 248,346, forward strand.
GTAGACTTCACAATAGAAGTGGAAAGAAGTTTAAGAGTTTTAGATGGAGCTATTGCTGTATTCGATGGAGTCAATGGAGTCGAACCTCAATCTGAAACTGTGTGGAGGCAAGCAGATAAACACAAAGTCCCTCGTATTTGTTTTATTAACAAAATGGATCGTGTAGGCGCTGACTTTGTATCTAGTGTGAATTCTATTCGAGAAAAACTAGGGGCTCACCCTGTAGCAACTCAATACCCTTTAGGAGAAGGGGAAGACTTTAAAGGTATCATCGACTTAATTACCTTTCGTCTTTATACTTGGTCTAAAGAATCTGGAGAAGAATATGAAGTCAATGAGATTCCCGATGAACATAAAGAAAAGTTCCAAAAACATAGAAATCAACTCATAGAAGATTTATGTGAGTGGGACGAAGCTTTAATGGAAAAATTTGTACAAGAAAAACCTATATCCGAAAAAGAAATTAAAAACTCTATTCGCAAATCAACCATTCATCTCAAATTAACTCCTGTGCTATGCGGCTCTGCTTTTAAAAATAAAGGAATTCAACCTTTATTAGATGCCATTATTGATTATCTTCCGAGCCCTCTTGATATTCCTTCTGTAGAAGGAATTAATTCTAAAGGACACTCTGTTATCAGACAAACTCAATTTAAAGAAAAAGTAGCTGCACTTGCTTTTAAGATAACTATAGATTCTTTTGCTGGAACTCTCACATATGTTCGGGTGTATTCTGGAGAAATTCGATCCAGCTCTCAACTGATTAATAGTCGAATAAACAAAAAAGAAAGAGTGAACAAATTAGTCAAAATGCACTCACACTCTAAACAAGAAACGTCTGTGCTCAAGGCAGGTGATATTGGCGCTATATTAGGTCTCAAATGGACTCAAACAGGAGACACTCTATGCGAGGGAGAGCCTTTACTACTAGAGACTATTCACTTTCCAGAACCTGTCATCTCATTGGCCATAGAAGCACAGTCACAGGCGGAACAAAAAAAAATGATGGAATGTATTCGTATTTTGCAAAAAGAAGATCCTTCTTTTTCAGTTCGATTTAATTCTGAAACAGGTCAAACTCTACTTGAAGGAATGGGTGAACTTCATTTAGATGTTCTGGTTTATAGATTAAAAAATGAATTTCATTTAAAGATAAATGTTGGAAAACCTCAAGTCTTCTTTAGAGAGACGTTGCTGAATACTGCTCAAAAAGAACATACATTTGCAAAAGATATTGCTGGAAAAAAACAATTTGCATCTTTAACTTTAAAGGTATTCCCTCTGGAGCGAGGAAAAGGTTTTGAGTTTCAAAATAAAATCTCTGATATTCCTCAACCCTTTCTTCAAGCTATTAAAGAAGGGATTCAAGAATCTTCTTCTGTGGGTGTTGTTGCGGGCTACCCCTTGCAAGACATTGGAGCCTGTTTAGTCCAATGGAATTACAAAGAAGGAGAGTCTACGGAGCTGGCATTTAAGGTCTGCGCTTCTCAAGCCTTTCATCAATGTGCAAAGCTGGCTCAAGGGCAAATGCTAGAGCCTATTTTTAAGTTAGAAGTTTTGACTCCTGAAGAATTTATAGGAGATGTCATTGGAGATTTGAATTCCAGAAGAGGACAAATAAGTGAAATTCAAAACAAAGGTCACCTTCAGGCGGTGCAAGCTAAAGCCCCTTTGTTGAATCTTATTGGTTATGCTACAGAGCTACGCTCTGTGACTCAAGGGCGTGCCAGTTTTTCAATGGAAATGATAGGTTACGAAATCCTTCCAGAGTCTTTACAAAAAAAATTATCCTAAATTTGAATGCATGAATTCAAGTGAGGACTACTTAGTTGAAGAGAAACTTTGAAAATGAATTCCTCCTATCAAAAGAAAAATTAATCAAAAGAAAAATTAAGATTTTAAAATATTGAATTAAGTTTCTTGTTTTATTCATTATTCGGATATTTTAACTTTTTTTTTTTAAATAAAAGGCTAATCAAACCGTAAACCTTCGTAAGGTAAAAGTTTGATGGCTTTTCTCACTGGCATCCAAACGCTCAGCAGGCAAATCGCCATGGTAAATACGAAAACCATAGCAAAATCCCTCCAATTTAATTTTAAAACAATCTGATTGAGCTCATAAATATTGGCAGGAATCAACCAACCCCATACATTATAAATTAATAAAATGTAACAAAGACCTATGGCAAGCAAAAACCCTAAAAGGATACCAATAAAACTTAAAATCACAACCTGAATTAAAAACAACTGAACAATCAAAGATCGAGATGCACCCATAGCTTTTAGTATACCAATATCTTGAAAACGTTTAATCACCTGAAGAGAGAATTGATTCGATATATTAAAAGATGCAACAATAATAAGAACAATTAAAATAAAAAAGATTATTGTTTTTTCTTTTTGTATCGCAAAAAATAAATTTTTATTAATGGATTTCCAATCCTGCACCCAATAATCTGGATTATTGCTTAATGAACGCAATAAAGTTTCAATATCTTTTTCCGAATTCATTAAAATCCGAAGTCCCATAATTTCATGGGCCTTGGAGTTTATCAATTTTTGAGCCAAAGATAAGCGAACGGCAACATATCTAGAATTAAAATCATATCTTCCAAGATCTACAATACCAGCTACAGAAAGTTTTTGTAGCCGAGGTTGAATACTCGATCTCTCTTTTTGAGCTACAGCTACATAGAAAGAAGAATCCACTTTCAAATTCAGCTTGGAAGCTAATTCTTTTCCTACAATGGCTGTGAAAGGTTTTTGAATAAATTGACCTTCAATCAGACGACTTTCTAAATTCATCACGGATTGAGCATAGTTCAAAGGAACTCCTTCCACCAGTACACCTGAAGTTTCTCCTTCAGAAAGAGCCAAAGCCTCCATAGAAATAAATGGCACAAATGCCTTAATTTTATCAGAAAACGGTTGAATCACATTCTTCAAATCTTTTACAGAAGAAGTGACCCCTCCCCTATTCAATAAAACAATATGTCCTGTGCGTGTCACAAGTGTTGTTTTTAAAGTCTCCTCATAACTACTCATGATAATTAATGTCACTGTGATGCATATCACAGCTAATACAAGGCCTAGAAGACTAATAACAGTTTCTAATTTAATAAAATGATTTGAAGAAAATAGTAATCTTTTTAACCAAATCCATAACATAAAAAATACCCTCACTGACTTTAGATATTCACAACACTTTAACAAATAAACTTTTATTCTTTTTTCTTTAAAAAAGATTCAATAAAACCATCAATGTCTCCATCTAATACATTTTCAGGACGAGAGTGCTCGACTCCAGTTCTTAGATCTTTAACCATTTTATAAGGGTGAAGAATATAACTCCTAATTTGACTTCCCCACTCATTTGCTTTTTTAGTCGACTGCAAGTTTTCTCTTTCTTTTTCCTTTTTTTCTATTTCCAATTGATACAATACAGATTGAAGAACTTTCATCGCTTGATTACGATTCGCATGTTGACTTCTTTGGTTTTGACACTGGACGACCTGACCGGTGGGAATATGAGTGATACGTACAGCAGAATCTGTTTTGTTTACATGCTGTCCACCTGCACCACTGGCACGATAAGTATCCACTCGGATGTCTTCAGGTTTAATCTCAATGGAAATATCATCTTGAATTTCCGGCCAAACAAAAACAGATGAGAAACTCGTGTGTCTCCTAGAGTTGGAATCAAATGGACTAATGCGAACCAGACGATGAACACCAGACTCTCCTTTGAGATATCCATAAGCATACGAGCCGGAAGCGTTTATAGTCACCGATTTGATGCCTGCTTCCTCCCCTTCAATCAAAGAAATCACTTCCGATTGAAAACCTTTTTTTTCGATCCATCTAAGGTACATACGATAAAGCATCAAAGACCAGTCTTGTGCCTCCGTACCTCCCGCACCAGAATTAATAGTTAAATAGGCATTGCATTTATCCTGCTCTCCAGAAAGAAAACTTTTAACTTCTAAGGACTGTATGGATTTAAAAATCTTTTCAAAATCTTTTTTGATATCTTTAAAACACTGCTCATCTTTTTCTTCATCTGCAATTTGCAAAAGCTCTTGAGACTCTTTAAGCTGTCGATGAAGATTTTCCCATTCTTCTATAGTCTGTTTAAAGAGAGTTTTTTCTTTACTGAGTTGAGCTAGTTTTTTATGCTGACTCCAATTACTGGAATCATTAATTTGTTCGTCTAATCTTTTAACTTGTTGTTTCTTATTATCGATTTCAAAGAAACCTCCAAAGTTCCAAAATCTTTTGCACTTGACCTTTGAAGTCATTTTGCAATTGAGTTATTTCTGTTTCAATACTCATTTTTTTCTCCCTTATTCCGTTTGTATCACACTTTATCTTATAGACTCAAATAGAATTTATTCATAGAGCTTATCGAAAATTTGATCTTGCAATCGATACATTTTTTGAGCTTCTTTTAAACTTTTCTCATGATCGTAGCCCAATAGATGAAGAAACCCATGAAGTAAGAGATAAGCTGTTTCTTCTCGAACAGACACACCTTTTTTTCTTGCTTTTTTCTGAACATATTGAGGGCATAAAACAAGCTCCCCTAACAGGTTTTGTGAAAATGGAAACTTCGTGGAATCCGAATGACGAGCTGAAAAACTCAAAACATCTGTAACCTTGTCATGACTGCGAAATTTTTTATTCAGCCTTTTCATTTCCTTTTCGATCACAAAAACAACATCAATGTTGAGACTCATCAAATTGAACTTGATCTTTCTTTGTTTTAATTCTCTCACAATTTTTTTCATCCAATTTTGAATAAAAACTTGTGAAACCACTCTTTGCTGAGAATTATTGAATACTTTAACGATCATCACTTAAAAATCTTACCTTTCTTTTAAAAAAATTAAAGCACTCTTGAGCCGGCACTACTTTAAAAATGAGACCTAGTAATCCATACAAAATAATAGAACTAAAAACCGTCCAAGCTAGAGCTATAATTTGAGATACTCCCGAAGATAAATAAGATTCCATCAACAAAACCACCTGATCAAAAATAAAATAAATATAAAAACCGTATACTAATAAAGGAATCAAATTAGAAATCAACCTCCTTAAAGTTCTTATCCAATAAAACTTTCCTATTATTTGAGGATAAGCTCCTGTCAGAAAAACTAATTGCACAATAGAAGACAATAGAGTCGCACTCACAAGACCTTTTAAACCCCATAAGTGAATTAATAAGGGAGCTATAAGAACATGAGCCACCAAACTTATTATCGTACAGCAAGCGGGATACCAAGTATTTTTGATAGAGAAAAAACAGGTGCTTATTACTTGATTCAAAGATACAACCACAAGGAGAGGACTGTATATTCTTAACACCTCAGCAGTATTTAAAATAGCCATCTCGTCAAATTTTCCATGCCCAAAAAGAGTCTCTACGATAGAACTTCCTAAAAAATAAAGAGCTAAAGCACAAGGAGAAACAATATAGATTAAAATATCTCTTTGATGAGCACCTAAATCTAAAAGGGAATCTGATCTCTTTAAAGCAGACAACTTAGAAAGTGTAGGAAGGAGAGCTGTCCCAATACTGACAGCAATCAAAGAACGAGGAAGTTCTAACAACCGATCGGCATAGTAGATATAAGTATGAGCACCTTCTTCGAGCCATCCTGCAAAAAAGACATTAAACATCCCCAGAAGGGCAAAGCCTCCTACACCGGCAATAGCAGGTAAAAATTGAACAAGCACTGTACGCCAATGATTGGATGTTAAAGAAAAAGTAGGTCTTGGTAAAAAGTTCAATTTGATCAAGACTATCGCTACCATTACAGTTTGCAGAACCCCTCCTAGTAAAACTCCTATCACAAGAACCATTGATGGGTATTGGAAAATCACTTCTGGAACAAAAAGAACACATGAAATAATAGAAATATTAAAAATTCCAGGAGCTAGAGCCGGAATAAAAAACTTCTTTAATGCATTTGCAACAGCTGTGTAGTACGCATAATTAATCACTAAGAACAAATAGAGAAATAAGAATCGAGCAAGGTAAATGGTCATATCTATTTTACCTTCAATTTGAGAAAAAGAATAAGAGCTAAACATCCAGTGAATAATAGAATCCATCATCATAACACCTAGAACAGTCAGACTGGAGATCGCAATAAGGAGGAGAGTGTAAATGCTATTCATTAAATTTCTTGCACTCACAAAATCTTTTTCAACATACGAAGAACCATAGAGACATTCTGTAAAGACAGGAATAAAACTGACAGTCAATGCTCCCTCTCCAAAGAATCTTCTGAAAAAATTAGGAAAACGGAAAGCCACAAAAAAGGCATCTGTTTCTGTTCTCGTAAAGAAATAACCAATGACCATGTCACGAACAAAGCCTAATATTCGACTGAGTAGTGTTCCCATAGACATAGCGAGAGACTTACGATTCACTTTTTTTGTTAATTTTGTAATCGACATGATAATAAATCTCTTGTTTAGGTATCTAACTCTATGGTATGAGTGTTTTGGTCGAATTGCAAAGAAACTTCATTGTACACGGAGTTTTGGTTGAGATTGCAAGTACAAAATTCATAGTTTACAGGAATCCTAAAGAGGAGGAATGATCCGGTGGCAAATCATAAATCTGCAAAAAAAAGAGCACGCAGTTCTTTGCGTAAAAAAAATTATAATAAAATAACCAAAGGAAAGGTTAAAATACTCGAAAAAAATTTAAGACAAAGCGTCGCACAGAAAGACAAATCTCAATCTGAAAAATCTTTTAAAGATCTAGTCAGTCAATTGGACAAGGCTGCTCAAAAAGGATGCTATAAACTCAATAAATCTGCCCGCAAGAAATCAAGAATGTCTCGACTTGTGCAATCTTTGTAAATTATTTATAAAGAGCAGGCTTTGAGCACCATATTTTCAAGCCAAATATGAGAAGAAACTGGAGAAGATTTTAAAGCCCTATCCGTAGCATGAAGAATTTCTGTCATTTTAGAAATTTTACTCTCATCCCATAACTGCACCTGATTCATATAATCTTTTAAAAAATACATGGGAACCCCCGCTCGAACACTTAGATCATTAGATTTTAATCCTTCCTTAATCCCTTCCTGAAGTTGACTAAGAATGCGAATATGTCGAGTCACTAAAACTAGTAAACCCACTTCACTTTCATGATCTTCTAATAAGTGGGCTAAACAACTCAGCGACTGACTGACATCTTGGCGGCCAATAGCTTCCGTAAATGAAAAAACATTTTCCGGCCGTACTCGTGCAACAACTTGTACGATATCTTCTTCTTTAACAAAATCTTTATCTAAAGCTCTAATTTTTTTCAGCTCATTTTGAATACTCATCAAACTTGGACCTGCTAATTTTGCAAGCAAATCGATAGAGTCATAAGATAACTTTAAACCTTCAGAAGAAGCCATCCACTGCACCCATTGATGCAGCTCCCTAGCTTTGGGTCTCATATTACGCACCATATAAGTATGACTTAATAAAACTTTGGATGCTTTTTTTCTCTTATCTAGTTCTTTACAGGTGAACACCAAAATAGAAGACGAAGGAAGATCTTGCACAACCGGAAGAAGAGTATTCCAATCCTTTTCTGTCAACAGATGAGCATCATGACATAAAACGACTCTTCTTTCGCAAAATACAGGCAAAGTTTCCAAAGATTCCCTCATCTGATGAACAGAATTCTCCTTGGCATAAAAAACATTTAGATTAAAATCCTGCTCATCTTTAGAAGGAAGCCATTTTTGTAACAATATTTTCAAGGATTCTTTTTGCAAATATTCTTCATCACCCAATAAGCAATACACAGACGAAGGTGAACTCAACTGCAAATGTTGTCTTAAATCTTTAATAGTATGACTCATAGCACTTTATAAAAAATATACTCCTATGTAATCCTCTTTTATTCAAATAAAAAAGTTAGATATTTCGTTTGAAAGTCCTACTTGAATATTATAGATTTGTTCTGAAAAAAAGGTTCATTATGCCCGATTCAATACTTTTAACACCAGGTCCTGTACCTCTATCCAAAAGTGTGAAAGAGCAACTAGGTCGGGATATGATTCACCATCGATCCAATGAGATCAAAGAAGCTTTGTTTGAAATTCAGTCTTGTTTACAACAAATTTTCAAGACAAAAGAACATGTCTATATTCTACACTCTACAGGTACAGGAGCTATGGAAGCGGCTCTCACAAACACTTTATCTGCGAAAGACGAAGTCCTTGTGGTGTGTGGTGGAAAATTTGGAGAGAGATGGAAAACATTGGCTCAAACTTATCAACTCAAAACCCATGAAATTTCTGTCACTTGGGGACATCCTGTAAAAGCTGCTCAAGTGGAGCAAAAGTTAAAACAACATCCTCAGATTAAAGCTATACTGATACAATGTTGCGAAACCAGTACAGCCACCCGACATCCCATTGAGGAAATAGCTCGCTTAACTAAAGATAACCCTCAAGTTCTCTTGGTTATAGATGCTATTTCCTCACTGCTTGTTCATGATCTTTTTATGGATGAATGGGGGTTGGATGTTGTCATTGGTGGTTCTCAAAAATCTTTTGCTTTACCTGCGGGCTTATCTTTTATCGCACTTTCTAAGAAGGCGCAAAAATTTCAATCTATTTCTCAATTACCTAAATTTTATTTTGATCTTTCAAAAGAACAAAAGGCTAATCAAAAAGGGCAGACAAGTTATACTTCCAATGTAAGTTTTATTCGAGCTTTACGCGTCCAACTGAAAAATTATATGCAACAAGGTTTGACTAATATTCAAAAAAGAAGCTGCAATTGGGCAAAAATAACACAACAATTTGCACAAGATCTCAATTTATCTTTGCTCTCAAAGTCTCCATCTTCTTCTGTGACAGCTATTTCTTTACCTCATAATATAGATGGTAAACAAATCAAAAATTTTATGCTCAAAAATAATATCTTCATTGGCGGAGGACAAGATCAATTGGAAGGTAAAATTATTCGTTTTGGACACTTAGGGGAAATTCCAAATAAACACCTCTTACAAGGGTTTAAAGTGTTTGCTCAAGCTTTAAAAGATCAACTGCCATCCACCTACACAGACCATTTGATCAATGTTGCACTTTCTAAAGCAGAAAAATCTTTAGGGAGCTCTAGTGAATCATCATAAATCCATTAAAAAAACTTTCGTACCTCGAGATTATCAAAAGAAAAATCCTATAGATCAAAGGCTCACTTCAATAAGTGCAGAATCTGTACGAGTCCATTTTTTATTTGTAGGAGCTGGCCCCGCATCTCTTGCTGGAGCGATTCGACTCAAACAACTTTTTCCTGAAAAAAATATCACAATTATTGAAAAAGCAAGCCGCCTTGGTGGTCATTCTATTTCTGGAGCTATCATTAATCCAATTGCCTTTAAAAAATTATTTCCAAAAATAGCTTCCCAAGATTGGCCATTTTATCAACCAGTGACTCATGAGAAGATGTATTTTCTGACTCAAAAAAATCAATTTAGAATTCCTGCACCACCCACAATAAAAAACAAAGGATTTTTTACAGCCTCACTCTGCGAGGTCGTCCGATGGCTGGGGCAAAAAGCAGAATCTATAGGAATTGATATCTTTCCCGAGACAGCTGCTGAAAAACTTATTATAGAAAATGATCGAGTCGTTGGCGTACAGAGTACACCCGCAGGTCTAAATAGAGATTCCACTAAAAAATCTCAATATCAAGAACCTGTCTCTCTTCTGGCAGATAAGATTTTTCTTGCAGACGGTGTCAGAGGGAATCTCTCACAAACTTGGCTTCGATGGAAAAATATTTCATCTCACTATCCCCCTCAATACGCTCTTGGAATTAAAGAAATATGGAAGATCAAAAAACCATTAAAAAGTGTGATTCACACTGTAGGTTTTCCTCTTAAAGGTTTTGGAGGAAGCTTTGTATACCCACTCTCGAATCAAAATATTTCTATAGGCTTAGTCTCTGGAATGGATAACCCTTCTGGAAGATGGAATTTGAATCACGATTTCCAAAAAATGAAAAATCACCCATTCTTTCAAAATATCCTAGAAGGAGGAGAATGTTTAGAGTGGGGGGCAAAAGTGATTCCTGAGGGAGGATACCATAGTATTCCAAATAAACTTCATGAAGATGGAGTTTTTATTCTTGGAGATGCCGCAAATTTAGTCAATGTTCCATCTTTAAAAGGAATTCACCAAGCTATGCTTTCTGGAATAGAAGCAGCAGAATATATTCATCAGAAAAAATCTCAACCTTTCGAAAAAATTTTAAAAAAACAAACTTTAATAGGTCAAGAACTTTACAAAGTAAGAAATATTTTGCGTGCCTTGCAAACTGAGAATCCTGTCTTAGGTTTTATTAAAGCAGGTTTAATGATACTCAGCAGAGGGCGATTTCCCAGTGATTTAAAACCAGAAAAACTACTCAAAGACAGCCAACACAAAAGATCAATTAAATCTTCATCTTCTCCTTTCACCTCGACCCTTTCTAAAGAAGATGCTGTTTATCTTTCTGGCAATAAAACGCGAGATGATATTCCACCGCACCTCAAAGCACCTGACCACTTAGATGAGCATGTAATGGATTTTTATTCGAGCTTCTGCCCTGCTGGAGTCTATGAGAAAAAAAATGGTCAGCTATTAATTCACGCCCCTAATTGTATTGATTGCAAGACTACAGATATACTAGGCCCTGAGTGGAATCCTCGTGAAGGCGGCTCAGGTCCAGACTATAACTTAATGTAAGGAGTAATAAAAATGTCGACAATATTTAAAAAAATTATTGATAAGGAAATTCCGACAGACTTCGTTTATGAAGACGATCTTTGTATTGCCATTAAAGATATTAATCCCCAAGCACCTGTTCATATTTTAGTTATACCTAAAAAAGAAATCCACTCCATCACTCAAGCGACTTCAGAAGATCAAAATCTTTTAGGTCATCTGATGCTCAAAGCCGTTGAAATTGCAAAAAAATTCAATATCGACAAGAAGGGATATCGCTTAGTCCTTAACACTGGAGAAGACGGCGGACAAACTGTTCACCACCTCCATATCCACGTCTTAGGGGGATGCCCTTTGAATGAAAATATGACTCACAAAGCTTTCCGACCGAAATAATATTGAATACATACCTTTTTTTGGATAAATTCAAAATATGAGTGCGGTGGAAGAATTTAAAAATCAAATCCAATCCCTCCAAGAGGTGGATATAGGAGATTTTAGAAGAAAAATAATCTTGTATATTAACCGTCTGCATGAGGCAACAGGTGAAAAATACTCTAAAACCATCCACGAGATGAAAAAAACTGTACTTTACAACAGTTTAACAGATTCAGAAGAAATTCTTGAACAACTTCTTCATACAACAAAAAACATTAAATAATAATTTTCCACAACACTTGATTTTTTAAGGAAAATATCCTACTAATAGTCTCCTTGAGGGTCTTTATATGAAAAAAGATATTCATCCAAAACTCAGAGAAATCGTTTTCAGAGATATTGACTGTGGCTTTGAGTTGATCACACTTTCTACTGCTGAAACTAAAAAAGTGACGGAAGTGAATGGAAAAACCTACCCCCTTCTTACTTTCGATGTCTCCAGCCATTCTCATCCTTTCTATACAGGACAGCAAAGACTTGTCGACAAAGAAGGAAGAGCAGAAAAGTTTATGAAAAAATACAAACTATCTCAATCTAAAAAATAAAAAGACAGTTTTATAATACTTCATGATTAAAATTCTATAAGAAAGACGTCCTCTTCGCTTTTAGGTGGTTCTATGTGAATCACATGAGGCTCGATTTTTGAAGATTCTAAAAATTCTGCTCTCATTAAAATCCATCTTTTTGGCCAGGAAATAGAAACATTGTGAAAGTGAACTGAACCGCCCCCGCTTTCAAAGTCCGTTAGAGAAATAGGAGAATTTTGAATAGCTCTCTTAGGCAAATTAAAAGGACCTATGAATTTAAAATCAGAATGCTTATTACAAGGAGATATCATTTGCATGATCACCTTCTCCCCTTCCATGGATATTCTATAAGCTTCAAAAATTAAACGAATTTTAGAAAAAACATCACATATAAATTGCTGATTCCCCTGCGGATCATTGTAAAGTACATTTCCCACAACAAATTGAATGATATTTCCAGAAGAAATCACTTGAGCATTTTTAAAAATATTTTGTACATTAGAATAAATATCGTAGTCGATGCTGGCTATTTGTCTTTCTGATTCTCCACCTGTTGAAGCTAAACCTCGAACAGATGTTTTTGGATCTACTAAAACGGAAACCTTTTGACTCCAAGAACGAAATCCCACTTGGTAACCCACAACATAAGCCATGACAGCACAAAGTACTAAAAACCCACCATTTTTGAACTTGCGGCACAAAGCTACACATTTATTGAAACTAAAAACAGACATAAGTTTTATGATAAAAGCTTTATGCTTGAATAGCAATATACACGAAGGACTTGTTTTTTTAAGAGCTGTAGTTACGAGCTATTTCGTAAAAGGTTCGAACCATCACTCCAGAAGCCCCTTTATCTAAACAATAGCTCAATCGATTAGAAACATTCCAAGCAGTCCCTGCAATATCAAAGTGCACCCAAGGAATCTTCTTATCCACAAAATGCTCTAAAAATGCAGCAGCCGTAGCGCTTCCTGCACCCCTAAATGAAGATATATTGGCCACATCTGCAAATGGACTGCGCATATCATGCACATGATCATCCACTAAAGGCATCGCCCACACTCTTTCTCCAGACTTCAATGAAGCTCCTTCTATTTTCTTTCTTAAAGTATCATTTCTTGTGTAAAAACCAGTATGAGAATTCCCTAATGCGACAACCATTGCTCCTGTTAAAGTAGCTGCATCCACAATCACCGCAGGTTTTTGTTCACTGGCATAAGATAATGCATCTGCAAGTATCAAACGTCCTTCTGCATCCGTATTGAGCACTTCCATTGTCTTTCCATTGCGAGCCTTCAAAATATCTCCAGGCTTACTTGCTGAAGCTCCTGGCATATTTTCTGATGCTGGCACAAATGCTATGACATTGATTTTTAAATTCATTTGTGAAATAGCCCACAGCGCTCCAAATACAGCCGCCCCACCGCACATATCATATTTCATCTCATCCATGGCGTGAGAAGGTTTGATACTGATGCCTCCAGAATCAAAAGTCAGCCCCTTTCCTACTAAGCAAATAGGCTTTTCCGAAGCTTTTCTCGCACCTTTATATTCGATCATAATAAAACGAGGCTCTTGAGAGCTTCCTAGGGATACTCCCAGCAACCCTCCCATGTTTTCTTTTTTTATTTTCTCCTTATCCCACACAGTCACCTTGAGTCGGGGGCCTCTGATTTTTTTTCGCACCTCTCCTGCCAAGATAGAAGGAGTCATTAAATTTCCAGGAGTATCTCCTAAAAATCTTGCAAAGTTCGTAGCCTCTGACAGCACAGTTCCTTCGTTAACCGCTGCACTCAGTTTACTTTTGGATTTGGAGTAAAACAGAAATATATCTGTAAGTTTTGGTTTTTCATTCTTCTGTTTTTGTTTGTAGTGATCAAAACTATATTGAGCTAAAAGAACACCTTCAGTGATCGCGCGTACGACATCATGGCTCTCTTTTACAGTAGCCAGATCAATTCCTGCAGACTTCAATCCTTTTTTACTTAAAGCTTTATAAGCCACACCACTGGCTTGGCGGTAAGACTGGTGATTTATTCCTTTTGTAGAGCCTAAACCAACAAGAAGTAAATGTTTACTATGGTGGGCAGCTTGGTAGGGTAAAAAAAGAATTTCTTTTTCTTTGCCTTTAAATAATCCTTCTTTGGATGCTTGCTTAAAGATAGAAGCGGCATACTTCGACTTACCACTTTGAACCTCTTCCTGATTCAGCAAGAGGATTAAAACATCATATTTTTTCTTTTTATCTTTGTAATCTTGCAAAGTAACTTTCACGAAAATCTCCTTTTTTAACGATTATTGTCCTATAAATCAGTGTCCAAAGCTGAATTATAGTAAAGAAATTGTCAAGTTCTCGCCATATTGTTGTTAAATGAAACACCCTTAAAAATCTCCAAAAATCATATTTTTAACACAAAAAACCTCTTTAATCGCACTTAAAAATGGAATAAAAGTAGAAACTTGTTGAAACAGCCTTTCTTTGTAGAAGCAACATTTAGTCCACACAAAAAGGCTTTAAAGCGCATAAAAATTTTAGAGCTTGAAAAAAAAACCCGAACAGGTTTAAGGCTATTTGAAACCCAAAAAGGAAAACTTGTAATGGAAAAAACACACAAAGGACAAAGTACCTTAGTCCCAATAGTAATTGAAAAAACTCCTCAAGGAGAGCGAAGTTACGACATTTACTCCCGACTTCTTAAAGATCGCATTATTATGCTCGGACACCCTATTACAGATGAACTCGCAAATAGCGTCATTGCACAACTGTTCTTTTTAGAAATGGAAAACCCTTCTAAAGATATTCATATTTACATTAACTCCCCTGGTGGCAGTATTATGGCAGGGCTTGCAATTTACGATATTATGCAGTTTATTAAATGCAAAGTGAACACTTACTGCATCGGAATGGCAGCTAGTATGGGCTCATTACTCCTTGTGGCTGGTTCTCGCCGGTATATTCTACCCCATGCTCGTGTAATGGTGCATCAACCTTTGATTGCAGGAGGGGGCCTCTCAGGACCTGTGAGTGATATTGAAATACATACTCAAGAAATGACTTTACTTAAGAAAAAATTAACTGATATTTATGTTAAGCACACAAAAATATCTTTTGAGAAGCTGACTCAAATGATGGATCGAGATCGATATATGAGTGCAGAGCAGGCCAAAGAATTAGGTTTAGTAGACGAAGTTGTCAAAACAAGAAAGAATCATAAGGTTTTATAAATAATGGCATTTTTATCTTGTAGTTTTTGTGGAAAAAACCAAAAAGCAGTTAAAAAACTAATTGCAGGGCCTGAAGTTTACATCTGCAACGAGTGCGTCCATTTATGCAACGACATACTTACGGAAGATGAGCACAGTGATAAGGGCAAATCCAAAAAAATTCAAACACCCACTCCTGAAGAAATTAAAGCTCATCTGGATTCTTATGTCATTGGACAAGATCAAGCAAAAAAAATTGTATCCGTAGCTGTATATAACCACTACAAAAGAATTTATTTTCAAAAAAAATATAACAAAGACGATATTGAGATTTCAAAAAGTAATGTCTTGCTCATTGGCCCTACAGGTTCTGGAAAAACTTTAATGGCTCAAACTATCGCTCGATTTTTAGATGTACCTTTTGCTATTGCAGATGCAACCACACTGACAGAAGCTGGATATGTAGGGGAAGATGTTGAAAATGTAGTTCTTAATTTATTACAAGCTGCAGACTATTCTGTAGAGCAAGCTCAAAAAGGAATAATATATATTGATGAAATTGATAAAATCACACGTAAATCCGAAAATCCCTCTATCACAAGAGATGTCAGTGGAGAAGGAGTTCAGCAGGCTTTACTTAAAATTTTAGAAGGAACAGTCGCTCACCTGCCTCCAAAAGGAGGCCGAAAACACCCACAGCAAGAATTTATTCAAGTGGACACTTCCAATATTTTATTTATTGTTGGTGGAGCCTTTGTAGGTCTGGAACGTATTATCGAAAATCGACTCTCTAATAAATCTATGGGTATCAGTGCAGATATTAAAACAGATAATGAACGTCTAGAATCTAAAGAAAATCTAGTTCAGTACATTGAACCTACTGATCTCAGCAGCTATGGATTAATCCCTGAGTTTATTGGACGACTCCCTGTGGTGGCGGCTCTGGAATCTTTAGACAAAACTGCTTTAATTGAAATTTTACAAGAGCCTAAGAATGCTTTAGTGAAACAATATCAAAAATTATTTCAATTTGATAACACAGAACTCACCTTTGAAAACGATGCTATCAAAGCTATTGCTCATGAAGCAATGAAGAAAAAAACAGGAGCTCGAGGTCTTAGAAGTGTTATGGAAGATGCAATGCAGGACTTAATGTTTGAAAATCCTTCCTTTAAGAGCCAAGCTTCTAAAAAGTGCATCATCACAGAAGATAATATTTTGAAAAAGAAAAAAGCAAAAATTACAACAGTACCTAAAAAACAAAGTTCGCTTTCTTCCTCATCTAAGAAAAATAACAAACAAACATCAGAAACTGAAAAAATTGCCTAACTTTTCTTTATGAGTTCCCAACAGCTCTATTTTATGATAAAGCCATTTTTATTAAAAGACAGACACAGATTGAAAAATTTACATGGCTTTCTCAGGGAAGTTCAATAAATGCCCTAATTTTTCTCGATTGACAATCCTTGTTTTTGTGCACAAAATAATAAGGAAATGCAAGAAAAGAAAATACTGCCTTTATTATCTCTCAGAGACTTAGTGGTTTTCCCTCAAATGATGCTTCCTCTCTTTGTAGGACGAGAAAAAAGTATGCAGGCTCTTAAAGAAGCTATGCGCACAAAATCGGATATTGTGCTTGCTACACAAAGACAAGCTAAAAATGATCACCCCGAGCCTAAAGAAATTTTTCCAATAGGGACTGTGAGTACTATTATTCAACATCTTCACCTTGCTGATGGAACTATTAAAATCATGGTTGAAGGTAAATATCGAGTCAAAATTCTTAACTTTGAAGAAGAAGATAAATTTTTCAAAGTTAAAGTCCAACAAGTGCAAGAGATTGTGTCGGACAAAACACATGCCCGCGCTTTAACACGAATGGTCTGCCAAGCTTTTGAAACTTTCGTTAAACTTAATCGGCAAATGGCGGCTGAAACTGTGGCGCGTGCTTATGCCATAAAAGAATACAGTGTTCTTGCAGACTATATCGCCTCTCAGCTCAATTTAAAGATGGAAGACAAACAAATGCTCCTAGAAATCACAGATGCAGGTGAAAGACTTAGAGAAGTCCTTAAATGCATTACCAATGAAATTGAAATTATAAAAGCAGAAAGAAAAATTCGCACTCGTGTGAAAGAACAAATGGAACGATCACAGCGAGAATACTATCTGAACGAACAATTGCAAGCGATTCAAAAAGAACTCGGCGAAAAAGATGATTACCAAAACGAATTGAAAGAATTTCAACAAAAGCTGGATAAAAAGAAAGTTAGCACTGAGGCCAAAGAGAAAGTAGAAAAAGAAATTAAAAAATTAAAAATGATGTCTTCTATGAGTGCTGAAGCTACAGTGGTGAGGAATTATGTGGACTGGGTACTCTCTTTACCGTGGATGGACTATGCTAGAGAAAAGAAAAATATCAGTTCTGCAGAGCGAATTTTAAATAATGACCATTGGGGTTTAAACCGTGTCAAAGAAAGAATTCTGGAACATTTAGCCGTTCGCTCTTTGACAAAAGATTTTTCGAGCCCTATTTTATGTTTTGTAGGCCCTCCGGGAGTAGGAAAAACTTCTTTAGCTCGATCTATCGCTAAATCTTTAAGCCGCCCTTTTGCTCGCATATCTTTAGGAGGCGTCCAAGACGAGGCGGAAGTGCGAGGACATCGCCGAACTTATGTAGGAGCGATGCCCGGTAAAATTATCCAAGCAATGAGAAAGGTCAAAAAAGGAAATCCTGTAATGCTCCTTGATGAAGTAGACAAAATGAGTATGCAGTTTAGAGGGGATCCAGCAGCTGCACTGCTGGAAGCTTTAGATCCAGAACAAAATGGCACTTTTCAAGATCATTACCTAGAGTTAGATTACGACCTATCTCCTATCTTCTTTATTACAACGGCTAACTCCACACACCCTATTCCACGCCCACTTTTAGATCGTATGGAAGTCATTTCCATTGAGGGCTACATCGAAAGTGAAAAACTGAATATTGCTAAAAAACATTTACTTTCAAAACAAATCAGAAAACATGGTCTAGAGCCCTACAATGTTCAAATCACGGACTCTGGTTTGAAAGAAATTATACGTTACTACACTCGAGAAGCAGGAGTGCGAAACTTAGAAAGACAAATTGCTTCCATCTTGAGAAAGGTGGCTAAAGAAGTAGTCACCAAGAAAATTGAACCTCAGACTAAGAAAAAAGGTTTTGCTATTAACCATCGTTCTATTAAAGATTATCTAGGTGAGAGAAGACATCGATTAGGTCATACAGAGAAAGAAAACGAGATTGGACTCACTAATGGCTTAGCTTGGACAGAAACAGGTGGTGATTTGCTCGTTGTAGAAGCTTCTGTAGTTCCAGGCAAGGGGAAGTTTATTTTGACGGGGCAAATGGGTGATGTCATGAAGGAGTCTTGCTCTGCAGCTCTCAGTTACGTTCGCTCTCGAGGACCTCTATTTGATTTTCCAAAAGAATTCTTTGAACAACACGACTTCCATATTCATGTTCCTGAAGGAGCTGTCCCTAAAGATGGTCCTTCCGCAGGTATTGCTCTCACATGCAGTATTGTTTCTGCAATCACTAAATTTCCAGTGAAGAGAACAATTGCAATGACGGGTGAGGTGACTCTTAGAGGAAGAGTAATCGCTATTGGAGGGCTGAAAGAAAAAATAATAGCTGCTTATCGAGAAGGAATTAAAACTATACTCATTCCGAAAGAAAATGAAAAAGATTTGAGAGATAAGAATGTGGGTATTCCAAAAGAAATCTTAGAAAAGATCGAAGTGATCACTGTCAATCACGTCGATCAAGTCTTAGTGAATACTTTGGTTATTAAATCTGCCCATCAACTTTTCAAATCACAAGCTCAAAAGAGTTCTGGATTAAAAGCTAAGTACACCGGACACGAGAGTTATACACACTCTCATTAAACCTCAATCCAAAATAAAATACCATATCTTAAGGTAAAGTTTGAAAAATTTTCACACTTTCAAATTTTTATTTATTTCAATATTTAAGTATGATAAAAACCAAGAAGGACAATCTGTGGACTATCTTTGTAATTTTTACACACCACAAGAATCAGAAAAAAACCTAGGGCGGGGGAGTTAAGTTTGGATCATATAGTAAGTAGAAAAAATCAAGCAGACTATCTGTTCGAACTTGGGAAGGCTCGCAGCTTGTCTGGCAATTTTTTAGGCTCCATCCGACTCCTTGAGCAGGCTTCCACTCTTTACTTCAACCAAAGAAGATATGAAGAATATATGGACAGCCTCTGCATTCTTCTAAGAATTTACAAAGAATTGACTGAGGATGAAAAGATTCAACAAATCAAAGAGGAGTTGACCGCTTTATCTTGGGAACAAAATGTGAGCTTAAACTCCCGTGTGCACTACATTTTAGGACAATGTGCTTTATATAAAGATCAACTTGATGAAGCTCAGGAAGAATTTGAAAAATCTCTCAATAAGTCTAAAGATTTACTGAAACAATCCACAACTGAAACTGAGAGTATGGAAGCGCAATTTGAAATCATACACCCTACTTTTGGTTTAGCTATAATGGATATAAGAAGAAATAAGGTGACAGAGGCAACCAATAAAATCAAATCTATTAAAAACAAAATCCAATCATTTCAAGATATTGAAAAAAATGATGAAGAATTAAGAAAACAACTCAATTCTCCTGAGGATATTTGTTCAGTTCGTGATTTTCTTACAAAAACTTCAAACCCTAGAGAGAAAATGGAATTAGCAGTAGAGTTCCTTTATGTAGATACTTTATGCTTACAAAAACTTTATAGAGAAGCAGAAAAACATCTATGGTACTGCTACGAAAATATGCAAAACTCAAAAGATCTTTATACTATTGTCACCTTCTTTTATTATTTGGGTAAAAACTATATGGATCTCCAAGATCATGAGCAAGCTTACATCTTTTTGAACTTAGCAAAAAAATCTATTGATGCTAATAACTTTAAACATCTTAATACTCATGTGAAAATCTGTTTGAAACAATTACAAGAGATCAAAGGTTCAGGTTATGATCTTATCGTGAACTTAAAAAACAATTCAATTATCGAAAGGCACAAAGGTAAAGTTGCATTTAAAAGCCAGTATATATTGATGGATCTTTTTAAAATTTTTCTCAATCGCCCCGGTACTGTATACACCAAAGAGCAAATAGCAGAAGAATTATGGAGAGAAAAATACAATCCTAGTGTGCATAACAATAAAATTTATGTGACCATTAAAAGACTAAGAGAGCTTATGGAGCCTAACTGTCAAAGTCCAACTTATATTTTTAGAAATAAGGACGGCTATTACTTTAATAAAAATGCAAAAGTTTTGTTAAAGTACAAAGACAAAAATCAATCTCAACATCCAGAGGTGTCTTTATGAAAAAACATTCTTCTTTATTATTCCTCATTTTCTGTTTATGGGGAATGGATGCAAATGCATGGAATAATGATATCCAATGGAATCATCCGGTCTATCAAGATACTGCGAGCCCTTATGCTCCTTTCCCTTGGCCTTGCGATGAGTATGGTGACTGTGCAGACAAGAATTTCTTAGGTAGTAAAAATCAAGACAGCCCTTATGCTCCTTTCCCTTGGCCTTGCGATGAGTATGGCGACTGTGCAGACAATAATTTCTTAGGTAGTAAAAATCAAGACAGCCCTTATGCTCCTTTCCCTTGGCCTTGCGATGAGTATGGCGACTGTGCAGACAATAATTTCTTAGGTGGTAAAAATCAAGACAGCCCTTATGCTCCTTTCCCTTGGCCTTGCGATGAGTATGGCGACTGTGCAGACAATAATTTCTTAGGTGGTAAAAATCAAGACAGCCCTTACGCTCCTTTCCCTTGGCCTTGCGATGAATATGGCGACTGTGCAGAAAAGATAGGTGAACATAATTTGAGCATTGATCATGACGAAAACTCTGAAGATTTTGAGATTGAAAAATCATTAGAACAAGCTCATCAGAATAATTTCATTTCCTCTCTTTTAGACGATTGGATATGCCAGACTCAAGAAGAAGATTGTGATTATAACAGTAACAGTGTATTTGTTTGGTAAAGCTTTCTTTTGCAAAAAAAATTAAAATCACAATAAAGAAGCCTTTCTTTTAGATATTGCATTCAAGTTTTTGAAATGATAAAACTTAAGACGATTTTTATAGGAGGTTAGCTCAGTTGGTAGAGCGCCACCCTTACAAGGTGGATGTCGTCGGTTCGAGCCCGGCACCTCCTACCATCATCATAATACATCTATCGCTTTTTGGTATCCCATATTTGCTGCTCTTTCATAGTAGGAAACCGCTTTTTCACGATCTCGCTCAACCCCTTCCCCTTTATCATACATAATTCCTACATTATAAAGGGCAAGTGGGTGATTCATATTTGCTGCCCTTTCATAGTAGGAAAATGCTTTTTCAAAATCTTGCTCAGCCCCTTCTCCGTAATAATACATCTCTCCTAACTTAACAAGAGTACTTTCCAATTCATCTATCGCTTTTGGGTATCCCATATTTGCTACTCTTTCATAGTAGGAAAACGCTTTTTCACGATCTCGCTCAACCCCTTCCCCTTTATCATACATAATTCCTACATTATAAAGGGCAAGTGGGTGATTCATATTTGCTGCTCTTTCATAGTAGGAAATTGCTTTTTCACGATCTCGCTCAACCCCTTCTCCGTAATAATACATCTCTCCTAACTTAACAAGAGTACTTTCCAATTCATCTATCGCTTTTTGGTATCCCATACTTGCTGCTCTTTCATAGTAGGAAATCGCTTTTTCACGATCTCGCTCAACCCCTTCCCCATTATCATACATAGCTCCTACATTATAAGGAGCAAGTAGGTGATTCATATTTGCTGCTCTTTCAAAGTAGGAAACCGCTTTTTTAAAATCTTTCTTAACTCCTTTTCCGTAATAATACATCTCTCCTAAATTAAAAAGAGCAATTGGGTGATTCAATTCTGCTCCCTTGGACAAATAACGAACAATATCATCCGTTGAAAAAAGAAAGTTCTCTAAGAGACCACGTGGAAAATGAAAAAATGTTCCCTCTTTTTTTGGAATTAAATAATTAGAATCTAGTAGCTGATTAATCAATTTTTTTGCCTTTAAAATCTCATAATCAATACATTTTCTTGGTTGATTTCCACACACTGTTCCTATATGATTGTATAAAAGTTCTTGCAAATAAGATGACAAAATACTCATTACATAAGATTCAGAAGCGGAATAAAGTATACCTAGAAGACTGCCTTTTGAATCGAGCAATGGGCCACCACTCATTCCTTCAACATTTTCTACAAAACCAAGTTCAAAAAATGCTCCATAATAAACATTCTCCATTATGTTAATCTCTCTTACACTTCTTATAGTTACAGGTTTTCTCATCTTCCTTGGGTAACCAATTGTAAACCCTCCCTCATGAAATAAACTCTTCTCCCCTTCTGATAAATAAATATCCGACTTTTGTTCTGTCCGGAAGATAGCTAGATCAGCGTAGACGGAAATAGATACTAATTTTTTAACTTTTATAGAAGGTTTATCATCACGATCTAAAGAAATGTCTTTTATATCTTTAATCCCATTAATGACATGAAAATTAGTCACGAACAGATCAGGTGCTATAAAAAATCCAGTGCCATTAACATATCCATCGTCTATTACAACTTTATAAGTAGCTTGTTCGGCTTTTAAAACTCCTTCTGGAAGATCAGAGGCGTAGGAGTAGGCTCCTAATAACAAATAGGTATAAACTATCAAATATAGTAGGAAGATTCTCATAATAAACCCTTTTTAACATTTTGAGGGGGTTGCTCAACAAAAACTCTTTTACTATATAAAATGATAACCTTGTCTACAAGTCTTGACCTGTCAAGATGTTTAAAAATAACTAAGAAGAGTAGAAGGATAATCACTCCTGCAAAAAACTTTTATTAGGATCAATTTAAAAACTTTGGATTAGGATAGTTCCTTCATAATCTCTCCATTAATTCCCTACCTGAAGAAATCACTTTTTTTAAACTTCACCCTTTCTCCTCTATGATCCATAGCTTCTAAAGAAAAGAGAGCAAGTGGATAACCCATACTGGCTGCTCTTTCATAGTAGGAAACCGCTTTTTTATGGTCTTTCTTAACCCCTTTCCCCTCATGGTACATAACTCCTAAATCAAAAAGAGCCTCTGAGAGATTCATCTTTGCTGCTCCTTCATAATAGGAGATTGCTTTTTCACTATCTTGCTCGACTCCTTTCCCCACATGGTACATCGATCCTAAATGAAAAAGAGCAATTGGGTGATTCAATTCTGCGCCCTTGGACAAATAACGAACAATATCATCTGTTGAAACAAAAAATCTCTCAAAGGTTTCTATTGGAAGATGAAAAAATGTTCTCTCTTTTTTTGGAATTAAATAATTAGAATCTAATTGCTGAGTGATCAGTTTTTTTACCTTTTGAATCTCTTGATCAATACATTTTCTTGGCTGATTTTCACACACTGTTCCTATATGATTATCTAAAAGTTCTTGCAAATAAGATGACCAAACACTCTTTCCAAAATTAAAACCAAAAGTAGCAGAAAATATGCCCAGAAGATTGCCTTTCGAATCGAGCAATGGGCCACCACTCATTCCTCCAATATCTCCTATAACAGGGAGTTTAAAAGATACTGCATAATAAACATTCTCCATTATTTTAATCTCTCCTACACTTCTTATAGTTACAGGTTTCCTCATCTTCCTTGGGTAACCAATTGCAAACACTCCCTCATGAAATAAGCTCTTCTCCCCTTCTGATAAATAAATATCCGAGTTTTGTTCTGTCTGCAAGATAGCTAGATCAGCGTAAGCGGAAACAGATACTAATTTTTTAACTTTTACAGAAGGTTTATCATCACGATCTAAAAAAATAGATTCTACATTTTTAATCTGATCAATGGCATGAAAATTAGTCACGAACAGATCAGGTGCTATAAAAAATCCAGTGCCAGTGGTGCTATAAAAATATCTCTTATTTTCATCAAACATAAGTATAACTTGATAAGTAGCTTGTTCGGCTTTTAAAACTCCTGCTGGAAGATTGGAGGCGTAGGAGTAAGCTCCTAATAGCAAATAGGTGTAAACTATCAAATATAGTAAGAAGATTCTCATAATAAACCCTTTTTAACATTTTGAGGGGGTTTTCTCAATAACAACTCTTTTACTGTATAAAAGTTACAATGAACTCTAAAACTGGAATAAAGGTATAGGAAGCGAAGTTAGCTCTTAAGTGACCCATACTGGCTGCTCTTTCATAGTAGGAAATTGCTTTTTCAAAATCTTGCTCAACCCCTTGTCCTCTAACATACATCACTCCTAAATTGAACAGAGCATTTGGGTCATTTATATTTGCTGCTCTCTCATAGTAGTAAATTGCTTTTTCAAAATCTTGCTCAACCCCTTGTCCTTCACGATACATCGATCCTAAATTAACAAGAGCCTCTGAGAGATCCATCTTTGCTGCTCTCTCATAGTAGTAAATTGCTTTTTCAAAATCTTGCTCAATTCCTTCTCCAGTATCATATATAATTCCTACATTAAAAAAGGCATCTGAACTACCCATATTTGCTACTCTTTCGTAGTAGGAAATTGCTTTTTCACTATCTTGCTCAACCCCTCTTCCTCCTTGATGATACATAACTCCTAAATCAAAAAGAGCAGTTGGGTGATTCATATTTGCTGCTCTCTCATAGTAGGAAATTGCTTTTTCAAAATCTTGCTCAATCCCTCTTCCGTGATAATACATCGATCCTAAATTAACAAGAGCATCCGGGTGATTCAATTCTGCGCCCTTGGACAAATAACGAACAAGATCATCTGTTGAAACAAAAAAGTCCTCTAAGCGACCAAGTGGAAAATGAAAAAATGTGCTCTCTTTTTCTGGAATTAAATAATTAGAATCTAGTTGCTTAGTGATCAATTTTTTTACCTTTTGAATCTCATGATCAATACATTTTCTTGGCTGATTTCCACACACTGCTCCTATATGATTGTATAAAAGTTCTTGCAAATAAGATGACAAAATACTCTTTAAATAAGATCCAAAAGAGGCATCAAGTATACCTAGAAGATTACCTTTCGAATCGAGCAACGGGCTACCACTCATTCCTCTAAATTTTACAACAGGATTTTTAAAAAATGCTCCATAATAAATATTATCCATTATTTTAATCTCTCCTACACTTCTTATAGTTACAGGTTTTCTCGTCTCCCCTGGGTAACCAATTGCAAACACTCCCTCATGAAATAAACTCTTCTCCCCTTCTGATAAATAAATATCCGACTTTTGTTCTGTCTGGAAGATAGCTAGATCAGCGTAGGCGGAAACAGATACTAATTTTTTAATTTTTATAGAAGGTTTATCATCACGAACTAAAAAAATATATTCTACATTTTCAAGCTGATCAATGACATGAAAAGCAGTCACGAATAGATCAGGTGTTATAAAAAATCCAGTGCCAATAATGCCATAAAAACCTCCCTTATTTTCATCAAACATAACTACAACTTTATAAGTAGCTTGTTCGGCTTTTAAAACTCCTTCTGGAAGATTAGAGGCGTAGGAGTAAGCTCCTAATAACACATAGGTATAAACTATCAAATATAGTAAGAAGATTCTCATAATAAACCCTTTTTAACATTTTAAGAGGGTTTTCTCAATAAAAACTCTTTTACTATGTAAAAATTACAATGAACTCTAAAGCTGGAATAAGAATAACAGAAAGATAATCACTCTTGCGAAAAACTTTTATTAGGATCAATTAATTAGCAGCAATCATCACTGAGATAAAAGTGAATTAAAAGGAGTAAAACCCCTAGGATTGGAAACACAAAGTGGAACTATTGACGATCTAAAGACTTTAAAACAAAGAGAGCATCTGGGTAATTCATATTTGCTGCTCTTTTAAAGTAGGAAATTGCTTTTTCATAGTCTTGCTTAACCCCTTCTCCTCTAGAATACATCACTCCCAAATTAAAAAGAGCATCCGGGTCATTCATATTTGCTGCTCTTTCATAATAGGAAAATGATTTTTTTAAATCTTGCTCAACTCCTTTCCCCATATAGTACATAGCGCCTAAAGTAAAAAGAGCCTCTAGGATATTCATATTTTCTACTCTTTCAAGGTAGGAAACCGCTTTTTCAAAATCTTGCTCAACCCCTTCTCCTTTAGAATACATCACTCCTAAATTAGAAAGAGCAATTAGGTACCCCATATTTACTGCTCTTTCATAGTAGGAAATTGCTTTTTCAAAATCTTGCTCAACCCCTTTCCCCTCATGGTACATAACTCCTACAATATAAAGGGCAGGTGGGTGATTCATATTTGCTGCTCTTTTAAAGTAGGAAATTGCTTTTTTAGGATCTTGCTCAACCCCTTGTCCTTCACGATACATCGATCCTAAATTAAAAAGAGCCCCTGAGAGATTCATCTTTGCCGCTCCTTCATAGTAGAAAATTGCTTTTTCATAGTCTTGCTTAACTCTTCTCCCCGTATGGTACATAACGCCTAAAGTAAAAAGAGCAGCTGAGTGATTCAATTCTGCTCCCTTGGACAAATAACGAACAAGATCATCTGTTGAAACAAGAAATCTCTCAAAGACATCCATTGAAAAATGAAAAAATGTTCTATCTTTTTCTGGAATTAAATAATTAGAATCTAGTTGCTGAGTGATTAATTTTGTTACATTTTGAATCTCTTGATCAATACATTTTCTTGGCTGATTTCCACACACTGCTCCTATATGATTATCTAAAAGTTCTTGCAAATAAGATGACCAAACACTCTGTCCAAAATTAGAACTAGAAACAACGGCAGAAAATATGCCTAGAAGATTGCCTTTTGAATCGAGCAATGGGCCACCACTCATTCCTTCAAGACCTCCTATAAAAGGAAGTTTAAAAAATACTCCATAATAAATATTATCCCTTATTTCAACCTTGCCTACACTTCTTATAGTTACAGATTTTCTCATACCCCCTGGGTAACCAATTGCAAACACTCCCTCATGAAATAAGCTTTTCTCCCTTTCTGATAAAT
The DNA here is from genome assembly GCA_965247685.1 of Bdellovibrionales bacterium. Classification (GTDB taxonomy): domain Bacteria; phylum Bdellovibrionota; class Bdellovibrionia; order Bdellovibrionales; family UBA1609; genus JAPPLG01. The sequence continues at coordinate 275,339 of OZ252021.1, forward strand.
AAATATCCGATTTTTGTTCGGTCTGCAAGATAGCTAGATCAGCGTAGGCGGAAACAGATACTAATTTTTTAACTTTTATAGAAGGTTTACCATCACGAACTAAAAAAATATCTTCTACATTTTCAAGCTCATCAATGACATGAAAAGCAGTCACGAACAGATCAGGTGCTATAAAAAATCCAGTGCCAAGAACAACCTCAGTGCTATCCTTATTTTCATCAAACAGAACTACAATTTTATAAGTAGCTTGTTCAGCTTTTAAAACTCCTGCTGGAAGATTAGAGGCGTAGGAGTAAGCTCCTAATAGCAAATAGGTATAAACTATCAAATATAGTAAGAAGATTCTCATAATAAATCTTTTTTAACATTTTGATGGGTTTATCTCAATAAAAACTCTTTTACTATATAAAAATTACACATTAAAAACTTTGGATGAAGAAAATATTTTTTAAAACAAAGCAGTTTGTGTTCAAATCAAGTGAAAATTTTTTTAAATAATTGCACATAACCATCTTGGATAGTCTACAAGATAAACAGAGTTCTCTTTTAGGGTAGTTTCTACTTTAATCCCCGCATTAATTCTCTACATGAGGAAATTGCTTTTTTAGGATCTTGCTCAACCCCTTCTCCTCTATGAGCCATAACTTCTTTTAAAGCAAAGGAAGCTTTTGAGTGACCTATATTTGCTGCTCTTTCATAATAGGAAATGGCTTTTTTAAGATCTTGCTCAACCCCTTTCCCCTCATGGTACATAACTCCTAATTGGAAAAGAGCCTCTGAGAGATTCATCTTTGCTGCTCTTTCATAGTAGGAAATTGCTTTTTTAAAATCTTGCTCAACCCCTTCTCCTCTAGCATACATCACTCCTAAATTGAACAAAGCATTTGGGTGATTCATATTTGCTGCTCTTTCATAGTAGGAAAACGCTTTTTCAAAATCTTGCTCAACTCCTTTCCCCTCATGGTACATAACTCCTACATTATAAAGGGCAAGTGGGTCATTCATATTTACTGCTCTTTCATAGTAGGAAATTGCTTTTTCAAAATCTTGTTCAACCCCTTCTCCTTTAGCATACATCACTCCCAAATTAAAAATAGCATCCGGGTGATTCATCTTTACTGCTCTTTTAAAGTAGGAAATTGCTTTTTCATAGTCTTGCTTAACCCCTTCTCCTCTAGAATACATCACTCCCAAATTAAAAAGAGCATCCGGGTCATTCATATTTGCTGCTCTTTCATAATAGGAAATTGCTTTTTCAAAATCTTGCTCAATCCCTCTTCCGTGATAATACATCGATCCTAACTCAACAAGAGCATCTGAGTGATTCATCCTTGCTACTCTCTCATAGTAGGAAATTGCTTTTTCACGATCTCGCTCAACCCCTTCTCCTTTAGAATACATCACTCCCAAATTAAAAATAGCATCCGGGTGATTCATCTTTGCTGCTCCTTCATAATAGGAGATTGCTTTTTCAAAATCTTGCTCAACTCCTTCCCCCTCATAGTACATAAAGCCTAAATTTAAAAGAGCCTCTGAGAGATTCATCTTTGCCGCTCCTTCATAGTAGGAAATTGCTTTTTCAAAATCTTGCTCAACTCCTTTCCCTTTATGGTATATAACTCCTAAATTAAAAAAAGCCTCTGAGTGATTCATATTTGCTGCTCTTTCATAGTAGGAAATTGCTTTTTTAAGATCTTGCTCAACTCCTTTCCCCTCATAGTACATAAAGCCTAATTGAATAAGAGCATTCGAGGAATTCAATTCTGTTCCCTTGGACAAATAACGAACAAGATCATCTGTTGAAACAAAAAAGTCCTCTAAGCGACCAAGTGGAAAATGAAAAAATGTGCTCTCTTTTTCTGGAATTAAATAATTAGAATCTAGTTGCTTAGTGATTAATTTTGTTACCTTTTGAGCCTCATGATCAATACATTTTCTTGGCTGATTTCCACACACTGTTCCTATATGATTGTCTAAAAGTTCTTGCAAATAAGATGACCAAACACTCTTTCCAAAATTAGAACTAGAAACGGTAGAAAATATGCCTAGAAGATTGCCTTTCGAATCGAGCAACGGGCTACCACTCATTCCTTCAAAATATCCTGCAACAGGTATTTGAAAAGGTACTGCATAATAAATATTATCCCTTATGTTAACCTTTCCTACACCTCTTATAGTTACAGGTTTTCCCATCTTCCCTGGGTAACCAATTGCAAACACTCCCTCATGAAATAAGCTCTTCTCCCCTTCTGATAAATAAATATCCGACTTTTGTTCTGTCTGTAAGATAGCTAGATCAGCGTAGGCGGAAATAGATAATAATTTTTTAACTTTTATAGAAGGTTTATCATCACGAACTAAAGAAATGTCTTCTACATTTTTAATCTGATCAATGGTATGAAAATTAGTCACGAACAGATCAGGTGCTATAAAAAATCCAGTGCCATTAACATATCCATCGTCTATTACAACTTTATAAGTAGCTTGTTCGGCTTTTAAAACTCCTTCTGGAAGATCAGAGGCGTAGGAGTAAGACCCTAATAGCAAATAGGTATAAACTATCAAATATAGTAAGAAGATTCTCATAATAAACCCTTTTTAACATTTTGAGGGGGTTTTCTCAATAAAAACTCTTTTACTGTATAAAAATTACAATGAACTCTAAAACTGGAATAAGAATAGTAGAAGGATAATCACTCTTGCGAAAAACTTTTATTAGGATCAATTAATTAGCAGCAATTATCACTGAGATAAAAGTGAATTAAAAGGAGTAAAACCCCTAGGATTGGAAACACAAAGTGGAACTATTGACGATCTAAAGACTTTAAAACAAAGAGAGCATCTGGGTGATTCACATTTGCTGCTCTTTTAAAGTAGGAAATTGCTTTTTCATAGTCTTGCTTAACCCCTTGTCCTCTAAAATACATCAATCCTAAATTAAAAAGAGCAGCTGGGTCATTCATATCTGCTACTCTTTTAAAGTAGGAAATTGCTTTTTCACTATCTTGCTCAACCCCTTGTCCTTCACGATACATCAATCCTAAATTAACAAGAGCCTCTGAGAGATCCATCTTTGCCGCTCCTTCATAGTAGAAAATTGCTTTTTCATAGTCTTGCTCAACTCCTTCCCCCTCATAGTACATAAATCCTAAATTAAAAAGAGCCTCTGGGTCATTCATATTTGCTGCTCTCTCATAGTAGTAAATTGCTTTTTCATAGTCTTGCTCAACTCCTTCCCCCTCATGGTACATTAATCCTAAATGAAAAAGAGCCTCTGAGAGATTCATCTTTGTTGCTCCTTCATAATAGGAGATTGCTTTTTCAAAATCTTGCTCAACTCCTTTCCCTTTATGGTATATAATTCCTAAATTAAACAAAGCCTCTGAGAGATCCATCTTTGCTGCTCCTTCATAGTAGGAAATTGCTTTTTCACTATCTTGCTCGACTCCTTTCCCCACATGGTACATAACGCCTAAAGTAAAAAGAGCATTTGGGTGATTCAATTCTGCGCCCTTGGACAAATAACGAACAATATCATCTGTTGAAACAAAAAATCTCTCAAAGGTTTCTATTGGAAGATGAAAAAATGTTCTCTCTTTTTTTGGAATTAAATAATTAGAATCTAATTGCTGAGTGATCAGTTTTTTTACCTTTTGAATCTCTTGATCAATACATTTTCTTGGCTGATTTTCACACACTGTTCCTATATGATTGTCTAAAAGTTCTTGCAAATAAGATGACCAAACACTCTTTCCAAAATTAGAACTAAAAGCAGCAGAAAATATGCCCAGAAGATTACCTTTTGAATCGAGCAATGGGCCACCACTCATTCCTCTAATATCTCCTATAAAAGGGATTTTAAAAGATACTGCATAATAAACATTCTCCATTATTTTAATCTCTCCTACACTTCTTATAGTTACAGGTTTTATCATATCCACTGGGTAACCAATTGCAAACACTCCATCATGAAATAAACTCTTCTCCCCTTCTGATAAATAAATATCCGATTTTTGTTCGGTCTGCAAGATAGCTAGATCAGCGTAAGCGGAAACAGATACTAATTTTTTAACTTTTATAGAAGGTTTATCATCACGAACTACAAACACTTCTTCTACATTTTCAATCTGATCAATGACATGAAAAGCAGTCACGAATAGATCAGGTGCTATAAAAAATCCAGTGCCAAGAACAATCTCAGTTCTATCCTTATTTTCACCAAACAGAACTACAACTTTATAAGTAGCTTGTTCGGCTTTTAAAACTCCTGCTGGAAGATTAGAGGCGTAGGAGTAAGCTCCTAATAACACATAGGTGTAAACTATCAAATATAGTAAGAAGATTCTCATAATAAACCCTTTTTAACATTTTAAGAGGGTTTTCTCAATAAAAACTCTTTTACTATGTAAAAATTACAATGAACTCTAAAGCTGGAATAAGAATAACAGAAAGATAATCACTCTTGCGAAAAACTTTTATTAGGATCAATTAATTAACAGCAATCATCACTGAGATAAAAGTGAATTAAAAGGAGTAAAACCCCTAGGATTGGAAACACAAAGTGGAACTATTGACGATCTAAAGACTTTAAAACAAAGAGAGCATCTGGGTGATTCACATTTGCTGCTCTTTTAAAGTAGGAAATTGCTTTTTTAGGATCTTGCTTAACCCCTTCTCCTCTAGAATACATCACTCCTAAAATAAAGAGAGCATCCGGGTCATTCATATTTGCTACTCTTTCATAATAGGAAAATGATTTTTTTAAATCTTTCTCAACTCCTTTCCCGTTATAGTACATAAAGCCTAAATTTAAAAGAGCATCCGGGACATTCATATTTTCTACTCTTTCAAAGTAGGAAACTGCTTTTTCAAAATCTTGCTCAACCCCTTCTCCTTTAGAATACATCACTCCTAAATTAGAAAGAGCAATTAGGTAACCCATATTTACTGCTCTTTCATAGTAGGAAATTGCTTTTTCAACATCTTGCTCAACCCCTTGTCCTTCATGATACATTAATCCTACATTATAAAGGGCAGGTGGGTGATTCATCTTTGCTGCTCTTTCATAATAGGAAAATGATTTTTTTAAATCTTGCTCAACCCTTTCCCCATTATCATACATAGTTCCTAAAACAAAGAGAGCATCCGAGTGACCTCTATTTGCTGCTCTTTCATAGTAGGAAATTGTTTTCTCATAGTCTTGCTCAACTCCTTCTCCAAGATCATACATCAATCCTAATTGAATAAGAGCATCTAAGTGATTCAATTCTGCTCCCTTGGACAAATAACGAACAGTATCTTCTTTTGAAACAAGAAATCTCTCAAAGGCATTCATTGAAAGATGAAAAAATGTTCTCTCTTCTTTTGGAATTAAATAATTAGAATCTATTTGCTGAGTGATCAGTTTTTTTGCTTTTAAAATCTCATGATCAATACATTTTCTTGGCTGATTTCCACACACTGTTCCTATGTGATTGTCTGACAGTTCTTTCAAATAAGATGACAAAGTACTCCTTACATAAGGAGCAAGAGTAGAAACGGAATAAAGTATACCTAGAAGATTGCCTTTCGAATCAAGCAACGGGCTACCACTCATTCCGCTAACATCTTCTACAAAACCAAGTTCAAAAAATGCTCCATAATAAATATTATCCCTTGTGTGAACCTCTCCTACACTTCTTATAGTTACAGGTCTTCTCGTCCCCCCTGGGTAACCAATTGCAAACACTCCCTCATGAAATAAGCTCTTCTCCCCTTTTGATAAATAAATATCCGACTTTTGTTCTGTCTGCAAGATAGCTAGATCAGCGTAGGCGGAAATAGATAATAATTTTTTAACTTTTATAAAAGGTTTATCATCACGAACTAAAGAAACGTCTTCTATATTTTCAAGATCATCAATGACATGCAAATTAGTCACGAACCGATAAGGTGCTATAAAAAATCCAGTGCCAATAGTGCCATAAAAATCTCCCTTATTTTCATTAAACATAATTACAACTTTATAAGTAGCTTGTTCGGCTTTTAAAACTCCTGCTGGAAGATTAGAGGCGTAGGAGTAAGCTCCTAATAACACATAGGTATAAACCATCAAATATAGTAAGAAGATTCTCATAATAAACCCTTTTTAACATTTTGAGGGGGTTTTCTCAATAAAAACTCTTTTACTATGTAAAAATTACAATGAATTCTAAAGCTGGAATAAGAATAGCAGAAAGATAATCACTCTAGCGAAACACTTTTATTAGGATCAATTAATTAGTAGCAATTATCACTGAGATAAAAGTGAATTAATAGGAGCAAAAGCCTTAGGATTGGAAACACAAATTGGAACTATTTACGATATAAAAACTTTAAAGCAAAGAGAGCAGTTGGGTGACCCATATTTGCTGCTCTTTCATAGTAGGAAATTGCTTTCTCATAGTCCTGCTCAACTCCTTTCCCCGCATGGTACATAAATCCTAAATTAAAAAGAGCAGCTGAGTGATTCAATTCTGCTCCCTTGGACAAATAACGAACAAGATCATCTGTTGAAACAAGAAATCTCTCTAAGAGCTCTATTGGAAAATGAAAAAATGTTCTCTCTTTTTCTGGAATTAAATAATTAGAATCTAGTTGTTGAGTGATTAATTTTTTTACCTTTTGAATCTCTTGATCAATACATTTTCTTGGCTGATTTTCACACATTGTTCCTATATGATTATCTAAAAGTTCTTTCAAATAATATGACCAAACACTCTGTCCAAAATTAGAACTAGAAACGGTAGAAAATATGCCTAGAAGATTGCCTTTTGAATCGAGCAATGGGCCGCCACTCATTCCTGTAAATCCTACAAAAGGGATTTGAAAAGGTGCTTCATAATAAATATTATCCCTTATTTCAACCTCTCCTACACTTCTTATAGTTACAGGTTTTCTCATCTCCCCTGGGTAACCAATTACAAACACTCGCTCATGAAATAAACTCTTCTCCCCTTCTGATAAATAAATATCCGACTTTTGTTCGGTCTGGAAGATAGCTAGATCAGCGTAGGCGGAAACAGATACTAATTTTTTAACTTTTATAGAAGGTTTACCATCATGATCTAAAGAAACTTCGTCTATATTTTCAATCTCACCAATGACATGAAAAGCAGTCACGAACAGATCAGGTGCTATAAAAAATCCAGTGCCAACACTGCCAAAAAAATCTCTATTGTTTTCATCAAACATAACTACAACTTTATAAGTAGCTTGTTCGGCTTTTAAAACTCCTTCTGGAAGATCAGAGGCGTAGGAGTAGGCCCCTACTAATAACGAATAGGTATAAACTATCAAATATAGTAAGAAGATTCTCATAATAAACCCTTTTTAACATTTTAAGGGGGTTTTCTCAATAAAAACTCTTTTACTATATAAAAATTACAATGAACTCTAAAACTGGAATAAGAATATAGAAAATGAAATTAATTTTGTGATGTGTGAAAAGTAGGTTTTAATGGAAAATTACACATTAAAAACTTTGGATGAAGAAAAGATTTTTTAAAACAAAGCAGTTTGTGTTCAAATCAAGTGAAATTTTTTTTAAAAATTGCACATAACCATCTTGGATAGTCTACAAGATGAACAGAGTTCTCTTTTAGGGAAATCTCTGCATTAATCTCCTACATGAGGAAATCACTTTTCTTAAAACTCGCTTAACCCTTCCTCCTCTATGAGCTATAACTTCTTTTAAAGCAAAGGGAGCAATTGGGTGACCCATCTTTGCTGCTCTTTCATAGTAGGAAATCGCTTTTCCAAAATCTTGCTCAACCCCTTCTCCTCCGAAATAATACATCTCTCCTAACTTAAAAAGAGCATCTGAGTCACCCATATTTGCTACTCTTTCATAGTAGAAAGCTGCTTTTTCACGATCTCGCTCAACCCCTTTTCCTCTAAAATACATAACTCCTACATTATAAATGGCAGTTGGGTGATTCATCTTTGCTGCTCTTTCATAGTAGGAAAACGCTTTTTCAACATCTTGCTCAACCCCTTCTCCTTTAGAATACATCACTCCTAAAACAAAGAGAGCAATTGGGTGATTCAATTCTACTCCCTTGGACAAATAACGAACAGTATCTTCTTTTGAAACAAGAAAGCCCTCTAAGAGACCAAGTGGAAGATGAAAAAATGTGCTATCTTTTTCTGGAATTAAATAATCAGAATCTAGTTGATTAGTAATCAGTTTTTTTGCTTTAAAAATCTCATGATCAATACATTTTCTTGGCTGATTTTCACACACTGTTCCTATATCATTGTATAAAAGTTCTTGCAAATAAGATGACAAAATACTCATTACATAAGGTTTCCTAGAGGAATAAAGTATACCTAGAAGATTACCTTTCGAATCGAGCAATGGGCTGCCACTCATTCCTCCAACATCTTCTACAAAACCAAATTCAAAAAATGCTCCATAATAAACATTCTCCATTATGTTAATCTCTCCTACACTTCTTATAGTTACAGATTTTCTCATCTTCCTTGGGTAACCAATTACAAACACTCCCTCATGAAATAAACTCTTCTCCCCTTCTGATAAATAAATATTCGACTTTTGTTCTGTCTGTAAGATAGCTAGATCAGCGTAGACGGAAACAGATAATAATTTTTTAACTTCTATAGAAGATTTATCATCACGAACTAAAGAAATGTCTTTTATATCTTTAATCCTATTAATGACATGAAAATTAGTCACGAACCGATAAGGTGCTATAAAAAATCCAGTGCCATAACCATATCCACCGTCTATATCCACTACAACTTTATAAGTAGCTTGTTCGGCTTTTAAAACTCCTTCTGGAAGATCAGAGGCGTAGGAGTAAGCCCCTACTAATAATGAGTAGGTATAAACTATCAAATATAGTAAGAAGATTCTCATAATAAACCCTTTTTAACATTTTAAGGGGATTTTCTCAATAAAAACTCTTTTACTGTATAAAAATTACAATGAACTCTAAAACTGGAATAAGAATAGCAGAAGGACAATCACTCTTGCGAAAAACTCTTAGAAAAACTCTTATTAGGATCAATTAATTAGCAGCAATTATCACTGAGATAAAAGTGAATTAATTCGTTAAGTAATGAAATTACCTTTGCCGTTCGAAATCCTAACTGACACTTCCTACAATCTATTTTTATATACGAAACTGTTGGATATAGTAATTTCGTTCAAAAGATAAGTTTTTACCTGATCGATGGACACTTCTTCTTTTTAAACTCTTAATAGGTAAACCTCCAATATAATTTTTTAAAATACTAAAATGAACTTCCATCGTGCTATCTTTAATCCTGTTCAAATCTTGAGTAAATTTCATATTTCCTCCATTCTTTTTAATATGAGAATCATTAGAAGGTTCATCAGTATGAATGTAAAAATCTTAAATGAATTTCTTAATTATTTTTAAACTCAATAAAAAAACCCTTTAGTGACTCATATTAAAACCGAGGATCTTTGATTTCCAGCTGAAAATAAACTCGACTATGAGTACTGCAAGGCCTTTTCCGTTTCACATCAAATTTAAAATCAATGGGATTTTTTGACATTAGTTTTAAATTTGAACATGATGAAAAAGAGAATGATGAAGACTATATTATCCAAAAATATTAATCAGAAAAAATGCTCCTATTACGCAACAAAGGACATCCACCTGCTATGTGGAAATGTAAATTCTTTAATTCAAACCATAAAAGATAACTCTATCGATCTCATTGCAACCGATCCACCTTACGAAATAAACTTTGAGGGAAATGACTGGGATAAACCTCATCTTCTGAATTGGAATAGATTAGCTAAAGAGTTTCAAAGAGTCTTAAAACCTGACGGGAATCTTATAATATTTCAAGGATGGTCTAATGTGTGCAAAACAAAAGAAATACTAGACCAATACTTCATAATGAAAAACTGGATCATTTATGATAGAGTCAAAGGCAGAGGGACCAAAACAAACCTCGTTTCCACCAGAGAAGATATTCTTTGGTATGTTACAAATGAAAATCAATATACCTATAATAAAATACCTTCCAATATAAAAAAGAAAACAGGAGGAATGGGATTAAGAAATGGTCAACCTTGCAGAGCTTTATCTAATGTGTGGACGGATATATCCCCCCTCGTGCCTTGGTCCAAAGAAAGGGTCGCTCACCCCACTCAAAAACCTGTACAGCTGATGAACAGAATATTAGAAGTCTATTCTTGTCCCAATGATCTGGTTTTAGATCCTTTTTTTGGTAGCGGAACAACTGCTATTTCATCACTTTTGTTGAATAGAAAATTTATAGGTTTTGAATACAATAAAAAATACTATCATATGGGTAAGAAAAGAATAGAGAACTTATCACCCCAAAAAGTCTCAAAAACCGGCACCCCAGCCTAAATATATTATCTTTCAATCTTATTTGACAATTTTTTATAAAACACTCATAAACTAAAAACTCAACAAAAGGAGAACTCGTGATATGTTCGAAACTACTTTACGAAGGTAAATGTAAAAAAGTTTTTCTTGTTAAAAATCAACCCAATAAAGTGTGGCTTGAATTCAAAGACACACTCACCGCTTTTAATGGGGAAAAAATATCTTCTTTCGAAGGAAAAGGAAGGCTGAATCGAGATACAACATCTTTGCTATTTCAATACTTACATTCTAAAGATATTCAAAGTCATTGGATTAGTGATGAAAAAAACGCGAGTATTTTAGCTCAAAAAATGACCATGATTCCCCTTGAGGTAGTGATCAGAAATCGCTTAGCTGGTTCGACTGCAAAAAAGTTTCAAAAGAAAGAAGGAACCTCTTTAGATACACCCCTTTTTGAACTTTACTATAAAGATGAAAACCTAGGAGATCCTTTTATTTCAGAAGATCAAGCTTTTATGCTCAAAGCTTGTTCACCCATCGAAATAGAAATAATCAAAGCTCAAGCTTTAAAAGTGAATAAAGAGTTAAGAGATTTATTTTCTCTGGCTGGAATGGATCTGATTGATTTTAAATTAGAATTTGGAAAAACATCTGAAAGTGATATTATATTGGGAGATGAGATCTCAGCAGACAGCTGTCGTATCTGGAATTCCGAAACACAAGAAAAAATGGACAAAGATCGATTTCGATTAGATTTAGGGGATGTAGAATCTAATTATAAAAAAATCTTGAGCAATCTTACAAAATCTTTAAATAATAAATTATAAAACAGAGAAAACTCCATTAATGAGAAATTTGTTGAAAAATCCTTTCTTCTTGTTTCAACCAACCATTTTCACTCATATCTTGCATAGGCCATCCGTAAAAAGCAGAAGAAACAAATTTCATCTTCTTCACACTTTGAGGAGAATACACAGGAAATAAAAAAGAAGGAGTTACGAAAGATTTTTGAATACAATTCCAACTAAATCGAGGTAGCAATTGGTTCAATTTGTGATGAATCCTCTCCACACATTCTTTAAACTCAACCTCAGAATAATGCGCAGGGAATAAACCCCAAATATCCATTTTATTTTTTTCAATCAAAGAACTTTTCAAACAAAGCAATCTCTCATGAGTCCAAGGAAGATCTTCAGGATCCACAAGCACTAAGTGTGAAGGGAAAGGATACCCCTCATCATCAAACTGGAATAAAAATCTCTGCCAACTCCAGCGAGTGGATTCTTTATCTTTAAAGAAAAAAGAAGAAGACCAGTCTGGATTAAAATGATGAAGCTCTTCAGGATTAAGGAGTAAAATAATATTTTCTACTTGAATCTCTTCTTTATTCTCACGAAATAAAACCCGCTTTTCAGCATCCCACTTCCAATCTAGATTTTTTGATAAAACAACCTCATTTTTTAAAAGCTTCTCTACTGGGACAGGAGGTTTCAAAACGCCAAAATCTTTAAAAACATAAGAAGAGTCACGAACTTGCCCCTCAGAGATTTCAATACTTGAAGATAATTGGCTCATTAAGTGATGAATCCACATCACTTGAAAATCTTTTCGATTATGAGAGGGTGAAGTTAGAGAAGAAAAACTTACTCGTTTTTTATAAACAGAAGAAAGAAAAAAATCTTTAAAATAAAAAGATTCTTTAGAACTTTGAATAGAAAAACCAGAATATGACTCGATCCATCTTCTTTGAGTTGAGGAATCTTCAAAAAAACCAAAAGGACCTATCACATCTTCCGGCGAACAAGCTAAGGCACTCGACACATCTATAAACATTACCTTTTTGTTAGATTGAATAAGATTGTGAGCTAGGCCAACACCTCTTGAAAAAGCAGAGAGGATGGCAACATCAAAGTGTTTCAAAGAAGGTCATCCCATGAATCAAAGTTCATTGTCCAAGAAGAAGATTGGTTATTGATATCTAAAACTTCACCAATTTCAAAGTGACTTACATTTAAATTTTTCAGTGATTTTTTCAAAGAAGAGATCTGCTCTGATGAAACAAAAGCAACAAGACCCACTCCACAATTTAATGTTTTCATTAAATCGATCCAGCTCATACCTGTTCTCTTTTTTACTTCCAAAAAAGGCTGTGGCAGTTTCCAAGCTTTCAATTGCACTTGAGAACCCGCAGGAACAACTCTTAGTATATTATCCATTCCATCTCCTGTAATATGTGCCAACGCATGAACCTTGCCCTTAAGAACAGAAGAAAAAACTTTTGTATAAAGCATAGTAGGCCGAAGAAGCTCAGAAGCCCACTGATCCAAATCTTGTTGAAAAATTTTTCTCAATAAAGAATATCCGTTACTGTGAAAGCCTTGACTCGCTAAAGCGAGGAGACGATCTCCTTTTTGCACACGATGAGCTCCAATAATATCTTGTCGATCCACAATCCCAACGGCAAAACCCGCACAGTCAAAATCGTCATTCTGGTAGACTCCCGGCATTTGAGCCGTTTCACCTCCAGTAAGAGCACATAAAGACTCATCACACGCTTTTTTTATTCCTGTTAAAAAATCTTTTGCATGATCAGAATTTAACTGACCACAAGCATAGTAATCTAAAAAGAACAAGGGCTGAGCTCCTACGCAGAGTAGGTCGTTGACGCACATAGCGACTAAATCTTGACCCAAACTTTGAAGGGAAGAATATTGAAGAGCGAGCTTCAACTTAGTCCCCACTCCATCTGTGCTGCTTGCTAAACAGGGTTCTTTCATATTGGGAAACTGAATTTGAAAAAGAGAGGCATATCCTCCCACTCCATCGATAATTCGAGAGCGATGATGTCCTTGAGATTGCTCTTTTATCCAACTCACCAGCTGATGAGCTCGTTTCGTATCCACGCCTGATTTATTATAATCCACTTCAAAAAACCTTAAAAAAAAATTTACTTCCTTATCTTTTTCAAGTTACACTGAATTTTAAAAGGAGAAAAAGATGTCTAAAAAACAACGCTTATTCATGATTTCCGTTTCCTTTATTCTGCTTTCTTCTTACTCCATAGAGGGTGCAGAATCAAGCCCCAACTCTTCTCCTTATTTTTTAGCCCAAAATAATGACATTAGTTCGGATGAGGAACTCAATGTCTACAACCCTTCCATTGATTATCTTGATTTTCAAGGGTCTGAAGAAGAAAGAGAAAAAGAATTAAATTTTTTCAAAGATGGACGGCTTTTATCCGTTATGGCATTTCCTGCCTACAAATATTTCTTCCCTGAAAAATCCTTTCCTCCTTATGCACATTTTGGAGGAGCTTTAAACCATTTCGTAAACCTCAATGTGTCTATACAGTTTAGTTTTACATTTGGGGTTCATAATCTCTTAAATGGAACGGACAGTTTAGGTCAATCCTCTTTTAACACCCTTTATACAGATTTGAAATATTATTGGAATAGAGATCGCTTATTAAAAACTTTGGCTTACTTCAACCCTTTCATCTTTATGGGAGGAATTTTTTCTCAAAGAAACACGACTGCTTATGTGGAAAATAAAGAACCCATTTCAGCAAGTTCTATAGGATTTGGAGGTCGATCGGGATTAGGGATTGAAATTCACTTTTCTCAAAAAATCTTTATTGGAGCTCAAGTCAGCTATGAGTATCTCTCTTTTAAAAATAAAAATGGTACAAATGGAAACATAGTCCAGCTGCCATCTGGTGATACAATATATTTGCCACTTTCATCTGTATTCGGAATGCTCTTTTTAGGAGCCAACTTTTGAAAAGGTGTTTAAAAACACTACGTCAGACTTATTTTACCTTTCAAGACTATTATTTCTGTTTTTTTATAGATTCATTTTTCTTATTCGGTTAACATAAGGCAATTAAAAGGAGAATTCTTATGAAGCTTTTGATTTTATTGTTCATTTGCACAGCTGGATTTATTGCACTTGCCCAAGAAAATAAGGATCAGAATGAACAAGCTGATGAACAAACTAATTCTGAAAAACAAGAGGATTCAGCTGAAACTCAGCTTGTCAATTACTCCGCTCAAAAAAACAATGTTGAACAAATCGATGTAAAATCGAATCAAGAAAATCAGAACACCCAAGCTGCAAAACAAGTGCAAAAATTAGAAACACAAATCGTAAATTCTGATCATCAGAAAAATGCTATCGAACAACCTGCACCAAGTGAAAGCCAGCAGCCGGATCTAGCACCTGTCAGCACTCAAGATTCCTCAAATGTCGTTGATATTTACCCGTTTATTGAAGCTAAAGATGCCTATAACCCTGTTTACCCTTCGCAACATAGCACTATGCCTTCCAATGATGAAAATTCGCAGTACAGTTCTTTTTTTGAAGAAGAGTCTCCTGAACAAAGTCACTTCTCAAATAAACTTTCTTTTGGAGGTCATTTTTTATGGGGAACCACTGGATCGTCGAATCGTTTTTTGAACCTCAGTTTGAATATAGACTTTGGTTGGGTTTGGAATTCAGTAGAAGTTGGACCTTTTTTGAATATAGACACTCCTAGAGAGAACCTGAGACAAAGCTATAAATTCTCCAACTATACAGCTGATATTCGCTTCCTCATCGGTCTATTTGGAGAATTCCACTTTATTAATCACAATAAACCTCATTTGAAATACTCTCCTTCCGTAGGTTTAAAATTAGGTTACGGACGTGCATACAATCGAAATCTTGTGCAAGCACAGCCCTATTTGACACTCAAATACTTCGCATCACAAAGAACTGCTTTGTTTGCTTCCCTAGCTCCCTACTACACTTACAAGCTGGATGGCGGCAAAGAGTGGGGAATCAACTTTCCCATAGGGCTACAGCTTTACTTTTAACAAAAGACTCGACTATTGTTCAGCCCCTAAGTGACCATATTTTGAACAGTTTTAAAGAGAATATAATCAAAAGTATTGTGCTGAAAATATTTAGTTTGATTCTTCATATCACCGAATAGATAATGATGTAAAACAAGGAGCAACTGATGAAATTAGTTTATGTTATTTTAGCTATATTTTCTTTAAATACCTTTTTTCTGCAAGCAGAAACTATGCAAAAAAGACAATACAGAAAAAGACATCACAAGATCCAAATTAATGCCTCTTCGCTTCGTTTTGGAAGATCATTTGATGTTTCAGGTCTGGTCGATGTGGGCTATGCTTATAACTCTGGCTACTTTGAAATTGGGGGAATTCTAGGTCTCAATCCGGACTTTAACCTATGGAATATAGCATCAGAGTATGAGGATATTAATGTGTTTGCTGGTCTCAGTTTTGAAGGAAACTTTATCAGAAATAAAAGAAGAAATCACTGGATTCCTTCTATCGGTTTAAAAGTATATGGGCTCTATGATAGAAGTTTTAATATCTTTGTCTCTCCATTTCTTAGTTCTAAACATTTTGTGAGCAGCCGAACCTCCATTAACGTGGAAGTTTCTTTCCCATTAAAAGTATGGGATTGGAATTTAGACGACCTTTACGACGGTTTTGGTTTATCTGTGGGATACGCCTACTACTTCCACTAACTTTACTTTTTTAAGAAAGTCAGTCGAATAGGGAGTCCTTTTAAGGAATACTCCTCCTGGATTTTTTTAATCAAAAACTTTTGATAAGAGGGTGTGATTCCTTTGGGTTCATTGGTAAAAATAATAAAACTTGGCGGTTGATAATTCGTCTGAGTAAGGTAATAAAACTTCACATTTTTTGTACCATACACAGGCTGAGGAGCCTGTTGAGTTGCGTTGAGAAAGAACTTATTAAGTCTAGATGTCGTGATACGAAATTGAGATTTTTGAATAAACTCGCAAACTTTTTTCATGAGAGGATTAAAGCCCACACCTTGAGTGGCACTCGTAAAGACTAAAGGAATGTCTGGAAAATAAGGGAAAGCTTGTTGAACTTTTTTTCTCATCTCTATTTTAGAGATTTGAGATAAGTCCCACTTATTAATCACTAAAATCACTGTTTTATACTGACTCATGCAGTAAGAAAAAAGACGGACATCCTGCCTAGATATTCCTTTATGAGCTTCTATCACGAGTAATATAATATCTGATTTTCTAAAATAACTTAGACTTTTTGCAGAAGAAATCTTTTCTAAACTTTCAAACCGGCGGCTCTTTTTACGAATACCAGCTGTATCTAAAATTTCATAAGTCTTTTTGTTGTAACGGAATTCCTCATCCACAACATCTACAGTAGTATGCTTCTTTGGTGAAGTGATCATTCTTTGCTTTTTTAATATCAGATTGCAAAGAGAACTCTTTCCAACATTAGATTGACCTGTAATCAGAATAGAAGTTTTTTCTTTTTTTTCAGACACTTCAGTCTGCTGAGTGTGAGATAAAATCCAATCTACAATTTGATCGATGTTTTTATCCTTTTCAAATGCCGCAGGAATAAAATCTTTTCCAAGAGAATAAAACTCTGATAATAAACTGGCAGAATCCACATCGTGATCCACCTTATTGACTACCAATAAATACTTTTTATCTCTAATATATTTAAAAATTCTTTTATCTTCATCATGTAAGTCTGTCTGAGCATCCATAATGAAAACAATAAGGTCTGCTTGTTGAATAACTTCCCGCACTTTATTATGAATAACTGATGTAAAAACAAAAGAAGACTCCCAAGCCAAACCTCCAGAATCCCAAACTTCAAAAGGATGCCCCCACCATAAAGCTTCTCCTTTAAGAATATCACGAGTGACTCCAGGTTGATCGAGCACTAAAGCCTTCCTTTGTTTTATGAGACGATTAAATAAAGAAGACTTCCCTACATTTGGTCGTCCAATAATTAAAACTTTTTTCACTTTTATACATCCGACTCGTTGTCAAATTCTGAAAAACTCAATGTTTTGCGGGCAGCCTCTTGTTCTGCGTCTTTTTTAGTGAAACCCTCTCCATAACCATAATCTTTATTATTCAAAACGACTTTGACAAAAAACACTTTTCGATGGGCAGGTCCTTGCTCTTGCATCAACTCGTACACGGGAGTGGTTTGAAACAGTTTTTGGCTTTTACTCTGTAGAATTGTTTTGTAATCTTGATCGGTCCATGTTTTTAAATTTTTATGAAAAAGATGTTGAATCACTCGATAAGCTTGAAGGTATCCACCATCTAGGTAAATAGCACCCACAATGGCTTCAAAAGCCGACGCTAATAATCGAGGGTTCGAAGCCCCTTTGTTCATCTTTTCTCCTCGACTCATTTTTAATTCACGCCCTAAAATCAAATCCTTACTTTTATTATAAAGTCCTTTAGTGCTCACCAAAGAAGATCTCATTTTTGACAGATACCCCTCATCAGCATCTTGATGAGACTGCATCAGCAAATCTCCAAGCACCAAGTTTAAAACCGCATCTCCTAAATATTCTAATCTTTCGTTATTTGAGTTTATATTCGAAAATTTAGAATAACTCTTGTGACTCAAAGCTTGAGTCAATAAAGAAGCATTTTTAAACTTATACTTTAGTTTTTTTTCTAATCTTGTAGGTGAAGAAAACAAACTCCACTGTCGAAACCAATTCATATTAATCATAATCCTACCATAAATAATCTTTAGTTGAAAAATACTTTTAACAGCTTTATCATTGAATAGGTTTCGCAGAAAATTTTTGAGTTGTTTTGTTCCAATTCAAAAGTTGCATAGGTATTTCATCAGAGCCTGAGTTTATTTTTACATTCTTATCATCCCATTCAACATGCCAATAATCCCGACTCATACCTCCTTTTTTTAAAGGAAGGATCTGCTTAATATGCCCTATTTCTTTCTGAGCTTTCTCATTAAGCCTTTGATGGCTTAAATTTCTAAGAAGCGCAGACCTTTTAACTTTTTGCTCAGTCGAACAATTATTTTCTATTTTTAAAGCATATGTTCTAGGTCTCGGACTATAAGGAAATACATGCATCTCAGTCCAATCAGTGTTGTTAAAGAGTTCATAAGTTTGTTCAAAATGCTCTTGAGTTTCGGAAGGAAAGCCTGCAATCAAATCCATACCGATATAAGATTCAGGAAAATACTTCTTAATACTATTTAGACAATTCCGCACCTGTTCTTGATTATAATTTCTTTTCATATTTTTTAAAACTGCGGTGGATCCACTTTGAATACTAAGATGAAAGTGTTTACACATTCTCTTATTTTGATAAAGTTCCAGCAAAGAGTCTGTCAGTTCAATAGGCTCTAAACTGCTGAGACGAATGCGGGGAATATCTGTTTGATTTAAGACCGCAGAAACCAGTTCACTGAGATCTTTACTTTCATCTTGATAATCTCCAATATGAACTCCGGTTAAAACAACTTCCCTTACTCCCTCTAAAGATTTTTCATTAATTTGATTTACCAAATAAGGAATGCTTAGACTACGGCTTTTTCCTCTGGCAAAAGGAATAATACAAAAAGTACAAAACTGAGAGCACCCATCTTGAATTTTTAAAAAAAATCGAGTGTGACTCTGTTCTACCTGACCTCCTTTTCCTAAAGAAGAATTTTTAAATATATTAGAATGAAAAACTTTTTGACTTTTAAGTTCTCCATTTTCATATTTTTCTAAAATTTCAGACAATAAATGCTTGTGAGAGTTCGCAATCACCAAATTGATATCCAAACTTTTTGAATAGTAGTCCAACTCCACTTGGGTGGCACAACCTGTAACAACTATTATAGTTTCAGGATTTTTCCGACGATAACGACGAATCCATCTTAAAGACTCCAAAACTGCTGATTCTGTCACAGCACAAGTATTGACAATGTGGTATTGATTTTGACCTTGAATATGACAGTTTTGCACAAGCTGTTTTTGCAATAAAGAACTATCGTAAGTGTTCACCTTACATCCAAAAGTTTTCATACTATAATTCATAATTTTTCATCCTACTTTATCTATTTACGTGGTACTATTTTTTAAACCCTTGTCTTGCACAAATCCTTCAGTCAATAAATTTATTGTGCTAAAAAAATTGTTCCTCCTCCAATCAACTGGTTATCCCTATAGATTACTGCAGCTTGTCCTGGTGTGCACGCTTTTTGAGGCTCTTCAAACTGAATAGAACAACTCCCCTCTTGTCGATAAACACGAGCCCATTGAGCTTGATGCTGGAACCGAATTTTAACTTTTAGCCGCTCTCCATTCTCAAAAGAATCTAACCAATGAGCATCCTTAATTTTAAGTTTGTCTTTGTATAAATATTTTACTTCACCAAGCCAAACAGTACGAGTACTTGCGTCTATTTGAATCACATAGAGCGGATGAGAGTGGGAAATGCCCAATCTCTTTCTTTGCCCATAAGTGAAACGGTGAATACCCCCATGTTCTCCTAAAACTTCACCTGTGGGATAAAGCTTCAAAAGACCTGTCTGAACTTCTCTCTTCTCATTTTCAATAAATTTGACATATCCGCTTTTACCAACAAAACAAAGACCCGTAGAGTCTTTCTTATTGAACACAGGTAATTTTTTATCTTCTGCAATTTGACGGATAATCGATTTATCCATCCCTCCTACAGGAAAAAGCAAGCAAGATAAGAGGTGTGGCTGAATAGTGAATAAAAAATAAGTTTGATCTTTCCAACCGTCCTCACTTTGATAAATTTTCCATTCGTCTTGTGAATTTTTTTTCAACTGTGCATAGTGACCCGTCGCTAAATAGTCACATTCTAATTCTTGCATCTTATCTACCAAATAATGAAATTTTAAATATGTATTACAATTAAGACAAGGAATGGGAGTTTGACCTTGATTATAATCTTGAATAAATGGATCAATCACTTTTTCTTTAAACTGAGACTCACAGTTAATCACATAAAAAGGAATATTTAACATTTGTGAAACTTGACGAGCATCTTCCACATCCACACTGGAACAACAGGTGCCATAACCCTCCTCACAGTCTTTTTGAGAGTAATCCCACACTTGCATCGTAACACCAATTACTTCATAACCTTGATCCACAAGCAAGGCAGCAGCTACAGAACTATCCACTCCTCCACTCATCGCAACTAGTACACGTTTTTTCATGCGTCACCTTTGACCTTTAAAGCTCTGAGTCGATCAACAATTTTTTTTAAATCAGAAGCAAAGGCTTGTAAAGATTCTTTCTGAATTCCTAATCCAAAACTCACTCTGAGGACGCATTGAGCCTCTTCAGGAGAGTAGCCCATCCCCATCAACACAGGGCTTGGTAAAATGCTTCCAGAGTGACAAGCCGAACTGACACTGATCGAATAACCCTTCAAATCTAAATTGATCAAGACCGTTTCCGCAAAAACATCAGGAATTAAAATAGAAGTCACATGTCCCACACGAGGGCTTTGCTGACCAATAAACTGAACGGCAGAAATACCTTTTTCTATGACAGACTCTAATTCATCACGATATTTTTCAATGTGCGGAGCTTGCTCTAGAATTTCTTTACCTCTCTCACATACAGTTCCCAAAGCACAAATCGATAATACATTTTCTGTACCTGCTCTTCTCTTACGCTCCTGAGAACCCCCGTGAATAAGGCTTTCTATGTTCAAACCTTTTTTACAATAAAGAACTCCACAACCTTTCAGAGCATAAAATTTATGACCTGATAAGCTTAAAAAATCCACACCTAATTCATTGATGTTTAAAGGAATTTTTCCTAAAGCCTGAACAGCATCCGAGTGAAATAAAGCTCCTACTTGATGACTCATTTCGACTAGATCACGAATGGGAAAGATGCATCCCGTTTCGTTATTCACATACATTATAGAAACAAAAGCTGTTCTTTCATCCAAAGCATTTTTAAATTTTTCTTTATCCAGTTGTCCTGATAGGTTTACAGGAATGACCACAACCTCAAAGCCTTTTTTTTGAGCCCACTTGAGAGTTTGACTGACACTGGGATGCTCCACCGAAGAAGTGATGATTTTATTTCTGTCCGAATTAAGAAATGTTTCACAAAGCCCTTTAATGGCATAATTATTCGCTTCACTCCCTCCGCTTGTGAAAATAAGCTCTAAAGGTTTACACTGAATAAATTGGGCAATATTTTCACGAGCTCTCCAAATAAGAGCACGTACTTCTCGTGCTGGTTTATGACCAGAACTCGGATTTCCCCATTTTTGAGACCACTCCAGAATACGGCTAAGAAGACTCTCTAGTAATGGAGTCGTGGCATTATAGTCTAAATAGACACGATTTTCTTCTCTAAGGACATTTAAACTCATAAAATAAACCTATTCATATCAAGATAAACTATAAATACTCCGTTTATAAATAGAGGAAGAGATACAAATGATCAATAAGGATTTTAAGTATGAAAGATAATAAAGCGTGGCTCAAGCATTTTAGTATCTCTCAAGAACACTCATCTTGCACCTTAAAAGAAGTTTTAAAAAAAGAACTTATTCAACAAGGAGATTACAAAAGGTGGGCTTCTTACTACTACAATATGCCTATTTTGAACGTTCAATATTTCAAGGACTATCCTCAATTGAATAAAAATCTGTGGAAGAAGTACACTGAAATATGGAATGACTCTACTCTGCCCGTCTTAGAATGGGACAATATTGTTTATGTAGCCTCACTAGAGCCCTCTAAGGTTCAAATAGACAAAAAAGTAGTTTTTCTACTCACTCACACAAAATGTCTAGAACATCTTTGGAAACAAACACTTTCTCAGTCTCAACCTTCCCAAGAAAACTTATCTCATCCAAAAAATAAAAAAAATGAAACTTATCGAAAGGAGAGCATATCCAGCGAAGAAGATATTATTATTGATTCCAATTTTCTTCAAAGTTTATGGACTCTATTCTTGGAGAAGGTGGCTTTTATTTCGCAGTTTTTATCTTCGAATAATTTTCAGTTTTTAAAATCGAACAAAAGTTCTCACCACAACCACATAGAAAATAAATGGAATAAAATGAACCAAAAGATTCAAAATGCTCATGGATCTCCACCAGAAGTGGCACAAAAGGAAAATACAGTGCCTTCGGAAAAGAAAGAAATCGTGTCTGTCGCACCACCCACTCAAAATCCCCCTCCAGAAGAAAGCACAATAGCTTTAGCTCGAGATAATGAAAATCAGAAGCCTTCCCACCATAAAGAAGAAACTTCTACTCCAGAAGAAGGCACAATAGCTTTAGCTCGAGATAATGAAAATCAGAAGTCTTCCCACCACAAAGAAGAAACTTCTACTCCAGAAGAAAGCACAATAGCTTTAGCTCTAGATAATGAAAATCAGAAGTCTTCCCACCACAAAGAAGAAACTTCTACTCCAGAAGAAGGCACAATAGCTTTAGCTCTAGATAATGAAGACCAGAAATCTTCCAACAAAGAAAAAACTTCTACTCCAGAAAATCCTCTTCTAAAAGAAAAGACCGCACATTCAGAAAAAGAAATTCCTCTTCCCGTAGAATCTCCAACTCCACTCGCTGTAAAAGAAAGCAAAATCAATAAGACTCCACCAATGAGCATTTTAAGGCAACAGTTAGAGGAAACAAGAAAACATATCAATTCTTATATTCTCTTCTTGTTTAAGAAAGGCCAATTTATACCTTACAAGTGGAGCTCCGATTTAGACCCTAAAAAGAAGGTTCTAGGAACTACTAAAAATCCTTCTATTTTTAGAATTTGTTACACCAGCAAAATGCCTTATTGTGGAAAAATGGCTCCTGTAATCAACAACAATTATTTTTTTGAAAAATGGGGTTTTGAGACCCTCCCTGTCTATGTGGTGATGATTCCTTTTTTGAATGAAAATAAAAAAATCATGGGAGGTTATTTAGGAATCTCCAAAGAGCATATCTATTCTACTAACTTTTTGAATTTTATAGAAAAACTCGTAAAGCCTTTCTCGACATTTTATAATGAACCTCGATTATTGAAAAAGATTGCCTGAATTAACATATTACCTTTGATAGTAATTCACATCTCTTAGATGCCCTTTAAAACTTGCATTGAAAGCATGGCTTCCATCATTACGACTCACAAAGTAGAAATAATCTGTTTTCTTGGGATAAAGTACAGCTTTTAATGACTCATAATCTGGATTAGAAATAGGACCTGCAGGAAAACCTGAGCGAGTATAGGTGTTATATGCTGTATCCACTTTAAATCCCGATCGCCCCACTTTTGCAGGAAGAACACCTGTTTCTCGGAGAACGCCATAATAAACAGTCGGATCACTTTGAAGTTTCATTCCAGCGTTGAGTCGATTGTGAAAGACAGAAGATATAGTAAGTTTTTCCGAATCTTTCAAAGCTTCTTTCTCAATGATACTGGCTAAAGTAGCTACTTCATGCCGGGACCAATCCAGATTGGAATAAGCAGACAACTCATTGTAAACATCTAAAAATCTACTCACCATCTGTTCTACAAGGTCTGCAGCGTACATATCACGAGTAATCTCATAAGTACCTGGATAAAGATAGCCTTCTAAACTCTCCACTCTTTTTCTGAGAATTAGGAAGGTTACTTGATCATTCATAGCTGCATTCAAAAAAGAATTTCGACTCATGAGACCTTCTTTTTCAAGTTTGTCAGCCATATCAAACATATTCATCCGATTATGAAAAGTCACAGTTCGAAACTCTTGTTGTGATGAAGTATGCACTCTTGAGGAACTACGGAGTGATATATGCCTCGAACCTGCGCAACTGATAAGAAAAAAACTGAATGTTATTATGAAGTATGCTTTCATCACAATATTCAATCGGATTTTTAAAAATCAATATTAAACCAAAGTCTGTAAAAAAGAGCTTAAAGTGCATAATTAATATGGATATATGTCAAAATGGAAGCAGGCACAGTATTTTGAATGTATACATTTTTGACAATACAAAGTACTTTTTTATTTCCTGCTTCGACTTAAAAACTTGTTGTTTAAGATATAATGGATATTTACCCAAGAAAAGCCCTCAGGCAAGGGGATTTTTTGTCGATTCAATGAATTATCATAGAAGATAATATGTAAATCGCTCCCCAACACTTTCAGTTCCCTAATTTTAAGTCTTTGACATTGATTCTGAATCATCACTTGACCGACTAAATTTTTAAGTTCTTCGGGAATAGGGCCAAAACTATCCTGCCATTCTTTTTCTAGATCTTTGAGCAAAGAAATGTCTTTTAAATCACACAAATATTTATAATACATCAGCCTGATCTTTTCATAAGGAATGTAAGAGTCTGGAATATAGGCTGCCCATGGAAGCTTTACATCTGAATCCTGAAGAACTTCTTCAGAAGATTGCAGACTATTATTCAATATTTCTAAATACAAATCATAACCAATATTTTTGATATGACCTGTTTGCTTTGTTCCAAATAATTCCCCTCCTCCTCTCCTCTCTAAATCATAACGAGCAATCTGATACCCGCTATTCCGATGATTGTGTGTCTGTAAATAATTAAATCGCTCAACAATAGAAGGCTCAGAAATAAGATTTTCAGGAATAATAAAATAACAATAAGATTGAATATAAGCTCTTCGACCCACTCGTCCTTTCAACTGATAAAGCTGGCTCATTCCTAATCGGTGAGCATCGTTGATAATAATAGTATGAGTCCTCTCAAAATCCATACCTGTTTCAATAATAGTTGTACATAAAAGAACATCATATTGATATTTGAAAAATCTAACTATTTGAGATTCGAGTTCTTGCTCTTTCATTTGCCCATGAGCTATTTCAATTTGAACATGAGGTAATAAAGATTGAAGTCGATTATAAATTTTTTGTAAACTGTGCACTCGGTTATGTACAAATAAAACCTGACCACCTCTTTGAACTTCATTAAGGATAGCTCTTTTGATTTTTTCTTCTTGAAAAGAAATCACAGCCGTTTGAGGTAAAAAGCGATTCTTAGGTGGAGTTTGAATCATGCTAATATCTTTCATTCCACTCAAACTCATGTTTAAAGTTCGTGGAATAGGAGTAGCAGACATGTAAATGCAATCTATATTGCTTTTCATTTTCTTAAGTTTTTCCTTATGTCGAACTCCAAAGCGTTGCTCTTCATCAATAATAAATATACCTAAATTTTTAAATTGAACGTCTGAGCTGAGGAGACGATGACTGCCCACTACAATATCCACCTTATGATTTTGAATATCTTGAATATGAGCCTTTATTTTTTCACGAGAAACCAAACGATTGAGTAATTCAATACGAACTGGGTATTGAGAAAATCTCTTTTTTAAATTTTCAAAATGTTGAAGAGTTAAAACGGTTGTGGGAGCAAGAAGAGCAGCTTGATATCCATTTTCTACAGCTTTAAACATCGCTCGCATCGCAACTTCTGTTTTTCCATAACCAGAATCTCCAATAATCAAACGATTCATAGGGCGATCACTTTGCATATCTTTAAAAACATCCTGAACAGCTTTAAGCTGATCAGGAGTTTCCTCAAACGGAAAATCTTTTTCAAATTGCTGAATGAGTGAAGAATTTTTAAAAGCAGGGCGTTTAATCTTTGCACGAATGGAATACAGCTTGATTAATTCCAGAACCATTTCTTGAATGGATCTTTGAGCTTGGGCAAGTTTTTTCTTCCAATGAGGCTGACCTAAATGATCTATAACAAATTCTGTCATTTGAGTTTTAAACTGAAACAAACGACCCAACTGAGTCACAGGAACATAAAGCTTATCTTGACTTCTATATTCCAATTCCAAAAACTCACGAGTTATCTGATTAATCGTTAATTTTTTAAGCCCCTTGTAGCGACCTACACCGTTGATACGATCCACAATCAAATCTCCCTCTTTCACTTCTGAAAATTTCAAAGATCGAGCTTTAGTAAAATAATTTTTTGGTCTCACGGAAGAAGTGATAGGTTTTCCCAAGAGTTGATCCCCTCTTAAAAAAAGAGAATCTTCCGTTTGAAAGTGAAAAGGAAGTACAGAGGGAATGAGATGAACCATTTGAGGGGTTTGCACCTGCTCTTCTTTCCAATCATTCCAACACCTTTCATTGGAAGAAAGACTTTGTGTTTTAAAACCTAAACGCTTCAGATGAAATTGAATTTGTTCTTTTTGGCTTTCACTTTGAAAATTAATAAAAATAAAATTATTTTTATTATCTTTTAAGGATGTCCAAGATAAATTTTGATTCAAAATTTGAATAGGCCAAACATTAGAGGTGCCTTGAATGAGAGAGTGTAAAAATACAGACGAAGATATAGAAGGTAGTTTTTTCATATGGAACTGACGAACAAGATAGGAATTAAAATTTTCTTCAGTTTTTGAAGATTCCATTGGAGTTTCATTTTTGGAAGGTTGAGACTCATCGACCCAAAGAACAACAGGGTTTTTTGACTGTGAGAAAAATGAAAGAGCAGATGAAGGAGATTCATAAAACAAAGGAATCCACAAAGTTAGTTCTGGAAAAAATAATCCTTGAGCTAATTTTTTTAAAAGATTCTCTGGTATTGTTTTTTGAACATCGTCAGGAAGACTTTTAATTTTTTGAGCAGCCTTCCATCTCATCTCTCCAGAAAATTCTAGTTCTAATGCTAATGTGATGGTCACCGAACGAATAGAATATAAATTTCGTTGAGTTTCAGGATCGAAAAAATAAAGATGTTCCACTTCATCCCCAATAGATTCGATGCGAATAGGATAAGGATGAGCAGGAGAAAAAATATCTAAAAATCCACCACGGCAGGCAAAAAATCCCATTTCTTCGACACGCATCGTGGAGATATAACCACAGTCTTGCAGTTCATCTTCTGTGGGTATAGAAGAGCCAATCTCTAAATTTTTAACATTTTTTTGAAATATTTCTAAGGGTAAAGTTTTTTGACTTAAACTTTCTTTGGAGCATAGAAAAATATCTGAAGAATGAGCACAAGAGGCATGGTACAACCACTTCAGTCTTTGCAAAGTAACGCTTCGGGAAGGAAACCAAGGATCGAGAGCTGGCAGTGTATAGATGTTTTGATTCGGGTTAAAAAATAAAAAACTCTCTTTAATAATAGAAAATAACAGCTCCTGTGTTTGAATCACATGGGGACCTGATGGAGAGTATTGATGCAAATAAGCCGCAACGGAAGAAGGATGATTACACCCATACATATGAGTGAGAGACTGAGATGATAAATGGGAGTTAGATTTCATGAGTTTTATATAAGAGTTTTTGTTCAGACCTGAATCGTATTTTTAACTGAGAAAAGACACTGAAACAACTAAAAATAACGCTTTGCAAAGTATGTAAAAAATACAGTTTATCCTTTTACACCGCTTACAATTCTTTCTTGGAATCAGATAGGCTATAGAGTATAGTACGAAAGTAAAAGAAGGTATATAAAAATGAGTTCTTTAGCAGGTATTGGAGTTGTTATTCTTATCGTCACAACGATTATAGGATTATTGCTTTCTATTTCCTATCTGATTACTCAAGCCACAGCGAACCAACACCTCTCTTCTAAAGCAAAAGATGACGCTTATGAATGTGGTCTCGAAGGAACTCCCAGCCAAAGCTCCCGTATTTCTTCTGGATATTATGTAACGGCTATCCTTTTTGTCCTCTTTGATATCGAAATTATTTTTCTTTATCCTTGGGCTATCTCTTATAGAAAATTTATAGATCTGCAAGAGGGAACACCTTATTTTATTACTTTTATAATCTTCTTAGCTTTATTTATAGTAGGGTTACTTTGGGAGATTCGGGTTAAAGCGTTGAACTGGAAATGATTTGAAAAATAACCGAAGTTCATTAACTGATTTAGAGGTTTGAATTATGGGAGAAGATATTTTCTCCAGTACGATAAATATTATTAAAATATTAGTTATTTTTTTAATAATGGTGCAAAGTGTTCCTATACTTGTTTGGTTGGAGCGCCGGGCGTCTGCCTTTATGCAAAATCGTTTTGGACCAAATCGCGTTGGTCCACTAGGACTTTTACAGCTTCTGGCGGACTTTGTTAAGGTTATCTTTAAAGAAGACTTCGTGAACCCGAAAGCTCACAAAGCATACTTCTATGCTGCTCCCATCATTGCTGTCATTCCTGCAGCTTTAGCCTTTGGAGCTCTTCCTTTATCTGCTCCTGTTTATGTCGATCAATTCCAATTTTTTGGGCAAACTCTAGGTCCTTATATTTTTGAGATGCGATCTTTTCCAATAGAGATTGGTATTGTATTTGTATTTGGAGTATCTTCCTTAGCTGTGTATTCCCTTCTTCTTGCAGGGTGGAGTTCTGGAAATAAATATTCTCTTTTGGGAGGCCTTCGAGCTTCGGCACAGGCTATTAGTTATGAGTTGGCGCTGAGCCTCAGTCTGATAGGTATTATCATTATCTTTAATACTTTTAGCTTTGATGAAATTATTGAATTACAAAATCGAGTTTTGAAGTTTCAATTTTTCTCTCGTGAGATACAGGTTGGTTTCTTACCCAATTGGGGCATCTTTTATCAACCTCTAGGGGCCTTGCTTTTATTTATTGCTTTGTTTGCTGAAGCGAACCGACTCCCTTTCGATCTACCTGAAGCAGAGTCAGAACTCGTCGCAGGTTATCACACAGAGTATGGAGGGCTTAAAATTATTATTTTTTACATTGCAGAATATGGACATATGTTAGTAGCTTCTTCACTTATGGTGATTTTATATTTTGGAGGTTATAACTTTTACCCCTTGTTCAACGAAGACATTTTACAACAATGGCTTCTTCCTCACTTCTCCATCACTTCAGTCAGCCTGCTCACTTCGCTCATTTTATTTATATGCTTTTTTGTCAAAGTTGCTTTCTTTTTATGGTTTTTTATTTGGGTCCGCTGGACACTTCCTCGATTTCGCTATGATCAATTAATGGATTTAGGATGGAAAACCTTGTTACCATGGTCTTTGGTCAATGCCATAGGAACCGCATTTTTTGTATGGGCAGCCTGAAGGAACCAAAGGAGATTTTAAGATGACTTTTACATTTTATTTCTTATCGACGCTCATTCTTTATGGAGCAATGGGTACTGTATTCAAGAAAAACCCTATTGCCTGCGCTCTTCATCTGGCTTTAACAATGATTGCGCTTGCTGGTTTATTCTTTCAATTGGGAGCACAGTTTATCGCAGGAGTTCAGCTGGTTGTTTATGCTGGTGCAGTCATGGTTTTGTTCGTACTAGTGGTGATGCTCTTTGATAATACACAAAAGCAAAAAGAAGATTCTGTTTTAAAAACTCCCTTTCTAGCCTTGAAAACTTTTATTTGTGTTTTTATATTAGGCCTACTCTCTGGAGTGATCCCTCATTCTGTAGGAACAATGACGAAAATTGTTTCTCCAAGAGTGACTTCCACTCAAGAACTCGCTTATATATTATTTTCGGATTATGTGTTTCTTTTTGAATGGCTGGGTTTGCTACTGCTTGTTATAGCAGTTGGAATTGTTCTTCTTAGTCGGAGCAAAGGTGAATGATAACACTAAGTGATATTACTCTTCAGCATCATCTTTATTTAGGGTTAGCCTTATTTTTTATCGGCTTTTTTGGAATTTTATTGCGTAAAAATATTCTAGTGATACTCATGTGTATTGAACTCATGTTGAACGCTGTGAATCTACTGCTCATTGCAGCCAGCCAGTACTATGGATCACTGGATGGACAAATTATGACATTTTTCGTTATGACTATTGCTTCTGCCGAAGCAGGTATAGGTTTAGCCCTGGCTGTACAAGCATATAAAAGGGTGAAGAGTATTGATCTTCACACATTGAATCGTTTTCGTGGATAGGTTTTGAAAATGCTCATATTTGGAATTTTAATTTTATCACCTCTAGCAGGCTTCCTACTGAATGCTTTATTCCCTTGGAAAAGACGCCCCGCTGTACTGATTGGTTGTGCTTCTTCTTTTATTTCCTTTCTATCCACTCTTTGGATTTGGAAAAATTATTCAGGTTCGGCACAAACAGTTCGATGGTTTTCTTGGATTCAATGGGATAAATTGGAAATTGATTTCTCATTTCTGATCGATCCTCTGAGTTTAACTATGGCTTCCATTGTAACAGGTGTAGGTTTTTTAATTCATATCTTCAGCGTTGAATATATGTCTCAAGATTCTCGTATTCGATCATATTTTTCTTATCTCAATTTATTCCTATTTAGTATGCTCATTCTCGTATTGGCAGACAATTTATTATTGCTTTTTGTCGGCTGGGAAGGTGTGGGGCTTTGCTCTTACTTGCTCATTGGTTTTTGGTTTACCAAAAGAGAAAAAGCTGTAGCAGGTATGAAAGCATTTATCGTTAATCGTATTGGGGACGCTGCATTTTTAGCCTCTATATTTTTATTTTTTACTTTATTTCAATCCTTAAATTTCTCAGATATGCACACTGAAATAGTCACTCCATCTCTGGCACTATGGACTTGTTTATTAATGTTTTTAGGAGCAGCAGGAAAGTCTGCTCAACTTCCCTTCTATGTTTGGCTTCCCTCAGCAATGGCCGGTCCCACTCCTGTATCTGCACTTATTCACGCCGCAACGATGGTGACAGCAGGTGTTTATTTGATCATTCGAACAAGTGAACTTTGGCTCGTTCACCCATGGGCCTTAAATGTTGTGGCCATAGTGGGAACATCCACCGCAATACTAGGAGCCTACTTAGGCTGCAAAGCTTGGGATGTCAAAAAAGTTTTAGCTTATTCCACTATCTCTCAACTTGGTTATATGTTTCTTGCACTCGGAGTCGGAGCTTTTTCTTCAGCTTTATTTCATCTTACAACTCATGCATTTTTCAAAGCTTGTCTTTTTTTATCTGCAGGAAGCCTTATTCATGGACTCAATGGAGAACAAGATATTCGAAAAATGGGAGAATTGAGAAAAAAAATGCCGTTTACTTTTTTGAGTTTTCTTATTGGATCTTTAGCTCTCATGGGGCTCCCCTTTTTCAGTGGTTTTTTTAGCAAAGATGAAATTCTTTATCATACTTTTCATGAAGGGCATTACTTCTTATGGTTGATAGCTGTGCTAGGTGCAGGGTTAACTGCATTTTATACAACAAAAGTTTTATATTATGTATTTTGGAAAAAAGCAGAAAGCTCGCAGGACAAAGTCCACGAAAGCGGCTGGTGGATGAAAATCCCTCTTTTGATTTTATCCTTACTGAGTGTGGTTGCTGGTGCATTGAATTGGCCTCACTTTATGCCAAAAATTATTCCTTATGGTCAATTAGCTCATTGGATTCATCCCAGCCAGCCTCCATTTGCGGGCAACATTACGATGGAGATCATCCTTGCTAGTATATCTGCGGTATTTGTCTTATCTATTGCAATTATTACTCTCCTGCTTCTCTCACAGAACCGCCCATTTTTACCTTGGCTCTTTAAGCCTCAATGGAGTTTAGATGAATTCTACCAAAAATATTTTGTCCAAGGGACAAATATGGTCAGTCAAAAACTGTTTCAGACTGTAGAAACTAAAATTCTTCAAGGCGGCATTCACCTTATACAAAATTATTTTTTAAGTTTAAAAAACTCTTTTGCTCAGCTCCAAAATGGTTTGGTGCAGAACTATGCCTTGTTTATGGGTTTAGGCCTCTTGATTTTTGTTCTAACAATACTTTTAAGGTAGCGGATATTTATGCTTAGTTTTCTTATTTTCTTTCCCTTTTTAAGTGCTCTTGTTATTTCTCTTTTTTCTCAAAAAAAATCTTCATGGCTTTCTTTAACTCTTTCTGGATTCTACTTTCTTTGCAGCTTGAGTTTATTTTATCTATTGGATCCTCATCAGCCCACAATTCAACTTTCTGAAAAAATATTTTGGTTTCCTACTTTAGGAATTCACTATTTTGTTGGAATCGATGGAATTTCGTTTTGGCTGGTAATCTTAACTGCATTTATATTTCCACTCAGTGTTTGGAACTCAGTTCTGAGTGTGAAAAATCACTTGAAAGGTTATTTGATCTGCTTGTTTACACTTACTGGTTGTGTAATGGGATCTTTTCTCGCATTAGATGCAATTTTGTTCTATATCTTTTTTGAAAGCACTTTAATTCCACTTTTCTTCTTGATTCTTATATGGGGTGGAAAAGAAAAAACCTATGCTGCATTTAAGTTTTTCATCTACACAGCATTAGGTTCTTTATTTATGCTCGTTGGTATTTTGACTCTGATTTTTATGACTCAAGAGCAGTTGGGAATATGGAGTGCGAGCTTTTTAGATTTTTATTCTCTTAAAATTCCCTTTGTGGGGAATACTTTTTTTAGTACGCAAAGTTTACTTTTCTTTTTATTTTTCATTGCATTTGCCATTAAAACTCCTTTATTCCCCTTTCACACTTGGCTTCCATTAGCTCATGTCCAAGCCCCTACAGCAGGTTCCGTATTTTTAGCAGCTATTGTGCTCAAGATGGGAGCTTATGGGTTTTTAAGACTTATTCTGCCTTTATTTCCTGAGGCAACCACATATTATGCACCTTGGGTGTGCTTCTTGTCTGTTATAGGTATTGTGTATGGAGCATTAATGGCACTGGCACAGTCCGACATGAAAAAACTAATCGCTTACTCTTCCGTCTCTCACATGGGTTATGTTCTGCTTGGATTTTTTGTGTTTAATACTTACGCTCTTGCTGGTGGTTTTTTGCAAATGCTCGCTCATGGACTTAGTTCTGCAGCTTTGTTTTTACTTGTGGGAATGCTTTATGAAAGAACTCACACAAAAAATATCCACGAATATGGAGGGATGGCTTCAGTAGTCCCTATCTACAGTGTTTTGTTTTTTATTGTTTCACTTTCAACTATCGCTTTACCTTTAACTGCTGGCTTTGCCGCAGAGTTCTTAGTTCTCATGGGAACTTTTTTAAGCCGCCCACTATGGCTTCCTTTTGCTCTAATAGGTGTCGTACTGGGAGCATCTTACATGTTGTTTTTAATATTGAAAGTCTTTTTTGGACCTATCAATAAAATAAAATCGATTTCCGATTTGAATATTCAAGAGCGATTAATTATTATCCCTTTTGTTGTGCTTATTTTTGTTATGGGTATAGCCCCTAACTGGTTCTTTCATTATTCTGAGAAAAGTTTAAATTTATTATTCCAAAACTCATCTCATTACCAACTCATGTTAAGTACACCCAAGAAAAAAAAATTCTTACCATTTAAGAAGGATTAGTGAATGGAATTCTCAAGTATTGATTTTATATACACCACACCCATTTGGAGTCTTGCTTTAGCTTCACTGTTTCTTTTGATCTCAAAAGCTGTGAGCCCTAAAAAACCGATGAGACCTTTTTGGGCCTGCATGATCGCTTTTTTAAGTTTTAGTTTTTCCATTGGAGCTCTGCTATTTTTAGGTAGTGGTGATCAACTCTTATTCTCCGATCTATTACGTTTCGACCGAAATTCTTGGCTACTTTCTCAAATCATTTTACTGATCTCAATATTAATCCTCTTTTTATTTTTAGGTAAGTACAAGCATCTAGTGGATGCAAACTACTTTTCAGAGTTTATCTTTTTATTCATGAACAGTGTTTTAGGCATGTGTCTCATCACTTGGTCAAATAATTTAATCTCCGCATTTATAGCTATTGAATATATCTCTCTTTGTTTCTATGTGATGATTCCTTTATCAAGCAATCGAGAAACCTCCATAGAGTCTGGTCTGAAATATTTTGTTTTAGGTTCTGTAGGAGCTGCTTTTTTTCTTCTAGGTATTGCCTTCACTTATATTGCCGCTCATTCTTTAGATTTTAGCACTCTGCTCAACAGCTCTCAGTTCCTCATTCAAAATAACCGTTTATTTATTCTAGGGCTTGGACTCATTTGTACGGCGTTACTCTTCAAAGTGGCTATCTTCCCTTTTCAATTTTGGCTTCCAGATGTTTACCAAGGTTCATCCACAGCTCTGGTGGCATTTATGTCCACCGCAGTCAAAGTAGCTTCTTTTATTTTACTTCTAAGATTAGTTTTCTATGGTGGATATATCACGCATGCAGGGCACAGTTTATTTTACTTGTTTCAATGGCTCGCTATTATCAGCTTAATTTTAGGAAATACTCTAGCTCTATTTCAAGATAACTTTAAAAGGCTGTTAATTTACTCCAGCATTGGACACGCCAGTTATATGCTTATGGCAATTTTAAATCCAACTGTGTTTTCTGTCGCTGGATTGTTTTACTATCTTATCACTTATGCGTTTATTAACATTGGCGCTTTGTCCTGCTCCATGTTTATGGAAGGTGATCAAATAACAGGTTATTCTTTGAATCGACTTAAAGGATTGTTCTATAGAAAACCCTTTTATGCTGTAGTGTTATCTTGGTTTCTCATTAATTTATCAGGGATACCCCCTTCTGCTGGATTTTTTTCTAAGTTATTCATTTTTGAATCTTTGGTACAGAAACAATTATGGTGGATGCTCTTTTGGGGTGTCATTGGTTCTACTGTAGGCTTAGTATATTATTTAAAGCCTCTTGCATTAATGTTCCTCAAAAATGAGGAGAATGACTCCACTCCTTTTGAAAGTTCACCTTGGATAAGTGCTTGCGTGTGGATATCACTTATTTGCAGCCTAGTTCTCACTTTTGGTGCAGGCTGGATTTATACATTATTTTCTCAACTCTGGATCTCTTAATTTTCACCTTACTAAATACAACACCGACTTCACCATCGGCTCGACAAGGCAATAGTAAGGAGATTAAAATAACAAAACCATTTAACAAAAAATCATTTTTGTATCCCGTTGATAGTCGCTAACATTCTATGTTAACCAGAGCATCCCTTAAAAAAATTAGCAAGAATGATGGAGACAGGTTGCCTCTATTTAATAGATTATCCTTAAAAAAGATTTAATCTGCGACACTTATTTGATTCTACTTCTAAATTAATAAATTTTTTCCTAAAGAGTTAAAAAGACACAATTGATATTTTTTGGAAACGAGTCAAAGAAATTTCAGGAACTAATTTTTTATTATTCAGATAAAGCTTTTTCGACTTGCAGAGCTTTTGTCATTTTATTGAGATCTAATTCTTTTTGAAGTTTTTCTATATCTTTTTTAGCTTTTTGAACTTTTGTAACATGAACTAAAGATGGAGAGATTGCGATTTTCATCAAATGAGAGAGAGCTGTCCCCACAGAAAGCTCCTCTTTAGAGTTTTGAACCAAGTCCTCATCAGAAGCAGTCGTTTTAGAAATAGAAGCAACACTTCTTGCTGATTTTGGAATCTGAACACCATTCAGATTTAACCTTTCTATATTGGAATAAGCTATATCTCGAAGCGGCTGAGTGGATTCTGAATGACGAATAAAATGAATTAAATAACCCTCTAATGTTCGACCTGCAATAGAGATTTGCAGTATCATCACAAGCATAATAGTCACAAACAAACGAAAAACAAAATCTATCATCCTTAAAATAATCACTTAAACCCCTAAAATGAACTTAAAAGTAAACTTGAGATACCTATCTTCTATACTAACGGCTGGTTTTAAAGAAAAGTTAAATAAAAGCCCAGAGCGTTCCCACTCTGGGCTTTATTTTTTTTAAGACTGAATTTTTCGAATTACATCATAGGCATTCCGCCACCCATTCCGGGGGCTCCACCGCCTACAGGTGATTCATCTCTCTTAGGTTCATCAGCAATCATAGTTTCAGTAGTGAGCATGAGGGAAGAAACACTCGCCGCATACTCTAAAGCACATCGAACCACTTTCTTAGGATCAATCACACCCGCCTCTACAAGATCCATATATTCGCCAGTCCAAGCATTATAACCATAATGAGCTTCATCTTTGTGAGCCAATACTTCGTGAAGCACAATAGCTCCATCTAAACCAGCATTGTTTGCAATTTGACGAATAGGAGCTTCACAGGATTTTTTAACAATATTCACTCCAAACTGCTCTTCATCTTCCAACTTTAATTGAGCCAGACATTGAGCAGCCTTAAGAAGAGCTACTCCACCACCAGGAACAATACCTTCCTCTACAGCTGCACGAGTAGAGTTGAGAGCATCTTCAACACGAGTCTTCTTTTCTTTCATTTCAACTTCAGAAGGAGCTCCGACATGAATCACAGCCACTCCACCAGCAATTTTTGCTAAACGTTCTTGAAGTTTTTCTTTGTCGTAATCAGAAGTGCTTTCTTGAATCTGCGCTTTGATTTGGTTTACTCGAGCATCAATAGCAGCTTTGTCTCCAGAACCACCAATAATAATTGTGTTGTCTTTATCAATCACAATTCTTTTTGCGCGACCCAATTGCTCTAAACCAGCATTTTCTAATTGGGTACCCATATCTTCACTAATAACAGTACCTTTTGTAAGAACAGCGATATCTTCAAGAATTTCTTTTCTTCTATCACCAAACCCAGGAGCTTTGACAGCAGCCACTTGTAAAGTTCCTCTCAATTTATTTACAACGAGAGTTGCTAGGGCTTCTCCTTCAACATCTTCTGCAATAATTACAAAAGTTTTATTGGACTGAGCAACAGCTTCTAAAACTTTGATAATATTTTTCATGGAAGAAACTTTCTTATCGTGAATGAGTATAAAACAATCCTCTAGCACGACTTCCATTCTTTCAGAATTTGTCACAAAATAAGGTGATAAATAACCTCGATCAAACTGCATACCTTCAACAACATCAAGCTCTGTGAGTGATGTTTTACTTTCTTCAACAGTAATCACACCTTCTTTACCCACCTTTTCCATAGATTCGGCAATGATATTTCCAATTTCTGAGTCATTGTTAGCTGAAATAGTTCCTATCTGAGCAATTTCTTTTTGACCCTTTACAGGGCTTGCCAAGCTGTCCAATTCTTTCACAACAACTTGCACAGCCTTATCAATACCCTTTTTCACTTTCGTAGGATTTTGATTGGCACTGATATACTTCAAACCTTCACAATACATGGACTGTGCGAGAACTGTAGCTGTGGTTGTCCCGTCACCAGCTTCTTCGTTTGTTTTACTTGCCACTTCCTTAACCATCTGCGCACCCATATTTTCAAACTTATTTTTAAGTTCGATCTCTTTGGCAACGGTGACACCATCTTTTGTGATCAAAGGGGCACCAAAAGATTTTTCAATCGCCACATTTCTCCCTTTTGGGCCTAATGTGACTTTTACAGCATCCGCCAAGACATTCACACCTTTAGCAATAGATTCTCTAGCTTTATTACTAAATTGTAGTTCCTTACTCATAATTTCACCTCCATTAGTTTAATTAAGAACACCAAAAATATCTTCTTCTCTCATCATGAGAAACTCTTCTCCTTCTATTTTAAATTCTGTACCTGCATATTTACGGAATAGCACCTCATCACCAGGTTTTACTTCTAACGGACGAACCTGACCGTCATCAGTCAGACGACCTCGACCGGTTGAGATAATTTTTCCTTTTTGGGGTTTTTCCTTAGCTGTATCGGGGATGATAATACCCCCTCTTGTTCTTTCTTCTTCAGCTAATTGTTTAACAATAACATGATCGTGTAACGGGCGAATTTGTGACATTGCAAAACCTCCTTTAAATTATACAAAGTATTAAATTTTTCATAATGTTATGTGAATAGTATCTGGAAGTTTGTCAAGACTATGAGTTAAAAAAGACCGCTTTAGACTGAAAAACTCTTATTTATCGGCCTTAATTTTAGTTTTTCACCCTTAAAACCCTGTTTTCAAAGAGGGATGTAAAGAGAATAATCAAGATTTCAAAAAAAAAAGCACCCTCAAGACAAGGGTGCTTTTTGAAATTTATAATAAAGTGTTAGCTTTACAATTGCTTGTTGCAACTGATGTTTTCTCCTTCTGGAATATCCTCTAGAATGATTTGAGAAGTCTCTGAATCCAATGTAATTCGAGCGTTACTTGAACCACATTCACCTCGTTTACAAACATTAACTCTCTCTTCTCCTTCAAGATTTACAATCACTCTTATTGTGCGAGCATCCTTATTTGCAATAGATAAACAATCATTAGCCATCAAATCTTCACTTTTCTCAGTTTCAAGTCCAACAGGTATAATAAACCAAGCTCTTGCTCTTCTTGTCTTCTCCACTTGAACTCCAATAGATAGATTATTCACTATAACGAAACGATCTTCCATTGAAGATTCTGAAGATTCTGAGTCAATCGCTGAAGATTCTGCTTTCTCCTCCATATCTAAAACTCCACTCAACAGAGAATCGAGTTCTCTTTGCTCTTGGGAGCCTTCTGCTAACTCTCTTCCTCTTGCTAACTCTCTTCCTCTTCTAGTGTCTTCTTCCGGAACACCACCTTCAGAAACTTCCTCTACCTCAATGACTTCTCCCTCTGGGAGCTGTTGTAAATCTTTAGCACCTTTAGCACCTTTAGTATCTTTATCTGCCCCACACCCTATCAAAGCAAAAATAATAAAACCTGAAATTAACAAACTTCTTACTACATCCATCACAAACCCCCTTAATTTTATCAACGTGACTTTCACACACAATAGTTATGACACTTTTGATGTCATTTAATAAGCTTTCTTTTCCAAATTACCATATTTGTTGATCGACCTCAATAAACCCATTAGTCAGTATTTGACTTAAGATATCCCGAGTGAACCTATTTAATTTCAAAACTGTGTATATGACGAAAAAAACACACTGCTCCAAAAAAAAGCACCTTCTTTTACAAAGGTGCTTTTAGGATAATCTTAATCTAAAATAAATAACTCAACTCGTCAGTATTTTCTGACGACTATGCTTTTCCTGAGCTTATTCCTCAACCTCTTCAATTCCCTTAACTTCAATTCTTCATCATCCACAACAGGAAATTGAACACCTCTCGAATATCCAGCGTCTTTAAAAATGGAATCAAATATAGACTCCTCGAGCTTTTCTGCTTTCTCCTGCATATCTAAAACTCCACCTAGCAAAGAATCGAGCTCTCCTTACTCTTGAGATCCGGAGTCTTTTGCTAACTCTCCACTCTTTTTAGTTTCTTTGGAGCCTTCTGAAGATTCTGCTTTCTCCAGCATATCTAAAAATCTATTCAACAGAGAATCGAGCTCTCCTTGCTCTTCTGCTTCCTTCAGCATATCTAAAACTCCACTCAACAGAGAATCAAGCCCTCTTTGCTCTTGAGATCCAGAGTCTTTTGCTAACTCTCCACTCTTTTTAGTTTCTTTGGAGCCTTCTGAAGATTCTGCTTCCTCCAGCATATCTAAAACTCCACTCAACAGAGAATCAAGCCCTCTTTGCTCTTGAGATCCAGAGTCTTTTGCTAACTCTCCACTCTTTTTAGTTTCTTTGGAGCCTTCTGAAGATTCTACTTCCTCCTGCATATCTAAAATTTCACCTAGCAGAGGATCGAGCTCTCCTTGCTCTTGAGATCCGGAGTCTTTTTCTACTAACCCTCCACTCTTTTTAGGTTCTTTGGAGCTAGGCTCATCACTGTCTCCCAGAGCACATTCGGAAACTCCCTCTCCCACAGTGACTTCTCCCTTTGGTTGCTGTTGTGAATCTCCAGCATCTTCATCTGAGCCTCCACAACCTATCAAAGCAAAAATAATAAAACCTGAAATTAATAAACTTCTTACTATATCCACCACAAACCTCCTGAATTTTATCAACGTGACTTTCACCCACAAGAGTGTGATACTTGTGATGTCATTTAATAAGCTTTCTTTTCTAAATCACCATATTTGTTGATCGACCTCAATAAGCCCGTTAGTCAGTATTTGACTTAAGATATCCCGAGTGAACCTATTTAATTTCAAAATTGTATATGACGGGAAAAACACACTGCTCCAAAAAAAAGCACCTTCTTTTACAAAGGTGCTTTTAGAATCATCTTAATCTAAAATAAATAACTCGTCAGTATTTTCTGACGACTAT
This sequence comes from Bdellovibrionales bacterium, assembly GCA_965247685.1. Classification (GTDB taxonomy): domain Bacteria; phylum Bdellovibrionota; class Bdellovibrionia; order Bdellovibrionales; family UBA1609; genus JAPPLG01. The sequence continues at coordinate 315,477 of OZ252021.1, forward strand.
GCTTTTTTTCCTGAGCTTATTCCTCACTATCTTCACTATCACTATCTTCACTACCACAATTCAACTCCTCACCTTCGGCAACAAGATCCATAGAAAATCGACGCACTTCCACTTCTCCTCCATCGCTTGTAATCTTAGAGTTACCACTCAACATGCACTTATTAGATTCATCACCACAAATTATTCTTTCTGACTCGAACTGCACTTTTACGTTAGCAGCGTCTGTAGAAACGACAGAATGACATTTGCTACTTTCCAGAGTAGTAGATTCTTCACCAATCATGATAATCACAGGAGTTCTTAAGCCATTTTTTATTTTAAATGAAACTATCTCTCCTGCTCCTGCTTCTCCTTTATCTCCTTCTCCTTTATCTCCTTCTCCTTTATCTTCTTCTCCACCTGTAGGAGCTGGGTCAGAGGGATTCGGTTCACCCTTCTTATCGTCACCATCTTCCCAAACACATCCAGCTAAAACAAAAGTAATTAAACTTACAACTAACAAACTTCTTAGTATCTTCATCATAATAACACCTCTTGATCAAAATATTTTATTAACAACTCATCCAAGGTTATTATGAGATACAATGGCTGTCAACAGGGATATCTTTTGCAAAAACTCAAGTGAATTGAAAATAAAAACCTAAACTTTAGTCTTAACTTATTAAACTATAACAAGTTGTTTTCCTTTATAACCCTTAGAGTTATTTTCAAAAATGAAAAAATAATTTAGAAATAGTGTCTAAATAATAAATAATTAAAAGTTAAAACGTTTTTCATTTAATCCACTTAGAGGATATTTTAAGTCGTTTTTGAAACCTGAGAAATACCTAAAGCCAAAGAAATAGAGAGGTTATAACTGCCCGTTTCAGATTGTTGAGGGATATATAGAGCTTTATCACACATTTTTTTAGTTTTAGTTTTTAAACCTCTAGATTCAGAACCTGCAACCAATATTGTTTTTTTGTGAAAAACTTCTTCCCAAAGTAGATCCGTACCATGAACATCTAAGCCATAAATCCAATAACCATCTTTCTTCATACTTTGCATCCATTGATAAGGATGTTGTAAAAATTGCACAGGAACATGTTCGGCGCCTCCTGAAGCAGACTTGCATACCGAAGCTGAAAGGTGGTGCATAGAATTTCTTGTGTCTGGTAAAAAAATTCCATGAACTCCCATTAACCATGAAGTTCTGATGATAGAACCTAAGTTTCTTGGATCTTCAAGTCCATCAATAAAAACAAAAGTTACAGAATGAAGCCCTGACACTTGAGCTGTTGGACTCTCCTCCACAATCAAGGCTACGCCTTGATGATTTTCCCCCCATGAAAAAAGTTGATCTCGAGTTTGTTCTATTAAATCAATCCGAAAGCGCCTGGACTGTTCTACTATCCATTTTAAATCTTTGTTCCGACTCCAATTTTTTTGAAGATATATCGATCGGATTTTCTTCGGACGCACCTTTAAAGTTTCCATACAAGAATGAAGACCCATCACTTTACGAAGGGGAGATCTCTTGGAGTGAAATCTTTTTTGAAACTTTTTTTTGGACACAGGCATAACCTTTAACTCCTATTGATAATCAAATAACAATTCTTTTTAGAATCAAAACTTAATCTGACTAAGCAAAGCCACTGGATCATTAGAGTGTAAAAGAGAACGTCCCATCACTAAAGCTGATGCTCCCTGCTGAAGAGCAAATTCTGGAGTGGACACTCGTACTTGATCATCATTTCTTAAGACACCTTTTTCTGAATGAGAAACTCGAATTCCTGGAGTCACAATAAATAAATCTGGATATTTTTTCTTCAACGCTTGAACTTCATAAGGTGAAGCTACAAGTCCTCTTAAGCCGCTGGCATAAATCACATCTGTCATTTTCATCACATCTTCTTTAGTTGCCTCTTGGCTTGTTAGAACAGTAACTGCCAGCACTTGACCTTTATAATCTTTTTCAACTTGAGCTAATCGGCTCAGTGCCTGAGCTCCTGCTTGAGCATGAACAGTGACATACCGAGCTCCTATTTCAAAACAAGCACGCACAGAGGCTTCCATAGTCGATGGAATATCGTAAAATTTAAAATCTATAAAAACACTGCCCCACTGAGAAATTTCTTTAATTAAAGAATTTCCAAAACGAAAATATAAACGAGGGCCCACTTTAAATCCTAAAACATAAGAGCTTAAACTCTTTGCTAAAGATAAAGCTTCTTTTTGATCATCTACATCTAATGCGGCAAAAACCGGAGCTTTATTTAAAGTCTTCCCCATACCGTCCCAACTTAGTGAGTCAACAAATTATCCGATGGAATAGAGTTTAAAAGTTCCTTCGTGTAAGAATGTTGAGGGTTGGAATAAATCTGATCGGAGCTATTTTGCTCAACAATTTTCCCCCTGTACATTACAATAACTTCATCAGACATAAATTTAACAACACTCAAATCGTGAGAAATAAAAATGTAAGTTAGATTAAGATTGTCTTGCAAATCCAACAACAGATTTAAAATCTGGGCTTGGATAGAAACATCTAAGGCAGAAACGGATTCATCACAGATAATAAATTCAGGCTCCACGGCTAAAGCACGAGCAATACAAATCCTTTGCCTTTGCCCTCCGCTAAATTCATGCGGATAACGATTGATCATATTAGAACTTAGACCTACTTTTTCAAGCAAGTTCACCACACGATCCCATCGATCTTTATTATTTTCACCCAACTGATGAATAATCATCGGCTCTAAAATAGCAGAACCTATCGTCATTCTTGGATTGAGAGAAGCATAGGGATCTTGGAAAATAATCTGCATTTTTTTCCTCAGAGCACGCATTTGTTTAAAATTCAAATCCAAAATATTTTGATCACCATAAAGCACTTGACCTGAAGAAGGCTCCATCAATCTTAGAATTGTTCGACCTAAGGTTGTCTTTCCGCAACCCGATTCTCCGACTAAACCTAAGGTAGAACCTTTAACCACTTGAAAAGAAACATCATCTACAGCCTTCAAAAAAGATCGAACTTGTCCAAAAATATTTTTTTGCAAAGGGAAACTTTTACTTAAAGATTTTACTTTCAATAAAATAGGATTCTTGGATAAGTTTTTCTCTTTTTTCGACTCGACAGCAGAAGACTTCACAGCTCCATTATTTTCTTGAGAACCTATAAAATCAGAAATAGTCTTCAAACGACGACTTGTGGTCGTCAATCTTGGGCGACAAGCCAACAAACCTTGAGTATAAGGGTGTTCGGCTTGAGTAAAAATTTGTTTCACTGGTTTCAATTCCACTCCTTTTCCAGATTGCATCACAAGGACATCATCAGCCATATCCGCCACCACGCTTAAATCGTGTGTAATGAATAAAATGCTCATCTGATATTGCTTTTGCAAATCTTTTAAAAGCTCTAATATTTGTTTTTGAATCGTAACATCCAAAGCCGTTGTAGGTTCATCTGCAATGAGGAGTTCCGGACTGCATGCAATAGCCATAGCAATCATTACACGTTGCCTTTGCCCCCCGCTAAACTCATGGGGATAAGCAGAAATTCTTTTTTCAGGCTCCTTAATACCCACCTTGTCCAGCAGATCAATAGTTGTCACACGAGCTTCAGCTTTAGAAAGTTTTCTATGAAGAATTAAAGCTTCAGCAATCTGGTTGCCAATGGTAAAAACAGGATTTAAGCTCGTCATAGGTTCTTGAAAGATCATAGAGATTTTATTTCCTCTGATCTTTCTCATTTCTGCTTCATTGAATCCGATAAGATTTTTATTATGAAAAAGAATTTCTCCTTGAGTGATTTTTCCAGGAGGATTAGGGATTAATTTCATTAGACTTAAAGCCGTCACACTTTTACCAGAACCCGACTCACCTACAAGCCCTAAGGTTTTCCCTTTAGGTATCTTGAAGGATAAAGAAGACACAGCATTCACCAAACCAGATCCTGTCTGAAAATCGATAGATAAATTATTAACTTCTAAAAGATGAGACATGATAAACCTCTTTATTTTTTATGAACTAAAAAAACTCAAGACTCAACTTGTTTTTTAATTATTTCTAATATTTTTCAATTTGTAAATACATAAGTTTTGACTCTAAAGAATAGAATTGTTAGAGAAAAGCCCTGATGGATGAAAAGAATAAGGCCATATATGAATGAATCTAAAAGAAAATACTATGACAACACTTTCGGAAAAGAAGACCCTATCTTAAAGTCCATTCGCCATCAAGCCATTCAAGATAATGTAGAGTTTATGCAACTCAACCCCGCAGATGCCCACATTTTGCAGTTTCTCACTCAACTTTCCAAAAGCCGAAAGGCCGTGGAAATTGGAGGACTTTATGGATACTCCACTCTTCATATTGCACGAGGACTGCACCCTGAAGGGAAGCTCTTTTCACTAGATATAGATATTGAAAGACAAAAAAAAGCTCAAAAATTAATTGATAAGGACCCTTGTTCTTCAAAAATTCAATGGATTCACGGCAATGCTCATGACACTTTGAACACACTCACTGGGCCTTTTGAGCTTGTTTTTATTGATGCTGAGAAATCAGGTTACCTTCAGTACCTCCAATGGGCTGAAGAAAATCTTCAAAAAGGGGGACTTTTAATTGCAGACAATACTTTTTTGTTTGACACTTTATTTACAGATGAACCCGCATTGACTCCCTTAAAAAAACAACACGCCGTTTCTAATCAAAGTATAAAAGTTTTAAAAACTTTTAATCAAAAAATTAGTTCTACATCTCTTTGGAAAGGAGCTATGATTCCAACAGAAGATGGAATAGGTGTAGCTATTAAACTTCAATAAGGTTTGAAAAAATGAATTCCACTTCTATTGAATCGTGTACCAATGCTTTTCCTTATGATGGAGAATTATTCTTACCTCAAGAACAAAAGTTTAAAGAAGTTATTATCTTTACTCATCATTATGGAGGTCATAAAAAACAATTACGAAGGCATATTCATTTCGTTAATCAAATAGGATTTAAAGCTTTTGCTTTTAATTTATTTCCTCAACCCTTTCATGGTTCCTTTGAGTTACTCAAGCAGCCTCGCTTCTACTTGTCTCCTCTTCAAGTTCAATGGGAAAAACAAATTTCCGACATTTTAAAATTTTTCCATAATGAACCCAAAGTCTTTTTTAGTTTTTCTTTTTCCTGCAATGTGATTTCTCAGATCATCTCCAAAGTTCCAAATGTTCGAGCTGTTATCTTTGACGGAGGTCCTTTTGCACAGCTTTTTCAAAATCCATGGAAATATTTATCTTATCAAGAAGTCATTTCAAACCCTATTTTACGAGCCCTTGCTATTATACCTTGGAATTTTTTTTGCGGCTCCTATTTACTCAAATTCAAAATCCACCGTTCCATGAAAAAATGGTCTAAGAATTTCCCTGTGTTGAGTTATCAAGCAGTTCAAGATAAACTAGTTTCTCCCGAGGCTATAAATACACTACTAAAAAAACACACTCATCTCAAAACTCAAGTGGTCACTCTCGCTCAAGTGCAACATCTTCAAGGGATGAAGTTTCAAACTGAAGAATATCAACGAACATTAAAAGATTTTCTCACACAAAACACCACTCCTATTTGAAGATTCTTTAACATAAAATAACTATTGTCACAAACTCTCATCTCTAATACAGTAGAGAATTAATATGGCATTTAATCACAATGAAGTTGAACAAAAATGGCAGGCAAAATGGGAGGAGTCTAAGTGCTTTCAGGCTCACATTATTCCTGGCAAAAAAAAGTTTTATGCACTAGATATGTTCCCCTACCCCTCAGGTGCAGGGCTTCATGTGGGACACCTTTCTTCTTATACCCCTACAGACATCGTTTCTCGATACAAAAGGACACAAGGTTTTAATGTTCTCCATCCTATTGGTTACGATGCTTTCGGTTTACCTGCTGAACAATATGCCATTCAAACGGGAACTCATCCAGAAAAAACAACTCAAAAAGCAATTCAAAATTTTAAAAGGCAACTAAAGTCCTTTGGTTATAGTTTTGACTGGAGTCGTGAAATTTGCACTTGTGATCCTTCGTACTACAAGTGGACTCAAAAAATATTTCTTTTACTTTTTAAGAAAAATTTAGCTTATAAAAAAAATGCACCAGTGAATTGGTGTCCTGAACTTCGAACAACTTTAGCCAATGAAGAAGTGATAGATGGAAAAAGTGAAAGAGGCGGACACCCTGTTATTCAGCAACACCTTAAACAATGGATTTTAAAAATTACAGAGTATGCCGAACGACTTTTGCAGGACTTAAAGAATATCGACTGGCCTCAAAGAACAAAAGACGGACAAATTCACTGGATCGGAAAAAGCCAAGGGCTCTGCATGAATTTTCCTATCCAAAACTCAAGTGAAAAAATTCAAATTTTTACCACCCGCCCTGATACTATTTTTGGATCCACCTTTCTCGTTCTTTCTCCTGAACATCCTTTGATTGAAAAAGAATTTTCAAAAAATAAAGAGTTTCAAAAAATCCAAGAGTATCAGAGTCAATCTCAACATGTGAATGCTTTAGAACAACAAAAAAATATAACAGTGACAGGGCTCTTTTCTGGAAGCTACGCTGTACATTCTCTTACAAAAGAAAAACTCCCTATATGGATTTCCAATTATGTACTCATGGAGTATGGAACAGGAGCTATCATGGCTGTTCCGGCTCATGATGAAAGAGATTTCGCTTTTGCTCAAAAATTTAAACTTCCTTGTCGCCCCGTAATTCAGCCATCCGATTCTAACCCCCCTCTTCCTTACACAGGAGATGGAGTTTGTATTAATTCCCAATTTTTAAATCAACTTACAGTGGCTGAGTCCAAAAAGAAGATTATTCAATATATGGAAGAAAAAAAATTAGGGTATGCAAAAACACAATACAAATTGCGAGATTGGATTTTCAGTCGACAAAGATATTGGGGAGAGCCTTTTCCTATTGTGTACATGAATTCTAAGGCTCAAGCTGTTCCAGATAAGGAACTTCCTGTCACTTTGCCCCCTACAGTCCATTATAAGCCTTCCGAAAAAGGAGAACCACCTTTAGCTCGAATTCCGAGTTTTGTTGAATACAACAATGCCTCAGGTCAAAAAGGTGAAAGAGAAACAGACACAATGCCTGGTTCAGCTGCATCCTCATGGTATTTTTTAAGGTATACGGATCCCCATAATGATCAGGAGCTCTTCAGCTTTGAAGCTCAGAAATATTGGATGCCTGTAGACCTTTATGTTGGAGGATCAGAACATACTGTAGGACATTTGCTTTATTCTCGATTTTGGCAAAAAGTTTTATATGATTTAGGCTTAGTTTCTCATTCAGAGCCTTTTAAAAAATTAGTTCACCAAGGATCTCTTCTAGGAGAGGATGGTTTTCGTATGTCTAAATCCAAGGGAAATACTGTGAATCCAGACGATATTCGCCAAGAGTATGGAGCAGATGCTCTTCGTTTGTATATTTCTTTTCTCGGTCCCTTTGACAAAGACAAGCCGTGGTCAAATAAAGGGATTGAAGGATGTCGTCGGTTTTTAGATCGTGTGTGGAGGTTGTGTTTTGATGAAAATAATCAAATGATTACAAATGATAAACCTGCATCTGAAAAACTAAATAAGGTTTTTCACCAGACTATAAAAAAAGTGACGGAAGACATCGAAAAGATGAGTTTCAATACGGCCATCAGCTCTATGATGATCTTAGTCAATGAGATGTATGCAGAAAAATCACACAATCAACATATTCTAAAAACTATTAGTCAGCTTCTTCAGCCTTTTGCTCCACATATTAGCGAAGAAATTTGGGAGTCCTTTGAAGAAAAAGACTTAGTTTGCCAAGCAGTTTGGCCTCAGTTTGATTCTCAATATATCCGAAGCGAGAAAGTGACTTTAGCTATTCAGATTAATGGGAAACTAAGAGCAACATTGGAAACGACTCCGTCCGAAACAGAACAAGAAGTTTTGAAGAAAGCGCAAGAATTAGAAAAAATTAACCTGATACTCCAAAAAGGAAAAATTCAGAAAGTGATTTATCGCCCTGGACGTATTTTGAATATTGTCTCCACTCCAAAATAAAACCCACCTGCTACAGATTTAGAATATGGATTTAGACGCTACCCTGATCGATTTTATAAGAACGAATGGAAAGGATATCCTCCCTGAATAAATGCCAACAAACTGTCAAAGATCTTTCAATCAAAAAATAGACTTGAAGCCACATTTTGCATATAAAAAAGTAACATTCTCAGGTTTGATACCTATGAGAGTTCCAGTTTACTATTTATCTTTATTCAATCTAAGTATTCTTGACATTAATATATTAATTACTTTATGCTCTCTCGAAATTTACAAGCCAAAGGCATGAATCCCACTTTTCAGAGGATTTCTTTTTTAATCAAAAAAGGTGCATAGCTAATGAATATCTCAAAATGGAATATTGAAAAGAGTAAAAAGTTGTATGGTGTACCGGAGTGGAGCGGAAACTATTTCAACATTAATAAAAAGGGCAATGTGGAAGTCACTCCTTTTGGAAAAGATAAGGTCACTGTAGATCTTCACGAAATTGTGAAGGATCTCGTACAAAGACGCATTCATCTCCCAGTTTTGATACGCTTTCCAGATATTATACGCTCTCAAATTCAATCTATGAATTCTTATTTTCAAAAAGCCATCCAAGAACATGACTATAAAGGGAAATACTATGGCGTTTTTCCTATTAAGGTGAATCAACAAAGCCATGTCGTTAAGGATATCGTTCGCTCTGGGAAAGATTATAATACGGGGCTAGAAGTGGGAAGTAAACCTGAATTGCTTATTGCTTTAGCTCTCACTTCTAGTAATGGAAATCATTTAATTATCTGCAATGGCTTCAAAGATAAGAAGTATATTGAAATGGCTTTAATGTTTCAGAAGGCAGGAAGAAATGTATTTATTGTGATTGAAAGAATGAAAGAACTCTCCATTGTTTTGAAGTTAGCAAATAAGTTAAAAATGACTCCTAATATTGGTTTTCGTCTTAAGCTCCATACCCAATCTACAGGAAAGTGGGTGGAAAGCTCTGGTTCTAAATCTAAGTTTGGATTGACGGCTGTGGAGATGGTCGAAGCAATAGAAATTCTTAAAACTCATAAGAAAACAGAAAGTTTAAAATTATTACATTTTCATATGGGTTCTCAGATCACATCTATTCAACCTATTAAATCTGCAATTAAAGAAGCCTCTCGAATTTTATACGAGTTACACACTTTGGGTTTTAACATTCAATACATGGATGTAGGAGGTGGATTAGGCATCGATTACGATGGTTCAGGAACCAGTGACAGCTCTACCAATTATACACCTCAAGAATATGCCAACGATATAGTGTTTCATCTTCACAGTATCTGTGATGAAAAAAATATTCCACATCCTAATATTATTACTGAGTCTGGAAGGTTTTTAGTCGCTTACAGCTCTCTACTGGTGTTTAATGTGGTCGACTCTCATCTTGTAGATAAACCTACTTCTGCCATATCTATCTCAAAAAATGATCACCCTTTTATACGAGATTTATTTGATATTTACGACCAATTAGAAAATACATCTATTAACGAGTCTTTCAATGATTTAATGGAAAAAAAGAAAGATATTCATCAATTGTTTTCTTATGGAGTTCTAAATTTAAATCAGCTCGCTAAAGCTGAAAGTATTTACTGGATGTCTTGCTCTAAATTGAAAAAAATGTCCGAAAAATACGAAGACCACGAAGATATTTTTCACTCCCTCACTTCTTATTTGACGGATACATATTTTTGTAATTTTTCAGTCTTTCAGAGCTTGCCAGACTCGTGGGCCCTAAATCACATCTTCCCTGTAATGCCTATTCATCGACTCAATGAAGCTCCAGAACGTCAAGCTGTTTTAGCAGATCTCACTTGTGATTCAGATGGAAGAATTCATAAGTTTATGAATTATGAAAACTGGACAACAGAAAAATACTTAAGAGTTCATACTTTAAAAAGTAATCAACCTTATTTTTTGGCAACTTTTTTAATGGGAGCCTATCAAGAAATTTTAGGAGATTTACACAATTTGTTTGGTGATACAGAGGCGGTCCATATCTCCATTCACGATAAAGGCCATTACTCCATTGACCATAGGGTGGAAGGAGATAATATTTATGATGTTTTGAAGTATGTGCAGTATCACCGTAAAGATTTGATGAACCAAATTCATACCGCAACAGAAGATGGTGTCCGTGATGGTTCCCTCACACAAAAGGAAGCAGGAAACTTGATTGATCAGTTTGAAAAAAGTTTAGTCAGCTCGACTTATCTTTCTGAATTAATGCATGCCAAAAAATAACCTTTGTTAAAAAAACTATAATAAAGTCCATATCTAAGGCTTAAAACACACAAAATAAGTGAAGAAATATTTCATCTATCATTACAATGATAATGAAATTAAAAAAATCGGTCACAGGACTTAAAGCTATATGGAATTGATTATTGTTGGACTAGCCTCTCTCTTCTTTTTAGGTCATGTTTTGAGTTGGTTTTTCATGAAAACCAAAATTCCAGATTTATTACTATTGATCATTTTAGGTTATACACTGGGTCCTGCAGGCTTTAGTATCATTCAACCTTCTGATTTAGGACAAGTAGGTCCTGTTCTTTCCACAGTAGCACTTATTGTTATTCTTTATGAAGGAGGATTACATCTCAGCACTCAAGATTTGATTCGCTCTAGCTCTTCCTCACTGATTTTATCTTTATTTTCTTTTGGTACTATTACTTTAGTCACTACAATCATTCTGGCACCATTTTTATCTACATCTTTAGCTTTACTTACAGGTGTAGGAATTGGAAGCACTTCTTCAGCTATTGTTATCCCTATAGTGAAATTTTTATCTATTTCTAAAAATACAAAAACAGTTTTATCACTAGAGTCCGCCTTCACAGATGTTTTAACAATTATTATTTTTTTAGGGATTTTAGATAGTTTGATATCTCAACAATACAGTGCAGGCAAATTTATTCTTGGACTGGGAACAACACCTTTTTTATCTCTGGGTTTAGGAATTGGAGCAGGACTCATTTGGGCTTTTGTAAAGAATTTTTGGAAAAGCTTAAGTCAGCTGCTCTTTTCTGGAGAAGCTTGGTCTTTGCTCACTTATGGTCTGGCTGAACTCATTGGTATTAATGGCGCTATTAGTGTATTAGCTCTAGGCTTTACACTTTCTAATGTTCAGCTGTTGCCTAAAGCATTTCATCGTATCTTTAATACAGAAATACAAAGTAATGAAATTTCTTTACTTAGTACATTAACTTTTTTACTTAGAACTTTCTTCTTTTTGTATTTGGGATTGCTTATTCAATTTGCAAATATAACGACTGTCTTGTTGGCTTTTCTTCTTTGCATAATGATTTTTGTTACTCGTTATATTTGTGCAAGAATCATTCTTAGAAAAAATGTATATACCCGTTTAGACGCCATGACTATTGTTGCTATGGGACCACGAGGGTTAGCATGTGCTGTGTTAGCCACTCTCCCTCTTCAAAAAGGAATTGAACAAGGAGAAATCGTCCAAAACTTAATATTCTCTGTCATTCCTTTGTCTATTGTATTTACTTCTATATTTGTTACACTTTCGGAAAACTTAAAGTTTAGAAATATAATGCAATCTTTATTTAAAAAGTATGATGAATCTTTAGTTTCTAACCCTCCCTCTTCTTCTTAGTAGTATCTTTTCTAATCATTTTTTAGGATCAAATGCCATACGAATACCTTCTCCGACAAAATTAAGACTTACCAAAGTCAAAAATAAGAACAAAGATGGAAAAAAGGCAAGCCACCACCCTATCGTAAAATACTGTTCAGCTTGCAAAAGCAATTCACCCCAGCTTGGAGTAGGTGGAGCTAATCCAAATCCAAGATAATCCAGTATGGCTAATGTATACACTCCTTGAGCTAATTTAAAAGGAGAAAATGTCACTAGAGGAGTTAATGCATTAGGCAGAATATGCTTGAAAGTGATCATAAAATTACTCACTCCATAAGATTGAGCAGATTGAACAAATTCCATCTGCCTAATTTTTAAATACTCAGATCGTACATAAAGAGAAATATTCATCCATCCAAAAAAAATACTGTACACAGCCAAAACCCACAAGTTCACTCCAAATATAGAAGCAAATGTGATCAAAACTAAAAGAAAAGGCATAGACTGAAAAATTTCTACGATTCTTTGACCAATCAGATCGATCCAACCTGCACGAAAACCCATAAGCATTCCAAAGAATGTACCGATGAAAAAAGAGCCGAACCACACAATAAAAGCAAAACCAAAACTGTAGCGAAAACCATACAATATTCGGCTGAACACATCTCGACCTCGGTTGTCCGTCCCCATCCAATTTGTCCAACTTGGAGGAGAAGGATATTCAGACACTTGAGTGTTGGACTCTGAAGGACTCCAAGGAATTAATGGCCACACCGTCCAATCTTGAGGACTCAAATTCAATTTTTTATAGTTTACAATCACAGTGCCTTGGGGCAAATCAAAATCACTAGGCGAATAATAATTCATAAATGGAAAATAAAGCTGCTGTTGATAAAACAAAACAAGTGGACGATCATTAGACCAAAACTCTGCTGTTAGACTAAAACACAAAAAGACAGTGAGTATAAAAAGAGAATATACACCACGACGACAAGTTAGGAAAACTTTCCATTTTTTTTTCCAAAAGTGATTTTTTTGAGTATTCATATTAAATTTCACCAATATTTTATTTTGAAAATGTAATCCTTGGATTCACTAAAATTAAAGAGAGATCAGAGATAAGGCGCCCCATCACATTCAATACAGCTTGAATAAAGAGTAGAGCCAGTAGAATATGGAAATCTCTTTCTAAAGCTGCATTGAATCCAAGTAATCCAATACCATCTAGGTTAAATATTTTTTCAACAATCAAAGATCCTGCCAGAAATATTTGTAAAAAATTTCCTATTCCTGTAGCTAACGGAATCAAAGCATTTTTTAAAGCATGCTTAAATAAAACAGTTTTTTTATTCAAACCTTTTGCATAAGCTGTTCGAATATAGTCTGAATGAATACACTCCAACATTGAGTTCTTCATAAGTAAAGTGAGAACTGTGAAGTGTCCAATAGTATAACAAATGAGAGGTAAAACAAAATGATGAATGCGATCAGATATTTTTCCAAAAAAATTTCTTTCATAATAATAATCGGAATAAAGATCTCCGATTGGAAACCAATCTACAAAAACATTTCCAGTAAAATATGTTTTCAACAGAATACCCAAAATCAAAGGAGGCAGGGCATAGAGCACCATTAAAATAAAACTACTTATTATATCCAACTGAGTTCCATCTCGAACTGCTTTATAAACCCCAAGAGGTATGGAAATAAGATAGATTAATAAAAATGAAAAAAATCCAAATTGCAAAGAAACAGGAAGTTTAGAGATGATAATGTCGATCGCGGGTTCTTCATAAATAAAAGAATCTCCAAAATCTAAAGTGAGGGCATTCTTTAGCCAGATCAAATACCGCTTCACAATGGGCTGATCCAAACCATATTGCTTTTTTAATTGATTCATCCATTCTTGATTCACTTTATGATGCTGAGAACCTCCCCCATCACTTGTAAAAGAACTCCCTCCGAAGCGGACTTTATAAAGTTGTCTTTCTAAAGGACCTCCAGGAGCTAGATTAATAATCAGAAAACATATCAGAGTAATACCTAATAAAGTAGGAATAAACAGAAGGAGTCGATGAATAAAATATTTCCACATGCTTTATTCAAACCACCAATATTTATAACCTAAATCATAGTTGTAGGTGAGCTTAACCATCTTCACTCTTTGAGAGTGTGCATAAAAACTATAAAGAGGGCTAAACATAAAAGTATAAGGGTAATCTTCGGCAATTAGTTTATAAGCTTTTTTAAGTATTTCAGTACGTTTGGATCGATGAGTTTGCAAGTCAGCTTGATCAATTAAACGATCGACCTCAGGATGATTATAACTGATAAAATTTGATCCATTCTTTTGGCTACTTTCAGAATGCCAAATTTGTTTAGGATGCCAATCCACAGTCGTACTTGCCCACGCCAAAAATATAGCATCAAATTCTTTCTCATCTAATGTTTTCATAAAAGAAACCCATTCCATCAGTTTTAAAGACATTCTAATGCCATGATTTTTTAAATCTTCCTGATAAAGAGTGAGGTATTTTTCTATCTGTTGAGTTGGAAAGATTAAAGTAAAGTGAAAATCGACGAGTCGTCCTTCATGGAGTTTATCTAAAACTCCATCCTGGTTGGAATCCTTCCAACCGGCTTCAGCCAATAACTGCATAGCTTTTTTAGGATTAAATGCAAAGGAGCGAACATTAGAATCAATATGTTCACTGCCAAAATATCCTGGACCAGCTATCAGTGCATAAGCATTATTGTGAAATTTTTCATTCATTAAAGAGCGTTTCATCAAAAGACTTAAAGCCTGCCTGACTTTTTTATCTTGAAATAAAGATTTTTTAAAATTCCAACCAATAAAACTGTAGCTTTTTGGTTTTTGATTTTGCACTTTTCTTTTTTTAATAGTTTTTCCCCAAGGAGGTTTGGATGTCTTTTTAAAATAAGATTCTGCACTCAGTTGAATAAAATCCAACTGACCCTGCTCCATTCTTAATAAAGCATCATGAGAAGATGAAATAATTCGAAAAACAATGTTTTCAAAACGATACTGATCTTTAAAAACAGAATTCCCCCACCAAGAGGTATTCTTTTTTAAAACAATCTTCTTATTGCCATCATACTTAATCAATCGATAAGGTCCTGATCCAATAAGACTTCTGTTCATTTTTTTTTTCTTATCTTTGTAAATATGCTGAGGTAAAATTTTTAATTCCTCAACTAGATTATCAAAAGTGCTGAATCGTTTCTCCTTGGCATAAAATCGAATAGTATGATTATTGATGACTTCTGATTTTCCAATATTTTCAAGATAAGGTAAATAATGAGCTCCACCATAGCTGATATCTTGATAAGCAGAAAGAGAAAAAGCCACATCCTGAGCTGTTAGAGGCTTTCCATCATGCCACTTTACATTTTTCCTCAAATGAAAAGTGTAAACTTTGTGATTTGGACTTACCTGCCACTTTTCAGCTAAAGAGGGCTCCCATTGATAGGAATCTAAATTTCTGATCAACAATTTATCAAAGACTAACTTTGAAATATTTGTCGCAGCGGCATCAGAAGCACGAATAGGATGTAAAGTTTCTGGTTGCACACTGAGGCGACGATAAAAAGTAGAATTTTTAGAACTTTGAGGAGGTTTGTATTCACAAGAAATTAAGCAAGTCACTAAAAAAGTAACTAATATAGCAATAAAAATTCTCATAAGGCGGCCTAAAATAACAAGATTATACAATTGATATATAAAGATTACAATAAATTTTTATTTTTTGAAATATTTTAAACGAATGATATTTTTTACTTTTTTTTCACAAAAAAAAAGCATAAGAAGATTAGTGTATGAGTGAAATTTTTGGACAAACTGCAAGTTATGAAGACTCAAAAATTGCTCTCTTAGGAGTGCCTTGGGAAGTCACAGTTTCTCATTCCAGTGGTACAGTCCATGGACCTCAATGGATTCAACAGGCCTCTTCACAGCTGGATTTTTTTGATCCCAAGTTTCAACATAACCCTTCTCAACAAGGAATTCACTTTCGACACTTAAAGTTTCCTCAGCAAAATCATCTTCGATTACTCGCATCACAAATCATTGAAATTAAAAAAAATCAACCCCCCATAAACCTCCAGACTGTCAATAAAGGATGTTATGAAATGGTAGAGATCGTACAACGACATACAAAAAAAATCTTAGACGATCAAAAAATATTTGGACTCATAGGAGGAGATCACTCTGTCAGTGAAGGAGCTCTACTTGAAATAGGAAGACGATATGAAAGCGATTTTGGACTTTTGCACTTCGATGCTCACGCTGACATGAGAAAAGCCTACCAAGGCTTTAAACACTCTCATGCTTCAGTTATGTACAATGTACTTCAACAACCCTACACCCCCCAGACTTTCGTCCAAGTTGGAGTCAGAGATTTGTGCGAAGAGGAGTTTCAAAGGATATCAGATCATAATCATGTTCATTGTTTTTTTGATCATGATATTAAAAAAAGACTCTTTGAAGGAGAAAGCTGGAAATCTATTACCCAAGATATTTTAGAAAAACTTCCCTCTCGTGTTTATGTTTCTTTAGATGTTGATGCTCTCACTTGGAATTACGCCCCTCACACGGGATGCCCCGTTCCTGGAGGCTTGAGTTATGATCAGATCGTCTTTTTATTGGAACAACTTAAAGAGCAAAATAAGAAAATCATTGGATTTGATGTTGTAGAAGTCGCAAAACCCACAACTTCCCATTTAGGAGAATGGGATGGTAACGTGGGAGCCCGACTTGTTTACAAGCTTTGTGGATTATCGCTGTTTTAAAACTCAAAAATTATCGAGCGTATTTTTTACCCATACTTTCTCGAATCTCAGCACCCTCAATACTACAAGAAGTCCAAGGGATTGTTTTTAATCTTTCTGGTTCGATTCTATCACCTGTTACTTCACAAACTCCATAAGAGCCTTCTTCAATGCGAGCTAAAGCTCTTTCAACTTCCGTAAGTTGCCTTTGGAATCTCTCATTCATGTATAAGAACTCACCTTCTTTTAAAGATCGAATAGCTTGATCCCCTTCATCGCCGCCCTTAAAATCGTATTCAGAAAATTCACCACAACATTCTGTAAGACGATTGAGCAGCTCATCTTTTTTCTTTAGAAGCTTCTTTTGACAGATATTGATTAATTCTGTTGATGACATAACACTCTCCTTAGCATCAGGTAAATATGTATAACGGAACCTACCCTCCAATAGTTTAGGTCAAAATATACGAAAATCTCTTTTAAGAACACTTTTTTTTAATAAGCAAGACTTTTTTATGTCGCAAAAGACCAAAAACAGTCATTTTTTGGGTTTTTAGTCTCCATCTGACATTTCACAGATAGAAGCTATTTAATTTTTGCAGGCCAAGAAATCAAAACTCATTGTCTCTATGAAGGTAAAAGTTTACAAGTTTAGGACATGGTTTTGAGCCTATTTCAGTTTTTTATTCATCTATTGCTTCTAATAGTCGGAAGTCATTTCTTGGTCAAGGGGAACTCTATCTTGGCTTCTTTGTTAAAAACAAAAGTTTTCTTTGTTTCTCTCATCCTCTTAGGAATTGGGAGTTCTGCTCCAGAACTTTTTGTGACCATCACCAGCCACTTACAGCAAGAGTCTGATATTGCCATAGGAAATATTTTAGGATCTAACATTTTTAATATTTTAATTGTTGGAGCTTTGATATTCCTAAGTACGAGAAAAATTCCCGACACTCTATCGATGTATAGGAGTATCTCTTTACTTTTAATCCTGACTCTCATTGCAGGGTTTTTATTATGGGATAACACCCTTTTTTGGTGGAAGGGGATTTTGTTTTTAGGAATGTTCATGTTCTTTTTTGTGCAATCTAAAAAATCTTTATTAGAAGAAGATTCTATTTTAGAGAGCTCCTCTTTAAAACCTCCAATACTCATTTTGTTGTTTATTGGAGGCTTTGGACTGTTATTTTTTGGGGCAAAAGGGGTAATTTCCTCTTCTATTCAGATTGGAGAACACTTAGGTTTATCTAAAAGGTTAATTGGGCTTTTTCTAATCTCTATTGGTACAAGTTTGCCAGAGATTGCTATTGGACTCATCTCATTATTTAAGAAAAAAGCAGAGATCGCATTGGGCAGTATTATTGGATCTAATGTTTTTAATACTTTTTTTATCCCTGCTATCGCTTCCTTTATAGCCCCTATAAAAATATCTTCCACTCTTTTAAAAGTAGATGGTGTCGTGGTGATACTAGCCAGCAGTTTGCTACTACTTTCAATTTATCTTTTTGATAAGATTTCCAGAGTTTTTCTCAGTAGTCTTTTCATCATCAGTTACTTCTTGTACACTTACTTTGTACTCCTTCATCGAACACCCTTGAATTAAAGATTTGCGGCAAAAATCTTTTATTTCACTGGATCAATGTTGATACCAAAGTTGGAAATATACTGGTGCACAATACGAGTTAAATAACACACTTCAAAAGTCACCGTTGAATCTTCTTTCAATTCTGATAAATTTGTTCTTTTTAAGGTTTCAGGAACTAAACCCATACGTGCCTGATTTTTTGACAAAACTTCTTGGAAAGTTAAACTCACTCCATTAATCGTAATAAACCCTTTATTAAATAAAAACCCTTCAAACTCCTTTGGAAACTGAAAAGTCACCAATTTATTTTCACCTCGATTCTCGATCTGACTGACCTGAGCGAGTCCATCGACATGGCCCGTGACAAAATGACCTCCTAACTGTTGATTCACTCTTAGAGAAGGCTCTAAATTAACCACTTTATTTTTTAAATTCTGAGCTGACCATTTCGTAGTTCTTAAGGTATCGTAAGCAAGAGCAAAAATTAGAGTTTTATCGGTGAGTTTTTCCAACGTCAGACAAACACCATCTACAGCAACACTATCCCCCTCTTGAACATCTTTCAAAGAGGAAGGTCGCGCAATATGAAGTTCTAAAACTTGATCCCTAGGTAAAGCTTCGATAACAAGGGCTTTAAAGACGATAAGTCCAGTGAACATAAACTTTACAATAGATCTTTTGTTTTAGAAAGCTCACTTAACTTTTTTTCCACTCTATCTTCTAAATCCCCTATTCCTTCTAAAGAATCTTCATCTAATTTGGGAAGTAGAGTATGTACAGGATCTTGCTCTAGTAAATCCTGATGAGACTGCAACACAGCTTTCATTGTATTTTTCAACTGTAAGTGAACTCGTCTCAAATTGGATAAATCTTGGTACACAGCTTTGAGCGAATCTCGTGCATCTTGGGTGATTAAGTCTGCCTTTCTGTGAGCTTCTTCCACAACATCTCGAGCTGTCGTTTCAGCTTGAACCTGCATGTTTTGCGCTGTTTGCTGTGCGGTTGTAATAGCTTCTCTGAGCAAATCTTCACGAGCTTTATATTCTTTTAATTGATTCTCTTTTTGGCAAAGTTGCTCTTGAAGTTGGGCATTCTTTTGAAGAAGCTCCTCATAATCCGCAGCCACTCTCTCTAAAAAAGCAGAAATCTCTTTACGACTGTATCCACCGAAAATTTTAGATGAAAATACTCGAACCGCAATATCGTCTGGAGTGAGCTTCATAAATCCCCCCTATCCCAAAGTTAATGAATAGAACTCACTTTAAAATAAATTTTTAATCTAAATCAATAAATAAATTAAATTTTCACTTTAAAAGTTTCTTTATTAAGGTTTAGGGCAAAAAAATCCGATATTTTGTTTAAATAACCCATTTTTAAAGAGGGAATGATTAAAAATGACATTTGATTTTGGACTTATTCTTTTATTGAGTGCTTTACTCCTGCTGGCTGTAGCGGTGTATTTGTTTGTTTCTACCATCCTAAACATGAACTCAGATCAAGCTGGTCTCGCTCTGGCAGAAGAAAGTGAACAACACAAAGCTATCCCTTTAATCCACTTTTCTAAGCCTTTGGTTCAAAATTTAACCATTCAGCAAACTAAATACGTGAAAAGTAAACAATATAGACAGAATGTGCAGAAAAAAATTGTTTTTGCTGGATTAGCTAAAGAACTCACTGTGGATGAATTCATCGGGCTTCAAATTCTTTGGGGAGTGATGTTCCCTCTAGGAGCTCTTATTTTAAATTTTGCATTGCAAATCGGCTACCCTTTTTATGTTTTCATCATAGTAGGAGCTCTTGGTGCTTTTTTTCCTCATATCTACTGTAAAACTCTGTCTCAGAAAAAAGTTTTATCTGTGGAAAAAGAATTGCCATTTTTTATTGATCTTCTTGCACTCAGTACAGAAGCTGGCTTGGATTTAGTGGCATCTATTCAAAAAATCACAGAAAAAGCAAGTGCTCAATCTATACTGGCTCAGGAGTTTCATACCGTACTTAAAGAAATCACTTTAGGATCGAGTCGTAAAGAAGCTTTCGGTAATTTACAAAAAAGAATCGACTCAAAAGAAATTCAAAGCTTTGCAATAACTATACAAGATGCAGATGAAACAGGTGCCAGTGTTGCTCAAACGCTCAAGGCAAAA
Source organism: Bdellovibrionales bacterium (assembly GCA_965247685.1). Lineage (GTDB taxonomy): Bacteria > Bdellovibrionota > Bdellovibrionia > Bdellovibrionales > UBA1609 > JAPPLG01. The sequence goes on from OZ252021.1 coordinate 335,688, forward strand.
TCAGAGCAAATGAGATATGAACGTTTTAACAAAGCTGAGCAGGCAGGAGCCAAGGCTTCACAAAAAATTCTTATTCCAATGATCATGTTCGTTTTACCTGCTGTCTTTATCGCTGTCTTTGCTCCTATAGCTTTAAGCTTTTATTATAAAAAAGGTGGTTAAAATTGGCAGCTCTAATCCACAAAGAAACGAATCAAGTTCTTTCTTCTCAGGTTGTACACTCTCACAGTCTTTTGAAAAGAATGAAGGGGCTCATCGGTTCACAAGCTTTGATCAAAGATCAGGCGATGTGGCTTAAACCATGTTCCAGTATTCATACTTATTTCATGTCTTTTCCTATTGACGTAGTCTTTACAGATAAAAATCTTCGTGTCACAGGTGTCGTAGAAAATATTTCTCCTTGGAAAATTGTAAATCAAAAAGGACGAGTGATGAACATATGGCAGTCTTTTCTTTCTTCTGAAACCTACTCTATTATAAAATTATTTCAAAACTACAGCGCATTTGAATTTTCTGGCGGCACACTAGCCGACAAAATTAAAATTCAAGAAGGAGATCAACTCCATGTGGTCTATTAGATTTTTAAACGGACCAAAAGCGGGAACTCAAATTCCTCTTTCCGAAGGAACTCATAACATAGGACGCTCTTCTTCCTGTGCTGTTCATATTCAAGCACCAGGAATATCCAAAGTCCATGCAGAACTTATCATCAAAGATAATAAACTCACTCTTTCAGATAAAAACTCCAGCAATGGAACTTTTGTTAATGGAGTAAAAATTAAAAAAGAAGTGATTGAAATGGGAGATCAAGTTTCTCTATTTGATATTGTCTTTGATATTATTCGTACTCATATTCCACAACAACCAATAGCTCCATTACAACAACCTTCTTCAAGCAATGGCAACGTTGTACAACAAGAAAATCAATCCCTATATCAGCCACCCCCTGCCTCGTCCTCTAAGCTACAAAGCTGGTGGAGCCATTATCTAAAAACAGTCATCACACCTGGAATCTACAAAATCCCTGAATGGGTTGAATTTAAATGGGCTGTAGGATTTTTTGCTATTGGTTTTATTCTTTTAGTCTCGATACTATCTGCTTTTCCTTTAACTCAAATATTAAAGTCTAGTGTCGAAAAAGAAAGCATGTACCATGCAGAAAGTATTGCCCTAGCCCTTGCTGAAAGAAATCGAACAATGTTGGCTGAAGGGTTGCAAACAGCTCTCACCACAGATTTTGCTCAAAGAAGACCTGGTGTTAAATCTGCTATGATTATTAACGCATCTGATGGCCGTATTATTGCTCCCATTGAAAAAATTCACACCTACCCCACTTATTCCTTCATTCATTCTGGAAGACGAAAAGGACAAAAAATAGTAGAAAAAATCGATTCATCCACTATCGGAGCTATGATCCCTATTCAAGCATTTAATCCTAAAATTGATGCTATAGATGTCATTGCTTATTCCGTCGTTATTTACAATATGGGGGCTTTAGTTGTGGATAATAATCAAACTACAAGTCTTATTGTTCAATCGCTGGCTCTAGCCCTTATCATTGGTTCCTTGATGTTTTTCTTCATGTATCGAATGATTGTCTTTCCTTTTGAATCTATTGATGAACAACTCAACCAAGCATTAAAAGATAGTTCAAAAGGCATTTCAAACTCCTACCAATTTCCTGCTCTACAAAGTATATGTTCCAACATTAATAACCTTTTGGAGCGTGTTCACACGAATCAAGATGCCATGTCTTCATCTCCTCAAGTGACTGTGAACCGGCAACATGAAATGAACAACCTTGTAGAATTAGTTGGATTCGCCTGCCTCTGCATTCAAGTCGAAACATCATCGATTGTAGCTATGAACTCTGCTTTTGAGCAACAAACTGGTCTTTCCTCTGAATATGTTTTACATCAAAATATTGAAGATGTGGGTGATATGTCTTTAAAACAGCAACTTCAAAATGTGTCTGAACAAGTGACTCAAGATCCTTCCCAAATATATACCGATCATCTAGAATTTAATAACACCTCTTTTCAAGTGACCGCACAGGGTGTGTACGGCAACCACACTGTAGTCTACATCCTTGTGGCTTTTATACCAGAAACTGAGGAGGAAGGTGCCTCATGAAGTCCTTAGCTTTGCGAAAAAAACCTATTGTTAAAACTAAACTTCGAGTTTTAAATGGTCCTTTAAAAAATCGATCTTTTAAATTAATTTCTGATCAGATATATATTGGTCGAGCGCCTGAAGTCAATGATGTCGTCCTTGCTCATGATCCTTATTGCTCTAGAAAGCACGCTTTACTCACTTACTCTAAAAAAGGTCAATACATTGTGGCAAAGCTTTCAGAAAACCCTAATTTATACATCAATAAAAAGCTAGTCAAAACAAAAGCTCCGCTGAAAAACAAAGATATTCTAATTGTAGGCCAAACCCAACTCCAATTAGAAGTGTTGAAAAAAGCAGAGATCGCTGTTGTTCCCAAAAACTCTCCAGCCCTTGTAGCTCCCCCTCCTCTACAAGATCACTTATCAGAAGAAAAAAAGAAATCTCCTCTGCCTCGATTGGTTATCATTGGGCTCTTTGTACTAGGAGGAATATTATTTTTTATGGATTCAAGTAAACAAGATGCTCAGAAAAAAGAACAAATAAAACTACGCACTCAACAGGATTTAGAAGAAGATATTAATACTTTGAAACAACAATCGGAAGATATTAAAAAATCAAATATAAGGACTCCTGCTTATAAAAATGCTCAAATTGCCTATTTAAAAGGGGTTAGAGATTTTAGAAAAGGATATTATGGTCGAGCAATTGAAAACTTTAGAACTTGTAAAACAATTTACCCTCAACATACACTTTGCAGCGGGTATTTAGAAAAATCCCAAATTAAATACGAACAACTAGCTCAAAACTATTTAGTGTTAGGTCAACAGTACAAAGAGAACAACCAATATACGTACTGTATGGCATCATTTAAAACTGTGATGAAAATGACGTCTCACAACCTCAATCACCCCTTATACGAAGAGGCAGTGAGTAGTTACAATTTTTGTAGCCTTCAATTGAAGGATAGATATTAATGTTCACTCTCACAGTTACAGCAAAAGGGCACAAAGATAAAGTCTACACACTAGACGATGCCACTAATATTATAGGACGTCTTGAGAGCAATCTTATTTTTTTAGATGCCTCTTATGGTGTATCCAGAAATCACCTTAAAATAACACCTTTGAATGAAAATTCATGGAAGGTCGAGTGCCTTTCTAATTTAGGTGGACTAGTTTTTAATGGAAAAGAAGTTTCTGAGTGCATCATTCAAGATAATGATAGCTTTTCATTACAAAGTTACACTTTCACACTTCGTAAAGAAAAAGGAGAATCTAAAAAAGAAAATATCTCCGCAGATTTAAAATCTTCATCAGATGAGAATCTGAAAGAGTCCGCATCCAGTGATCATGAACCGTCTGTTCCTACATTTAATTCTGAAGACTCTCATTCTAAATTGCCTTTTGCTCCAGACGATAACCCAGACCTTCAGAAACAAAAAACTCCTTCTTTTCCATCAAAAATAGAAGAATATTCTCAGTTTACAGAAGCTCCGACGGTTATGCCTCAACTCAATAGCTATCTAAAACCTTATCTGATTGTTTCATTATCCGAAGATGAAGAAGATCAAGTTATTGAACTCAATGACAGAGATTTATGGATAGTAGGACGAGATCCCTCTAGTGATATTTGCATTGAAGATATTAATATCAGCCGACATCACTTTAAAATCATAAAAAAAGGTATGGACTTTTTTATCGAAGACCTAGGAAGTTCCAACGGAACATCCTTAAACAATAAAATTATAAAACCAAAAGAAACTCTACCTCTAAATAGCGGAGATATTATTTCTATTTTGAGTATAGAAATTTATTTTGAGATTAGAAATGTTAATTTTGAGAAAAAACAAGGGATTAACTTACCTGTAAAAGTCCCTTCCTCTGCAGATCCTCCCCTTCTTTCTATGGAGTCCTCACAGTCGAAGTCACCTTCTCAAAACCCTGAAAATCCAACACCCTTCAACGCTCCTGCTATTATCCCTAATGCGATTCTAAGCGAGACAATAATCACTTCTATACCTGAAAAAAAATCCTCTAAAAAGAGACTATTAATAATTTCTTTGATTATTTTAATGTTTGGAGGAATTCTATTCTTACTCTCTGAGTCCAAAAAAGGGAAAAAATCAGATCAAGAAAATTCAGAAGAACTGAATACTGGAACCTTTGAATCTCTAACTCTTGAAGAAAAAGAGAATGTGAAAAACCTTTACATCTTAGCTCAACAGCAGTACCAGATGAAAAAATTTGAACTATGTAATCAAACTCTCACGCAGCTCCATGATATTATACCTTTCTATCAAGAGTCCCAAGATCTCATTACAACTTGTCAAAGTGGTGCAGAAAGTGTTCAGATTCAATTAGAAATTGAAAATCAAAAAAAACAAGAAGAACAAGAAAGAAAAAAGCTACGTGAAATTGTTTCTCTCTGCAAAAATAAATTCAAATCTTTTCGAACTTTAGAAGCACTTGAAGAATGCTTAGCAGAAGCCACCACTATTGATCCGGAGGATGAAGAACTTAATATTTTGAAGCTCAACTTTGAAAGTCAAGAAACAGCTAAAAAACAACGGGCGGAAGAATTACAAAATCTTAAGAATAGAGTTAAGAAAGAAACAAAAATTTATAACGAAGCTAAAAAATTAAAAGATAGCGATGGTCAAATCCTTAAAGCTATTGCAGCCTATAAAAAATTTCTTTTAAGAAATCATCCTGTAGTAATGGATAAAGTTGTTCAGACTGCTCGAGATGAATTATTTAAAATGGAGAGCACAGTACAAAGCCAAATAAAATCTTTTATGGACGAATGCCAAGAACTCCTAGATTCTAAAAAATATAAACAAGCTCATCAAATATGTCAGAAAGTACTAACAGTCTCACCTAAAAACCAAAAAGCTCAGCAGGCTATGGATACCTCTATAAAAGAACTCAACGAAAAGCTCAAACCCTTGTTTAATGAAAGCGTCATTAATGAAAGCTTAGGTCAGGTCGAAATCGCTAAAAAGCAATGGGTTTTTATTATCGAACAAGACATCCCAGATGGAAAATACTCTTTCAAAGCACAGAAAAAACTCAGTAAATATTAAATTTATTTTTATTACTGAACTGCAAAAGTAAAGTTTTGAATACCAGATTTTTTGAAAGACTCAATAATTTCCATTACTCTGCCATGAGATACTCTTTGATCTGCAGAAATCACAATTCGATCAGAATCTGGATTATTTTCCATTAATTTTCTGGCAAATAAAGACAGATCTTCTAAAGAGAGAACTTGATCATTAATAATAATATCTCCTGTGTGAGTGATTTTCACTCTGATAGATGATGATTTTATTTTTTTTGAAGATGAACTTTTAGGAAGCTGAATAGAAAGTCCTTCTCGCATCATTTGAGGAACGGAAATCATAAATACGATCAGTAAAACAAGTACGATATCTACAAAGGGAACAATATTGATTTCTGAGATAAGCTCTTCGTTATAATCTTCTGTGTAGTCATTGGACATTGTGCCTCCAGAACTAACACAAATTTTTGACTCTTGTCACTAGATTTAATTCTAGAATATACAAGCCCATTTTTACATCAGAACAGGTTGATGCCTAACATCGGAGAAGGAGTTTTGATCGTATAAGATTTTTGTTAAACAAAAAAATCTGAATACCTTCTTTCATTCTCTTAATAAGTGATTGTTTTATACGGAAGATTTTTCCCGAAGATAATTCAGTGCTGAACCCTTCCAGAACCATTGCACTTGATTCTCATTTAAAGAATGAGTGATCGAAATTTGAACTTTATTTCCATTTTCTTTTTGAAGCTCTAATTGATGGACACTGTTTGGAGCTAAAGACTCAATTTCCGGCAAACTCAAAACATCATACTCTTCAATTTGATCGTAATCTGAAGACTTCACAAAAATAAAAGGAATCACACCCTGTTTTTTCAAATTAGTCTCATGGATACGAGCAAAACTTTGAGCTAACACAAAAGCACAACCCAGATAACGAGGAGTCATCGCAGCATGCTCTCGACTACTGCCTTCTCCATAGTTTTGTCCTCCAACAATTACCCAGTGTTGATCTTTGGATTTTAAATCACGGGCTATCTGATTGAAAGGCAGTTTTTCTTTCGTCAGAGGATGAAATCCCTCTCCACTCATTTCATGAAAACTATTTTCAGCCGTTAGCAATAAATTATCTGAAATGCGATCCAAGTGTCCGCGATAACGCAGCCAATATCCTGCTGGAGAAATATGATCCGTGGTGCATTGTCCCTTCACCTTACAAAGCAGGGAGAGATTCTGAAAATATTGTTTTTTCCAAGGAGTAAAAGGAGTGAGTTTTTGTAAACGTTCCGATTCTGGTGCAATAGTAACCAAGACTGAAGACCCTCGAGGCTCTTGAAAACCATGATAACTAAAACTAAAACCTTTTTGAGGGATAGCTTCTCCCTCAGGGGGCAGAAGTTGAACTTGATCATTAACTTTATCCGTTTCAGGATTAAAATCGAGTTGACCTGCAAGGCCTATGGCTACAACCATTTCAGGACTGCCAATAAAAGATAAAGTTTCAGGATTGGCATCATTTCGACCTTTAAAGTTTCTATTAAAGCTATTAATGATAGTATTTTTATCTCCTTTCTTGTAGTCCGGTCTATTCCACTGACCGATGCAAGGACCACATGCATTAGCTAAAACTGTAGCTCCAATAGCTTCAAAGTCCTCCATCATACCATCTCTTTCAATAGTTTTTTTAATCTGATCCGAACCTGGAGTAATAAGAAAAGGCTGTGGCATTTTTAATCCATGCTTTCGAGCTTGGCGGGCTACATGAGCCGCTCTGCTAATATCTTCATAAGAAGAGTTGGTGCAAGAACCAATAAGACAGGCAGAAAGTTGACAATTCCAACCTCGCTTTTGTGCTTCCTTTTTGATTTGTTCCAAAGAATAACCCCAATCTGGAGAAAAAGGACCACAAAGATGAGGTTTTAATTCGGACAAATTGATTTCAATCAACTCATCAAAGTAAGAATGAGGGGATTTTTTCACCTCTTCATCCGCCTGTAACAAAGACGAGTATTCTTCAGTAAGTTTTGCAATATCTTTTCTGTCAGTTGCCTTCAGATATTCGAACATAGAACCGTCGTAAGGGAAAAGTGAGCTTGTGGCTCCCATCTCAGCACCCATATTGGTGATTGTGGCTTTTCCCGTGCAACTCATAGATGCACAGCCTTCTCCAAAATACTCAATAATTCGATTGGTACCACCTTTGACTGTAAGAATTTTGAGTAATTTTAAAATCACATCCTTCGGTGCAGACCAACCTTTTAATTTTCCAGTTAAATGCACACCAACCAACTGAGGATGCTTCACTTCCCATTCTAAACCTGCCATCACATCTGCGGCATCTGCTCCACCGACACCCACCGCCATCATACCTAATCCACCTGCATTCGGTGTATGAGAGTCTGTTCCTATCAGTAGCCCTCCAGGATAAGCATATTTTTCTAAAACCACCTGATGGATAATTCCAGAACCTGGCCCCCAAAATTCAATTCCATAACGGCTGGAAGCTGAAGATAAAAATTCAAAAACCTCCCCATGCTCACTTAAAGCCTGCTTCATATCAATGGATTCACCTTTTTCTGCACGAATTAGATGATCACAATGAACGGTAGTTGGCTGATGAGTTTGAGTCTTTCTAGCAAGCATAAACTGCAAAAGTGCCATTTGAGCAGTCGCATCTTGCATAGCCACTCGATCCGGTATTAAAGATAAAAACCCCTTTCTGGATTGAGGGAGTGGACTGGATGAACTTAAATGAGAATAAATAATCTTTTCTGAAAAAGTGAGAGGACGATTAATCACCTGTTGTATTTCATCCAAACGAACTTTCATCTTTTTATAATTTTCTAAAACTTCAAAATATAGTTTTTTCATGGCTAATGACACATAATCCCTAGAACTAGTTAAGAAGGAAATACTATCAAAATAATCAACCGAAGTCTAGAGAGAGAGACCTATTTTGTCAATTTTTCTGGGTTTATAAAATACTTATTTGACTAAGGAAACCAGTAAATTCAAAATTGTATAGGCTTCAGGTTGAATGCTATTCAGATCGAAAGAACTGAGCATTTTTCATTTTTAAGGTGAGAGGATAATGAAAAAAATTTTGCTGATATTATTTATATTTTTATCTGTACCTTCGAGCTGGGCGGGAATCTTTGTAGAGCCTTATTTAGGAACAGGTGTTGGAACTTTTATTAATAGTTGGCGCTACGGTTACTCCCTAGGAGGCCGTTTAGGTTATTCCAGATGGGGACTCATGATGGGGGTAGATGCTAGTTATTCTAGTTTTTCCTATTTTGATTTTAGCATCGACTATATAGGACCAGAATGTGAAAATGCTGTGGGTTTGGGGCAACTCGCACCTTGTAAAGTACTGTCTGGAAATGAGTACGAACAATCGGATGTGGGTATTTATCATAATATCTTCTTAGGCCCTTCAGTAGCTTTTGGTTTACCTTTCATTATAGATGCTTATGCTTCGCTAGGGTGGAATTGGTCTAACACTTCATATAAGCGTGATAATTTTTCAATGGACGGTCCCGCTGTAAAAGTAGGGGTCTCTTACCTGAATCTGCCCTTCCTAAGATTGAATTTAGAATTACAAGCCCTCCTCATGGAATGCTCTAATCACGATGAGATTATTCAACAATCTTGCCAAGAAAAAACAACTCTCAACTATGCTAATCCTATTTTCATTGGACAAATTTATTTAAGTATTCCAATCAACACAGGTATTTTTTAGTTGATGTAAACTCTCCGATGAATGAACACATGAAGATGCAGTTTTATTGAATTTTTCTTTGCACAAGCAGAAGTGATGCATGATTTTTAAACATTGTTTAGGGCAATAAAAATTTTATTCAAGTATAGACAAGAATAAAATCTCTTAGTATAAGATGAGGTCTAAAGGAAACTTATGGTTTCATATTTAAATTTATTACAAAAAGTGCTAGAACAAGGTGTTCAACGGGAAGATCGTACCAGAACAGGAACTATCAGCATCTTTGGTCATCAAATGCGTTTTGACTTGTCTAAAACTTTTCCCCTACTCACCACTAAGAAAGTCCACCTTCGCTCTATTATTCATGAATTGTTATGGATACTAAAAGGGGACACCAATATTCAATACCTCAAAGATAATAATGTTCGTATTTGGAATGAATGGGCTGATGAAAATGGAAATTTAGGACGTGTATACGGAGCTCAATGGAGGAGTTGGAGAAAACCTAATGGTGAAACTCTTGATCAAATCACCTCAGTCATCGATCAAATTAAAAATAATCCTCACTCCAGAAGACATATGGTGGTTGCATATAACCCTGGAGAGTTAGAAGAAATGGCTCTTCCTCCCTGCCATGCTTTTTTTCAGTTTTATGTCGCTCAAGGGACTTTATCTTGCCAGCTTTATCAAAGAAGTGCGGATATTTTTCTAGGACTTCCTTTTAATATTGCAAGTTATTCGTTGCTTACAATGATGATGGCTCAAGTGTGCGGCTTAAAGCCTGGAGAATACATTCAAACCATCGGTGATGCTCATGTCTATACGAACCATATGCCTCAAGTTCTCCAGCAATTACAAAGGGAACCCCGCCCTCTTGCTAAAATGTATATTGAACCGCAAGCTTCTCTATTTGATTATAAAATAGAACATTTTCACCTCAGTGACTATAATCCTCATCCTCGAATTCGTGCTGAAGTTTCTATATAACTAAGAAACTTGAATACTCTATGGAAAAGATTGCAAACTGAGTGAACCAACATTTATAATTTTATAGAAATGAAAAAATTTATTTTTTCTCACATTACAGCTGCCTCTTCCAATAATGTTATTGGTTATCAAAACGAATTACCTTGGCATATTCCTGAAGATTTAAAATTTTTTCGATCCAAAACTCGAAATCACACCGTCATCATGGGAAGAAAAACTTTTGAATCTCTCGGTTCTCCTTTGCCACAAAGAGCTAATATCATCATTTCCCGCTCTGCTCAAAAATCCGAGAATCCCCATGTACATTGGACAACTAACATCGAAAAAGCAATGAAGATGGCTCAAGAAGTCTCTGATGAAGAAGAAATCTTTATTATAGGTGGAGGAGAAATATACAAGCAATCACTGGACAAAGTCCAAAGAATTTATCTCACACGTATTCATCAGGAATATAAAGGAGACGCTTTTTACCCTGAAGTTCCTCTTCATAAATTTCAACTTGTAGAAGAAAAAAAACATGAAGGTCAACCTTCATTTTCTTTTCTTACCTATAAAAGAATTTAATTAAACTTCATTGAAAAATATAAGTGATCAGATCCCAATATCCTTTCTGTAGTAGAGTTGAAGATCGGGTAATCGTTGAACTAGATCATAAGCATTTTCTCTTGCTTTTTCCAAAGAAGAACTCAGACCTATAGCATTAAGAACCCGTCCTCCATCCACAACCCATTGATTCTTGTTTTTCTTTGTTCCACAATGAAGAAAATAGCTTTGCTCTTGAGAATTTAAATTTTTTGTTGGAGAAACACTTAACAAATCCTCGCCGTTCACTTGACTCGGAATCACTTCGCCCTTCCTAGGATTTTGAGGGTAACCTCTTTCTGCTAATACTACACAGCAACCGTGTCGATCATAAAAATTCAAAGAAGAAATTTTTCCTTCAGAAACTTCTGAAAACAATACTCCCATATCTTTATTAATTAAAGGAAGTAGTATCTGACACTCTGGATCTCCGAACCGCACATTATATTCCAGTACTTGTGGCCCTTTTTTTGGAGAAATCATCAAACCAACATACAAAACTCCTCGATAAAATAAACCATCTTTTTGAATCTGAGAAACAGTAGGGTGAATGATTTGCTCTTCAATTATTTTCCACAGATGAGGATCTTTTTCTATCGGAGCGACAGCACCCATACCACCTGTATTAGGCCCCTGATGACCTTCATTTCTTTTTTTGAAATCTTGAGCCAAAGGCAACGCTTGATAATCTTTTCCATTGGTAAAAATGAAAACAGATAATTCATATCCCTCTTGAAATTCTTCTAAAAGAGCTTTCTTGCCTGCTTCACCAAATATTTTTTTTTCAAATAATTGAGCAGCACTCTCTTTGAGATGATTTCGGTCAGGACAAATAAAAACCCCCTTGCCTGCTGCTAAACCATCCGCCTTTAAAATATAAGGAGCAGAAAAATTGGAAGACAAATCCATAACTTGATTCACACTTTCCACAATTGCATAACGAGAAGTGGGAACTCTAGCATTTTTCATAAAATTTTTTGCAAACACCTTACTCCCCTCAAGCTGAGAGGCAGCCTGACTGGGTCCGAAAACTTTAAATCCATGCTCCCTAAAAAGATCTGCCCAACCCAAAGTTAGTTCCTTTTCTGGACCTATTACAATGAGATCAATTTTTTGTTTTTTCAAAAAAGGAATCAACTCTAAAGCACTAAAATTAGTGCCCTTATTGTCTGTCAAAGGCAAGGCATTCAGCCCCTCTCTATGTGGAAAATCATACACACGATTCACAGAAGAAGAATTCTGAAATGCATGGATCAAAGCATGCTCTCGACCTCCCTTTCCTATGACTAATACATTCATAAAATCTCCAAAATTTATTCAATAGCTTCTGTAAAAAAGAGTTTATAGAAAATTTCAAATACAGCTGATTTATTCGTCATTTATTCCAAGACTCAGGAGCCCAATTAGGATGAACCAGTCTCTTATTTTTTTTCGTCAACCGATCAATTCTCCCTTTATCTTTAGGCTCTAAGGTAAAATCGAACACCTTAAAATTTGAAGTAATATGGTTCAAATTTTTTGCCTTAGGAATAGCTACCACATTTTTTTGATCGATTAACCACCTCAAAACTACTTGAGGTATAGTTTTATTGTATTTTTTAGCAATAGATTTCAAAGTTGCATTTTTTAAAATCTCTCCTCGTGCAAGAGGACTGTAAGCTGTCAAAAACATTTCATATTTTTTCATATTTCTGATTAAAACACTCTGATCAATGAAAGGATGATACTCCACTTGATTGCAGATCAATTTAGGATAAATCTTATGAGCTATACGAAGATCTTTAGGAGGAAAGTTACTGACCCCCACATATCGAACCCGCTTTGTATCAACTAATTCTTTGAAAGCAGATAAAGTGTCTTCTAAAGGCAATTGAGAATTGGGCCAATGGATAAGCAAAAGATCGATATAATCCACTTGCAACCTTTGTAAACTCTGACTCACGTTAACCAACACATCTTTGAAGTCCAAGTAATCTTTCCATACTTTAGTGGTTAAAAAAATATCATCCCTAGCAATTTTAGATTCAAAAATGGCCTGACCCACACTATCTTCATTGCCATAAATCTGAGCTGTATCAATATGCCGATAGCCCACCTCTAATGCCTTTAACACTGCCTTCACACAGTTATTACCTTGTATTTTCCATGTTCCAAAACCTATTTTCGGAACTTTTACTTGCCTTCTGCCTGACCAAAAGTCCATACATCACCATATTCAAATGTTTTTTTACCCTTTAATAAGATAAATTACTAAACAATGGTAAAAATATCCAACAACTTTTTTAAAACCTTGCTTAATAAGCCTTTAATAGGTTTGAAAAGCCTTTTTCTTATCTTATTTTTTTTAGGCTGTAGCTCTACAACAAAGCTGAATTCTTCTCCTTCTTCTTCATGCTTCAATAAATTTCCATCCAAAGAAGTCTTTGATAATTATGTGGCTTTTCACCAAGAGCATGCTGACAGCAACCAAAACAGTATGAGAAGTCTCGGTTGTGCTTTTTATCAACAGGGAAATCTTTTATTAGCAGAACAGTGGCTCATAGAAGCCTACCGCCATGGCCATTTAGAGACTGCAATCGATCTGATGGCTATCTATCTGAAAGAAAATCAGATTAACTTAGCCTCTCAATGGAGAAGGCAGATTGAAAAAGATCGAACATCTGAGACAGAAATTTCCCGCTGGCTCAAGGTGATCGAAGAGTTAGAAAAGTATGACCAATTTGAAAGCACAGGATACTTAGAGAATGCCAAAGAAACACTCCTTTACAAAATGAAATATGAGGGTTCTACTCCTATCACAGAACAACTGATAACTAATATCAACAATCTCATAAGTGCCGATGAAGAATGTCAGATAAATGGTTCTACTTGTTTACTACCTTACTTAAATGAGCAAAAAAGTTATATAAAAGTTTTTTCTAAAGGAGTTTTAGCAACATTAATTCCAGATCTCCCTCTTTATTGGCAGCTTGAAGAATATGACGATACCAAAACAATGATCCCCGTCGTAGACTCTAAAAAATCTCAATCTTGAATGCATGACATTTTATCCCTCTGATACTGCACACATTAAAAAAGAAAGGGAAAAAGCTCGTAAATTACGCTCCACTTCTTGGTGGAAAAATAAAATAAGCAAACAACTTTGCTATTTTTGTAAAAAGAAATTTTCAAAAACTCAATTGACTATGGATCACCTGATTCCTCTTGTCCGAGGCGGTAAAAGTATAAAAAATAACATAGTTGTGTCTTGTAAGAGTTGCAATTCACAAAAAAAATATGAAACAATAGTTGATCAAAGGTTGAAGAAATTAAAATAAATTTAAGAATGGTAATATGACTTCTAAAATTATAACAAGCTCAACAGCAGAATATTTTGCAAAAAATTTACAGCAAGTAGGGTTTTCTTCACCTACTAAAGCCGTACTGACAACACTCAAAGAATCTGTAGATAACTCTTTAGATGCTTGTGAAGATCACAGTATTTTACCTGAAATTAAAATCAGTATTAAAAAACTTTCTAAAGGCTCTGCTCGAAACACTGATCTGGTAGAAATTATTGTTGAAGATAATGGTCCAGGTCTTGAAGCAAATGATCTCCCCAAAGTATTTGGAGAATACCTTGCCTCCTCTAAGTTTGGAAAAGGCCGTTGCTCCAGAGGACAACAAGGAATTGGTATTTCTGCAGCAACAACATGGGCGCAATTAACACATGCAAGTGGTGTCAAAGTCATCAGTAAAACAAAAAAAATGAAAAAAGCGCTACAGACACAAATTGATGTAGATATTAGAAATAATAAAGGACTGATGAAAAACAAGACTCTCATCAACTGGGATAAATCTCATGGAACTAAAGTCACCTTTAAAATCGACGGACGTATTCAGTTAAATGGAGACGGAGGACTCATCACTTACCTAGAAGGAACATCCATTGTAAACCCTCATTTATCTTTAGAATATACACTCCTTGATCAACCTTCTCGAACGATTAAAAGAGTAAGTAATATCTCCCCTATAATCCCTCCTGCAACACTTCCTCATCCTCACACAATGAAGCTTGGAGAATTTATTTCTCATGCTCATTTATATGACAGCATCTCTTTAAAAAAATTCCTCAAGAAAGGGTTTTCAAAAGTTTCAGATAATACAATCAAAAATTTTACCAAACAAGGAATACCAAAATCATTTTTGGATAAAAATTTATCTAATCTTAAAGATCAAGATTACAAAATCATTTTTAAAGCTATGAATGATACAGATATGCCTTCTCCCTCTACTCAATCCGTCCTCACTATAGGAGAAATAAGTTTATCAAACAGCATCACCCGCTTAGGCAATGTTGATTTTTTTAGTGTTATTACCAGAAAGCCCACAATTTGTGATCACAAACCTGTTGTTGTAGAAGTTGCTATTGCACGATTTACCTCTACATCACAAAAATCGGAGGATGGACAACAAGAACCATCGATTCAACTTTTACGTTTTGCCAATCGAGTTCCTTTGCAATTCGATAAAGCGGCTTGTGCTATTACTAAATCTGCTGAATCTGTTAACTGGAAAGCTTATGGGTTATCTCAATCTAAAAACAGCCTTCCCACAGGACCTTATGTTTTTGCTATCTCTATTACTTCACCTTTTATCAAATTTAAAAATGCTTCTAAAGAAACTATTGATGCCAGTGAAGAACTTGTAGATGAAATTCGAAAAACTCTCATGCAAGCAGGACAAAAACTTTCTCGACACATTCGAAAAGAACAAAAAGCTCAAGAGCTTGAGAGAAAAATGCAACATATTGAAAAATTTGTACCTATTTTTATCAAAAAACTGGCAGATATTACTTCTGCATCTTCGACAAGAATTAAAAAAGCTGAAAAAGGCATAAAGAAAATTTTAGGGCGAGATGCTCAGGAGGCAGAAAAAGCTTTAAAACAAGCTCAAGGCCGCCTCGATAACCTTAAACAAAAAAAGGTAGTAAATCTTCATAGGAGTAAATAGTAAATGGCAAAAGAAAAATTAATTCGCATCCGAAAACTCAACAAAGATATTCCTAAAATATCTTATAACCTGTGTGATCGCATGCTCAAAGATCTAGAGCAGGCAAAACGCCCAATACTTGAAGCTGTGAAATGTTCTCTTGATAACACTGCTTATGATGTTAAAACGGGGTATCTTGTTCCTCTTGGTAAAAAAATTCAATCTGAACTGAATGTTTCTTCAATTCGGAAATTATCACGCACTGTTTTTATGATGGAAATTCTATTGAATAATCTAAAATCTGGTGCAGTAAATACAAAAAGGGAGCTTTACTATATTGCAAAAGGTATTGTGAGGTCTGATAAATTTTTCAAACCTCTCGACTTTGATGAACAATCCGATTGTGACGGTATTGTTGACTTTATTTGCGACATGCTAGAAGTCTATCGTGAAGAAATGAACTGTTTTGCCAATGATCGAGGGGGACAAACTTACTCTCAGCACTTAGTTGTCACAGAAACACTTGCAGATGGAACCAAAGCTGTTGTTGATTTAAGCTCTTTAGGAACCACCCCTTTTCAACCTAAAAATAAACCTCAACAATTTCAGGTGAAGAAAAAGGGAACATTAAAATTTGGCCTCATTGTAGAATCTGAAGGTACAGCCAACACTTTGGTGTCTAATGGCATTACTAAAAGGCACCCTTGTGTGGTGATTGGTGCACAAGGTGTTCCAAGTAATGCAGTGAGAGGTTGGTGTAAAACTCTACAAGATCAGATACAAATTCCACTATTTTTCTACGGAGACTTAGATGCTTACACTTTACAAAATATTTATAGAACTTTAAAAGCAGGTTCGGCTGCTAGTTTAATTAGAAATTCAGACTTTAGCGCTCCAAAGGTTCATTTTTTAGGCCTTCTTCCAGAAGATATTACTAAATATGATCTCCATTGTTACGAAGTCTCTCCTTCAGACCCTAGCGAAATGCGATCTTTAAAAAAGGCTAGAGATGCTCTTCAAAACGATCCCTTTTTCAAAGATAAAAACAATAAAAAATTAGCTCAAATTTTAAAATGGCTCCTTAAAGAAAAAAAACGTTGTGAACAACAGTCTGTTTTTTCTACTGATCCAACAAATCCACAAGTGTTGGAAGAATTTATAGTTAAAAAAATTAAAACTAAAAATTATATTTAAGCACAAAGTTTTTTAAGAAAAAATTCGAAGTCTAAATTCAAACAGTGAATAAAAAATTAATTTTTAAATGGTAGAGAATCTTCTTTGGAATCTTTTGTTTTGGGAATTTTTAAAGATTGTACATATAGGTTATAACCACTCTCAATGACTTTAAAATTTTGTAAAATACATTTTAACTGTCGGCGTAGGTAATTATAAAAAACAACAGCAGGAATAGCCACAATCAAACCCACAGCAGTAGCCAGCAGCGCCTTCGTAATACCCAACATCACAAAAGAGTTTTCGGAGGATGTTTCCAAAGCATTAAAAGAGTGCATCACACCAAACAAAGTTCCTAAAAGACCCACAAAAGGAGCGGTGGAACCTACATTAGCTAAAATACTCAATCGAGCTTCTAATTTATTTTTAGAATTCTGAACAAAAGATTGAAAAATAGAAATAACTAAATCCGGTTTCTTCTCAATATACAAAGACACCCAATCAAATCCTGGATTGTAGGAGGGATTATAATTTTGACTAGTTAAAGATTTAATCCAAATAAGATTATCACTGCTCACAGCCTGTTTTATTTCCTTACAAGCTTTTTCAGTTGATTTTTTCCAACCTCTTAAAAGAAAGAAACGTTCCATAAAAACTGCAAAACTGAACACACTCATAAAGAATAAAATCCACAGTGTAATTTCGTGACCCCACTGTGCAATAAAAAAAAATGGATTCAACAACATACTTTACCGCCTATTAAAAAATAACCTGTCCCAGCCAAAAAGACTCCGTATCTGAATTTTTAGATAAGATTTTTCCTAATTCATTAATAGAGTTTTGAGAAATAGAGTTTTGAGAAAATTTTAAAAACTCTGCAGATGCCACATGACCACTGAGTAGAATTAATTGATCTCCTTCTTGAATTTTTACAGATTGAACAGATAACAAAACATCTTCAAAAAGTCCTAACAAATTATAAGGCAAATAAGATATATCTGCGGACTGAGAAGAATTCATCATTTGATTTTGACCAATCATTTGAAAAGAATTTTTATTCTTTGAAAAGAAGACTTGAGGATGACCAATTTGAGCAAAAACAAATTCGGTATCTGTTTGGATTCCAAAAAACACTTCAAACCCCATAGAAATTTCTTTTTGATTATGTTTTGTAAAGATATCTTTATTCACTTGAATGTAAACTGCTCTTAAACTATTTTCATTATCAGATAGAGAATCCATTCTTTGAAAAGGCTGAGTACGATCAGAGTCCGCAGATAAATAAGAATAACTTTCTTGAAAAGAAGAAATAACTCCTAAAGCGTCCTTTTGAGAAGCGTTCCAAGGGGTCACAACAGCAACCGTGTGAGGAGTGCATCTCACTACTGGGCTTGGACGAATAGACTGACCTGAAAAAGAACGTTCATTTACCTGCAAAATATTTTCTCCATTTTTAGCTTTCAATTAAAAGTAAAGAAGGATTTTCTATACGCTCTGCAAATTGAGACATAAAACGAGCAGCCACAGCTCCATCGATAAGACGATGATCTGAAGTGATAGAAAAATTCATAGCAGGACAAGGTTGATACGATCCATTTTTCCAAACTGGTTTATCATAAATACGATACATACCTAATATACAAACTTCAGGAGGGTTAATAATAGGAGTAGCCCACTGACCAGCAATACTTCCAATATTTGTAATAGTTGTTGTAGCCCCTTTCATCTCATCTACTTGAATCGTTCCATCACGAGCTTTATCTGAAAGTGATTTAATTTCACGACTGATTTGCACAATAGTCTTTTTATTCACATCACGAACCACAGGAACAAGAAGACCTCTTGGAGTATCAGTTGCAAAAGCAAAATAATAATATTTTTTATAAACAATTTCTTCTGAAGAATCATCAATACTGGCGTTAAATTCTGGAAAATCTAAAAAAGTATGATACAAAGTCTTCATAACAAAAGAAAGATAAGTAATCTTCACATCAGGATAAAGTTTTTTAGCTTGTTCACGTAAAGCCACCAAAGATTGAACAGAGACTTCTTCTATTAAAGTAAAGTGGGGAATATTATGTTTAGAGGACTGCATGTTATGTGCAATTTTTTTTCTAATTCCCTTAAGAGGAACTCTTTCTTCTGGACCTATCCGAGGGACAGAAAACCCCGTTCGTAGATTTATGGATTTTACCTCTTGTTCTGTAGAAGGAATCAGATTTTGAATATCTTGTAAAGTGACTCGTTTTGAGAGCCCCGTACCTTGAACACGAGAAAGATCAATGGAATTTTCACGAGCTATTTTTCGAATAAGAGGAGTTGCTAAAATATTTTCATTTCCCTGTGGATGGTTTGTGGCTACATTGGAATCAGAACTTAATTCGGCAGGTTCAAAATGAGGAGTTTGGCTTTCTTGTTCTTTTGAAGTCTTATCTGAAACACTCCCGCTTTCCATATTTAAAATCAATAAAACTCCACCCACTCCACAGAATTGTCCCTCTTTGCACTTGAGTTCTTTGACTTCTCCAGAAAAAGGGCTGGGCACTTCTAATGAGGCCTTATCTGTCATCACCTCAGCAAGAATATCATCTTCTTGAACCACATCACCAACTGAAACCCGCCAGCTTAGAAGTTCACCTTCTACAACTCCTTCGCCTAATTCGGGCATTACCACTTTTTGTGTCATTGAATTTTATCCTCTGTCAGGGGGCTCGGTTTTTGAACTCCTTTTTCTAACACTCCTTGAATAAAATATTCTCCTGCTCGATAAGAACTCCGCACAAGCGGACCACTTGCAACATACAAAAACCCTAAGGATAAAGCAAATTCTTTCCACTCATCAAACTTTACCGGCGTCACATACTTTTGCACAGGCAAGTGACGAGGAGTGGGTCTTAGATATTGTCCAAATGTCACCACATCGCAAGCCACATTTCTTAAGTCTTTAAGTGTTTGCTGAATCTCTTGAGAGCTTTCACCTAAACCCAACATGATGGAAGATTTTGTAAAAATATTGTTGGATTGAGTTTTAATATATCGAAGTACATTTAAAGATTGCTTATACTGGGCTCTTGGATCTCTTACTTGAGGAGTGAGCCTTTCTACTGTTTCAATATTATGAGCGAAAACATGAGGTCCAGCATCTACGATATCGTTAAGACTCTCTTTTTTCCCTCTAAAATCAGGAGTTAAAACTTCAACTAATAGTGAAGGAGCATTTTTTCTTAAAAGTCGAATAGTTTGAGCAAAGTGTCCGGCTCCATCATCTTCTAAATCATCTCGATTAACGGAGGTGAGAACTACATAACTCAGTCCCATACTAGAGATGGCTTTAGAAACTTTTGCAGGTTCCAGTGGATCGGGAGCAGTTTTTGGCCGGCCTGTCTTGACATTACAAAAACGACAGCCTCGTGTACACATATCCCCCATAAGCATAATGGTAGCTGTTCCACCACCCCAACACTCTGCGATGTTGGGACAACGAGCTTCTTCACAAACAGTTGCTAGGTTTAATTCAGAAGTGAGTTTTTTGACACGAACATACTCGCTTCCACTAGGGATTCGAACTTTCAGCCACTCAGGCTTCATATTGGTTTTCTCTTTATTCTGAGCTTTACTATTTTTCCATGTCTTTAATAAGGCGATCAATGATCGATTTAAATTCAGAAAAAGGTTGAGCTCCTGATAAAGAAATCCCTCCAACTAAGAAACTAGGAGTACCACTCACACCAAATTTTCGAGCTTCCTCTTCATCTGCTTTCACAACAGCTTCTGCATCATCCAGTTTGGATTTTACTTTAGTAACGCTTAAACCTACTTCCTTCACCAGTTCATCCAAGAACTTATCCGATTGAAGATCTCCTTGTCTCTCAAAAATTTTGTCGTGGAACATTTTTGATTTAGATGCATCCAATTGAGTTATAGCTTCATAGTATTGAGCCGCTTTTCGAGACTGCGGAGACAATACAGGAAAATGCTTATAAAGGACACGAACTTTACCGTCATATTCTTTAAGTATTTGCATCACCGCACCTTCATGAGCTCTTTTGCAGTAACCACATCTAAAATCGGAATATTCTACAACAGTGATAGGAGCATTCTTATCACCAAAGTAAGCTCTTTTTTCCCCTAGAACAGGCTTCTTTGGATTTTTAAACTCATCTTCTCTTTTTGTCGCCTGGCTTTTTTGAGCTTCTTCAGCTTGTTTCTTTCTGTACTCCAGACTCGCTTCGTTCAAAGCATTAAGCACTTTCTTTGGATGCTTCTTAATCACACTCACAAGAATATCTGGATTATCTTCAAGTATTTTTTGAATATATTGCTTGGAACACGATACCGTTGACAAAAGAATAAACACCAACGACAACATTCTAAAGTAAAACACAGCTCTCTCCTTTTTAAGTGATTGTTCTAAGGTCACCATTCTCACATTAAAAGGATTATTTTTCAAATAAAAAATGAACTTATATATTATTTTATTTCAATTGTTTTCATTTCAGATTATCCTCTAAGTTGAATTGAACAACAAAGAATTTACACTGGTCTGGATTATGAAGCTCTGTATCAAAACAAAACACTGCGTCCTTTTATGGATGTTATTTCTCGTTCACTGTATTCACATGGGTGAACCTGAGTATTTTCCCATTAATGTCAAATATCTATTTCACGAAGTTCACGCTAAAGGATTTGAAAGTATGATTCAATTAATTAACCCTTGGCTGAAAAAATCCACGGAATTAAGAAAAGAAGAATTTGCTATCGGCAGTTCCGTAGAAATTGAATATGCTGTTCGAAAAGCTTTTACTATTGCTTTATCCCGTACCAATCGCGACGGAGTCGTGAGCAGTCTGCTTCAATATATTCAATCCCGTACATCCACTAAAGCCGATTTCTATGACACGGTTTTTATCATTTCACAACAATCTATAAAGGGTTTAAAGAATAGCAGACGTTCACCTATAGAAAGAGCAACTTATTTCACTATTCTGGAAAATATCAATGAAGCTTTGACTCCTTACATTTCTAAACAACCTAGGGCTCGAGAAGTGTTGGAGTTGATTGCTCAAGCCCGATTGGTCATTCCTGAGTCTGTGCATAATATCCGATACCTTCATGCTTTAGAAAATAAAACTTTTTCTCCCTCCGTAGTGGCTCGATCTCTTTTAAAGAAAAACCTTCCTCAAGAATAAAACACCTTGTCGATTGTTTCTTTCTAAGCTATAAAACTTTTTCTGATTAAGATAAGGATTAAACTCAATGAAACATCTAGCTATTGTAGGAGCGACTGGATTAGTAGGGCGTCAATTTCTGAATTTGATGCAGAAAAAAAATATTATCCCCGAAAAACTTTCTCTTTTTGCTTCAGAAAAAAGCAAAGGGAAATCTATAGAATATAATAACACTCCTTATCCCCTGCAAACTCTAAAACCTCAATGTTTTAAAGGCATTGATATTGCTTTCTTCTCCGCAGGAGGAGCTGTCAGTCAAGAATGGGGGCCTCAAGCAGTAAAAGACGGAGCCATTGTTATAGATAACTCCTCTACCTTTCGAATGCAAAAAGACGTCCCTTTGGTTGTACCAGAAATTAATTCTCACCATATTCAACCCTCAACTCGCCTTATTGCGAACCCTAACTGTTCGACTATTCAAATGGTTATAGTTCTCCAGCCTCTTCACCAAGCTTTCGGACTAGAATCTGTTCAAGTGGCTACTTATCAGTCTGCAAGTGGAGCTGGAGCTTCTCTTGTCGAACAGCTTAAAAAAGACAGCTTGGCTCTATTGAACGGCGTCTCCCCACCTTCTGGCTCCTTGGCCTTTAATTGTATCCCTCAAATAGGAGAAATTCGAGATGACGGGTTTTCCCTTGAAGATGTCAAAATGCAAGAGGAAACCAAAAAAATTTTAGAGCTTTATGATTTATCGATCACTGCTTTTACAGTACGCGTTCCTACTTTAGTGAGTCATGGCGAAGTAGTCTGGACTCATTTTAAAAAAGCTCCTCAAAATAGGAATCAAATCATAGAAGCTTTACAGCAACAAAGAGGTTTAAAAGTGATGCCTAGTGTAGGAGAATACCCTGACAATCGCACAACGACTCTCCAAGAAGATGTTTTTGTGGGTCGCATTCACCAAGACCCTCAGCATCCTCAAACTTGTCTTATGTGGGTGAGTGCAGACAATCTACTGAAAGGTGCAGCTTTAAATGGGTTACAAATTGCTCAATTTTTAATGGACAATCCTGATAAAACATCATAGTAAAAGTTATGCTTCGATTCTTCTTCAAAAAATACTTCATTTTTTTACTCTTGTTTTTTTCATCTGGTATACAAGCACAAAGTTTGAGCCCTAGGGGATCGATCACTTTACCCACCTTCTTTCCTTTGAAGAACGCTCAGACATTTGACGAAACATCTTTTTATCTAAGTTCTGTCCACTACTCTATAACACTGACTTCCTATCTTCCAGAACACATCCAAAAAATGACCAGCCGCTGGAATTTCAGCCTTGGAGCCTCATGGGTTCATGGTTTTCCTTTAGCAGAGAGTGGAGAAAAACTCCCCTCGTACCTTCCTGCATTTGTAGATGCAGGTCTGCAATGGGAACTTGATTATTTACCCATATTTATTACGCCTGTTTTAGGTTTGAGTTATGTGGTAAAAAATCCATTTCAAGCAGAAAAAAGGGATGCTTTTTTACCTGAGGCCTTGATACCAAAATACTTTTATCTCTTAAGAGCCGGAATATTTTTAAGCTTTGATATTCTTAATCGATACTCTTCCAAAAAACTGCAACATGAATATAACATTCAAGACATGGGGGTTTATGCAGAGTATCGGAAGTATATTCCTGTTCAAGCAACAAGCTCCTTTAAAATCCAAGGATGGGGTTTTGGTTTAATTATATTTTTTTAAAAACCATGAGAATTCGATTACTGCTATCCTACGATGGGACTCTCTATAAAGGCTGGCAAAAACAAAAAGACTCCTCACTTACTATTCAACACCAGATAGAAAAAGCTCTTTTTCAAATAACGAATCAAAAAATTTCAGTAATTGGTTCTGGAAGGACGGATGCAGGAGTTCATGCTTTAGGGCAAACAGCTCACTGTGACATTCCACAAATTCAAAATTTATCTTCACTTCGCAAAAGCTTAAATGTACTCACTCCCTCTGATATTTCATGTCATCAGATATGGAAAACTCCAAGTGATTTTCACGCACAAATATCTGCTCAAAAAAGAACTTATACTTACATGATATGGAACACCCAAACTCCAAGCGCCCTCAACAGAAACTTTGGCTATTGGTATCCACACCCTATTAATCACAAGAGGCTACAAAGTATGGCTCATTTTCTTTTAGGAGAAAAAGATTTTACAAGTTTTCAAAACAAAGGAAGTACAGTTCAAAGCACAGTTAAACATATCTATGGATGCCGTTGGTTGTGGATCAATTCTCAAGTCCTGGTTTTTCAAATATGCGGAAATAGTTTTTTAAAGCAAATGGTTCGAAATCTAGTGGGGACGCAATTTGTTTTGATGAGAAAACCTGAAAGTTTGAAATTATTGCAAAAAATTTTCGATGCTAAAGATAGGAAAACAGCCTTCAAGACGGCTCCTGCTAAAGGATTATTTTTAAATCATATTTCTTATCCATTGTCTCTTGACAAAAAATGTCAAAAACTTTAAAAACATTTGTCTATGTCAGAACAAGAAAGAAATTGGCATCTCATTGATGCTAAGAATATGG
The DNA here is from genome assembly GCA_965247685.1 of Bdellovibrionales bacterium. Taxonomy (GTDB): domain Bacteria; phylum Bdellovibrionota; class Bdellovibrionia; order Bdellovibrionales; family UBA1609; genus JAPPLG01. The sequence goes on from OZ252021.1 coordinate 360,045, forward strand.
TGCTGGGACGTTTAGCTGTTCAGGTTGCTCGACTTCTTCGTGGCAAGCACAAATTAGACTGGGCTCCCTACAAAGATAACGGAGACTTTGTGATACTCATTAATGCTGATCATATTTATCTTTCTGGAAATAAATGGGCGAATAAATCTTATTACTCTCATTCTCGATATGTGGGATCTTTAAAAGAGAAAAAAGCTTCTCATCTTTCTCCAGAGCTTCTTATTAAAAAAACGGTAACTGGTATGCTTCCAAAAAATAAATTAAGAGATCGTATGATGAAAAAACTAAAAGTTTATTCTCAAAGTGAACATCCTCATTCCGCTCAAAATCCGCAGGTCTACTCTTTAAAGGATTCATCTCGTGACTAAATCATTGTATAGCACAGGTCGCAGAAAAACCTCTTCTGCTCGTGTATTTTTAAAACCAGGTAAAGGTCTGATGCAGATCAATAAAAAACCTGTTAACAAATATTTTCCTTATCTACAGCAGCAAAAGACTGTTCAAGCTCCTCTTAAACTCACTCAAACTTCTCAAGAAGTAGATGTAAAAATTACAGTGAAAGGAGGAGGTATTACTGGACAATGCGAAGCTATTCGACATGGCTTATCTCGAGCTTTGATTGAGTACTCTGCTTCTCATAGAGAAATTTTGAAAAAAAATGGATTCCTCACTCGTGATCCTAGAAGTGTGGAAAGAAAAAAATACGGGCGGCATAAGGCTCGAAAAAGCACACAATTTTCTAAACGATAATTCCAAATTATTCTACTCCGACATAGGAGCGATATACATAAGCATCTTATTCGCCGATAGAGGATAGGTCGTTTCTTGAAGACTCTTTTTCATAATAATAACGAAGATTCACATTAGACCCTTCAGGTAAAACTTGAGAAAAAGAAATAGAGTTTTCTTTTTTGTTTTTAGTCCATTCTGTCTCTATAATATTTCCAGACTTATCGGTTACCTCAACATCGATGGACACTGTATTAGAAGAATAAGGGGGAAATGCTAAAAATATCTCATTCACGCCTCTAAGCAACTGATTAGAAATCTTTCTAAAAGCTGGAGAATAATCCTCAGCACAGATATCTATGTTCATTCCTTGAGTTTGAGTCACCAATTGATTGAGCTCTGTTGAATAACCTGTATCCCAAGTGTCTTGCTTATTTAGACAACTTTGACTTTGAATAGATACGCCATACACAACCATTTCCTTATCTGTTTTACGAACACCAAAATTATCTGAAAATTGACGAAGAACATCTTGTGTTGTTGTTGCATTTTCCTGATCCTCTTTTCTTTCAGCTTCTTCTGTCACAACAAAAAAGACTAATTGAGAGTTATCTCTAAAAACTCCAGACTGAGAATGCCTTTCAATTACTGACTGCATAACTCTTAAAGGCTGCTCATGACTGCCTTGACAATAAGGAGGCCAGAGACAAGGATTCACATCATCTCTTTCTATAGTTTGATAAAAAACATGTTCATACAAAGGAACAGTAGAATCTAAAAATTTACGATTCAGAATTTTTTTATTTAACTGAAGGGGCATAAATCTCCCAAACTTAGGCTCCTCACCCTCATAGTCTTGCCAAACAGCAGACTGAGGAAACTCTTGATAGCCCTCTGGACAATAGAACTTCCATTCACCAGGTGATACCATTTTTTTTCTAAGCTTGTCAGGAGTACAATAATACGTATGATCTCCATGATCTGCTGTAGTAAAATATATACGCCAATCTAAGTGACGAATAGAAGAAATTAGGGATTGGAAACCTGAGCTGATTTTTGAAAAATTATCTGCCGTAGATGGAGAAACATCTAAAATAAATACAATATCTACAGGAGAAAAAGTCCAATTTTCTACTTTATATTCTTCAGTAAACTTGAATAAACATCTAGATTCTTCTACATAATCACAATTCTCAGAGAGCACTATAGGTTTAGAGTTTGGAGGCTTAATATAAGAAAACTGCACTGTCTCCAAGTTACAACTTAAAAGAAAAAATAAAAGAATATAAAACAAATATTTTTCAAACATAAAAACCTTAACTTCTATAGACTCTAATTTTAAGTAAGTATATATTAGAGTTTTATAATTTGCGATAAACTGCTCTATAATAGAGGGCAATTAATATTTTAAACAGCTTTTTTTTTGCAATGTGAAAAATTTACATTACATGTTTAATTTTTCAGTGATTTTTTCATTTTCAAAAGATAAATTCTCAAATCCTCATTCTTATAGATATTTTCCAAATCTTCATTTTTCTCAAATCTTCATTCTTCTCAAATCTTCATTCTTCTCAAATCTTCATTCTTCTCAAATCTTCATTCTTCTCAAATCTTCATTTTTCTCAAATCTTCATTCTTATAGATATTTTCCAAATCTTCATTTTTCTCAAATCTTCATTCTTATAGATATTTTCCAAATCTTTCAAAAAAATTTAACCAGCCAGCTCTGAAACAATCATTTTAATGATTAAAGCAAACAGCCCCTTCCTTTTGCAAGTAAAGATCAAATCAAGTCATAATGAATCATTTTTATTAGGCAGTTGGGGGCTCAAACATTCATTGGGTGTGCTTTTATCCTGTGTTGCACAGTCCCTCAACTTCCTTCTCCAAAACCACTAATGAGTGACCTCATCCTATTCATAAAATTAAGAATGATGAAAGAGGTTTTCTTTATTGATCATTTTATATTATACAAAACAACCACTTATGATTGTTTGAGTGTGTGAAGTTATTTTATGCGATACTTGATAGATACCGTCGTCCCTTCTTTAAGAGCAGGGGTGAAGACCACTTTACGTCCTTGGACTTCCCACCGAGCATTCTGCACAGGATCTATGGCTATTTCAACAGAACCCTTTTCAGGAGTCCCTCTTTTTAAGCTCACATGGTTTCCTAAAATGCGACTTCTAATGATTTTTGAAATGCTGGCCAAGGATATACTATAATCACTTTCACAAATACTCACATTGTGACCTTGAGTAATTTCGGCTAATCGTTTGACATATTCTCCGTATGCCACCTTGTTTCTTCTCTTTTGGTTTTTGTAACACTGTTCATCTTGAATTAAAATTCCAAACCCGTACAAACTTTTATCCGGAAAATTAGAATTAAAAGATCGAAGGACTTCCTTTGCAGTGGTTGCATTTTTTTTATCTTCATCCCTTTCATCTTCATTGGTGATCACAATAGCTACAACATTATCAGAAGTAAAAAAATTCTGGTTTTCTCTAATCTCCATGGATGATTTTAAAGCTCTTAAAGGCTGCTCGTGATCTCCTTGGCAAAATGGAGCTAAAGAACATGTATTTTTACTGTTAATAGTTAGAGTGTCATAAAAAATAGTATCTAAAAATTCATCATTCTTGTGTAAAACAGTATCTTTCAGCAGTTTTCCTCTATACTCTAGTTTCATCAAACGACCAAAGTGAGGCTGATCACCAGAGTAATCATCTGCGTTCTGTTCTCCTACTCTGCCTTTTCTTTTGATATGATCTCCATGATCCGCAGTCGTAAAAGCTATCTTCCATTTAAAATCTTTAATATGAGATAAAAACGATTTCATAGAAGAGCCAAGCTTCTCTAAGTTTTTCTTCATTGAAGTTGAAACATCAAGAACAAACACTATATCGACCTCAGTTTCGGAGGCTTCCATAGTAAAGTTCTCCATCGCTATACAGTCTGCACCGCTACATTCATTATCTACCATTGAAGATTGTCGAGATAAAGACTCCAACTTGTCTTGAGGGATCTGGGAAAACTCCAGTCCAGCAGAACAATGGAGAAGAAAGAAAATAGTGAGTAAATAAGTATGCCTCATGCTCTTTTTAACGGAATATCGACCTGAACTATTGAGCAGTTCCATAAAAATTAGACTTATAGAGGGCAACAAGGGTGAGAAATTGGACGCTTATTTCTTTCTTTGGTAACGATCCACGACTTTTTCATGGTCTTTTAAGTTTTTAGAAAAAACATGAGTCCCATCATTACGACTCACAAAGTAAAAATAATCTGTTTTTTCTGGATTAAAAACAGCTCTTATAGCCTCTCGTCCCGGGTTAGCAATAGGACCTTTTGGAAAACGTTTCACAGTGTATGTGTTATAGGGAGTGCTTCTTCGAATATCTTTTCTTCGAATATTAACAGGCATCACACCAGTTTCCTTCAACATACCATATAAAATAGTGGGATCGCTTTGTAGTTTCATGCCAACTTCGAGGCGATTCAAAAAAACGGAGGCAATACGAGGTCTTTCCCAATCCACTCCTGTTTCTTTTTCTATAACACTAGCTAAAATCACTACCTCATGTCGTGTTAAATGGGAATCGTAAGCACGGCTCAATTGATCATAATGAGTTAAAAATTCTTGTACCATTATATTAATCAATTGTTTTTCAGAAATTTGTCGAGTCAACTTATATGTGTTGGGGTAAAGATACCCCTCTAAACTATCCAGTTTTTGATTTAATAAAGAAAAAATAAAATCTTCATTTTGACAAAGTTCTAAAAATTTTTTCTTATTTAGTTTTAAGGGTGACTTTGCAATCAGGTTAGATATTTCAAACATGTTGATACCCTCTGGAAAGGTCAGATCATAAGTGATTACTTTTCCTTTAGATAGATGGGTAAAAATATCCAATGCTGATTGATGAGGAGACAAAGAATACTCTCCAGCTTTAAACACAGTCCATTTCATAAACCATTGATAAGGGAAAAAGTAATAAATCAAACCTTGATTTTTGAGTTTTTGAATCGTGTGAAAATTAGACATTCCAGAGGGAATACTCACAATTTGAATCTTTGCATCTTGCAGGAAAAAAGAAGGTGGTGCAAAAAAAGCAAAAACACACAAAAATAAACCTATGGCATGTAAGATACAAAATTGAATTAATCTTTTTTTTATCATCATATTAACGACCTTTCTAAGGCTTTGAATCTTTTGAGATAACGGTCAAGAGATTTTCAAGTTTTCCGAACATTTAATATCTCTCGAAGTCCATCCCCCAAAAGGTGAAAACCTAAAATCAATAAAAACAAACAAATGCCAGGAAAAAAACTTAAGTGAGGAGCTTCGACCAAAGAAAGTCTTCCTGCACGTAACAAAGTTCCCCAAGTGGGAATGTCGGGACTTATTCCAATACCCAAAAAACTCAAGCCTGATTCCGTCAATATCACCCCCGCTAGGGTGAGAGTCACTTGGACTGTTAAAATGGGGAAAATATTAGGCCATATATGCTTGATCATTTTCCTTAAAAAGGAAGCTCCTAAAGTGTGAACGCTTAACACAAATTCTTTTTGTTTGAGATGCATGACCTCACCACGAACAAGCCGCGCATAAGAAGCCCATGTCGTCAAACTCATCACCATGATCAAACTGAAGATGGATGAACCTAAGACTGCCATTAAGGACATAGCTAATAAAAAATTTGGAAAAGCATAAACCATATCCACAATTCTCATTAAAACTACATCTAATGTGTTGCCAAAGTAACCAGATAAAGATCCCACTGTTAGACCTATAAAAAGGCTGATCAAAACAACACTTAATGAAACTACAAAACTCACTCGAGAACCCGTAAGGACTTGACGAAAAACGTCTCTTCCATATTCATCTAATCCGAAAAGGTGATGCCAACTAGGAGTTTCAAAACTACGAGATAAATCCATAGTTTCCACAGTTGGAAAAAATAGAGAAGCAATGGAAATACTCATCAGCATAAAGACCAAAAAAAGTCCTACATTCAATTTCCAAGACTTGTGAATCACATCAAAAAACATTTTATGACCTCATTTTTGGATTAATAATAAAGTAAGTGACATCTGCTAAAATATTTACAACTAAATAAATTAAAGTAATCACAAGAACACACGCCTGTATTACAGGATAATCTCTCCTGGAGATAGATTGAAAAAATAATAACCCTAAACCCGGCCAATCGAAAATAATTTCAACAATGACCACCCCTGAGAGTAAAGCAGCAAATTGGAGACTTATGATAGTCACAAGTGGAACTAAAGAAGGTTTAAAAGCATGTTTAAAATAAATTTTTAGAAAACCAAGCCCTTTAGAACGAGCTGTTCGAATATAGTCTTGATGAATAATTTCTAATAAGGAAGCCCGACTCATTTGGCAAAGTGCTGAGCCAAGAGGAAGAGATAAGCTTACAGAAGGAAGGATATAATGACTCCAATCATTTTGTTCACTCACCGGAAGTAAAGGCCAATAAATCGCAAAAACCCATATCAACAATGGAGCAACAAAAAAAATAGGAAGGGAAAAACCACAAACACTCACTAATGAACTCCATCGATCGAGTAGTGAATTGCGGTAGATGGCACTGAAAACACCCAAAGGAACTCCCCATAAAATAGAAAGCAGTAAAGAACTCAAAGTGAGCCAAAGAGTTGGTAAAAAAGCAGTTTGAATATGCTCAAACACTGGTCTTTGATCGTAAATAGAAGCTCCTAAATCCAGAAGAAACACTTTTTGAATATATTGAATGTATTGCTTCCATAACGGTTGATCGAGCCCCATTTGTTTTCTTAATTGTTGGTAATCTATAGAGGAAGCCTGTTCGCCTAAGATGAGATCCACTGGATCTCCAGGAACTAAATGAATAAGAATGAAACTAAAGCTGACTAAACCAACAATAGCAATAAAGCTAAAAATCAATCGGCGAAATACTTTACGATAACTCATTGGTTCTTTCCTGACATTTTACTGTTCATTCTTTTAAACCACAAATCTCTTTTAGGAGTGAGGCGAGGAGAAGGAGAGGTAAGATACATGAAATGCTTCTTTTTAAAATTTTTAATTTCTTTTTGACGATTCTCAAGCCAAGGACACTTTTTATGACTTTTTAAATAAGAAAGCACCTTTTTTGTCATCTCTAGACTTTGTCCTGAAATAAACATATGCACCCCCGCCTTCAAAGACTGCTCCATCCAATCCGCACTCACATCATTTCTCACAGCAGCCATCTCTAAATCATCAGAAACAATAAGACCTTTAAATCCTAAATAATTTTTTAATAAATCTTGCACAATAAAAGGAGAAAGGGGAGCAATTCTTTGACTATCTAACGAAGGATATAGAATGTGAGCGAGCATGATACTGGAAACTTGAGAACTGATGAGTGAGCGAAAAGGAAAGATCGATTCTAAAAGAATACGGTTGAAGCTTCTTAAATCCCGAGGCAAAACAAGGTGAGAGTCTTTAGATGTTCCCCCATGCCCTGGAAAGTGTTTTCCACAAGTGAGCACTTGGGCTCGATGTGCCCCTTGGATCACAGATTTTCCAACTTGTCCTACCTTAAAAGGACTCCTTGAAAAGGTTCGACCTTTAAGCACCTCACTGTCAAAAACCGGCACATCTACACAAGGACTCCAATTCATATTGATGCCAATATGTTTTAATTCATGATGCAAATAGAAGCTTGTTTGTTCAATATCCCATAAATCCAAAGAAGCAAGAACGCTTGGGTTTGGCCAAGGATAAAATTCTTTTAAATGCTTCAACCGATCGACCACGCCACCTTCTCGGTCAATAGAAATAATTAAAGGTGAGGAAATTTTAAGAGTTTTTAATTCCTTAATCAATTCTTTAATAGATAGATAAGAGGAGCAGTTTCTTTTAAAAAGAATTATTCCCCCAATATTTTCTTGCTCTATGATTTTTTTTTCTTCCAGGGTTAAACTCTCCCCTTTTAAACCCATGATAATAAAAGATCCAAAACTCATATTATTCCTTTCGAATATTAGATTTGTTTTTAGCAGTTTATCTTCTCTTTTAATTTTTATATAAATTAAAATCGTTTAATAACGCAACATGTTTAATAAAAATCACTAAATAAAGACTCTCAATTTTAAAATTATCCAACTGTGAATTGAACAGCTTATTTTTCTTTATTATAAATCAACGTAATCTATTTCAGTTTTTAATAAGTTTGAATTCTGTTTCTTTTTTGGAGGTTATAATGAAATGGACACTGTTGTTATTTTCATCCGTCGCATTTCTCATCAGTTGTCAAACTGCACCTCAACTCACTTCCAATCAGAGAAGAGTGATACAAACCAAACATTTTGTTGCTGCCTCTTATGAGAATGTTTTTCGATCTTTTAAAACTGTATTGCAAGATGAAGGATATATCATCATGAACCAAGATAAAGATGGAGGATTAATTGTTGCAGAAGCCACTGAAACAATCCCTTTTTCAAATCATACGCTTGCTTCTAAAACGATGAACCATCCTTTTATGTTAAAGACTACACCTCCTCAACAAACCCCGGCAGTCAAAACTTTATTAGCCTCTATCAACTTAGAGTCTGTTTCGAAAGATTTAGTAGAAGCTCGAATAGTGCTAAGAGAAAAAGATATATATGTGAATGGAATGAGAACAGGACGGGAAATTATTAATCCTCGACAATACAGAAACCTCTTTGTTCAAGTGTTACGGCAAATTGAGTACAGAAAAGCTTTAGGACATCTGTAAGTTAATCTTTCGAAAAAAATTGGTGCGCCTGGAGTGACTTGAACACTCATGTTTAAAAGAAAACACCAGGCCCTCAACCTGGCCTGTCTACCAATTCCAGCACAGGCGCAATTTCGAAAAAGTTATCATAAAATCGTGAAGTACACAAAAACTGTTCATGATTTTTTGATACTGTTGTTTAAAAAATTATTTTTGGCTACATAGTTTTAAGTTTGAAATCTACTTTACGGCTGTACCATCCAGCTTTTCCAGAGGGATACTGTTGCTTTGCTAAAATTCTTACCGCTTCATTGTCTAAATCAGAGTCCCCAGAAGACTTGAGCATCTGAACTTTATTGACTAAACCATCATCATTGATAAAATACAGCAAAGATACTGAGCCTTCTTTTTCCCTTAATCGAGCTCTTTCAGGATACTTTATAGCGGGACTACCTCCTAAAGGCTGAAGTTCTGTTTGACTCATTTGAACTTCTTCTTTCTGCGAGCCTTCCTGAGAGTCACTCTTGATGATACTTCCTATTTCTTTTGGATCTGTATTAATATCTTCAAATCGTCGATTCAATAAAATATCTTCCTCATCTTTCTGAGCAATTTGTTCATCTTGTAAGTCTTCATCTTGTAAGTCTACCTGTTCGATCTCTTTCTGAGCAATTTGTTCATCTTGCAAGTCTTCATCTTCTAAGTATATCTGTTCATTCTTTAATTCAGAAAGCTCTTGATTTTTTATACTTTCTTGTAATAAATCATCGCCTACTTCTTTTGAGATAACAGCCTTCTGGAAAGTTGAAGACTCTTCTTCTACTAAGAGATCTTCTTCGTCATCCAGAAAAGAATCATTTGAAAAATCTAGTTGAGGTGCTTCATCTTGTGCTGCATGTAAAGAATCCGCTTTTGAATTCCATTCTGGTTCAATGGAAGGGGTGTTGATAACAGGAATATCATTTGGTAAATCCATTTCAGAATAAGAATTCTCGAAATCTACAATCTTTTCATCTTTTTTAGAGAGTTCTACATCCTCAGAAATACTCTCTAATTCCGGTTCAGATACTTCTAAAACAGGAAGATCGTTTTGTTGAGCTTGAAGCTCTGGAGCTTTCGCCTTAATTGTTGAATCATCTTGATCTTTTTGAGGTGCTTCATTTTTTTTCACCAGTTTGGGTTTTTTTGGAATAACCTTTGAACTCGTTTTAGGTACTCTTTTTATGGATTTTTTAGTATTCTTTTTTTTGAATTCTTTTTTAGGTAAAACGCGAGGTTTTCTTAAAGTACCTTCATGAGATGAAGGACTCTCCATTAGATCTTCAGACACGGCAGTCCTCAAATTACTCAAAACATCATTGAGCTCACTCTTCCACTGAGAGCCAGAGTAAATATACAATAGAGTCCCCGCTCCAATATGAATCAATAAAGAGGAAAAAATGAACTTTTTCATAATTTTCTATTCGGACAAAATAAGCTTCTTCTTGAGCTTTTGGATAAAAATATCGCTTTAAATTGCTTAAAAACTTTACTCTAAGGCTAAGCTATAGCAGAGCAGGATTTTTTATACCTCATTGAACTTAAAAAATTATTAATTTATAACCATTTGTTCTCAATTAATATGAAATATTTACAAAAAATATTTTTCATTTCATTTTTTCTAGTTTTTAATGATAGTTCAGTGATTGTAATGACAAAAAAATATTTAAAAAATAAATTTATCTTGGTTTTATTGCTTTCTGTTCTTATCGGATGTAGTGAAGACAATATAACCAACCTCTCCTCCGTAAAACCTCCTAGCTTGCCTTTATCAGAACCTTTTATTGCCACAGGAGAAGCTCAATTAATATCTACTCTCACTGGAGAAAAACAACGTGCCACTCCTCTTAACGGCCTTGTAGATAACATTGAAAAGTCGACTTTTTATATTAATGATTATATTGAATTTGAAAAAATCTCAGAAAAATCAGAAGATATCCAGTTTCATATTTCCACACAATGTATTGAATCTGAAAATCAAAATAGATTTACAAAAACTATGGTAACACCTTTTAAAGAGAGAATTTATCTCATTGAAATGCTTCCAGAAAAAATATTTTCTTACGGCAATCATTGGTGGCTCAGTCAAAAAACAAAAAGCCCAACTTGTAATTTTCATTTTAAAGCAACTAATAAATCAGGAAATATCCATTATTTCGAACTCCCTCACTTACCTATAGCACTTTTCGAACACAGCTGGAATTTAAGTTTAATAGATAAAAGTGAACCTATGATCGCCGGCATGGAGGCTTCTAAAAGTTTCCCTGTATTGCTTATGGAGAAAATAAATAACTATAAATTAGTCTCTCACATTTCATCTGAAATTAAACAACTCAAGCTGATTTGTGATCGATCTAAAGATATAGATTTCAATGTTAATAACCAACAACAATATGATTTATGGGGCTTACAAGGATGGTCTCAAATTTCTTTTGATGATTCAGTTTCTAAACCTTGCCGTTTTTTGAGCTTAAATAAAGATCAACAAATAGTGGGTGTTTCTCAAACTTTCCCACTTATATCTTCAATTCCCCGTGATACTTTTTCTATAAGAACAGTCGATTTATCTGGGGTGGTACCAAGTAACATAAAAGAATTAAAAAATGAGAGCAGATTTCCTAGTCGCCAGAGACAATTCTTGAATCGAGAACAACTGTATTTTGAGCTTATCAATATCTTACCTCTAAATTCTCCATACATTGATGTTTTAGGTTTAGAAATAGTAAACAGTGGAAAGGATTCCCTTTATCTCATGTTACCTAAATTTTATATGGAGTTAGATTCAAAGATGTTTTTCAGCGGGATAACTCATACAGCACGACCAAACAAAAACCTGAATATGAATAATCCTCCTTTATATAAGAAAAAACTGAAGTACTTTATTAATCAAGAAAAACAAGATTTTTTTGTGATGACCCAATTCATAACCAATAACAGACTCGAAAACCAAAAACCTCGAATTGTAAGCGATCGACTAAGCGAAGGAAGCCAAGTAATCTATGGATATGATCAACCTGAGCCTTATGTTCTAGTGACAGTCCAACCTCAATCACAGATCACTCTTGCTTTTAGCTTAGTGCTCACCAGCGACTATTGTACCCATGATGGCAAAAATAAACTCTCCAAAGATTTTGTGGGGATAATTTTGGAAGGTGAACATTTACCCATTTATCGCGTACTTAATAACAATGATTTCGAATTAGCCTCTCAAACAATTATTCAACAGTATAATTGGGAGGAAAATAATAAGGGAAAAAGATCTAATAAATTCATGTGGGAGCTTTGGAATAAAACACCTAATGACTCTTTGGATAAAAATTATTCAGGCTATTATTATAAAAACACTTGTGAAGCAGCTGAAAATAATTACTTTGCGGAAGACGTCATAAAGGATAAACCCTCTTGGTATATCTACTTCGATAGATCTAAGAAAAACAACCTAACCGTACAATGGGAGAGATCTGATAAATCCTTAAATGAAACTGTAGATCAATTTTTCATTACAGAGAAAAATTCGAGAAGAATAGAGGCAGAAAATCTTGCAGAAAGAAGAAGACAAGAACAGAATGAATATATACCAATCATTCGATATCAGGGTTCTAGTAGAAGTAGAAGACACGAGCCTTAGAAAAATCAAAGCCCCCAAGCTATTCCATCACCACGAGAATCAAAAGCTCCTCTTAAAATATGATCCTCTCCTTTTTGAATACCATAAACTTTGCCAAGATGAGATTTCTCTTCTACCGTGTGTTTTTTTGCTTTAAGAGCTCGTATCAACTCAGGACTAAAACGATTTTTTTCCAAAAAAGTTTTTCGAGGTAAAAACTGATGGTGAACTCTTGGAAACTGTACAGCTTGATCAATACTTAATTTATTCACTAAAGTACGATAAAGAACCTGCAATACGCCTGTAATAATACGAGGTCCGCCGCTTCCTCCTAAAGCTAAAACAGTTTGATTTTTCTTCTTCACAATGGTTGGAGATGTAGAGCTGAGTGGACGTTTTCCTGCCTCTACTTTATTCCCTTGCCCTTGAATAAGACCATAAGCATTTGGTTGATGGATACGAGTTGTGAAATCATCTAACTGATTATTCAACACAATACCATATTGGGAAGTCACCACCTTAGAACCGTATTGCAAATTCAAAGTTAAGGTCATGCTGACTGTACGACCCTCTTTATCCATAACAATAAGATGAGTTGTTTCTTTTAAAGGGTCGAGTTGATACACCTTTTCTAAAGAAATAGAATCTTTCATCTGTTTGAGATATGAAGTGGATAAGAGTTGATCAACAGGCACTTTATGAAACTGAGGATCTGCAATTAAAGTGCGTATACGAAAAGATCGTGACATAATTTCAGCCAGTAGGTGTAACTCATTATGACTGAGCATCTTGTATTTTTTAAGTTTCATTTTCTCTATGAGGGAAAGAGCCGAAGCAATAATAATACCCCCTGAGCTTGGAGGAGGCATACTGTACACCGTATATTCCATAAAATCTTTTTTTATGGGTTGCAACCAACGAACTTGATAGTTTTTGAGATCTTCAAGAGTGAGTTCCCCACCATAGCGAGCCACTGTGCTTGTAATATCTTGAGCAATTTTCCCTTTGTAAAATCCCTTTACATTATGCTTTTTTATTCTTTTCAAAGCACGGGCAATATTTTTTTGTTGAATCATCTCCCCTACCTGATAAGGTTTTCCTTTATTGAAAAATTGAGACATTCCATATTCTAAATCAGAAATTTTCCTCGTTATTTGAGCCCACTCTGTTCCTACAACGTACCCATCTTGAGCAAGTGTAATAGCATCTGCAAATAAAGTCTTCCAAGAAAGTTTACCGTACTTTTGATGTAAGCTCCACATTCCAGCAACAAATCCAGGTACACCAACAGCGCTTCCTCCTTTAACGGAGCTTCGATTTTTTTCTTTATAATAAAGAGGATGCATCACTTGAGGAGCTATTTCTCTAAAATCTAAAGCTTCCACTGTTTTTCCCATATCTACTAATGCAAAACCTCCTGCACCTAAAGACACATAATATGGAGTCACTACAGCAAGTGTAAAAGCAGAGGCTATAGCCACATCCACAACATTGCCTCCTCTTTGATGCACTCTTTGAGCAACTTGTTGAAGATAGGAGGAGGGACCGACTATGGATAAATGGCGGCTTTCAAAAGGTAAAGAGTAGGAAAAAAAAGGAACAAGAAGAACAAGAATGATTTTTTTCATATGCGAATCCCTCCTTAAGAGACTTAACTAAAGAGTCGTTTTATTTTTTAATCAACTATAAAGTAATAAATTTTTCGAATCAATGACTTAAAATAAAAGAGGACTTCAATCTAAGTTGAAACCCTCTCGTCTTAATACCTTGGTTTTTTCACAGCCTTTTTAGTGATTTTTTTTAGTTAGCTGTTTATTTACTTTATCTAAAAAACTTGTAGAAGTTGAAGAATGTACAGGAATTTCCTTAACCTGAGCTGTTTTAGTTTTAGGCAGAATAACATCCATCACTCCATTTTCCACATTTGCTTCAATTTCAGATACATCCACATGAGACGGAATCGCAAAGGAAACATTAACACTTCGGTAATTCCTTTCTTGATCTTTTGCATATTCTTCAGAAGAAGTAATCGACAAATTTTGTCCTTGCGTCTTTAATCGAATGCTTTTTGGATCCACACCCGGTACATCAAGACTAATATGATAGTAAGAGTTTTTTTCCTCAACCTTATGAAGAAATCCATTGTCCATCATAGGAAACATAGAATTTGTGAAAAAATGAGGAATCGCAGATTCCATATCTTCAAACCATTTTTTTGATATCATATATTTACTCCTTTTTAAATTGATTTTTTACCTTCACTGATAAAGATGGGATGGTTTTTTCTGCTGTCAAGTGGCATAAAATTAAAAATGAATTGGAGAGAAGGGTTTCCTATAATTTAGAGAAATTTTAGAAAATAAGATAGAAAGCAAATAATTTAACATCTTTATCATTAATTCTTGTACGTGCATTATATTGCTAGTAGTTTATATTGAAATCTTGTAAAACAGATTTATGAAAAACTTCACTTTACTACTCTTTCTATTTATTATCTTCTATATTCCTCACTCCTTTGGAGTGACAAATTGTGAGGCAAGTCTTCTTAAAATTCCTGAACAAAAAATCCCGAATCCTAGTGAAGACCCTTTTTTCTTAGGACTAGAAGAAGCTTATAAGATGCTCGATCTTGGAAAAAAAATTAGAGAAAGAAAAGATCAAGCCCGTACCACTCACATTGAAGAGTTTGTGCCACAGATATCCTTACATTACGAGTATTTTAAAAACGCAATGCAAATAGAAATGTTTTTACAAGAGATAAATAACATAAGACTCTTTCAACAATTATATGATAAAAAACTAAGTACATTGGATTTTTTGTATCAAGAAGCTATAAAGAAAGCTCAAAATAAAAAACTGACCTACCATTATTGGTTGCTCTGGAATATTCGATTAGCAAAATTAGCAAGTATTACAAATCATGAAATTATAGAAGAGTTAAAAGATGAGTATCATTTATATAACAGCGCAATAAATGAGCAAACCAAAGTGTATAAGGAAAGTATTTATAAATCGAATGCTCAAAAACCTCATATTCAAGAGAAAAAGATCGAAATTCTAGAACTATTAAAAAGAGAAGCTTTAAGTAAAGTTCAAGACAACCAATTTAACGGCTCGTATTGGAACTATTATAAGTACCTTTGCAGAAAACTTATTCACACAGATGACATAAGAATAATAGACGAAATTGGAGAAAGATATTCAAAGTATCACAAATACTCTCGAAGAAAAAAAGCTACTGATTTTATAACTAAGATATCTAAAAGCATTGATCATTTTCCTCAGCTTATTATTCTACCTACAACAAAAAATTTAGGAATCATAGCTCTTAATGTGTTTACGAATGGAGTCGCCCCTTTAGGGTTAGGATATCTCAACTCACTTGTGGATGGAAACAGGATCACTCCCTTCGATTTTATGAGTCATGATTTAAACCACCACCATGTTAAAAAATTTGGATACCCTACATCTATTTTAAAATGGGAAGATGATTTGATTACTAGGGAAGAGTTTCATAAAACTTTTTTTGAGGTCACTCAAGATTACCCTATTAAAAAATATAAACAGGCTCATCTTGCTTATTTTCTTCTGGAGCATGAAAGTGACATTGTTTTCAAAGATCCAAAATATCTTTCTCAACAGCTTCAAACCCCTGCGATCTTGAAAAGATTTGAAAACAAAGACGATTTAGGACTCTATTTGCCAGCAAAAATAGATCGAAAATCTATAAAAGCATTAACTGCTTACCTGTCTAATGTAGCCCATACTTACACTGAAGCGGTAAATCAAGCTTTAGAAAAAATTAATCATAATCCATAAACAGATATAAAAACGAACGACGAAAACAGAGTCCTTATTCCTTAATAAATATTGAAATATTAATAAAAAGATTCTGATTAATATCTTTTACATATTTCACCACTCACTTCATTAGTACACATAGAAAGACTTAATTTACATCTCTATGTAAATTATTCATAACATATGAATGTTATTTAGGGAAAAAAGAGTGTGTTCTATTTTAGAATTTGTTTATAAAAACAAACAGTGTAATTTTTATTCTTATCTCTATTAATAAAATAGAGAATACTATATAATGCTTGTTTAATTACTTTTGTACGAAAAAGAGTTTTCATCATGGCTATTACCAAAAGATACTATATAAAAAAGAAGAAAAAGGTGATATTTTATCAAGCTGAGTATTTTTCAAAAGGAGTACGTATAGCTTCCAGATCTTTTTCAAAAAAGAAAAATGCTCAATTATGGCTAAAAGAATTTAAAGAAAATACTTATTCAGTTACAACTTTTAACAAAGACATTACTTTTAAAAACTGTGTGGATCAGTTCTTTGTGGATGCTAAAACAAGGCTGACTCCTTCTACCTTTAAGAATTATTCTTGCCAAGCTCGTTATCTTTATCATAGCCCTCTCAGATCGATTAAAATATCTGATTTAAAAGGTATATACATTGCTCAATGGCTTTTATGGATGAGAAATCAAACTACATCCCGTAACAAAAAAAGAAAGAATTTTTTTGCAGAGTTAAAACTCCTAAGCAGTATTTTAAATTGGTATAAAAATTATGTGAACGAAGATTTCAATATTCCTATTACTAGAAAGCATAAGAAGATGTGTGTTTATAAAATGGTTACTCCAAGACCCATGAACTACTTTATAAAACCTAGTGACTGTAGAAACTGGGTGAAATGGCTTAAACGAAATAAGGAGCCGGTTTATTGGAAGCTCGTCTTATTTATGCTCTCTACTGGAGTTCGGGTAGGTGAGGCTTGCGGGATTAAGTGGAGTGATATTGATTTTGAGCAAGGGATTTCAAGGTTGACACAAAAAGTGAAATGGGATGTTTCAAGCAGGAAACCTTTTATAGAAGATGTTTTTAAAACTCCAGCTGAAAGGATTCTTATCATTCCAAAACCTTTAAGCGCTGTCTTATTAAGGATGAAAGAAATATCGAAAACAGAGCTTATTTTTGTGAACAAAAAAAATGAAATGCTTAAATACACTACCATACAATCCAACTTTAATGCTGGATTTATTGCATTAGGGCTTCCTTGGAGATCGACTCACATTTGCCGACATACTTTTGCAACCATGGCTTTGATGGGGACAAAGAATTTATCTGCTGTGCAAGCAATCCTTGGTCATACAGAACCTAAGACAACACAACGATATGCAAAGATTGTGTCACTGCTCAACTCAAATATTGGAGAGAAAACTTTTGATCTACTATTTAAAAGCAAATTATTGGAGTAAGTATTTTTATTTATCTATCTATTAAGGCTGTTATATTTTTTCCCATAGATCCTCGTAAAACCCTCGTAAAATCCTCGTAAAAAAAGTTCAAAACTCATCATAAAACATAAAAATCACTCTTTAAACCCTTGAAAATACACATTCAAGAACCTTTTTTCTTCTAAGAAGTAAGTGCTAAAAATAGTGCTTATTTTTTTGGGGTTTTTTGTAGGGTCAAGATGCATAAACGTCAAAAATCAACTTTTTTAAATATATACAATTAAGGAGAAAAAATTATGAAAAATTTAATAAAAAATAAACGAGGGTTTTCACTCGTTGAGCTAATGGTTGTTGTGGCTATCATGGGAACATTGGCCGCAATTGCAATTCCTGCGTACAATGAATATAGGAAGTCAGCAAAGAAGACTGCTTATAAGTCAGACTTACTATCGCTGCATAGAGGTTGGCTCGCTTTCGGTGTTGAGCTGGATTCTTTTTGTGAAAGAGAAACGACACCTAATCACGTCTCACTTACAAATGTTGGAATGGCGTCACTTGCTAGTAGTAAACTTTATGGAGCTAGGGGTCTGTGTGAAGACCCAGGTACAATAGTACCTACTTGTACTTGCTCAGGACAAGTTACTAGCACTACTTGCAGTGGTCACATGACTGTTGGTCCCCCTCCAGTTAATTGTAACTGTGCTTGGGATGCTACAGCAGGAAGAGGCCCTGGTAAACATAACCTTATAGGTTTTAGTGCAGCAGGTGCTACTTGTCTTGATCCAAGAAGCAATTCGATAGTGGATACTGATGATGTACTAATAAGAGGAGAAGAGGGTGGGGCACAAACTGTATTAGATATCGACTGTGAGTTAAATATAACCACTTATAGAATGGGAGTTGCTGGTCATATCTCTGGTGATCAATATTATGGAGCATCTGTAAATCATAACGGTGTTTTAGTAGATCAAGACGGAGACACAGCTGCTATTTTTAAACAAGGTGGAGTTTGTTCTTAATACTCTAATTGTTCAATCTTTGGAGACGGTTTAGGTATTTCCTTTGCCGTCTCCTTTTTTTTATAAGGATATAATATGACAAAAGCGGATCGACTTATTTTTCTTTTCAGTTTTGGTATTCTTATTGCAAGTGTCATCTATATCATTAGTAATAATCATAAACAAAGTGTTTCAAGAAACAATGCATGGATAGAAGAAAGAGAAAGGAATGTATCTGATACATTTGACATAAGTGTTTGGAAAACTTATCACGAACGAGAAATGGCTTTACTAAGTGAAATCCTCATAGAATTAAGAAGACGAAACGAAGCTCTTTCTACTAAAACTTTATAAAAATTATTTATATCTCTAAAAAAATCTAAGTGATACATCAAAACAAGATTATTTTGAGCACCCACATGTCCTTGCTGGGCTGCCTTTTCAATGGATCCATTTTGAGCAAGTGAAAAACTTTGAAATATTAATAAAAAGGTTATAATTAATTTTTTCATACTAAGTTTTATCTTAAAATAAATGTTACTCATAATTATTTACAATATGTTTTATATTTAAAAATACCAATCTTTTCCCCTTTTATAAAACTCCGACTTAATTCTTTCTATTTTAACAAACATAACAATTATTTTTTCCTTACTATTTAAAAGCAAATTATTGGAGTAAGAATTTTTATTTATCTATCTATCAAGGTTGTTATATTTTTCCCGTAGATCCTCGTAAAATCCTCGTAAAATAAGTTCAAAATTCATCATAAAACATAAAAATCACTTTTTAAACCCCTGCAAATACACATTCAAGAACCTTTTTTCTTCTAAGAAGTAAGTGCTAAAAATAGTGCTTATTTTTTTGGGGTTTTTTGTAGGGTCAAGGTGCATAAACGTCAAAAATCAACTTTTTTAAATATATACAATTAAGGAGAAAAAATTATGAAAAATTTAATAAAAAATAAACGAGGGTTTTCACTCATTGAGCTAATGGTCGTTGTGGCTATCATGGGAACATTGGCGGCGATTGCAATTCCTGCATACAATGAATATAGGAAGTCAGCAAAGAAGACTGCTTATAAGTCAGACTTACTATCGCTGCATAGAGGTTGGCTCGCTTTCGGTGTTGAGCTGGATTCTTATTGTGCAAGAGAGACTAAACCACGAGAGGCTACATTATCTAACGTAGGAATGGTATCTCTCTTTTCTAGTAAACTTTATGGCAATCAAGGATCAGCAGCAGACGCCAATTGTAATGTTGGTGTCCAGGGCCTTCCGCTTGTGTATTGGGGATTACTACATATAGAATGGGAGTTGCAGGACATATATCTGGTGACCAGTATGTAGGAATAAATGTAGTACAAACTGGTATTTTGGATGAAAATGATAGTGCTGCTGCTACAGCCTCACTTAGTGATGCTTGTACTTAATACTTTGATTGTCTAATTTTAAGAAGAGAAGGACGGCTTGGATTTTCTTGCCGTCCTTTTTTTTATGATTACTATGAATAGAATCAATGTTATTCTTGCTTTTAACAAAAAAGTAAGATGAAATTTATAAAATATAATATTTCTCCTTTAATTACAGTTATCCTTCTATCCTTATTATTTTGCGGACACAGGTGTTTTGACATTTTCGTTAATAGGAGGCAGATACTTCAATCTTCTTTAGATGTTGTTCATCCTTTAGCTTTAATGTTTCTTGCAGATACTTTTTTCTTTTTCATATGGAATATACCATTTTTTATAACCTACCTACTTTGTGAGCATCTTAAAAAAGATGTAAATTTTTCTAAAAGGAATATTTTATTTATTTTTCTTAATCTTCCAGTGTTTCTTTTATTTCTAATTGATGCTCAAACATTATCCGTAAGAGAACAAGTCTTTAATTTAGAAATGATAAAAACTGTTCAAATCGAACAATTATTTAGTATTTTTGTTTTTATTAAAGATTATTGGTGGGTTTTAGCAGCGCTGTTACTCCCGTCCATTTATTTTGTCGGTAGAGTCTATACCTCTTTACTGAAAAAGAAAATCTTTTCTAAGATTGGTTTTATTTTTTTAATAAGCTTTATTGCATTTAGCTTCACAGCTTATAAACCTAGTTTTTACAAATATCTTTCTCTTGAAGATTACCATACAAGTATTTTATCCACTGATTTATGGTACAATGGAATGGCCTATAGAATGCTTCTTTTAGTGAATAAAAGGTTTGATCCACGATACTGTAACACTAGTTTTTTTAGCTCCTTAAGTATACCCTCGAACTTTTATAAAAAGAGTTTATCTTCATCTCAATTAAGAAAAGATAAAAACGCCATTATTATTGTTATCGAAAGCTTTAATTACAAATATATAAAACCAGATATTACCCCGTTTCTTTATAATCTCACTCAAAAAGGTCTTTACAATGAAAAGCATATCACTAATTCTTCTTCAACTGGAGATGCTATCAAATCTATTCTAGGTAGTAAATTTAACAAGCTTGTTAAATTATCTTTATACGAAGATCCTTTATTTAACATATTTAAAAAAAATAACTATAAAACTTTCTTTTTCTTTGGAGGTAAAAAAAATACTTATACTTTTGATAAGATGGCAGAGAGATACGGTATTAGTTATTTTTTTTCAAAAGAAAATTATGTAAATGCAATTAAAGATAAAAGTCACATAGACAGTCAAGGAGATGTTTTTGATGATAAATTCTTTCCTTATTCTGCTGAAAAGCTAAAAAAGGAAAAGAGTCCCTTTTTTGCAATTATGCTTACTAATAACCCTCACTTTCCTTTTGATTGCCCTAAAAATAGTTCTGATTTCACTGAGGAGAAAAGGTATACGGAATGCTTAAGGTATATTGATAAAACTTTAGAATCTTTTGTAAAAGCATTAGAGGATACAAATACTTTATTTGCTATCACAGGGGATCACATAACTAGAATACAAATGGATCAAGTTTACTATTTTGATAAATATAGAGTTCCTTTAATTTTTTACTCAAAGAATGAAAATCTAAGTTTATATGAAAATGACCTAACATCACATATGGATATTTTACCAAGTGTAATTGATTTTTTAAATTTATCTGAAGATTTCTCTCCTATACAGAATTCAATTTTTGATTCTATTAAAAATAAAATTTTTAATTATTCTTACCACAACAAATTCCTACTAGCTGAGGAAGATTATGTGGTAGAGTACTCTTGCTTTTCAAATAAGTTTAATTTGTTCAATATAAATAGTTACAAAATAGATGGTATGAATGAAGCTATAAAAAAATCTGTTTTAAAAGAACGATATGTAAACAATCTTAAAACCTTTATCCAATACAGCTTTCAGGGTTTAGGAAATAGATCGCCATCTTCAGAAACAGATTGATACTTCTTTAAAACGAAAGTTCTCCCTTTTTTTTGTCTTTTCAACAATGATTATTTTATAACTCAAGTCTCAACGCATTATTTATAAAACTAGAATGGAAAATATTTAATGTTTTGAATCTAATAATATTGTATCAAAACAAATCATAATCCCTATAAAACACGGTTTTTCTTTTCAAGAGACAGCTTGTGAAATAGAATTCTTATTTCAATTAAAGAAAGTGGTTTCATGGCAATAACTACTTGTTTAATCTCTGGAAATGGTTTAGTATTTCCTTTACTGCCTCCTTTTTTATAAGGATATAATATGACAAAAGCTGATCGACTTATTTTTCTTTTAAGTTTTGGTATTCTTATTGCAAGTGTCATCTATATCATTAGCAATAATCATAGAGAAAACGTTTCAAGAAACAATGCATGGATAGAAGAAAGAAACAAGAATGTATCTGATACATTTGACATACGTGTTTGGAAAACTTACCACGAACGAGAGATGGCTTTACTAAGTGAAATTCTCATAGAATTAAGAAAACGAAACGAAGCTCTTTCTACTAAAACTTTATAAAAAGTATTCATATCTCTAAAAAAATCTAGCTGATTTATGTATTATCTTTAAGGGTAATAACGGAAGAAAACTGACCCTTTCCTCATATTAAAAGCCTACATTCAATATGGTTTTCATGGATTGGAGGAACAGTAACCCTGAATTAGAAAGCTTTAGCACCACTATATGTTATTTTTATTAAACTTTTCTATTGTTTGTGCATAAGCTAAATGCCCCTGCATTTTTTCTTTATTTTTCAGAGAGACATAAAAAATAAACTTATCACTTACAGCTAGTCCCTTTTTGTACTTTTAAATCGATGAAATTTCATCTAAAAACAATTGTATATCTTTCTTAGTTTTTTGATCATGAAAATCAATATTTTCCTTTTTTAAACAGTAATCAGAGGTGAAAAAGGATATTCGACCAATGTTGTCAAAATTTAATTTTATACGAGATTTTGCTATTTTTGAATATTTCTTAATAGACAAGTCCCAAAGATAGTAAGAGATTTTAAATCGATCTAAAGTTACTTCATAAGAATCCATAGTAAAACATTGAACTGGTCCACCTCCACGAAATGCGCTTCCAAACAACGAAAGAAATATCATTTCAGAATCCATTCTATCAGCTTGAAGTTTCATCCTTGCATTTCCACTATTTAGAATACCATTAACTATGTCCGTTCTGCGATCGGACTTCATACTAGACATAGCTTTCCTAATTTTCCAAGAATTACTCCATATTTGAAAAAATGGAGGAACAAATTGATAAGTATTCACCATTCCACACATATTCCTATCAATAGATTCAGATAAATCTTTTTTGAATGAATCAGATTTTTCTCCAAAACATCCAAACCTAGTAAAATCGTAGCACAGAAATCTATTTATCATTAAAATATCCAAGACTGAATTACTATTTAAAGTATGTTTATATTCAGGCTCTAAAAGAGTATATAAGTTTTTATATGCTACCGTCTTATTTATATTTTGTTTCTTTGATTTAATTCTTTTTGATAAAAATTCGTTAAACCCTTCTTTAGTTATTTTTTCTTTAAGTCGTTTAGTGTAAATATCAAGGGCTGTATCAAAGAAACTCACAGAATCATCAGCTGACTTTAGTGATTTATCTATGTTTTTATATATCGATTCTTTTAATTCTTTATCTATACCGAATTCTTTATCAATCTGATGTTGAGAAATCCCATAAAATTCTATCGTTGATGCTATAGATATAGCCATCTTTTTATCTTTCATGTGAGGGAATATATGTTTATAAAAATTGGGGGTTTTAGTACCAAATATCTTTCCCATTATGCTATTATCTAAATAAATCTTTTCCAATTAATACTCCTTAAAAACCAATAGAAACCATCAAGCAATTATCCCATTCCTAACAACCACACGTCTGACACTGGTAATATGCCATTTTCCACCCGTCCTTATTGGGACATTGTCAGCGTTTAAAGTATCTGTTTTCTTTCCTCATATCTCACTTACAATTGACATAATTTAATTATAATATACAATTTAGTAACGATCAATCGGATGTAAATGAAACTTGTACTTAATTGATAAATTTGAAACTGTGGTTTGTTTAGATGCTACCACAGTATAAGATCAAAAGGGAGAACGAAAGTTCTCCCTTTTTTTGTCTTTTCAATTGTGTGGAATATTATTGCAATCACCACTCCTGCCTTCTTTTTCCTTTGACTTTTATATAATTTATGTTATAATAAGTCATAATAAAAAAATATATTCATTTTAAGAGATTTTTTAAAGGACCATGTGAAAATACAATCGAGTAACTCAACTATAAACAATAAAGAAAACCAGAAACCTTTCAAAATTCTTGCTCTAGACGGAGGCGGGGTGCGTGGAATCTTACCCGCTCAAATATTGGCACTTATAGAAGAAAAACTTAATATCAGCATATACGAAAATTTTGACCTTATTGTCGGAACGAGTACAGGAAGCATTATTGCTGGAGCCATATCAACTAAATACCCATTATCTAAGTTAACAAAAAAATACGCACAATTTGCTCCTAAAATTTTCAAGAAGTCTCTTTTTAGGCATGGATTCTTTAAATCAAAATATAGCTCAAAGCCTTTAGAAAATTTTTTAAAAGAAGTGTTTGAGGAAAGAAAACTAGGAAATTTGGAAAAACCTCTAATTATTAACGCAACAAATGTAAGCACTGGAAATGTTATTATTTTCAAATCAAAATACCAAGAAGAAATGAGAAACGGGGAAGATTATACTAGAGACAAAAAAATACCTCTGTTTAAGGCTATATTAGCTTCGTGTTCTGCTCCAATTTATTTTAATCCTGTAAATATAGATGGTTCTCTTATTTCTGATGGTGGTCTTTGGGCAAACAATCCTTCACTTGTAGGCTATACGGATGCAATCAGAAATTTCAACGCAAAAAATATAAGAATTTTTTCTTTAGGCACAGGAAAAACTTCAATATCCAATGATTCCTCAAAATGGGGCTGGGGGAAATGTAGTGGATGGGGAGGTGTTAAATTAGTAGACCTTGTAATGTCTTGTCAAACAACATTCCCCTCAAATATACTTAACCTCATTAACAAGGAGAACACTCTAAGAATTAATCCAAGTATTGATGATTGCCCACTTGATGATTATGAGAAAATACCTAGTTTAAGCGCATTAGCACAGCAAGAATTTAACAATCGAAATATCGAAATCAAAAACTTTTTAACATTAGGAGGTAAAAGTGGAACATGAACTGTTTTTCAAAGATTTTTTAAAAGATGAGGTTAATTTAAATAAAACCAGAATAGACACTCTAGAAGAAAGAAAAGAATCTATTACAAATTATCTGAACACAAATCTTAGTGGCTACAAAAAATTTAGTGAGCAAGGCTCCTATGCACATAAAACTATTATCAAACCCGTTGATACTAACGATAGCTTTGATGTTGATATTTTAGTTTATATAAAGAATGATGATTTCACTCCAAAGGATTTTAAAGAAGACTATGTGGATACAATTTATCAGGTTTTTAAAGGAAATGATAATTATGTAGATAAAATTACAAAGAACACTCGTTGTGTAACTATTAAATATGCTGGAGATTTTCATTTAGATATTGTTCCCTGCGTTGAAAAGGATAGTACTTACTATATATGTAATAGAAACAATAAAGAGTATGAAAAAACTGATGGTGATGGATACAAACAATGGCTGATTGGAAAAAATGAAATTACTGGAAATAATAATTTAAGAAAGGTAACTCGTATTTTAAAATTTTTAAGAGATTATAAAAATACATTTTCAGTCAAATCCATACTACTCACTACAATTTTAGGTAATCAAGTTGGTAATGCTGAAAATTTTTCTAATTTCCCAACAGCCTTGAAAGAGATTTCTAATAGACTAAATGATTTTCTTCAACAAAACGAAAATATGCCTATAATTGCAAACCCAGTCCTCCCTGAAGAAGACTTTAACAGACATTGGGATCAGATAAAATATAAAAATTTTAGGGAAAAGTTTAATTCTTATAATGAGAAGATTAATAAAGCATTTAAGGAAACAAAAAATAATGAAAGCGTAAAAAAATGGAGAGAAATATTTGGAGATACATTTGGAAGACTCATAGAAGGACCTAAAGAACCAAATAAATTATATAATAAGACAATAGTGGCAACTAAACCATACTCCGAAAAGTTATAATTATTTGATTGATTTTGCTGAAAAAGAATTCAATGAAATAAAAGAATATTTTCCTAATTCTTCTTATGATTCAGTCAAAAATAGAATTGATATTTCACTTACTATGCCTCCTCGGTACTATAAAGAAAGTAATCTTTCTGAATGGGAGATAAAGCTTTGTAATAAAAATCAAACAGGTTGGTTTGATGGTGAGTATTTGATTACAATTGATTTAAATAGTCAGAAAGTTTTTGAACTTTCGGAAAAGATAAAGAGTTTAGCAAAACAACTAGGTAAAACATTTTTTGATTTACATGTAAATTCAGATGGAAGTTGCTGTCTAGGAATAGATATAGAGAATAAAAAAATGACTCTAACTGCATTTATTTTTGAAAAAGTTTTTCCTTATTTTTCATGGCAAGCTTATTATGCCAAGTATAAAAGAATTCCTCCTTGTGGAGAGTTCTCTCACGGCGATGCTGGCAAGCAAGAGGCAATTCAAGACTATGAAAAAACCATGACATCTGTAGATAAATTTGGTCGAAATAAACCCTGTCTTTGTAAAAGTGGGAAAAAATATAAGAAATGTTGTTTCCTTTCTGATGAAAAAAAGAAATCTTATTTAAGGGAATTCGAAAAAAACAATAACCTGTGAGATTGTAAGTAGAGGAGGCTCTAGAGAAAATATAGAAATGATGGAAAATATTTAATATTTTGAATCTAAGAATATTGTATCAAAACAAATCATAATCCCTATAAAATTTTAAAGACTCTCATGGTGTAAGAAATAATGTATTTGCTATCTTTATGCATGAGGGTGAGCTTTCTTCCTCTTCTGTAAATAGCTTAATTTCGGACATTAAATCATTGGACAAAAAAACAGACCATGAATTTGATTTATTATTAGATACTATTCTTATAACACAACAAAAAATATTAGCTACTGAAAACATCATGAGAGAATTAAACATATTACACAGAGCTGTTACTAAAAAAGAAGCTATTTATCAGTCACAATATATCTCAAACAATCTTGGTAATTATCCAAAATTATATCCTATAGAAATAGCACCTTTATTTGATTCAACTAGATACTTTCTAATCGAGATTAGCCTATTGTTTGACCACGCATATAAATCAAAGCAGTTGATTGAAAGTATTTATGAAAAGCTTAAATTTAAAAAGGAAGATAGAACATACATACAACCTGAGGTAAGAAAAAAATATGATGCGATTTTAGAAGAAACAAAAAAAAATAATTCAAATCCAAACCAAAAAATATTTGATACGGTTATAAATAACAATAAAAAGACCACTTAGATTAAAACTTTCAAGATTAATATTTGGAGGATTTTTAGTTTTAGAAGAGAAGATTTGAATATTAAAGCTGTAAAACCCTTCATTAGTTGATTACAGAGCAATTATGAAGGCAAACAACTCAAAACACACAGTTCTAAATTCGTTCACTCTCCCCCGTCATTCTTTTAAAAGTCCTACTAGAGATATTTGTATCTATAAAATTAAAGTTTTTAAGACTTTAGTCCGACAATTGTAGAATATGTCTGTAGATACCTTACTGAATATACTTCTACCTGCTAGTTGGTTTGATTGGATCTTCTTTGGTTCTATCTTTGTACTATTTTTTTTGTCTATAGCAAATATTATTTCCATAAACCCAAATGTTTTAGTAACAATAGGTATTCTTGGAACTTTTCTTGGTATAGCCACAGGGCTTAATGATTTCAACACTTCAGATATTAGCGCTAGTATTCCTCAATTACTAAAAGGATTGAAACTTTCTTTTAAGACAAGCCTTTGGGGAATAATTTTTAGTTTAATTTTAAAAACTATCAATAGTTTTTTATCAACTACAGAGGATACATCAGATACACCAAAGAATATTCAAAATATGCTTTTTCAGATAAATAAAGGGTTATCTGATTTAAGAATAGATATTCATCATTCTTACAATGAGAAGTTAAGAATCGGCAATAAACAACACACAGAATTTCTTTCTGAATTCAGAAATTTTACAAAAACTATGGCCAAACAAAATTCCAAAGCATTGATCGAAGCTTTAAATGAAATCATTACAGATTTTAATAAAAATTTAACTGAACAATTTGGAGAAAATTTTAAACAATTAAATACAGCAGTTCATAAGCTAGTAGATTGGCAAGAAAATTATAAAACTCATATTGAAACTTTACAGAACAAAATGGACTTAGCTCATGAATCTATTTTAAAAACGGAAGAAGTTCTAAAACAAATTGCTCTACATATAAAAGAAATTCCTGAATATTTATCTCAATTCAAAGATATGTTGACCGCACTAAAAAGAACAACTGAGGAGCAGAAAGTTTATTTAACAGGAATAAAAGAATTAAAGGATCAAGCTATTCAATCTTTCCCTATAGTTGAAGAGAATATTAAAAAAATAACAACAGATTTTTCTGAAATTGCCGAAGAATTTAGTAATAAAACAAAAGTAAATTTAAACTCTCAAAAGAAAACTTTTTCATCATTAGAAAAAGGATTTAGTGACTTACAAATTTCTTCCGAAGAGTTAAACAATCAAATGCAATCTACTATGAAGGGCATCTTAGGAAAAATGTCTAATGAAATTAATAATAAGATAGAAGAATTCGATCAAAAAATGCAAGAAGAGTTAAGAAGAGTTATAGAAACAATGGGAAAGCACCTTGCTTCAATAAATGAAAAAGTTGCTAAAGATTACACTCCTATAATTAATCATCTACAAAAAATCCTAGAAGGAGTGAGCCCTCGTTGAGTTCTTTAAAAGATATTATTGGTTCTAAAGCAGAAGATGAATCTCAATGGATTTCCATATCAGATTTCATGACTGCTTTAATGGTTATTTTTCTGTTTATTGCAGTCATTTATATGAGAGAAGTGAATGGGATAATTAGTTCTTATAGAGATTCTAGAAATGCGATCTATAAAAATTTAAAGAAAGAATTTGGAAGTGATTTAAAAAAATGGAAAGCTGAACTTATTAGAGAATCCTTAACTATTCGTTTTGTTGCACCAGAAATATTTTTCGATCCTGCTAAATCAACAATCAAACCAGCATTTAAAATTATACTAAATAATTTTTGCCCCAGATATTTTAAGACTATTTATCAATCTAAAAAAGATATTGAGGAAATTAGGATAGAGGGTCACACATCTATAGAGTGGTTCAACTTTCCAAAAAACATAGCTTACTTTAAAAACATGGAATTATCTCAAAATAGAACACGATCTGTTTTACAATATTGTTTCAATTTAGTAAAAAATTCAAACCAAAACAAAGAATGGATTAGAAAACATCTTACAGCTAATGGTCTTTCTTCAAGTAAGCCTTTAAAAAAATGTAATCAACTCGCATGTCATAGAAGGGTTGAGTTTCGTGTGCAAGTCAAAGCAGAATCAGTGCTGAATAAAATATCAAATTTTGGAATGAAAAAAAATCGAAGGTTTAGATGAAAATTGAAGTGGATTTTAAGGGTTTAATTAGATTAAAACAAAAAATAAATGCTTCCGAAACCAGTTGGAATTTGGATGATTCTCACCCATTGAGTGCTTTGTCTTTGTACGAAGGTGAAGAAGTTAGTTCTTTAAACGAGATTGAAATTTATTGTGACTTACTTACTAATAAGAAAGGAGAGCAAATCATACTTTATATCAAAGATTCCAGAATATCGGAGGAAAAAGTTTCAGAACCAGAAAGGGCTCCAAAATTTCATATAGCAGATTGTCGTACACTTGAGGAAATGAGAGAAAATAATCGTTCTGCAAGATACGTTACTACAACCAGAGCTACAGGAACATTTCTTGTGGATGCGACAAATCCTGACACGCAAGAAGTTATAAAAGATTTAGAAAGGCCTTTACATGTATGCAAAAATTGTCTGACAAAATTAGGTTGGAACGGCTATGATCCTGAAAATCCCAAGAAGCAAAGAAATCTTATAGTTAATGAGTTTTCAATAATTGATTTTCTCGCCACTTACAGCACTTTCTTTAAGGAAAAACCAAATCAGAGTGATATTACGACAAAGACAGGTGGTTATGTTAAAAATTGGCCAGAGATAGCCAATAGACATAAAGAGAGAACAGATTGGAAGTGTGAGAAGTGTGAAGTTAATCTAAGCACTAAAAAAGAGTATCTTCATTGTCATCATAAAAATGGTGTTATACAGGAAAATACCAGCTCAAATTTGGAAGCTTTATGTTTTGAATGTCATGCTAATAAGCCTTATCATGGCCAACTTAAAGCTATCTTAAACAAACAGCCTGAAATCAAAAAGGAAATAGACAATCTAAGAAAGAGAACTTGAACAATTGGAAATGAGTTTAAGTACGAAACTCATTTTAATTCAGATAAACCAAGTGATTTTATCAAGACCTATCAATTCCAAGCTGTTTAAGATAGGTATTTTCCAAATTGAAACATAAAACTCAGGAACACACTCCACCTTCTTGGATACGAAGGTTTTTAATGAAAAATCGATTATAATTAGGTTTTAGGGCAAAAAAACAAGCCCAACTAGTAAAAAAATGAGATTTTTAATAGTTAAGACCTTGCAATTATACAAAACTATCAGTTAACCTTATCCAACTAGTAAAAAAATGAGATTTTTAATAGTTGAGGGTGTGAAAAATGAATAAAAACAAACAAACAGGTCGTTTTATTCCGAAATTGAATGGAGACAGCTATGAAGCTTTTATCCCAAACCCTCTTCCTCTTTCTGCTCCTTTTCGAATGGAACAGTTTTATACATTGCTTGAGAAAGCAAACACATCTCTAGGAAGACTAGATGGAATTACAACGGTTCTTCCAAGTTTTAGAAGATTATCTAATATATTTATGAAAAAGGAAGCCACTCTTTCTTCTAAGATAGAAGGTACACAATCAACTTTATCTGACTTTTTAATTTTTGAAACAAAAGAAGATCAAACAAAATCAGAAGATAACATAGAAATTCAAAACTATATTTTAGCTATGGAACATGGTTTGCATAAAATAACAAAACTACCTGTGTCTCGTAGACTGATTTGTGAAATTCATAAAATACTTCTTTCAAGTGGTCGAGGAAGTGATAAAACTCCTGGCGAGTTTCGTAAAACACAAAATTGGATAGGGGGATCTCGCCCAGAAAACGCTATTTTTATCCCACCACCCCCTGAAAACCTTGATGAATGTTTTAGTGATTTTGAGAAATTTTTAAATAATAAAAACGTGCAAATGCCCACTCTTATCAAAGTTGCTTTAGCACACGTTCAGTTTGAAACTCTACACCCTTTTTCGGATGGAAACGGAAGAGTAGGAAGACTTCTAATTACTTTCATGCTTTGTTTAAGTGGTCTTTTAAAAGAACCTTTATTATATCTCAGTTTATATTTTCATAAGCATAGAACAGAGTATTACAATCTACTACAATCTGTTAGAGAAAAAGGAGATTGGGAAGCTTGGGTTCATTTCTTTCTGACAGGGATTATAGAAACTGCTAAACAAATTCAAGATACATCTCATCAAATTATTAATACATTCAAAGAAGATGAAAAAAGAATAAAGGGTGAGTGTACGGCTGGGGTTATTAAGGCCTATGGTTGTTTTAAAACATATCCTATTGCTTCGGTTAAAAAAGTGCAGGAAGAATCTTCCTCATCCTATCAAACTACTTTAAAATCGTTAAAAACTTTGGAAAAACTTGGATTAGTTAAAGAAATAACAGGTCGACATCATAACAAAATTTTTATTTATAAGAGTTACATAAACATCCTTGAAAGAGGACTCAATTAATTATGTTATAGACTTGGCCGAAATGAACCATTTTAAAAGCTTCCTAGTTGTTACCTAACAATATCTTTATTTTTGGATTTTAAATTGACTGGCTAATCTTTGTGCTTCTGCAATTTGATCCTTCGTCATTTGATTCTTTAGTGTATTCAACAATTGATCTATCGCCTTTTTAGGTTCGTTTTTCCGAACCCGAGCTTTACTTAAAATCAACCACTTATAAGCTTGAATATAATTCTTCACTACCCCTTCACCAGAGTAATACATCAAACTAAGATCATTTTGAGCACTTGCAACTCCTTGCTCTGCTGACTTTTTATACCAATAAAACGCTTGCTTATAATTCTTTGTTACTCCTTCACCTTTGTAGTACATCGAACCAAGGACATATTGAGCATCCGCATATCCTTGCTGGGCTGACTTCTCAAACCAATAAACAGCTTTCTTATAATTCTTTACTACTCCTTCACCTTTGTAATACATCACACCAAGGATAAATTGAGCTATCGCATAACCTTGCTGGGCTGACTTCTCAAGCCAATAAACCGCTTTCTTATAACTCTTTGTTACTCCTACACCTCTCATATACATCCCACCAAGTCTATTTTGAGCATTTACATGTCCTTGCTGGGCCGATTTTTCAAACCAATAAAACGCTTGCTTATAATTCTTTACTACTCCTTCACCTTTTATATACATCTCACCAAGATTATTTTGAGCCTTCGAAACTCCTTGCTGGGCTGACTTTTCATACCAATAGATTGCTTTCTTATAATTCTTTGTTACTCCTACACCTCTCATATACATAAAACCAAGGTTATGTTGAGCGAGTGCATCTCCTTGCAGGGCTGACTTCTCATACCAGTAAAACGCTTTCTTATAATTCTTCACTACTCCTTTACCTTGCTCATACATCAAACTAAGATTAAATTGAGCTTTCGCATCTCCTTGCTGGGCTGACTTTTCAAACCAATAAAACGCTTGCTTATAATTCTTTGTTACTCCTTCACCGTTGTAATACATCAAACCAAGTATAGCTTGAGCCTGTACATCTCCTTGCTGGGCTGACTTTTCATACCAGTAAAAAGCTTTTTTATAATTCTTTTTTTCTCCTTTACCGTAGTAATACATCACACCAAGGTTATATTGAGCTTCCGCATCTCTTTGCTGGGCTAATTTTTTAATAAGCTCATTTTGAGCAAGTGAAAAACTTTGAAATATTAATAAAAAGATTATGATTAATTTTTTCATATTATTTCTCCTTTTAGTTTTGTTTGTTTTAAATTTAATTCAATTTCTTTAATTTAACTTTTTAATTATTTTCACTTTGTTTATACTCTCGTTTGACCTGACATAGCCTTCAAAATAGATACCTTTCAGCACTTATATAGAAGCCCCTGTTTGAACGATTATTACTCTTACCTCCTCTTTAGTTGATAAACTTACTCTTCGGTAGATTTTCTGCTTCATTTAAGTAAAGGATAAGCAAGAATTTTTAGAAATGCACTTCATTAATTTAGCTAAAGTGTTTCATACTGAAACATTTTCAACACTACTGTCTAAGTTTATATAACTTTAGGCTTGCTTTTAGACTGAGTATCTACAAAATGATATAAACATAGTAAAGAAAGGCTCAGTTATAGCACAAAAAGAAAACTTTTTAAAAATGAATCCAACTCTTGTTTTATTTGATGGTCATTGTAATCTTTGCAACCGATTTATTAATTTCCTAATCAGAAAAGGTAAAGGAAAATTTTATTTCTCAACTTTACAAGGAGAAATCTCTCAAAAATATTTGAACAAAGAAGAAATAAGAAACTTAACAAACGTGGTCCTCATAAGAAACAACAAGATTCATAAAAAATCCTCTGCAATACTCTACATCTTTTTGGAATTAGGGTTTCCTTACTCTTTATTTTTTACTTTTATTCTAATCCCTGCTTTTATGAGAAATTTTTGTTATAATATTCTTTCAAAGAATAGATATTCATGGTTTGGAAGACGAGAAATTTTGCGGATTCCTAATCCAGAAGAAAAAGAGTTTTTTCTAGATTGAATGCAAA
Organism: Bdellovibrionales bacterium; assembly: GCA_965247685.1. Taxonomy (GTDB): domain Bacteria; phylum Bdellovibrionota; class Bdellovibrionia; order Bdellovibrionales; family UBA1609; genus JAPPLG01. The sequence goes on from OZ252021.1 coordinate 393,891, forward strand.
GAATAGCTCCTATGGCGTGCTATTCATTGGTTGAAATGGGTTACAAAAAGGTACAAACACTAGTGTTTATCTTCAACATAAAAGACTATAAAGGCATCTCTAATGTTAATTTAGAATTGGAGAACAGCCCATTGGGGCATGTTTTAGTATGTCCGATTTATAGACAAAGAACATTAGAAGATGAAAGATTTAATTCAAAAAAACCTCCTATAATACACAAAAAGAACCCTTCGTTGTGTTAATTATTGGCTGACACACATTCTCTCAAAAACTGACAGATGTGTTAAAACTGGAACTGAGAAAAGTCGTCCAAATACGATAACTAGAGAAAGAATCTACCATGAAAAGAGATGATAATATGAATGAACCTAAAACAGCAGAAGAGTTTAAAGTAAAGCATATTTTTAAAGATTTCTTCTCCATACAAAAGACTGAAAATAGAGCTTTCTTTTCATGAAACAACAAGTTTTCAGAAAAAATACTTGCTTTTTTTATCAAAGAATTCTATAAATAAAGTAACCACCCTATAGGAGCAATCTTATAGGAGCAACGCCCGAGTTAACTCGGGTTTTGCACTTTCTAGGAGTCTTTTTCATCTTTAAATCTGATATCTATGTAGCGTATATTGATGGCTTTAATTTGTTTTACCAAATTAAAACATTTTGTAAAGCAGAAAAAACAAATCTCAAATGGTTAGATATTAAACAATTCATTCTTAAAAATGTAGAAACAGAAAAACTAGAAAATTTCAAAGATCTAATTAAACAGGAAATACAATTATGAATATGGTGAATGTTAGATGATTCAGTTTACCCCGCATGGTCCAAATATACCTGAAGAAGTTGTAATGGCTCTTAACAATGATAAATTAGTGTTGTTTTGTGGAGCTGGTATTTCAAAGGAACACGGGTTACCAACGTTTAAAGAATTAGTTAAGAAAGTATGTAAAGAATTATCTATAAATATAGATGGCCATCCTCTTTTAAAGGCATCTAAGGATAAGGAAGATTATGATCAAATATTAGATTTAATTGAGGGACAACAAGAATTCTCAGTGAAACCAGAAATCTTAAGACAAAAGATTATCAGTATTTTACAATGTGATACAAAGTCTGTTGTTCATAAATATGATCAAAATTCTATTGTTCATAAATCTCTTTTGGATCTATCTGCCTTAACAGGTAATAGGGGACATAGGCTGGTAACGACAAATTTTGATGAGCTGTTTTTTAAGGCAGGATTGACTCGTAATCAAGTAGATTCAGCTCTAAAACTTATACTTTCTAAAAAAGAGGATTGGAATAATTTAACATTTTTACATGGGGTTATTGATGAAGAAAATGATCCTGATGGAAAGCACCTTATTCTTACTAAAACAGATTTTGGTAAAGCCTATTTACATGACAAATGGGCAACTAATTTTATTATTCGTCTTTTTCAAGATTTTAAAGTATTATTTATTGGATATAGTGTAAATGATCCTATAATGCATTATCTTATTTCTGCTATTAATCATGAAAAGAAAATGAAAGAAGATAGCGGATTAGATTATTCAGCATATGCTTTTGTTGGATATAAAGATGATTCCTCAAAGGAATTAAAAGAAAAAAAGTGGTTATCAATGGGAATTCAACCAATACCTTATCGGATAGAGATAAGTGCAGACAACAAAGAATACAAGAATCACTCTATGTTATATAACACTATAAAGGAATGGGCTGATTTAAAGAAGAAAGGTTTTGAAGGATCAAAAAATTGGCTAAAGAAACAATTACGACATCCTTATAGTGACCTGGATAAAGAAAAAGCAGCTTCTGTAATTTCTTTTTTAAAAACAGATGAAAAATTAACAAAGTATTTTCCACAAATAGATCCTCCTGTTGATATAAGCTGGTTAATACCATTTACTAATAATTCTTTAGAAAATCACAAACAAGATCAGGATTATTCAATGCCTCACAATCTAACTGATAAAACAAGATATCCTCAACTTGTGCAACCACTTTGGAGCTCTTTATCTCCAATAGAAAAATGTATGGTAAAGTGGCGTTGTTATCATTTAGATAAAGAACAATTAATTCAATGGGTTATAAATAATGGCTGTATGTTACATCCATATTTTAAACAGCACATTCAATGGGAGATTACAGATAGAGAAAAAAGCACTAATAAAAGATTAAATCCATCTTTAAGTAAAGAAGTGTTATTATTTTGGAAAACTGTTTCAAATCAAAATTATCCTCCACATGATCAAAATAATATGTTTGATTTAGTGGAAAGTTTGAACAAAAAATACTGTTCAATTAAAGCAAATAAATTTATAGGATCATTAAAACCATACATTAGTTTCATGATCTCTGCTAAGTCTCCTCTATATGCTAAGTCTCCTCTATATAATCCAAAACTAAAATTGAATATAAATAACCATCTACGAACGTCACTAACTAATGAGAACACCCTTTTAGCACATGCTGAAGATTTTTCTAATCTATTAAAAAAAACAATGGAGTTAGCAACACTATTTGAAATTATTCAAAATGGAAAGGATACATTTTACAGAGATAGACCTTCTATTGAGAAACATAAACAAAATAATAATCTCTACTCTTGGACATATTTAATTGATTTAGTACAGGATAGTTTTGATCTAGCTATGAAGAAAGATAAAAAACTAGCTCAGTTTCTATTAGAAAAATGGAAACTTTATCCTTATTCAATCTTTCATCGATTGATTCTTTATGCTGTCACGAAATATTCTGATTTAGACGAGATAAAAGTTATTGAGTTGTTTCAAAATACTCAAGTTCTATGGTCAATAACTTGTAGGAACGAAGTATTTAAATATTTAAAAAAACGAAATCATTCAGAAGAATCTACTAAAAAGTTACTCAAGTTAATTAAACAAGGTCCTTCTCGATCTCTATTTAACTCAAGTGTTAGTGATGAAAATTTCAATAAATTAAAAGAGATAGAGATTTACTATAGACTAAACAGGTTAAAGAAGTCAGGAGCTACGTTACCCAAAGCAATAGAAAAATATATCAATAAAATTCAATCAGAGTATCATTTGTCTTCATCGACAGAAGACCGAGATGATTTTCCTGTTTATCATACGGGAATTAGAAAAGTCGGTAGTGAAAAGAAGTATCACAATTTAACAGCCCAACAAGTATATAAGGATTTAAAAAGCCTCACAGAAGATGCTCCTCAATATAAAAAAGATGATAAACAAGAAAACTTTCGCATGTTAGTTAAAGATCATCCAGAGAAATCTTTTAAAGTACTATTACTTTTTCAAGATGATGATATAGAAAGTGCCCCTTATTGGGGAACTTTTCTCAGTGCAATTGTTATGATTAGTGATATGGAGATAAAAAAGAAATATTTCTTTGAAGCTTTAGAAAAAGTAGAAAATTTTAATGATACTGTCTTGAAGAGTATTCTTTGGTCACTCATATTTAGTTTTGATCTATGGGCTGTTGCTATTTATTTAAAAGATAAAAACAATTTTTATAAATGGTGGAATAAACTATGGAAGTTGAGTCTAGATGAGGATGTTAATCAAACTTCTTGGAATGGGAGTGATATTCCATTTAAAGCCATCAATTCTAATTTAGGAAAATTATCGAAATCTATAATGAGTATTTTATGGAATCAAGTTATAGAAAACAACAAAATTCCAAAAGATGGAAAGATACCTAACAATATAAAAGATTATTTGGAGATTATCATCAAAGATAGTACGCAACGTGATCCATCTGTGTTTTATCATTTTGGTTCGGATTTATCAGCTCTTTGGTTTTTAGATAAAGAATGGTCAATAAAACACCTAAAACCTTTGATGGACTGGAATAAGAAGAAAGTAATATATAAATCTCTATGGATGGGATTTTTGGATCATATGCGAGTGAGTCCAGAATTTTTATCGGATTTTAAAGATGATTTTTATCAGCTTCTACGTAATGGAAAAAAGCATATACAAGATCGTAGTTCATGTATTGCCGAAGTCTTTCTTATTACATCTGGATGTAAATGGTATAAAAGTATATTTGAAGAGAGAGAAGAACAAACTCTTAAACAGAAGACTATTGATGTTGAACTTTTAGAGTCTATTTCAGAAAAAATATATGAATTATTAGAAGACGCAGAGAGTAACTCTAATAATTTATGGTCTGAAAAGATTAAACCTTGGATAGAAAAATTTTGGCCTTATCAAACGAATATGCAGAGTCATACAACAGCTTCTAACTTATCCCTTCTAGTTTTGTATTGTGGTGATAAAATACCAGAAGCTTGTAATCTTTTAAAAGAGAAAATCAAAGGGCATATTGAAGTAAGTCCTTCAGGTATAGTAGATTCAGAATGTAGAAACATAGTTTATCATGTAGATAAATATGGGAAGACAAAATTAAAATATATCTTTGACTATCCTGAAGAACTTCTATGTCTATTAATTTGGAATTTTCCGGAACAGAAAATAGATCATATAGATCGTAAATCTCTAAGAAAAATCTTAGGTGAAATAGAAAGAACTTCTTCTGAATTGGATTTGAAAAACAATGAAAATTATAGTGAACTTAGAGCTAAGTTATCTTGATTAGTGTCATATCCACAACTGAGATTAAAATAATTGCATAGTTTTAAATATTGAATGTTCGCTCAACACACTAGTAACTCCAACAACAAGTGTAGATAGCAACACTCCAGTAACTGATAAATAATTTTGTTTAGATGTTGCCACAGTATAAGATCAAAAAGGAGAACGAAAGTTCTCCCTTTTTTTTAACTACTCTAAATGAGATTTACCATAAGGAACATTGATTAGTATAAAGTGGCAGTATAAAGCTACTAAAGTGGCAGTATAAAGCTACCAAAGTGGCAGTATAAAGCTACCAAAGTGGCAGTATAAAACTACTAAAATACAGTATAAAGCTATCAAAGTGGCAGTATAAAGCTATCAAAGTGGCAGTATAAAGCTACTAAAGTGGCAGTATAAAGCTACCAAAGTGGCAGTATAAAGCTACCAAAGTGGCAGTATAAAGCTACCAAAGTGGCAGTATAAAACTACTACTTTATAGATTCTTTTAATACCTTATATCTCTCAGTAATTTTGTATTTCCCAGTTTTCTTTGAGCCTTCAAATGATACGAGTTTATTTTCTTTTAAAGTAATTATGTTTCTATCTAAAGTTCTTAAGGGCATATTGTACTTTTTAGAGAAAAACAGTCTGGAAAAATTATTATTTTCTATATGATGTAATATCTGTAACAGTTCATTTATTTTTATTTCTTTTTTCACAGCAAGGATTTCACTTAGCTTCTTCGTGAGATTCTCCATAGCTACTACCTCAGGTGCTTTAATAATATGTCCTCCTGGAAGGGGTTTTCTATAAAATATTAGTGTTGTAAATTTAGTAAATTCAAAATTGATAGGTTTCAGTCCTGCTTTTGCGACTAAATTTTTCATTTTCTTTATTCCTGTTCCCATTTTTTCAATATATCCTGCTCTTAACATAAGCTGAGCAATAAGTGGATTTCTAGCAGAACTTCTCTTCCCAAGTTCTGATATCTTTAAATCCTTTGGAAGTGCTCCAAAATTATATATTTCTACTCTATCATCGAAAATTTCAACTGTCACAGATATACCTTTCTCTAAATACTTTCTATGAGTTACGGCGTTGATTAAAGCTTCTCGTAATGCATCTTCTGGTATTTCTAAAATCTCTTCTCTATACAACTGTCCTTTAGGAAGGACATATTCTAAGCGCAAGTGTTTTTTTAAAAAATCTACTGAATCTTCAACGTTATTGATTATATCCTTGTTGAATATTTTTCTATCAATCACATGAATTTTTTCTGTTCCCTTAAAAAGAGCACAAGATACTGCTGCTTGTGGAAAAATACTTTCTAAATTTTTAGAGAAAAATAAAACTCCTGTATTATTAAAAACAATTTTTGAGCCTTCTCTTTTTGCAATACTGAGATTTTCTAATAGTTGAATATAGTTGCTTCTACTGTATTGTACTTCACTTCTATCCATAAAATAAAATAACTTTTCTTTATCAAAATCTTTTTTGAAATTAAATTTTTTACAAATAACTTCATCAAATTTTAGACGATCTTCAGTTTCTAAAAATTCTATAATCTCATCTCGACTAAGTTTTTTTGAAGACGCTCCATCCCGCACATAGAAACCTGAAGAACATTTATGAGGTTTATTATCACTTTCTTGAACTTTAACTATTAAAACTTTTTCTTTTTTTATTTCCTGGAGTGAAATGGACAAGTTGGGATCACAATTATTAGCAATGTCCTTTATTTGACTTTTTAATCTGTTTGTAATATTATTTGCATCTTTTACTTCACCATCATCTGTAATACCAATGTAAATTTGCCCGCCAGAAGCATTGGCGAAAGCAACCATTTCTTTACCAAGATTGCTATATACTTGTTCCTTGAATTCAGTTTTATAGTCCTCCCCTTTTTTAAGGATAGATTCAAGGTCTCGCGAAGAAGTAAACTTTGCCATTTATATACTTAGTGTTCTTTGTCTTTTATAGAAATAGGATCATTGCCATGTGAATCTTTAGAACGAAATCTCCCAGGTATACCATGGGTTATCAATTCTGTATGTGCTTTTTTAGCAATACTCTTACCAGCTTGTTCTGCTAATTTTTGAGTATTATGCGTCGATACCACTTCACCACATTGTGTAACTTTCCATTTTCTTCCACTACCCTTATTAAGGGATACATGAATTGGTTTCTTTCTTAGCATTATTTTTCCTTATTTAAGGGCATAAGTATATGACTTTTAAATACGAAATCAAGAAATATAATAGAAAAAGATACTACCGATGGAAAGTTTTTTTGTGAGAACTTATCTCCTTATTTTTACTTTCTATCAAAAAAATCTCCCTACTACTAAGGTGAACAAATTTATATTGACAACATAATGCGTTAAAAACTAGTATAACATATTGATTTCACTGAATATTTTTTTATACTAAATTAGTATATAGTAATTGTTTTAACTATAAATATAGGAGAATGACATTTTATGAAACGATCTATCTCTAACAACGAAAAGATTGTAAAAATTTTAAAACAAAAAGGCCCATTACTTTCAGATGAAATTATACAAAAACTCTGTTCCAAACACAATCTAACAAAAGGAGCTGCCATAAAAGCTTTATCTAGAGCATCTGATCCTATTAAAAAAATAGATAAGATTAGATTACGAAGTCAAAAATTCTTTTACCTAAATAAATTAGATTATGAAGTAAAAAATACACTATATAAATACTGCAATAAATATAATACTGCTGAGGGACTTATTTTAAATGCATTAATGACTCGAGATGGAATATGTTTAGCAAAGTATCTTCCTATTATCTCAGGGCTTCCTGTTGACAAAATTAGTAAACAAAAACCCTTTAAAGATGTACTTTCAGGCTTAGAAGAAATTGATATGATACAGAAGCACAAAGATGAAGATTTTTCAGAAGACTTTTATTATTTATTTAACAAAAAAAACAGTAATTATTCAAAATCAAAATTTTTTCTTTTATTAGAAGATAAAATTTTGGAACAATTAAAAATTTTATTTATAAAATTGAATTTCACTTCTACAAACAAGGTTAAAATTCGATGTGAAAATGATATTCCTAATTATGGAAGTTTTAACTGGAGTTTAGTTGGCCCATGTTATCTGGATGGAATTATGGTAGGAAAGAACCCTGGATTTCTTTGTTGTGATATTTTTTTAGGAGGAAGATTGAACACAGACAATATAAAACCTATTTTAAGAAAATATAAAACTTCTAAGTTTCAGAAAAGAAATACGAGAATGATACCAGCTATTTTTTTTCAAAGTATGACGAAACCTCTGCTGAATGAATTGAGAGGAAAAGGGTTTCTGACTATTTCGACAAAAACATTTGGAGGAGATGAATTATTAAAGTGTTTAGAAGAATTAGTTAGATTATATACTAAAATACATAGGAGAGATATAGGTCAAGAAACTAGTAAAATTATAAAAAAATATTTTGATCTCAAATTTGGTAAAGATAACAATATTAAAGGTTATTTATTTAATTTTATTGCAAAGAGCATATTTGATCTTCAATACACAAACGTTGAAATGAGCAAGAAAATCCAATATAACAATCAACCAAAAGAAATAGATGTTTACTTTGAGGATGAATATTTTCGATATATCGTAGAGTGTAAAGCATGGGCTAACTTCAAAAATAAAGAGACTGAAATTGAAGATTGGCTAGAGAACAAATATACATTTTTTAAAAAATGGAATAATGATAACAACCCACAAAAAGAATTAAAAATTTATTTCATCGTATCCCTGAAAAATTCAGAAGAAATAAGTAAAATAAGTAAAAAGTTCAAGGATTACCATTTAGTAACATTTTATGATCAAACATTTTTATATGACATTGCAAATGATTACAATCAAACAGAAACAAAGTCTGCTTTAAGATATTTCTTAGACACATAGGTATTTAAATCTTTTCTATTTACGCACACAAGATTTTCCTCTGTTGCCAGTCGTTCGGTGATCTTTCTTAGACAAGATCAAGATACATAAAAACCCTACATGAGTCCCTTATTCTCAAGTCTCTCTATCGATAGTCATTCCAGATACTTTGTACACCAAAAATCACCTCATCAACTGCAGAAAAAGGAGCAATAATAAAGAGATATTATGTCCATCAACAAGTTTTTTGTGAAGAAAACAAAATTGAAGAATCGGACAAAGAAGAAGATACCTCTCTTAAAGTATTTTGCGACTCTTAATACACTTAAAATTATAAAAAACTTTAGGATAAAATAGAGAATCAATTAAAGAGTATTAGATGAGCTTAAAAAAAGAAAAACTCTTTAGAGAAGATATTTCCTCTTTAAAAAGAAGAACATAGAAAAAATTCGGATTACCTATAAAACAATATCTTTATTTTTGGATTTTAAATTGACTGGCTAATCTTTGTGCTTCTGTAATTTGATCCTTTGTCATTCGATTCTCTAGTGTATTCAACAGTTGATTTATCGCCTTTTTAGGTTCGTTTTTCCGAACCCGAGCTTTACTTAAAATCAACCACTTATAAGCTTGAATATCATTCTTCACTACTCCTTTGCCGTAGTGATACATCAAAACAAGGTTAAGTTGAGCAGGCGCATTTTCTTGCTGGGCTGACTTCTCATACCAGTAAAACGCTTTCTTATAATTCTTTTTTATTCCTTCACCGTTGTAATACATCGAACCAAGATTATTTTGAGCTCTCGCATCTCCTTGCTGGGCTGACTTCTCATACCAATAAAAAGATTTTTTATAATTCTTTTCTACTCCTTCACCTTGCTCATACATTAAACCAAGTTCATATTGAGCTTCCGCATGCCCTTGCTGAGCTGACTTTTCAAACCAATAAAACGCTTGCTTATAATTCTTTGTTACTCCTTCACCTTTGTAATACATTAAACCAAGGTCAAATTGAGCACCCACATATCCTTGCTGGGCTGACTTTTCATACCAGTAAAACGCTTTCTTATAATTCTTTGTTACTCCGTCACCTTGCTCATACATGAAACCAAGGTTATTTTGAGCACCCGCATATCCTTGTTGGGCTGACTTTTCAAACCAATAAAACGCTTTTTTATAGTCCTTTTTTACTCCTTCACCTTTGTAATACATCAAACCAAGTTCAAATTGAGCTTCCGTATATCCTTGCTGGGATGACTTTTCATACCAATAAAACGCTTGCTTATAATTCTTTGTTACTCCTTCACCTCCCGCATACATCACACCAAGGTTATATTGAGCGAGCGTATATCCTTGCTGTGCTGACTTTTCATACCAATAAAGAGCCTGTTTATAATTCTTTGTTACTCCTTCACCAGAGTAATACATCGAACCAAGGTTATTTTGAGCACCCACATATCCTTGCTGGGCTGACTTTTCAAACCAATAGATTGCTTGCTTATAATTCTTTGTTACTCCTTCACCAGAGTAATACATCCTACCAAGGTTATCTTGAGCGAGCGCTTCTCCTTGCTGGGCTGACTTTTCAAACCAATAGATTGCTTGCTTATAATTCTTTGTTACTCCTTCACCTTTCTTATACATCATACCAAGGTTATTTTGAGCTATCTCTTGTCCTTGCTGGGCTGCCTTTTTATACAAATTAAATGCTTTTTTATAGTCCTTTTTTACTCCTTCACCTCTATAATACATCACACCAAGGTTATATTGAGCTTCCGCTTGTCCTTGCTGGGCTGACTTTTCAAACCAATAAAGAACCTTTTTATAATTCTTTGTTACTCCTTCACCAGAGTAATACATCGAACCAAGGTTATATTGAGCTCTCGCATATCCTTGCTGGGCTGACTTTTCATACCAATAAAACGCTTGCTTATAATTCTTTTTTATTCCTTCACCTCCCGCATACATCAAACCAAGGTTATATTGAGCTTCCGCATCTCCTTGCTGGGCTGACTTTTCATTCCAATAAAACGCTTTCTTATAATTCCTTACTACTCCTTCACCTTTCTTATACATCAAACTAAGATTATTTTGAGCACTCGCATCTCCTTGCTGGGCTGACTTTTCAAGCCAATAGATTGCTTTCTTATAATTCTTTGTTACTCCTTCACCAGAGTAATACATCACACCAAGGCTAAATTGAGCGCCCGCAGTTCCTTGCTGGGCTGACTTCTCAAGCCAATAAAACGCTTTCTTATAATTCTTCGTTACTCCTTCACCGTTGTAATACATCAAACCAAGTTTAAATTGAGCTGCCGCATTTCCTTGCTGGGCTAACTTTTCAGTGGGCTTATATTGAGCAAGTGAAAAACTTTGAAATATTAATAAAAAGATTATGATTAATTTTTTCATACTAAGTTTTATCTTAAAATAAATGTTACTTATAATATGTTTTATATTTAAAAATACCAATCTTTTCTCTTTTTATAAAACTCTGAGTCAATTTTTCTATCTTAGTAAATATAACAACTATTTTTCCCTTACTATTTCTTATATTAAAACCAGATCAAAGCCTACTAGATTTACCTTCAATAGTCAATATACCCTAAGGAAAGAAGAAAAAAATTAAATATACTTGTACAAGAATCTACGACGGAAAATAATAATTATCCCGTAAAGAATGGAAGGATAATGAGAGACTAATATTAACTGATAGAATAACTGGAGAGCATTCTATTTTCAATTTTCGAACTAAAGCAAAAAATAAACAAAACTATAAGTTTGGGTGGAACGTTATCATTTTGAACGTTATACTTCGATTTTTCATCAAGAATTGCTAAAGATTTCTAGCCTAAAGCCCGATGAAATACAAATGAGATCATTTATTAAATTATTTTTTTCAGCTCAAGGTAGGATAAACAGAAGAAAGTATTTCTTTTTGACATTGCTACTAAGCTCAATAGTTCCACTAATTTCTATGATAGATTCAGAAAGTACACCTTTATTTTTAGGTTTATTGTTCTTGCTGCTTTCGTATTCAGCTTTTTGTTTCCACATCAAAAGACTTCATGATTTCGGATTTTCAGGTTGGTGGACTTTAGCTATTCCCACTATGATTTTTGGTTTATTCTTGCTTCTAAAAAAAGGAACTGAAGGGGTAAATAAATATGGAGAAGATCCTTTAGCTCCAAAAAATTCAGAGGAATTATCTGAAATAAAAATGGCTAGCTAATTATCTGTGCTATGAAGCAAATAACTCAAAGCACATAATTCTAAATTCATTTGACGGAAAATAATAATTAAAAATGACAATATAAAAAGATATGTCCTCTTTACAAAAGAAGAACATAGAAAAAATTCGAATTACCTATAAAACAATATCTTTCTTTGTGGATTTTATAAATTGCCTGATCAATCTTTGTGCTTCCGCAATTTGATTCTTTGTCATTTGATTCTCTAGTGTATTCAACAATTGATTTATCGCTTCTTTAGATTCGTGTTTCCGAATTTTACCTAAAATCAACCATTTATAAGCTTGAATATAATTCTTTTTCACTCCTCTTCCCATGAAATACATCACACCAATAGTAAATTGAGCATATATATGTCCTAGCTGTGCTGACTTCTTAAGCCAATAAAAAGCCTGTTTGTAATTCTTTACTACTCCTACACCGTTGTAATACATTTCACCAAGAGTAAATTGAGCCTTCGAAACTCCTTGCTGGGCTGACTTCTTATACCAATAAAACGCTTGCTTATAATTCTTTACTAAGCCTTCACCTCTATAATGCATCAAACCAAGTTTAAATTGAGCATCTGCATATCCTTGCTGGGCTGACTTTTTATACCAATCAAAAGCCTGTTTGTAACTCTTTACCACTCCTCCTTTTCCATATTGATACATCCAACCAAGATTATATTGAGCTTCCGTATTTCCCTGCTGTGCTGATTTTTCAAACCAATAGATTGCTTTCTCATAATTCCTTACTACTCCTTTTCCATCGTAATACCTGTCACCAAGTATATTTTGAGCTCTCGCATATCCTTGCTGGGCTGACTTTTCATACCAATCAAAAGCTTTCTTATAATCCCTTACTACTCCTCCTTCACCTTTCTCATGCATCATACCAAGGTTAAGTTGAGCCTTTGCATCTCCTTGCTGGGCTAATTTTTTAATAAGCTCATTTTGAGCAAGTGAAAAACTTTGAAATATTAATAAAAAGATTATGATTAATTTTTTCATACTAAGTTTTATCTTAAAATAAATGTTACTCATAATTACTTACAATATGTTTTATATTTAAAAATACCGACCTTTTCTCTTTTTATAAAACTCTGATTCAATTCTTTCTGTCCTAACAAATATAACAACTGTTTTTTTTTACTATTTATTATAGTAATACCTAGGTCAAGTTTACTAGATTTACCTTAAATAGTCAATATATTCTAAGGAAAGAAGAAAAAATTAAATGTACTTGTACGAGAACCTACGACGGAAAGTAATCATTAAAAATAACAATATAAAAAGATATTAATTCTCATGTATCTTAATTTAGTAAATTATAAAAAACTTTAAGATAAAATAGAGAATAAATTAAAGAGTATTAAGATGAACTTAAAAAAAGAAAAACTCTTTAGAAAAGATATTCCCTCTTTACAAAGCAGAACATAGAAAAGATTCAGATTACTTATAAAATAATATCTTTATTTTTGGACTTTAAATTGGCTGACTAATTTTTAGCAATCGCTCAATCTAGCGATTGCTATAAGATACAAGTGTAATGGTGGAGGCGACGAGAATCGAACTCGTGTCCGTAAAGCTTCCACATTGAGGATCTCCATGCTCAGCTTTTGCTTAGTACAAGGAGAGAGCTTCCAAAAGCTAAATCTCTTTCCCGTTTTTCCAGTAGTTTTAAATTGAACACCCTGAAACAACGCCCAATCGAGACGACTGAATCGACGCCTCCCCAACTTCGTCGTCTAAGCTGGTTCAACGGTTGCTTTTAGTTAAGCAACAAGAGCAACTTGTTGGTTGCCATTTAGTAGTTTTTGTATGTTTTTAAAGAGGTCCACATACGCCTCTGCATGCTCCTTAATGTTTCTGAGTTACGTCGATGCCAAATAACGCCCCCAAATAATCGTCTTGTACTGTAACATATCTCGGCTAAAAATTCAGATTTTTTTAAAAAAAATATGAAAAACTCGAAATTTTTAGCCCATTAAAGGGTTTCATTGACTTTATGATTAATGAATTTCAAAATAAGTCCAAGACACTATTTTAAACTTTCCAAAGAGGATCTATCATTATGAAACTACTAAAATACTTTATCATATTTTTTCTTGTTCATTGTGGATGGAATCAAAAGAAACCAGTACCTATACTTACAAGCCCCATTGTCCCTACTGTCACAACCAAATGCTATAGTTCAAGGATGGATATCGCAAAAAAAAGTGTTTACAAAAATTTTTTAGCTGACACTCTCGGCCGAAACCTGTGTTGTCAAACAGGTAAAGTGTTAGGATATGCTACTTCATGGCAACTTTGCTTTCCTAATAACTGTGACAAATGGGCGTCCAATCCTCCTGATGTTCGATTGATTATAGAATCTGGGTATAAAAAAATAAAAAACCTAAGTTTCACCCCTCGAGGTACTACTCAAATATTGCCTCCTCCTTTGTTACTCAATGAAGTCGCTATTGAAATGATTAATAGAAATAGAGGATGGCAAGCACGTTTTTATGCTCCTCCTAAAGTCCCAGGAGCTATAGGCAGTCACTTAAATCTTAAGTGTGAAAGATGTGAGTTTGAAGATGAGAATTATACGATGGACATAGACGTTCAGTACAGAGATTCCAAAATGGGAACCATACACATCGTTCCTTCAAGACCTTCTACAAATGAACAGTGTGAAGCTATCAAAAAATCCTTCTCCACGAGTCAGTGATTCTAAATTATGTCTCACAAAACATCGGTTTTTCAGTACCTTTTTTCTATTGCTCGTTTGACCAAAGATATTGCCTTTGGCATGTGGTCTAAGCCTTTTTACCCCCATTTGATATCGAATCAAATTTATGAAATGGGCTATCGATCTCTTCCTATTTTGATTGTCATATCTTCTTCTATTGGAATGGTTTTCAGTTTACAGTTAGGACTCACTCTCCAAAAATATGGTATGAAAATGTATACTCCACGACTGCTTTCCATATCCATGTTCAGAGAACTTGCACCTGTGGTTGGAGCATTGATTCTTGCTGGAAAAATAGGCTCTGGAATAGCGACAGAAATTAATTCTATGAAACTTTCTCAACAAATGGATGCTATCCGAGCACTAGGATCTTCTCCATTAAAGCGTATTATCATACCTCGTATGCTCGGAACAATGATTGCTATTCCTCTTCTTATTCTATTTTGCTGTGCTGGTGTTTATATTTTTGGAGGTATTATTAGCACCCTATTTTTAAATATTGATTTTGAAGTTTATACCACTAGATTTTTCAATCGTATTCGAATGGTAGACTTCTTTCTAGGATTTATTAAGTCTGTTGTTTTTGCTTATATTATTGGAATCACTGCCTGCCACTTTGGCTTAGAGATTTCAGATAAACACAACGGAGTTGGAGAAGCTACAACTTCTTCTATGGTTTTCTCTTCCGTGGCAATTATAGTATCTGATCTCATCCTCACGTCTTTTTATTTTATGTTGTTTTACTAATATTGGATAAGGTTGAAGTATGAAAAAAGTGTTGATAGAAGTTAAAAATTTTCATGTATCTTTTGATTCTAAAAAAATTCTAAAAGGTATTGATTTTAAATTGTATGAAGGGGAGTGTCTCGCACTCATTGGTGTATCAGGAGCAGGTAAATCTATTTTACTACGCTCCATTGTAGGACTGGAAAAACCTTCTCGAGGACAAATTTTTATCGAGGGAGAAGATATTACCCAGTTTACAGAAAGTGAATTTATAAAAATCAGAAAAAAGGTAGCCTATGCCTTTCAAGGTGGTGCTTTATTTCAGTCTATGAATGTTTACGATAACCTCGCCTTTTCCCTAAGAGAACATACTAATTTACCAGAATCGAGTATTAAAAAAATCATCAAAAAAGAACTTGAAGATCTTAATCTAGAAGGATGCGAAGAAAGTTATCCTCGAGAACTTTCTGGAGGTATGCAAAAAAGGGTGGGAGTAGCTCGTGCAATTATTATGAGTCCTAAAATTATCCTTTATGACGAACCCACAACTGGATTAGACCCTTTTAACACTAAAAATATGGAAAACATGATCTTACGCCTACAAAAAAGAGGAACTACATCTATATTAGTCACCCATGATATGTTAAGTGCTAAGCGAGTGTGTGATCGTGTGGCTTTACTTTTAGATGGGGATATTCGAGCAAGAGGCACACCTCAAGACTTAGAAAAAAGTCATAATAAGCTACTCAATCATTTCACTGATGGTACAAAGGGGGATTACTAAATGTCTAAAAATTTATTAGTCAGAGTAAAAACTACTGTTTTTATTTTGGCAGGGCTCACAATTTTAGTATCATTTCTTGTTGTCATCTCAAACCATCAGTCTGTATTCTCTTTTTCTTCCAAATACAAACTAGTCTTAAATGATGCAGAAGGTTTGTTTAAGGGCACTCCTGTAACCATTAATGGTATGAAAGTAGGCAGAATCCAAAATGTTGGTTTAGAAGAAGATCAGATAATTGTGCTCTTAAGTATTAAATCTAAATATGCATCCATGATTAATCAATCTGCTATTGCTGAACTGAAAACAGAAGGATTTTTAGGTGATAAATATATTAATATTTCTTCTACAGATTTTTCACAACCTCCTTTAGAGCCTGGAAGCTCCTTAAGTTTAAAATCTGAGAACTCACTAAAAAATTTACTCTCAAAGGAAAATAATATCATCACTGTAGTGACTCAATTTTTTGAAGAAGGTCATAAACTTTTAGTTCACCTGAATAAAGAAGAAAATGAAGAAAATTTTGGAATGGCCTTAAAAGATATCTCTGTCCAATTACAAAAGTTTTTATCTGACGATAAAAATAAAGATGTGAAAGATATTCTAAAACATACAAAAAGTATTTTAAGAAAAGTCGACAAAGGGCAGGGAACTTTAGGGGCTATAGTGAATGATCGCAGCCTACACAACCAAGCTATTTCCTTTTTAGGAGGAAACCCTTATAAAAATATGCTGAAATCTATATTCAAGAAAAACTCTTCTAAAAAAGAAACCCAACAGAACTAACTAGGCGTTTATAAAATATTAAGTATATAGTGTTCTGGATTGACAGATTTTTTAGATATTCTCACTTCGTAATGAAGATGCGGACCTGTAGATCGACCAGTATTTCCGACAGATCCAATAAAGTCGCCTCTTTGGATTCTTTGATACTTTTTCACATGAACAGCATTAAGATGCCCATACAAAGTTTGTAGCTGGTATCCATGATTAATAACAATGTAATTCCCTGTACCTGAATCATAACCTACAACCATCACAACACCATTTGCAGGTGCAACCACACGCTCCCCCCTTCGAGCAGCAATATCGAGTCCATTATGAAAGTGTGGATTACCTGAAGAGTAAAAGCCTTCATTCGTCACAGGATAATCCCTATAGCCAAAACGAGAAGTAATATGACCACCATTAAGGATTGGATTAATTGTTGGAGTGATTGCTAATAGATGCTTTCTTTCCTCAAGGTAGCCAATAGTCTGCCAAATTTGTTTCTGCACCACATCGCTTCGCACTTCTAAGCTATCTAAGTATTTTTGAAAACTTCCTTTACTATTGATTAGTAAACTTTTTTTTTTGGAATTCCGCTGGGTCTCTTCGCTTTCTTCCTGCCAGTTCGAAACAGAATCTATTTGACGATAAGGAAGAGGTCCCATTCCAGAAAGCTGCCCTTGACGATTAGTAATGGATCGAAGTCTCATAGTAAAATCTTCGATTCTTTGTAAATGATTTTCTAACTTTTCAGCTTTTGTAGAAATGGATTGCACATAATTTTCTAGTCTTTTGTTTTCTTGACGTAGCTTTTTTAATTCTGCATGGCGAGAAACAGCAAGAGTGTAGTCAAAAGAAAATACCCCCACAACCACAACAAGAAGAAGGATAAATCCCACAGCCACCCTAATTTGAGTGGAAGATATACTAAAACGGCGCATAGAACCTGTTTTAGATGAATGAGTTACAAAAATTGAATACCTTTTCATTGACACCTCGTTAATCCTAAGAAAACTCACCGTATACAAAAATATCCACTCTAACAAGACAAAACTTTAACAACCACAACAGACACATTATCATACCCACCTGCAGCTAACGCCTTAATAATACACTTTGTAGGAATATTTTTCAATTCTTCTGATTGAAAAATATCCAAAATTACATCATCGGACACCATTCCATGAAGTCCATCAGAGCATAAAAGGAAAGTATCGCCTTTGACGGCCTCTCGCACCAAAACATCCACTTCGACCTTATGAACGAAACCCACACTGTTTGTAAGAGGATTACTGTTTAATTTCAAGGCTACCTCTTTTTGGTGCTCAAAACCACTTTTCAACACCTCTCTAAGTAAAACATGATCACTGGTTAACTGCCATAATTTTGAATCTTTATATAAATAAGCTCGAGAGTCCCCCACATGACCGATATAAATTTTCTCATTAGAAGACCATAAAGACACCATGGTCGTCCCCATACCTTTCAAACTCTCATGTTGTTGGCTTTGATCATAAATTTCTTTATTGGCTGCCTTAAAAGCTTTTTTTAAAATAAATTTTGAACGATATCGAACACTGCTTGCTATCCCTGTCACTATAGAGTCCCGAAGAGTGGCAAGAGCCATAGCTGAAGCAACTTCCCCTCCTAAATGTCCTCCAAGTCCATCAGCCACAGCAAAAATATTATGATCACTATCGACTAACACAGAATCCTGATTATTAGCTCTTTTTAAACCGATATGAATATCTGAATAATATTCCAACTTTAAAGACATTGTTTTGTATAACCCCTTATGTTATAAATAGCTCTCTCCGATTGATAGGTCAGTATATGGAGTAATAAGAATAAATGAATCGGAATTTTTTTTTATTTTTTTCTATATCCTTTTTTATTCATATTTTTTTGATGGGTGCATTCCTTTTTTTACCACTTAAGATTCTACCTTTTGAAAACACAGTCTCTGTCCAATTTGAGGAGCAAAGCTTTACAAAAGAAGCAAAGCAAATCATAGAACAACCCTTTTTTAATAACAAAGATCCTTTAAACACCCGTTATCTAAGTCAATATAATAACACGACCAGAGAAGAGCAGAAAGGTAAACTAGGAAGAGGTCGTAACTCACTATCCCAAAACCAACTTCTTCAAGAAGAAAGTCTATCTTGGGATGTTGAGCAGTTGAATTCTCCTTTTATGGGGCGTATTGATTTTTTGGAAGTACAAAAAGAGGAAGAAATCACTTTACTGAATACTCAAGAAATATGGTTTTTTGGGTTCTATTCAAGGGTGAAAAATCAAATTTATTGGCATTGGATAAGAACCCTCAAGCAACAACTACAAGATGTAAATTCTGTTGATCTTTTTAATTCGAGCCGCCTGTTTATAACCCGTATTGAAGCTCTTTTAGACACTCAAGGAAACCTTAGTTCTATAATTATAAGAGAAAAAAGTGGTTTAGAAGAATTAGACACCGCTTCTGTTCTTGCTTTTCAAAAGGCCCACCCTTTTCCTAACCCCCCATCTCCAATGGTGGAGAATGGACAGGTGCGACTCGAATATGCTTTTGTGTTAAGTCAAAACAAAAATTTCAAAGCTTCCAGTTTTTAAACTCTCAAAAATTAAAGGTGAATAAGATTCTATGAGAAATCAAATATTAAAAAAATTAGACTGGTCTGTGCTCAATTCCATTACCAAAGGAGCTCATTATTTACTCAATCAAATGATTGTACAAGCCAATGCCACACCTGTGGATAAAGGAGAACCTAAAGTAGGAGGGCATAGCTCAGCATGTACGAGCGCTTTACATATTTTAGGAGCACTCCATCTAGTGGTTCGAAAAGGATATGATTTTATTGCGAATAAACCCCATGCTTCTCCAACAGATCATTCTTATCACTATTTGCTCAATTTATTTTTTCACAAAGACGGAACTCTTTTTTCTGATCAAGAGGCTGAAAAAGCTATGTATGGATTAAGAAGTTTTCCTTCAAAAAGCCTACCTCACGTTTTTCAATCTTATCACTCACATTACGATTCGGATCATTATAACTTTCTACCCTCTGGTACAGTAGGAATCCCTCCTGTAGTTTCAGGCTATCTTGCATTGGCTTTTAATTATTTAAAAGATCAAGGTTACGATGTTCCTCCTTCTCATTTTTGGTCTCTTATTGGAGATTCTGAATTTAGAGAAGGGTCTCTTTTTGAAGCTATACCAGATTTAGCAGAAAGAAAACTAGGATCTGTGACTTGGATTATTGATTATAACAGACAAAGCTTAGATGGACACCGCTTCACTCCCTCTCATTTAGAATCAGATGCTCAAAGAATTGAAAAAACTTTTCTTGCTAATGGATGGGATGTGATTCAAGTTCTCCACGGAGAAAAGAGGTTAGAATTATTTAAAAAATCCGGTGGAAAATTATTTCAAAACTTTTTAGAAGACCAGTTGTCGGACTGGAATCTCCAAATTCTATTACAAATTTCAGATATGGCAAAAGCTCGTCAATTTATACTCAATCAGTCCAAAGAACTTACAGATTTCTTGAAAGAAATTTCAGACGAAGAGTTAAAAATAGCTCTTCAAGATTTAGGAGGGCATGATTTAAAAATCCTCACTCAAGCTTTATTTGATTCTAAAAAGAATACCGAAAAACCTTGTGCCATCATTGCTCACACCATAAAGGGCTGGGGACTTAATATGGCTAGCCAAGGAGGGAATCACTCTACACTCCCTAGTACAGAAGAGGTGAATAATTTAAGAAAGAAAACTCTTTTATCGAAAAACTCCAGCCTATTTCCTCGATTTGATGAAAATTCTTTGGAAACTCAATATCTTCAAAAGAAAGAACAAGAGTTCAAGAGTGAAATTCAACAACAAAATCAAATGAAGAGTAAAAATTCTAAAAATTGGAAACAGCAGGTCTCCCAGCTTCCTCAAGAACTGGGCATTTCTTTAAAAATGATGAGTTATCCCCATACACAATGGATGCTTGGACAATGGATGGCAAAAATGACCCGTATTGCAAATTCGGATAAAAAATCACTCAAAGAAAATGAACACCACTTTTTACCTTTATCTAAATTATTTGTGACTTTATCTCCAGATGTAGGAACTTCCACTAACTTATCTTTCAGCATGGACAATAAAATTTATCAATCTCACACTCCTCATCAAAAAGAAGAAGACTGGAAAATTTATTCTAAAAATTCTCCTCATTTGAGTCCTCACACTCAGGATCATAATCGATTTTTCAGGTTTGAAATTACGGAAGCTGCAGCTGTTTCCTGCTTAGCAGCCTTTGGAAAAGTTCAAGATATTATTGGAGTGCCCCTTTTTCCTGTAATGAGTATATATGACTTCTTTATTAAAAGGGCTCTCGATCAATACTTTTATGCTCTTTACTGGGGTTCCAGTTTTATTCTCGTAGGAACTCCATCTGGAATTACCCTTTCATCCGAAGGAGCTCAGCATGGATGGAAGTCAGATTTACAAATTCCTCATCAAATCTGTTGGGAGCCTTATTTTTGCCAAGAACTGGATTGGATATTAACAGATGCTTTGTATCGTCACATGACAAGTCATAATAAAAACAGAAGCGGAGTGCTCATTCGAGCCGTCACTCGCGGAGCTCATCAAAAAGATTTTTTACGCTATTTAAAAATGCAAAAATGTTTTAAAAAATCATTAGGGAATCAAAAACTTCATCCTCAAAACTTTCCTATTCAAAGTGCAGTCAATGAATCTACTATCGAAACTTTATCAGAAAAAGAAATTTACCAAAATGTACGACAACAGGTCCTCAAGGGGGCTTATACATTAATTGATTTTAAAGATTATGCCGATTACAACAATCTGGAAAATGTTGTCAATATATTCGCCATGGGAGCCTTAGGGCATGAAGCCTGTACAGCTTCTATGGAGTTGTTAAAGCGTGGCATTTATGCAAATGTCATTATAGTGACAAGCCCCGATCTTCTTTTAGGTGCTTTAGGACATCAAAACCAATATTCTTATTTGAAAAATGAATTATCTTTTGAGCGCAAAGCCCCCATTGTAAGTGTGCATGATGGAGAGCCAGGTTTATTAGATAACGTAGGTTCTATATTGGGAACATTCCAAGAAACACTCGCTGTACGCAAACATTCCCTTTGCGGCTCCACTAAAGATGTCTATTCTTATCATCAATTAGATTTAAAGAGCATTGTTCAAGCTTCCATGGAAGTTTTAAATCAAATGGCTTCTCGATCATCTTAAGAAAGCTCAAAATTATTGGGCAAAGATAAAAATATCTTTATAGTTTCGTCCAAGTTCATCTGCATCCATACCAAAACCCACGACAAAGCGATCATCAATCTTTTTACCTACATAATCACACTGAAGAGGCACAGCTCTTCTAGATTGTTTATCGAGTAAACTCACGACTTTTAAAGAAGCTGGTCTAGAAAGCAGTATTCGCTCCTTTAAGAAATGAGTTTTTCGACCTGTGTCTACAATTTCTTCAACAATAAGAATATGTCTTTTTTCAATAGGCAGTGAAATATCTTTCCTAAAACGACAAAGACCGTCCACATGAGTAATAGCCACAACATCAATGCTCAAAGGAAAATCCATATATTGAGTGAGTTGGTTCAGAAAAAAAACAGAACCCTTAAGAGGGGCAATTAATAAAGGCTCTAAATTCTTATAGTCATGGGTGAGCTGACCTGCAAGCCGCTGACAAATAGATTGAATTTCTTCTTCTGGAATAAATGGAATTAAACCTTTAAGCAAGATCCGTCTCCTTCACACTTTGAATTGTTTGTGTTTTTGCAAGTAGACGCAAAGCCTTTTGATTCTTTGGATCAAATTTTAAGACTCTTTCCCACTCTGAAATTGCTGCAGGAACTTTTTGACTTAAAAAATAAAACTCACCTAAGAGCAAAGATACCTTTGTCGAGTGCAAATTATACCTTTTTAGTTCTTGAAGTTTTTCTATAGCTTCGCGTTTTCGATCCAACTTCCAAAGGCATTGGACGATTAATAAATCCACGTTTAAAGAAGATTTTTGAGTTTTAGGTTTAGCTTTTAAAAATTCGAGTAAAGCTTCATGAAAATAACATTTTTCAAAGTAGGATTTTCCAGAAGTTAAATGTTGTTCTGCCATATATGCTTCCCACTGATGTCCTTGATTTTGAGCATAAGATTGATACGCTTTTTTGTAAGTCAGAACTCCTCTTTCATAATCTCCTAAGTCCATTCGTAAAATACTTAAATTCATTAAAGATTCTACATGATTTTCGTCTATTTCTAAAGAGCGCTTATAAGCCTGTAAGGCCTTTTTAAACTGATTCAACTGATGATAAGAAGAACCAAGCAAACAATAACTTTTTGCTGAACCCAACCCTCTAGAATGAAGAACTTGAAGAAGCTCAAGAGCTTGAGAAAAATAATTTTTTTCAAATAAATCTTGAGCTCGTCTTTCAGCCGCATGGAACTCATGAGCCTCGCTTTCTCTTTGAGAAAAGAGTGGCTCTTCGCGGTCGAATGCTGAGGTATCCATTTTTTTAGAAACTAAGTGATCTTGATCAAGATATGGCGGCATAGAAAACTCTTTCTCATACGAGTGAGAGTTTATTGAATCAAGGGGCTTTAGCTCCTTTAAAAACTCTTGTTCTTTATCCATTCTTTCCTCCTTTCGATATTTAAGACTTTAACTGTCTTATTTTACTTAAATACAACTGAACTTTATTTTGATCATCTAATTTTTGAGCTATTTGAAGAGCTAAATTGAGAGCTTTAGAGTAAATAGTCGACTTTGGATAGAGATTAATGACTTTATCGAGGCGATTCAAAGTTTCTTGAGATATTTTTTCCTTTCTGAAATAAAACTGTGCAATTTGAAATTCTTTTTTCGCTTTTCTATTGTAAAGACTTGTTTGAATATCTTTAACTTCTTTCACATATTTTCCAGTTTTATTTTGCTTTAAAAAAGTATCAATAAAACTTAAAACTTCATCTGCTGCGGATAAGTCTCGACCTGATTCTTTAGGCACTCTTTGACTCCCGCTTAAAATTTGCCTATAAAAAGCATATTGTGTATCTTTATGACGAGGATAAAGGCGAACAAAAGTTTGATAAGATTTTTGAGCCTCTAAGAATGCTCTTTGATCAAAGAGCATATCTGCTTTTAATAAATCCACTTGAGCTACATAAACACTATACGGAAATTGATACTTGAGTTTTAATATAGATTCACCAGCTTCTATGTAATAACCTCTTTGGGCTTGTGCTTCAGCCTTTTTAAATAAGGATTCCGCACTCACCACTTCTTTTTTCATACTGGTACAATTAAGAAGAAAAAGAGTAAAACAACAAGTGAATAAAGACTTCATCACTGCACTTCCGCACTATTAATGATATGTTTATAGACAGCATGGTAGGCTACCTGAGCTGCATTGGCAACTGGTATAGAAATAATCATTCCCAAAATACCTAAAAATTGAGCTCCTGCAATAACAACAACTAAGACAGCTACAGGATGCATCTTCATCATACGAGCCACAAACACTGGAATAAGAATAACATTATCAATGATTTGAGCTAGAATAAATACAGAAAGCACCATACAAATTTCTAAAAATCCCATCTGATTCACTAAGCAAATAAGGATTGCAGGAACGACACTGATAAATGGTCCAAGATAAGGAATTAAATTCATAACTCCTGCAAACAAACCTATAATGAGAGCAAAAGGGAAGGAAATAATTTGCAGTCCCACACCTGTAATTAAACCCACTATGAAAGCTTCAAACATACGAACTCGAATAAAGCGACCTAACTGTTGGCTGATATGATGAGTAAGGCTTAAAGTGGTTTCAAAAACATGATTAGGGACTAAAGCTAAAAACCCTCGATAAAGTTTATGAGAATCTTTCACCATAAAAAAAGACAAGAAAGAACAAAGAAATAATACAGAAAAAGAATTACTAATCGCTGTTGGTAAATCCTGCACCACTTGGGAAGCTCTTTCTAAAAGCCATTGTTGAATCGGTTGAGTAATCTCTAAACGATTCACAAGTGGCAAATAATTATAAAACTTTTGTTCTACAACACTTAAAAAGGAGACTAACCCTTTAATATAATTTGGAATTTCTTCCTTAAAATTTTGTAGTTGTCCAAATATAAAAGGCATTGCCCATATAAAAAATATAGACAATGCTCCACCTACCAACACAAACACAAAAAGGGTCACCCATACTCTCTTCCATCCAAACCAAGCTTCAACACGATCCACCACTGGACGTAAGAGTTGACTCAACACAACTGCCAATAAGGCAGAAAGAAACATATTGTGAATTTTGATCAGCAGGAAAGCAAAAACGATCAGCAAAGAGATAAAGAAAAAGAGTTTAATCCAATTGAGCCGCCGAATTTTTTTATTTTCAAAGTAGGAAGTGTTCAAGATACACCTTGTGATTTTTTGTAAAGAACTTCACCTGTTTTTTTCAGTCTTTCACCTAGAACCTCTGACAACTTGATAAGAATACGAGAACCCATCTTAGGGTGTTTATCAATGACACTCATAAACTCAGGGCGAAATAAACTTAAAAGATCTGTTGCACAGGTCGCTTGAGCCGTTGCCTTTTGGTAACCCTTATCTTGAACTAAGGTGAGCTCTCCAAAAAAATCTCCCTCTTTTAAAACGCTCACAACCATTGGATCTCCATCTGGCATATCATAAGAAATTTCTACTTGCCCTTTAACAATCATATAAAATCCTGTGTTAAAACCTGCTTTAAAAATATTTTCTCCTGAAAAGTAAGAACGTTGATGAATAACTTTTTCTAAAATACGAATCTCTTTTTCTTTTAAAGAAGAAAATAAAATTTGATTC
The DNA here is from genome assembly GCA_965247685.1 of Bdellovibrionales bacterium. Classification (GTDB taxonomy): domain Bacteria; phylum Bdellovibrionota; class Bdellovibrionia; order Bdellovibrionales; family UBA1609; genus JAPPLG01. Next base: position 419,497 of record OZ252021.1, read on the forward strand.
TTTAAAAAAGATATTTGAGAACCTTTTTTATTCTGGAAAAAATTTTTCCACAAGAGTTCAAGCATAAAAAACCTTCTATTTATAGTGACTTAAGAAAGCCCTATCTACCCATTCTTTGAGAATAAAATCAAGCTTTTATATGCTATTTCACCCATAAAGAACTGCGCTGAAGCCATCCTGAGCCCTCATTATTTTTAATCTGAACCCACTCTTTATTATGCGTTCCTATTTGAGTCACAAAAGAGGACTCCTTAAGGGTAAAAATAACAGGCGAATCTTCCAAAGGAGCGCTCAAGATAGAAGTGTCTTGAAGGATAGTCCATCGGGGCAGTGTACGATAGTACCAAAAGGAGGAAGAAAGAATAATGCTTAGAAAAAGAAAAACTCCCCGCCAAATTTTCAAAGAAAATAAAAGAAATATCAGTCCAAGAATAACTATCAAAAGAAAAATTTCATAGGGAATCATCCACCACAAAGGAAGAGATCTCCCTAGCTTCTTTAATGCAATTTGAGCAGACCAGTTCCACGGATCAGAATAAATAGCATTTCTAAAAGAGGCAATAGCTTTCGTGTTTTGATTAGATTCTAAGAGAGCCACTCCTTGATTGTAGAACTCTTTAGATTTATCTACAGAATAAGACTCTATTGAATGATCTTTTAAATGAATGTTTTTAACCCTTGAACGAGAACTCCATGCTTCTAAAGAAAAGATCAAAAAAACATATAGAATAAAAAAATATTTCATAAACCTAAAATAATCGTTGTCCTATTTTGGAACATTCGAATCTAAATATACTAAATATAATTGTCATTTTAAAAAAAGTCTATATCCTCCTCAAAATATCTTCAGTTTAAAGTGTTTTTATCCGATTAATACATCGTGAAGTTCCTTATTTTATTTATTATTTCAGTCCTATGTGTTGCAGATAGTTTTGCCATAGGAGTTGGCGCTTTAAGTGCTACTGGAGCTGGCATTTCTTTGGTGGCTTCTATGACCAAATCTGAAAAGGTTCAAAAAGCGGGGGCTGTGATCAATATAGGTATTGGAGGTAAATTAATAGCTTCCAATTGTCCTACCAATCTGCTGCTTTGTGGGTTGGGTGCAGCACATATTTATGCAGGTATGCAGCTCTTCTCCAATGCCGATAAAACCCGTAGAAATCGAGACAATAATTATGGCAGAGAAGGATCACACCATCACCACCCTCCAATCGCTGGGCACTATCATCCGCATCCTCCAGGCCCGAGGCCTCCTCATCCCATCCCTGATTGCGCGGAAGGTGGGGATAATACTGATTGTGTGACTGAAGATCCCACTCCCACTCCTCCTGATCCCATTCATGACGACCCCCTTAATTGCGTGGCAGATGCGGACAACGTTGATTGTGATCCTAATCCCTCTAGGATAGTTGAGAATTGCATAAATCATCCTCAACAGCCTGGTTGTAGGGTAATTATCGATGCGAATAGGATATGTAGGGAGAGTGCAGTCTGTGACTTGACAAATCTTCCGCTTATCACACTCCCTAATGGAGACATAGTAGATGTTACAACAATAAAAAACCCATTATCTGAACAAGAAATGAAAGATTTGTATGACAAAGCTTTATCTTCAGCTCAATCTTCTTATCCAAATTTATTCTCTGATTCATCTATGGCAAGAAAACGCAAAAAAGGTTCCAGTACTAGCGACGTTGCTAAAGATAAGGGACTCCTTGATGGAGATGGACAAGGTGGAGCGTCGTCTAGAGGAGGTCCTATTGTTATCCGAAGAAATAGAAGCCCAGACTCTTTAGATGATGATGGATTAGGAAACGATTGGTATAAAAAACTTCAAGCTCAATTAAATAATAAGAAGAAGAAAAAAACACTCAAATTCAAATCTCAAAAACTCGGAAATGACAAAATCGGTACATCTTATGACAATATCTTTAATATGATGTCTGAAGGTTATCAAGCGCGCTACTAAGCAAAAACTATTTATCATTCCATTTGAATAAAATCACTGTGAGCGTCAGTACAATAACACTAAACAATAGCATTGCCCAAATATGATCACGCACTTGATATAAAGAGGCTCCATCCAGCATAATCTTTCTTGTAGATGCAATAAGGTGTGTTAAAGGGAGAGCTTTTGAAAAATTTTGCAGCCACACAGGACTTCCTTCTAAAGAAAACCACATTTCTGAAAAAATAAAAAAAGGCCAACTAAAAACATTTAAAAGCTGATCAGCAAACTCCTTACTCTTTGTCCGAGAAGCCACTAAAAGCCCAATGGAAGATAAAGAGATAGCTCCTAGAGTATAACAAACAATAAGACTGAGATAAGAACCTTGAGTTTCAAAAGAAATCAATAAAGAACCTGTAATAAAAGTGACAGAAGTAGTGACTAGCACAATCACCAAACGAGAAAAGAGCTGCCCCAAAAGAAAAGAATAACTTTTAAGTGGTGTGGCATGAAGTCTTTTCAAGTAGCCTTCACATCTATAGACTACAATCATATATCCCACTCCCCATAAACATCCAAACATAATGGTGAGAGCTAGAATTCCTGGAAAAACCCAATCCATATAACTTGCAGGCTGAGTCATAAAGGAATTTTTTCTAAGCTTTTTATTGAAAGACTTTTTTAGTAATTGTTCGGTAATGTAACCATTCTTATTAGAATCATTGATCCAATATTGCATAGGAGAAGATAGCTCAATCAATAAATCTAACTTATGATCTCGAACTTTTTTGATCCCAGCTTGTTTTTCCTGTGGCAAAAACTGAATATGCTGAATTTGAAAAAATTCTTCAGATTGTAAAGCCGATGATTCTAATGAACCTACTATTCCAACTTTAAATAAAGAGCTTTGATCATTGTTAAAGGTTATATAAAAAGCAGTAATAATAAATATAGGTAAAACCCAATGCCAATAAAAACTACTTTTATCTCGATAAAACTCTCTAAAGCGAGCAAGCCATACGGCGTAAAAAGAAGTAAAAAATATTTTTACTGATTTAATTTTAATCATTCAAACTTTTTCCTGCTAGCTTGATAAATAAATCCTCTAAAGTGTAAGGATGTATCTCCATGTCTGTAATGGAAGTATTCGAATTAATCAGTTTTTTTAGAAAAAGCTCTACTTGATTCACATTAAATTCTAAATGTGAAGAAGTTTCCCGAACTAGTAAAGATGAAAACTCACTAAGATCTTTTTTATAAGACAGAGGAAATAAAGCACGAACACCTGTAAAATGTTTACTGAGTAAATCTTGAGGAGTCCCTTCTTCAATAATCTTCCCTTGATCCATAATAATTAATTCATCACAAAGTGTTTGAGCTTCATCCATAAAGTGTGTCGTCAAAATAATAGTTTTTCCTTGCTTTTTAATAATATTGATTAAATTCCAAAATCTTTTTCTTGCTGCTGGATCTAAATCCGTTGTGGGCTCATCTAAAAATAAAAGTTCTGGATCATTAATTAAAGACAATCCAAGTAGAAGCCGCTTCCTTTGACCTCCAGATAATTGTTTATGATCTTTTTCTAAAATATCCTCTAACTCACAAGTCTTAATAAGATCTTCTAAAGGTTGATGATGTTTATAAAACGCTGCAAAGGTTTTCAAAGCTTCATACACTCTCATATGTTCTTGTAAAGCTGTTTTTTGAAACTGAATACCAATTTTTTCTTTATATTCTGAAGTTCTGGGTTTTTGATTAAATAAAATAGTTCCATGAGTCGGTTCTTTAACGCCCTCAAGTATTTCAATGACAGTCGATTTACCCGCTCCATTAGGTCCGAGCATTCCAAAGCAAACACCTTTTTTAACTTTAAAAGAGACATCATTTACAGCTTTGAAAGAGCCATAATATTTATGAAGATTAATAACATCCAAACAAATCATAACGTAAAAAGGAAATAACTAGGAACAACTTCGATTCGTACACACCTTATCACAAATGTTAGAAGTGAGCTCATCACTGTTAATACCTAAACCATAATAAGAGTCTTCTTCTTGAATAAAGTCAAAGATTTTATCCCTTTCAATAACTCCTGAAATAAATCTAAAATTAGGTGTATGAATGTATTTTGAATCTTCTTTATGACAATACACTCGCAACACACAAGTTTCATTAAAGTCTGATAAATCAAATAAAGCATATTCATAATCAAAATCACATAATTCTTCTTCAATCATAATATGAGCCATATAAACGGCATAATCATTGTTATTCTCATTGCTAATTGTATAGAAGTTACTTCCATGCACTAAGTTCCAATGAAGAGCATTTTCCACTGTTAAAGGACTGACGGAGCTTACCAAGTTGAGAAAAATATTTTTATATTCATCAGACCCTAGTGAGAACAAAATATGTGCAATATCTCTTTCTTCTGCAACCCATGACAAAAATCTTCGAGCTTCTGGAATAGTATATTCATAAATATGTTTGTTTAAAGTACGTGTTCCTACGCTTAAAAATAATTGAAATTCACGAGCATTAACATGTTTGAGATCCAAACGACTTGCATTTTCAAAAACAGGGGCGATGTAATGAATATCTTCTACATCAGACACAGACAGATCCAAGCATGTAGAAATTTCTTCAGGATGATTTTGATAAATTTCAGAGCAAGCCACTCGACACTTGCTAAAGGAGTGGCATAATCTATCGTCTCGAGAATATCTGTTTGAAGATCTCTTTTCATCTTCAATATCTTGATCAAGCTCCACCTTTTGCCTATCGTTGATATTTGTACAAGCTCCACAAAAGGATAAGACTAAAAGCAGTAACAATCCATTTTTTTTCATCGACTCCACCTTCTTTGGAATTGTTCCATAGCTAGCATTTTAGGTCAAAATAAAAAAAATTAAAAATCGCAGTCATTTTGTCTGTTGCAGAACCGATTACAAAGTTCAGTGTCAAAAATTTCACTTCTTAAATCACTATCTATAACATCACCATCTCTAATGCTTCTTTGTACATAAGACCACACATCTGGCCCTTGTACATAGCAATAGTCCTCATCCTCAGCTTCATAACCATCTAAATAGTAACAACTAGAATCGTTCTCATAAGTAGAACTTTGTCCAGAAATAGGTCGCCTTGTACAAAGAGCGAGCAATTTACAATTTTTAGAAGAATTAGAGCATTCATCTTCCTCTAGTAATTTAAAAGCCAACTCTAAAGCTTTTTCATTATCATTTTCTTGAACAAAATATAAAAAAGTTTCTCTTTGACGAGCTAAACCTATAGATAAAGCACGAGCAATGGTTTGGGGTTCTGAATGCCGGTCTGCAAGTTCTAAAAGAATTTCTTTCAGTGCTTCATCATTATTCCTATAGCTCATTGCTTGTGTTGCACTCGATGAGGCAGCCACCCAATTGAGAAAAGCGGATGTTCCTCGAACTCCCCAATCATCCTTGAATTTTCTACGAAAAACATCTATTTCTTCGTCAAAAATGACTCCCACCGCTGAAGGATCAATGCCATCTGCATTGGGGCTGCGAATATTTTCTAATGCCTCAAAAGTTTCATGGAGAGCCTCTACCATATCAATAGGAAATTTTTCACAAGAATCTCTATTAGAGGAAGAAAAAATATCTCGACATAAATCACGGCAATCACTATCTTCCTCACAGTCTTCTCCATCAAAATCACTTCTGCTTAAAGCACGAAATCGACTGGAAGAGGAATTTACTTCTCTGAGTTCACCGTTACCAGATCGTCTAGATGAATCATCAGGTTCAACAATAAAATCATTGCTACTGCGATCACAACTAAAGAGAAGTAAGAAAAAAGTAAAAAACACTGCAATAAAAACAACCCTCAGTGTATTTCTTCGAACAAACATACCTTATTTTAATATCGATATATTCCTAGAATCAAGAATAAGTAAAGACAGCCACTCAGAACAAGCCTACAAAACTCCTATATCACTATGCACAACATGATCTCTCACACCTAACTGTTCGATATGAGATGTTATTTTATTATATCAAACCTTGATTGTCTGCAGCTCTACAAACATCATTGATATCCTCATAGTCATCAACTTCTAATCCATCTCTGTGAGTAGTAGCATGTGTGCTACTAGCAGATCCTGCTCTAATATAATCTTCAAGGTCAACTATCTCTTCTAAGATATACTCGAAGACATCTCTAAAGATATAATCACCTTTATCTTCATCGCAAAGGGCTTCTGCCAGCAAACAAGCTGCATCTCTAAAATCTTCATCTACATGAGTGTATTTACTAGTTTGCTGTCCAGCTGGAGCATTTTCTCGACAATCATCCAGTGCTTCTTCAAGAAGAAAAGAAGCTCCACTATCTTCGTCCGCATTAAAAGATAAAACAACAAAGTTATCTTCTTTATCTCTATCCAAGGTAGTTGTGATAAAATCAATAAAACTATTAGACCCAAATTCATCTAAAAGATCGTTGAAAAACCTCTTCAGATCACCGTCATCAAATGACGAATCGATAGCGTCATAAATGTCACCTTCAGTTGCGATCCAATAAAGAACTCTTTTTGCTTGAGACCTGCTATAATCTTCAATGAGCTCACCCCAAAGTCCACCATCAATGTCTAAAGCATTTTCTATATCTTCGGGTTGTACCTCTGGTAGATCATCTTCATCTGGTTCAGCTAAATATCCATCATTGTCTTCAAATGCAAGAAACATCCCTTCCACCTCATTAACACTCAGTTCTAAGCAGTCCTCCCTTTTAGTTCTACTGCCAAAAAGGTCTTCACACTGTTCTTCACAATCATCATCTCTCTCACAAGAACCACCGCCAACTCGAGTACGAGTACGATTTCTGCCGGTAGAATCATCAGGAGCAGGTGCTGGTAGAATAATAGGTCCCCCTCCGTTTCTCCCTCCGTTTACGGTTTGATTCCCTGGTCTACAAGAAGAAAAGGTAAAGGCCAACACGCCTACTATGAAAGCCGAACAAATATAAACCAATTTTCTTCTCATAACTACCTCCAAAAACAGCCAAAGACATTATCGATATCTTAATTCCATATAAGGTTCTCACAATCTTCGTGTAAAACCTAGCATCATACCGATCAAAACTAGACTTTTGTTCTCCTGTTTCATAAACATTTAAAATCATTAGCTTTTAAACTATTTTTCAAAAACCCCGACTATTTAAAGACAAAAACCATTCAGTCTATCACTCAGGAAGCCCTTGATCCTCTGCAGCCTCACAAACTGTACTAATATCATCAGAGTCCTCCACATCGAGTCCATCTGCATACCCATCGGATCTACCGTCTTCCACAAAATCCTTCAGGTCTGAAGTATTCTTTATAATAAACTCAAAGGCAGCTTCAAAGATATAATCCCTGCCATCTTTTTTACAAAAAACCTGTCCAAGTAAACAAGCTGCTTCTGTAAAATCACCCGCACTACTATAAGGGCCTTTCGGACAATCCTCTTCTGCGTTCTCAAGGACAAATTGAGCTGCTCTTAACCCTTTATTTGCAACAGCCAATACAATGAAATTATCTTCAGCATCTTCATCTAAATTTCTTATAATCAAATCGGTAAAAGTGGTGCCAGAGAGTTCTTCAAAGAGACTCTTTAAATCGTTGTCTTCAAGAGAAGTCTCGATAGCACCATAAATATCATTTTCGGTTGCAATCCAATAAAGAACCCTTTTAGACTGGGAGGAATTGTACGTACGAGCAAGTTTAGACCAAATATTTTTATCAATAGACAAAGCATTTTTTATATCTGCACATGAAATGTCTTTTAAATCATCTTCACTAGGTCCCTCTAACAATCCTCTTTTCTCATCAAATGCAGAAAATATACCTTGAACTTCATCCACAGAAAAATCCTTGCAGGCATTTGTTTTTGTATTACCACTAAAGAGATCCTCGCACTGCTCTTCACAATTACTATTTCCTACACAAGAACCACCGCCAGATTTAGAACATGTAGATGAATTTCCATTATCTGGTGGAGGAACTATATTGCCAGTTCCGGCTCCTGATTTATCTTCACAAGAAATAAACATAAAAACCAGCATACTTGTGACAAGGACTGAATAAATATAACTTCTTCTTAAACTCACGACCTTCTCCTTTTATACTTGTGAAACAAGTCTTAATAAAACCACTATTTGAAACAAAATAAAAGATAAATATACTTCTGAATAATTCTTTTAATCTAAAAATTTTTAAAACCAGACTAAAATCCGTAATTTGTGTTCAAAAATAAAACACTTTTTTTCAATAATAAAACGTTTCAACAAGCTTATGTATTCCTTAAGGAATTTTGTATTTAAAAAAGGAGATACTATTGCAATTGAATCATTTTTTGATATTAAACTCCAAACAAAGATCATTGCTTGTAACATGGACTATAGATCCAGAATTTATTTTTTCACTAATAATTTGACGAGAGAGGGGATTGAGTAGCTCATTTTGAATGACCCTTTTTAAGGGTCTGGCACCAAACTGAGGGTCATACCCTTTTTGAATGAGAAATGAGGTCACCTTTGAATCAAAATTAATTTTTATTTGCTTTGCTAAAAGGCGAGATTTCACTTGTTCCAACTGGATATTCACAATTTGGGACAAATCTTCTTTTTCTAATGCGTTAAAGAAAATAAACTCATCCACTCGATTCAAAAACTCAGGACGAAACTTTTGTCGAATAATATCCATCACTTTTTTTTGAGAAGGTGAAGAGTCTGAAAGCTCTTCTGCTCCCAAATTAGATGTCATTATTAATATGCAATTTTTAAAATTCACTGTTCTACCGTGACCATCCGTCAGTCTTCCATCATCAAAAACCTGCAACAAAATATTAAAAACATTAGGGTGAGCTTTTTCAATTTCATCAAACAAAATCACACTGTAAGGGTTGTTCCTCGCATATTCGGTTAACTGTCCTCCCTCTTCATATCCTACGTAGCCTGGAGGAGCGCCTATCATTCTTTCTGCTTGGTGTTTTTCACTATATTCACTCATATCGAGGCGAATCATCTTTTTTTCATTATTGAATAAAAAATGAGCTAAACTTTTTGCAGTCTCCGTTTTTCCCACTCCTGTCGAACCTAAAAACATAAAGACACCAATAGGTTTATCAGGATCCGAAACTCCAGAACGAGATCTACGAATCGCATCCGATATTTTAAGTAAAGCGTGATCCTGTCCAACCACTCTTTTTTTTAACTCAAGCTCCATGTTTAAAAGTTTTTGTGCCTGCTCCTCTGCAATACGGCTTACAGGAATGCCAGTCCACCGGGCAACGACCTCCGCCACCTCTTGAGCCCCCACTTCTTCTTTTAGAAAGACTTTTCCATTACTTTTTTGAATCTTTTTTTCTAGTTCCTCTAGTTTTTGTTTTTGCTTAGGCAAATCTGCATATTTAAGTTTAGCCGCCTTATCTAAGTGACCATCCCTTTGAGAGCGAGCAATTTCTATTTTCAGTCTCTCAATTTCTTTTTTTGTATTTTTTAATTCCATAATTCGAATTTTTTCCTTTTCCCACAGCTCCGACAGCTCTTTGTTTCTTTTTTGCAGCTCTTGTACTTGTTTTTGGACTTCTTTATATCTCCTTTTAGAAACTGTATCGTTTTCTTTATAAAGAGCTTTTTCTTCGACCTGCAATTGTAAAATTTTTCTTCGAAGCTCATCTAACTCATCCGGAACACTATTGACCTCTAGACTCAGCTGGCTTGCAGCTTCATCAATAAGGTCTATTGCTTTATCTGGAAGGAAACGATCGGAAATATAACGATAAGAAAGATGAGCCGCTTGTACTAATGCAGAATCTTTAATACGTACTCCGTGATGCACCTCGTACTTGTCCTTGAGCCCTCTAAGAATGGTCACTGTATCTTCTACGGAAGGCTCTTCGACAGCAATTACTTGGAAACGTCTTTCTAAAGCCTTATCTGTTTCTATAAATTTTCGATATTCGTCTCTTGTGGTCGCTCCAATAGCTCTTAAATCCCCACGAGCTAAAGAAGGTTTTAAAATTTGACCTGCATCCATAGCTCCATCGATTTTACCCGCCCCAATAAGAGTGTGAAGTTCATCAATAAATAAAACAATTTGCCCCTGACTTTGCTCAATAGCTCGCACTAAGGTTTTCAACCTTTCCTCAAATTGCCCCCTATACATAGAACCCGCCACCATAGAGGCTAAATCCAAAGATAAAAGAGTTTTACCTATCAAAATATCAGGAACATCTTTGTTGATGATACGAACAGCTAGACCTTCAGCTATTGCTGTTTTACCCACTCCTGGTTCTCCCACCAAAACAGGATTATTTTTTTTACGCCGGCAAATCACTTGAATAACTCGTCGAATCTCCTTATCCCGCCCGATGACTGGATCAAGGCGGCCCTTTTCTGCCAACAGGGTTAAGTTTTTGGTGTACTTTTCCAGCACTTGTTGCTCGTTTTGAGGTATTTCATTCACTCTTTCACTCATAATATTCCTTTTTTTAAAGCTCTCTTTTTAAGCTCAAGTTTTTCTTAAGTTTGTCCTTTTTAAAGACTGAAATTTCGGCTTTTACAGCAAAAGTCCTAAATAAAAACTGGTAATTATTTTCTATTTGTCAATTATTCTTAAAATTTCGGGCTTATTTGACCTTAAAGAGGGCAATAATAATTAGAAACCTTATTCTTACATCTTGACAGTTGTGTATAGCTATCCAGACAATTAATTGAAATAGGAGATCAGTATGAAAAAGAAAAAACCCTCCAAAAAAATCAAAAAGAAAATTGCTGCTAAGAAAATTGCTGCCAAAAGAAGTGTGAAAAAAAAGACAGCTAAAAAAACTAAAAAGAAAGTTGCAAAAAAGGTTATTAAGAAAAAGAAATCTGCTTCTAAGAAAATCACTTCCAAGAAGAAAGGTGCAAAAAAATCTACTAAGAAAAAAAAGCCTGCTTCGAAGAAAGTTAAAAAGAAAAAAGCTTCCAAAAAAATCAAAAAGAAAATTGCTGCTAAAAGAAGTGTGAAAAAAAAGACAGCTAAAAAAACTAAAAAGAAAGTTGTAAAAAAGATTATTAAGAAAAAGAAATCTGCTTCTAAGAAAAAAGCTTCCCCTCCAGCAGGCATCCTAGCAGAAAAACCTCTATCTGAACCCTTTGAAACCATAGCGGATATCCTCATAGTTGAGGAGAATTTAAACCTAGAAAATGATCCTGCAGTGGTGGATGATGCTGAGAATGAAAATTTCTTCACAGACCCCTTTGCAGATTCAGAAAGTTTAAGTGATAATGAGGGAATAGAGACGGATTCTTATGAAGATGACCCTTTTGATTCATTAGAATCCGAAGACGACGACGAAGATTCTCTTCTTGACTCCAATGACCCTGATGACGACAAACAGACGCAAGATAATGATTCGGATTTCTTTTAAAAAGAGAATTAACCCTCATTTTATTATTATTTTTTTAAGCTTCTTTGGAGTCTTTGGGAGCCCTGCCTCGCCCTTGAATGATATGAGTTATTTAAAAAGAAACTACAGCCAAGTCCGTAGTTTTGAAAATTATTTATTTAAACCTCCTTTAGAAAATCCTGAAGAACTCATTAATCCCTATCAAATAAAAACTCACTCAGCTTTAATACTTAAAGATGGAAAAATTATTTATGAGAAATACGCTGAAGGTTATGATAAAGATCGTCCACATAAAATGTGGTCTATTAGCAAGGCTATCACGAGTCTTTTAATCGGAATAGCTGTAAAAGAAAACAGATTATCTCTCAAGGATAATGTCTGTCGCTATTTCAAAAAATACACCCTTCAATTTAACTGCAAAAATATGACCATTGAGGATCTAATGGGTTGGTCGAGCGGGCTTCGCTGGAAAGAGCGAGATTTTCCATCTTCTACGATCAATATGCTTTATACCTCCATCGGCTATAAAGATTCCACTAGTTTTATTTTGAAGCATTCTTTAGCGGGAAAACCTGGAGAACTTTGGCATTACTCCAGCGCAGACACTAATCTTTTAACATACATTTTATCTCAAGTTTATAAATCAGATGAATATGCTAAACTTCCTTGGATAAAACTCTTTAATGAGCTGGATGTTCAAAATGCTACTTGGGAAAAAGATCATAAAGGAATTTTTCAAGGATGCTGTTCCCTTTACCTCACCTCTAGAGATTTGGCACGGGTGGGGGAGTTTATGTTAGAAAAGGGGAATTGGCTTGGTAAAGATTTTTTACCTAAAGACTGGATTAAAAATTATGTTCAAACTACTTCACCTTCTTTTTTAAAAGAACCTATTTTTATTCGTGGTTTGTTAGTTCCTAGTTTTCAATGGTGGATTAATAAACCTTCTTTTCATAAGAAGGTCTTTAAACCTAGAGCTATTTCTGCTCCTGATGATCTTTTTGCAGCCGTGGGATACGCAGGCCAATATTTTTTTATCATTCCCTCTATGAACACAGTGATTATTCGAACAGGCCCAGTACAAGATATCTTTATAGATATCAATGCTATTGTTGGGCTTGCTTTGGGAATTATTACAGGGAAACAATATGTTTCTCCCATACGAACCTTTCAAGTCCCTTACACTTTAGGAGAAGAATTCCCTCTTCCTCTCCCTCAAATAAATAACAATTTTAATTCTGCTCAAATGATTAATAATTATGTTTCTAAAGAACTTTGTTCGTGTCTTTTTGTGGAAAAAGGAACCAAGCATGAATGCCTGGATCAACTGGAGGATTTTATCAAGAATACTCAAGTGATCTCCTCGTCTTACAAAAATAAAACGGTTAAAGTCTCTCACCTAGGGTTTCTTAAGAGCACTTCGCATTACTCTAAATTTTACGGTTGCAGAATCCAGTGAACGTTCCTAAATATCAAAATTTCCTTCATGAACACTGAAGTAGGAAAATTATAATTCTCCACGAATAATTTCAATAAGGGCATTGAGTGCATCTGTCGATGTAAAAATGCCAATATCTCCATCTGCATTTTGCACAATGGCCGAGCCAATTTTTGTCTCAGACATATAAAAGGCAACTTCTCCAATATCCGTATTCTCATCCACAATATAGGGATCAACCTTCATAATATCTTGAGCTAAAACATCTTCTTTTTGTTGAAAGCGGTAAGAATTCAAAACATCTCTTTGGGACACAATACCCACAACATTTCGGGAATCATCTAGTACAAGAATATGCCGAATAGACTCCTTTTGCATCCACTCCTCTAAGTCCTTAGCTGGAGTTTTTAAAGTTGCAAAAATCGAACAAGGAGTGGTAAATTCCTCAACTTTTATATTAATCTTTTTTTTTCTGTTTTCCATATACTGTTTTTTCAATTGACTTCCTTAAAAGAAAATAACATAAAGTGGAGCGGATAATCAATTATGTTTTATATTTTAACGCTCGCCATAGTAGCCCCTCTTGTTTTACTTCTTTTACTTGTCGGGCTGTCCAAGATTTTGTTTATTAAAAAAGCTTTATCAAGTGGGGCAACGACCTCTATCAGTGCAGGTCTTCTAACAAGTCTTATTTTCTTCAAGTTTTTACCTCATAGTCTAGAGTCTACGACGCCTGTTATTTTTTCCACAGGTTTTTTATTTTCATTATTTCTTATGATTGCCATCGAAGTTTACATCATCCCTTATATCCCTTTTTCTAAAATATTTCCAAAAATAGACTCAAAGATTTCCAGCTGCCAGCATTATCATAATTATCATCACCATATTTCGCACTCTCAATCTTTTTCAACAATCGGATGCCTTTTAAGTTGTACCTTTTTTGATGGTATTCGTTTTGGCTCTTCCTTATTTGTAGATTTACAAACAAGCATCTTTATTAGCTTGGCTTTACTCGCTCATCTTCTGCCAGAGGGGCTTTCCGTTCTTTCTTTAGCTCAAAGTTCTCAGTACTCAAAAAGAGCTTATTTATTTTTAAAACTCTTATTATGCAGCTCTTTAGGTCTAGGCATAGCTTTAAACGGGATCTTTCACTTTGAGAAAGTTGAAAGTTGGATTTTAATTTTTTCTACAGCATCTCTTTTTTACGTAGTTTTTATTCATCTTGCCCCTTTTGTTCTTAAGAAAGAAAATCATAAATTATTTTTTATCACTTTACTTATTTCTTCTTCCCTTATGATTCTCTTGAATTTTCACTAAACAAAAACTTTAAAACAATAGTTTCTTGTGTTACGATCAGACGATAATGGAAAACTATACAGAACGGAGATCTTATTTTGAATATTGAAGCTTTATTCTTAATCGTATTTCCATTGATTTTTGTTATTTTAGGTTTTCTTTTTTGGAGAAACTCACAAAAACTTAATGAAGCTCAACGAAAAAATACACAAGATGCCCAGCAAATAGCAACTTTACAAATAAGTCATCAAGCCGGTGAAGAAAAGCTTCAAATCGTTCAACAGCAAATAAAAGCTCAAGAGACAGTTGAAAAAAACATGATTTCTCAGTTTGATAGTCTTTCACAAAAAATTCTCAATGAAAAAACCTCTCAATTTAAAAAAGACTCCAAAGAGCAATTGGAAAACACTCTTCAACCTCTCAAAGAACAAATTAAATTATTTCAAGAAAAAGCAGAAAAATACTACGACACTGGATCAAAGGAAATGCTGACTTTAAAAAATGAAATAGAACACTTGATGAATGTTGGTCAAAAAATGAATGAAGAAACCCACAACCTCACCCAAGCCTTAAAAGGAAATGTCCAAACTCAAGGAGCATGGGGAGAATCCATACTCAGTCAAGTTTTAGAAGCTTCAGGATTAAGAGAAAATGAAGAGTATATTCTACAGGGAACAGACCTTCAGCTTCAATCCATAAGCGGCTCCCACTTAAAGCCAGATGTCGTGGTGAAGCTTCCTCAAAATAGACATCTAGTCATTGATGCTAAAGTTTCTCTAACTCATTATGAGCGATATATTGCAAGCTCAAATGCCGAAGAAAAAAAGGAGTTTTTAAAAAACTTTACCCGATCCATTCGAAACCATATATCAAATCTAAGCTCTAAAGAGTATCAAAATGCCTTAGGTTTAAATTCTTTAGACTTCGTCTTTTTATTTTTCCCTTTAGAAAGTGCTTTTTCTGTAGCTCTACAAACAGATCGAAGTATTATCGAATCTTCTTGGAAAGAATCTGTGGTCATTGTAAGCCCTACAACTTTGCTCGCCACACTGCGAACTGTCGCATTTATGTGGCAAAGAGAAAGAGAAAATAAAAATGTTTTAGAAATTGCTAAAAAATCAGGGGATTTATATGACAAATTTGTTGGTTTCTTAGACGATTTAACACAAGTAGGGACTCATCTGAAACATTCTTCAAATAGTTATGAGGATGCATATAAAAAATTAAGTACAGGTAAAGGCAATATTGTCTCACGATTGGAACATATTAAGAAACTCGGGGCTCGAGCTAAGAAACAAATCAATAAAGATTTCACTGCTGACCTTGAATCGTAAAAAGTTTGTTACTCTCACAAGAAAATTTATGACCTATTCAAGCCTTAGGGCTAAATTTTGACGTATCTTTCTTTCCAATTAAGAATATTTTTAATCCTTTCTTTATTAGATTTTTTTTTATAACATAAGAGGATAAGGTCAGGGTTTTATTGTGAAAATCAAATCTGGAATATTATTTAACTTCTATTTTCTCTTTGTCACGCTTGCTCTGACATCTTGTAGTGGTAGAAATGAACCTTCGTTAAATAACATTCCAGATGATAGAGCTCAACAATTAAGAGAAAGACCACAGACCACATCACGAAATCGAGGCTGCAACTCTAATCAAAATGGAGAAGTAAGTATTAGTAGAGCAAGAACTATTAGTAGCGAAAATGCAGGTGAATATAGGTTATCTGGACGTTGCGATAGCAACAGTAGAGAAGTCACCATCACTATTGAGGGAAAAAGTTTAGATATTAACTGTTCCGGAGGACGTTGGGCAGCTAATTTAGATTTAACAAGTATTGTACAAGATCAAGATACAGTCGAAATTTCTGCTGAATCAGAATCAGATACAGCCTGTACTTCTGTGAATAATATTTTTAATTGTCCAGATGAATATGTTCCTGTTCCTCGTTTAGATAATTTTACGAATAGAGATTTTTGCGTCATGAAGTATGAAGCTAAAAGAGAATATTCCAATCGCAGGAGTTCATCCAGTCGCAGGAGTGTATCCAGTCGGGATGATAATAATAATAATTATGATGAAAAAGCTATTTCCAAATCTAGTGACGATCCATGGATTGAAATCTCTCATACACAAGCCCAAGTAAAATGTCAAAATAATGGTTTAGGCTATCGTTTAATTAGAAATAGCGAGTGGCAAACCATTGCTCGTCATGTTGAAGATGAAGATCGAAATTGGAGTTCTGGAAAAGCTTCATCCTCTACTAGTAATTTTTTAAATTATGGTGTTCTATTCCGAAAAAGTGGCTCTAACTCTCGATCTTCTTTTGGAAGAGGTCGCTCTAATTATGCCAATCGTGATTGGAACCCTGAAAAAAGAGACCATTATTTACCAAACGGAGAAGAAATCTGGGATATGTCTGGCGGAGTCTGGGAGTATGTCGATGACTCTACTTCAGATTTAGGCGTGAAAAAAGAGAAAGATGAACCTATTTTTGATTCTGATCAAAACAAAAAGCTTTTTGGACCTGCTGGTTACTACAATGCACCTTCTTATAATAGAGATACAAGGAATAATACTTTAGGTTTAGGGTATGCTTATTTATCCAATATCAAGGATGGAATTATTCGTGGTGGAGGATTCACTGAAGATGATTTAGGAATTTTTTCCGTTGATGCAAGTGTTCGTTATGATGATGCCCTTACTTTGTCTCCCACTGGTTTTAGATGTGTTTATGAACCTTGATATGTTCAATCATCTCTTTACCGATAGTGTATTTATTCAACCAAAATCTTCAACCAAAATCTTCAACCAAAATTAAAGTTGATGTCTTCTTTCCAATCGCCACTGTCTTCTTAATTGAGCTTGTTCAAACCTTTTTTTGTTAATTTCCGTTTCTGGCTTTTTAAGAGGAGGAACGGGAGTAGGTTTTTTATTATCATCTAAAGCAACAAATGTGAGATAAGCAGAGACGATATGGCAAAGTTTTCCTGTGATTGAATTTTCTGAATCTACTCGAACTCCAATTTCCATAGAAGTGTTATGCACATAATTGACAGATGCTTTGATATTTATGATTTCTCCTTTATACGCAGGAGCAATAAAGTGCACATCATCCATACTGGCTGTAACGACTGGTCTTCCACAATAACGAGTAGCTGAAATAGAACCTGCAATATCCACCCAAGACATCACAACTCCACCAAAAACAGTACCTAAAGCATTCGTATGAGAAGGATAAACAACCTCTGTCATTACAACATGGGAACAATCAGCCGATTTAGGTTCCATAAGATTTATTCTATGGAACTACCAACAGTGGTGCGCCCAACAGGAATAGAAATTTCTACATCTGAATCCTCAGGATTGTTGGATGCCGCCGTACGATTGTGCGAGCTTTCTGGAGTTTGGTGAATTGGTTTTTCCCTGAACTTTTCTACAAAATCTCCTAGAGGAAGTGTCCATACGATTTGAGAGCGTCTGGAAATTTTCATCCTTTTGTATATGTTGGTCAGATGGAATTTCACTGTTTTTTCGGCCACACATAATTTGTCAGCAACTTGTTTATTCGTCAGACCTTGGAGAACGAGTACCACGACTTCTGTCTCTCTTCGAGAGAGACCTTGCTCAGCCAAGTGCGTTTTCAAATATATAATACCTTCTTCTGAAAACAAAAAATCTTTTTCTACTGCTGTCACGTTGAGCATCCTTGCTCCTCCTTGATTAAAGTCCGTTTATTATTCAAATTGAACCACTAGTCGTACTATACAGCAAGTCTTATGAATAGAAAACTGGACTTGTTGTTTAATGCTCCACAATAAAAAAGAATGATAGATGATAAGAAGTGGGAAAGTATTATCCTTCTTAAACTACTAAAGCTTATTTTTTTTTAAGTATTGCGCATAACAGATATGTATATTTTTCATGGTCTAGGAATCTAAAATAGAATCTAAATCAGGAGGATTTATTTTATCTTTCTCAAATTTTTGAATCAATTGTTGAGCTCTAGTAATTAATGCGGAGGGCAGTCCTGCTTTTTTTCCTACATCAATACCGTAAGAACGCCTGCAAAATCCGTCCTTTAAAGTATATAGAAAATCAATATCATGTTCCAATTCTTGCACTGCCATATATCCATGTTGAATCCTCGGCTCTTTGATATGTGTCAGTTCGTGATAGTGTGTCGAAAAAAGGATATAGCTTTTATTTTTTGAGATGAGATGCTCTAAAATAGCTTGTGCCAAGCTTAATCCATCGTATGTGGACGTCCCTCGGCCGAGTTCATCCATCACAATAAGGGATTCTTCATCGGCTTGCATAATAATATCGGCCGTCTCTGTCATCTCCACCATGAAAGTTGAAAGACCTGAATGCAGCTGATCGTTAGAACCAATTCGTGTGAGCAGTTTTTTAAACAAAGGCATTTTAGCTTCGGTCGCTGCCACAAAGGATCCCATCTGAGCGAGGATGACATTTAACGCCACCTGCCTCATCAAAGTACTTTTACCTGCCATATTAGGTCCAGTCAGAAGAAGAGAGTAACCTGAATCCATCGTGATCGTATTTGGAATAAAATTCCTACTTTGCTCAATCACAGGATGCCGGCTTTCCACTAAATGAAGAGACTCACCAAAGCACGGACGGACATAGCCTCTTTCTAAAGCCAAAAAAGCTAAGGAGGAATAAACATCCATTTGATGAACTGCACGAGCTATCTGATGAAGTATAGGAAGTTCAGAATAAATTTCTAATAAAAGCTTTTGAAACATTTCATATTCTTTTTTTATTCTCGTTTCTCGAGCGGATAATATTTTTTCTTCCAGTTGCTGTAACTCTTCTGTGGTATACCTTTCCGCATGAGTGAGAGTTTGTTTTCTTATATAGTGCGAAGGAATTTTAGAAGTATGTGTTTTAGTGACTTCAATGTAATAACCAAAAATTTGATTATACCTGACTTTCAAAGACGAGATCCCACATCGAAGTTTTTCTTGGTTTTCTAAACTTTTAATTTTATTTTGAAAGTTTTCAGACCAATCTATGAGCGTATCAAGCTCTTCATTAACACCTTTGTTAAACAAGCGACCTTCTTTAAGGGATAAAGGAGCTTCAGAAGAAATATATTGAGCTATTTTTCGACTCAAGGTTTGAATGATGGGTGCATATTCGCAAGTTAGGCTTTCAAAATAAGGATCATAAGAAAATAATGTTAAGCTCGTAGCAAGAGACTGCCCTAAGTCCAAAACATCTCGAGCATGAGCTACAGGACTACAGATTTTACCAATCCCTCTTTCTAAATCACCCACCGCTTTTAGTTTTTCTCTAAGTTCATGACATTCTTCTGTATGATTAAAAAAATACTCCACGCGATCGAGCCGCTGTTCAATAGTTTCTTGATGTGCAAGGGGAGAGAGTAAATACTTTTTTAAAAGACGGGTTCCTGCACTAGTGACCGTCCGATTGACAGCAGAAAATAGACTTCCTTTAACTGCCCCTTCGAAAGTTTGAAGAATTTCTAAATGCTTAGGAGTCATGGAACTCATAAGCATATCCTTTTGTATGTATCGTTTCTCAAATGGTCTTAAACTTTTTAAAGCTTTCGGACCTCCCATTTTTTTCATATAGGATGTTAACCGGCGAACGCTCACAGAGACACTGGAGGAATCATCTAAATCAGAATGAAGAGAAAAATGTGTTTGACTTAAATTTAAAGGCAAATCCTTTTTTTGTTTCTCATCAAAAACAATTTCTACAGGCTGAATGAGTGAAATGATTCGGTGACACTCTTTAAGAGAAGAAAAAATATAAGTAAAGGCTTCACCAGTTGTATGATCCGAAAAACTAACCGTCTTATCGTCAAAGGCACAAAGATAGTGGGACTTTAACTCATCTAAAGCTGAAGGATCATAAGCCATTGCTGGACTCAAAATTCGAGTAATTTTTCTTTTAACTAGACCTTTTTTAAATTGAGAATTTTCAACTTGCTCACAAAGCACGACTTTATAACCAGCTTGCAACAACTGACCCGCCACTTTTGGCATAGCGTGTAATGGAATTCCACACATAGGTATTGAATTGGCTTTGTTTTTATTACGAGAGGTGAGCGCTATGTTCAAAACAGGAGCTGCTACTGTGGCATCTGTGTAGAACATTTCGAAAAAATCGCCCATTTGAAATAGAACAATTTTATCTGGATGCAGACTTTTAGCATCCCAATACTGTTTCATCACTGGTGTCAGTGTTTTTTCCATATTGATTCTTCTTTTATGACCTTCAGTAAAATAGGTCAACTCACAAACTTTTTTTAATCCAATCTTTTTATGACCGATAGGCAATATAGGAAGGTTTTATGATTTTTAGAGCACTTTTGTTATTTATTTTTTCTGTAGTATTTTTTTATATGTCTGGCTGTAATCCTTTAGCAGGCGCTCCACATCTTTACTCTTCAAGCCATTTAGAAGAAGACCTTTATGCTTATACACCAGCCCATGAAGTGCAAGGACTCACCGATCCATATTTAAAAAGGCTTTTGACTCGTGTGAGCTGCGATGATTTTAAAAGTCATATATGGACTCATATTTACATCACCTTGTTTGATAAAAATCCTCCCCCTTCCCCCACATTGGTTCAACGGGAAGTGAAATCTTTTGCACAAAGCTACCTTTTAAACAAAGGTGCCAATAGTAAGATGATTCGTCAATTTGCTCAAAACTTTTCTAGAATATATGAACAAACTTTGAATTTTTTTTCTGACAAAACAGCTCTTACAATCATGGAAGAGATCGCTCTTATTGAACTGATGGATGAAAATGACAACTCTCTTTATTCTCATCCTGAGCTTGCTCAATTTGTGAACGAATTAAATGATACTTTTGATGCTATTCAAAAAATTATTTCTCCGTTGAATTTAAAATGTGAAGCAGTGAAGCCCATAAATATAAAAGAAACTTCCTTTTCAAGTTTGAAAAATCCACAAGAAACTAAGCTGCATCCACTAGTCTATGGAGCAAGAAAAGTGATGGTCACAGCCTATCAAAGCTGTAAAGTTCTTAATTTACCTCTCGTTCATTCTAAAACTCCTCAAGTCAAGGGTGTCCGTCAAACTTCCGTCCATCAAGGAGGAGGTATAAATCGATCTATTTTTTCTCTTTCACAAATTCGATCTTCACACTACTATCTCAATAAAATTGATATCCACCCTTCTCCACAATGCCCTAATATTTTCAATAATCCTTTAATTTATGATTTCGGAGGTAAACCTTTTGTAAATATGTATCCCTACCCCCAAATTAACCTATTTAAAAACTCAGGCTCCGGATCCCATGTACTCGGTGTAGACTGTTCAGGTTTTGTGATGTCTTCATTAGCTGCTGCAGGTTTAAGAGTTAAAAGAAATAAACCTATGAAAGGATCTTATATTTCTGGAATGAGCTCGTGGATGTTTAAAGATACATCCAATGGTTTAAGCTGCCTCAAGCAAGTGACACACTCTTCTAGCTCCAAACCTATTCAAGCTGGAGATATTATTGCTGTTTCTGGTCACATTATAATTGTTGATCAAGTGGGACGTAATGCTTTGGGAATTGATCATCTAACTTCTATCTCGCAATGTACAAGAAAGAGTATTAGACCAGATCGTTTTAACTTCAGCATTATTCAAAGCAGTTCGGAACTGAATGCTATAGGAATTAATCGTATGCACATTCAACACACAAAAAATGATCAGCTTAAAAATGGATTAATTGACTGGGCTGTTTATAATTGCAAAAAGAAATGGAACTCTCGTTCCTTATTTAACAGTGAAGATATAGTTATTTCTCGCCACATTCTCACACCGGAGTGCCGAGAATCTCAAATGTATCTTTTTGGACAAGAGTGTGTGTCTGATTGCTCGTTTTAAATCTTTTTATGAGAAGAGTTTTCGATCCATTGGTGGATCACCTGATCTAAAACATTTAAAGGAATAGCTCCATTTTTAAGAATTTGATCATGAAACTCTCGAATATCAAAATGACTTCCTAATTTTTCTTTGGCCATTTTTTTTAATTCCAAAATTTTCAAAGATCCAATCATATAAGCAGTTGCTTGAGCAGGATTCACAATATATCGATCCACCGAGCGCACTGCGGAGTCATAAGAAACATCCGAGTTTCGAATGAGATACCGGATTGCTTTTTCTCGACTCCATCTTTTATAATGAAGACCTGTATCAACAACTAAACGACATGCTCGCATAAGCTCCATAGAAAGTTGACCAAACTGATCATAATCACTGGTATATAAGCCCATTTCATCCGCTAGTCTCTCTGAATAAAGAGCCCACCCTTCAATAAAAGCCGTCATATCCATATACCTTCTGAATCGAGGTATCGATTTAAGATTCAAGGCAATAGAAATTTGTAAATGATGACCTGGAACAGTTTCATGGAAAGTTAAAGCTTTTAAAGAATATTGAGGTTGCTCATTCATGTTATAAAAATTAATATAAAAAATACCTGGGCGATTTCCTCGAGTAGAAGGTTGTTGATAAAAAGCACTCCCTGTGGACTTAGCTCTAAAACTTTCTACTTCTTTAAGAATGACCGGTTGATCAGGAAGAAGTCCAAAATACTTTGGAAGTAATTTCTGAGCTTCCAAAAGAGATTGCTGGGCGTCTTTTATATATTTTTCTTTTTCTGTATAATAAAACTTCTTATTATTTCTAAAATCATTAAAAAAATCTAACAAAGAGCCTTTAAACCCTATTTTATTTTTTAATTGTTGAATTTCTAAATGAAGTCGACGCACTTCTTTTAACCCTAATTGATGCACTTCTTGAGGAGTATAATGAGTAGTCGTGAGATGACGTAATTTCATTGCATAATAATCATTTCCACGAGGCTGGCTCCACACCCCCACTTGAGATCGGGCTTTTCTTTGGAGACGCACCCAATAATTGAGCAGATTTTGATAAGCAGGCTGATAATGATTTACGAGAGTGTCTTCAAGCTGAGTATTTAGTTTTTTTATTTTACGAGCACTTAAATTTAAAACTTTAATTTTCTTATTAAAATCTGCAAATAGAATATGTTCTCCATCTGAAGTGAGAGGGTACCCTTTTAATAGATCTCTTAAAACTTCTTCCACCTTAGAAAATACAAAGGAAGGAGGGATGATTTTTTGTTCCTCAGACAATTGAAGACGCCCTATAAGTTGATCAAAATTTTGCCCTAAACCTTGAACACGAGCAATATAATCTTGAGCATCTTGAACAGATTGAATAGTGTGCATATTAATTAAAAACCCATTCACTGATGTATGATGACCAAATAATTGGTTTACAAGATAAGGATGAAAACGAAATTCAAACTCTTCTTTATATCTCTTGAGAAGAATCTCAAAAATATCCCAACTCAGTTTATTTTCCTTTGAAAAAGAATCTGAATTCAGGTTCGATAATTGTTTAAGGTAATTATGGATTTGCTTGTTGTCTTTTTTTTGTTTCTCTTGTGATAAATCATTCCATTTATCTTTGTCTTTTTTATAACCTAAGAAAGTTTGCATTTCAGGGTGAGTGTTGAGCTGCTCTTTAAAGAATTGATCCATGAGTTTATTAAGCTTTCTTTCTTCAGAGTTTTGAGCCCAGTAAGAAGTACAAGACACTAAATGACTGATAAAAAATATAGAGCAAAGTAAATAAAAAAAGATCTTCATATCGAACATGAATATACATACAAGAAAAAACTCTGTCTAGGAATTGTTAAAATAGGCTTCAAAAAGGTACTTTGAATATCGGAGCATGTAAATTTTACATACTCCGCAAGTGTAGTGAGTTTATTGAGGGCAACTCACATTTAAGATATTTTTAGAAACCATTCTTTTTGCTAAATTTACCGCTAACTTTATTGCTTCTAGTCGAGTTAAGTGAACTCCGTCACCAAAAATATCCCTCATAAAATCTTCAGCTTTGATAAAATAACTCCCATAATTTATTCCTATATTTAATACACCTACAAGACTTGATTTATCCATCAGATCTAATTCAGAAATAACATAAAAATATACAAATTTTAGATCCACATCTTGATCAGAAAGGCACATCACATTATTTATTCCATACTCTATAAGCCCTTCCCAAAGCTCAAAACCTTTTCCCATAGCTTCTGTATAGTCTACAGCATCATCTTCGTTTTGATCAAATCGAGTGATCATCACTTCTTGAAACACAAGAGCATAAAAAACAAACTCAAGTTGTTTTTTTTCTATTTCTTGAACAGGTCCACCTAGCTCAATCACTTGAATTAAAAAATCAACATATCTATTTAAGGAATCTTGATCGAGCTCACGGATAAAATCTTGAAAATAAGGAGCATATGGCATTCGCTCATGCACATAGGTGACAATATTATTTTTAAAACACGACAGATCAATCAATGAACACTCTTGACTTAAAAATTGAAAGAGATCGCCCGCTCCTCTTTTAATATGTAAGTAAACAGGAAATAACTCTAAACCTTCTTTTCGAGATAATAAATCAACTTTTTTTCCACGCTCATCCAGTACATAATCAGGCTTATAATAGCCTTCTGTAGAATAAAGAAGGATATTACTCATTACAAACTCTACTCTTCCATATTTTTTTTCAGGGTCTATAGAAGGCTCTTGACCTCTTATTAAGAGAGATAAAGTATTATAATCTTTAATAAGCATTCCAAATTCTTGTTCCTCGAGGCCTCTTTTTGGATATTGGTGGGCGTATCGATCCATCACAATATTTACTAAAGAAGAGTAAACATTATTAATAGTTAAGTTCTTGTACCTAAAACCCTGAGGTCTTGCTGAAGGGTAGGTATAATGCACATCAAAATATCCCAAAGAGCCTTCACTGTATAAAGGCTTTATCTGATAAAGTGAGTTTATAGTCTTTAAAGAAGAATGGAAAGATTGCTTTTTTACCACACGATCGTTCTTAAAAAGATCATGAATAGAGTAGTATGGATGATTCTTCAACCAAACTTTAAGGGCATCAATGGAGTTTTGAGTATTTTTCCATGATTGATAATGAGCCTTCCACCATTTCAGCTCTGACAACTCTAAAGAAAAATTCTGTGTTTCAGGTTGCTCAATAATACTTTCAAACAGATGTTCTAAAAATCTTTCAATATGAGTCACAGAAATACCTTGGGGTAAAACTTTGTCATCATTTAAAGAGTGAGCAACATTCAAGAGTTCTTTGATTGTTAAAGATTTTTCCGGAGAAGAGGAAACTTTTTTATCTAAGAAAGTAAACCCATTCTCCAAAGCTACAGAATAGTGTTGAATTTTATCTTGAAAATTATCACTCTGATCTCCATGAATCTTATGCAGGTATACAGACCATATATCCATAGTCATATCAAGAAGTCGAGGCCACTCGTAGGCTTCAATAACATCTTTTGAGTTTTTCAGCATAAAAGGAGCTGTGTTTTTGAATAACTTAAACCACTTGAAGTCTTGCTCTTCTGAAAACTGAAATATTTCATTAGATTGTTCTAAAAATTTTAACGCAGAATCTAGAGAATAAGGTTGAGTAAATAATTTTTGAGATAATTCTTGAAGACTGCTTCTTAGTTGCAAAGTACTTTTTTTTAATTCTTCATTGCTTGAGATCTTTTGATTATAGAGAACATCCATATAAGGGTAAATGTCAGATACTAGATTTCCTAAAAAACCAATACGCTCGCTGATTTGATCCAGCTCTTCAGAGGTAAGCATTTTTGAACTCCCTCCCACTAAACCAACTTTAAGATCCATTAAACTATCGAGAAACTGATTCGAAAGTTTTTTTTCTTTTAGAAAGAATTCTTGTAAAAAATTTCTCAACTCTTCAGGCTCATAAGTATCCACTTCTTGCCCCCATACATGATGTTTAAAGATGTGCAAAGCCGACTGTAGACATTGAGCAACCTGACCAATTTCTTCTTGTGGAATTTCTTTATTCAAATAACTTTCAAACTTTTGGTTCAATCCATCAAGACAACCCAGATTAGTATCACTTAAAGGGATATTCTTATAGGTATCGCCCACATACAATCCGCAGTGACTCAATAAAGTCACAGCTAAAACAATTTTTAGGATATATAAATAAAATCTAAAATCCATATTGCACCTTTAAAGACAATCGATCGTTATTTCCAAACCAAGTCAAGAAGCTATTTTTGAACTTGTACTCAGACCCTAGTATATCGCACTCAAATAAAACCCAAATTTGAGAATTAAAAAAATAAGAAAGCTTCCATTGAAGCCATCCTCCTTTGTTGGAAGAATCATACCAGTATCTTAAAAAAGATTTTACTTTTTGCTCTTTTCCCCATAAAAAATCTGTCGTCCAATCTACAGCAAAACCACTTGTGATTTTTAACCTCTTTAAAGAAACTAAAGAATCCACTGTTCCACCAATGAGTGAAATATGGTGTTGTTCCTTAATCCATGAGTTCAAAAAAGATAAACGAATAGAATTTCGATTCCAAGGCACAAAGTGAATATCCCTTGCAATAGATGCAGAATAAAAAAGAATCGTATGAGGAATACTAGGGATAATCCAATTTTGAGGCAAATCAACACGGTCCAAAGTTTCATCCAGTAAACCAGTATAGACAGACCAATCCTTCCAACGAAACCCTGTATCTACTGAAATCAGTTGATGTGTTAGAGAATGATGATAGATGGAGCTGTCTAAAGATGCACCTGAAATGTTAATTCCAGTTTTCACACGATAAAAAATATTATTCAAAGGTTTTTGAGCATAAGATAAAGAAATCCAATTATTCTTCTTAGAACCTAGAATAAAATTAATATTATAACTTCTTTGCAAAATCACACTAGTCAAATAAGGTTGCTGAATCCAGTAATAAGCATCCAGTTCTTTGTTGAGAATAGAGACATTGGTCGCAGGAGGAGTTCCCCAACGGGATTTAGATTGAATAGAGCCTGCTTTGTTCTCTCCAATAGAGGATCCCTCATTAGGGAAAAACAACGCTCCGATGAAACTAGTTAGAGACCAGTAGTCTCCTTTAAAAATAATTGCAGAACCTAATACACCTAATTCTTCAGGATTAAAATAATCAAATAAGTTTCTAGGATTCCATAACCCCAGATCCCAATAGCTATCAAGCCAGCTCCACTGTTTTTTATAACGTCCCAAAGAAGCTTGAAAACCATTTAAGAAAGAAACGGTTTTAATGTCCTTAACATGATATCCAAAATTAGCATGAGGGACAGAAACAAAATACCTCTGACTTGCATCCAAGGAAAGAGTCGCTCTCACATTGAAATCGTAGTAAACATATTTATATTGCTGTTGAGTTTTCATCTGACTCGACACCATCCAATAGTAATCGAGTTGTTCTGAATAAGATTTAGGGCTTATATACCAATCTGCTTGTGTTTGAAAATTAAAATGTACTTTGCCATTTTCTGCAAAGAGGCAAAAACAAAATAGAGCAATAAAAATAAAACCAAAGTTTTTCAAAAACATATTCTTTGAACCTTCCGCTAAACATAAAACACCATGAATATATAAAACCCCATTATACAGTATTTTAATACTAAGGGGATTCTGATTTTTTGGAACTCTGTTTTAATGTTTTTTTGAGTGTAATTTTTACATACAGTTCTCTTTTAGAATACTTTAAAATGAGTTTTAAGACTCTCTTTAAATCAGGGAGCCCATGCAATAATAGATAAAGAAATGCAACTTGAAGCTGCTAAGATCTAATTTTATACAGTGCATCTATAAAAGTTAAAGTGTGCTGTAATAGATCCCTTTAAAGTCAGAAATTAAATTTACTGATTTTTGAGATGTAAATTAAGTCCTGACTCTATGAAACACATTGAAAAAAATCAGAATAATTAGCGATAATTAAATGAACAACTAAAAGACAAAGTGGCTGTATTAATGCAGATCGACATGATGTGTAGAGACTTTATGCCACAAAAATATAGTGGTAATCGTTTTGTTCTTGTCCAGTGAGGGGTACATGACAGAGTTAGAAACTCACACAAATACAAATATTCAATCTGAGTCCACCGGAAATTCTTCAGATCAAAGTACTCCCAAAATCATGAGTGTTAAAAAACGAGATGGCTCTTTAGAGCCTGTGAATGTAAATAAAATTATTAATGTAGTTTATGCTTGTTCTTCTGGATTAGAATCCGTAGACCCAATGCGAGTCGCCACTCGCGCCATTAGCGGTCTTTACGACGGAACTTCTACAAAAGAATTAGATGAGCTTTGCATTCGTACTGCTTCACTTTTAATTTCTGAAGACCCTCAGTATTCTCAATTAGCAGCTCGATTAATGGATCGCTACATCGAAGAAGAAGTAACAAGTCAACAAATCGGTAATTTTTATGAGTCAGCTAAGAAGGCATTTGAAGTTCAACTTATTTCTAAGCAGACTTTTGCTTTCATTAAAGAACACAAAGAAGCTTTAAATATTATTATCAACAAAAACCAATCCCGCAGATTAGAGTATTTTGGAATTCGAACTATCTATGATCGATATCTATTCAAGCATCCTCATTCTCGCCTCGTCATCGAAACACCTCAGTATTTTTTCCTTCGAGTTGCCAGTGGTCTTTCTAAAACTTTCAAAGAAGCGACAGAACTTTATGAGTTAATCTCAAGCCTTGATTATATGCCTAGCTCTCCTACACTGTTTAATTCCGGCTCTCCTCGATCACAGCTTTCCTCCTGTTACTTGCTGGACTCTCCTGAAGATAGTTTAGACTCCATCTATAACAAATATAAAGACATTGCCCTGCTTTCTAAGTATGCAGGAGGTATTGGGGTTTCATTTAGTCGCGTGAGAGCTCGAGGTTCGTTGATTCAAGGAACCAATGGACACTCTAATGGTATCATTCCTTTCTTAAAAACTTTAGACTCCTCCGTAGCTGCTGTAAATCAAGGAGGTCGCCGAAAAGGAGCTGCTTGTGTTTATCTTGAAACTTGGCATGCTGATATCGAAGAATTCTTAGAACTTAAAGATAATACTGGAGATGAACATCAAAGAACCTACAACCTGAACTTAGCTAATTGGGTTCCTAACCTTTTTATGAAAAGAGTCGAAGCTAACGAAGAGTGGTCTTTATTTGATCCTAAGGATGTACCAAATTTTGTGGATCTCTTTGGCGAAGAATTTGAAAAAGCTTATCTTAAAGCAGAAGTAGACGGACTGGCTCTCAAAAAAGTTTCTTCGAGAAAACTCTATTCTAGAATGATGAAAACACTCGCAGAAACAGGTAATGGTTGGATGACCTTTAAGGATCATTGCAATCAAAAGTGTAACCAAACCAAGGAAAAAGGAAATATTGTACATCTTTCTAATTTATGCACCGAAATTTTAGAAGTGACCTCTTCACAGCAAACTGCGGTATGCAACCTAGGTTCTATTAATTTAGCGAATTTTTACCATAATAAGGATGCAGTCGACTGGAAAAGGCTAGCTAAAACGGTTAAAATCGCTTGTATTTTCTTAGATCGTGTTGTCGATATTAATTTTTATCCTACTGATACCTCTAAAAAATCGAACAATTTATGGAGACCCGTTGGTTTAGGATTAATGGGGTGGCAAGATTTACTATTTAAATTGAAATTAACTTTTGATAGCCCCGAAGCTTTAAAACTTGCTCGGGATATTCAAGAAGACATTTATTACAATGCTCTCAAAACATCCTGCGAACTAGCCAGTAAGCACAGTCCTCATAAAAGTTTTGATCAAACCCGAGCAGCTGAGTTAATGTTGCAGTTCGATTTATGGAATGAAAACCCTAAGAATAAAGATAAGTGGAATAAACTGAAGCAACAAATCAAACAGCACGGGCTTAGAAACTCACTGATGATTGCCATCGCACCAACAGCTACTATTGCCTCCATTTCTGGAGTATATGAAGCTATTGAGCCGCAAATTTCAAATCTTTTTAAAAGAGAAACTCTTTCTGGAGAATTTATTCAAATCAACAAGTATTTGGTCGCTGAATTAAAAAAAATAGGGTTATGGAATGACAACATTAGAAATAAAATTAAAATGAATGATGGCTCGATTCAAAACATAAAAGAAATCCCTGTAGAACTCAAAACTATTTATAGAACAGCTTGGGAGCTACCGCAAAAGTCCTTGATTGATCTAGCCAGAGCAAGAGGTCCTTACATTGATCAAAGCCAATCTTTAAACCTATTTATTGAAAGTCCTTCCATTGGAAAGCTTTCCAGTATGTATATGTACGCATGGAAAAATGGAATAAAAACAAGTTATTATCTACGCTCCAGACCAGCCACTCGTATCTCCAAGGTAACGGTTCAATATGACACTGCTTTTGATGATAATTCGTCTTTAGAAAACCCTGAGATCTGTGAATCCTGCCAGTAAAAAAATATTTTAGGCTTCAGTCAATAAAAGTAGACTCAATGGAAATTCAAAAAAACACTCCATTAAAAGATTGGACGAGCTGGAAGGTGGGAGGCCTAGCAGAGTATCTTTGCTTTCCTTCTCATCTGAAAGACCTTCAAAAAGCTTGTGTGTGGGCTCATGAGAAAAAAATACCTATTACCACTTTGAGTGGAGGAACCAATGTTCTTATTAGCGATCAAGGAATCCCAGGTTTAGTTATTATCTTAAACAAATTAAACTCTGTAAAAGTGCAGGAGAATAAAGATGAAATTGCCATTCAAGCTCTTGCAGGTGCTTCTAAAGGTCAAATTTTTAAAATTTTTTCACTTTATCAATTAGCTCCTGCTTTATTTCTTTGTGGATTACCAGGTGATGTTGGCGGAGGAGTCGTGATGAATGCAGGTGTCAGTTATGATATTTATCCTTATGAATTTTCCCAAATTGTAGATTGGGTGGAAGTTTTGAATGATAAACAACTTCAAACTTTTAAAAAAGAAGAACTTATTTGGAAATACCGCTCCTGCCAAGGTTTTACAGGAATCATCTATAGAGTAGGACTTAAATGGCCAAACCAAAAATTAGAAAATTTCCATCAGCAAGTTCGAACGATCAACCGTAAAAGATTATCTTCTCAACCTTTAAACCATCCAAGTTGTGGGTCTGTTTTTGTGAATCCTCCCAAAGAAAAATCGGGTCGCCTTATTGAAAAAGCAGGGCTTAAAGGTTTCAAATTGGGTGGAGCTGAGGTTTCGAGTAAGCATGCTAATTTTATAGTGAACCAAAATCAAGCTACAGCGCTTGATATTCATCAAATCATTTGTCATGTTCAAAAAACTGTGAAAGAAAAATTTAATATCCAATTAAAAACAGAAGTGAAGTATTTAGGTTCATGGGATAAAGAAGAATAATTTTAAAAAATGAGCAGCATGAAAAAAATAGTTTTAATTCAAGGTGGAAATGGAGCTGAAAGCTCCATCAGCTTGATGACAGGAAAAAAAGTAGCTGAAGCTTTAAAAGAGTTGAATATTCCTTTTACTCCTCTGGAAGCTAATTCAAAACTCTATAGCAATTTAATGAAAATTCGACCTGATGCGGCTTTTTTAGCCGTGCATGGAACTTATGGAGAAGACGGATTGCTTCAAGGGATTTTAGAATATTTAAAAATTCCCTACACAGGAAGTGGAGTTTTATCGAGCGCCCTATGTATGAACAAAAATGTTTTCAAACAGATTCTGTTAAAGAATAAGATATTAACAGCTCCCTTTTTATTTTTGAATATACAAAAAAATTCATATCAAGTTTTAGATTTTTATGGACTTCAAAAAAGTACAATAGAAAATCTTCAAACTGAGCTTCAAAAAAATGGAACTTTATCTGCCCCACCTTTTTTACCTTGCGTAGTGAAACCTAATCGTTCAGGTTCCAGCATTGGAGTGACAATTTGTACATCTGAAGGGGAGTGGAAGACAGCTATCGAAAGTGCATTAAAAGTGGATCATGAAATCCTCATCGAAAAGTATATCAAAGGAGTAGAAATTGCAGTCTCTTATTTTGATGAAAAAGCTCTCACCCCTGTTGAAATCAAACCTCCGAGAGGTTTCTTTTATGATTTCAAACGCAAGTATGAAAAAAACCAAACTCAATATATTCTTCCACCGACACTCAACCCTCATACGGTTGAAAAACTCAAAACCATTACCTTGAATGTCCAAAATCTATATCAAGTGAAAACTTACGGGCGAATAGATTTTATTTTAGATCAAAACGAAAAGGCCTATGCTTTGGAGATGAACACTTTACCAGGGCTTACTCTTCTTTCTTTATTACCAATGTCTGCAAAATATGACGGTATTTCTTACAATCAACTCATTCAAACTATTCTTGAAAAGGCCGCTCTCGAATACTCATAGAAGTTTTAAGACTATTATTAGACTCTGCTTTATCCTTTGAGTTTTATTTTTCATAGGTAGTAATAACTAGTTCCTTCTCCTGTTTTTTTCTTTCATTCCCTTTGCAGTTAATACACCTTCTAGTCTGTACAGTATGAAAGTGAAAGTCTTTATAAAGTTCTCTAATGACCGTTGTATCTGAATTTGAGATCATAACTTTGCAAGTTTTAGACCATATTTTCACATATTCAGCCAGCAATATGTGATAAGCTTCTATAAACCCATCATTCTGATAATTAGAAAAACAATCATGATACGGAGGATCACAGTAAATAAAAGAACCTTTTTTAGGTTTTACATCTTCAAAACTTAAATTTTTTATTTTCCAATTTTGTAATGCAACAGAGACTCGTCTTAAATTTTTTTCATCACAAATATTAGGATTTTTATATCTCCCAAAAGGAACATTAAACTCTCCCTTGCTATTGACTCGATAAAGACCATTAAAACAAGTCTTATTCATATAGATAAGTCTTGCTGTACTTTTTATCTCATTTTCTATTTTATTTTTTTCTCTTATGAAGTAATAATACTCTTTAGAGTGATTTTTTTCATGCTTTTTTAATTCTTTAATGAGGCTCTCCACATCATCCTTAACTATATTGTAAGCTAAAATAAGTTCTTTATTAAGATCACTGATCTGAGCAAATTTTAACCAAGGAGAAATTTTAAAAAATAACGCTCCTCCTCCTATAAAAGGTTCATAATAAGAGGAGTAATCATTAGGAAAAAGTTTTATGAGTCGACTCGAAAGAAAACCTTTCCCTCCAGCCCATTTTAAAAATGGTTTAGCTGGAAAAATATTTTCAAAATTGTAACTTACAGTGTGATTGTAGTTTTTATTTAAAAGCTCATTCATTCATCCGTCCTTTAAGACAATAGATAATTATATCTACAAAAGAAAAATAAGAATCCAAATTAAATAGATAGTGATAGCATGGATCAGTTTCCACTCCACAGGAGAGAGTAAAAGCAAGGTCACTATTCCGCTTAAAACACCAGCAAAAAATAAACTTATAAATAAATAAGGCTTTCGAAATTCAAACCACTCATACCACCAGCTAAGAGTTAAATTTGAAGGCTTTTCATTGATCTTAATTAATAACTTATTTCTTAATAAATATAAAAAATGAACTAAAAAAACACCTGAGAAAACAATAGCTATTAAAGGATGAAGAAAACGAAGCTGCAAAATCCAAGGAGAATGAGGACTAAAATCCATCATTAAACTTTCTTTCAAAGAAGAAGAAGGATAAGCAATATTAGAAAAAGAAGCGAAAGAGCCTAGAAATACAATCAGTAGAAATGAAATAGAATAAAGTATGATTTTTCTTATTGGGATAACAGAAAAAGGAGGGAAAGCAAAACGATACTGTAGGAGTTTTTCTTCATTCCAAGTTGAAATAAAAGAATAACGCCAACATAAAACTAAAGAAGCAACAAGAAGCAAACTATTGATCAAATGAACATTCAGGACAAAAAGTCTGAGTGTAGAAACATTAAAACCAGTTAAGCCTTTAAGAACAAGGACCGCTCCAATTAAAACTTCAGTGAGTGTAAAGAGCAAAGACATTCCCGCATAAAATCGAACCTTATCTCTTTTTTCGAAAAACTTCAGACTCCCAATAAACAAAACCAATATAGATAAAGCAAAGGCTCCAGATGTTATTCGATGAAACCACTCCACCCAAGTTTTATCCTCTTGAGCTTGAGGAACCCATTGATCCTGACACATCGGCCACTGATCACCACATCCGTCTCCTGAAAAAGATAAACGAACCCACATTCCCCATAAGATGACAAACAAAGCCAGTAACAATGTGAGAAAAACAAATATATGAAATTTTTTTTTCATTACATTTGTCTTGCCCGAGATTGAACAGCAAGGCTCGCCTCCCGCATCGTTTCCGACAATGTAGGATGAGCATGAAAGGATCGTGCGATGTCTTCACTTGTTGCACTAAATTCCATAGCCACTGCTGCTTCCGCAATCATATCTGACGCTCTTGGACCAATAATATGAACTCCTAAAACTTCGTCTGTGTTCTTATCTGCTATCACCTTTACGAAACCTTCCGTGCAACCTAACGCTTTCGCTCTACCGCTTGCAGCAAATGGAAAACGACCTGTTTGAATAGATAACCCTTTTTCTTCACACTGTTCTTGCGTCCACCCTATTGAAGCCACTTCTGGCCAAGTATAAATAACAGAAGGTAAAGTTTTATAATTCACATGACCATGACCAGAAGAAATAATCTCTGCCACAGCCACTCCTTCTTCTTCTGCCTTATGAGCAAGCATTGCTCCTCCTATAACATCTCCAATGGCGTAAATAGAAGGAATAGAAGTTTGGAATTTTTCATTTACGGATATAAAGTTTTGTTCGTTGGTGACAACACCTAGTTCTTTTAAACCTAAGTTTCCAATATAAGGAGTACGGCCAATAGATACTAAGGCCACATCTCCTTTAATTTCTTGAGATTGAGAATCCTGCTCATAAGTCACCAAAGCTGTAGAACCTTTAGATTGCACCTGAGTTACATTCGACTGAAGATGAAACTTTAAACCTTGTTGACTAAGAGATTTCAAAAGAGCAGAAGAAATATTTTTATCTAAAGCAGGGCAAAGTCTGGAAGAGTATTCTAACACATGAACCTCGGTTCCTAACCTATTCCAAACAGAGCCCATCTCTAAACCAATATATCCACCACCAATCACTATCATCACTTTCGGAACTTTCTTTAAACTCAAAGCTTCAGTCGAAGAAATAATGGTTTTAGAATCAAAAGGAGCAAAAGGGAGAGTTCGCGGTGCACTTCCTGTAGCAATAAGAATATTTTTTGCCTGAATTGTTTTTTTATTATCCACTATAATTTCTTGAGAAGATTGAATAGTGGCTGTACCTTCAATTTTTTTAATTTTATTTTTCTTCATCAAGAAATTCACACCATTTGTCAAATCTTGAACTATTTTATCTTTTCTCTTCATCATTTGAAGAAGATCCAACTTCACATGACCTACATTGATTCCATGAATCGCGCTTTCAGCTAAAGTAAAGTGATAATGTTCGCTAGAATCCAATAAAGCTTTAGAAGGAATACACCCCACATTGAGACAAGTGCCACCTAAAGTAGATTCCTTTTCTATAATGCATATCTTTAAGCCCAGCTGCGCTGCTCGAATAGCCCCTGTATATCCTCCTGGGCCAGCTCCAATAACTGCTAAATCAAATTCCATGATATTTCTCTCTGATCAAAGATTGTTATTTTTCATTATAAGCTACAAAACTTTAATCATGGTGTCTAGCTTCTTTTCCTTTAGGTAAAGTGTAAAAATCTTAATGTTTTGTATCAAACATGCTGAAAGACAGGCTATTCATACCCCTCCAAAAAACTTTATTCTACAGTTTGTTTTCCGATCAACTATATGAGTGATTTATTATTGGGACAAGCTCCTCATAATTCCATCACAACTGTTAGGTTTCCCACCTTGTGATTGAATAATCAGTTGAGCCTGCTTATGATCTTGTTCGGCTGCTCTTCTAAACCACTCCATAGATTTTTTAGGATCTGGACTGAACCTTTTGCTGCCAGTGTGAAGTAATAGTCCTAGTCTAAATTGAGCCTCAGGGTGACCTTGTTCGGCTGCTTTTTTAAGCCATCTTTTGACTTCTTTGAAGTCCACAGTAGTTTGTACTCTTTTTTCATCATTGAATATAGTTCCAATCATAAACTGAGCCTCCTTATGACCTTGTTCGGCTGCTTTTCTAAGCCAATAAAGAGCTTGCTTATCATCTTTTTCCACTCTACCAGGGCCTTGGAGGTGTAATAGACCCGTCATAAACTGGGCGTGAGGATGACCTTGTTTTGCCGCTTGTTCAAACCGATAAAAAGCATGGTCTGGGAGGGGTTTAACAACACCTATGCTGTTAAGTATAAACTTTCCAAGATTAAACTGAGCTTCCGGAAGACCCTTTAAAGACGCTCTCCACATCATCTCGAAAGCTTCCCTTTCCTGTTCTTCTTGAGCATATAATACTCCAAGCTCAAACTCAGCTTCTAGGTGCTTTTTATTAGCAGCCTTTTTGAACAAATCTTTTGCAAGTTGGAAATTCTGAGGAATTCCAATTCCATGTAAAGAGAACACTCCTAAAGTAAATTGTGCCTCTGTATAGCCATATTCTGAACCTTTTTTTAAATAAGAAAAAACTAATTTTCTAGAACTTTCAGACTGTCCCACCAATCGCTTAAGGATCCTTCTTAAATGAAAACTGCTATTTGGATATTGAGCTTGTGGATTCTTAATATAATTTTTCATATGGTTTTTCAAAAGTTCTCGTTCTTTTTGAATACAACGAATATCTTGATTACATAAAGTTCCTAATTTTCCAGAAAACACCCGACTTAAATGATCAGCTGAAGTAAAGTAAATAATGCTGCTAGCTGAATCATAACTCATGCCTATATATTCTCCTCTGGCATTTAAAATGGGACTCCCACCCACAGCTTGAAAATTCTTAGAATAATTAAAAATTATTCGATATGCACTCAGCACTTCATCTAATTTTACAGGTCTGTTTATACTTGTTATTTGATACATTTCCCTTTGGTTATAACCTATGGAATATAAATAGCCTCTATTCAGAATTTCTCCTTTTTTTATAATATGTTTTGATTCTTTTTCTGTTTTTAAAAAAGCAACATTTCCATAAAAAGAAACTGCAACTATTTCTCGAACTTTCATTGAAGTACCTTCATAGAATAAAGTGATGTCACCAGCATAAGAAACATCTTCTACTGTTTCAAAAGTTGTCACAGCCAAATTTGGCTGAATAAAAAACGCTGTTCCTTTAGATGAAGGTGTTTCTACTCGATAGATAGCGGGTTTCACTTCTTGAACAGCTCTTTGAGCAAAAGCTGGACGTCCTCTTTGCTCAGTTTCCTTTTCAAACCAGTTAGTAGCAATTTTAGGGTCTTGCTCTACGTAAGATTTTTCAGTAAGGACCTGAGCCTCAGGGTGACCTTGTTCGGCTGCTTTTTTAAGCCACTTCGTAAATGTTAGTAAATTTTTTTCAACCACTATTCCTTCCAGATAGGACATTCCAGTTCTAAATTGAGCTTCCGGATATTTCTGCTTTGCAGATCGAAGTATCCACTCAAAAGATTTTTTTAAATCTCTAGGAACTACTGTGCCTTCAGCATAAAAATCTCCAAGTTCAAATTGAGCCTCAGGGTGACCTTGTTCGGCTGCTTGTCTCATCCAATGTACAGCTTTTTTATGGTCTCTCCTCGCATAATTCAAAATACTCCAATCTTTAGAGGAGTAGGCACCTTGAGTGTAGAACTTGCCAAGAACAAACGAAGCCTCCTTATGACCTTGTTCGGCTGCTTGTCTCATCCAATGTACAGTTTTTTCATGGTCTCTCCTCGTATAATTCAAAATACTCCAATCTTTAGAATCTTCAGAGTAGGCACCTTGAGCGTAGAACTTACCAAGAACAAACGGAGCCTCCTTATGACCTTGTTCGGCTGCTTCTTCCAGCCACTTCGTAAATGCTAGCAAACTTTTTTCAACCACTATTCCTTCCAGATAGGACATTCCAGTTCTAAATTGAGCTTCCGGATATTTCTGCTTTGCAGATCGAAGTATCCACTCAAAAGATTTTTTTAAATCTCTAGGAACTACTGTGCCTTCAGCATAAAAATCTCCAAGTTCAAATTGAGCCTCAGGGTGACCTTGTTCAGCTGCTTGTCTCATCCAATGTGTAGCTTGTTCATAGTCTCTCCTCGCATAATTCAAAATACTCCAAGCATTAGAATCTTTAGAGTAGGCACCTTGAGTGTAGAACTTGCCAAGAAGAAACGAAGCCTCCTTATGACCTTGTTCGGCTGCTTGTCTTATCCAATGTACAGCTTTTTTATGGTCTCTCCTCGCATAATTCAAAATACTCCAATCTTTAGAATCTTCAGAGTAGGCACCTTGAGCGTAGAACTTACCAAGAACAAACGGAGCCTCCTTATGACCTTGTGTGGTTGCTTCTTCAAGCCACTTCGTAAATGCTAGCAAACTTTTTTCAACCACTATTCCTTCCAGATAGGACATTCCAGTTCTAAATTGAGCTTCCGGATATTTCTGCTTTGCAGATCGAAGTATCCACTCAAAAGATTTTCCTAAATCTTTAGGAACTACTGTGCCTTCAGCATAAAAATCTCCTAGTCTAAATTGAGCCTCAGGGTGACCTTGTTCGGCTGCTTGTCTCATCCAATTTGCAGCTTTTTGATGGTTTCTCTCCAAATAATTCAAAATACTCCAATCTTTAGAATCTTCAGAGTAGGCACCTTGAGTGTAGAACTTGCCAAGAAGAAACGGAGCCTCCTTATGACCTTGCATAGCTGCCTGTTCTATCCAACCAATATCAAGAGATAAAAATCCGAAGTGAAATTGTGCCTCTGTGGATCCTTTATAAGCACCTTTTTTTAAATAGAAAGTAATTAAAGTTCCTAAATGCTTTTTAGCATATTTTAAAACATTTCTTAAATGAAAAATTTTATTTTGATAGTGAGCTCGTGGATTCCTAATATAATGTTCCATATGATTTTTCAAACGTTTTCGTTCTTTTTCAATACAACCTAAAGCTGTTTCACAAGTGCTTTTTTTACTTGCGAGAGAAGTTAAAGATTTTGCAGAAATAAAATGGGCATGATTTTTTGTTGAATGATAAACCATTCCCACAAACTTTCCTTTATTATTAATCACAGGAGCTCCATTTAAATGGATAATATCCTTAAAAGATTCAAATAACGCTTGATAGTGATTTGTATTAGATAATTCTATTAATGGAAAAGGAAGGTCTTTTATTTTTATTTGTTGTAACTGCCCCTGATCGTATCCAATGAGCAAAAAAGGAGATTTAAAAACTGCAGAACTTTTTTCTAAAGAAATTCCTAATTTTTGTTTCGTTTGTAAAATAGCAATGTCTTTTAAAAAAGAAGCTGCAACTACTTTTTGAATTTGAACATCCGAAGAACCTTCACGAGATAAAGTAATTTCATCAATATCAGAAACATCTGCGACGTTATGAAAAGTAGTAGCCACTAAATTGTTTCCTATAACAAAAGCAGTTCCCGTTGAAGAGTTTGTTTTTAATTTATAGACAGCAGATTGAATTTTTTCATCAAGTTGAATTTTTTTAACATGCTCAGGGAGAACTTCTGCTTGAACTAAAGCTCCTGACATAATCAAAAAAAGTATTTTAAGAATCTTCATATTATCCCCTCCACTTCACATAAGAGAGCCGAGAGGTTAACATAATTATATATTTTTATTAACTTAAGAAAATAAATGTGTAATTTTTATACTATTTTGAAATTAAATATCTAATAAAATGCGTGTAGGCTCTTCAATACACTCTTTGACTGCCACTAAAAACCCAACAGATTCTTTTCCATCAACAATTCGATGATCGTAAGATAATGCGAGATACATCATTGGACGGATAACAATTTCTCCATTCACAACAACCGGCCGCTGTTCAATTTTATGCATACCTAAAATACCACTTTGAGGGGGATTTAAAATAGGAGTGGAAAGCAAGGAACCAAAAACACCTCCATTACTTATTGTAAAATTTCCTCCCATGAGATCATCGGGTAAAAGTTTTCCTTCACGAGCTTTTTTTGCATATTCTAAAACTTCAGCCTCTAATTCAGCAATCGATTTTTGATCTGCATATCGAATCACTGGAACAATGAGACCTCTTTTCGTACTCACTGCAATACTGACATGACAATGATTAAAATAAACAAGTTCGTCACCCTCTATCTGGGCCCCCACTCGAGGGTGCGCTTTCATACTTTGAATCACAGCTTTAATAAAAAAGCCCATAAACCCTAACTTCATATTGTATTTTCTTTGAAAGACCTCTTGATAATTTTTTCTTAATTGAATAATGCGACTCATATCCACTTCATTAAAAGTGGTGAGAGTTGCAGTGCTCCTTTGAGAAGCTAGCAATCTTTCAGCAATTCTTTTTCGAATCGTTGTCATTTTTTCTTTGCGCATTTCCACACCAGCGACAGTCGTTATCTTTGGAGACTGAACTGTTTGCTGCGGCATTGAAGGAGGAGAGGGAATAGATGACAAATCAGACATTTGAAGACGTCCTCCTTTACCTGTGCCCTGCAATGTTGACGGATCAATATTTTTGGTCATCAAAGCATGACGAACGGAAGGAGAGTGACGAGAAGAATCCCAAGAAGGAAGTTGAGATGTTTTTACAGATTGTGAA
Organism: Bdellovibrionales bacterium; assembly: GCA_965247685.1. Lineage (GTDB taxonomy): Bacteria > Bdellovibrionota > Bdellovibrionia > Bdellovibrionales > UBA1609 > JAPPLG01. The sequence continues at coordinate 460,234 of OZ252021.1, forward strand.
GTCTGAGGCTCAGGTTTACTTTCAATGGTTTTAGAGGAAGAAGGAGTAGCTTCCTCTTTTTTTTCTGCAGGTCGAGAGGTTTGAGGGGCTTTTTTAGAAGTATCAATAATCCCAATCACTTCACCCACAAGAACTTCTTCTCCTTCTTTTTTCAAAATTTCAACCTGACCTGCGTTTTCAGCAGGTACTTCCATGGAAGCTTTGTCTGTTTCTAGTAAAACAATAACTTCATCTCGTTGAACAAAATCTCCTGAAGCTTTATTCCAAGATCCAATAACTGCTGAATTGACAGACTCTCCTACTGAGGGAACTTTAATTTCAATTTTCATAGTCATCCCTTACCTTCAAGCAAGCATCGATATTTTATTGAGATTATCGTATTAACAACAGCCTTAATACAGTATCCTATATTTTGCAAATAAAGGAGTCAACGAGGAACCATCGGAGTTTGTTTGACTCTCATAAAATCATCTGAGCTAAACAGCGATTCACAAGCTTTTTTTGCTCTTGTTCAAATCCTTGAAAAGAACCATCTGCAGGAGATGCTTTACTTTCACGACCAATGTATTCTAGTTTCACATTTTTTTTCCCTAAATCTTTTAAGAATTCTTGAAGTTCAGGCCTCACAAAAGAGTAGGCTCCCATATTTTTAGGTTCTTCTTGAAGCCAAATAATTTTTTCTAAAGAAGATAACCCATTCAAGTATGGACCTAAAGATTTTCTAGGAAAAGGGTAGATCTGTTCTAGTCGAATAACCATCGTATGATCAAGAATGTGATTTTTTTTACTCATTAAATCAAAGTAAATTTTACCTGTACATAAAATAAGACTTTTTATAGGAGTAGAGCTCTTAGATTTTGACACAAGAACTTCTTTAAAAGATCCTTTTAAAAGTTCGTTCGTATGAGATACCATTTGAGGATGACGAAGAAGAGATTTTGGAGTCATTACAACAAGTGGTTTATAAAAATCTCTTTTCACCTGTCTTCTGAGTAAATGAAAAAGATTTGCCGGAGATGTAGGGTAGCATACTTGCATATTATTTTGAGCACAAAGCTGTAAAAACCTTTCCATTCGAGCACTCGAATGTTCAGACCCTTGCCCTTCATAACCATGAGGAAGAAACAATGTTAAAGAACAAGACTGCATCCACTTTTCTTCTCCACTTGAAATATATTGATCAATGATAATTTGCGCTCCATTGGCAAAATCACCAAATTGAGCTTCCCATATATTAAGGCTTTTGTGATCCGAACAAGAATTTCCATATTCAAAACCAAGCACAGCAAATTCAGATAAAGGAGAGTTATAAATACGAAACTCAGACTGCTTTGGGCTGAGCATTGCTAAGGGAGTGTATTCTTTGGCATTTTGAACATCAAAGTAAGAAGCATGACGATGAGAAAAAGTTCCTCGCTTGCAGTCTTGACCTGATACTCGTACAGGGTGTCCTTCCAAGCAAAGCGTCCCATACGCTGCTAACTCCGCTAAGCCCCAATCGATGTTGGAAGAATCTACAGATTTTTTTCTATTCTCGATGAGCCTTTTGACTTTAGGGTGAAGGTTTATATTTTCCGGAACAGAAGTAAGAGTTTGAAATACTTGATTGAGATCATGAGAACTGGGGGTGGTTTTCACATTTTCTTCGATTTGATCATCAGAAGGCTTAGGATTGTAAATCCATAAAGGCCCTCTTAAATCACTTTCTTGAATGGGCTCAGGTTTTTTTCTTATCTGATCCAATATACCCTGCAAATAATCTGTATGTTCTTGAAAGCCTTTTCCTTGATCATCAGTTATTACTTTTTCCTGAATCAATTGTTTTTTATAAATATTCATCAAAGTCGGATGCTGTTTAATTTTACTATACATCAAAGGTTGAGTAAAAGAAGGTTCATCCCCTTCGTTATGACCAAATCTTCTGTAGGAGATAAGTTCAATCACAATATCTTGTTGAAACTCTTGGCGAAATTTCACTGCAATATTTATAGCTTGGATACAACTTGCCACATCGTCTCCATTCACGAGTAAAACTGGAGCTCGAACAGACTTAGATAAGTCCGAAGAAAAGGGTGTAGATCGACCATCTTTAGAGTTTGTTGTAAATCCAATTTGATTGTTCACAATAATATGAATAGCACCCCCCACAGTATAACCCTTCAGTTGGGAAAGCTGTAAAGATTCACTCACGACACCCTGACCACAAAAAGAAGCATCTCCATGAATTAATATGGAAAGAGCCTTCTTTCGGGTTTGAGTATCTTTCAGCATTCTTTGACGAGCACGAGTCACTCCACATATCACAGGAACGATAGACTCCAAATGACTTGGATTAAAACCTAAAAGCACTTGGCAAGAGTGATTGGAGAAAGTCTTTTTTATACAGGAATACCCAATATGGTATTTCACATCTCCTGTAAAACCTATATCTGAAAAAATTCCGCCTTCAAATTGAGATAAAATAATTTTTTCATGCTGTTTTGTAAAGTTAGTCATCACATTCAGACGACCACGATGAGACATTCCTAGAATAAATTCTTGAACCCCTATTTGAGCACCTTGATCGACCAACTGCTCCAACATAGGAATTAAAATATCTGATCCTTCAATGGAAAATCTTTTAGCTCCTAAAAATCGATTATGTAAAAATTTTTCAAAAGCTTCGACTTGAGTTAGTTTTTTTAAAACTTTCTGTTTTAGTTCCACACTCATCTGAAAAGAAGACTGCTCAAAAGCTTGGTAAAACCACTGACGAATTTGAGGAGGACACCCTTGAACATTCAACGCTAGTGTGGAGCAGTAAGTTTTTTCCAGATACTGAATCAACTTCCCTAGATTTTGAAAATCTTTATTGAGAGCTGAAAAGACCTCAAACTTCTGACCTTCATCCTCTTTTTCTAATCCAAAACGAGAGAGATTAAAAGATTCACCCTGAGGTTTCGCAAGGCCCAAAGGATCTAGACGAGCTTTAAAGTATCCATTCTCACGATAAAATTGAATCAGTTCATAAATTTGAAGCTCTTTTTTAGAAAAAGAACCTTGATCAAGAACTCGAGCAAAATCAACTCCGTCAAAAAACAGTTTCCACTCTGGAGAAACAGACTGAGGGCTCGCTTGATATTTAGCAAACAAATCCTCAATATAGTGAATATTAGTTTGATCAATAGTAGTTTTCATTTCAGTATTGCTTCTTTATAGTTTTCTGCTTCATAAATCAAGAAAAACATAGAGAATCTCTTGTTCCTCGTTTAGAGGAAGAAATCGACAACAAAACTTGTCAACATATTTTAATTTCAGCTTGCATCGCAGAATAAAAATAATAAAAACATCTTTTTCATTCTTAGTTGATTCTCAATCTGATGAAAATCTACCAAACTTCTTGAAAAAGGCAATCCCCTTCCTTTAAATGGAGAGACTTTTGTCTACTGACAAAGAGTCTAATTTTGGATATGTGACAATAACTTCATTTGGCTTTTATAGGTTAGTCTAAGTAAACTAGTTAAAAAATAAGGAGGAAAGTTATGTTATTAGATCCAGGGTTTGGGCTTACGCTAAGACCAATGAAGTATCCCGTATTCTTTGAGATGTATAAAAATGCTATTAAAAATACATGGACTGTGGATGAAGTAGATTTTAGCTCAGACGTGATTGATTTAAAAACGAAACTATCTTCTAGTGAAACTTTTTTGATTAAAAGATTGGTTGCTTTTTTCGCAACAGGGGACACCATTGTTGGGAATAATCTTGTTTTAAACCTTTATAAGCATATCAATTCACCTGAAGCTCGCATGTATTTAGGTCGTCAGCTTTATGAGGAAATGCTTCATGTACAGTTTTACCTCACTTTATTGGATACATACATCCCTAATCATGATGAACGAGCGGATGCTTTTGTAGCTATTGAAAGTATTCCTTCTATCAAGAAAAAAGGAGATTTCAGCTTCAAATGGATGGATTCTGTTGAAAAATTAGAAAGGCTTGAAACTCAAGATGACCGCCGCCGTTTTCTTATGAACCTTATTTGTTTTGCGGGAACTATTGAAGGGCTTTTCTTTTTTGCAGCTTTTGCCTACGTATATTTCCTAAGGTCTAAAGGGTTACTCAATGGTCTTGCGACAGGGACTAATTGGGTCTTTAGAGATGAAAGCTGCCACATTGACTTTGCCTTTCAAGCGATGGATATCATCGTGCGAGAAGAACCTTCCCTTATGCAGTCCAATATGAAAAGTATGATTATTGCCATGTTTAAAGAAGCTATTGACTGCGAGCTGACCTTTGCAGACGAGATTCTCTCGCAAGGGATGGCAGGAATGAGTCTCAGAGATATGAAAACTTATCTTCAATACATTACAGATTTAAGATTAGAAAGAATTGGCATTTCACCTCAATTTAGAGTGAGGAATCCTTTTCACTTTATGGATCTACAAGATACTCAAGAGCTCACTAACTTTTTTGAAAGAAGAGTTTCTGCTTATCAAACAGGGATTAAGGGTGAAGTTGCTTTCGACGAAACTTTTTAATTCGCTCTGTTTTGTCTATAAAGATTCTCTTTGTACATAAGAGGAGAGTTTAACTTTTTTGACCTTCTTTAAATATTGACTAATACTTATTAATTTTTGGATGTCTATAAAAGTATCTTCTTTCATTTTCTTAAGAAAAAACACCAAGTCCTCTGTAGCAACATTTCCTGTCGCCCCTTTTGCGTAAGGACAGCCTCCAAGCCCCCCAATACTGCTGTCAAATTTGTGAACTCCCATATTCAGTGCAGTCAGTATGTTCGGGAGTGCGAGTCCATTAGTATTATGACAATGAAGACTTAACTGCGATAACGGAATTTTTTTCAAACAAAGATTTAAAATTTTTTGAATTTGTAAAGGAGATGCAACTCCAATCGTATCACTCAACACGACTTCTTGCACCCCAGTATGGATCAACTTTTGAGCCCAATGAGAAACACGAGAAGGTAAAACCTCACCTTCGTAAGGGCAGCCAAATGACATACTTAAATAAGCTCGAACAAAAACTTTCTCCCTTCTCGCTCTTTGGCAAACCATTTGAATACGTTTTAAATTTTCTTTTATGGTGCAGTTGGTATTTTTTTGGGAAAAAGACTCTGTTGTAGAAGCCATCACTGCAACATATTTTAATCCATACTCTAAAGCCTTTTGATATCCTATTTCATTAGGGATCAAAGCCGAAAGCATTAAAGAATCAGAAAGTTTTAATTCATCACGAACTTTTTTCATCAAATGGGAAGTGAGCTTCATGGAAGGAACAGCTTGAGAGGAGACAAAAGAGCCTATTTCAATATTTTTCACTCCAGCATCTATTAGTTTTTTTAGAATAAAAAATCGATCCGAAACACTAAAATGAATTTTTTCATTTTGTATCCCATCACGAAGACCTACTTCTAAAAGTTTTATTTCCATTATAGAATATTATACGACATTTTCTTTCCATAACTGAAGTTGAGAGCAAAGAATGATCAAAGGAAGACCTAAAATAGAGTTAAAGTCCGGTGAATCAATTTTTTCGAACAAACTAATTCCTCTTTTTTCGATCGTATAAGATCCCGCACATTCATAAGGTTGATCATAAGAAAGGTAATGATGAATTTCTTCTTTTGTTAAAGATCGCATTTGCATTTTATTAATCACAAGCTCTTCATAATAAGAACCGTCAGGTCTTTGGAGGCAAAGAGCTGTCAAAAGTTCATGAGTTTGACCCTGAAGTTGTTTTAAAGTTTCAGCTGCTTTTGAATAAGTTTTTGGTTTATTAAATATCCTTCCATTCAATGAGGCGACTTGATCCGCACCAATAATCCAACAATCATTTTTATGAATCGCCTTCACTTTCTTTCTCGCTATGGTTTGGCACAACTTATAAGGATCTTTTATGGTGTCTTTATATTGTTTTTCATTTACCTGTGAGGGAATAACTTCAAAAGGTAAACCTAAAGACGAAAGAATTTTTTTTCGAGCTGGAGACTGGCTTGCTAAGACTATATTTTTCATAAGTTCTAATTATGACAAACCCTTTGTAATAGCAACAATAAGTACTGTTTTAGAGTTTGAAAGGTTAATATTTAGGGATAAATCGTTTACTTTTAAAAGGAAAAATTATAAGGATGGATTATGGCTAAGTGGATTTACTTACACAATCTCGATCCTTTTATTTTCTCATGGTCTGAAACCGCAGGCATTCGTTGGTACGGTATGGCCTACATTGCAGGTATGCTTTGTGGTCATTGGTTTATGCTTCATCTCCTCAAAAAAAACCGCACACCTTTATCTAAAAAAGATATTTCAAACTTTGTGACTTTTATTATTTGTGGCGTATTAATTGGAGGACGCCTCGGTTTTTGCACCTTTTATCAGCCAGAGTTGTGGCTGCAATGGAGCTCTTCTTTTCCTTTCTGGGGTGTTTTAGAGGTGCATAAAGGGGGTATGGCGAGTCACGGTGGCATCATAGGACTTTTTGTTGCTTCATGGCTTTTTGCTTACAAAAAAAGATATTCTCTTTTACATTTGTTGGACTTAACTATTTTTGGAGGAGCCACAGGCATTATTTTTGGAAGAATTGCAAACTTCATCAATGGAGAACTCTACGGGCGAGTGGTTGAAAGTTTTACTTTATGGGGAGTTCAATTTCCAAATGAAATAACTTCTTGGTACTACTATTGGAATGAGGAAAAACTTCGATCTTTAAAAACGGCAGTGTCCAAGTTAAAGTCTATTAAAAATCCTTTTGGAGAAAAGGAGATTGGAGCTTCAGAAGCTATGTGGGAAGTCTTTATCTCTAACAAAGACAGGTTTACAGCAGAGATACTTTCCACCTTAAATAAAATTTTATCCTATGTTGAAAAAGGCCACCAAGAAGTTATCCTCGCTTTAAAAGAAGTCTTGCCTGTCCGACACCCCTCACAGCTTTATCAAGCCGTCCTCGAAGGATTGATCCCTCTTTTATTGGTGCTTGTTATATGGAGAAAACCCAGAAAGTCGGGATGGATTGCGGGGATTTGGGGCATCTCTTATTTTGTTATGCGCATCGTGGGTGAACAGTTTAGAGAACCAGATGCTTATATCGGTACAGACCTTCTAGGGTTGACTCGTGGTCAGTGGCTCAGTGTATTGGGATTAGTAGCGGTGGGAAGCTATGTGTTTTTCCTTTATAAAAATCGCAAAAACTTAGACTCTTATTAATTTTTTTCCTTTATAAAAATCGCAAAACCTTAGATTTTTATCAAGCTAGTGGTAAGTTGGTGTTGTATTTAATAAGGTGAAAATTAGGAAATCTAGAGTTGGAAAATTTTATCTTAGATAGTGCAATTTTTTTTGAGAAATAATATGAGCACACCATCAAAATGACTCAAAATAAAACACTAAAACATCAAATATCTTCGTTTTTTAAACCAAAAAATGGAAATAGAATATGGATAAGAAACTTAAAGGAAAAAGAGGAAGTAGCCGATAAAACTCAAGGGAGTTTTTCCTAGGGAGTCCTTTTATGAGAAATAAACTGTTACTTATTCTACTATTCTTACCATTTGTTTCTTTATCTGAAGAACCATGTTCTAATGACGAACTTATTAGACACAGAAAAGACCGTCAAACAAAGTTAACTGAAATGAGAAACCTTAAAATTGAAGCAATGGAAGCAGAAGAAGATGATCGTGAAGAGGATCGTGAAGAGAATCCTTTAGATAAAGTACGAGAGTTATTAGATGAATGTATAGATTTTGAAACACAAATGAATGACTGTCGAGTCGACATAGCCAATCAAGGAGAAGGAGAACCAATATCTGTTGATTTGAGCAAGCAATGTCAAAATACGTATGACGAAATTAAGGATGAACTAGAAACAAGAGAAGAAAGGTTAATAAAAGAGGAAGAAAGAAAAACAGAGCAAGATCAAGCAGAAAGGGAAGCTATAGAAAAAAAACAGCAATTACTTCAAGAAAGATGCAATGATGCTTATAATGAAGCCAAAAGAGAAAGGGACCAAATTGAAAAAAACGTTCAACGATTACAACAAGAGCTTGATAAAGTAGAGGATGCTATTTTAAAAGCCAATTCTGCGATCGCCACATCCGAAGATCGATTTAGGCAAAGCTTATTAAACAAAAAACAACAATACCGAAAAGAAACAGACCGAAAAGAAACTGAAATAAGAGAACGTAAATTCGAGAAGAAGGAAAAAGAAAGACAGGCTATTAAAGACATTAGAAAATTAGAACAGATTAAAATAGAATTAGTCCATGCTCTTGGTCAAGCAGGAGAGGTTATACGAAATATCTGCTCCGATCGATTCCAAAAATATGTCGATACTTCAAGGGATTGCCACAATCTTGCCCTTCAAAATACTAAAAAAGAAAGGGATAATTTTTTTACAAAAATTGAATCAGGAGAATACCAAGCAGCTAGCCTTTCCACTCTTTTTAGCTTCGACCGTAAAAATACAATCAAACGATGGAGAAATCGAATCCAAGAATTACATCAAGAATGTTATATAAACAGAGTAGGAGAAAATTTACCTACTAAAGGTCAAAAGTTAAAAGTACAAGTTTCTTGTGATGTAGCCACATTAGAAAAAAGAAAAGAAGATTGTGAGAAAATTCAAGATAACAGCCTTTTATGCCCTCAAAGTCCTATGGCAATAGGAATTGAGTTGGAAACTTTAAATAAACTTAAAAGTCAGAAGAAACTCTTAGAAACTACAAACAGGAGACTTAAGGATGCTGAAGAAAATTTAACACTCGGAAATGAAGAAATAATAGCTCAAAAATCAGAAATAGAAAAAAGAATCAAACAGGCTGAAAGACAATTTGAAAAGCTAAAGGAAAAACGTGACGAAGAAATTCAATTTGAAAACAATAAACTCACTAAAGCTCGTCATGACAATAGAAATAAAATTTTAAACCTAGAAAAAAAGAAAATAAGACTCCTTTCACAAGATCCTACAAGACACTTTGAAGAAACTATATGGACTGCAAAATCTGCCTGTTGCACCCAGCTTCCAACTACTACTACTGCTTCATCAGAACACCAAGAATTTCAAACAGTGTTAGCAGGGCTCCAACAATTCAGTCAATCCGAATGCCAATATCTGAAAGCATACCTCAATGAGGCTTCCCGTTGGCAATTTATCTCAGTTCAAAATTTAGACCACCTAAATTTAGACCACCTAACTTTAGACCGCCTAAAAGAAACCTCAGAAAAAATACCTAAACGACGAGATTCCCGTGGAATATAGTAGAATATTTTAAGAACAAAACGTAAAAGAATATAGTGTGTAAAAAGGCCTGCGAAGAGGGAAGGTTTTCAAGAAAATCCCGTTTTTATACAGGTGGGTGTAACAGTGACAACTTTAGGCTTCCTGCTGTTAAAAAACACAGGCTTGCACACCATCGCCAGAGGCTACTCCCTACTTTTTGATTGTAGGGATTTCTTTCCAACCTCACCCCAAGCAAGCTTCCTGAGATATAACACGAAAATAGAAAATATAAAAGAAAATTTAAACCAGGAAAATTTAAACCAGTCTGGCGGTTGACTATTTAAAGCCTTTAAGAGTAACTCATTAAAATATGCACAAAAAATCGACTTTATTTCGCGTTGGTGAAATCACTAAAAATATTCGACATTTTCTAGAAACTCAATTTTCTCATATTGGTGTGCGGGGAGAAATCTCTAGTTTTACCCGTCACTCCTCAGGGCATTGGTATTTCACCCTCAAAGACATGGATAGCCAGATGTCTGTCGTGATGTTTCGAAGCTCTAATCAAAATACCCCTCCACCTCAAGTGGGAGAGGAGGTGATTGCATGGGGGCGTATTACCGTATACGAGCCTCGTGGAAACTATCAACTCCTTGCTCAAAAATTAGAAAAAGTAGGAGATGGAGTATTACAAAAAAACTTTGAACTCATTAAGGAAAAACTTAAAAAAGAAGGTCTTTTTGAACGAAAAAAAGCTCTTCCTTTTCTTCCTCAACATATTGCAGTCATCACTGCTCCCAGTGGAGCAGCTCTTCGTGACGTATTAAATGTTCTTCAACGTCGGTCGAAAAGCATTCGTGTCACTCTTGTTCCAGCACTTATGGAGGGAAAAGACTCCGCCGTGTCAGTCCAGCTCGCATTAAAACAATCATGGAAACTTAAAAATTTAGATCTTATTTTGATCACAAGGGGAGGAGGAAGTGCTGAGTCCTTATGGACTTTTAATGATGAACCCCTTGCCCGTCTAGCTTTTGAAAGCCCTGTTCCTTTAGTGAGTGCTATCGGACATGAAATTGACTTTACAATTATGGATTTTGTAGCAGATTTGAGAGCTCCAACTCCTTCGGCAGCTGCCGAATTGATTTCTCAAAACAGTGTAGAGCTGTTAGAAAAAATTCAAGATAAAAAACAAACTCTGAGAAAGCTTATGATAAAAAATCTACAACAATATAAAAAAGATATTCTTCAATATTATCGAGTGCTTGCTGCTCCAGTTTCTAAAATCGAAGATGCATTACTCAAATGTGACGATTATTCCTCTCGTATAGCTCGTTATTTACAAAACTCTCTAGAATCTAAAAAACAACAACTTGAAAAATCAAAGGAAATACTTCATCAATTGAACCCTTTACAAATTATGAAAAGAGGGTACTCTTTAGTTTTTAAAAAGAACCAAATTATTCATCAATCGAGCCAGCTTAAAAGTAAAGATATGGTTCAAATTCAATTTTTTAAAGGTGCAGTGCAAGCACAAGTTATTAAAAAAGGAGAAGTGTCATGAAGAAAAACACTAAAACTAACTTTGAAAGTAAGATGAAAGAGCTTGAGCAAATTGTTCAAAAAATGAGTCAAAGCACTCTTCCTTTAGACGAATCCGTTCAGCTTTTTGAAAAAGGTATGTCTATTTCAAAAGACTGCGCTCAAGAACTCAATAAAGCTCAACAGAAAGTACAAAAAATTATCAATTCCAACACTGAAGAAGATTTAGAACTGGAAGATCTCGCTTTACCTTCGAATGACTGAAATCACCATGAAAAAAAATCTTTCATTTCTTTCAGAATTATCTCAAGAACTCAGGGAGTTTGAAGATTTTTTAGAAAAATATATAGAAGATCACTTTTTAAAAGAAAATAAACAAGGACTCAAAGAACTTACAGACTCTATTCGCTACACTTTATTTTCTTCTTGTAAAAGATTTCGTCCTACACTAGCTATCAGCACCTGCAAAACAATCGGCATACCTTATACTAAATGTTTTCCATTGGCGGCAGCTTTAGAGTTAATCCACACCGCCTCTTTAATCCACGATGATCTACCAGCAATGGATGATGATTCCATTCGAAGAGGAAAACCCTCTAACCATATTGCGTTTCAAGAAGATATAGCTCTACTAGCTGGTGATAGTTTACTCATTGAACCTTTTTATCTTCTGACTCACTATCAACAAGATAGAGAACTCATTCAGCAGGTGGCTCAAGCCACTTCCTTAAGAGGAATGATCGGAGGACAAGCTCTTGATTTACGTTTTCAACCTCAAAGTTTAATGAAAATTTACGAAATGAAAACAGGAGCCTTGATTCAAACAGGTGTCACAGGATGCCTCACTTTAACTTCCACACCCTATCAATATCAAAAAGCCCTCACGACTTATGCTTATTATCTAGGCCAGTCCTTTCAACTGGCTGACGACATTGAAGACTTTCACTCCAAAGAAAAGTCTAATATCTCACAAACAATGGATAAAAAACAAGCTTTGAAACAACTTGAAGAGTGGACTCAAATCAGCTTAGACTCTATAAAAAATATGGAAGCACCTTTATTAAAAAGAATTGCTTTATTCAATCAAAATCGAGTATTAAGGTCGTAGCTTTATGTGGCATAAAATTAATTCTAAAATTCGTTTACTCATTTATATTGGTTCATTCATTCTCATAGCCATAGGACAAACCCATTGCCAACACTTAAAGACATCCCCTCTTATGAAAAAGAAACTAAAAATCGGTTTTATCATTAGCCCTGGAGGAGCTCGAACCTTAAGTGCTATAGGAGTTTTAAAAGCTTTTGAAGAATATGATATTCCAATTCATCATATTGTAGGTGTAGGGTGGGGAGCATGGATTGCGGCACTTTATTCTAAAAACAAAAGTCTTACAGAAGTAAGGTGGAGCTTTTATAAACTTTCTAAATCTGGGTTTTTTGAAACTTCACTTTTAAAAAATCCTTTGAAACCCAAAAATTTATCTTCATTTCAAGAAAATATAAAAGCTAATTTTACACCTTCAGTAAAAACCAAAATACCTTTTTCTTGTCCAATACTCACTCAAAGTCATAAAAAAATTTGGAAGACTCAAGCTTTTCTTAAAAATGCTGTCCAAAATTGTATAGGGCTTCCTCCATTTTTTAAAATAACAAAATTAACAAAAAGTTCCCCATTTTCCATAAGAGAGTCTATCAATTATTTAAAGAATCAAAAGATGGACCTTGTGATTTGGGTCAACGCTTTAGGAGAAGGTTCTTTGTTTCCTAAAAATTACTCTCATTCTGATTTAGAACTTTTTTGGAATGAAATGGTCTATATGTTTCAAAATATTGAAGATACTTCTTCTGTTTTAAAAATTTCCCCTTCTTTATCCTTATTTTCCATTGGCGATTTTTCAAAAATAGACTCGATTATTGCCACAGGAGAAAAAGCAGGTTATGTTTTGACAAAACAGTTATATGAAAAATACCCTACTCTAAAACAAAATATATCTAAATAAGAAAGAGATGAGCATTTTATGAAACAACCAGAAAATGTTAAAATATTTCAGAAAAGAAGAGAAAAACTGATTCAACAACTCAAAAAACATGAGATCATGATTCTATCCTCTCAGCCAGTCTATTATCGTCAACATGATATCCCTTTCCCCTACCGGCAAGAGAGTTATTTTTATTATTTAACAGGTTTTGAAGAATCAGATGCTTGTCTGATTCTTCAAGTTCAAAATCCTTCAAGTATTCTATTTGTACAAAAAAACTCTTCTTTAAAGGCACAATGGGATGGAGCTTGTTTCGGACCTGAAAGAGCAAAAAAAAGTTTCTTAATGGATCAATGCTATAGTATTGATCAATTTCCAAAACTCTTTCCTGAATGGATAAGAGATAAAAATTCTATTCACAGAACTCAAAATATTAATAAAGATTTTGACAAACAGTTAAATGAGCTTATTATAAAAGTGCAAAAAAATTCTCCTCGCACTCTTATATCTTATGAAACTCACGATGCCAGAAAACTCATCGCACCTATGAGAATGATCAAAGAAGATTATGAAATTGAACAAATTCAAAAAGCTTGTGAGGTTTCCTCTCAAGCTCATATAGCAGTCATGAAAGCATGTCGTCCTCAAATGACAGAAAGAACGTTACATGGAGTCTTTACACACTCCTTTATGAATCAAAATGCAAAAAGAGAAAGTTACACTGGAATTTTCGCTTCTGGAAAAAATGCTTTAACTCTGCATTATATCGATAATGATCAAGTATGCCAAGATGGAGAATTAATCTTAGTGGATGCGGGGGCAGAGTGGAATTATTACGCCTCTGATATCACTCGCACTTTCCCTGTCAATGGCAAGTTTTCTCCAGCTCAAAAAACTGTGTACAATGCTGTTTTAAACATTCAAAAAACTCTCATTCAAATGATTAAACCTGACGTATCCACAACAGCGCTTCAAAATTGTGCGCTCGAAATGGTCCAAGATTTTCTTAAAGCAGAAAAAATATTCCCCGAAGTTAGCAAATCTAATGTCAAAAATGTATACCCTCATAATTTTGGGCATCTTTTAGGTTTAGATGTTCATGATGTTCAAATGTTAGAGGATAACCAAAGAAGTTTAATCTTAAAAGACAGAATGGTTTTGACTGTAGAACCAGGTCTTTATATACCTTACGATGATTGCATTCCAAGAGAGTTTCAAGGAATTGGTGTGCGAATTGAAGATGACATCTTGGTCACTCCAAATGGAGCTCGGGTTCTTTCTCATAAACTTCCTAAGGAAGTTCAAGAGATTGAAAAAATAATGGTACAGTAAAACTCATGCACGAATTAAAACAATTTTTAAGATGGCCTTTTTTTATTACTGGTATTATTGTGGTTTCTATAGGGTTTTACTTCTTTATCATTTATAAAGATCTGCCTCAAACCTACGGCTTAAAAGATTATCAACCCCCACTAATCACCTTTATTTATGATCGCAATCAAAACCTCATCGGAGAATTCTTTAAAGAAAGAAGAACTCTTGTTCCTTCTAAAGATTTTCCTGACTATTTAGTGCAAGCTTTTATATCTGCGGAAGATGGAAATTTTTTTAACCATAGTGGAATTAACTATAAAGCTATTCTTAGAGCTTTTTTAGCCAATATCCAAGCTGGCAAGAAAGTTCAAGGAGGATCCACGATCACTCAACAGGTCGCTCGTTCTCTTTTATTGTCTAGAAAAAAAACTTATACAAGAAAATTACAAGAAGCTATTCTCGCTTTAAGAATGGAAAAACATCTCACTAAGGAAGAAATTCTTTATCTTTATTTGAATCAAATTTATCTCGGTCATGGAGCTTATGGAGTGGGAATGGCAGCGCGTATTTATTTTAAAAAAGAAGTGAAAGATTTAACTCTTGCAGAAAGCACCTTACTGGCAGGCCTCCCTCAAGCTCCATCTCGTTTTTCTCCTATCATTAATCCTAAAAAAGCTAAAACTAGACAACTTTATGTACTGAATCGAATGTCCAAAGAGGGATATCTTTTAGAAGAAAGGTCAAAAGAAATAAAAAAACTTCCATTAAAAGTTTACAGAAGAGAAAACTATTTCAGTAGAGCTCCTTTTTTCTTAGAAGCTATTCGACAAATACTAATAGAAAAAATAGGAGAAGAAACTTTACTTACTGCAGGTTTAAAAATTCACACTTCTCTAGATTTAAATATACAAGAAGAAGCACAGACTCAACTTAAAAAAGGTCTCAAAGACCTTGATAAAAGACAAGGATTTAGAGGACCTCTAACAAGTATAGATTTAAGTAAGCCTGATCAATTGGATTTATTTTTTACAAAAAGACAAAAAAAATGGATTCAAAATCAACGATCTTACTTGATTCTATCTGAGAGTGGAGAGGATAGTGTAGATTATTCTCAATTCGAAAAACTAAAAACTGGAGATCAAGTTCAAGGAGTTGTGAGAAAGGTAGAAGACGAACTCGCTTATGTGGATCTTATGTTTAATTTAAAAGGAATTATTCATCTTCAAACTACGGAATGGGCTCAAAAGCCTAACACAAAAATCAATTCTGCGTTTCGCAAACTTCAATCCATGCATGATGCTTTAAAAAAAGGAGACGTGATACAAGTTCAGGTAGAAAACATTGAAGATCATAAACAAGTTCTTCAAAGTATCGATGAAGAACTTTTAAAAGATTATAAACTTCTCACTCTAGAACAAGAGCCTCTAGTGGAAGGAGCTTTAATCTCTTTGGATCAAAAAACACAGGATATAGTAGCCATGGTGGGAGGTTATGATTTTTCCCGCTCACAATTCAATAGAACTTTTCAAGCTAAAAGACAAACTGGTTCAGCATTTAAACCTATTATTTATTCTGCTGCACTCGATAAAGGTTTTCTTCCAAATTCCATCATTACAGATGAGCCTGTCGTCTACGAAGACGAAGAAGCAGATCTCCTAAAAAAAGCAGATTCCTTAGATATAAATAAAGAGTTAGAAGATGATAATGAAAAACCTAGAAAATGGAAACCCTCCAACTATTCTCAGTATTTTACTGGAGATATTTTATTTAGAAATGCTCTGATTAAATCTTTGAATGTACCTACAGTAAAATTAATTGAAGAAATTGGAATTCCATGGGTTGAATTTTATGCTCGCCGCCTTGGAGTTATCCATCACTTAAACTCAGATTACACATTAGCTTTAGGTTCCAGCTCTTTATCCTTATATGAAATGACTAAAATTTTTTCTACTTTTGGCCGTCTAGGAAAAAAAATAACACCTTTCTTAGTGCAAAAAGTTTTCCTTCCATCAAAACAGCAATTACTTTCTTCAATAAGTTTAGATGAAAAATTCGAAGAAAAGTTGTCCTCTTTTCAAGAGGAATTTAAAAAAAGTTGGGACACTTATTGGAAAGCTAATGAAGAAGAAAGTAATATTTTTTTTAAAAACCCCGATCAGATTATCCCTCAAGAAACAGCTTATCTAATGACTTCTTTACTCAAAGGAGTTATTCAAGAAGGCACAGGGAGAAGGGCAAAAAATTGGAATCATAGTGCAGCCGGAAAAACAGGATCCACCAATGGCTATTATGACGCTTGGTTTATCGGTTACACTCCTTATTTAGCAACAGGAGTGTGGGTTGGGTTTGACAACGAAGATAGTCTTGGACAAGGAGAAACAGGATCGAGGGCGGCCCTACCCATTTGGTATGAGTTTATGAAAAATATCCATGAATCTCTTGAGCCTATGGAATTTAATGTTCCTCCTAATATTGTTTTTGCAAATATTGATAATGATACCGGCTATTTAGCAAGCTCTTCCTCTCGTCAAGTAAGAAAGCAAGCTTTTTTAGAAGGTACAGAACCTAAAGAGCAAAATAGCAGTGCTACAGAAAGTGAAGAACAAGATTTTTTTAGAAAAGATATGGCTTTATGAAAAAAAAACAATCTTCTGGATACATTGAAATTCGCAAAGCAGAGCAAAACAATTTAAAAAAGATCGATGTCAACATCCCTTTAGATCAGTTCACTGTCATTTGTGGTCCTAGTGGATCAGGAAAAAGCTCTTTAGCCTTCGAAACTCTTTTTGCTGAAGGGCAAAGACGTTATACAGAAACTTTATCCAACTATGCTCGTCAATATATTAAAGAAGCATCTAAACCTTTAATTAAAAGTATTAAAAATATCCCCCCACCAATCTTACTCAGCCAAAGAAATACTGTCCGATCTTCACGCTCCAACATTGGATCTCACTCTGAAACTTTAAACCATCTTCATATTATTTTCTCTCAAATAGGGGTCATTCAATGCCCTCAACATAAAATTCCTCTTAAGAAGCATTCCAGTGCGGAGGCAGCTTTAGAGCTAAAAAAAAACTATCAAAGAGGGTCTTTGTTATTCCCGATAGAAAAAACAAAAAAAGAAAATAAACTATTACACAAACAATTAATTCAAGATGGTCTCACAAGAATTGGTCTTACAAAAAGAAATAAAATCAACATTCAACCCTTAAGCGATATCTCAAAGCTTCCCTCACGTTTATTTTATGTGGTAGTAGATCGTTTAGACTTCAAAGATGAAAAACGCACTTCAGACTCTGTAAGCCAATGTTATAAAAATTCTTTAAAATACAACATTCATTTTCATTCCGGTCGAGCATTAGTTTATGATGTGAATGAGAAAATAACTTTTTTTAATGAGAAACCCTCATGCCCTATCTGTTGTTTTGAGTTCCCTTTACCTTTGACTCCTTCGTTATTTAACTTCAACTCCACACTAGGAGCCTGCTCTCAATGTAAAGGTTTTGGAAATAATTTAATTATTGACGAGAAAAAAGTGATTCCTAATATTAATCTCTCTCTTGCACAAGGTGCTTTATCCATTTTCTCAACGCCAGCTACTGCCTTAGAACGAAGACAGCTCCATTCTTTTTGCAAACAAAATAAAATCGATCTCCATACGCCATGGAAAAAACTCAATGCTCGACAGAAAAAAATGATATGGAAAGGAGGCTCTTCCTATTATGGAGTGGAGGGGTTTTTCGATTTTTTAGAAAAAAAAAAGTACAAGATGCATGTTCGCATTTTTCTTTCTCGATTTAAAACAGCTCAAACCTGTAATGAATGCCAAGGTCAAAGGTTGAGAGAAGAGGCGATATGGGTGAAAATCCAAAATAAAACCATATCGGATTGTTCAAAATTCACTTTATCTGAACTTCAAGAATGGCTTCAAAATTTAAAATTAACTCATTTCGAAGAAGCATTAATCACCGAGCCTCTTAAGAGATTGAGGCAAAAAGTACGTTTTATGAATGACATTGGCCTAGGTTACCTTCATTTGAACCGCCCTATTCGAACTCTTTCTGGAGGAGAATTACAAAGATTGAATCTATCGAGCCAACTCGGGATTGGGTTTTCTCAAATTCTCTATATTTTAGATGAACCTACTATTGGACTCCACCCTTATGACAGTCAAAGACTGCTCAATATGATTAAAGGATTACAAAAATTAGGAAATACTCTGGTGATTGTAGAGCATGATGCTTCCGTGATAGAAAGCGCACAATATATTATAGAGATGGGTCCTGGATCAGGATTTCAAGGTGGAAAAATTGTTTATAGTGGCTCGAAGGCTGATTTTTTAAAACATAAAACATCCTCGACAGCCTTATCTTTGAAGAAAAACCAGACTCTACCTCAAAAGAAACTAAATAATTCAAAAACATTCCTCCACCTAAAAGGATGCCATCTCCATAATTTAAAAAACATTGATGTAAGTATTCCCTTGAATAGCATTTCTGTTTGCACTGGAGTAAGTGGATCAGGAAAATCTTCGCTTGTTACTCACACCTTGAATAAAGTTTTAAAAGATATATTAGAGAAAAAACAAAAAATATCTTTGAAAAACTACTTTTTAAAAAAAATAGAAGGGTATAATTTTATTCAAAAAATCAATCACATCGATCAATCTCCTGCAGAACAGCATTCTCGCAGTTTAATTGTGACTTACATTGGGGTTTATAAACTGATTCGAGAATTGATAGCTTCCACTCATATGAGTCATCAAAAAGGTTTTAGAGCAGGCTCCTACAGTTTGAACATCGACGGAGGACGTTGTCCAGAATGCCGAGGCTTAGGATACCAAGAGATTGAAATGATTTTTATGGATCCTGTTCGCCTCACTTGTGAAACCTGCAAAGGGCTTCGCTTTCAACCTTCTTTGTTAGAAGTTCGATTTAAAAATAAAAATATTCATCAAATTTTACAAATGACTGTACAAGAGGCTCTTCAATTTTTTATGCCTTTTCCTTCAATTTTCAGTGGCTTATCTGTTTTAAATAAAATTGGACTGGAATACCTCTCATTAGGACAAAGCCTTTCCTCTCTAAGCGGTGGAGAGTCTCAAAGACTTAAACTCGCCCGAGAACTGAGTTCCGGCAAAATGAAAGACAATTTATACATTTTTGACGAACCCAGTACAGGGCTGCATTTTAGAGAAATTGATATGCTCATAAAAATTTTTCAAGAATTAGTCTCTAAAGGGGCTACAGTCTTATTAGTGGAACATAATTTGCAATTGATTTCTCAGTGTGACTACATCATCGATCTCGGTCCTTTTGCTGGGGAAAGTGGAGGAAATATTGTCCAACAAGGTTTTATACATGATTTTATCAAGACCAATAAAGGGGTAACATCTCAATGCCTCCAAGAATTTTTAAGCAGATAGAAAAATCTCCTATTTGGAACTGGTTTAAAAACTGTGCAGTTTGTGGAGCTGTTTATCCTCCAATAAAAATTTTGTGTTCATACTGCACCCAACGACTCAAAAATTTATATATTAAACCTCAGTATATGATTCGATTGCAGTCTTCATTTTTTCACGTCCGACTCATAGATTGGACTTCAAAGAATCAACTTTTTATTCGACTTTTACTGAAAAATCTAAAAGGCACCAATGATTCTTTGCTTTTTGAAATACTAGCTCAAGAGTTTTGTTTCCGTATAAGGCAATTAGAATCTATACAAAGACTTTTTCCCTATCAAATTATCCCTTGTCCTGCAGCTCCACAAGATCGATCTCTATGGGATATTCTACTTCAAAAAAAGACCTCTCCTTTAAATGATATAAAAGATCACAGCTTTTACTGGGCTCAAGCTCTCAGCCAAAAAATAAAATACCCTGTTGAAAATATTTTAGCCCACCCTCCTTATTACTCACTTCAAAAACACAAAGATCTCTATAATAGACAAGGGAGGAAGTTTATTTTGAACAATAAAGTGAGTCCCCATCAAAACTACATATTCACCGATGATATTGTCACCTCCGGAGCAACAGCCAAGGCGGCTTATCGTGCCTTAGGAAAACCTTCCTCTTTTATGGTTTGGAGTATTTTTTGGAAGAAAAAGGACTTTTCCTCTTAACGAGAAAAACTTAATCAAAGAATTTTTATCTTGAAATCCAAAAGATTCAAAACTAATACTAAAACAAGTATGCAAAATCTAGTATTTATTTTTATTGTTTTCTTCTCTTTTTTTACAAACTCTCAAGATTTAAAATCTCAAAAACAAACTCAAGCTTCAGAAATTTATAAAGTTCTGAATCACTATCAAAAGAAAGATTCTATTGTGATGGAAATTGACAAAAAATTTTCTCAGCCTTTTTTAAAAAAAGAAACTCAATCTAAAGGAAAGTTTTATTTCTCAAAGAGTCTTTGGAGGTTAGAGCTTTTTTCCACTCAAAAAACACAAATAATCTATGATGGAAAACATATCATCTACAAATTAGGTAATAATGTATCGCATTATACCCCCTCTTCCCAGTATAATATTTTACCATCTTTGTTTAATCAGAAAGTGTTTACCCAAACATTCAAATATCAAGAGCGGACTCAAAAAGGTCGAACTTATATTTATTCTTTCAGTGGAACTCCTCCATCTCCTCCAAAAATATCCATTCAAATTGAAAAAGACCGTATTTTAAGCCTTCTCATTCAACTTGAAGAACCTTTGGGAGAAGAATATTATCGCTTTTCATCCATTCAGTTTAATCAAAATCTTTCTAAAAAGTTGTTTCAAGAGCCTTGATTCCTTGCTTAACTTAGGGAATAAACAAGTAAAGAGAATTTTATGAATCTACCCCAATTATTTAAAAGAGTTCAGGAATACCTCACACAAGATATGGCTATCGATTTAGGGACAGCTAATACCTTAGTATACACAAAATCCAAAGGCATTATTTTGAATGAACCCTCCGTAGTCGCTGTACAGAAGAATGCCGACAATCAAAACCGTGTCCTTGCTGTAGGAAAAGAAGCCAAACATATGCTTGGTCGAACACCTGGCTCTATCATTTCTGTTCGTCCTATAAAGGATGGGGTGATTGCAGATTTTGAAATTACACAAAAAATGCTCAAATACTTTATTGATAAATCCAATAAAAACAGTCCTCGATTCATCCGCCCAAACATTATTATTTCTGTGCCTTATGGAATTACTCAAGTAGAAAAAAGAGCTGTCAAAGAATCGGCTCTTTCTGCGGGGGCTCGTGATGTCTATCTGATCGAAGAACCTATGGCAGCTGCTATCGGGGCAGGTCTTCCAATTACAGAACCTACAGGTAACATGATTGTGGACATTGGCGGGGGAACAACAGGTATTGCTGTGATTTCTTTAGGTGGAATTGTAGACTGCGAATCTATTAAAGTTGCTGGAGATAAATTCGATGAATCTTTAGTTTCCTATGTCAGAAAAAAGTTCAACCTGCTCGTTGGAGAACGAACAGCCGAAAATATCAAAATTGCACTTGGAACGGCTTATCCAGGGAATAAAGAAATCTTTATGGAAATTAAAGGACGTGACTTGATCAAAGGAACTCCTAAAACCATTGAAATCAGCAATCATCAAGTGAATGAAGCTTTGTTGGATTGCCTCAAAGACATCATCAATGCTATTGGAAGAACTTTGGAAAAAACTCCACCGGAACTAGCTGCAGATATCGTCGATAGTGGAATTGTCCTCACAGGGGGAGGAGCTCTACTCGAAAATTTAGATATTTTATTAAGGGAAAAAACAGGATTACCCATTATTGTGGCAAAAAACCCTCTCCATTGTGTCGTTTTAGGGGCAGGGGAGGCTTTAGATCAAATTGAATTACTTAAAAGACTTTCTATCAACTAATAAACTATGATCCCCTCGCAGTGGAACTCTCTTATTCAAGCCATCAAGCAAACTACAAAGACTGTAAATAATAAGTTAGCTATTTTTGATGCAGATGGAACTTTATGGTCGGAAGATTTAGGTTATGATTTTTTTCACTATCAAATCAGCAAGAAACTTATTCTAAAACCTTCATGGATGGAGCAATTCGATAATATTTATAAAAACAATGCAGCTCAAATATGCGCTCAAATCGTACAGTGCAACGAAGGTGTTTTGCTCAAGGATTATCTCAGTTGGTTTCAAGACTTTTTGAAAGAAAAGCCAATCAATATCTTTTCTTTTCAAAAAGAACTCATCGATATTCTACAAAAATTAGATGTTCAGATCTTTGTTATCTCCGCATCTCCACAATGGATCGTTCAAGAAGCCCTGAAATATTATAACTTCCCTATAAAGCAAACAATAGGTATTCAAACACAAATTGTTAATGAACGAATCACAGACCAACTCATCCCACCCCTCTCCATAAAAGAGGGTAAAGTAGAAGCTTTTTTAAATATCACAGACGGTACTTATCCGTTTTTTGTTTCAAGTAATTCTATCTCTGATTTAGCTTTGCTGGAATCTGCAACTCATATTCGATGGGCAGTGATTAAAACTCAAGAAAATGAAAGGCAATATCAGTCTGAGCAAAAACTCCTAGCCTTTGCTAAAGAAAAAAACTGGTTCTATGTAGAATAAACTTTAAGTTTAAAAAGTTTCTTAATTCTCACCTTGAGTATGACTTAAAACTTTTTTAAGCAAAGAAGAAGGATTAATCGAAGTTATTTTTGTAAGAGAAAAAGATTTATACGATAAATCACTTACTGTTTTTTTATTTTGAATTTGAATAAAAATATCATAGTGGGTGATAGAATGCTTTAAGTCATATTTTTTAGGAGTGGCTTCTAATTTTTGAATTTTTCCTGGAAACAGCCAACTACTTTTTAAAAAAGGACAGGCATGATTTTGAGTGAGAAAAACTTTACCTTTATTCAAAATCACTTGTGGTCTCCATAACCAAATTTCTTTTTTTCTTCTGATTTTTTTCAGAGGAATCTGATCGATTGTTTTAAATTTTTTTGCTCGACAAGTTTTGCTTAGAGGACACCGAGTGCATGAGGGAGAATTCGGAGTGCAAATTGTAGCTCCAAGCTCCATAAAAGCTTGATTCATATCTCCAATAGGAAGATTTTGACTCCAAGTTTGAGCTATTTTTTCCATCTTGCATTTTTCTTTATTGCTCCACCAAGGAGTCTTTAAATTCTGATAACGGCAGAGAACTCGAATCACATTTCCATCTAAAACACTCACTCTTTCTCCAAATGCAATAGAGCTTACAGCCTTTGAAGTATAAGGACCAAATCCTGGATATTTTTCAAGCTCTTGAGCTGTTTGTGGAATCTTTTTTTCTTTAAAAAAAATCTTTGCAGACTGATGTAAATTTTTAACACGAGAATAATATCCTAAACCAGCCCAATAAGGCAGAACATCTTTTAAAGAACTTTGAGCAAGAGACTTTAAATTTGGAAATTTTTTTATAAATTTTTCATAATAAGGAATTACAGCCTGCACTGTTGTTTGTTGAAGCATCACCTCTGAAACCCATATAGCATAAGGATCAGATACTCCTCTCCAAGGCATAGGTCTTTTGTGAGCTTGATACCATTTGAGTAGTTTTTGACCTTGATTCATTTTCTTTACTCTATAGCACTTTTCAAAAGAGAGTCCAGCCTTAGTAAAAAATAATATCTTTAAAAATCTCCTTGAAATATTTTCATAAAAAGTATTTATTTAAGAAAATCTTAAATTAATAAGGATTCAAAGTGTCTCAGCTCTCTTCCAAATTTTCAAAAACACCTCAGTATTATAAAGAAGTTTCGTTGCTGAATGGGGAAAAACTCAAAGTATCCGATCCTAAAACAATACGGGCTCTCATTGCTTTAATGAGCATGGAGGCTGTCTTAGGAGGAGCAGCATCCCATTGGGGAGGACCTTCTGCTTTTACAGAAATTGCTTCTGTTCTGACAGCCTTAATGTTTAAAAAATCTTCAAAATGGTATGAGCACTTTCATTTTATCAACGATGCCGGTCACTGTGAGAACGGGCTTTACGCAATAAAAGCTAATTACAATTACGCTCAACTTCGCATTGAAGATTTAAAAAAATTTCGATCTGTTTTGAGCTTTCTCACTGGTCATGGAGAGCACCATTTGTTTCCGGAAGGAGTTTATCTCAGCAACGGTCCTTTAGGCTCTACCCTCTCACAAGCTCAAGGACTTTGCTTAGCAGATAAATTACAAAAAAAAGAGCGGCTCACTATTGTGCTTGTATCTGATGGAGCTCTAATGGAAGGAGAAGCGAAAGAAGCTCTTGCGGCTATTCCCGGCTTAACTCAAAAAAATAAGATGAATCCTTTTTTACTTATTGTCAGCGATAACAATACAAAATTGACAGGAAGAATTGATGAAGAAAGTTTTTCTATGAAGCCCACTCTTAAAAGTTTAAAACAACTAGGTTGGAACACTGTTGATCTTCCCTCTGCCCATAACTTACAAGAAGTCACTGTCTGCTTAGAAAAAGCTATGGAACAATCTTTGAAAAGCCCTTCTGCTCCTGTTGCTCTTATTGCTCAAACTATTAAAGGCTATGGAAATCAAAAAACTCAAGAATCCTTGAATGGAGGTCATGGCTTCCCATTAAAAGATCCTCATGATCTTATCTCTTTTTTAAAAGAAATCTATCAAGAAGAAGTTATTCCAAAAGAATTTTTACAATGGACGCAGGAATTAATAAGAAAATTTGAACAAAAAAAATCTTCCTCATCCACAACTCAAGATATTATAAAAGAAAAAGTTCAAGTGGGAATTTCAAAATCTATGATACAAAAAGCTCAAGAAGGTCTACCTATTGTTTCTATTAGCTCTGATCTTCCAGGCTCGACAGGAGTGATGAATTTTAGGAAACAGTTTCCCTCTCACTCTTTTGATATGGGAGTAGCTGAGGCCAATATGTTCAGTGTCGCTGCCGGTTTTTCTAAGCAGGGTTTTATTCCAGTTGTAGATACTTTTGCACAATTCGGAGTCACAAAAGGTGCTTTACCTTTGTTTATGGCCACTCTCTCTAATGCCCCAGTGATCGCTATCTTGTCTCATGCTGGCTTTCAAGATGCCGCCGATGGAGCATCTCATCAATGCCTGACATATATTGCACAAACAGGAAGTATTCCTAATACTCTGGTATACACTCTCAGTTCCAGTGAAGAAGCTTATCACCTTCTTTCCCAAGCTTTAGAAAATTTTCAAAAGAACAAGAAAAATTATATCTTCTTTCTTGGACGAGAAAACTTTCCTTCGACTTATTGTAAAAAACCATCTTATTCTTTAAACAAATCTCTGATTGTTTTCTCTCATATTCAAAATAAAAACAAAGGATGTACTCTCGTTGCCACAGGCACTGTACTTTCTCAAACTTTACAAGCCGGACAAGCCCTAGCTCAACAAGGATGGAATATTCATGTTGTACACTCAAGTATCATCAATGAACCCGATACTTCAACAATTCAAACTTGCCTTAAAGAAACTCAAGGAAATCTTCTAACCGTTGAAGATCATCAGATTAAAGGAGGAATGGGGGCTTTTCTCAATCAAGCTCTCACTTTAAAAGGTATAAAATATCAAATGCAATCTTTAGGAGTAAAAGGAAAATTTGGAAGAAGTGCTTACAAAGCCATCGAACTTTACCAACTTCATGCATTAGACAAAGATTCTATCATTCAAACCATCAAATCTAAATTTTAATAGCAATGAAATATTTTAGTCAGATGAGTTTTGTTGCTTAGAATTTTCTTTTTTTTCAGAAGTTGCCTCTTGTGCGTTGGAGTCTGATTTATTAAGACCTTTTTTAAAATTACTCAAAGCCTCTCCTAATGAACGTCCTAAATCCGGAAGTCGTCTTGCTCCAAAAAGAAGTAAAACAATAAGTAAAATAATCAAAATTTGCCAAACAGATAAACTCATACCACATGACCTAACATGAGATGAAAAAAATAACAAAATATTTTTAGTTTTTTTCCTTTTTCAGACGAAATTGTTTTCAGAGTCGACTCTTTTAAACGATGCGGCCATTTTTAATATGAATAATTTTTTGTGCTAAAGACTCTACATCCTCTTTATTATGAGAAACTAAAATAGCTGGAATTTGATAGTGCATAATAGTTTCTTTGACCAACTTCAAAGCCCTTTTTCTATGCTCTTCATCTAAGGAGGAAAAAGGCTCATCTAAAAATAAAACTCGAGGTCTAATCACTAAACCACGTGCTAAAGCGACTCTTTGAGCCTCACCACGAGAAAGTTCATCTGCCCTTTGATTTCGACAATAAGAGATATTAAGACGTTCTAAAAGAGAATCTATTTCCTCTTTCCAATTGGAAACTCGAGCACTTAATCCTGCAAAACGAATATTTTCATAAGCTGTCATATGAGGGAATAATTCTAAACTTTGAAATACAAAAGCTATTTTTCTCTCAGCAATTGGCAGTTGAGCCATATCTTGATCATGAAAAATCCATTCTAAAGAAGGACAGGAATCTAATCCAGATAGAATTCTTAAAAAACTTGTCTTTCCTGCTCCAGAAGAACCCACTAAGGCATTGACTCCTTGATCCAATAATTGAAGCTCTGGAATATGAATCTGAAAAGATGAATAATTTTTCTTTAGATGTCTAATGATCATTTTTAGTTATCCTCTATGGGTTTTTCATCTTTTTTAAAAAAAAGAATATTTCTAAAAAATAAAAAACAAAAGCTTCCAACAAATAATAAAATCCAAATCATCGACAGCCCTTGTTCTACTCGATATCGACCCAAAAGTTGTTGAGCTATTAAAGCAAGGTGTGTTTCTCCCTGAGCTGTAATCATTGTATAAGCAAAATCACCAGAAGCCCAGAAACTTGCAATACCTCCTAACATAAAAAATAATTGTTGACACTGAGGCCAAATAATTTTTCTAAAAATATCAAAAATAGAAGCCCCAAACGTTTGAGCCACTTGTATTTGACAGCTGAGACTCGACAACAAAGACTCTCCCACCCATCTGTATAAAGCAGGTAAAAATAAAATGATCAAGCCTAATACCCAAGATAAATAGACATAATGGGGCATAAAGATCAGAAAAGAAAAACCTGTTAAAACTACACTAGGTGCCATATATCCAATTAGAAATTTTTTAAGAAAAAATGAAGAATAACAAAAAGAAATAAGAATAAAACACAAAATGATTCCAAAACCCACCAATAAAGATAAAAATAATGTAGTGAAAAAAGCTTCAAGAAATCTTGGAATTTGAACCACTTCAGGGATATAAAATACTCCCTCTAAACATCCTAAAAACATCACCAGAGCAGGAGCTATTCCAAATAGAATAAAATACTTAAAACCCATTTTAGGAATAGGTTTTAAATTTTTCAAAGAAGAGGTGGATTTAAAAATAAAAAATGATAATATAAATAGTGCAGAAATTTCCAAAAAGAGCAGCCCCAAAGCAACAGGCCAGTCTTTTGCAACTTTAAGGTACCGATAAACTGCCACCTCTAAAGTTTGACCGCTGGATCCTCCTATTAAAACAGGAATACTAAAACTGGTCACACAAAATCCAAAAACAGTCATTAAACCAAGCTGTATATCTTTTTTTAAAATTCCTCTTATTAAAATCCATAAAAATCTCCAGCGAGAAACTCCATGAACCCATGCCCATTCAAAGTAATGAGAAGCTTTAGAAAGAATAAGACGAGAAAAAATGACGGATAACCCTCCTGAGTAAGCAAGAGCATGAGCTAAAACAAGAGGAAATAACCCAAAAGGAACTTTTCCCATCATTTCTAGAATATTAATAAGACTGCCTGAAATTACTATTGACGGAACAAACAAAGGAAGCCAGTAAATCCACTCTAAAAAAGAATAGTAAGGTTTATTATAAAAATAAATAAGACCTAAGGTTGCAGGCAATGAAATAAGAAAACATAATCCTACACTTAAAGCCGCTTGCAATATTGTAAAGTAAACATAAGAAATCAGTTTGGAATATTGTGGAAATTCTAAGCCGCCCACTTGAAGAAAAAAAGCAATAAACGGAAAACTCACTCCGAATACAATAAAAAAAGGAAGAACACGAGAGAAAATAAAAGATAAAAATCTATGTCGTATCATACTGTATCATCAGATTAGTCTAAAACTTCTTCCCATTCCTCTATCCATCCATCCTTATTTGATAAAAATGATTTCACCGTTTTATAAGATATTAAAGGGAGTTTTTTAAGATTTTCAAATGGAGTGCCTTGAGTGACTCTTTGAATTACAGGGAGCATATAATTTTTCTCCATGAGAATTTTTTGAATCTCTGGTTTTAAGAGAAATTTAATAAATTCTTTAGCCAACGGACAAGAGGTGCAAGTAGCAGGGATAACTGCATATTCCACTTGATAAGGATGACCTTTTGAAAACGAAGAGTTAAAATATTCTTCATTCTCTTCTATTTCATGATACATCACAGATGTTTGATAAGAAAAAGTGAGGCTCGCTTTTCCTTTTTGAAACAAACCATAAGAGGCTGACCAAGAATGAGATACATTATAAATTTGACTTTTAAATTTTCTCAAAAATTGAGATATTTCATTAGGTTTTAAACTAGAATAAAGCCAGAAATAAAACTGCAAGCCTACAGTACTAGAACGAGGATGTGGAATAGAAATGCTCTTTTCCCATTTTTTATCCAACAAAGAAAGAAAATCACTAGGTCTATCATTTGCGTCTTTTGAAACGAAAGTTAATGGGGCCCAACTAATAGGAACAGCCCAAGAATAAACCCAGTATTGGGCAGGGTTGATCCAAGGAAAATTATAAATAGAAAGGTTCTTCCATTCCCAACTATCAAAAGCAAGTGAAAGTGTTAATTGATCCAGACCCAAAAGAACATCTATTCCTAATCCATCAGGACGCATCTGAAGTTTTTGAACCATTAAAGTAGAGTCCTCCGCTTCCACCCAACGAATGCGACACTCACATTCTTTTTCAAATTCCTTTTGAATATTCCGAGCCGGACCATAAGGGGATATAAAGGAGGAGTAAGTCAGCACTTTTAAAACAGGAAGGTGAGAGGAGTATTCTCGATAAAAATAAAAACCTCCCCACAAAATGATGAACGAAAAAACGAACCCAAGGATAATTCTTGCAGCCCACCTTGGATGAAATGAAAGTTTTATTTTCAATCTTCTTCTTTTTTTAATAGAACCCTCCATTTTCGAGCCTTGTTCAGAGTATACCTTTACCACAATAAAGAGTCACCATGAGTGATTATAAATTTTTATACTTTTTTCCACTATGACTCATTTTAAATGAAGAAATTTAAAATTTAAATTTCTTACAAGAACTTAAAAATAGAACTCTTATTCCATCAAATATTCACACCTTTTTGAGGACAGACATCTATCAAAAAGCATTTTTCACACTGAGGACGCCTTGCTTTGCAAACATATCGACCGTGGTAAACAATGGCATGAGACCAGAAAATCCAAAACTTTTTTGGGACGAGTAGATTTAAAATTTGTTCAATTTTTTCAGCAGTAGTTTGAGGAGATAAATTAAAACGATACGAAAGTCGACTCATGTGAGTATCTACAACTACCCCAGAAGAAATACCAAAGGCGGTGCCTAAAATCACATTAGCTGTTTTTCGACCGACGCCTGCTAAAGAGGTTAAGTCTTCCATTGTCTTTGGAATCCGACCTTGATACACTTCATCTATGGTTTTCATACAAGATTTAATATTTTTAGCTTTATTTTTATAAAAACCAGTGGAGTGAATATCTTCTGCTAACTCCTCGAGTGAAACTTGAATATAGTCTTTGGGATTTTTATACTTCTTAAAAAGTAAAGAGGTAACCTGATTGACTCTTTTATCTGTACACTGAGCACTTAAAATAACAGCCACTAATAACTCTAAAGAGTTTGAAAAACGAAGCTCACAATGCACTTGGGGGTAATATTTTTTTAATAAAGTAATTACTTTTAAGACACGGTTTTGTTTAACTTTTTGAGATTCATAAGGCAAAATAGCTCTCTTGTTTAAGTTAGTCTTAAAATTTTATCTTTTACTTCCATCACGAATATACTCTGATCTCTATTAATGGACTCATTTTTATAAAAAGTTTTAACTTGATATAAAATGTGATTTCTTAAAGAATGAGCTCCTAGATCTGGATGATCACAAATAATCTCTTTTAATCTTTGAACACCTAAAGATTCTTCTTTCTTTCTTACTCCATGAACAACACCAGGAGAACAAAGGATAAGATGATCTCTAGGTTGCAGTTTAATTTTGTGACTGGAGGCTTTTTTAATTTCCTCTTCATTAAAACAAGAAGTTGAAGATTTTAATTCATAAATTTCTTTTGCATTAAAAGAATAAATAAAAGCGTAAATTTCACCTACAGAAAAATAAGATAGACTATATTGTTTTTGATTTAAAATTGAGTAAAAAATGTCCACTTTATCATCCATTCCACTTATTCCATCTTTTTTATTCATCTCTTGCACTAAATTCACAATCACTTCTTGAGGATGTAAAGTTTTATAATTCTTATTTTCCATAAGTCTTAATCGAGAAGAAAATAAAAGAGAAGATAAAATATGAGAAACACAACTCGACATTAAAAGACCAAAGTGTTTTCTTTGCAAAGGGATAACTTGATAAAAATCTTTCCCTACACCTGCTAAAGATGGAATAAATTTATAACTAAACTCACAGTCTGAAATAGTGGGAAAATGAGTGGGAATTAAATTTTCATGAAGTTTATGGATAGTTTCTAAGTTAGAATCTACTTCCTGATTTAACTGAAAAATCACTTGATTAGCTAAATGAAGTTGTTGTTTAAACTTTTCAATAACTTCTTCCTTGAATTTAAGATCTAAAGAAAGATTTTTTATCTTCTTTTGAAGTTCATCGGATTTATATTCTAAAACAGGAGTCGTTTTCCTTTGATTTTTTTTTGAAGAAACATCCTTTTTTTGATTGGATTCCTCTTTTTTAAAAACATTCATAAATTCTAATCCCTAAAATAAAGATTCCGAGGCCAAGGTTTTAAAATATCGATGACTTTTTTATGAGAATCATCGATCAAAGTAGAAAGTTCTTCTAAAGAGTTTAAACACACTTCTATCAGCTTATTATTCATTCGATCAAACTGCTCCGCTTGCTGATTCAAATTTTCTTCTCCTAAAAGATTTTTAACTTCTTCCAAATTTTGACAACCTCTCAAATCTTTCTCAGAAATCCTTGCTCTTTCTTTAAGGTATATTCCAAAAAAATTTAAATAACCCTCCTTTAGATCTTCAAAGGTATTTTTATTTTCTGTATTTCGAAAACCGAAATCCATAAAATCATCCGCTCTTTGAAAAAGTTGTCCAAAAATTTGACCAATATTATCAAGCAAAGAAAATATTTTAAGATCTTTAGAGTAAAAAAATAAAAAAGGGGTTTTTAAACACCACTGAAACAAAGAAGACGTTTTTAAGATATGCACTTGATCTACATGAGATAAAGTTTCTTTTCCTTTTTGATCATCCTGAAGCCATTCTCCATGAACCATATTTTTAACTGTTTGAGCTGAGAGCTTTATCACATCGATATTACCACACTCTGAAATATTGCACGACACTTGAGCGAGCAAATAATCTCCTGCAAGAATAGCTTTATTTTTAGAAAATTTAGCCCATGCTGTTAAATGATTCCTTCGAAGCAAAGATGCATCTAAAACATCATCATGTAATAAAGAAGAGTGATGAATGCCCTCTATACTTTCTTTGAGCATTGTTATGATTTGAGGTTCCAGCTTTAAAGCTGTCGCCACCTCCCCTACAAGCTGAGCTCTTAAACCTTTACCTCCTGAAAAGAGATCTTTATATAGCTGATAAAGATTAGAAACAGGTGCAGACTTTATAGGGTTTAAGTTATTCATCTCTTTTTTCTACAAAAGCTCCTTCATAAATTCAACAAATTTTACTATAAAAACCAAATTTAAATAATACCTTTAGAAAGCCCTAATTGAGTCTTTAAGTGAGAAAACTGAACTTTTATTTCACCCTGAGGAATTTTTAAAAATACGTAGCAATTACAAATTTGCTCAAATGGGAGAACTTGGCTATTAAAATGACTCGTTAGTCTTTGAATTCGAGATAAGCTTTGTTCATCAGTCACTAAATCTATTTGGTAGGCTGTTCGAAGATGAGGAGTTGCTATAAGATAATACTTTTTTCTCAATTGTTGATCCAAACAAACTTGAACAAGAATACTTTTTAATTTAAAAAGAGAAACATTATGTCCTTTTATTTTAATAACTTGACTGCGCCCCTCCACTTTTAAAAAAGAACCTATTATACTCCCTTTGTCTTCTGTTAAATAGTTTTCACCGCATAAATTCATTTGTATTTTTGAACGATCTTTTTTTAAATCAACTTTCTTTTCTAAAGAAAAACTGTACCACCCTGTGAGCAAAGAAGATGATTGCAAGCTAATTTGACCTCCTATAATTTGAACCTTACAGTGTTCTAGAATTTTCAAAAGAGGATATTCTAAAGAATTTAAAGACTCCAAGTCAGCCGTAGCTACTTGAGAACAAGCTTCAGTAAGACCATAAGATGGGATCAGCGGCCAGCGGAGCTTTCGTGCTTTGTAATAAAGATCAGGAGCTAAACTTCCACCCCCCACAACAACAGCACGAAGTGACAATGGAGCTTCAATATTATCTACTACTAAATCATATACTTGAGTGGGAACTAAGGAAGTCAATGTAATCTTATTCAAATTTAATTGAGAAATAAAAGTTTTTGTATTCCATTTTTCTTTTAAAATAAAATAATTCGATTGAGATAAAAAACTTCGAGCAAGAATAGAAAGTCCTCCGACATGAAAAAGAGGAAGACACACTAACCATCGATCTTCTTTTTGAACGTTTAAATGATGATTAACAGCTTCAGCAGAATTTAAAAATGCTTCTTTAGATAAAGCGGCACATTTTTTTTGCTTTGATCCTGAAGTCATAATGAAAATATGAGACTTTAAAGAACTCTGATTTAAAAGATGAGAGTCTATTTTTTCTAAAGGATGCCCTATAAGGTAGTTATCATCATTTTCCCAATCTATAATTTGAGGATTCACAATAACTCTTTCCATAAAATCCCTTTACTTATGCTTATTATAAAAAAAATAGATCTTCAAATAGCAATCCATTTTTGCTTATCCCATAAGTCATCAAAACCCAAACCTTTTCCCAAAGAGGAATAAAATTGATCTTGAGAATAATACCTTGAAAAATCATTGGCTTCATAAAAATCAGAATCATAATGAAGTCCGCAAACTTCTTTTTTTTGAGGATGAATTTTATAAAACTGACAAGCTTTAAGATAGCTTATTCGAGCCTCCAATGGATGCACCAAGCTATGGGTAAAAACAAATCTTTGAGCTTGAGATCGAGCAAGTAAATCACATACATCTGACAGACTATACCGAGAACCTTTGATCACTCGAATAGGGCAGTAATGTGTTTCGCTCCAATCCTGAGCTAATGAAAAAACAGAAGGAATAAAATAAAACTGAGAGAAAGGATCTTCAATAAAATCAATAAAGGAAGCAATACTTTGATTTTCTCTTTCCCATTGATGCCATATTGTTTTAGGAATTTTTCCATTAAAATCTAGTCGGAACTTAATCTTGGTATTCCATTCTTTCATCCATTTTCTTAAAGATTGAGTTTCTTTTTCTAAATAATCTCCCATTTTCATCTTAAAAACAGAAAACCCATCCGGAACATTGTCAAATGAAGAAATATCAGAAATTAAATAGTGATTTCTAATCGAAGAATAACCATATAATAAACTTTTGCTTTGAAGTCGAGCTTGAGCATCTTCTTGAGCTGTTTGAATACTAAGACTTAATAAATTAAAATTTTTATGAAGAGTTGAATTTTTAATATTTTTTTCTTTAAAACTTTTGTTTTGTAAAATATATTCTTTCAACAAAGATAAAGAGTCTGAAAGCATCCCTTCACCCCACTGGCTCAAGGGGTGAATTTGAGAATAACCTATGCCAAAGTTAGAAAATAAAACTTTTAATAGCAATCCTCTATGTTTTTTACGATTGAATCTTTCCACTAAGGTGTATGGAGAAATCCAAACTTTTTGAATCCAATATTTTCCTCCATACATAACAAGTTTATCCACCAAGAATTAAAGATAAAAATAAAAACAAAGAAAACAAAAATTGCCCGAGGGAGGTCAAAGTAATATATTGATTATATTTTTTAGAAGGTTTTTCTGTAAAAAGCTTTATCCATATCCATACATAAAGAGGAAGGACTATCATAGGTCCAAAAAAGGCGGAGGTGTTATCTTGAACAAGAGCCCAATAAAATCCAATGGCATAAGCAATAATAATACAAAACAACCATTCCATTTGACCAAAAAATAAACCCCAGCGGACGACTAAGGTTTTTTTACCACTCACTAAGTCCTCTTCCATATCTCTGATATGATTCACGACAGCTAAACTAACGGATAATAATCCTACTTGAATCCCTGCAAACAAGACAGGGGTCATCATTTGAAATAATGAGGAATCTATGGGTGGGTAAATGTAGGAGTAGTTGAGATAAAAAATACCAATAACAGCTAATACACCAAAGAAAAGGAATACAAAAATTTCAGTCAGACCACGATCTGCAATAGAAAGAGGAGGTGCTGAATAAAAATAGGACAGAAAAATAGAAATCACTCCAATAAAAAGAATAAAAAAACCTCCAACTATCACAAGATAAATTCCAGAAATAACAGTAAATAATAAAACAAAAAAAGATGCTTTTTTCATATACTTAGGTGAAATTAATCCAGCCTGCACATATCTTAATGGTCCTAGTCTTTTTGATGTGTCATTTCCTCTTTGAGCATCCAGTAAATCATTGAGGTAATTCACCGCCACTTGAATAGAAAGTATGCAAAGCAAAATAATGATATTCAAAAAATAATGAGTGGAATGTAATTGATGAATCACAACCCCTAAAGAAACAAGCCACACAGAAAGCGAAACAAGTAGTGTTTTAGGGCGCATAGCTAAAAAATAATTTTTCATATTCTTCTTTAAGGATAACGAGGAAACTTGGAAAAATCAGGCGATCTTTTTTCTATAAAAGCTTTTTGTCCCTCTTTAGCCTCATCCGTTAAATAATACATTAAAGTTGCATTCCCTGCGAGATCCAATAAACCCATTTGACCATCACAGTCTGCATTCAAAGCAGCCTTTAAGCAACGAATGGCTAAAGGAGAATGCTCAAGTATTTCTCGACACCATTTGAGAGTTTCTTCTTCCAGTTTTTCATAAGGAACAACACAATTCACAAGCCCCATTTCTAAGGCTTGTTGAGCGGTGTATTGGCGGCATAAAAACCAAATTTCACGAGCTTTTTTTTGTCCCACAATACGAGACAAATAACTGGAACCTAGTCCACCATCAAAGGAGCCTACTTTCGGACCTGTTTGTCCAAATATAGAATGTTCGGCTGCAATTGTCAGATCGCAAACCACATGAAGAACATGCCCACCTCCTACAGCATAACCAGAAACCATAGCAATCACAGGTTTTGGCAAACTTCTAATTTGTTTTTGAACATCTAGGATATTGAGTCGAAATTTTCCTTTCTCGTCTTCATACCCCCCATGTCCTCTAATTTTTTGATCTCCACCTGAACAAAAAGCCTCTCGCCCTTGACCAGTTAAAACAACTGCTCCTATGGAAGATTCCTCTCGGCAATAGCTTAAAGATTCTTGTAATTCAAAAACTGTTTGGGGGCGAAAAGCATTTCTCACTTCGGGTCGACAGATAGTAATCTTAGCAACACCATCGGAAGTTTTTTCCAGCGAAACATCTTGAAACTTTTTTACAAGACTAAACATTATATTCTAACTGCAAACCTGTATAATCTTTCAGTAAATCTCTTTTTAAAAGAACTGAAAAAAGAGGAAGAAGCACAAAACCTGTAAGAGTTAAAATAACTCCTCTTAAAATAAAATTCACAATAGAACTATGTTGCCAGCATAAGTTATAATATTCTTCTCCAAGACTTGCTCCTAAGATAGAGCGGCTTATTACTAAATAAAGCTGATGAAATATGCCAAAACCCACTAATATAAAAAATAAAGCAGAAACTGTAGGAAGACCAAACAAAAGACTTATCATTACTCCTCCAAGCATATAAAGACCTAGAGAAAAAGAATAATCCATTTTCAATACACTAAAGGAAGGAATTCCCATGAAGTTAACAGGTGAATTGGTATCTGAAAAAATTTGTACCTTCTCCTGAGTGTTTCCTAAGGGAGTCACAATGTTGTCATCTCTTAAAATAGAATCCGCATTTGGAGTAAAGTTTTTTTGATTCTTAAAACCATCCAAGATAGGTCTTTCCAACCGCTCGACCAGTTTATCGTAATTCAAACTTTGTGAATTTAAACTTGAAAGAACATCTGTCGTTGACGTTGAAAGCAATTGATCTTCATCATAAACATCATAATAAGATGAAGAGGGAGGAAGATCAGAATAATAACCCACTCCCTTATGAAGAGCTTTAAAGTTGATGTTATCTAATTCACTCATATGACTGTTTATTATTTCAAAGAGCTAAAAGAGTCAAACACCCTAGCTTTTAGTTAGAAAATCTTTATTAAGGGGTGACACTATGAACTGTTTTAGCGCCTACTTGAGGGTTAACATTTAATTGAGGTGTAGAAGAAGTATCTCGCTGACCTGAAATTTCTTCTCTAACAATTTGAACCTTTTTAGGGGCTTCAATACCAATACGCACTTGGCAGCCTTTAACATGGACAATTTGGACCTTTATGGAATCTCCTATAAGGATGGAATCTCCTATCTTCCTCGTCAAAACCAGCATAAATCCCTCCTAGTCCCTGCTATAAAATTAAGACATCTAGCGTCAAAGTAAGTTCAAAGTCACAGCAAGTCAAGAACTCTTAATGCATATAAAAAGTTTACTTTGAGTGAGTAGAAGAGTTTGAAAATACTGTATATTTTACATACAAATACTCTTGATTTAAAGAATTCTCTATTAAAAATATTATAGATTTGAACAATGAAACTGTAAGAAAAGTATGCGGTGCATAAATTTTGTTCACCTATTACTCCACATGACTTTATCTCCCCATATATCAAATTGACATAACATACTGTTTTTTATTCTTAATATCCTTTATAAACAATGTAATGTTTTAAAATGAGACAGTTGTCTATCCATCCTAAAAAGGGGTTGTTTTTGTCCTACCAAGTTTTAAGTTTAAAATGGAGACCCAAAACTTTTTCTGAAGTAGAAGGACAAGAACCCATACAACAAATTTTAACTCAAGCCATTCAAAAAAAATCTCTTCACCCTGCTCTAATATTCTCAGGAACTAAAGGGACAGGTAAAACTTCTACAGCTCGCATTTTAGCTAAATCTTTAAGATGCGAGAAAAAAAAATCAAAAAAAGAATCTTATGAACCTTGTAATCAATGTTCATCTTGTTTGAGTATCAATAATGGATCAGATATGGATGTGATGGAAATTGATGGTGCAAGCCACAATGGAGTCGATGCCATCCGCCATTTAAAAGATTCTGTGCAATACATGCCTTCCAGTGGAAATAAAAAAATCTACATCATTGATGAAGTTCATATGCTCTCTCAAAGTGCATTCAATGCTCTGTTGAAAACACTAGAAGAACCTCCCGAACATGTTGTGTTTATAATGGCAACTACGGAGTTAAGAAAAATTCCTTCTACTGTTGTGTCTCGTTGTCAAGTTTTTAATTTTCGGCCTATTCCTCCTTCACTCATTCAAAAAAGATTACAACAAATATGTAAAGCTGAAAAAATTCAAATTGATGATGAAGCTTTGTGGCTTATTGTAGAACAATCTCAACAATCTATGAGAGATGCGCAAGTACTACTCGATCAAATGGCTAGCTTTAATAATAAAAAAATCACAAGTGATATGATCATTAGTATATTAGGACTTCATCATCGCTCACTTTTAAACTCCTTACTTAAAGCTATTATCCAAAAGGATAACTCTAGTATTTTAAGTTTTATACCTCAATTGACACAAATTAACCCCGAGGTGTTTTTAAATACATTACTTATTCAGATAAGAAATTTACTTATGATACAACTCACAAAAAATCCAACATGGATTTTTCTTATGGAGAAAGAAAAAGAGTTTTTAAAGGAACTTTCTCAAAAAACCACTTCCGAAGAACTCCACTTTCTATTCGATATGTGTTTAAAAGGAAGACAAGATTTAAGAAAAAGTTTCGATCCACACATTACTTTAGAAATGGTTTTATTAAGAATGAGCCAAGCTCCAAATATTGAATCTTTACTAACTCGACCTTCTTTTTCAAATAACACCTCCTCTATTAAACCTTCCAAAAATTTTGTATCAGAAAGCAAAAAATCCCTCCACAAAGCAGATGATCCTGTCGCTATTTCAAAGCCTCTTTTTTCGACTCAACAACCCTCTTCTTCAAAGCCAACACCTTCTTCCGTTATCACCTCTGATCAATGGAAAGACTTTATCCAATTTGTTCATGAAAAAGATATGCATCTTGCAGCTTTAACAAAGAGCTACTCCTTTTGCAAAGGAGGGCCTCAAGAGATTTTATTAGGTTATTTAGAATCTAAGTTGTTTTTAGAACAGAAAATAAAAGATTTAGATTTTCGAAACAAAATAGAGAGTTATGTAGCTCAATTTTTCAAAGTAAAAATGAAATGTCGTTTTGTTCCTAATACTTCTGACTGTTTAAGAACTCAAGAGAATCAAAAAAAACACAAGCTTCAAACTCAAAAATTAAAAAAAGCGCAATCTCACCCTTTAGCGCAAAAAATTACTCATTTATTCCAAGCAGAAGCTTTGTCCCTAGACAAACCTCCTTCTCCTAAATAAGGTAGAATATAAGATGTCTTTTTCTATTCGCTGTCTTCAACAACTTCTTTATGAAATACAAAAGTGGCCCGGTGTTGGACCTCGAAGTGCACAAAAACTTATACTCCACTTACTTAAAAAAAAAGAAAAAGACATTCCAGCATTGATAGACGCTTTAAAAAATATTATTACTCGCATTCAACTTTGCTCTCAATGCTTTGGATGGACTGAAAATTCCTCGGTTTGCACCATTTGTGAAAGTATTTCCAGAGACCATCAAACTTTATGTGTTGTGGAAAACCCTTTCGATATTTTTAGAATTGAAAGCTCTAATACTTTTCATGGTTATTATCATGTTTTACACGGTCTTATTTCTCCGCTCAATAATGTGCATCCAGAGAATTTAACTATTGATTCGCTTATAAAAAAATTAAACAATAAAAACTTCAAAGAAGTGATTTTAACTCTGGACACTAATTTAGAAGGAGATACGACTTCTCTTTATTTGGTGAATAAACTGAAACCATTTAATGTTAAAATCTCAAAACTAGCTTTAGGAATTCCAATGGGAAGCCCTTTAGATTTTGTGGATGATCAAACTTTATGGCAAGCTATGGAAAATAGGATTGAAGTATAATGTCTTTTATTAATCACAATTCACAAGAAATTTACTGCAAGATCATATATGTAGGGCCTCCAAAATCTGGAAAAACAACCAATATACAATGGATTTATAAACAAACATCCGATCAAAACCCAGACTCTTCAATCATTCAAATTCCTTTAGAAAGCTCCCCACAATCTTTGTTCGATTTTTTACCTCTAAGTGTAGGTAAAATTCGTGATTTCTCCACCCGCCTGCATCTTTACACTATTCCAGGAGATCAACTTTTTAAATCAACTGGAAAAATTATACTTAAAGGTCTCGATGGAATCATTTTCGTAGCAGACTCACATCCGGAAAAGATGGAATCTAACATTGAGTATTTGAACAATCTAAAAATACAACTCGAAGATGAAGGTTATAAATTGAAAAAGACTCCTTTAGTGATTCAATACAATAAAAGAGATTTAGAAAATGCAGAGTCTTTATCTAACATGAGACATGCTTTAAATTACTACAACTCTCCGGATATTGAAGCTGTGGCTCACATAGGGAAAGGAGTCTTTCCCTCCCTTCAAACAATCTCTAAAATTGTAATTTCTCTTCTTAAAGGAGGAGAACTGTAGTAAAATAAGAAAAAGCTCTATTGGTCATTAAAAGCAGCCGATATATACGGTTACATCACCCTTAAAAAATAAAGGAACATCCAAATGGTGGCATCTTTTTTTCAATATCTCCTCCCTTTTATGCTCATGTTGGGAATATTAGTTCTTATTCATGAATTAGGACATTTTTTAGTCGCACGATATTTTGGAGTACGTGTAGAAGTGTTTAGTATAGGATTTGGTCCAAAACTTTTTAAATTAAAAAAAGGAGACACTATATACTGTATTTCTCTTATTCCTTTGGGTGGATATGTCAAAATGTTTGGTGATAATCCAAAAAAACTTCCTCAAGGAGAAGATCGAAAAAAAGGTTTTCTGTCTCAAAAAGTGGGAGCCAAAAGCCTCATCGCTCTTGGAGGTCCTGTAATGAACTGCTTGTTAGCCATATTTTTGTTTATGTTCTTAAGCTTTCTAGGAAGGCAACAAGCTCTTCCTGTCTTAGGAGATATTCACTCTGAAACTAAAGCTTATGATCTAGGATTTCGAGCTGATGACAAAATTTTATCTATCAATGATCAAAAAATCCAGTATTGGAGTGATGTTCAAAAGAAAATTAGAAAAAGTCCTGAAAAAAATCTTACTATTCAAGTTGAAAGATTAAACAAAATAGAAACCATCCAAATAACTCCTGATAAAATTAAAAATGATAAACTCAGTCATTTTGAAAATTTTATTGGAAAAATTGAAGGCTTGTCTATTGTTTCAAAATCTGCTCATATCGGAGTCTATAGCAATCACTCCATAGCTTACAAAAGAGGTTTAAGAACTTTTGATGAAATTAAAGAAATTAATGGTATTTCTATTTTAAACTGGAGAGATTTAAAAAAATTCTTTAAACAAAACTCTCAGAAAAAATTAAATATAAAAGTTCAAAGAGATAAAGAAGAAAAATTAATTACTATTCCTTTGCCTGTTCACTCAGTAGCTATTTTGAAAAAACTAGGAATAGAGTCTACAGAGCTGTATATTGATCGAGTGAAGAACAACTCCCCAGCTTACAAATCAGGATTACAAAAAAAAGATCGTTTCTTTGCTCTCAATGGAACTGTATTGAAAAGCTGGGAAGAATTCTCTTCTTTAATTCAAGATAACAAGGGCTTTAAACCTTTCAATTTAACTATCCTTAGAGATGGTCAAAAACAAGATGTTGTTATGAAGGCAAAAAAGATGTCCACTGTTCAAGAAGACGGAGTGATTAAAGATCGTCCAATGATTGGAGTCGCTTCTGCACAATATATATCTCTTCCTTCTCTTGTACATGTTCGTACACTCAATCCCATCAAAGCTTTGAATGTTGGAGTGAAAGAGACTTTTCGATGGTCTGCTGTTACAGGAAAAGTACTTTGGAAACTAGTCACTGGAAACCTTTCTTATCGTGTTATGGGAGGCCCTTTATCTATCGCAAAAGCGGCTCGAAAATCTTTTTCTGAAAGTCTATCTGAGTTTCTAGCGGTTATGGCTATCATTTCTGTCAACTTATTTTTAATGAATCTTCTACCTATTCCTGTCTTAGATGGAGGGTATCTTTTACTATTTGCTATAGAGGGGATAAAAGGAAGCTCTTTAAGTCCTCAGAAAGTTGAGTTTGTTCAAATTATTGGTTTTGTTTTTGTTGTGTTCTTTATTGTGCTGACTTTCTTTAATGATATTGGAAATTGGGATTTAATTTGGTAAATACATCTATAAATGAAGTATTTATGCATAGAAACA
The DNA here is from genome assembly GCA_965247685.1 of Bdellovibrionales bacterium. Classification (GTDB taxonomy): domain Bacteria; phylum Bdellovibrionota; class Bdellovibrionia; order Bdellovibrionales; family UBA1609; genus JAPPLG01. The sequence goes on from OZ252021.1 coordinate 502,168, forward strand.
TCTCAGTCAATCGGATTTGTCGCTCTCTTTCATAATCAAAAAAAAGAGTTTGAACATAAGTGGAATGAACATTTACATTCAGAAAATATCGTCGATTCTTTAAAAACTTTACTTCCGTTATTAGATTCTTCTATTGAATTTATCGCAGTCAATACTGGACCTGGACGATTCACAGGAATTCGAGCAGGTGTTAATTTTGCAAAAGTTTTATCTTATTATTTAAAACGACCTTTGTATCCGTGTGTTTCCTTAAGAATTATGGTGGAAAATCACCTCCATCATTACAAGTGTCCTATAATCTCCATACTAGAAGCTTTTGGACAGATGTATTATACAGGGATTTATCAAAAAACAAATCAGGGAATAATAACCCTGTTACCGCCGCAAGCCTTGCCTTTAAAGCAACTTCAAAAATATATCTCAAATCCAATGGTAGGAGTTGGAGATATTTTTAATAAAAGTGATTTTTCTGGAACTTTTTTTCAGAATCTCAAACTAAAAAAACCTATTCCTATAACTCCTAAATTATTCTCTCAATATATAAGATCTCACTGGAATGAAAAAAATCTACAAAATTGGCAGACAATTGAGCCTTGCTATTTGCGTCTCCCTTCAGTTATAAATAAAAATGTATTATGACAAAAGAAAAAAAGATTCAAATCACTGAAGATTTTAATGACTTTAGACTAGATCAAGTTTTATCTCACTTTTTAAAGTCTCGTATGCAGGCCAGTCGATTAATTAAAGAAGGAAAAGTAAAATTAGAAAATTCGGACAGGATTAAACCTTCTCATCGTGTTGTTACTGGAGACTTTGTTACTGTTTTGATGGAAGAAGAAAAAAACACGACAGATAAACTAGAACCTTATGACTTTCCTGTTCCTATTATCTATGAAGACTCTGAACTTTTAGTAGTAAATAAGCCAGCCGGCTTAGTCGTACATCCAAGCCACGGTCACCCTAATGACACTCTTGTAAATGCTTTAATTCACAAACTCAATCCTGAATCTTGTGTCGACCCGATGCGACCTGGCTTACTTCATCGGCTCGATAAAGAAGTAAGTGGACTATTGGTGCTTTCTAAAAAGCTATCTGCCCATCATTTTCTTGCTCAACAATTTGAAAGTAAACAAATCAATCGTACTTATTGGGGACTTTGTTATCCACCTATACTATCTGAAGAGGGGAAAATTGAATCTTACTTAAAAAGAAACCCTATAGACCGAAAGAAATTTATTTCAGATCCTGAAGAAGGGAAAAAAGCGATCACTCATTTTAAGATACTTAAAAAATCTGATCTTATTCTTGTCGAATTTCAACTTCAAACGGGGCGCACTCATCAAATTCGCATTCATAGTCGAGAGTTTTCACAAGGGATTGCTGGAGACCTTGTCTACTCTGCACCTAAAGCTCTTCATCGCTTAGTTTCCTCAAAACTCATTCAAAAAATTCAGAATTTAAATCGTATTGCTCTACATGCCACTTATTTATCTTTCATACATCCAAAAACAAATAAGTTGATGACTTTTCATTGTCCTTTTCCAGAAGAGCTTGAAAATTTAAAACACATTGCAAATGGAACTGAGGAAAGAACCTTATGATCTTTAAACCCACTGAAAAAAATAACCAAATTCTTTATTATTCTGCTCAAAATAAAAATTATCTTATTGTATATGGGACTCGGTATTTAAAAAAAAGTGATTTAAGAAATTTATTTCCAAATTATCAAATATGTTTTATTCAACAAGTACACGACAATAAAGTCATTCCTGCTCAAACACAAAAATTAATAAAAGCTGATGCTCACTGGACTCAAGAAAAACATCAAGCCTTATTTGTTCAAACAGCAGACTGCTTACCAATTTTTATAGTCACTCCAAATCAAGTTTGTGCCATTCATGCAGGATGGCGAGGAGTGGAAAAACAAATTGTCCTGAAAGCTATGGAATGTTTTTCAGATATTCAGAATTTAGAGGTAAGTATTGGACCTCACATTACAAAGAAAAATTTTATTGTGGATGAGGATGTAGCTCTAAAACTTGCTCAATCTACCCCTGAAGGCAGCCGACACCTCTTTGCTCAGGGTGATGGGAAGTATAGCGTTTCTTTACAAGATCTTGTCCAAAAACAAATTTTATCAAAAGGACGAGTGCAAAATTGGCATTTACTGGAGTTTAATACCTTTTCAGAAGAAACATTTTATTCTTTTAGAAGAAGTTCCGAGAAACAAGTAGGGCAATATAGTTTTGTTGTTAAAATTTAATCCTTTCTAAATAAAAGATAAATACAATGAATCAAAACAGATGGCTATATATTTTATTCTCTTTAGTTTTCACTCAAATTATAACTTGGAGTCTTTTATCCTCTCATCTTAAAGAAAGAATCGAATCCCTATGGTGGAAACCCCATCAAGATCGATTACTGTCTTCCACAACTAACGACATTGATGGTCGAGGAAATTATATCAAAGCTTTGAAATTCAAATCTCATAAAAGTATTCGGCTTGAATTTATTCAAATCAACTCTAATGGAGTAAAAGAAGTAATTAATAAATCAGAAATTCCTCATCCCTATGATGGTTTTTTTGAGTATAGAGGAGAGGCTGTTCAGCTCGCTATTGGAGATGTCGATGGAAATGGTGTGATGGAAGTGATAGCTCCTACATTTGATGAGAATTTATTTCCTCATTTAAATGTGTACTATTATCACGAAAAGAATAATAGTTTTCAAAGGCTTAAACCTTTATAAACTTGTATCCACTGTTCTAATTCGATTCAGTTAAAGTGTCTAAAGTTTAGACTAAAAAATTATTACTCTATTCATATTTATCATAACAACAATTTTTGAGAGAAAAAATTCAAATTAGTGTTACAAGATAAAACAGCAAAGCATTTTTTATTTTAGAAAATCTTAAACAAGCCGAAAAATATTTATAGGTAAGGTTTGTTGTATGGTTCACACTCTAAAAGAAAATCTAGAAATTACTCAAGTGGGTCTTTCTCAAACTTCAGATGTGATTGCAAGCTCCGCTAATCTTTTTCAAATTTCCCCTAAAGGTTTTTATCTCAAGATATGTCGAAAGAACCTGTCTCAATCTTTAAAAACTCATTTAAATTTAGATACTCTTTGTCACAAAGAAGTTGGTATGTATCTCCCTGTAATGGATATCCAACTAGACGGTATAGTGATAAATACAAAACACATAGGCAATGGAATTTTTGAAATTTTTGTTCAATTTTTAGATAGCATTCCTAGTTATTGGTATGATTGTCTTATGGATATGCTTATCAGTTACCCGCATGGAGAGTTCTCAAACCTTGAACTATTGTCTTCTTACAAGTTTGATAGTTAAAAAATTTACTCAACTATTGCCTCCAAAGTTTCTCTTTGATGAAAAATAGTAATCAATGGCTTTTTGAAGTTCTTGAGTGGTAAAATCTGGCCAATTAAGATGACTAAAATAAAGCTCACTATAAGCTGAGGACCAAAGATAAAAGTTAGATAAACGACTCACTCCTCCTGTTCGAATAAGTAAGTCTGGAGGAGGAAATACATAAGATTGTAAATTTTTTTCTATGTCTTTTAAACTAAGATTTTGTACCTGTGATAAAAATTTTTCTTGATCAAGATTAAGCAGTGGTTGAAATTTATCAATCAACATATTTTTAACAGCATGGAGTATTTCTTTTCTTCCTCCATAGTTGATAGCCAAAATCAAATTCAAACCCTGATTATCCTGAGTTTCTTGACAGACATCATGATAAGCTTGTTGCAAGCCTTTAGAGAAAGGAGATAAGTCTCCTATAATTTTTAAACGAACATTGTTAGTAATAATAAAATCTTTATACTTTAAAATTTTTTGAGTCAGTAGATGTTCAATAAATTGAACTTCACTTTGAGGTCTCTTCCAGTTTTCTGTACTGAAAGTAAAAAGTGTTAAATAAGGGATGGATTGAGAAAAACAATACTCGGTTATATCTTTAATAGCTTGGACTCCCTTTTCATATCCTTGAAAAATTTTGAGACCTTGAGATTGCGCCCATCTTCTGTTTCCATCCATAATAATAGCAATATGTTGAATAGCCTTCGACATATACTAAATTTGAGTTAGCTCTTTTTCTTTTTGCTGGCTTATCTCATCGACTTGCTTATTAAAAAGATCAATTTGCTTTTGAATAACATCTTCAGCTTGTTTGCTTTCATCTTCATTCATAATTTTTTCTTTAAGCCTCTTTCGAATTTCATTATTTAATTCTTGTCGAATTTGTCTAAGTTCTATACGGGATTTTTCAACATCCTTTTTAAAATGACGAATAATTTCCAACCGGCGATCCTCTGTTAATTCAGGAATTTTTAATCTAATAGATTTTCCATCATTTTGAGGAGCCATACCTAAATCACTCTTAACAAGAGCTTCCTCGATGCTTTTTAATGCACTTTGATCCCAAGGAGAAATTAAAATAGTGCGTACATCTGGACAAGAAATAGAAGCAACATGAGAAATTTCAGATTTATTCCCATAATAAGAAACTACAAGTCCATCCAGTAAAGAGACATGTGCTCGGCCTGTTCGGACTTTTTTAAGCCTTTCTTTGAGCCTTTCAGTCACTTCAGACATTTGTTGAACAGCTTTTTGTTTATACTCACTCAAAATTTGAATCCTTATTGAATAGTTGTTCCAATTTTTTCACCTTGAAGAATACGAACAATATTTCTTTTTTTCTTCAATTCAAAAGCAATAAGAGGCATTTTATTATCCATACAAAGGCTAATCGAAGTAGAATCTAATAACTTTAATTTCTTTCTTAAAACTTCCAAGTATTTGATTTCATCAAATTTCTTACCGCCAGAACCTTTAGATGGATCTCTTTCATAAACACCATCCACTTGAGTAGCTTTTAATACCACTTCAGCTTCAATTTCCATAGCTCTTAGTGCTGCAGTCGTATCTGTTGTAAAATAAGGATTTCCTGTACCACCTGCAAAAATCACAATACGACCTTTTTCTAAATGTCTTAAAGCTTTCCTACGGATATAAGGCTCTGCAATTTCTAATATCTGTATAGCTGTTTGCACACGAGTTTGAATACTTCGTTTCTCTAAAGCTTCTTGCAAAGCCAAAGCATTAATACATGTAGCAAGCATCCCCATATAATCCGAACTCACTCGGTCCATCCACTTTTCTGCAGAGACTCCTCGAAAAATATTACCTCCACCAATAACAATGCCCAGCTGCACTCCTAATTGATAAGCATCCCTTATTTCATCTGCAATAAGAGAAAGAGAATCAAAATCAATACTTTTCTGAGAACCAGATAAAGCTTCTCCACTAATTTTTAGTAAGACTCTTTTATAGATTGCTTTCTTTTGAGACAAAAATTTTCCTTGGTTTAATAAAAATTTAAAAACGTCGTCATTTAATTAGATGCAGAATCTCCCTCACCTAGTTTATAACAAACAAATCTTCGAATCACAATTTTTTCACGAATTTGATTTGTTAATTCTGCTATAGCTTCCTCTACAGTAATCTCTTTTTCATCCCCGCCAGGATGAAAAAAGGGCTGATTCAACAGGCAGATTTCTTTTTTCCATTTTTCCAAACGACCTTCAATAATTTTTTCTGCAACTTGAGCAGTTTTCCCTTCTTCTAACACCTGTTCTTTGAGCATTTGTTTTTGCTTTTCGAAAGCATTAGTAGGAATATCCTTTTCTGAAATACATATAGGATTCATAGCTGTAATATGAAGTGTTAAATTTTTCACAAATGTTTGAAAAGCTTCACTACGAGCTGAAAAATCTGTTTCCGTATTGACCTCCAGTAAAATGCCAATGCGACTATTTGTATGAATATAGGAAGCAATCAAACCTTCACTCGCTTCTTTACCTGCTCTTTTAGCCATTTGAGCAAGACCTTGTTTTTTAAGCCACTCTAAAGCTTCATCAATATTTCCAGAAGTTTGAGATAGAGCTTTCTTGCAATCTCCAAAGCCCGCACCTGTACGTTCTCTAAGTTCTTTAAGTTCTTTAATTGTTTCAATAGACATAAAAAAATAGCACCTTCACTAAAGTTTACGTAAAAAATCTACAATGATTTAAGATGAGCTCTCATCATTCCCACTGGGACTTGAATCCTCACTATCTAATTCCATCTCAATTTCAACATCTTCTGCAGTTCCCACGGCCACTAGTTTACGATTACGAAAGACTTGAACTACATTAGAGGCATCCGCACTTTGTACAACCACAGAATCTGAATTCACAGAGTCTTTTTTAGATTCTTTAACTTGAGCTTCTTGTTGATCCCGAACACGAGTTTGATAGCGCGTTAAACCTTTCTCACAAGCTTCTCCAACCTGTTGAATAAAGTATTGAATAGAATGAATAGAATCATCATTACCTGGAATAGGGTATTGAACTAAGTCTGGATCACAATTAGTATCTACAACCGCCACCACAGGAAGTCCGAGCTTATTGGCTTCGGCAACTGCAATACTCTCCTTATTAATATCCATCACAAATAGCACATGAGGAACATCTTTCATATCTCGAACGCCTTCAAGATATTCGTTTAATCGATCTCGTTCTTTATCTATCTGTCCTCTTTCTTTTTTAGAATAATGGTCTAAATCTCCTCTTTCTTTCATTTGATCAATTTTTCTCATTCGATCGATACTCATTTTAATAGTTTGAAAGTTTGTTAAAGTTCCTCCTAACCAACGTTTATTCACATAAAACTGCTTCCTTTTTTGAGCTTCCTCTTTAATCAATCGAGAGGCTTGCTTCTTAGTTCCTACAAAAATGACATTCCCACCTTGAGCTATTGTATCTTCAATAAATTTTAAAGCTTTTTGAGCCAACAATTTTGTTTTTTCTAAATTGATAATATGAATACCACCATGAGAAGCATAAACATAGGGTTTCATTTTAGGATTCCAGCGATGCACTTGGTGACCAAAATGAACTCGAGCTTTGAGCATCTCTTCTAAATCAATTAACGACATCTAAAACCCCTTTTTTTAGTTTTTCTGTCCTATCATAGCTTCAAACAGCAATGCAAGAGGGTAACTGAATTCAAGGATTAAAACAAGCTCCTAAGGGTTCTAATTCACTATTTTACAGGCATTTTTGGAATTTGATTTTAAAATAATATTGGATCTTTATTAATTTGAATACGGACAGAGGGTAAAGGTGTCTTAAATTCCAAGATCCATTTACAAATCTTATCTAAATTTTGAGAAGAGGGAGATTTCAATAAAATATGATAACGATATCGTGATCGCAGCTTAAAAATAGGTGCTGGAGCAGGTCCTAAACACTTTAAAGATTTCGTCATCTGAGTAAAAGGTGCTAGTCCCTCGTAAAGACTTTGAGCCACTTTTAATGCTCGATCTTGTTTTAAAGAAGTGACTTGCACCAAAACTAATCGAGTAAAAGGAGGATACCCAAGCTCCTTTCGATATTTTAATTCTTTATCAGCCATTCCTTTAAAATTATAAGAAGCTCCCATTTGAATTGCATAATGTTGAGGATTGTAGGACTGAACAATTACTTGTCCTGAACTAAAGCGGCCCGCTCGTCCACTCATTTGAGTGATGAGCTGAAAGCATCTTTCTGCCGCTCGAAAATCTTGAGCATGAAGAGCGAGATCAGCTAGAATAAGACCCACTAATTTGAGATGAGGAAAGTTAAAACCTTTGGCTATCATCTGAGTTCCCACAAGAATGTCTATTTTTTGATGGGTCATATCTTGAACAAAACTGGTGAACTGACGGGGAGTCTGCACATGATCACTGTCCACAACTTGTATGCGAGCCTTTGGAAATAGTTTTTTCATTTCACTTGAAACCGACTCTGTTCCCACCCCTAAATGAGTGATTTCAGAACCAGAACAACATTGAGCTTTACGAGCAGATACCGAATAATTGCAATAATGGCAAACAAGATAGTGATTAAAATGTAATACTAAAGAAATATCACAGTGGGGGCATTTCAAAGAAGAACCGCACAATGAACAAAGAGTGAGTGAAGATTGTCCTCGACGATTCAAAAACAGAGCCACTTGAGATTTCTGATTCAAAGTTTTTTTGATAGATTCAAAAAGTTCTTCACTCAGCCAAAAAGGAAGAGAGTTTTTTTTCTCTTTATCTTTTTTCAACTGCACCACCTGAACTGAAGGTAGCGGTAAGTTTTTGAAACGTTTCTTAATCTGATAATAGTGATAAATTCCTTTTTGAGCTTGATGCCACACCTCTAAGCTTGGAGTGGCTGAACCCAAAACAATAGGAATATTGTACATATTCGCCAGCATAATAGCTGCATTTCTAGCATGGTATTTAAATTTTTCTTCCTGCTTAAAATGTGTTTCATGTTCTTCATCCAAAATAATAAGACCCAGGTCAGAAACAGGACAAAACAAAGCAGATCGAGCACCTATAAGAATTTTTCTAGAACCTTGAACTACTCCATACCATTCTTGGTATCTTTTATTAGACTGAATCCCCGAATGGATTAAAGAAGTTTGATCAGGAAACCTTTCTGAAACTCTTTGGAAAAGTTGTGGAGTTAAACTAATTTCAGGAACAAGAAATAACACTTTTTTATTCTTTTTAATCACTTGATCCATAAGCTCAAAATAAACTTCCGTTTTCCCTGATCCTGTGACTCCATGAATTAAGTGTACTTGGAAGTCTTTACTCTTTTGAATTTGAGAAACACATTCTTTTTGTTCAGAGTTAAGAATAATTTTTTTAGAGGGACTTAATTTTTCAACATCCTTTTCTGGAGACTTTCTCTTAGGAATAGAAGGTGGATAAAAAAGTGATGCCACCAACCCTATAGGATAAAAATAATATTGTGACATCCACCGAAGCCATTGCAGTCGCACAGGGTCTAAATATGGAATATCCTCATAAACTTTTATAATTTCTTTAATTTCAAATTGAGAGTTCTGATGTTCTAACGGTCGAGATGGAGATAAGACAAGCCCTGTGGTTTTTTTAGAAGCTAGAGGAATCTCAACAAATTGACCTTCTTTAAGAGTTTTATTCGAACGATAAGTGAGAGATTGATAAAGAGGAGCAAAGACTGCGATATCATAATATTTCATCTTATTTGATAATAAAATCTATTCACAAGATCACTATCTTCTAGAGAAGAAGTTAACTTTAAGTGTCTACTTGTTTTTTCCTGAGAAGAAAGAGGACGAATACTTGTCACTCTCATTTCTACCTTCATTTCTGGTGAAAAAAATGTTCTTTTTTTGGGAAAAAACAACCTTCCTGAATATAAATGGTAGTCTTGAGCTGTTAGCCATGTATCCTTTTTAAGTTTTAACTTTCGAATGACAAACTCATCTTGCTCAATCCACACAGCAAGGTCTTTTTTACGTAGATTGAAAACATAATTCACCACCCCTAAAGCTCTTTCTAAATAGATATTCTTGACTGAAGACAACCATGAAGAAATTTTAGGTTTAATAAAAAAATAATTTTCTATATAATTTTTTCTTTGAGAAACACTTCTTTTTTTTGAATTCAACCAAGATTTATTAGAGTTTCTATATGAAAAAGAAAATACTCTTTGAGAGTCTTTTTTTACTTCTACGAAAAGACGGTTCGAAAACCTCCACCACTCTTCTGTAAACTTTAAAGGCTCTTTTAAACTCGAATGATCTAAAAAGATGACTTCTTGAGAAATTTTGTAATTTCTAGCACCTTGATGCTGAACGAGCCGAGACAAAATCATACTTGATTCTGGAATATAAGCTTGAACTTCAAACAAGAAACCGATCAAAAAACAAATATGTAGTAAATTTTTCACTTTTTATCTCACTTTCTTTTTAATAAATTTGTAACACAGTTTAGTATCATAAAGAAAGTCTAAAAAAAAGGTTAAAAACTTGATTTTATTCCTCTTTTTATGAAATAATATAAAAAAGGACAACTTATGTTTTATTTTAAATTATCACGTTACATACTGTACACTCTGCCTGTTTTTTCCCTCGTTTTCTTCTATACCTACTGCGTTCCTGCATTTCGCCCTCCCACACAGTTAGCAAGTGAAGTTCCAAAAGAAGAAGAATTAGTAAAGGAAAAAGATGATGAACCCATCGATGAGGATGCTGAAATCGATGAAACAGTTATTCCATACGATATTCGACTAGATACGATGGCTTTACTCACCTGTGACTCTGCAGATATACCTGGAGAAAACTTCAAGTTTAGAGCTGGAGCTTTTTTAAAAGAAATATATGAAGGCGGTGGCGGAATTAAACTTAGATCTCCCTTTGTAAATGTAGATAAAGATATAATCAGGAAATACCCTTATTATAATACTTTTCCAACTCTCAGTTTTGGATCTGCTTCAGGAGGTCTTTATCCCTTCCACTTTCCATTGAGAAATATTAAATTAAAAAATCACTTGGATGATCTTTCCGAAGGCTATGTACATAAATTTAGAAGTACATTAGTGGATTTTAAAGTCCCATTACCAGAAAGAGAGATCCCTTCTTCCCAACTCGATGAGTTTTTTAGAGAACCTGTCTTAGCCACATTTATTACTACTACACCAGCATCCAGGAGACAAAATATACTACCTGCCATTTATATAGATGATAACGGAGATCAAGAAATTCATGGAAGATCCTATGAGGTTCGGTTAGAAGAGCAAGAATCTTTTTTCACAATAAGAAGTATTTCCGAGATATATCCACTGCTTTCAACAGAATATGAATGGGAATGTGGTAATGTTTTTAAAGTCCATCGACATAGAGATATTCGATATAATAGTGAAGGTAACGATGACCCTACAGAAGAAGCCTGTGATCAAGATGATGAATCTAATGATTCTCTTTATAAATTAGCTCGAATACTGCTAGGTAAAGAGTGGTTTATTGATACACAAAACCAATGTATTTCTCCTAAGAATCGTCGCAAATATTGCTATGGATCCAGACCAGAAAGGGTAGATTTTTCCAATGATTGCAGAGGACTACACCGAGGATATCATTGCCCTCATTATTTTTCTATTTGCACTTCTATTGAGTTACAATAGAGTATGAATCGGTTTTTTCTACCTTTATTCTTTCTTGTATTGAGTGGATCTTTTATGGCTCTCTCGATGCCTTTAACTCCTTTATCAGCTTCTTTAGGAAATGCAGGCCGCTCAGGATACCAAGCCGCTGAATTCCATATTTTAAATCCTGCCACTATACTTCATGGAGATGTCTATCAACTCTCAAGCTTTTACTCCTATACCTCAGATACCTCAGATCAAATAGCTTATGGATTATCCATGACGAACACCAAAAACATCCCCTTAGGAATCACATGGATCAAACAAGGACAATATCATATAAGTGTATTTTCCATTGCTGGAAAATTAAGTCCACAAATGTTTATTGGAGCTAGTATTCATCGTTCCTCTAAAAATGAAAATCTTATTCCTCAAGTTGGTCTCATTTACCAACCATTTAAAAAATTGACTTTAAGTGTGACAGGTACTCGAGTTCATCAAATCCTTTCTTATGGTTTAGGATCTCGTTTTATGTATTCTCCAAACTTTGTTATTTATGCAGATGTTCTTTACGAGAAAAAAGATTTTCTTTTTCAAGGAGGCCTTGAATTTATTACAAAAAATGCTTTTTCTCTTCGCCTAGGAAGTGTTTGGCCTCATCCTGTTTTAAACATTGGAGTGAGTTTTAATGCCTATCCTATTAAAATGGACTATACATGGATGCAAAATAAGGCACATATATTTGGAATCCGAATCCAATCCTAATAAGGTGAGCTTTTAAAAAAGCAGTTTAAATGTTTTTTTATAAAAAAACATTTTTTTCAGTCAAAAATTCCCATCACAAAACCGATAAGAAGAATATGCTAAAAACTTTAATTCACTTTTTACATTCGTTTTGGAAACCTCTCAAAAGAAAACCTCTTCAAAAAGGTCAAGCCGTCGTAGAATATGTTCTGCTTTTAGTAGTTGTATTGTTCATTATTATTGGATTAAGAGAATCTTTTTTTAAACCTTTTAATGACTGGACTACAAATTTATATGGTAGCAATGGTTACTTCTCTTGTTTTCTTCAATCAGCAACTTTAATTGGAATGCCAAGTCCTTGTAATCCATTTCCAACACCTCAAATTCAAGATAGATTCGGAAACTTTAATACCTCTTCTTATACTCCTTCTCCTTATGATCCTCCTCCTCCTTATATTCCTCCTCCTTATATTCCTCCTCCTTACACACCTCCTACGACCACTAACAATCCTCCCTACATCCCACCATCACCCCCTAACTCTGGAGGAGAAGGATCATCTTGGGGGAATTCTCGATCGAGCGACAATAAACCTAATGGAGCATTAGCTTCTAATTCTTCTGACTTAGGACGATCTTCTAAATTTCCTGTAAGCTCTTCTCGCTCTTACCTACAAGACGATTATTTAAGCAAAGGAAATAATAAAAAACAAAAAAGAAAGTTTACATCTAGAAACAAAAAGAAACGAAAAGGAAATTCTTTAGATCCTCCAGAATATATCTTTATTGAAGAGGGAAACGGAGGAAGACAACAAAGACGCAAATCTTTATTTTTTCAAGTGAATTCAGTTGAAGAAGAGGAAGAAAATAGCAAAGCTCTTATTGCTACAACTGATAGCTCAAAAGAAAATATGAAAAACAAAAAAGATCAAAAAACAAATTTTATAAAAAAGAGAACTCAAACTACTTTAGCTTCAGAGAAAGAAAAACCTATTACTTTTGGAGCATTCGTGAAGTATATTTTTATATTTATTATTATTGCAACCATCTTGGTTTTCATCACCATGCAAATGAAGCAGGTATACGAAAATATCAAAGCTGCTTAACATCTTTTCATCAACTCTATTTTTCTATCAAAAAAATAAAAGATATACATTGACAATTCTCTGAAAGAAGCGGATTTTACTTCCACAATGAAGTGGGTTTTATGTCAAATTCAAAGCCAATTAGGATCTTTTAAAGACAACAGAACAAAAATTCAAAATCTTATTCGAAAGTATTCTCATACAGATCTCCTTATTTTTCCTGAATTATTTTTAATGGGTTATCCTCCTGAGGATTTATTGGAGCAAAAATTATTTATCCAAAAACAAGAGCAAGAACTTCAAAAAATAAAACTTATTTCACACTCTCCAGCTCTACTTTTTGGAGCCTCCACATCACAAAAGGGTAAAATTTTTAACTCAGCTATATATAAGGAAAAATCAAAAACAAAAATTTTTCATAAACACTTTTTAGCTGTAAATGATACTTTTGATGAAATGAGATTTTTTTCTACTTCAAGCTCTCTTTCAAATATTATCGATATTAAAGGCTTAAAATGTTTAATTTTAATTTGTGAAGATTTATGGAAAATAAAATCTTTACCAAAAGAAGAAGAAATAGATTTTATTATTTGCTTAAATGCTTCTCCTTTTTTTCCAGAACAAATCAAAAACCGCCTCTCTTACGCACAAAAATTATCTAAAAAAATTCGAGCTCCTCTTATTTACTTGAATAATGTAGGAGCACAAGATGAATGGATCTTCGATGGGTCTTCTTTTGTACTGAATAAAAACTCAGAAAAAATATTAAGCCTACCCTCTTTTAAAGAGGCTACTCAAATTATTTATCCATTAAATTTAAAAAATTCAAAGAAGAAGCAGAAACCTTTTTCATCTATACAAATGAAAAAAGAAGCTATTTGCATGGGTTTGAAAAATTTTGTTTTTAAAAATGGATTCAAAAAAGTTCATATTGGACTTAGTGGAGGAATTGATTCCGCATTACTCGCATATTTATGTGTAGAAGTTTTTGGTAAAAAAAATGTAACTTCCATTTTTTTAGAAGGTCCTTTTACTCAAAAAATAAGTCACACATTAAGCCAAGCTTTAGCCCAAGAACTTAGTATTTCTTACCTCCAGTACCCTATTATAAAAATTTATCACACCATGAATTGTCAAATGTCTCCATTATCTTCTTTGGCAAAAGAAAATCTTCAAGCGCGCATCCGAAACACTTTTTTAATGTCTTTCAGCAATACACATTCTTCCCTTTGGATAGGCTCCAGCAATAAAAGTGAACTCGCTTTAGGCTATAGCACCCTATACGGAGATCTTGGAGGTGCATTAATGCCACTTGGAGATCTTTATAAGACGGAAATTTACAAAATGGCTTCTTTATTTTATTCTTCTCCTACTATGAAAAAAATTATAAAACGAAAACCCACAGCAGAACTTGCTCCAAATCAATGGGATGAAAACATATTCCCTCCTTACAAGATTTTAGATCCTATGTTGAAGAGATTTATTGAAAAACAAGACAAACCAAAAACAAAGATAGAAAAGAAAATCTTTTCAAGAGTATTAAAAAATGAATTTAAAAGAAGACAAAGCCCTCTTATTTTAAAAGTCTCTTCTAAATCTTTTGGCCGAGGCAGAAGATATCCTATCACTCTAGAATACCCTTTATAACATTAATCGTAATTGAGGATGAGCTTGATAAATTTGTGGAAACTTGAGTTCTGTTTTCCCAGAAAACTGGACAATCTGATCCACAGTTTGAAAGTTAGCTTTTTTAAATAATTTTTGAAACAATCGCCCACAACAGGTAGCATCTTCTTCTGCTCTATGAAGAGTTCCATGTTTGATCTTAAAATACTGAACCAAAGAACCAAGTTTATAATTTGGCATTCCTGGTAGAATTTTTTTTGCGAGCTGATAAGTATCTAAAACAGATCCACTGGGAGCTTGAGTCTTATATTTTTCTATGGAGGAGCGTAAAAACTGAAAATCAAAAGAAGCATTATGAGCTACTATAGGATAATTCCCACAAAAAGATGCAAGATCAGGGAGAACATTTTGAATCAAAGGCTGAAACTTTAACATCTCATTAGTGATCCCATTGATGCGCGACACTTCTAAAGAGATTTTAACCTTTGGATCCACAAGAGTTTGAAATTTGTCAGTCACCTTTTGATCTTTAAAAAGAACGGCCGCTACTTCTACAATTCGATCCACATAAGGCAAAGTCCCCGTCGTTTCTAAATCCAATGCTATAAAATCCATGTCATCCTTGTTCTTTTTATCTCTGTAATGTTTTATTGGATTCTTCTTTTTGTGAACCTAATATTTTTTCAACTTGTATTCCTTTGAAGTTCAGACTTTTTCTTTTTTCTAAAGGTAAGAAATCTGTCGTAGACTGAATCGCACGATTTTTTTCAAATTGATCCAAAGTCCAGTGCATCCAAAATATACTACCTGAAAAAAAGATGATACAAGAAGATAAGAAAATATTACTGAGTGTAAAAATTTTATTCCAGCTTCTATCTAAATTCTCAACTTTTTGAATACTGCTCAAAGAATGTTCAAACGTTTGAGAGTCTAAAAGCTCCAGCAACTTTTCATCTGGAAGACCTAAAACTTTTGAATAAGATTGAATAAAGCCCCTCACATGGACTTTTGCTTTAAAGAGAGATTCGTTTCCTTCTTCAATAGCTTTTAATTTTTCTCGACTGATACAGGTCATTTTAGAAACTTGCCGAAGATCAAGACCCTGCTGCTCTCTTTCTTGACTTAATACTTGTCCAATTTGAATTAAACTCATATTTCCAGAATATCCTTAAGCAATTTTTGAGCTTGCTTCAAGTAGGCATTTTGCCCTTTTGCCTTCTTAATAAAAATGCTAACACTCTTTTTTGCATTTTTATACTGCTTTAATTGAAATTCGCTGTGAGCTAGAAAATAGTACTGATCAATTTTAGAATGACAGACTTTTTTAGATTTACTCTTGTTATAACAAGAATTAAAGGTGCGAAAATGCTTCGTCGATTTGGAGTAGAACTTTTGATCATGATAAAGTCGACCTAAGTAATAATCTGGAGAACAGTCCTTAGGAGGAAGTTGAGAGGCTGCAGATAGATATCTTTGAGCTCGGTTGTATTTTTTTTGTTTATAGTACACCTCACCTATTCGAGTATGGATTTTTGAAGGGAAAGTATAGGTTAAGTCATTTTCAGCCACTTTGAGATAAATTAAGGCTTCAGCAAACTTTTTTTGCTCTATTAAAGCTTGTGCTAAATTGACATGAGCCTCTGTATACGCTTTTTCTAATTGAATAGTTCTTTCAAAGTGAGTTCGAGCTAAATCATATCGCTTCATTGAAAAATACACGATTCCTATAATATTATTAATTTCATAAGAATGAGGCTCTAACAAAAGTGCATTTTTTGCCGCAGATAAAGCTTGAGGATAAAGACATTGAACAAGGCGACTTTGAGCAGTACGTAAATAATAATGTATTTTTTTCTCTTTTCTCTCGACATCATCAGAAGTTTGACATGCAAAGAGAGTTAAAAAGAGGATATATTTAATGTATCTCAAAAATCTTCCTTGGGAAAAAACAAGGCAAGTTCTCTATATGCACTCGATAAAGAATCGCTACCATGAATCGCATTTTGTTCTACATGGCTTCCATATAAAGCTCGAATGGTGGAAGCATCTGCCTTTTTAGGATCAGTAGCACCTATCACCTGTCTTAAATGAGCACAGGCATTTTCACGACAAAGAGCTAAAGCCACCACAGGTCCAGAAGTAATAAATTCTATGAGAGAAGAAAAAAACTCTCGATCTTTGTGTTCGGAGTAAAATACTTCACAAAAATAAGGATTAAGCTTCATTTTTTTTATTTTTATAAATTCAAAACCTTCATTTTCTAAATGACTTAAAATAGCTCCTAACTTTTTATTCTTAAGAGAATCTGGTTTAATCATACAAAAAGTCACTTCCACGTTCATAGAATTCTTCCTTTAAAAAGATAAACACCTAGGTTTTTATATTTGAAAATAAAGAAGGAATCAAACGAAAATCGAAGTGAAAGGGTAAAGATCTTTATAAAAAACAAATGAAATTAAGTATTTAAAATTTCAAAAGTTTTTTGACCAATTTCAGTTGGAGAATCCACAATATGGCAGCCCGCTTGACTTAAAGCTTTTAATTTTGCTTGGGCTGTACCTTCTCCTCCACTGACTATAGCCCCTGCATGCCCCATTCTTTTCCCTTTTGGAGCACTTTTTCCAGCAATGAAAGCAATAACGGGTTTGTTGAACTCATTTTTTATATATTCTGCTGCTTCTTCTTCTGCACTTCCACCAATTTCACCAATCATAACAACTGCTTTTGTTTTTTTATCCTCTTTAAAGAGCTTTAAAATGGAGATAAACTCACTTCCTGCAATAGGATCTCCTCCGATTCCTACACAAGTACTTTGCCCTAAACCAAGCTCTGTAAGCTGCCAAACCGCTTCATAAGTTAATGTACCAGAGCGGGATAAAACCCCCACACAGCCGGGTTTATGAATATAACCAGGCATAATCCCAATTTTACATTCTCCTGGAGTAATCACGCCTGGACAATTAGGCCCTACTAGACGACTTTTACTTTGAGATAGAACCTGCTTTACTTCCAACATATCTAAAACAGGAATTCCTTCGGTAATACAAATAATACATTCTACTTCTGCATCAATAGCTTCTAAAATAGAGTCTTTTGCAAAAAGTGGAGGAACATAAATCATAGAAGCTGTTGCTTCAGTTTGTTGAACAGCCCTGCGAACACTATCAAAAACAGGCAGGCCTAAATGGGTCGTTCCCCCTTTTTTAGGAGTGACACCTCCTACAAGCCTAGTTCCATAATCTAAGGCACCTTGAGAATGAAAAGTGCCTTGACGGCCTGTAAAACCTTGGCACAGAACTTTTGTATTTTTATCAATTAATATAGACATCTTACCTTTTAGTTTTATTTGTAAGCTCAATAATTTTTTGAGCTGCTGACTTTAAATCTCGAGCAGAAATAATATTCAGTTCAGATTTTTGAAGCAACACCTTGGCTTCTTCTGCAGAATTTCCTTCCAAACGAACCACTACTGGTACTTTTAAATCTAACTTTCCGGCAGCCTGAATAATACCTTTTGCAATTAAATCGCAACGAACAATTCCTCCAAAAATATTAACCATAATACCTCTCACTTTAGAATCTTCTAATATAAATTGAAAAGCTGTTTGAATCCTTTGAGCATCTGCATCTCCGCCAACATCTAAAAAGTTAGCAGGCTCACCTCCAAAGAGTTGAATCATATCCATAGTCGCCATAGCCAGACCGGCCCCATTAACCATACAACCGATATATCCGTCTAAAGGAACAAAAGAAAAACCTTGAAGTTGAGCTTGAGAAGCTGGAGTTTTTAACTCTTCTTTACTTGGATAAGAAGCCCATTGAGAGTGCCTGTATTGAGCATTAGAATCTAAACTCACTTTTGCGTCTAAAGGAACAAGAGTTTTTTGTTGAGTCAAAATAAGAGGATTAATTTCTAATAGAGCGAGATCTTCTTTTAAAAAAAGAGCGTATAATATATCTATAAGTTTAAAGAACTCGGAACTTACTTCACGATCAAGTTTTAAAACATCCAAACACTGTCTCTTTTGAAAATCACAAATTCCAGACACAGGATGAATGTTAATACGTACTATTTTTTGAGGAGCTTTCTCAGCTGTTTCTTCAATATCCATTCCCCCCTCAGAACTCACAACCAAACTGACACAATGTTTTTTCCTGTTCACCAGAAAAGCTATATAAAACTCTTTATCAATTTCAGCTGTCTCCTCAATTAAAATTTTATGAACTTTTTCTCCAGCTTCTCCTGTTTGAGGGGTCACTAAATTCATACCTATCATTTCTTGGCTTATTTTTTGAACTTCATCCATTGAGTGAGCAATACGAATACCCCCTCCTTTTCCCCGCCCTCCGGCATGAACTTGGGCTTTTAATACCCAAGAGGAAGAACCTAAACTTTTTGCTACTTGTAACGCTTCTTGAGAGCTCGAAGCGCAATTAGATTTTAAGGTAAAAATACTGTATTGTCTTAACAAAGCTTTAGCTTGGTATTCATGAATATTCATGGACAAATCTCTTTTAACCGATCCTGATTATCTCGAATAGCTTTCACAGACTTTTGAAATTGCTGCTTCTCCTCGTCTGTAAGCGACGTTTCTATAACTTTTTCCACTCCCTGCCCACCTAAGAGACATGGGACTCCTATAAAAATATCCTTATATCCAAATTCACCTTCTAATAAAACCGTGCAAGGTAAAATCCTTTTTTGATCAAATAAAATAGATTCGATCATTTCTGTAGCACCTCGAGCAGGAGCAAAATATGCAGAACCTGTTTGAAGAAGTTGAACAATCTCTCCTCCCCCTTTTTGGGTTCTTTCCACTAATTTTTTAATTTTTTCCAAAGAAAGCTCATCATAAATAGAGCGGCCACCAATAAAAGTCTGACTTAAGACAGGGACCATGGTATCTCCGTGGCCTCCTAAAACCATCGTTTGAATGTCTTTAACGCTAACACCTAACTCCATTGAAAGAAAAGCTCTGAAACGAGCAGTGTCTAAAATACCTGCCATTCCTATAACTCTTTTTTTCTCGAAATTCAGTATTTTATAAGCCTGACAAACCATAGCATCTAAAGGGTTAGAGACAACTATCACAAATGCATGGGGAGCTTTTTCTTTTACCTGCTGACAAACAGTCGTCACAACTTGAGCATTAATTTGCAACAAATCATCACGAGTCATACCTTTTTTTCTTGGTGAACCTGCTGTGATCACAACAAAATCAGAATCCCTAATATCTTCATAAGACTGAGTTCCTTGGACACAAACATCCACGCCTTCCACAGCCAGAGATTGAAAAAGATCTAAAGCTTTTCCTTGAGCCATTTTCTCATTGATATCCAATAAGATAATATCCCCTAATTGTTTTAAAGCTATCCAGTGGGCCAAAGTAGAACCTACAAAGCCAGCTCCAATTATTGAAATCTTTTTTCTTTTCATTACCAAGTCTCTTATCGCTCAAATATAAAGATTACGTTCAAGCAAACATATTCGAGACATTTATAATTCTTTTTTATGAATTTCTCAAGCCTAACAAACCCCACATCTTCTTAAAATTATAAAAAGAGTGAGGTTATTAGGATGATATCTTTATTATTCGGTTATTATTTCTTTCTCTTAGAAGATTTCTTCTTTTTTGCTACTTTTCTTTTTTTAGTAACTTTTTTCCTTTTAGTTGATTTTTTAGCAACTTTTTTCTTCTTTCTAGTTACTTTTTTTCTTTTTTTAGCAACCTTTTTCTTTTTAGCTCCTACTTTCTTTTTTCTTCTTACAACCTTCTTTTTTGCTACTTTTCTTTTTTTAGTAGCTTTTTTCCTTTTAGTTGATTTTTTAGCAACTTTTCTTTTTTTAGTAGCTTTTTTCCTTTTAGTTGATTTTTTAGCAACTTTTCTTTTTTTAGTAACCTTTTTCCTTTTTGCTACTTTTCTTTTTTTAGTAACCTTTTTCTTTTTAGCTCCTACTTTCTTTTTTCTTCTTACAACCTTCTTTTTAGTTGACTTTTTGGCAACTTTTTTCTTCTTTCTTTTTACAGCCATTGTATTCCTCCCTATTATTAAGTTCGTCCTTTCTTCAAGTCTGCCTGTTCATTCTTTAACCCGTCAAATAAAAAATCTGTTTTTAATTCCATTTTTAGGAAAATAAAGGGTATATAATTATAATTAATGAGTTGGATGAATAGTGTTCTTCTATTTTTACATTTGTGTTTTGGTCTGTGGTTTGCATACCGCACATATGCATTAAGATCTCAAAAAATCTTTTCCAGCTTTACAATTAAATCTTGTATTTTCAGTTATTTACTTCTTCTTCTCTGGTCTGCCCAATGGAGTGTATTTCTCCTTATTTTAAGTATTTATATTCCTATTTTTCTTTTCTTAGTCATCGAATACATGCTGATCTACAAAAGATTCAAACTTTTCCAAAATCAATTCATTATTTTACTAGACTCTGTTATTGCTCGAATGAAAATGGGTTTAAGTTTTCGTGAATCTCTTGAATTAAGCATTGAACAAACTGAAAACTCGTGGATTAAAGAAAGTTTAAGAGAACTTCAAGATCGAGTGATTTATGCACAAAATATAAATACTTTACCCCAAAGTTTTCGCCAGGCATTTTCCATCCTACAAAAAACTCATCAGGACCCTCATCAGCCACTCACCCGGCTTCAATATGTGAGAGATAATTTAAAAACTGAACTCATTTTTCAGAGAAAAGCTCATCAAGCTTTACTTCAAATTCGTATCCAATCCATGATAATGAGCCTCCTTTATCTAGGTGTTTTAATTTTTGTTATTGTTTATAGTGGCACTGAATTCATCCATTTAATATTATTATCTTTACTTTTATTTGTACTTGGATCTATTTGGATATTTGCTATGGGGAGAAAAATTAAATGGACACTTTAGCTCCACCTCTAAAGGCATTATTACAAATAAAATTAAAAATTCAGACAGGATTATCTACTCGAGAATCCATTCGTGAATATGTAAAAGAGTCAATAAATTGTGATTTTGCTCAAAAAATAGAGCACTGGCTTTTTCAATTAGAGTCCCAAGAGACCCCTCATTTATCTCTATTTCAAACTCCTCATCAAAAAATGCTTATCGAAGTTTTAACACGAGGCTTAAATGGAGACGAAATTTTACAATCTTTAGGTGTTTTAGAGGATGAAATGCTTGAGTTTTCACATCTGGAGTTGAATAAACAACTTAAAACTCTTCCATTAAAAACAATGATCCCATTACTTTTCTTGCAGTTACCGGCTTTTTTATTACTATTTTTTGGACCCCTTCTTATAAAGCTGCTGAATAATTTAATCCATTGATCACCATTTACTCCCTCTATTTGCATAACAAAAAATATGAAGTTTTTGCTTCTCACATCTTTGATGCTTACGAGTCTTTCTGAAGAGATTACTCAAGCTTCTTCTATTCTCAAAATAGAAGAAGTTAAGAAATTTCAGAAGAAACAAAAAACAATCTTATATGCCTGTTATTTACAGCTTCAATCCAATAAATTTCCAAAACATTGCTTTGAAAATAAAGTTTTTTATATTCAATTTCAAAAATATTTTGATGAAAAGTGTAAAGAAGCAGATTGGAATTCTCTTTATGAAATGTCCCAATTTTTAAAAAATAAAAATGTCAGTCCTTCTTGTTTAGAAAGAATTCAAAAATCTAAAAAAATCCACTTATACAAATCAAAAGATCAATTGATACGGGGGGCTCTTAAAAAGTATTTAGAAGATTAAAGTAAAGAAATAAAGAGTCCAGCCCGCTTCAACAAAAAATTAATAGAAAAAAATTAAAGAATGAGTGTAATATTTTCACTTTTTTTAATAAAATTGACTAGGGATGTTATTTTTCATTAGATATTAAGATAATGAAGCTTCGTTCCAAATCTTCCATTTACAGTATTCAAAAAGTTTTTTCAGAAAATGAGCGAGCCACCGTATGCATGGCCTATAGAAAAAATAAAGACTACCCATGGATTCGACAAAAAGTTTTACTTAAAATATTTAAAAAAAATTCTCGTCAATATCCTTTGGAGCTAGATTCTATTTTACAAGTCCGATCTCCTTACTGTGTATCTGTCTTAAATTTTGAATCTATAGAAAATCACCCTTCTTTGATTTTAGAATGGTGTGACAGCCTCAACTTATTTCAATTGATTCGACAAACTTCAAAACTAGACCTTCTTGAAATTGCCTATATTTGCTTACAAGTCCAACAAGGGATTATAGATTTAAACCAGCAAGGAATCTGCCATGGAGATTTAAGTTTATCTAATATATTAATCGATCGAAAAGGAAATATCCGCTTAATCGATTTTGGAAAAGCCAACTACTTGGGAGGTGAAATTTTTACAACCTCCTATTTTACAGCTCCTGAAATATTTAAAGGAGAAACCCCAAATTTTTATTCGGATTTATATTCTCTGGGAGTTTTGGAGAAAGTCTTAAATGAGAACCATAAATCATTTAAAAAAGAGCATAACTTCTCTCAAGAGGGAGATATATTACTTGATCCTATTCCTCAAAAAAGACGAAGGAAAGAATTTATTAATTATAAGAAAGCAAAAGAAACTCTAGCTTTCAAAGTAAATTCTATTTTAAGCCAGCAAGCCCTTATAGACTTAAGACGATCAAAACCTAAAAAATATCACCCCAGCATTCCGTATGTTTTGATATTGGCCAGTTTAGTCCTTATGACTGCCTTAGGCAGCGGGAGACGCCCTATTTATGGATCCATTCATGTTAGAAGCCATAAATGGATGCATATTCAGCTAAAAAATAGGTCGAGCTTTACTCCATTTGAATCTGGACCTTTAAACTCTGGAAAATACCAACTTAAGTGGAGAACTGAAGCCCAAGAAGGAGTTAAAACAATCTACCTGAAAGAAAACTCCCATCTTCTTTTGACAGAAAAAGATTTCCTATGAAATAAAATTAAGAATGTCTTCCTTTATTGAGTATTTTTTTCTAGGTACACTCCAAGGTCTTTCAGAATTCTTGCCCATTTCAAGTTCTGGTCACTTATCTTTAGTGCAAGTTTTTTTAAAAACAAACCAGAATTTTCTTTTCGTTATCTCTGCCCACTTTGGAACTTTATTTTCACTTATTATTTTTTATAAAAAAAACTTGATCTATATTTTTAAAAATATTTTAAAACCATTTTCAAAAAATTTATTTTTAAAAATAACTGTGGGCTGCCTGCCTGTAATGACCGCAGGATTATTATTTTATGACACAATAAAAATATTGTTCAGCAGCTTGCCTGTTGTAGCTTGCGGTTTCGGCCTCACAGGTTTTTTTTTGATAGGAACAAAATGGATTCAAAAATCTAACCGAGAAGATAAAATAAATAGCTATGATGAACTGGAAAATATTTCTTATAAACAAGCCTTATTTATGGGGCTATTTCAAACTATCTCTTTACTTCCAGGGTTTAGCCGATCAGGAATCACCACAGCTTCTGGAATATTGATTCGTATCCACCCTAGTCTGGCTTTGCATTTTAGTTTTTTAATGGGTGGTTTTGTGTTGCTTGCAGCAAGTCTTTTTGAGTTTTCTAAAACCAATGTTGAAGTATTTTTATCTGGACCGTTTATTATCACCTTTGTTTCTTCCTTTATTTTTGGTTACGGAGCTCTTAAAGTTATGAAGTCTTGGGTTTTTGAACTTTATAAAATAGGTATCTATCTCCTTTTTCTAAGTACTACCTTGTGGCTCCATATTATTTTTCTATAGAGAATTTGTTGCCATCTCTTAGTGTATCTAAAATAAATCAAAGACTCTATATTGCATGAAAATATGGACTTAAAAGTTTTTTTGTAATACACCCTATAAAAAGGCTCGGTAGCTCAGTCGGTAGAGCAGAGGACTGAAAATCCTTGTGTCGGCGGTTCAATTCCGTCCCGAGCCACACTCGCTCTTTTTTATAGATGATTTTAGATTAAGCAATACTCTTTTTTTCTAAATCATAAATCTTTACTTTTGAAATCAAAGCAGCTCGACTTATTCCTAACTTCTTAGCCACTCTAGTCTTATTCCAGCTTTGTTCCTTTAAACATCGGCCTATCATTTCTTTCTCTAGCGATTTTATCGCTTCTTTTAACTTCTGCTCAGAAGATGAAGCAGAAGAAATATTATTCTCATCTAAAATTTTAGGAGATAAAAATCCTTTACCAATTACTATGTTAGAATGTGACAAAATAATCATTCTTAACACTTCATTATGAAGCTCTCGGACGTTTCCTGGCCAAGAATAATTTTTGAAGTATTTAAAAATTTCAGAATCAAATGTTTTCTTCATTTCTTTGGCTTCTTGAAGCAAGAAGTATTCAGATAGAAGTTGAATATCTTGTTTTCTTTCTCTAAGAGGTGGAACTTTTATGTTAATTACATTCAAACGATAATATAGATCCTCCCTAAAAAGACCTTGTTTCATCATTACACTTAAATCTTTGTTCGTTGCCGCAATAATTCGAACATTCACTTTTTTAGGACGAACAGAGCCCACTGGGAAAAAAGTTCCTTCCTGCAAAACTCTTAAAAGCTTTGCTTGCATAGCCAAAGAGGTATCTCCAATTTCATCTAAAAAGAAAGTCCCCTTATCAGCTAGCTCAAAGAGTCCAATTTTATCTTGAATAGCTCCAGTAAAAGCTCCTTTGACATGACCAAATAGTTCTGACTCCAACAGATTATCATTGAAGGCAGAGCAATTTTGAACAATGAAAGCTTCTTTTTTCCTTAAAGAATTCTGATAGATTGATTGAGCCACAAGTTCTTTACCTGTTCCATTTTCTCCTTGAATTAATACGGAGCTGTCTGTTTGTCGAATTTTATCCAAAACAGAATAGAGGTTTTTCATGGGAGCAGATTGTCCTATGATATCTCCATAACAAAATTCAGACCGATTAAATTTGCGATGAACATCTTTTTTTATGTTTTCCAAATGAGAAACAAGCATGATTTCTTGAGTTAAGCTGGACACAATATTTTTCATAATTTCTAGTTGTTCATGTTGAACCATGGAAATATTAACATTGACGCATCCTATTTTTTGAGCTGATTTTTGAACTTTTTCTAGCTGACTAGAATCATGAATAAAACCTGTAACAGCTACAAGCCCCACCCATTTTTGATTCGTAAAAATAGGAATAGCTAGTATACTCAGCCCTACTAAATCCCAAGTGAATAAAGAAACTTCCTTAGAAGAAGAAGTTTTTTGTTGTAAAAAGTTAAACAGAGCTCGATTCATGTCTTGATCTTTTAATAATTGGGCTACAAAAGGATTATGAAAATACTTTTCATTAAGAGGGTTTGAAAATTCTTTTTCATTAATAAAAAGAACATCTGAATTCCAAATCTTCCCCACTAAATTTTTGAGATTTCGAACAACATGCAAATGTCTATACTGATTCCACCGAAACATACCAAATCCTCCGTACTGTAAACTAATCGTACAGTAGGAGAGTATTCTTTAATTTGTATTCTCTTTTTAAGACTTTAGTCTATGGATGATCGGGCAAAGGGCTAAAGTCAGAAAGAACATTATTATCAAAACGCCCATATTCGGGCTGCCATCTAAGAACGACCGTTCCTGTTGGTCCGTTTCTTTGTTTATTTATAATGAGCTCTATTTTACCTTTTTGCGTGGAATTGGGATTATAATATTCATCTCGATAAAGCATAATAATAAGATCCGCATCTTGTTCGATTGATCCAGATTCTCTTAAATCCGAAAGAAGTGGTTTTCTATTGGTGCGACTTTCCACACCACGATTTAACTGAGACAGAGCTACAACAGGAACTCTTAATTCCTTAGCAATAGATTTAAGAAGTCGTGATATTTCAGAAACTTCTCTTTCACGAGAGTCTGTTTGTTTTTTCATACTCATCAACTGAATATAATCAACAACAATCATATCTAGACCATGTTGAGCTTTCATTTTTCTTGCTCGAGAACGAATGTCAAAAGGAGAAACATGGCTGGAATCATCAATAAAAAATTGAGTTTCACTCAAACGAGAAGCTCCTTCCATTAAAAAATCCCAATCCTTATTAATCTTACCTATTTTTAAAGAAGAAAGAGGGATTTGAGTGAGAAGAGAAAATAAACGAATAAGGAGTTGCTCTTTAGCCATCTCTATAGAGAAGAAAGCTACTTTTTTCCCTTTAAGTACGGATTGAAGAGATATATTTAAGCTCAAAGCTGTTTTACCCATAGAAGGGCGAGCTGCGATAATAACAAAATCTCCAGGCTGAAATCCTGAAGTAATATTATCCAGCTCTTCAAAAGAAGTAGAAAGCCCAGTAATATTCAAACCTTTTTCATGTAAACCTTCTAAGTGCTCCAAACCTTTTGTCACCAAAGTATTAATAGGAATAAGATTTTTTTCTGTTTGCTCTTGTGAAATTTTAAAAACCTCAGCCTCTATTTGATCTAAAAAGACATCAATATTTTCAAACTCTTGAGTTCGAGCTTGTTCAATAAATTTTTGAGATTGACGAATAACAGATCGAAGTAAAGATTTTTCTCTAATGATGCGAGCACAAGAAGAAATGCCCACTTGAGAAGGCATATAACCCATTAATTCACCTAAATATGCTGTACCCCCTGCTTTTTCTAAATGACCTGTTTTTTCTAATTCGTCAGATACAGTTAAAGAATCAATAGGCTCCCCTTTGGCTTCTAATTTTTGAGCTGCTGAAAAAATGTAAGAATGTGCAGGTTTATAAAAATCTTCTGCCGTCAGATGCTCATATATCTCATCCCAAACTTTAGCATCCCCAGTTAGAAGAGATCCTAAAACAGACATTTCAGCATCTAAATGGTGTGGAAACCGTTTTCCTTCCATAAATTCACCTCTTTTTGTTCATTAAGGACTTTGATTCATACCTAAAAGTCTAGGATTTGTGAACTAGGATCTCATAAAAACATAAATTTTCTGTTTTTTGTGAATAATTCGTTCATATCTTGTCAATAAACTAAAAATATAAACTCCAAATTCACATTAGGATTTTTTTAGTTCAAAGACTGTTTTTTTTAAAATAGAATAAAACAGAAGGGTGAAAAAAGGATTCAGATGTCATTTTTTGGAAAAACTGATGTACAGGCCATTATCTATCTTTCTTTAGCTCTTTTTTTTAGTGTGAGCTTAGGAACTTATAGCCCGCTTGATCCTTCACTCAATACTCTCGGTCAGCAACCAATACAAAACTATTGTGGATATATTGGATCTTTTCTAGCTGATCTTCTTTATCAAGGTTTTGGAATGGGTGCGTTTTTTTTGGTATTTATTTTACTCAAACTTTCTTTCAACGCTTTTTCTGGAAAAAAAATATTAAGTTATCCATATCATATTGTTGATTTCACTTTACTTTGCTCTATATGCGCTTGCTTATCTTTAGCACTTCCAGAAATCCGTTTCTTTCAAAACCACATTACAGCAGGTGGAGCTATAGGTTTAATGATCACTCACAGTCTCATTCCACTTTTTCACAAAACAGGTACTATCATTTTACTAGCCTCTTCCTGCATTTGT
Source organism: Bdellovibrionales bacterium (assembly GCA_965247685.1). Classification (GTDB taxonomy): domain Bacteria; phylum Bdellovibrionota; class Bdellovibrionia; order Bdellovibrionales; family UBA1609; genus JAPPLG01. The sequence continues at coordinate 530,176 of OZ252021.1, forward strand.
TGTTTAATGACAAAAGCTCACCAGCCACTTCGTTATTATTTTCAACCTTGTCTTCATTTTTTTAAATCAATCTTTACTGAAACTCAAAGTATCCTCACTTACACATTTAAGAGTTTAAGAAAAGATAAATCTGTTGAACTACCTCCAATTACTTTTCACTCTGACAATGAGGAAACAGATTTTCATTCTGAAGATGTAGCTTCTTTACCCGAAGAAACGACAGTCCCCTTAAACTTTCAAAAAGTCTTTCCCGATGAATGGAAAAAACCAATATTTCACATGCTTCCTGCTATCCCCAAAAACACTTTTCGCATTTCCTCTCAAGAAATCCATCAGCAAACAGAAAAACTACAAGCTAAGCTCGCGCAGTTTGCTGTCAAAGGAGAAATGGTTGATATCAAAAGTGGACCCGCTGTCACATTATTTGAATTTCGACCCGCAGATTCAGTTAAAGTTGGAAAAATCACTCAGCTTGCTGATGATCTCAGTATGGCTCTTAGTGCAGAATCTATTAGAATTATTGCCCCTATCCCAGGTCGTGATGTGGTTGGAATTGAAGCCTCTAATTCTTCAAGAGAAATGGTCTACTTTAAAGAGTTAGTAAAGGATCCTCTTTTTTGCAACCATTCTTGGGAGCTTCCTTTGATTATTGGCCGTCATGTGGAAGGGACTCCTTGTATTCAAGAACTCACTCAAATTCCACACTTGCTTGTTGCAGGAAGTACAGGTTCTGGTAAATCTGTTTTTATCACGAGCTTGCTTTCTGGCTTACTTATGTATCATTCACCTGAAACTTTACGATTAATTTTAGTGGATCCTAAACAAGTGGATCTGAGCTCATTTTCCGACATTCCTCATCTTCTCTTTCCTCCCATTGTCAATACTTCTAAAGCTTTAGATACACTCCACTGGGCTATTCAAGAAATGAATAAAAGATATCGCTCTTTGAATCAGTTTCAAGTTCGTGGAATTAAAAGTTTTAACCATGTAGTTTCTCAATTAAGCAAAGAAGAAAAAACAAAACATGAAACAATGGTTATAAATGAAAAAGAAGATTATTACTACGAACCCTTACCCTACATTTGCATCGTAGTTGAAGAGTTTGGTGATCTCATGGCGAGTACGAAAAAAAACCAAGTGGAACAAGCTGTTGTACGCTTAGCTCAAATGGCTAGAGCTTGTGGTATTCATTTAATTTTAGCTATGCAAAGTCCTCGAAAAGATGTCATCACAGGTTTAATTAAAACAAATATTCCAGGTCGAATCAGTTTTAAAGTGGCTAGCAAAATAGACTCTCGAGTCATTCTTGATGAATCTGGAGCAGAGCGCTTGCTTGCTAAAGGAGATATGCTTTTTTCCACTCCAGGCTCAAGTAAAATAAAAAGATGTCATGGAGCCTACATGAGTGAAGAAGAAATAAAAATCATTGTCGAACATTGGAAGCAACAAGGCTCCCCTCAATATCGAACTTTGAACCAAATGGAAAATGAAAACTTTGATATTCATTCTGCTCCTTGGAGTGAGGACTCTGAAGATATGGCAAAGTATTTGGAAATTCGATCTTATATCGCTTCACTTAAAACAGTCTCCACCTCTTCTTTGCAAAGAAAATTCCGATTAGGTTATCCTCGTGCTGCACGAATGATGGAAAAGTTTGAAGAAGAAGGTATTGTAGGACCAGCGCACGGAAGTAAACCTCGAGAAGTCCTTCATAATAAATAAAGACTCTGGTATTTTGTTTCTAAAAATGATAGATACAAATTCATGAAATTTAGAGGAATTATCACAGCCTTGATTACCCCTTTTTATCAAGGTGAATTAGATAAAAAATCTTTTATTCAGATCATTAAAAACCAACTCATTGAGGGAGTCGGTGGTTTTGTCATTAATGGCACTACAGGGGAGTCTCCCACCTTAGCTGAAAAAGAAGTTCAACAATTAGTCGAGTGGGCTCAAGTTGAAGTTTCTGGTCAAGTTCCCCTGATTTTAGGAGTGGGGCACAATAGTACACAAAAGACCTTATCGAACTTAGAAAAAGCAAACCAGTGGAAACTGGATGGAGCTCTTGCTGTAACTCCTTACTATAATAAACCCTCTCAAGAAGGGCTTCTTAAACACTTTACAAAATTAGCACAATCCTCTCAGATTCCTATCTTGCTTTATAATGTCCCTTCTCGAACTCAAGTTGCAATAGAGATTCCTACTTTGCTTCAACTCACAAAAGAAAAAACAATTGTGGGTGTGAAAGAGGCTTCTGGAGATCCTCAATTTTATTCTCATCTCCTTTCCTCCGATCTTCCTCCTGATTTTACAGTCACAAGTGGTGATGATGGAACTTTTTTAGATCTCATTCAAAAAGGAGGACATGGTGTCATCTCTGTTATTTCTCACTTTATGCTCTCGCCTATGAAAAACTTTTTAAATCAAGTCACTCAAAAAAAAGAAGGAGCTTTACTTGATTTTGAAAATCAATATGGAGAAATTATTCAGCATCTGTTTAGAGTGACCAACCCTACAATGATTAAACAGGTGATGTTTTATAAAAAGATCATCCGCTCTCCGGAATTAAGACTGCCTCTTTGTGAACCAAAGCCAAAGCTCGTTCAACAAATGCAAGAGCTTTTGCGACAGGCTCATTTGTAAACTGAATTTCTAAGAGGTTGTCAAAGTATCTATTAATGAACTATAGTTTTTCAAAAAAGGCTTGAATTATGAGTACATTTATAAAAATTGGATTGAGTGGATCTTCTGGTAGAATGGGTCAATCTATTTTAGAATTAGAAAAATCTGAAAACACTTTTTCTATCCTGCAACGCTATGACTCTCAACATTCTCTTGAAAAATGGAAAGCTGAAAACATTGATGTAGTGATCGACTTTTCTAGTCCTCAATCTTTTTTAAATGTACTTTTATGGTGTGAAAACAATAAAAAACCTCTAGTAAGCGGAACCACAGGGTTAAGTTCAGATGTAGAAGAAAAAATAAAACAAGCTTGTCTTGCTATTCCTATTTTATGGTCTTCCAATATGAGTTTAGGAATCGCCTGCATCCATGAGTGGCTCAAAACACTTCCTCAAACTTTAAAAAATTGGGATATTCAAATTTCAGAAACTCATCATCGGTTTAAAAAAGATGCTCCAAGCGGAACAGCACTTTCTCTTCATCAAACCCTTAAAAAAGAAGGAATTCACACTCCCACCCCTTTATCTTCCAGAGGAGGAGGAGTTCATGGTGTTCATAAAATTTCTTTTATGGGGCTGGAAGAGGTTCTTTATATTGAGCATTTCGCACAAGATCGAAAAGTGTTTGCTCGAGGAGCTCTCAAAGCCGCTCAGTGGATTATGAAGCAAAAACCAGGTTTGTATAATATTCAAAATTGTTTATAAAGTTCTCTTTTTAAAAGAAACTTGACTCTGATTTTTTCATCTGTATAAACAGGTTATGAAATTTTTTATCGATACAGCCCATCTTGATCAAATTCAAAAAATTCATCAAGAATTTCCAATTGATGGGGTTACAACCAATCCTAGTTTGATTGCTCAAACAGGAGACACTATAGAAAATATTATTCCAAGAATTTGTGATTTTTTACAAAAACCAGTTTCTGCTGAAGTGATTGAAACTCAAAAAGAACCAATGTATCAAGAAGCCTTGAAGCTCGCTCAACTTCATGAAAAAGTTGTAGTTAAAATTCCACTTACAAAAGAAGGATTACAAGTTATTCCTCTGTTAAAAAAAGAGGGAATTCATGTTAACGTGACTCTTTGTTTTTCAGCACTTCAAGCTTTAAGAGCAGCCCAAGCTGGAGCAGATATGGTTTCTATTTTTGTAGGACGGTTAGACGATATAGAGAAGTCTGGGATGCAAGTTGTAGCGGATACTGTAGATATATTTTCAAATTACTCACTAAAAACTTCTGTTCTTGTTGCAAGCATTCGTCACATACAACATGTGTATCAATCTGCTTTGCTGGGTGCAGATATAATTACAGCTCCTCTCAAAATTTTAAATCAAATAACTCATCATCCTTTAACCGAAATAGGTTTAGAGCAGTTTTTAAAATCAGTAAATCAAGACCAAAATAAATGAAATGGCTGATCGTTTTTACTATCTTATTGATACTATTTGTTCCTTATAAACTGCCAAAAACAGACATCAGAGGTTTTTCTAAAATTGTTATAGACTCTTCTCAAAAATAAGTTTTGATGATGGAGGATTTTCTTTTTTGCTTCATCCATTGTTTTAATTTATTAATAAAAGTTTGATTGAGTATTTTCCCTCTGATTCTCTCTGAAGCTTTTGTTTTTTGACTCACAAAATCCTTATGTAAAAGCTCAAAAACAAAACAATGATTTTCAATACAAACAGGGTGGGAAAACTGCCCAACATTTAGCTTTAAAACAGCTTTTTTTAAAATCTTATTCATTTGCTTTGCATTCAGAATAATTTCTTGAGGAGGAGTAGATTTATTCACTTTTTTTAAAAAAGATTCGGCATCCTTTAAACCCTGCAAACCACCTTCAAAAGTCCATCGATTTAAAGTGAATTTCTTCTTTTTAAAAAAATTTCGGCCTGTTTTTTTTAAGTAATAATCGTTTAAAGCTTCATCAGAAATTTGTATTGTGGACAGCACTTCCATCTGCAACCATTTGTCTATAAGATGATTGTTATACACAATATCTTGATACTCTGAAATAGACATAGGAATCTTTTTTAAATAATTTCTCATTTGTTTATAATTTATTTTTTTCTGAGACAACTCTTGCTTCAGTAATTGTTCTTCTGAAATTTTTTCCAACTGATCTAAAGGGAGATTTTGAATTAAAATTTTCACATCTGTTAGATACTGGAGAAGTTTTTTTCTACTGCTATGAAGTGATCGTTTAGAATAGATTTTTAACAACTGACTGGCATGAAAAAGAGGAGAAGATAAAAACCTCCCATACTGTTTAATTTCTGTTTGTAAAATAATAGAATCATCTACCGTAACAGCAACTTGTTCTATCGTTTTTCCAAAACTAGAAACTCCAAAAAAGAAAAAAATAGAAAATAAGAAAAACTTATACGACATATCCAAATAGGCCTATCATAATCAAATGAAACCCTTCAAGTTCTTTTCAAAGGGAGAAAGAATTTAAGTTCCATCTACAAAGATTGTGATGTTTTATAGTGTTTTTACAGCTTGATTATTTATGGTGATCTTGTATTTAGACTGCAGCTTATTAAAATACAGATTGAGGGCTTGAGACCTTTTACTGGTAAAAATTTGGTTTCTTATTGCCTCTTTATTAACCTTAGAGAAAGGAATAATTTTTTTAAGTTTTAATATATAAAATCCATTTGGAGTCTGAACTGGTTTGCTGATTTGATTCGGTTTAAGCTTTTTTAAGGCGTCATAAATCAAAGGATAAAGTGAATCCTTTGTATAGCTCACATTAGAAGTCCCTATTGCATTATTATCCGAATAAAGAGGGACTAACTTTTCAAAAGGTCTTTTATCTTTTAAAACCTTAGAATAAATACCTTGGACTCTTTTTTTAATGTTACTTAACTGCCGACTGTTCAACAAAGATGGAATATCGATAACAATAAAATGAAAGTTAAAAGCAGGATCAGCAGAATAAGTTTTTCTTAAGTTAGCATTGCCTAAAGCACGAACTTCTTTATTTAGAGATAAGAGTCGCGATCTCATTTTATTTTCAACAAAAGCTTTGTAGACAACTTGATTGACAGACTTTTTTAAAGAGCTCTTTCTAATCATAGATTGAATATTCGCAGATTTAAAAAGAGTTTTATCGTTATAAGCTTCAATAAGAGCTATCTGATAACGAACATAGTCTACAACAAATTGTGCACGAGAAGGTGCGTTCAAAGTGTTGTTGATAACAAACCGATAAGCTTCTTTGACCTCTTCTAAAGGAACACTCTGTTTAAATTTCCCCCTTTGAATAGTGGCGATAGTTTGAGCTTGAATGACAGAAGAGAAAAAAATAAATAGAAAAACAACAAAAAAACGAAACATACACAACTTCCTTTTTATCCGTATAAGTCTACATGGATAAGAGGACTTAATCAAGCCCTCGGTCTTTTCTTATTTCATTTGAAAAAGCCTCAATGATTTCAAAAACATCTCCAACTAGTCCATAGTTTGCCTTTTTAAATATAGGAGCCGAAGAATCCTTATTTACAGCAACCACCACTTGAGCCCCTTGAATACCTACTAAGTGCTGGACAGCTCCTGAAATACCAAAAGCCATGTAAAGCTGTGGAAAAACAGAAACTCCAGTTTGACCAACCTGCATATAATGAGGCACCCATCCTGCATCCACGACAGCACGAGAAGCCCCTACTGCAGTGTCTTTCATAAGAATGGCAAGATCTTCAAGTTGTTTAAAGTTTTCAGCAGCCCCCATTCCTCTTCCACCCGAAACAACATGTTTTGCTGTTTGTAAATCTTTTACTGAAGAAGAGCTCTCCTGCCGATTTACATTTAAAATTTGTGTATCAAAAGTTTCAAAAAGAACTTCTTTTGAAGAAGCTCTTTTTGAAACTGAAGGCTTTTCAAACTGAGATAATGCTGAAGCATTCATCATTATAAACAAAGGTTTTTTTGAAACCTTTATTTTTCCAACGAGTTTTCCTGTGAAAAGAGTTTTCTCTAAAAAAACTGTGTCTTTCTCCACACGTATGTTCAAAACATCATTGAATAAGATCCCTTTTTTCGAAAAAGCCACGCGAGGAATAAAATCTCTATACAAAAGAGAATCTAAAGAAAGAATCAGATCAGGGTTTTTTTTATCATAAAGATCAGATAAAACTTTTGAGAAAAATAAAGAGTGACGAAGTTTTTTTTCACTCACTCGAAAATAAGAACAAGAAGAAGGAATCTCAAAACGAGGATCTTCCTCAAAAGAAAGCACCTCAATCTCTTGAGAAAACTGTTGAGCATAAGAGATTAATTTTAAACTTTCAGCACTTCTTTTTGAATCTAATAAAATAAGAATTTTTTTCATTTTAAACCTTATAAAATTTGTTCTTTTTCTTTTAAAATTTGATAAAGTTTTTGAGCCTGTTCTTGAGGAGAGCCTTCAATCATACACACTGGAGACCGAGGTTGAGGAAACCTCAATTGCTCTACAGTAAAAAAGCTTTCTATTTCTGGAACTTGATGTGTTTCGATAGGTTTATTTTTGGCTCGCATGATTGCAGGTAAATTTGGATATCTAGGCTCATTAATCCCCTTTGTAACACAAACAACAAAAGGAGTTTGGACTTGTAAAACTTCTTTTTGCACTCCCTCTAAAGCTCTTTGGACTTCAAAACACTGTTTTTTTTGCTGGATCTTATTTACAGGAAAAATATGAGGCCAAGCTAAGGCTTCAGCAAGCGCTGGACCAAAAGCACTAAAGCCCCAATCTACGGACTGTTTCCCGCAAAATATTATATCTGTTTTTTGAAGTTCATCAGCAAGTGTTTCATATACAACACGAGCTTGAGTAATAGAATCCAGCTCTTGGGAGGTTTCAAGATGAATCCCTTTTTGAACATTCATAGCTAAAGCTGTACGAAGTGCGTCTTTACACCTTTTTGGACCTAAAGTACAAACAGTCACCTCCCCGCCATTTTTTTCACTCATTCTAATTGCTTCTTCCAGAGCAAATTCATCATAAGGGTTGATCACCCACTTAATAGAGACCAAATCTAAACTCTTTTCATTTTCTTTAATTTGAAAACGAGTCGAGGTATCAGGGACTTGCTTAATAAAAACTAAATAATTCATATTTTTTCGTTTTGTTTTCTTTGATTTTTCTATATGATCTACTTCAATATGAAAAGCCTTTTTATAAAAATTAATATCTGGCGAAAAGCAACTATAGGCCTCACGGGACTAGGGCTTTCGGTTTTTATACTCGCACATATGTTGGGGAATTTACTCCTTTTTGTAGGAGAAAAGGAATATAATATTTATTCCCATAAACTTATTAATAATCCAGGAATAATTGTCATAGAAACTTTACTCCTTCTTGTTTTTGCCATTCATGTCATTTGGGCTTTGGCTCTAACTTTTTTCGACAAACAAGCTAAAGGGGCTTCACCTCAAAAAGACTCAATGAACACTTTGATTCAAAAGACTTTATGGCTACAAGGAATTGTCATTTTAATATTTATTATCATCCACTTAATAACCTTCAAATATGGACCTTATTACAAAGCAGAGTATGATGGGCAAACTGTAAGAAATTTGTTTCGCCTTGTAAGTGAAGTCTTTCAAAAACCTATTTATATAGTGTGGTATATTTTAAGTTTAGTTATTTTATCTTTTCATTTGAATCATGGTCTTCAAGCCTCTATTCGATCCTTAGGTTTTTACCATGAAAAATACACCCCAAGAATTCAAAAGATTTGCCTTGCCTACACCCTTATTGTTACTTTAGGTTTTATATCTCAACCTCTTTATGTATTTTTCGTTCAAGGAGGCGGCTTTGGACTCTAAAATGCCCTCCGGCCCTTTACATAATCGGTGGAAGTTTTGTCGCCAAAGATCTGCTTTGGTCAATCCTGCAAACCGAAAAAAATATGATGTCATTGTGGTAGGCGCAGGCTTAGCTGGGGCTTCTGCTTCTGCCAGCCTTGGAGAACAGGGTTACTGTATAAAAACTTTTTTTATGCATGACTCTCCTCGAAGAGCTCACTCTATTGCTGCTCAAGGTGGAATTAATGCAGCAAAAAATTATCCTAATGACGGAGACTCTGTCTACCGACTCTTTTATGACACCATCAAAGGAGGAGACTTTAGAGCTCGAGAAAGCAATGTTTATCGTCTCGCTGAAATTTCAAACCATATTATTGATCACTGTGTAGCTCAAGGAGTTCCTTTTGCTCGTGAGTACAGTGGTTATTTAGATAATCGCTCTTTTGGAGGAGCACAGGTGGCTCGTACTTTCTACGCCCGAGGACAAACTGGTCAACAGCTTTTGCTTGGAGCTTATTCTTCATTAATGAATCAAGTGGAAAAAAGAAGAGTGAAACTTTTCCCACGAAGAGAAATGATTGACTTGATTGTTGAAGATGAAAAAGCTCGGGGAATCACTGTTCGAAACTTAGTTACAGGAGAAATTGAAACACATACTGCTCATGTGGTTTTACTTTGCACAGGTGGTTACGGAAATGTTTTTTATTTGTCCACAAATGCCCTGCACTCTAATGTGACAGCCGCTTGGCGTTGTCATAAGAAGGGAGCTCAATTTGCAAACCCTTGTTTTACACAGATTCATCCTACTTGTATTCCTCGTTCTCACAAAGGGCAATCTAAGCTGACACTTATGTCTGAATCTTTAAGAAATGATGGAAGAGTATGGGTTCCTAAACAAATGGGTGATAAAAGGAATCCGAAAGATATTCCAGAAAGAGGAAGAGATTATTATTTAGAACGTATCTATCCTTCTTTTGGAAACTTAGTTCCTCGAGATGTGGCATCTAGGCAGGCGAAGTTTCAGGTAGATGCAGGAAGAGGGGTTGGACCTACAAGAGAAGCTGTATATTTAGATTTCAACCAAGCAATAAGTAATCACGGTAAAAAAACCATATCCGAGAAGTATGAAAATCTATTTCAAATGTATCAGCAAATTACAGGAGAAAACCCTTATAAAACACCCATGAAAATTTTTCCAGCTGTTCACTACACCATGGGTGGATTATGGGTGGATTATCATTTACAAAGCACTATTCCCGGGCTTTTTGTTTTAGGGGAGGCTAATTTCTCCGATCACGGAGCAAATCGTCTTGGAGCATCTGCTCTCATGCAAGGACTTGCAGATGGCTACTTCATTGCACCCGTTAGTATTGCGAACTATCTGGCCCAAAATTCTTTCCCTGCTGTCTCAGAATCTATATTAAAAAAATCTATTAGCGAGCAAAAAGAAAAAATTGATAATTTGTTGAATTTTAAAGGAAATACCCCCGTTAAAGATATTCACAAAGAATTAGGTGATATTTTATGGGATAATGTGGGAATGATTCGAAATGAAAAAACCCTTACATCTGCAATAAAACAAACCCAAAATTTGAGAGAAAAGTTTTGGAGTCATAGTTACATTGTAGGAGAAGCTGACTATAAGAATGCTGAATTGGAAAGAGCTATGCGTGTCGCAGATTTCTTGGAATTAGGAGAACTAATGGCTCAAGATGCTCTTTTTAGAAAAGAATCTTGTGGTTCACACTTTAGAACAGAATACCAAACCGAAGAGCAAGAAGCTGTTCGAGATGATAAAAACTTTTGCCATGTCAGTTCCTGGGAGTGGACTTCCACATGTCAATGGAAAGAACACCGTGAGCCTCTTGTTTTTGAAGAAGTCATCCCATCTCAAAGAAGTTACAAATAAAACAAACATTAGATTGAACAAAGCAAACACATTAACCGATAATAAATTTACTATGAAAATAACACTTCATGTTTGGAAACAAAAAAATCAAAACTCGAAAGGGAGCTTTGCCACCTTTGTTTTAGATCAGGTTTCCCCTGATTCTTCTTTTTTAGAAATGCTTGATATTTTAAACGAGAAACTCATTCAAGAAAAAAAAGAACCCATCGCATTTGATCACGATTGTAGAGAAGGAATTTGTGGTTCTTGCAGTTTAAGAATTAATGGAAAATCTCATGGACCCAAACGAGGTCAAGCTAGCTGCCAAATTCACATGAGACAGTTTAAAGACGAAGATGAAATATGGATTGAGCCTTTTAGAGCCAGAGCTTTCCCTGTCGTTCGTGATCTGATTGTCAATCGAAGTGCTTTAGATCGAGTGATTCAATCTGGAGGATACATCCGTGTCAAAACAGGCGCAGCACCTGAAGCTCATAGTCAACTTGTATCTAAGACTAAAGCTAATGAAGCTTTTAACGCAGCGGCTTGTATTGGTTGTGGAGCCTGCGTAGACGCTTGTAAAAACGCTTCTGCCAGCCTTTTTGTCGGGGCAAAACTTCTGCATTTATCTTCTCTTCCACAAGGGCAGATAGGAGAAAAAGCCCGCACTCTCAATATGGTTCGACAAATGGATCAAGAAGGTTTTGGAGCCTGTTCTCATACAGGGCAATGTGAAGCTGTTTGTCCTAAAGAAATCTCTCTAAAAGCTATTGCCCACATGAATCGTAAATACTTGAAGCACTCTTTAGGTTAAAAGTTAAATATAAAAACGAAGATAAGATGATCCAATAATGACTAAGTCTTTATTTTTTAGAGTCGCCTTTTGTAGGTGTTTATAGTTGAATAAAATATACTCTTTATAAGGAGTGTAGAAAGTGATTTTGTTTTTTTCTAAAAAGAGATCAAACCAGATATCTTTGAAATGGCTGTCTAAAAGAAGAAGCTGTGAGTCTGTAAAGCCAATTTTTCTTGGAAGGTAACCAATATCCCAAACCTCATCTTTTTGAGTACCTTTTTCTATTTTAACTTGAAATGTTTTCTTTAAAATATCCATTGGTCGAATTTCATCTTCTAAAGATAAAGACAGTTCATCAAGTGTTTGTGAAAACTGTTTATGAGTTTCAAATAAAGAAATCCCCTTTAATTCGTTTATCTGAGATAGATTTTGATTCTCCACTTGAAAAAGGGTAGAACCCAGCTGAAAGGAAGCCCCAGAGTGAAGCACAAGAAAGGAAACAGCATTTTTATTGTATAAAATATTTTCTTTTAAACCTTTTACAGACTGAATAGAAAATTGGTTATCTATTTTTAAAATTTGAGCATGAGGGCTTTGAATATCTGAATCTTGTACAAGAAAATCTCCTCGTTTTTGTCCAATAGTCATTCTATCTTTAAGAGAAATTTGTCTTCCTTTTAAAGTTCCTGACATAATTTTCAAAACCATCTTTTACCCCTCCGGCCTTAAGAGTAAAATTTATACTCTAAAACTTCACTTAAAAAGGACTTTTTCTTTAAAAAAATATTGCCGAAATGTGTAAGAAGTGTTAGCTATACAACCCTATTTTTATGGAGTTTTACCTGTGTCCTTGAATTATTATGAGTCTATTGTTGCTCTTGCCTCTTCTGTAGAAGAGTCTGCACAAAAAGATTTTTTCAAAAAAGTAAAAAAAACTATTGAAAGTTTTTCAGGCTCTCTTCATCACATAGATATATTAGGCTCCCGCCCTTTAGCAAATACGGCACAAAAAAAACCTCACAAAAGGGCTCTATATTTTCACTTCTCGTATCAGTCAGAGGCAGCTTGTGTAGCTGAAATCAATCGAATTTTTAGAATACAAGACTATGTCCTTTATTTTCATCAAGAAAAATTAGATAAAAGAATTCCCTTAGATCAGCATCAACAAAACTTTGAAACCATTTTACAAAATGCCAATGAAAACGAAGAAAGCCGAATGGCCCGCATTCAGCTTAAAAAGAAGAAGATAGCCCCTCCTGAGGCCCCTGTTTCACCTGAGGAAAGCTCAGTATGAAAGTGATTTTAAAAAAAGATGTTCAACATGTAGGGCGAGCTGGTCAAACCCTTCTTGTTAAGGATGGCTTTGCTCGAAATTTTCTTTTTCCAAGAAAAATAGCTATGCCTGAAAAATCACAAAGCTTAATGGAACAAAAGCATAAGGAAAAAATTGCAGAACTTAAGGCTTTAAAAGCTGAGAAAGCTCGAAAAGAAATTTTTGATAAAATACAAGACCTAAAAATTTCTTTCCAAAAAGCAACTTCTCCGCAAGGAAAACTTTTTGGTGCCATCACTTCAACAGATGTGGCACAAAAATTAAAGGAATCTAATTTCGAGATTGATAAGAAGTTTATTCAGATAAAATCTCCTATAAAAAATATAGGGGATCATACAATAAGCGTGGATCTTGGAAAAGACATGATTGCTACTATTCAACTTTCTGTTCAACCAGACAAAAAAAAGAAAGAAGAAAAAATCTCTACACTCGCTAAAATTGCAAGAGCTTTCTCCTCTAAAAAATCTGAAGAGCCTCTCAAAGAAGATTCAGAAGCATAAACTAAGCTTTTTAATTCAATGTGAAAAAATCTTTATCTATCCATTAATCTTTTTTCTTAAGATTAAGATAATTAAATTAAAACTTTCCTAAAATTAAAATTCCAATCACGAGTGCAAAAATCATCACAGATTCAATGAATGCCAAACCAATAATCATAGGAATAAGCATTTTATGTTGAGCTTGAGGATTACGAGCTAAGCCTTCCATCGCAGCAGCTCCAATACGACCTAGACCTAAAGCTCCGCCAGCGGCAGCTAAGGCAATAGATAATGCTGCAGCCAATGCATAAAGGCCGCTTCCTTCTGCTATTTCTCCAGTACTTGCCCCAAAAGTGGCATGCTGGACTAAACTTAAACCTAAAAATAATATCCACTTTTTCATATCTTCCCCCTTCTTATTTAATGATCATCAGATACAGCCATAGAAAAATAAATCATGCTCAGTATAGTAAAAACAAAGGCCTGCATGGTGCAAACAAAAAGACCTAAAAAATAAAAAATTACAGGAACACCAACTGGCACCATATTTAAAAAGGCAGATAACACGGCATGATCTCCCATCATGTTTCCATAAAGCCTTAAACCTAAACTTAAAGGTCGAATAAGATGGGTGATAATCTCTAAAATAAGCATAAATGGAGCTAAAGCTAAAAGTGGCCCCATGAACTGCTTAATATACATCACTCCATGACGCTTTATCCCATAATAGTTATAAATCAAAAAAGAACACACACCAAAAGCGAAAGTAGCGTTTAAGTTTCCTGTTGAGGCTGAAAATCCAGGGAAAAGCCCTAGAATGTTTTGAATCCACAGTAAAAGAAAAATGGAACCAAAGACAGGAACCATAGGACGACCTGCTGGTCCGATGACCATATCACTCAGTCCTACATTAAATTTTATGAACAACTCAAAAAACCCCCTCAAAGATAGGGTTTGGGCAGGAGCCTCATCTGCAGATCTTCTAAGAGCTCGCCTCCCGAAGACAATAAGAACTGAGAACAAAACTATGGCCACAAAAACTGCAAATAAATGTGAATATTGCTGACTTAAAAAAAGATCACCCCAACTAAAGTGAATCATTTCTTACAGCCTCAACGGATAAACCTACAATATAAAAAAATATACTCGATAAACCTAATAAAAAAGATAAAAGGTCAATATAATCTTTTAGAAAATAAATCAATAAAACAAAGATTAAATATTTCAGCACAATAAGATAAAAAGATGAAAAAAAATTACGAATAACCCAAAATAAAATCTCCATATTCAAATAAACTAACAAAATACCTCCCCAAACAGACCAAAAAGACAGTTTCCAATAGGAGGCTCCAGCTTGGATAAAAAGGAGTCCTATAGCCTGAATAGTCCAAAAAATAGATTTTCTTATTGAAAGCCTCACCGACATTACCTCATTACTTTAGGCCAACTTTATTTGAATCATTTTATGTAAGACATTTCAAATCATTATTCACATATTCATAATGTTTTATGGTGTGTTTTCCTTTCTATACTTCCAATGTCTTTTTTTCTCCTCTGCAAAAACCCAATCTGCTTGCTTCAGCTCTTCAATAGCATCATCAAAATTTTTTGTTTCTTCTAAGAGAAGTGCTGTATAAAAAGGCCCCTCATTTTCCTTAAAAAACTGAAAATCTTTTTTCTTTATATTATCAAAAATCTTTAGTGCTTGACTTCTTTTTTGATTCAACATCAAGATCCGAGCTTGGATAAATTGAAATTCCAACTCTTCCTTGGAAGAAAGCTTTTTTGAAAGGAGCATTTTTTGAGATGTGTTTAAAGCAAGTTGAAGTTGGTGAGTTTTTAAATAGGCCTGAATAAGGTTTTTGACATATTGAATCTGATAAGGATTTTCTTTTAAAATTTTCTTGAGTTCCACAATAGAACTTTTATAGTCCAAAAGATGATTGTGATATAAATCAAACTTTTGTATCCAAAGATTCTTTTTTTCTTCTTTTTCTAAGCCTTGCCTCTCAAACTCGGAAGCTAAAAGAATAACTTCTTTATATTTCTTATTTTTTAAGCAGACAAATAGAGCCTCTTTAAAATCTTCTTTTTGTAAATCATAAAGAAGCTCTTGGCTTAAGGTTTTACAATCTCTTAAAGATTTTGCCTTTAGTATTCGAACACGAGGAATAAGAAAACAATGAGTTAAAAAAATACTTATAAAGAAAAAAGTAAATATTTTCATGAATCTTGTTCTATAAACTCACTCTTTTCATCATCAACAAGAGTTACATCCGTAATATGCTCTCCATCTTTTAATCTCATCAGACGAACCCCTTGCGTAGATCTTCCTGTTTGAGAAACATCAGACACCTCAAAACGAATAGATTGTCCTGTATTTGTTACAACAAGCATTTGTTGATCGTCATGAACAACTAAAGACCCCGCAATTTCACCTGTTTTATTATTTAAGCTATGAGCTACCACTCCTTTTCCCCCTCTTTGAATTTTTCTAAATTCTGAAATAAGAGTCTTTTTTCCATATCCATTTTGAGTGACTGTTAAAAGAAGTGTTTCTTGATCTTTTGAAACAGAATGTAAAGCTTTAACTTTATCTCCCTTATTCAGCCTCATACCCCGAACTCCTATAGAAGCTCGAGTTTTGATTAATCGGATAGAATCTAAAGAGAAACGAATTCCTTGTCCTTTTTGAGTAATAATTAAAATGTCATCATTTGAATTTGCTATGATAGCCTCCGCCAGCTGATCTCCTTCTCGAGTGTTCAAAGCTTGCAAACCTTTTTGCCATCGTCTTGCAAAAGAAGAAAGATCTGATTTTTTAAACACACCCCGTTCAGTAACAAGACATAGATTTTGATTCGGAGCCAAGAAGTCAGCAACAGGTAAAACAGATCGCACGTTTTCGTTGCTTTCTATAGACAAAAGATTTCTTATAGACTTTCTTTTTGAGACTCGGCTTCCAGAAGGAATTCTAAACGCATCTAACTGATAAAGTTTCCCTCTAGTTGTAAGCACCATAAGAATAGTGTGAGTATTCACGCAAAGCGTTTTCCACACCCAGTCTCCGCTCACACCTAGGTTTCCTCCTTTCACTCCAACTCCACCTCTTTTTTGCAAGCGGTACTCCTCTAAAGGAACTCTTTTGATATTAGAATCATAGGAAATCATTACGACAATGTCTTCTTTAGCAATAAGATCAATGTCTTCAAAATCTTCATCTGCTGCCTCAATTTTTGTTTTTCGAGGTCTCTCAAATTTTTTAGAGATCACCTCCAGCTCATCTCGAATAATGTTATCTATAGCTTGAGAGCTCGCTAAAGTTTCTTTTATTTTTTGAATATAAAGCTTTAAATCTTTCCATTCTTGGACAATCTTTTCTCTTTCCAACCCTGTTAATTTTTGTAATTTCAAGTCTAGAATAGCTTGAGTTTGACGACGTGAAAACTCAAATCTTTCCATAAGAGCTCTTCGAGCCTGAGCCGCTTCTTTAGATTCACGAATTAAAGAAATAACCTCATCTAAATGATCTAGCGCTTTGGTAAGCCCTTCTAAAATATGCATACGCTCTTGAGCTTTATTTAAATCAAAGACTAAACGGCGAGTGATCACATCTCTTCTGTGGGACAAAAATGACAGGAGCACATCTTTTAAAGAGTAAGTTTGAGGCTGCCCACTTGAATCAAGAGCTAAAAGATTCACCCCATAACTGATCTGAAGTTTTGTTTGCTTATATAAATGATTTAAAATCACTTGAGCATTTTCTTGTTTCTTAAGAGTAATAACAACACGAATTCCTTCTCGAGAAGATTCATCTCGAATATCTGAAATACCTTCCAATGTTTTATCGCGGACTTGAGAGGCAATGTTTTCAATAAGCTGAGATTTGTTGACTTGATAAGGAATTTCTTTGATCACAATATGATCTCGACCATCAAAGTTTTCAATTTCCGAAACTGCACGGATTTTAAAAATACCCCTTCCTGTTTTATATGCTTTAAGCACTCCTGCCTGTCCTACAATAATTCCACCTGTAGGAAAATCAGGACCAGGAATAATGGCAAAGAGCTCTTCTAAAGAAAGATCCTTTTCCAATAAGATTTTGCAAGTTTGAATCACTTCACTTAGGTTGTGGGGAGGAATATTAGACGCCATGCCTACAGCAATTCCAGCGCTTCCGTTCACTAACAAATTAGGAAACTGAGCAGGTAAAACTGTCGGAATCAAGAGAGTATCATCATAGTTCCACTCAAATCCTGTAGTTTCTTTTTCAATGTCTTTTAAAAGCTCTCCAGCAAGAGCTGTCATTCGAATTTCTGTATAACGAGAAGCTGCCGCTGTATCTCCATCCACAGAACCAAAGTTTCCTTGACCATCCACTAAAGTATGGTTCATGGAAAAATCTTGAGCCATACGAACAATACTATCGTAAACAGCCGATTCACCATGAGGGTGGTACTTACCAATCACATCCCCGACCACTCGAGCTGATTTTTTATAAGGTTTATCAAAAGCGTTCCCCAAGTCTCTCATAGCATAAAGAATTCGACGATGAACGGGTTTAAGCCCATCTCTCACATCTGGTAAAGCTCTCCCCACAATAACACTCATGGAGTATTGCAGATAAGAGTCTTTCATCTCTTTTGAAATATCGACCTGAAAGGTATTTTTTAGTAAATCATCACTCATACATCATCTCTTTTTTAAATATCTAAATTTTTCACATCTAAAGCGTTGTCACAAATGAACTGCCTTCTAGGCTCCACCTGCTCGCCCATCAAAACACTAAAAGTCTCGTCCGCAGATAAGGAGTCCTCTATAGTGACCTGCATAAGAGCTCTTCGCTCTGGATTAAGAGTAGTTTCCCAAAGCTGCTCTGGATTCATTTCTCCAAGCCCCTTATACCTTTGAATATACATACCTTTTCTCCCTTCTTCTTTAACCCTTTGAGCAAAAACCTTGTAATCCTCAAAGGTTTCTTTTTTCTGACTCATCTCAAAAACAAAAGGAAGCGGCAAAATATTTTCCAGCTCTTGATACAATGTAAACAAAGCTTGCCAAGCCTCTGAATTGAAAAGATCAAAATTCAGTTGAGTGACAATATTTTTAGAAAACCACCTTGAGGTGATCATCATAGAAAAAGGAGCCACGTCTCCTTCAATATTTAGAAAAACTTTAGAACACCCTTTTTTTCTGAGCAATAAAAGTTTTAACTCTTCAAAAAGTTGTTGGATTTTTTCTTTTGAATTCAACACTGACCCCAAGTCTCTTCTTGCAAAAAAAGACAAAGTGTGAGGTTCTGAAATTTTATTTTTTAAATTTCCTTCGAGCTTTTCAACTTTTTTAACGATAGTTATCATTTCCTTGAGCTGCTCTTTGTTCAAGGAAGAGTTTTCATTAGAAACTTTTGATACACCTGATTGAATCACATGTTCTTCAAGCTCCATATCATCTTTCAAGTATTTCTCATATGAACCTTTTTTTACTCGGTAAAGAGGAGGTTGAGCCACATAGATATAACCTCTTTTTATTAACTCTGGAAGATATCGATAAAAGAATGTTAAAAGAAGTGTTCGAATGTGAGAGCCATCCACATCCGCATCCGTCATGATAATGATTTTATGATAACGGGTTTTATCAAAATCTGTTTGATCTTTTCCAATCCCTGTACCTAATGCAGAAATCATTGTTCTAATTTCTTCGTTAGATAAAATTTTATCAAAACGAGCTTTTTCAACATTAATAATTTTTCCTCTTAAAGGAAGAACTGCCTGTGTTTTTCGATCTCTTCCTTGTTTAGCACTTCCCCCTGCTGAGTCTCCTTCTACAAGAAAAATTTCACAAAGGGAGGGATCTTTTTCTTGGCAATCTGCCATTTTCCAAGGAAGAGAGGAGCGATCCAAAACAGATTTTCTCCGAGTTAATTCTCTTGCCTTTCTGGCAGCCAGACGAGCCAATGCCCCACTTACTACTTTTGTAACAATCTTTTTTGCTTCTTGTGGATTCTTATCCAGCCAATCTGAAAGATGGGCCCCTAAAAAAGATTCAACCACACCTTTTACAGACTGATTTCCCAGTTTTGTTTTTGTTTGCCCCTCAAACTGCGGCTCTAAAACTTTAACCGAAATCACAGCAGCAAGGCCTTCCCGAATATCTTCCCCTTCTAAAGTCACTCCTTTGAGCTCTTTACTTAAAGAGCGCGCTTGAGCATATTGATTGATAGCTCGAGTGAGAGCCCCTCTAAAACCAACAAGATGCACTCCTCCCTCTATGGTATTGATATTATTGCAATAAGTAAAAACGGACTCCAAATAGCCGTCATTCCACTGCAGAGCAATGTCTATTTGAACCTGCTTGCTCTCACCTGTAAAGTACAAAATTTCTGAGTGAATAGGGGTTCGGGATTGATTAATAAAAGAAATAAAATCTTTAAGACCCTCTTCGAAATAAAAAGTTTCTTCTTTGTCCGCTCTTTCATCTTTGATTGTAATAGAAAGTTTTGGATTTAAGAAAGCAAGCTCCCGAAATTTTTTAGAAAGAATGGTGTATTGAAACTCCAAGGAAGGATCTTCAAAAATTTCAACATCTGGTTTAAATGTTGTCTTAGTTCCTGTTTGACTTGTTTCTCCGATTTTTTCTATAGAAGATTCTGGCTGTCCCTTTTTATACTTTTGTCTCCAAACAAACCCGTCTCTTGAGACTTCCACTTCACAAAAAGAAGAAAGAGCATTAACAACAGAAGCGCCAACGCCATGAAGTCCTCCAGAAATCTTATAAGATTCTCCGTCGAATTTTCCACCAGCGTGCAATTCAGTCATCACCACCTCTAAAGCGCTTTTATCTTTGCCGTGCCTTCCAACAGGAATCCCTCTTCCATCATCTTCAACACAAACTAAGCCATTTACTTTTAGAGTAACGGTTATGTTTTTGCAGTGACCGGCTAAGGATTCATCCACAGAGTTATCTACAATCTCAAAAACAAGATGATGAAGCCCTCGTACAGAGGTGTCTCCGATGTACATTCCTGGTCTCTTTCTAACAGCCTCAAGCCCCTCTAAAACTTGAATGGAGGAGGCATCATAGGTCTTTTTATCTCTTTTTTCCAAAACTCTTCTCCGTAAAAAAAGGGGGCGCCCTAAAAAAGGCTTAAAAACCAAAAACAAAGAGCTCTTTATCTATGGCTTAATAAGGCTTGAATGTATCAAAAAAGGCTTCTATTTGTAAGCTAATTTTTAAAAAAACAACTTTATTTGGACTATAAAAAATCGCTTGATTTTTTACCTAAAATAGTAGCTGTTTGCCTCCTCTAAAAATTTTTTTTTCTCTGTAAAGGTCAAAAAACTTTGGCCTGAAATAGAAAAAAGAAAAAGGCTTAATTTTTGAGCAGTCTGTTGATCAATTTCTGAAAAAACATCATCAAAAAATAAGACCGGAGGCTCCTTTATTCTTTTAAGGTTTTGAGCCCATTGCCCCAATTTCCAAGCAATGAGCAGTGATTTTTGCTGCCCTTGTGATAAAAGCTCTCTGGCCTCACAGCCCTTCCAAAAAAAGATTAAATCATGCCTTTGAGGCCCTGCAAGACAGACCCCTCGAATCAGCTCACTTTCTTTTTCCCTAAAAAGCTCTTCTTCCAAAGAGGTTTTTATTTCTTTTTGAAGAGGTTTTTGAGTTTTTCCAACATATAAAGCTTCAAAACTTTTAGTTTGCAAGAACTCCTGCCCCTTTTCTCTCCAAAAGGGCATAAAAAGCGATAAAGCTTCTTGTCTTTTTCTTACAAGAGAAATGGATTTTTGTAAAAAAACTTCATTTAGGCTTTCAAGGGTTATTTTTCTATCTTGGAGGCCATATGATCCTTTTTTACAAATTTTTAAAAATTTGTTTTTTTGAACTAATATTTTTTGAAAATCTCTTAAAGTTGCAACACCCTGAGGAAGCTCAAAAACCAGATCATCTAAAAGCTTTCTTCTATGGGAGGCTTCTCCTCGAATGAAGTTTAAATCTAAAGGGGTGACAAAGACTCCATGATGTTTGAGCGGAGCTCCTCTTGTTTTCTTCTCATTAATAAAATGCTCAGAAGTTTTGCCTTCTTGAAGTTTGAGTTGAGCGCTCCCTTGACCTTCTTTTTTTTCAAAATCTAGTTTTAAAAGACTTTGCTCAAAGCCTTTTTGAATCCAAGCTTTGCCCGGACGAAAGGAGCGCCTTAAAAAAAGTAAAGATAGAGCTTCTAAAACTGCTGTCTTTCCTTTTCCGTTGTCTCCATAAAGGCAGTTCACTTGGGAAGAGGGTTCCCACCTAAAAATTTTGTGATTTCTAAAATTTCTTAAAGAAAGCGTTTTTATCTGCATCAGAGCTTCATGGGCATAATGATAGACAAACTTTTGGAATTTTTAGAGCGAATCAGCCCAGAAGATGTTGCGTTAGTCATTTCCCAAGTCACATCTTCTCCTTGTGTATGATTCAAAGCCTCTAAAACATATCGCGCGCTAAACCGAATGGAGATTTCTTTATTGTTTTCAATCAAGGGAACTTTTTCTTCTGCATCTCCATAATCAGGATGACTTGCTGTTAAAACAAGATGCTTTTTTTTCCAGCTAAAAAGCACATTCTTTGATTGTTGACTGGAAACGACAGAAACCCTTCTTAAAGCTTGAACAAGGATTTCTTTGTTTACTATAGCTTTGATTTGTGATTTTTTGGGGATAAACTTTTGATACTGTGGATATTTACCTTCAATTAAGCGAATGCTCAGCAAGAAGTTTCCATAGCGAACAAGCATTTGAGGGGGCGCTATAGCCACCTGCACTGTTTTTTCTTCTTCTCCAGATATGAGCTTTTGAATTTCACTCAATCCTTTTTTTGGAATAATAACCCCCTCTTCAGGAAGAGAAAAGTGTTTCATATTAGAAAGCTCAGAAAAACTTAGGCGATAGCCGTCCGTAGCAACAAAATGAAGAGAGTCTGATTTTTTCTCACAAAAAACCCCTGTTAAATGGTAGCGAGTTTCATCCATAGAAACACAGTAAAGTGTTTGTTCTATTATCGAAGAAAGTGCAGAGGAATCAAAATCAAAAAATTTAGGATTTTTCATCTCTGGAAAAACAGGAAAATCTTCGGGAGAAACTCCTACAATATTAAAAACAGAAGAAGATGTTTTAATAGAAAGCCCTTCTTTTCGCGCAGGCTTTTCTATTTGAATTTCTTCAAAAGGAAGCTCTTTTGTTATTTCAAAAAGAGTTTTTAAATCGACACAAACTGATCCTTCTTCTCCTTGAATAGAAGCGGTTGCTTGGAGGCTGTTTTCTTGATCTGTTACAAAAGCTTGTAAATTCTTTTTTGTAGTCTTTAAAAGAACTTTGGATAAAATAGGAATAACGCTTCTTTTTTCAATAAGACTTTGTGTTGGGGTGAGAAGTTTCAGTAAGACGTCTTTTGTGATGAATGCTTTCATAATAATAACCTATATTAATTAATATTAATTATTGTTGTTATTAGTTTTGTTTAAACCGTTTAGAACTTGTGTAATTCCCTTTTTTTACTTTGTTTTTATCTCAAACACAGTGTTTTTAACTTAAAGGCATTCTGTCGATTTTGGTCTATAAAATCAAGTCTATAATGCCCTCTTGTTGACATTTGTAAGCACAGTTTATTTTAAAATACTAAAAAGGGTTACTTTTGCAAGTGGTACAAAATAGTTGAGTGGCTTTTTCCTCCAAAAATTCGTCCAATTTCACTAAGAGAAAGGTGTGGAAAAAGCTGTCGAACTTTCTTTATAGCAGCTTTTCTTGCTTGAACAATATGCTTAGCTCTTTGAGAGGAGTAAAGATGGGAAGGGGCGAGTTGATAAGAAAGAGCTATCTCTTTTATCACCTCTTGAACTTTTAAATTTGAGTTTTTTTCTTTTTCTTTAAAAAAAGCTTTCACCTCATTCAAAGAAAGTTTCTTTTTTTGGATTTCTGTGATCATTTTTATTTTGTTTAAAAAACCTTCAAGCTCCCGCACGGAAGAAGAAGCTCTTTGAGCAAGGTATGTAAGAGTTTCCGCGGAAAGATTTATATTCTTTTCTTGTGATTTTTTTTGTAAAATCGCTAACTTTGTTTCCATCTGCGGAGTTTCTATGTGAGCAAAAATACCACTCAAAAGTCGTGTCTGAATTCTTTTTTGTAACCCTTTTAAAGACCTTGGAGGCCTATCACAGGAGCAGACAATAAGCCCTCCTCTTTCATGAACCGCATTGAAAACATGAAAAAACTCTTCTTGACTGGCAGGAGCTTTTTCAATGGTTTGGATATCATCGATAAGAAGAACATCTGCAGCTTCCCTGTATTTTTGTTTGAACTTATCCATCTGTTTTTCACGAATAGCTGTCACACACTCATGTAAAAACCTTTCAGCAGAGAGGTAAAAAACTTTTTGAGAGGGAAGAAAAAGACTGTTTCCTATGGCGTGAAGAAGATGAGTTTTCCCAAGACCAGAGTTTCCGTAAATAAAAAACGGGCTGTTGGGGTTTTTTAAAGGCTTTTGTGCGAGGTGTTTTGCTGTGTAAAAAGCAAGGTTATTTTCATCAGAGCAGCCTAAAACGAAATTATTAAAGGTGTAAGAAGGGTTAAAAACAGGCTTCTTTACAAAGGGTTTGAGCGGAAGCTCCTTTTTAGGTTTTGGCAAAGAGACCTTTTTCTCAGAAATATTAAATTGTATTTCAAAAGGAGATCTGAGAATTTCTCTAAATTCCTGTTTTAAAGAAACAAGAAGCTTAGACTCGATTCTTTCTTTAAAAAAAAGAGAAGGGACAGTTAGAATAAAAAGAGGGCCCTTTTCATTTTTTTCTTCCTTAATATCTAGGTTATTTATAAAGGACATCAGTGGCAAAAAGCCTTGGTTTTTCGCTTTTAAGTTTTCAAGAACTTTTTGACAAATCGTCGACATATTTTCATCTCTGCTAAAAAAGAGGGAATCTCAACGGTTATCACAAACGGTGTCTTGACGAGAAGAGACAAAATGTGCTTTAAACTAGTGCGTCAAAAACAAAACAAGGAGTTTGACTTTGAAAAGAACATATCAGCCCTCCAGCCGAAAAAGAAAAAAAACACACGGGTTTAGATTGCGCTCCGCAACAAAGAACGGGAGGAAAGTTCTTTCACGAAGGCGTCAAAAAGGGCGAAAAGTTTTGAGTGTGCAGGTTCGTGGCAAATAAGCTTCTGTCATTGAGTTTAAATAGTGATTTCCAGAAACTTTACAAGAAAGGTTTTGTTTTAAAAAAAGAGGGTGTAATTCTTAGGGTTGTTGCTAACCAAAACAAAGGTTTGCGGGTCGCCTTTTGTATATCGAAAAAAGCGATTCAATCGGCTGTTCAAAGAAATAAAGCCAAACGTTGGGGCAGAGAAATTTTTAGAGAAATGGAGGATCTTAAAGATGTTTCCGGAGATTTTCTCATTATGGTTTTATCAAATAAGGAAGGTTATGAAAGTTTTAAAAAAAAATTACAAGAAATGGTTCAGGAAACGAACAGAAAGCTTTTTTCAAAAGACAGCTCTTTTTCTAATAGCCTTTTATAAATGTTATGGATCTCCTTTTTTAGGAGGGAGTTGTCGGTTTTCCCCCTCTTGTTCAAGTTATGCTCAAAAAGCTTTTCAAGAGCTTTCTTTAAAAAAGGCTTTTTTGGTTAGTCTAAAAAGACTATTGCGATGCCATCCTTTAAATTCTTTTTATGGATACGATCCCTTTGAAAAGAAGGATTTGTAATGAAAAAAGAATCTCATTTTTTAGATAAGCAAACCCTGCTCGCTTTAGCTCTTGTTTTTTTCTCCTGGTTTTTGTGGGAAAGATATATGAGAAGCAAGTATGAGGTTTCAAAGGAAGCGGTACAAGAGCAGTTAAAAGCCCCTCAAAAAAAGGTTTCATTGAAAAAGGAGCCTCTCTTTCACAATCTCAAACGAAAAGAAAAGGTTTTTTCTTTTGAAAACGAAAAATGGAGAGTCGTTTTTTCTTCTTTGGGGCTTGGAATAAAAAGTGTTGAGCTCAAAAAACACTTGGATAGACAAAAAAATAAAGTGATTTTTAAGTCTCTTTTTGAAAGTTTGTTTTTTGAATTGAGAAAAAACGGAAAACCCCTTTATTTTGAGATCATTCAAAAAACTTCCAATAAATCTTTTGAGGCTCAAACAAAAGATGGACTTGTTAAAGTGGAATTTCTTTTTCAAGACTATTTTATTACATATAATATTAAGATTCAAAGACCTCAGGTTTCTTCTTTAGAGATTGCAACAAAAAACAAACCTGTAAAAGGAGCCCAAAGCTTTCTAGAAGGAATCTTTGGACAAGAGCCCGGTTTAAGTCTTTTTGTGAAGGATATAAAAGAAAAAGAACAAAGGTTTTATTTTACAGAAAAGGGGCAGAAGGAGGGGGTTTCCCAAGTCTCCTTTTTAGGATTAGGGACACGTTATTTTGGACAAGGCTTCCTTAATCAGTCAGACATCTATCCTCAATTAACTTTTCAACAAGATTCTTCTAGCTGGAGCTCATCTTTGTCTTTTGTTTTTCCTAAGGTGGGAGAAGTTTCTTCTTTGAGCTATAAGGTATTTTTTGGCCCCAAATCTATAGAGGCTCTTTCAAAAATTGACTCTGTAATGACATCTTGGGTGGATTTTGGCTTTCTTTCTTCTTTAGCAAAACTGATTTTGTCTTTCTTAAAGTATTCCTTTTTGTTTACGAAAAACTGGGGCTTTTCCATTATTCTTTTAACGATACTTATTCGTCTTTTGCTTTTTCCTTTAAATTTATCTGCATATCGATCCATGAATGTAATGAAAAAAATTCAACCCGAAATAAAAGCAGTTCGCAAAAAATATAAAGAAGATGCCAAGAAAATGAACGAAGAAACACTTGCCTTGATGAAGAGACATAAGGCGAACCCTTTTGGAGGGTGTGTGCCTATGTTTTTGCAGCTTCCTGTGTTTTTTGCTCTTTATCGAGTATTGGGTGAAAGTTTTGAGCTATATCAATCTCCTTTTATTTTTTGGATTCAAGATTTAAGCATTAAAGACCCTTTTTATATCTTGCCGATTTTAATGGGAGGAACAATGTATCTTCAGCAAAAAATCACTCCAACTAACATGGATCCCCGACAAGAGAAGATTTTTAGATTTTTGCCTCTAATTTTTACTTTTTTTATGATCAGTTTGCCAAGCGGGCTTATTTTGTATATTTTTGTTAGCACTTTATTTGGACTCGTTCAGCAATATTTTTTTACAAGACAGGAAAAATAAAAAAAAGGAGACAATATGTCGTTTTTAAAGAAAATGTTTTCAAACTCTTCTCCCACGGCTCAAGTTGAGGAATTTTTAGATGAACTGTTTCGCTCCTGCAGCTTTAATTTATCTTTTGATGTGAAGATTTTTGAAAAAGAACAAAGAGCTTTCATTGATATATACGGACCAGATGAAGAGCTGCTATTAGAAAATCAAGGTCAGCTTCTTCAGTCTTTTCAACAATACTTGGCTATTGTTTTAAAACAGAAAATTGAGGGTTTAAGTCTTTTCAGAATAGAGCTTGATTCCCAAGGATTTTTAGAAGAGTACGAAGAAAACTTAATGAATCTAGCTTTCAAATTAAAAGAGGAATGTCTTAGAAGAAAAAAACCAGTATGGCTGAAAAGAAATTTAAACTCTTTTTATCGAAAAATGATTCATCAAAGCCTGACAGAAGATGGGCGAGTTGTCACAGAGTCTATTGGGAGAGGGGCTTTTAAAACAATGAAAATATCTCCTTTGCGAAGGAAGTCCTCAGATGATCTTAGAGCAAGGACCTAGACCACAAGATCAAGACACAATATGTGCTCAGGTCACACCCTATGGAATAGGGGCGGTGTCTATGTTGAGAGTAAGCGGCTCTCAAGCAGTCTTTATTGTTCAAAAAATATGTTCTTTTTTGCCTAAAAAACCAAAGTCTCATCAAGTTTATTTTGGCTTTTTAAACTACAAAGATGAAAATATTGATGAAGTCGTTCTTTTGTATTTTGAAAAAGGAAAGTCTTTTACATCTGAAGAAACCATAGAAATTTGTTGTCATGGGAATCCTATTATTTGTGAGGAGATTCTAAATATACTACAAGATTTGGGTTGTCGAATGGCAGAAAAAGGAGAGTTTACCTATAGAGCTTTTCTTTCTGGAAGAATTGATTTAGTTCAAGCTGAGGGTGTCCTAAGTTTAATTGAGTCCAGATCGTCTCAGTCTAAAAAACAAGCTTTAAGGTATGTGAAAGGGCTTTTTTCTAATCAAATAGAAGAGCTGCAAAGTAAAGCCCAAGAAGTTTTAGCTCATGTGGAAGCGGGGATTGACTTTAGTGAGGAAAATCTCACTCTTTTTTCTTCACAAGAGCTTTTAGAAAAGATCAAAGATTTAAACGAAAAAGTCCTTTTTTTAATACAAAACTACAAGCAAGGCCTTCGTGTAAGAAGAGGACTTAAAGTGGGGCTTTTTGGCCCTCCGAATTCTGGAAAATCTACGATATTCAACCGTCTTTTAGAAGAAGAAAGGGCTATTGTGAGTGAGCAAGAGGGAACAACAAGAGATAGGCTCGAAGGAGAATTTTTTTTAAAAGGTCAAAAAGTTTGTTTAACAGATACAGCTGGATTACATCAACCTGAAGGTCTTATAGAGCAAAAAGGTTTAGAAAAAACCTATCAAGCGCTTAGCTCCTCTGATCTTTGTTTGTTTGTTTTGGATCTTTCTTCTTCTTTATGCGAAGAAGAATTAGAGAAGATCTTTTTTTATGAGTATCAAAAAATAAAGAATGAATATTGTGACAAATTTTACAAAGATTTTGCTGAAAGAAAAAAAACTTTTCCTGAAGAAACAGTTATTATTTTTAATAAAATTGACCTTATGTCAAAAAATAATTTCTTGTCTTCTTTAAAGAAAAAAAACCCAAAGCTTTCTAGAGAGCTACAAAAAGAAAAAATCTTTTTCATCAGTGCTCAAAAAAAAGAAGGGTTTAGTGATCTGAAAAAGATTTTTGTTCAAATGTTTCAGCAAGGGCAGGAGGCTTTAAGTCTTCCTCGCCATTATCAGTTGCTCAACCAAGCATACCAATACACTCAAAATGCAATATCTCTGATAAAATCACAAGAAGACTTTGTTCCTTTAGAACTTGTTGCGTTTGAAATAAGAAGGTTTTTAAAAAACACTCAAATTCTTTTAGGAGAGGACGTTTCATTTGATGTGTTAAATGATATTTTTCAGCAGTTTTGTATAGGAAAATAAAGTTTATAAAAACAATTTAAATCTAAATAATTTGATTTAAAACGGTAAAACACCTTACATTCTCTCTGCATAAAGAAATTGACGAAGGTCTTATTTTATTGATGACTAATTAATTTAGTGCTCTTTTTTTGTTTTTAATGTATTTTTGAAAGGAGGAAAGTATGTTTTTTTGCAGATATAAAATCGTTTTACTGGCTTTGCTTTTTTCTTTTAGTGGGGTTGCTGATTCTACAAAGGATCTGTTTAGAGGGCTCAAAAGAAATAGGCTATCAGCTAAAGAAGTAAGAATGTTAATTAAAATGGGAGCGAGAGTAAATGCTGACGGTGAATACGGTCAAAAACCTTTGCACCATGTAAGAGATCCCGATGTAACGAGAGTTTTAATCGAAGCGGGAGCGAATGTACATGAAACAGATGAACTTGGTGGTTGGACCCCTTTGCATAGAGTTTTAATTTCTGCTGAGGTAGCGAGAGTTTTAATAGAGGCGGGAGCGAAAGTAAATGCTAAGGATAAATACGGTAAAACTCCTTTGCACTGGGTTTTTAATCCTGAATTAGCGAGAGTTTTAATCGAAGCGGGAGCGGAAGTAAATGCAAGGGATAATCGTGGTGAGATTCCTTTGCACAATGCAAGAGATCCCAATGTAGCGAGAGTTTTAATAGAGGCGGGATCGGAAGTAAATGCTAAAGATAAAGAAGGTAGGACTCCTTTGCACAATGCAAAGGATCCCGATGTAGCGAGAGTTTTATTAGAAGCGGGAGCGAATGTACATGCTAAAGATAAAGAAGGTAGGACTCCTTTGCACAATGCAAAAGATCCTGATGTAGCGAGAGTTTTATTAGAAGCGGGAGCGGAAGTAAATGCTAAAGATAAAGACGGCAGGACTCCTTTGCACGATGCTGATAATATTGAGTTAGTGAGAGTTTTAATCGAAGCAGGAGCGAATGTACATGCTAAAGATAAAGAAGGTAGGACTCCTTTTGAGGAGAACGTTAATGTAAGATGGCTTTTTGCACGAGATTCTCTTGCAAATAAATTGGTAAGAGAGCCTTCCAAGATTAGTGGGTGCGAGTATTTAAAAGATCCTTTAAAGATTACCTCCACTCAATTTGGAGATCATAACATATGTATTGCAGATGTTTATTGTAAGTTTCAACTTAATGAAGATTTTATGCTTAAAAGAAAATATCAAGCGTTTTGTAACGCTTTAAAAAATAATAAATGTCCTTCAGCTACACATTGTGCGATCAGCAATAAGGTATGGAAAAAACGAGATGATTCTGATGAAATTCTTCTTTCACCTCGGTCAAGCAAGAAGCGTAAAACAAGAGGTGTTTGATGACAAAAGTAATATATGAAGGGATTGTTCTAAGTTTGCTTTTAAGCTTTTCGTTCTCTGTTTATTCAGGAATTGTGGGAGACACCAAAGTTACCGGCAAGATTTTGAAATATAATAAAGAGACAGTGACTTTGCAGTTAGGATTAGAAAAAGACAAACTTACAGTCCCGAGAAAATTTATTGATTTAAAAGAGTCGGACAAACTAAGAACAGGTAAGATGGTAACAGTAGTGTTTAGTGCGGAAGAAATTATGGAAAAGATTCGCCGACAACAAAAAAAATAGAGAAACCATCCAAGAAAAAATAAAAATATTGTTTCGTTGGAGTCCTTTTGTATTTGTTATCCTAAGTTTTGTATAGGAAAATAAAGTTTATAAAAATAACCGACGAAGGTCTCACTTTATTGATGATAAATTAATTTAGTGTTTTTAATGTATTTTTAAATGGAGGAAAGTATGTTTTTTTGCAGATATAAAATTGTTTTATTGGCTTTGTTTTTTTCTTTTAGTGTGGTTGCCGGTCCTACAGAGGATCTATTGAAAGGGCTACCATGGATATCAGTCAAAGAAGTAACCAGATTAATCGAAGCGGGAGCGAATGTAAATGCTAGGAGTAATAGTATTGGTTATGAGGCTTCTGGTTTTTACAATCGTGGTGAGACTCCTTTGCACAGGGCAAGGAATCCCGAGGTAGTGAGAGTTTTAATCGAAGCGGGAGCGGAAGTAAATGCAAGAAGTAAAGGTGGATGGACTCCTTTGCACAGGATTTTTGGTGCAGAGAGAGCGAGAGTTTTGATCGAAGCGGGAGCGAAAGTAAATGCTAAAAGTACATACGGTGAGACTCCTTTGCACAATGTAATTGATCCCGAGTTAGCGAGAGTTTTAATCGGAGCGGGAGCGAAAGTAAATGCTAGGGATTATCGTGGTAATATTCCTTTGCACAATACAAGGGATCCCGATGTAGCGAGAGTTTTAATCGAAGCGGGAGCGAGAGTAAATGCTAAAAATAAAGACGGTGATGCTCCTTTGCACAATGCAGAGGATCCCGAGGTAGTGAGAGTTTTAATCGAAGCGGGAGCGGAAGTAAATGCTAAAAATAAAGACCTTGATACTCCTTTGCACAGTATTTTTGGTGTTAAGAGAGCGAGAGTTTTAATCGAAGCGGGAGCGGAAGTAAATGCTAAAAATAAATACGGTGAAACTCCTTTGCACAATGCAAGGGATCCCGAGGTAGTGAGAGTTTTAATGGAGGCGGGAGCAAAAATAAATGTTAAAAATAAAGCCGGCAGAACTCCTTTTGAGGAGAATATGAGTGTAAGAGGGGTTTTTGAACAAAGAGGAGAATCTTCCAAGATTAGTGAATGCGAGTATTTAAAAGATCCTTTAAAGATTGCCTCCACTCAATTTGGAGATCGCAACATATGTATTGCAGATGTTTATTGTAAGTTTCAACTTAATGAAGATTTTATGCTTAAAAGAAAATATCAAGCGTTTTGTAACGCTTTAAAAAATAATAAATGTCCTTCAGCTACACATTGTGCGATCAGCACTAAGGTGTGGAAAAAACGAGGTAATTCTGATGAGATTCTTTCACCTCGGCCAAGCAAGCAGCGTAAAACAAGAGGTGTTCGATGACAAAAGTAATATATGAAGGGATTGTTCTGAGTCTGCTTTTAAGCTTTTCATTTTCTGTTTATTCAGGAATTGCGGGAGATATCAAAGTGACCGGCAAGGTTTTGAAATATAATAAAGAGACAGTGACTTTGCAGTTAGGATTAGAAAAAGACAAACTTACAGTCCCGAGAAAATTTATTGATTTAAAAGAGTCGGACAAACTAAGAACAGGTAAGATGGTAACAGTAGTGTTTAGTGCGGAAGAAATTATGGAAAAGATTCGCCGACAACAAAAAAAATAAAGAAACCATCTAAGAAAAAATAAAAATATTAGAAAGTTTAGCAATTATTGACTATATTCTTGATTTTTTGTCTGTGGTGAACATATACAATAAGAGCTTGAAGTGCTGAAGGTGTGACTCCGCTAATTCTTTGAGCTTGCTGCAAAGTTTTAGGTTGAACAGATTGAAGTTTTTCTCTTGCTTCTGACGAAAGCCCTTTGTATTTGTTATCCTAAGTTTTGTATAGGAAAATAAAGTTTATAAAAACAATTAAATAACTTGATTTAAGACATAAAATACCTTACACTTTCTTAGTATAAAGAAACCGACGAAGGTCTCACTTTGTTGATGGTGAATTAATTCAGTGTTCTTTTTGTGTTTTTAATGTATTTTTGAAAGGAGGAAAGTATGTTTTTTTGCAGATATAAAATTGTTTTATTGGTTTTATTTTTTTCTTTTAGTGTGGTTGCCGGTCCTACAGAGGATCTGTTGAAAGGGCTACCAGGGCTATCAGTCAAAGAAGTAAACAGCTTAATCGAAGCGGGAGCAGATGTACATGCTAAGAATAATAAAGGTGAGACTCCTTTGTTCTGGGCTAATGCTGAGGTAGCGAGAGTTTTAATCGAAGCGGGAGCGGAAGTAGATGCTAAGAATAATAAAGGTGAGACTCCTTTGTTCTGGGCTAATGCTGAGGTAGCGAGAGTTTTAATCGAAGCGGGAGCGGAAGTAGATGCTAAGAATAATAAAGGTGAAACTCCTTTGCACTGGGCTAATTGGGCTAATGCTGAGGTAGCGAGAGCTTTAATCGAAGCAGGAGCAAATATACATGCTAAGAATAATAAAGGTGAAACTCCTTTGCACTGGGTTTTTAATGCTGAGGTAGCGAGAGTTTTAATCGAAGCAGGAGCAAATATACTTGCTAAGAATAATAAAGGTGAAACTCCTTTGCAAAATGTAACTGATTCCAAGGTAATAAGAGTTTTCATCGAAGAGGGAGTGAATGTAAATGTTAGAGATCATGAAAATAACAGGTCTTATCATATTCGCAGAAGAATTTCTGCACAAAAATTGAGAAGACCATCTTCTAAGGTTATAGTAGGGTGTGAGTATTCAAAAGATCCTTTAATAGTGACCTCCAATCAATTTGGAAATCGCAACATATGTGCTGGAAATATTCAATGTAAGTTTCAAATTAGTGAAGGTTCAATACTGAATAGAAATTATCAAGCATTTTGTGAAGTTTTAGAAAATAATAAATGTCCTTCAGCTACACATTGTGCGATCAGCATGAAGGTATTGGAAAAACGAGGTAATTCTGATGAGATTCTTTCACCTCGGTCAAGCAAGAAGTATAAAACAAGAGGTGTTTGATGACAAAAGTAATATATGAAGGGATTGTTCTGAGTCTGCTTTTAAGCTTTTCATTTTCTGTTTATTCAGGAATTGCGGGAGATACCAAAGTGACCGGCAAGGTTTTGAAATATAATAAAGAGACAGTGACTTTGCAGTTAGGATTAGAAAAAGACAAACTTACAGTCCCGAGAAAATTTATTGATTTAAAAGAGTCGGACAAACTAAGAACAGGTAAGATGGTAACAGTAGTGTTTAGTGCGGAAGAAATTATGGAAAAGATTCGCCGACAACAAAAAAAATAAAGAAACCATCTAAGAAAAAATAAAAATATTAGAAAGTTTAGCAATTATTGACTATATTCTTGATTTTTTGTCTGTGGTGAACATATACAATAAGAGCTTGAAGTGCTGAAGGTGTGACTCCGCTAATTCTTTGAGCTTGCTGCAAAGTTTTAGGTTGAACAGATTGAAGTTTTTCTCTTGCTTCTGACGAAAGCCCTTTGTATTTGTTATCCTAAGTTTTGTATAGGAAAATAAAGTTTATAAAAACAATTAAATAACTTGATTTAAGACATAAAATACCTTACACTTTCTTAGTATAAAGAAACCGACGAAGGTCTCACTTTGTTGATGGTGAATTAATTCAGTGTTCTTTTTGTGTTTTTAATGTATTTTTGAAAGGAGAAAAGTATGTTTTTTTGCAGATATAAAATTGTTTTATTGGTTTTGTTTTTTTCTTTTAGTGTGGTTGCCGGTCCTACAGAGGATCTATTGAAAGGGCTACCAGGGCTATCAGTCAAAGAAGTAACCAGCTTAATCGAAGCGGGAGCAGATGTACATGCTAAGAATAATAGAGGTGATACTCCTTTGCACAATGCACAGGATCCTGAGGTAGCGAGAGTTTTAATCGAAGCGGGAGCGGAAGTAGATGCTAAGAATAATAGAGGTGAGACTCCTTTGCACCATGTAATTGATCCCGAGGTAGCGAGAGTTTTAATCGAAGCGGGAGCGGAAGTAGATGCTAAGAATAATAGAGGTGAGACTCCTTTGCACTGGGCTAATTGGGCTAATGTTTTTGAGGTAGCGAGAGCTTTAATCGAAGCAGGAGCGAATGTACATGCTAGGGATAATCCCGAGGTAGCGAGAGCTTTAATCGAAGCAGGAGCGAATGTACATGCTAGGGATAATCCCGAGGTAGTGAGAGTTTTAATCGAAGCAGGAGCGAATGTACATGCTAGGGATAATCGTGGTGAAACTCCTTTGCACGGGGTTTTTAATGCTGAGGTAGCGAGAGTTTTAATCGAAGCAGGAGCGAATGTACATGCTAGGGATAATCGTGGTGAAACTCCTTTGCACGGGGTTTTTAATCCTGAGGTAGCGAGAGTTTTAATCGAAGCGGGAGCGGATGTACATGCTAAGAATAATAGAGGTGATACTCCTTTGCACAATGTAAGGAATCCTGAGGTAGCGAGAGTTTTAATCGAAGCGGGAGCGGATGTACATGCTAAGAATAATAGAGGTAATACTCCTTTGCACAATGCAAGGAATAATCCCGAGATAGTGAGAGTTTTAATCGAAGCAGGAGCGAATGTACATGCTAAAGATGAAGACGGTGAGACTCCTTTGCACAATGCAGTTGATATTGAGGTAATGAGAGTTTTCATCGAAGCGGGGGAGCGAAAGTAAATGCTAAAAATAAAGACGGTGAGACTCCTTTTGATAGTAAGATGGGGCTTTTTGTAAGAGCCTCTAAATTGGTAAGAGAATCTTCCAAGGTTATAGGGTGTGAGTATTCAAAAGATCCTTTAATAATTACCTTCACTCAATTTGAAGATCGCAACATATGTACTGGACATGTTCGTTGTAAGGTTCAAATGAGTGAAGATTCAATACTGAGTAAAGGTTATCAAGCATTTTGTGAAGTTTTAAAAAATAAAAAATGTCCTTCAGCTACACATTGTGCGATCAGCACGAAGGTATTGGAAACACGAGGTAATTCTGATGAGATTCTTTCACCTCGGCCAAGCAAGAAGTATAAAACAAGAGGTGTTTGATGACAAAAGTAATATATGAAGGGATTGTTCTAAGTCTGCTTTTAAGCTTTTCATTTTCTGTTTATTCAGGAATTGCGGGAGATACCAAAGTGACCGGCAAGGTTTTGAAATATAATAAAGAGACAGTGACTTTGCAGTTAAGATTAGAAAAAGACAAACTTACAGTCCCGAGAAAATTTATTGATTTAAAAGAGTCGGACAAACTAAGAACAGGTAAGATGGTAACAGTAGTGTTTAGTGCGGAAGAAATTATGGAAAAGATTCGTCGACAACAAAAAAAATAGAGAAACCATCCAACAAAAAATAAAAATATTGTTTCGTTTGAGTCCTTTTGTATTTGTTATCCTAAGTTTTGTGTAGGAAAATAAAGTTTATAAAAACAATTAAATAACTTGATTTAAGACATAAAATACCTCACACTTTCTTAGTATAAAGAAACCGACGAAGGTCTCACTTTGTTGATGGTGAATTAATTTAGTGTTCTTTTAGTGTTCTTTTAGTGTTCTTTTAGTGTTCTTTTAGTGTTCTTTTAGTGTTCTTTTAGTGTTCTTTTAGTGTTCTTTTAGTGTTCTTTTAGTGTTCTTTTAGTGTTCTTTTAGTGTTCTTTTAGTGTTCTTTTAGTGTTCTTTTAGTGTTCTTTTAGTGTTCTTTTAGTGTTCTTTTAGTGTTCTTTTAGTGTTCTTTTAGTGTTCTTTTAGTGTTCTTTTAGTGTTCTTTTAGTGTTCTTTTAGTGTTCTTTTAGTGTTCTTTTAGTGTTCTTTTAGTGTTCTTTTAGTGTTCTTTTAGTGTTCTTTTAGTGTTCTTTTAGTGTTCTTTTAGTGTTCTTTTAGTGTTCTTTTAGTGTTCTTTTAGTGTTCTTTTAGTGTTTTTAAAAGGAGAAAAGTATGTTTTTTTGCAGATATAAAATTGTTTTATTGGTTTTATTTTTTTCTTTTAGTGCGGTTGCCGGTCCTACAGAGGATCTATTGAAAGGGCTACCAGGGCTATCAGTCAAAGAAGTAACCAGCTTAATCGAAGCGGGAGCAGATGTACAAGCAAGAAGTAATGGTGGATGGACTCCTTTGCACTGGGCAAGAGATCCCAATGTAGCGAGAGTTTTAATCGAAGCGGGAGCGGATGTACATGCTAAGAATAACGACGGTGAAAATCCTTTGCACTGGGCTAATGCTGGGGTAACGAAATTTTTAATCGAAGCAGGAGCGAGAGTAGATGTTAGGAATAATCGTGGTGAGACTCCTTTGCACAGGGCAAGAGATCCCAATGTAGCGAGAGTTTTAATCGAAGCGGGAGCGGATGTACATGCTAAGAATAATAGAGGTAATACTCCTTTGCACGGGGCAGGGGATTCCGAGGTAGTGAGAGTTTTAATCGAAGCGGGAGCGGATGTACATGCTAAGAATAATAGAGGTAATACTCCTTTGCACTATGTAAGGAATCCCGAGGTAGTGAGAGCTT
Organism: Bdellovibrionales bacterium; assembly: GCA_965247685.1. GTDB lineage: Bacteria > Bdellovibrionota > Bdellovibrionia > Bdellovibrionales > UBA1609 > JAPPLG01. Next base: position 566,498 of record OZ252021.1, read on the forward strand.
TAATCGAAGCAGGAGCGGATGTACATGCTAAGAATAATAGAGGTAATACTCCTTTGCACCATGTAAGAGATCCCGAGGTAGCGAAATTTTTAATCGAAGCGGGAGCGAAAGTAAATGCTAAGAATAATAGAGATGAAACTCCTTTGGATAGTATGGGGTTTTTTGTAAAAGTCTCTCAATTGGTAAGAGACTCTTCCAAGGTTATAGGGTGTGAGTATTTAAAAGATCCTTTAATAATTACCTCCACTCAATTTGAAGATCGCAACATATGTATTGGACATGTTCGTTGTAAGGTTCAAATGAGTGAAGATTCAATACTGGGTAAAAGTTATCAAGCATTTTGTGAAGTTTTAAAAAATAATAAATGTCCTACAGCTACATATTGTGCGATCAGCACGAAGGTATTGGAAAAACGAGGTAATTCTGATAAGATTATTTCACCTCGGCCAAGCAAGAAGCGTAAAACAAGAGGTGTTTGATGACAAAAGTAATATATGAAGGGATTGTTCTAAGTTTGCTTTTAAGCTTTTCATTTTCTGTTTATTCAGGAATTGCGGGAGATACCAAAGTGACCGGCAAGGTTTTGAAATATAATAAAGAGACAGTGACTTTGCAGTTAAGATTAGAAAAAGACAAACTTACAGTCCCAAGAAAGTCTATTGATTTAAAAGAGTCGGACAAACTAAGAACAGGTAAGATGGTAACAGTAGTGTTTAGTGCGGAAGAAATTATGGAAAAGATTCGCCGACAACAAAAAAAATAGAGAAACCATCCAACAAAAAATAAAAATATTAGAAAGTTTAGCAATTGTTGGCTATATTCTTGATTTTTTGTCTGTGGTGAACATATACAATAAGAGCTTGAAGTGCTGAAGGTGTGACTCCGCTAATTCTTTGAGCTTGCTGCAAAGTTTTAGGTTGAACAGATTGAAGTTTTTCTCTTGCTTCTGACGAAAGCCCTTTGACTTTTTCGTAGTTGATGTCTGTTAACTTCATATTATTCATTTTTTGTCTTTTTTTAATCATTTGATTTTGTATATTAATGTAACCTTCGTATTTTATTTCAATTTCTACCGGCTCTGCTACTTGAGCATCTTCTGAAAAAAGTCCTATTGTTTCTAGGTCTTTGTAAGAAATATCTGGTCTTTTTAACAATTCATAAGTAGTCCAAAATTTATCTTCTTTAAAGGGCTGTTTTAAGAAGGAAGGAGTTTTTTTGCTGAAAGAAGAAAGCCTCTCCTTTCTTTTTTTGTTTAAAGTTTGAGAGCTCCATTTTGTTTTTAAGATTTGGTTTTTATATTTTTTTCTTTTTTCTAAAAGGGTTTCAAAAAAAATTACTTTTTGAGAAGGAAGAGTATTGTATTTTAAAGCTATTGAAAAAAGTCTTTCAGCAACATTGTCTTCTCTTAGCAAAAGGCGGTGTTCTGCTCTGGATGTTAGCATTCGATAAGGCTCTGAAGTTCCTTTGGTTACTAAGTCATCAATAAGGACGCCGGTGTAGGCCGTGTGGCGAGGCAAAACAAGCTCTGGAAGGTTAAGAATTTTTGAGCTGGCATTAATTCCAGCAAGAAGACCCTGAGATGCAGCCTCCTCGTAACCGCTCGAGCCATTCACTTGTCCTGCTAAAAAGAGCTGAGGAACAAGTTTTGTTTCTAAAGTTGACCAAAGTTGTATAGGGTTAACAAAGTCATACTCCACAGCATAACCCCATTGTAAAAACTGAGCACTTTCTAAGCCTTTGATAGTTCTTATAAAATCTTCTTGCACTTTTCGAGGAAGGCTTGTGGAAATACCTTGGACATAAATAGAATCACCGTCTAAGTATTCAGGCTCTAAAAATGTTTGATGAGATTTTTTTTCAGGAAAGCGAATAATTTTGTCTTCAATACTTGGGCAGTATCGAGGACCTGTTCCTTTAATTACTCCAGAAAAAAGGGGAGACGATTTTAAGTTTTTCCGGATTAACTCATGTGTTTTTTCGTTTGTGTGCGTGAGGTAACAAGAAAACTGTTTGAGCCGAGGTTTTTTAGGACTGAAAAAACTTAAAGGCCGATAATTTTCATCTCCTTTTTGAGGTAGTGTTTTACTCCAATCAATGCTGTTTTTATGAAGACGAGGAGGGGTGCCTGTTTTAAGCCGCGTGACCTTAAAACCCAAGTCTACCAATTGTTTTGATAAACCAAAAGTGGCTTGATCTCCAATTCGCCCGCCTTTTTTTTGCTCTTCTCCGACATGCATCACTGCACCCATAAAAGTTCCGGTAGTTAAGATGACAGCTTTCGATTTTAAAATAGATCGATCTTTTCGAATCACACCTTGGCAAACTCCTTTTTTAATCCAAAGTTGAAAAATTTCTTCTTCAAGAAGTGTGATGTTTTTTTGTTTTTGAATATAATTTTGTACAAACATTTGATAAATTTGTTTATCACATTGAGCTCTAGACCCTCGAACAGCAGGCCCTTTTTTAGAATTTAAGTGTTTGTATTGAAGACAAGAAAAATCGCCAGCTTGTCCCATGATTCCACCAAGAACATCTATTTCTTTAACAAGATTTCCCTTAGCTAAACCTCCAATTGCAGGGTTACAAGCCATATAAGAAATACGATCTTTTCTTGTCGTAGCTAACAAGACTTGAAGATTCATCCGAGAGCAAACTAAAGCAGCTTCTACCCCTGCGTGTCCTGCTCCAATCACAATCACATCAAAATTTTTTTTCATTTTTTCTCCGGAAAATAGATCTATAAAGAATAAAACTTTTATGACAACAAACTTTTTATTTAGCTAAAAGGTATTACTTTTACACACTGAGTCAAGACGAAGGTCAAGGAAACTTACAAAAATCTAGATTTTTCGAACTTGTCTACAAGAATTTAAAAATAAATTTTGAGCATTCTTTTTCCAAGTCAAAATAAGGCAATTATAATAAGGGTGAGGGGAATGCTGAATTTTTATTAATTGTCCTTTTTGAAGAGGGATTTCTTTTGTTACTTTTTGTTTTGAAGACTCTACTCCACAAGCAAAGGTTACAAATGTCCTAAGTTTTAGTAAAAAATTTTGAGTGAGTTTTTGCCTCTCCTCTTCCTCTAAGTTGGTTTTTATACCTAAAACAAAGGCTTGATGCTTGCTTTTAAGCTCTTCCCAAGAATAAAGAGATATTTTTTCAGACTTTTCTAAAGATTCTGCGTAAACTTGAGCGAAGATATTGCAGTCTTGAATCAGGGGCCCCTCTTTTTTACAGCTAAAGATCCAAAGCAAAGAAATTAATGTTAAAAATTTAATAGATTTCTCCTTTTTAAGCCTTTTTAGGGTGTACTATATCACAATTATCTCCTTGTCTATAAAGCTCATTTTACGAATTGTTCCACGTGGAACAATTCAGTGAAAATCCTATTTTTTCTGGCAAAAAACTTGAAAAATAAAGAATTTTAAAAGGAAGACAGATTATAATACAGCGCTTAAACTAGATTCCCTTCTATAAATGTTCCACGTGGAACCTCTTTAAAGAGGAGAAAAAGAGGTTTTTTATCAAAGAGTGGACATTTTTTTATTCCCTATATAAAAGAGGGTATGTCTTATGTGATTTCGATTATCAATCAAAAAGGAGGGGTTGGAAAAACAACGACTGCTGTTTCTTTATCCTCTTATTTAGCAGATATGGGTGCAAAAGTTTTATTGATTGATATTGATCCTCAATCTAATTCCACAAGTAACTTTGGTGTTCAAAGCGAAAAGACTGTTTATGATTTATTTTGGAATGAAGACGTTTTAAGTACAATTTGTTCTTCAAAAAGAAAAGGGTTGGATATTATTACGGCTGATCCTCGTTTATCTGGCTTGGATTTAGAGCTTGCTCATCAAGACCAAAACAATACTGTTTTGAAAAATAGAATCCAGAGTTTGCTGAGTCAGTATCACTATATTTTTATTGATTGCCCTCCTTCTTTAGGTTTGTTGACGGTGAACTCCTTAGTGGCTTCTCAGTATTTTATTGTTCCTCTTCAGTGTGAGTATTTTGCCTTAGAAGGTTTAAGTCGTCTGCTCGAAACAGCAAGAGCAATAAAAGAAAATATAAATAGCGATCTTAGTTTACTTGGAATTCTTCTTACTCTTTTTGACTCTAGAAATACTTTAAGTCATAAAGTTGTGGAGCAAGTTAAAAAACATTTTAGTGATAAAGTTTTTTCTACTGTTATTCCTAGGAATGTTCGGTTGAGTGAAGCCCCTAGCCACTGTCTTTCTATAAAAGAATATGACTCTCAATCTAAAGGGGGTCAGGCATATAGAAATTTAGCGCTTGAACTATCTGAAAAACTGCCTTTTCAAGGGGGAGTTGAAAATGTTTTATAAACAGGAGGAAAAAGCATGTCTGTTGATCGACAAGTTTTAGGTCGAGGATTAGATCATTTGTTAGGTAAAACAAATGATAAAAAGAAAGAAGCCTTGAGTGAAAATAAAGTTTTACAAGTGAGTATTGAAAAGGTTCATCCAGATCCCCATCAGCCTCGTAAGTATTTTGATGAGCAAAGTTTAAAAGATCTCGCTTTTTCCATAAAGGAACAAGGGCTCCTGCAACCCATTTTAGTTTTCCAAAAAAGTGATGGAGAGTATCAGATTATTGTAGGAGAAAGAAGATGGAGGGCGGTTCAAAAATTAGGATGGTCTCGAATCCCTGTTCTTTTAAAATTAGATAAAAAGGCAGACCAAAGGCTGGTATTAGCTTTAGTGGAAAACTTGCAAAGAAGAGATTTAAACTCTATTGAAGAGGCTCGCTCATTTCAATGGCTTATTGAGCATCAAAGTTGGTCTCAAAAGCAACTGGCAGAAAAGATGGGAAGAGATCGAAGTTCTATTTCCAATACATTAAGACTTCTTCATTTGCACCCAGAAGCCCAGCTCCTTCTTTCTAAAAATAAAATTTCTCTTAGTATTGCAAAGTTACTTTTACAGGAAGAATCACAAGAAAGACAAAAACTCCTTGCTCGAAAAGCTTTTCAGGAGCAATGGACGGTCAAGGAATTGGAAAAAAAAGTGAACAAACGCATAGAAAAAAAAATAGAAATTCCTTTTTGGCTTCAAGAAAGATGTCTTTATTTTTCTAAAAGATGGAACGCTCATGTCAACGCTAAGCTTCGAAAGAACGGAGCTAGCTTAACTTTTAATTTTTCTAGTGAAAAAGAGTTAAAGGAGTTTTTAGGTTATGAGTGAAAAAAACTTAGTAAGAGCTATTTTAGATGAAGGGGCTTTTTTTAAAGGAGTCTTAAGTTTTGAAGGGGCTGTACGTATTGCAGGGCGATTTGAGGGAGAAATTTGGAGTGAAAAGGGAATTTTAATCATAGAGCCTTCAGGCCAGGTTAAGGCTCGAGTGAAAGTTTGTTGTTTAGTTCTTCAGGGGTTTTTAGAAGGAGACGTAGAAGCTTTAGAGCAAGTAAAAATGCATCCCCCAGCTCGTTTTGTGGGAACGGTGCAAAGCCCTTCTTTGCAAATTGATGAAGGTGTTGTTTTTGAAGGTTCAAGTGTTCATAAAAAAAAGAGTTCTTGACCCTTTAGGGCGGATAAAATTACTTAAAAAAGATTATGGGTATTATAAAGTCTCTTATTGAAGCTTTTCAGTTGAATGAAACTTTTTTCGTTTATATGGCTGTCTTTTTTGTCTTTTTGTTTTTGGTTTCACGGCTTCTTTTAACCCCATATTTTTATGCTTTTTTGAAAAGAGATGAAAAGACTCAAGGTCGCCTCATTTTATCTTCTCAACTTCAAGAAGAAAACCAATCTTTGATAAAAGAGTATAAACAAAAACTTGTTCATTTTAATCAAAGATTTCAAGAAAAATTAAAAGAAAAAAAAGAAGAGCTTAATAAAAAAAATATCTTGGAATTAGATCGGATAAAAAAGACCACTCACAAGTGGATACAAGAGCAAAGAGTTGTATTTCAAAATGATTTTAATAAAGCAAAAGAAGAAGTCAAAAAAGAAGCTCCAAGCTTAGCTGAACAATTGAATTTGAAACTTTTCTAGAGAGTACGTATGAAAAAATTTTTTAAACTAAAAATGATTTTAATTTTCCTAAGTGTTCTTATGAGCATCCCATCTTGGGCGGCTTCTAGTGAAATCTCCATTAGTTTCATTTTATTTCAAACATTAAACTTTACCATCTTTTCTGCACTTCTTATTTATCTTGTTATCCAAAAGGTTCCGCCTGTTTTAAAGCTTCAATATGAAGATTATTTGATGAATAAAAAGAAGGCGAAAAAAATGTATGAAAAAGCTTATCAAGAATTAGAGGAAACGAAAAATAAAATAGTGGAATTAGAAAAAAAAGAAGCCCTTTTTTCAGAAGAAGTGGAAGTTGAGATTCAAAAGTTAGAAGATATTATGGTTTCTGAGTTGAACTTTCAAAAAGAAGCAATATTAAGATCTGCTCAAAATGCTATTAATCTAGAACTCATCAGCCTGAAGCAAAAACTTAAAGAGGAGTACTTAAACCAAGTAATATATTTATGTGAGAAACAATCTCAAAACCAATCTTATGATATTTCCTCTTTGTCCCATAAAATTTCCGAGAAAAAACTAAAAGGAAGGGTTTAAGTGAGCTCTGTTGCAAGGTTTTATTCTCAGATTTTATATGATTTAGAAGGAGAACAAGCTTTAGAAGTTTGTCACTTACAAAAAGCTTTGAGCAGCCAATTTCTATCTTTTTTTGAATCTTCTTTTATTTCTCTTGAGCAAAAGAATCAAGTAATTGAGAAGCTTCCTTTCTCTCAAAAAATTAAAAGCTTCCTCTATCAATTGACTTTGAAAAAAAGATGGGCTTATTTTGAACAAATTTGTTTTCAATTAGAAAAGTTGATAGAAAATAAAAAAGGTCTTATAAAAGGGATTATTTATACAGCCTCTGATCTTTTAAATGAAGATAAAAAGAAAATTGAGGAAACTTTGAAACCATATTTTGATGGGAAAACAGTTTTATTGGAAGTTCAAAGAAATAAAGAGCTTCTTTGTGGAGTAAAGATAGAAGTCGAGGGAGTTAAGTTTGATGACTCCGTTTTATATCATTTAAAAAACTTTAAAGCAAAAGTGAGAGGGTTATGAAAACAGACAGTATTAAAGTGGATGAAATTAGCCATATATTAAAAGAAAATATTCAAAACTATACAAAAGATTTGTCTGTACAAGAAAAGGGGCAGGTTTTAAGTGTTGGAGATGGAGTGTGTCGAATTTATGGCTTGAAAAATGCCATGGCTTCTGAACTTTTAAAATTTTCCGATTCTCTTTATGCTTTAGTTTTTAACTTAGAAGAAGATAGCGTTGGGGCTGTGCTTTTAGGTTCAGATCAAGGAGTTCAAGAAGGCTCTTTGGTAGAAAGAACCGGTCGAGTATTGGAGGTGCCTGTGGGAGAAGGTTTGCTCGGTCGAGTTGTGGATGTTTTAGGAAGACCTTTAGATGGACTGGGTGCTATAAAATCTCAACAGACTCAATCTATTGAAGCAAATGCTCCAGGAATCATTCAAAGACAATCTGTTCATGAACCTTTGCAAACGGGAATTAAAGCTATTGATGCTCTTATTCCTATTGGAAGAGGTCAAAGAGAATTAATTATTGGAGATCGTCAAACAGGAAAAACAACATTAGCTATCGACACAATTATCAATCAAAAAAACGAAAATGTAAAATGTGTATATGTTGCTATTGGACAAAAACAATCGACGGTGGCTAATGTTGTTGAACAGTTAAGAAAAGCAGACGCCCTTCATTATACGACTGTGGTCGCTGCAACAGCATCCAATCCAGCCCCTTTACAATACCTTGCTCCTTATTCAGGTGTGACTATTGCAGAGTACTTTAGGGATAAAGGAGAACATGCTTTAATTATTTATGATGACCTAACTAAACAGGCACAGGCTTATCGTCAACTTTCCTTGCTTCTTCGAAGACCTCCGGGGCGGGAAGCTTTTCCGGGAGATGTTTTTTACCTTCACTCTCGGCTTTTAGAAAGAGCTGCAAAGATGAGTGACGCTCAAAAAGGAGGGTCTTTGACCGCTCTTCCGATTATTGAGACTCAAGCTGGAGATATTTCAGCCTACATTCCAACCAATGTGATTTCGATTACAGATGGGCAAATTTTCTTGGAAACAGATTTATTTTACAAAGGAATTCGACCTGCGGTAAATGTTGGAAAATCAGTTTCTCGTGTAGGAGGAGCTGCTCAAATCAAAGCTATCAGGCAAGTTGCAGGTTCTTTAAAACTAGAACTTGCCCAATTTCGAGGGTTAGAAGCTTTTGCGACGTTTGCTTCAGATTTAGATCAAGTATCTCAAAAACAATTAGCGAGAGGAAGACGATTGGTCGAGATTTTAAAGCAAGGTGTTGCAGAACCCTTAGGAATTGAAAAACAAGTTTCTATTATTTTTGCTGCATCAAAAGGGTATTTAGATTCTGTGAATGAAGCAGACATAAGAAGGTATGAAAAAGAATTTCATGAGTTTTTATTTACTCAGCATTCTGGAGTTTTAGAGTCTATAAAAAAAGAAAAAAAATTGACAGATAAAATAGAAGCTCAGCTCGCCAAAGCATCCGAAGAGTTTAAAATTATTTTTGAACAAAAGGGAGCTTAAGATTTGAGCCAGTTAAAAGAAATTCAATCACGCATTCAAGGGGTTAAAAATACGAAGCAGATCACTCGTGCAATGAAGATGATCTCTGCTGTAAAATTAAGAAAGGCCAAAGACCGTATTGTGAATTTAAGAACTTATGCAGAAGGCATTTTTTCTACGATGGTGGATGTAGCTTTAACGCAAAGAGTGGAACACCCTTTACTTAAAACAAAAAAAGAAGAAACTGCAAAACCGTTATTTGCAGTTTTATCCAGTGATAGAGGGCTTTGTGGAAGTTTTAATTACAATGTTTGTCGTGCAGCTGAAAATTTTTTAAAAGAAAAAAATCATGATTATTTTTTGATTGGCCGCAAAGCCATAGAGTTTTTTAAATTTAGAAATTATCAGCCAATTTGGCAACTTAGAGGGTTAGATCGAGAGCTCTGTTTTCCTTTAGCTACTAAAGTGGCGCACTTTCTTATGGATGCTTTTAAAAAAGGGCAGTATGATGAAATTATTATTATTTATCAAACTTTTGAGTCTGCTGTTTCACAAAAAGTGACAATAAAATCTTTTTTACCTATCAATTTAACATCTACTTCTTGGGAAAAATCTTCTTTTTCTAAGGATTTAATTTTTGAGACTTCTCCGGAAAAACTAGTGGAAAGTTTAATCCAAAAACATTTTAGTACTCAAATTTATAGAGCTATGTGTGAGAGTTTAGCTTCAGAGCATGGTGCTCGTATGTGCGCTATGGAAAACGCAACAAAGAATGCAGAAGATATTGAGTCTCAGTTACAGTTACAATTTAATAAAATGAGACAAAGCTCAATTACAACAGAATTGATAGAAGTTACCAGTGGTGCAGAGGCTATGAAAGCTTAGCCACTAAAGGGAGAAAAAATATGAATGGACAAATTAAACAAGTGATGGGCCCTGTGGTGGATGTGCAATTTTCTTTAGGACAAATGCCTGCGATCTACTCCGCCTTAAAGGTCAAAGATAAAGGACTCACTTTAGAAGTTGCCCAACATCTTGGGCATCAAACATGTCGAACTATTGCAATGGAATCTACGGAAAGACTTGTTCGAGGAGACGAAGTGGAAAACACAGGTCAAACTATTCAAACTCCTGTTGGAGAAAAAGTGTTAGGCCGTATATTAAATGTCTTAGGGGAGCCTATTGATGAAGCTGGGCCTATATCTTCTAAAGAGAAATGGTCCATTCATCGATCAGCACCTCCTCTTTGTGAACAAGTCTCGTCCGTAGATATGTTGATGACAGGAATAAAAGTTATCGATCTTTTAGCTCCTTATATGAAAGGAGGAAAAGTAGGACTCTTTGGTGGAGCAGGTGTAGGTAAGACTGTCATTATTATGGAATTGATTCGAAATGTGGCAAAGGAGCATGGAGGTTACTCAGTTTTTGCGGGTGTGGGCGAAAGAACTCGAGAAGGAAATGATATGTACATGGAGATGAAAGAAACTGGAGTTTTAAGCAAAACAGCTTTAGTTTATGGACAAATGAACGAGCCTCCTGGAGCGCGATCTCGAGTGGCCTTAACAGGATTAACTATTGCAGAGTACTTCCGAGATGAAGCTCAACAAGATGTTCTTCTTTTTGTAGATAATATTTTTAGATTTACTCAAGCTGGTTCTGAGGTGTCAGCTTTGCTTGGGCGTATTCCATCTGCTGTGGGCTATCAACCTACACTTTCAACAGAAATGGGTGCTCTTCAAGAAAGAATTACATCAACGAAAAAAGGATCGATTACCTCGATACAAGCAATTTATGTTCCTGCGGATGATTATACAGATCCAGCGCCTGCAACAACTTTTACTCACTTAGATGCTACAACAAATTTGGATCGAGAAATTTCAGCCTTAGGAATCTATCCTGCGGTTCATCCACTCAACTCGACATCTCGTATTTTAGAACCTCGCATTTTGGGTCAAAAACACTACGATACAGCTCGTGGAGTCCAAGAAGCTTTACAAAGATACAAAGAGCTTCAAGATATTATTGCTATCTTAGGAATGGATGAGTTAAGTGAAGAAGATAAGTTGGTTGTTTCTCGAGCTCGAAAAATTCAAAACTTTTTGTCTCAACCTTTTTTTGTTGCTGAAAGTTTTACAGGGAAAGAAGGTAAATACGTTCAGTTAGAAGATACCATCGATGGCTTTTCTAAGTTGCTGAGTGGAGATTGTGATAAACTTCCAGAACAAGCTTTCCATATGATAGGAACTATTGAAGAAGCCTTTGAAAAAGCTCGTCAACTAGAAAGTTAAAATGGGAAAAAGTGTTCATGAGTGATTCTTTTTTATTTACTTTTGTGACTCCTGAAAAAGAGATTTTAAAAGATCAGCACACACAAGAGCTTCTTTGTCCTTCTTCTGCGGGAGAGCTTCATATTTTACCTCAACATTCTCCTTTGATTGCTTTGTTGAAACCAGGATCTCTTTCCTATCGAATATCGGGAAAATGGAGTTCTTTTAATGTGAGCTGGGGTTATTTAGAAATCCATCCACAAGGCGTTCGTGTACTAGCAGAGTCTGTAGAGACAGGAGAGGAAATTTCTCGATTAAAAGTTGAGAAAAAAATTAAAGAAATTAATGAAAAGTTAGACAACCCTCTTCTCACCCAAGAAGAAATCAGAGAGTTGAACAAACAATTAGAGCTTGAAAAAGCCCGCACCTCTTTTGTGAACAAGTATTAAAAATAAATTTATTTATTAGAAAAGTAAAGAGATCAAAAATTAGGTCAACTCCTCCATAAGATTTTTTTGGTGAAAAAAAGACAAAGTTTTTTCTCTTAAAGATTTTTGAGATAAGTTTTCAGATAAAGCTCCTTGGGCAAAATGAGGAGGGCCTCCTCCTTTTCCTCCTAAGGATTGAATAACATCTTGAGCTTTTATTTTTTTTGATATTTCTTTAGATAAAGAGACTACAATAGGCGTATACGAAGTGGTCTTTTGTCCTGTGATAACCACAATAGATAAAGGGTTTTTCTTTTTTATTTGGTCACATAGATCACTTAAGGATTGAGAGTTTTTATCAGAGTGAATAGAGCAGTAAAATAAAGCCTCTTTAGAATTAATTTTAAATTTTTCGTTTAATTTTAAGTCAGAAATACTCACTTGAACTTTATTTTTATTCGGCTGTTTTTTAAGTTTTTCCACAGTTTGTAATAGATTAAAATCTTGAAAAGGATAAGAAGATAAGCTGAACATTTTTCTTAGTTTTAAGTTTTCTTGAGTGAAGTGCATGAGATAGTTGAGTGCCGTTTTTCCACAAATAGCTTCGATACGTCGTACTCCAGAGCTCAGAGAGCTTTCACTCACAATTTTAAAAACCATAATATCCTTTGTATTGTTTACATGAGTTCCGCCGCATAGCTCATGAGAAAAGTCTCCCATTTTAAGAACACGCACTTTCTCCACAGCAGGTTTGTTAAAAAAACTGAGAGCTCCTTCCTTTAATGCTTGTTCATAATTTTTAGAAGATGTATTTACTTTAGAGAATTTCATAATTTCATCATTCACTAATTTTTCAACTTGAAAAAATTGTTCTTCAGTTAAAGGTTGAGCAGCTGTGAAATCAAATCTTAAACGATGAGGCTCCACTAAAGATCCGGATTGTTTTGTTTGTGCTCCTAAAATTTTTCTCAAAGCCGCGTGAAGTAAATGAGTAGCAGAGTGATGAATAGCTGTTTGCTCTCTGCGGGTGGAATCGATTTTAAGCCAAAGTTTTTGATTTTCTTTTATTTCTCCTTTTTCTGTGAACTTTATGACATGGACGTATCTTCCTTGTCTATTTTGACAATCTACAATTTGACCCAAAGACTCTCTTTTTTTCTCTTGAAAAATCTCACCTTGATCTCCAACTTGTCCTCCCCCTTCAGCATAGAAACAAGTTTGGTCAAAAATAACAAAGGCGTTGCAAGGTGTTACAAGAGAGGATGTAGGTTTTCCATCTTTGCGGAATATCTTTATAACTTTTGAAAAAATTTCTTGCTTTTCATAGCCTATAAATTGAGTTTCAGGAACATGATTGAGTTTTTGTGTGTCGATGTTATCCATAATGTTTTGTGAATCTTTTTGAAGCTTTTGTTTCCCTCTTTTTTGATTCCTTAAACGAGATTCATTCATTTGCTCCTCAAATCCTTTAGAGTCCACTTGAATATTTTCCTTTTGGCAAATCATTTTTATTAGATCAAAAGGAAAACCATAGGTATCATAAAGTTTAAAAGAAGTGGAAGCTGGTAGGAGGAGATTTTTCTTTTTCCGAAGTTCAAAAATTTCTTTTTCTAAAAGAGTTTTTCCTTGTTTTAAAGTGAGTAAAAACTTATCTTCTTCTTGAGAAAGAACTTTAAGTATGAATTTTTCTTGATTCTGCAGTTCTGGATAAACGGGAGAATAAGTTTGAATCACACTTTGAGCCGCCGAGTGAAGAATGGAATTTTCTTGTGTTAGATTGCTTCCTAGATAAAAAGCTCTTCGAAGAATTCTTCTCAATACATACCCTCTACCTTCATGAGAGGGTAGAACCCCATCTCCCACTAAAAATACTATAGTGCGAACATGGTCTGCTAAAGCTCTTAATATAGTATTAGAGTAAACTTCTCTATCTGAAACATAAGCGACACCGGTTTTTTTAGATAAAGATTTAAAAATAGAACTAAATAAATCAGTATGATAATTTGAATTTTTATTTTGTAAAACAGATAAAACTCGCTCCAGTCCCATCCCTGTATCAATGCAAAGTTGTTTGAGAGGAGTTTTTTTCTTTTTAGAATCTTCTTTGTATTCCATGAAAACAAGATTCCAAATTTCTATCATAGAAGCGGAGTCTTTGAAACCTTGAGTGTCATAATAAATTTCTGTACAAGGTCCACAAGGCCCTTCTTCTCCCATTCTCCAAAAATTTTCTTGTTCACCAAAGAAAAATATTTTCTCTTTAGGAAGGCCTATCCTTTTATTCCAGATTTCAGCCGTTTCTTTATCTTTTTCAAAAACACTCACAGCTAAGTATTCTTTAGGGATTCCTAATTCTTGAGTTAAAAAACTCCAAGCTAAGCGACAACCTTCCTCTTTAAAGTATTTTCCAAAAGAAAAATTCCCCATCATTTCAAAAAAAGTATGATGAAAAAAAGAGGGACCTACTTCTTCTAAATCGTTATGCTTCCCTCCAGCTCGAACGCATTTTTGAATACTTGCCAAAGCAGAGTGTTCAATAGATTCCACACCAAGGAACTTTTTTTTGAACGGATTCATTCCTGCATTAATAAAGAGTAGGGAGGGGTCATCAAATGGAATAAGAGGAGCGCTTTTTATCCAAGTATGTTGGTGTTGCTCAAAAAAAGTTTTAAAAAGATGACGAAGCTTAAGATGATCCATAAATTATATTTAAAGATGAAATTATTATGATATTGATTTTATTCTATTTTAAACTGTAAAATCAAGTTACAGTTTGTGTTTTAGGTCTTTTTAAATCGATACTTGAACTATTTTACCCTTATAGTATCATGTATTTACTCAATGGGTTGCAATAGAAAGTTTTGGATTTAAGAATTGGAATAATCCCCTTGCACTCGAAGGGTTTTTAGATCACGAAGTTCAGAGGTTTCTCGAACTTCATCTCCTTCATCTCCTTCAACTTTATAAAAAGAAGAATTACTTGCTTTTACACCCTGACAGTGAAGCTTAATATTAGAGGGAGAAACTGCATATTGAAGACCAACTTCTAAAGGGATAACTTCTTCTTGAATCAACTTCATAAGATGTTGATCAAAGCTTTGCATTCCCCAGTGTTTCTGAGATTTTTCCATCATATCTTGAATTTCATGAAAAGGTTTTTCTTTTAGAAGAGCCTCCTTCATTGAAAGATTGTTTAGGAAAATTTCAATTAAAGGAATCATTCCATCTTCTATAGGAATAAGTTTTTGTCCGACAATAGCACGCAAAGAGTGGATTAATTGGTTTCTTAAAATTTTGTAATTAGGAGCTTCCTTAACAAAAGAAAGCATTCGACTAAAACTTTCTAAGCAAGAGCTTGTGTGAAGAGTGCTGATAATAAGATGACCAGATTCTGCAGCCTGTAAAGCCGTCGACATTGTTTCATGATCTCTTAATTCTCCAAAAAAGATCACATCTGGATCTTGTCGTAAAGCTCCTCTAAAAGCTTGGTTTGGGTCGTTAAAATCCATAAGGTTTTCTCGTTGAGAAATACAGCTTTTTTGGTCATATAAGATGTATTCGATAGGGTCTTCGATTGTAATGATATGGTAGGAATAATTTTTATTAATATAATTAAGAAGTGCAGCAGCAGTTGTGGATTTTCCGGAACCAGTAGCTCCTGTAATTAATACCAACCCACTTTTATAATCTCCTAGTTCCTCTAAAGATGAGGGGATGTTTAATTCCTCAAGAGTTTTAATAGAGTCTGGGATTAATCGTGCGACAACACGTTTAGTTCCTTTTTGAGAAAAAACGCAAAACCGAAGTCTTCCTATATTTTTAAAGTATCTTCCAAAATCAATATTTTTGTTTTTTTTATAGAGATCAGAAAGTTCTGTGCCAAGGAGTGGGGTTATTAATCTTTGAATATCCTCTTCACTCAACCGAGGAAGAGACTTATCTAAGAGATAAAGATTTTGATTTTTACGAATAATAGGTTTTGATCCGGACTTCAAATGTAAATCAGAAGCACCTTTTTTAATCATTAATTCTAAAATAGTTTCTATAGTCATTTTCAAAACACCTATTTTAGTTGCTTTTCGGATATTTTTGTTCAATTCTTAAGTCCGTAAATCATGTTCAAAGAGTATAATGCAAACCTTTTATTAGCTAAACGCTATGTTGCTGAAATTTCTCAGTTTTTAAGAATAAACAAAGAAACGCTCTGTATAGCTGAAAGCTGCACAGGAGGGCTGATTTCTCATTTGTTTACAAATAGTGCTGGATCGTCTCATGTTTTCTTAGGGTCTGTTATTTCCTACACCCGGTCTGTTAAAGTAGATTTATTAAAAATACCCTCTGAACTTTTAGAGGAAAAAGGAGATGTAACTCCAAAAGTGGCTGAGCTTATGGCGAGAGGCGTTAAGTCTTTACTAAAAGCCGATTGGTCATTATCAATTACAGGGTTAATGGTGCCTACAGATGATAAGGTGGAAATAGGGCGAATTTATACTGCTGTGATGAGCCCTTATTCAGAGGTAGAGGTCTTTTCTATAAAGGTTGCAGGCTCTTCAAGAAGTGAGATGAAAGATCAGTCATCCATTTTTTGTTTAGAAAATCTAAGGAACAAAATAAAAAAACAAAACAAAACTAAAGAGGAGGTTTTATGAGTGAGAAACAAAAAGCCCTAAATTTGGCTATTACATCTATTGAAAAACAATTTGGAAAAGGTTCCATTATGAAGTTTGGAAATAATGAGTCTTTGTATAGGAATGTTCCTGTGTATAAAACAGGTTCTTTAGGTCTAGATATTGCTTTAGGCATTGGAGGGCTTCCTCGAGGTCGAGTTGTAGAAGTCTATGGTCCTGAAAGTTCAGGGAAAACAACTCTTGCTCTTTCTACGCTGGCTCAAGCGCAAAAGCAGGGTGCAGTGGTGGCGTTTATTGATGCAGAACATGCCCTAGATGTTCACTATGCAGGAAAGTTAGGTGTGAATATTGCTGATCTTTTAATTTCTCAACCTGATACTGGAGAACAGGCCTTAGAAATTACAGAGACTTTAGTGCGATCTGGTGGAGTAGATATGATTGTAGTGGACTCTGTAGCTGCTCTGACTCCTCGAGCAGAAATTGAGGGAGATATGGGAGATTCTCATATGGGTCTTCATGCGCGATTAATGTCTCAGGCTCTAAGAAAGCTGACAGCTTGTATTAGTAGAAGCAACACTCTGGTATGTTTTATCAACCAAATTCGTATGAAAATTGGTGTAGTGTTTGGGAATCCTGAAACAACAACAGGTGGAAATGCATTAAAATTTTATTCTTCTGTTCGTTTGGAAGTAAGAAGGATGGGTGCAATCAAAAAAGAAGATACTATTGTTGGGAATCGAACAAGTGTGAAGGTAGTAAAAAATAAAATGGCACCTCCTTTTGCTAAGACAGAATTTGATCTCATGTACGGAGAAGGGATCTCTCAAGAAGCTGAAATTATAGATCTAGCTCTTAAAAAAGATATTATTAAAAAATCAGGGTCTTGGTATTCTTTTGGAGATGAAAAAATTGGTCAAGGTAGAGAAGCTGTTCGTGATTATCTTAAAACAAATCCTACAGTGATGAAAAAAATATTAGCTCACATTACAAAAGTTTATAATTTAAAAAGTCAAGGAGCTCCCGTGGCAGCGACTGGGAAAAAACCAGCTCCTCGTAAACCTTCTTCTCACTAAAACCGAGAAGAATATTTGCTTTAGAGCGTATGTTCCTTGAATATGGATCATAGTTTTTATATGTCACTGGCTTATGAGGAAGCTTTAAAAGCCAAAGATGTACAAGAAGTCCCTGTAGGTTCTTTGATTGTTAAAGATGACCAAATTATTAGTCGAGCTTATAACCAAAAAGAACAAAAACAGATGATTTCTGCTCATGCAGAGCTCTTAGCTATTAGTTTTGCCAATTTAAAACTTAAGAGCTGGAGATTAGAAGATTGTCGAATTTATACAACACTAGAGCCTTGTGAAATGTGTGCAGGAGCTATTTTAGGCTCTCGTATAGGCCATCTGATTTATGGGTGTTCAGATATTCATCGCGACCGGCCCTTGTCTTATAAGGCTGCTCATAAAATAGAAGTTACTTCGGGGGTTATGGAAGAAGAGTGTGCGACATTAATAAAAGATTTTTTTAAAGACTTACGCTCAAAAAAAGAGTAGTTTCATCCAAAAAGCTTTAAAAACTTGAACTTATTTGACGCATCTGATATGGACTGCATAAATAGGAGTGAGCTAGATATGCCGAAAATTAGAATTCGAGAAGGTGAAAGTTTTGATATTGTTTTAAAACGTTTTAAAAAAGCGTGCGAACGATTTGGTATTTTATCTGAGCTTAAGAAAAGAGAATATTACGAGAAACCTTCTGTTTCTAAAAAGAAAAAATCTATTTCTGCTAAAAAACGACTGTTGAAAAAAGGTAGTCGAAGATAAAAGAAGGGCAGCTATGAGTATTGCAGCACAAATACAAATCTCTTTTAAAGAAGCTTTAAAAAATAAAGATCAATTAAAGCTGGAAGCTGTAAGACTGCTTATTTCGGAGATTAAAAATCTAGAGATTCAAAAAAAAGGAAGTAAAACCCAAGCAGTTACAGATCTAGATGTAGTTAAACTGATTCAAAAACAAATCAAGCAATATAAAGAAACTGTTCAACAGTATGTGGATTCTGATCGAGCAGCCGAAGCTGAAGAAGATTTAAATAAAATGGAAGTTTTAAAATCTTTTCTTCCTCAACCTTTGAATGATGAGCAATTAAGTATCATTGTTTCTGAATCCATTTTTAACTTGAAAGCAAAAGGCTTAAAAGATCAAGGAATTGTGATTAGAGAGGTTCATGCTAAAACTATGGGCGCCGTAGAGGGTGTTAAAATCGTGGATATAGTTCGCCAGCAGCTTAGTCAATTATAATGAAGTGGACTTCAGATATTTTAAATAAAATCAGAGATGCTCACGACATAGTTGAGTGGATTGGTCGTGATACTGTTTTAAAAGGTTCATCACAAGGTCAATACACAGGTCTTTGCCCTTTTCCAGATCATAAAGAAAAAACTCCTAGTTTTTCTGTCTCGTCTGTCAAACAAGTTTATCATTGTTTTGGCTGTAAAAAAGGTGGAGATATTTTTACCTACTTCAGAGATCAAAAGTTGATGAGTTTTGTAGAGACTGTTCAATACTTAGCAAGACAAGCAGGGATTCATTTAGAAGAAAGTAAAGGTTCACAAAGCGGAAATCAAACAGAAGAGCTGTTTCAATTAAACTTGAAAGTTGCCCAGCTTTTCCATCAAAATCTTTTAAAACTTCTAAACACTCATGTGGCTCATCAGTATTTAAAGGATCGAGGTTATTCTAAAGATTTGATTAAAAATTTTCAGCTTGGATACGCTCCATTTGATCCTTGTTTATCTCGAACTTTGAATTCAGAAGAAAAAAAGATAGCACTGCAAGTGGGTTTATTGAGTCAAAAAGAAGGGCAACTTAGAGATCTTTTTCGTCATCGTTTAATGTTTCCGATTTTTTCTCCAATGAATAAAATATTAGGTTTTGGAGGACGAGCTTTTAAAGGGTTGCCAAAATATATTAATAGTCGAGATTCTGTGTGTTTTCAAAAGGGGCGTATTTTTTATGGATTAAAAGATTCTGCTAGTTTTATTCGGCAAAAAGGGTATGCATTAGTTGTGGAAGGCTATACGGATTATCTTACTTTATATCAAAATGGATTTCAAAATGTTGTAGCTACTTTAGGTGTAGCTTTAACTCCTCATCACGCTCGATTATTAAAAAGATATACAGATAAAGTGGTGCTTTTTTTTGATGGAGATAAGGCGGGTCGTCAGGCAGCTTTTAGAAGTTTACCTATTCTTCTTTCTCAAGGGATTCGAGTTCATTATACGGAGCTTAAAGATATAGATCCAGATGAATGTGTTCGCCAAAAAGGAGTGTCTTTTTTAAAAGAAATTTTACAAAAAAATAAAGATTTATTCCTTCATATATTTTCAGAACAGCTCAAGAATACTCAAGGTGTAGAAAAGCTAGATTTAGTGTGGAACTTGACTCCCATCTTAGGTTCTATGAAGGATCAAATTTTAAAAGAGTATTATATGAAAAAAATACTAGATGTCTTTTTGCCCTCAGAACAATCTTCTGTTGAAATGATTTTTAAAAAGAAAAGTTATTCTAAATCTCAGCCCTTCACATCTTTAGAGCCCTTAAAACCTCTTCCAAAAGATTCTGAGAAACTTTTTTTACTTAAAAGTATTACTCCTGTAGAGGTTTATCTCTTAGCTCTTGCATTATCTCAAAAGAGTTATTTAGAATATATTATGTCTCGGTTGGATATAAACTGGCTTTCTAAAGAATGGTTAAGGCAGTTTTTTAAAACTGTTTTTGATGAATACTCTTTAAATCATTCAAATTTTGATAAACTTTTAGCTCAAATATCTGCTATAGTGGAGCCTGCGGGCTTGTTACATATTGAAAGTCACCCTGTTTTAATAGGATTAAATGAGCAGACAGGGCTTAGGTTTGTTCAGGATTGTTTATCCAGTTTATCTTTAGAATATGAAAAATCAAAATTAAAAACTCAAATTATGCAATTGAAATTGAAAGAAGGGGATAAAGATATAAAAGTTCACTTAAAAGAAATTCAAAATATGAGAAAGCATATTTCACAAATGGAGAGAGATCATGAAAAATAAATCACAAACTGAAGGTTTAAAAACCCTACCTTTAAAAAAACAAATAGCTCTTATTCAACAAGAAATCCCTCGTGTTATTTCTATGGTGAAATCTCACAGTAAAGGAAATCTCACTTTTGAAGAAGTGAACGAAGTTTTACCGATTGAAATTGTTCATACAGATGCTATTGATCATTTCATGGAAGTTATGAAACAGAATCAAATCCAATTTTTAAATCCTGAAGCCTATAAGAAGACTCATTCTGATCAGGATTTTTATTTGTCGGAAGACGAAGAAAAGATTGAAGAAAAAGCAGTAATTAAAGATTCTGTTGGAAGCGATCCTGTTCGTCTTTATTTGAGAAAGATGGGGCATGTTTCCCTTCTCGATCGTGAGGGTGAGGTAACTATTGCCTGTTCTATCGAAAAGGGAGAAAGAGAAATTATAAGAACGATGCTCATGTGTCCTATCGGAACTCATGAAATTATTGCTCTGGGTGAAAATATGAAAAAGGGCCGTATTAAGGTGAAATCTATTTTCAGAGGTTTAGAAGATGAAGAACATCACTACAATGAACAAGAGTATGTTGAAAAAATTAACGAATTAATTAACCATGTAAAGGCTTATCAAAAGCAGGCCAAAGAACATTTTATTCAGATTCGAGATAGCGGGGTAAATAAAAGCGCAGGGGCAGTAAAAGAGCTTGATAAATTGGTGGATGTTTTAATGGAGAAGTTTGAGGCTGTGAATTTTAACCGAAAAATTATTAATCGCATCTCTATTAAACTCAGAAACCTCCTTACTCGAATGGATGAATTAAAGAAAAAGCAAAATGAATCTTTACAGAAAACTTTTTCTGAAACCTTTGAGGATTTAAAATTAAAGTATGAACTAATGCTTAATGATAAAGAAAGAAGTGAACAAATTGAAAGAGAAACCGGTCTAACCTTCAAAGCCTTGCGAGTTTTTTACTTAACTAACTATGATTCTCATAAAAGACTTCAAAGAGTTTGCAAAGAAACTTGGATGAATTTTCATTGGGTTCGTCATGTTTGTACAGGTATTTGGAAGGGTGAAAAAATTGCAGATAAAGCTAAGTCTGAATTAGTACAGGCTAATCTGAGATTAGTGGTTTCTATTGCTAAAAAGTATACTAATAGGGGGCTTCAGTTTTTGGATCTGATCCAAGAAGGAAATATGGGACTTATGAAAGCTGTAGATAAGTTTGAGTATAGAAGGGGGTATAAGTTTTCAACTTATGCCACTTGG
The DNA here is from genome assembly GCA_965247685.1 of Bdellovibrionales bacterium. Lineage (GTDB taxonomy): Bacteria > Bdellovibrionota > Bdellovibrionia > Bdellovibrionales > UBA1609 > JAPPLG01. The sequence goes on from OZ252021.1 coordinate 587,745, forward strand.
TGGATTCGACAAGCTATTACTCGCGCTATTGCGGATCAAGCACGCACCATTCGTATTCCGGTGCATATGATTGAAACTATTAATAAATTGGTTCGTACCACACGATATTTAATTCAGGAATTGGGTCGAGATCCAACTCCAGAAGAGATTGCAAAAAAGATGGATATTCCTGTGAATAAAGTACGTAAGGTTCAAAAAATTGCTAAAGAACCTATTGGGTTAGAAACTCCAGTGGGTGAAGAAGAAGATTCTAAGTTAGGGGATTTTATTGAAGATAAAAATGTGATCAATCCTTCTAAGGCTATGGTGAATTTAAACTTAGTGGAGCAAACTCGAAAAATTTTAGCCACCTTAACACCTCGAGAAGAAAGAGTCTTAAGAATGAGGTTTGGTATTGGGGAAGAAAGTGATCATACTCTCGAAGAAGTAGGACAAGATTTTAATGTCACGCGAGAACGTATTCGTCAAATTGAGGCTAAAGCTCTTCGTAAACTCAGGCATCCTAGTCGTTCTTCAAAGTTAAAAACATTTGTAGACTAAAGGGTGATGTGTAGGTTTAACCTGTTTTGCCTGTGGGGGCTTAGCTTAGTTGGTTAAAGCATCCGGCTCATAACCGGAGGATCGAAGGTTCAAGTCCTTCAGCCCCTACATTTTTTCTTTTAGTTTAGTGAGAGTATCCATTCTACAATACTCAACTAATAGGAAAAAAATAATCATTACATCAAGATTTTTTAATAATTTGTTCTTGATAAAAAATAGGTATATCTTTACTATTTAATGATAATATTCTAAAAAGGAGGAGTTTTTGATGAGAAATTTAATGAAAAGTTTAATATTAAGTTTTTTGCTTTCGACTGGATTTTTTGCACAAGCAATGATGAATGATAGTTTTGTGTCACTGAGTGGGGGTGTAGATTTTAATAATAGTATTCTAATCCAAGCCAGCTTTGGTGATAGTATTATATCTGCTATGGAAAATTACTACGGTTTCTATGAAATCGGAGCTCGTGCTGAGGGCATTCTTAAAGATACGGACTATCTTTTATCTGCTAAGTATGGTTATGAGTTTATGAGACAAAATCGCTGGTCTTTTGGTTTGGATATGGGGTTTATTTTTGGTGTTGCGAATAACTGGAACTTAAATAGTTTAGGTTATGGTGTAGAGGCAGCTATCTTTTCACAATTTAAGGTGACTGATAACTTAGGTGTTTTTGTTCGTTTAAACTTTTTTAGATTCAGTGAAAGTGACGGAAATTCTACTTTGATCGCTTGGCCTGATCAACAACTCCTTTCTCATGGTCCATTTGCAGAAGTTGGGTTGCGTTGGTACTTATAAAATTTTTAGTTTAAAATCAGGGATTTTTTAAGCAACTGATAGATTTGGATCGATAGTTTGCTCTTTGTAATGTGGAGATAAGGCCTGTTCAAAGACTTCATCTAAGGATTCTACAAATATAAAATTAATGTTTTCTCTAAGTTCTTTTAAAGTAGCATCTTCTTGATCTTCGCTGTCATCATCTTCTAAATCATACTGATTCTTCTTAGGTAAAATAACATGTTTCACACCATGATTAAGGGCTGCTAAAACTTTTTCTTTAACTCCTCCTACTGGAAGAACTTGTCCTTGAAGACCAATTTCTCCTGTCATTGCAATATCTTTTCGTACGGGGCACCCTGTGATCAAAGAAACAAGTGCAGTCGCAAGGGTGACACCTGCAGAAGGACCATCTTTAGGTGCAGCTCCTGCGGGTAGATGAATATGAACCTCGTTAGATCTAAACCAAGAATCAGAAATTCCTAAACGAGACGAATAAGACTGAACATAAGATCGAGCGAGCTCTGCAGATTCTTTCATCACTTCTCCAAGTCGTCCTGTTAAAGTAAGTCCACCTTTTTTAGAAGGAATTTTAATAGCTTCTACATATAAAACCTCTCCCCCCGCTTGAGTCCATGCTAAGCCCGTAGCAATACCCACCTTATCTTCTTTGAGCTTATCTTCTTTCAAGAATATAGGGTGTCCTAATAAAGACTTCACAGATTGAGGAGTGACAACAGTGGTGTCTTGTTTACCCATAACAATCTTTTTAGCTGTTTTTCTACATACGGAACCAATTTGCCTTTTAAGATTTCTTAACCCAGCTTCTTTGGTGTAGTGGCCAATGATGTATTCAAGGCCGGATGGAGTGAAGGATAAAAACTTTTCATTCACACCATTAACTGTCATCTCTTTTTTAACAATGTATTTTTTAGCAATTTGAAGTTTTTCATGTGGAGTGTAACCCGGAATGTGAATGATTTCCATACGGTCTCTTAGAGCCGCAGGAATGTCTTCAAATACATTGGCTGTAGCAATGAAGAATATCTGGCTTAGATCGAAACTAGCATTCAGGTAATGATCTTTAAAGGAATTATTTTGCTCTGGATCTAAAACTTCAAGCATAGCCGATGATGGATCTCCTCTAAAATCGGATCCCAATTTATCTAATTCATCTAAAACAAGAATAGGATTTTTAGATTTTACTTGTTTTAAGGCTTGAATAATTTTACCAGGCATAGCCCCGACATAAGTTCTTCTATGTCCTCGAATTTCAGCCTCATCTTTAATCCCACCCAAGGCCACTCGGGTATATTTTCTTCCAATAGATCGAGCAATACTTTGACCTAAAGAGGTTTTTCCAACTCCTGGAGGTCCTATAAAACACAAAATAGGGGCTTTAAATGAATCTGAGGGTTGAAGCTTTCTTACAGCAAGAAACTCTAAAATGCGTTCTTTAACTTTATTCAGGCCAAAGTGGTCGTCATCTAAAATTTTTCTGGCATGCTTCAGATCAAGATTATCTGTTGTTGTTTGATTCCAAGGCAAATAGCACATCCAATCCAGATAGTTGCGAATAATGGAAGCTTCAGAGGCTTCAGGATGCATTTTTTCTAAACGATGTAAATGCTTTTGCACCTCTTGCTTTGTCTCTTTAGGCATTCCAGCTTTTTCAATTTTTTCTGTGAAATCTCGAATCTCTTCTGATTTTGCATCACGGTGTTCTATCCTTTGAGAACCCATAGGATATTGATCTTGTTGACCTCTGTTTCCTAGTTGAGTGTGAACCATATTTTTAATTCGATTTTGCATTTGAGATATTTCAATTTCCTTATTTAAAAAGGTAAGAAGTACGGCTATCCTCTCTATAGGATCAAAAGTTTCTAGTATCTTTTGCATATCTAAGACTTTTAGATTGAGATTTCCTGTAATGAGATCTGAGAGCCGACCTGGATCTTTTACTTGGTTGAGGATGTTGACTAGATCAGGAGAGAACACTTGCTGTTCAAACTCAGAAAGTTTTCTTATAGCTTCTTGAGCTTGTCGAATAAGGTTATTTACAGGATCATCTATAACAGGAGTTTGCTCTTCAATTTTTTTTATTTTAACAAATTGACAAGCTCCTTCTAGTTGAGATTGTTCAATCACAGCGCGGCAAAGCCCTTGCACAAGGATCTTCATTTTTCCATTTTTCAGTTTTCTCATTCTCATGACAATAGAGGCGACACCTACTTTATGAATAGAGTTTTCAGTTATAATAGAAGTGTCTGCATCTTTTTGTAGTGTAAGAAAAATCATACGATTAGTCTTTAATGCTTCTTCTATAGCTTTTTTGGAGCTGTTTCTTCCTATGTAAAGAGAAAGGAGCATATAAGGAAAAGGGGCTGTTTCTTTGATGGGTAATAAAGGCAGAGTTGGAGGAATTTCTATTTTATTGTACATATTTAAGTTCCTTTCATGTAAGTCTTCACATTCATCTGTTCGGAGATTTTTTAGATGAGCTTTAGAAAATATGAAAAATAAGAATAAAAGAATAATTAATAAAGAATAAAATGAAATAAATGTCGGGCTAAAGTAACTATTTTTATGGATTTAAGGAGATAATAGCTTTTTCTTTAATACTAAAGTTGGTAATAGGATAAATAAACTCCCTGTTTTTGGATATTGTAATACTTCCAATAGGAGATTCGAAACTTCTTAGTTTGGATAAATTTTCTTGAAGTTCTTCTCTGGAATCACTTCCAGATACGATAACTTGCCTTAAGGCTAGAGCAGACTGGTAAGAGAGGAATTCAAATAAACTAGGAGCATAGCCAAAGATAATTTTGAAATCTTGGTAAAATGAAGATTCTTTAAATTGAGGGTGTTTTGTAATTAAAGCATCTGCAAAGATGATATTTTCTATTTGTTCTAAATCATGCTGTAGTATCTTATTGGAATTCCATATACTTGTACCTACCAAGGTCACCCCTTTTATGTCATGAAAAGCAAGATAAGGAGCTATATGATGTAAAGATTTAATGGAATCTGGAATAAATAAAGCTGTAAAGTCTACAACAGGAGGGAGCAAGTTTCTTAGTTGTTTATTACTCCTATAAGATCTTTTTTTAGAAAACCAGTTTTTTAGTTTTTCACGATATTTTTCATCTCGATCCGTAACATAGTAAAGTCCTGTTAATCTTTTTATAGGATTACTAAAATCTGTTTCTCCTTGTTTATAAGTTTGAGCTCCTTTAACTTTCCCCCCTTTTGATGAAACATAGTCCCAGAATAAGTTGCTATACTCGACTCCAAAGCGATCATTGGGATAGAGAATAGCAAAATCTTTATGTCCTTGTTGATCCATCAAATAGTCGACAAGATGTTGAATAATATGTTTATTATTGATGGAGTTTTGAAAAATAAAAGGTTTATCTTTAGTGAGTTCAGATTTTTGAGCAAGTAAAATGGAAGGTGTCATAAAGTCCTGAGATACTTCAGCTAAGTTTGTAGCGACTTGAGATACTATTCCTCCTACTAAACCGATCACTTGGTGATTTAAGACAAGATCCTTGACTGTTTCTCTTATAAGTTGAGGGTGACCTTTAGAATCCATGACAACTAATTCAAATTCAGAAGGATTTGTATCGTGTAATCCTAAACCAAGCTGTAATCCATTAAGACATCGCTCTCCTATCCTTTGATAAGAACCTGTTAAAGGTAAAATAGCTCCTATTCTTTGAGGTCGTACTCTTGTTCTTGTTGTTAAAGCTTGAATATATTGATGGGCAGCTTTTTCTAATGGAGAATTATCTTTTGTTTGAATTAAAAGTTTTTGGAAATAATCTAAAGCTTTTCTAAATTTTTTTTCTTTCATTAAGTTTTTAGCTGAGGCGAAGATGAGCCATTGATTTAAAGCAATCAAATGATTTTCTTTGATGAGTGAATCTACTTCATTTGTTCTTAATTTTAGAATGATATTTTGAGATTGTTTTTGTGCCTTCTGCCTTTTTTCCAAAGAAGGCTCATATAAGATAATCTGATTTAGAATTCTCAATTTTTCTATTAGATGATCAGGTTTATAAGTTGCTAAAATTTTCCATTGGAAATAAAGGCTTTTGAGGTATTGTTGAGAAGGGTATTCTTCTGTTACTTCTTTCAGTTTCTCTAGTGCTAGGCCATATTGTTGAGTTTTATAATGAATAAAAGCACTATTTAATTTGGATTGAACTAAGGTGTCCTCTTTGTTTAACAATTCTTCTTTTTTAAAAAGCTTTAAAGCTTTTTCGTATTTTTTTTGTTTTAAAAACTGAATTCCTTCAGAAAAAAAATTTTGGACTGAATCTGTTTTTTGCTGTTGGATTTTTTGATTTGTAACAGGTTTTTTCTTTAGATTTTGAATAGAGAAAGTATTTAAATCTAAAGATTTACAGGAGCATAAAAGTAGAATTAGGCTGCACGCTGAGAGAATAATTTTTGTGCTTGAATATTGAAAAGAGCCACTGCAGAAGGAGTATTTTTTTTGAGTTTGAATTCTTTGAACCATTTCTTCTCTTCCTCGGTTATTTGAGAAGGAATGTCAACAGAGATTTCTAAAATTAAGTCACCACGGCTCATTCCATCTTCAGAAAAAAAACCTTGACTGCTAAGTTTAAGTAAAGTTCCAGAAGAAACTCCTGCAGGAATCTTAACATGAGCTCGACCTGTCAAAGTTGGAACCATCATTTGTGTGCCTAAAATGGCATCGCTGACAGAAATAGGTAGAGTCATAACAAGGTGGTCTTTGCTTCTTTTAAATAGAGAGTGTTTTTTTATCGTGATTTGAATAAATAAATCACCTTTTTGCCCATGATATTGGTGACCTTCTTGAGAAAGCTTTAATTTTTTTCCATCAACAATCCCTTTTGGAATTTTGACAGACAAGCTCTTCTCCTTTTCTTTTAAGTTATTTTTTCTGACAAATGAAATTCGTTTTTCACATCCTATATGAGACTCTTCGAGACTGAGATTTAAATAAGCAAAAGCATCTAAAGATGGAGGAGGAGAAGGGCGGTCGGATGAATTAGAAGAGGATTTTTTTTGATTAAAAGAATGAGCCTTTTCTTTAAAAGAATCAGATGTCTGTTTCTGGCCTTGTTTTCTTATTTGATCATATTCTGCTCTTTTTTGAGTATCTGATAACACCTGATAAGCCTCTGTAATTTGTTTAAATATTTCTGTAGCATTTTTACTTTTGTTTTTATCAGGATGAAATTTCTGAGCGAGCTTTAAATAAGCTTTTTTTATAGATGTCTGATTCGAAACAGGAGAAACTTTTAAGATATTGTAATAATCTTTCATCATTCTTCCTCTTGTTTTGAATTTAATTTCTCAGGTTCTAAATTCGTTTTATTCTCTGAAAATTGATTAACGATAACTTGAGCAGGTTGAACTAACCTGTCATGGAGCGAGTATCCCTTTTTACAGACTTGAAGAATCGTTTGTTCAGGTAAATTTTTATCTTGTCCTAAACTCATCACTTCATGAAAATGAGGATTAAAAGTTTCTCCTTTAGGGTTAATTTCCTTAACTCCGTATTGTTTTAGAATTTTAATGATCTTAGAATGAAGTATTTCTATTCCAGATTTGAAATCTTCAAAATCAGAATTTCTCCATTCTTTTTCCATAGCTCGATTAAAATCATTTAACACATTAAATAAAAAGTCTTGAAGAAAAGGAAATGAAGCATACTTTATAGATTGCTCTCTTTCTTTTTTTTGTATTCTTTTGAAATTGATAAATTCTGCTTGTAAATAAGCGTAGGAGTTTTTGATTTCCTTAAGTTCTTTTTTTAGTTTCTCTAATTCTGAGTTTTTGTTAAAAAATAAAGATTTTTTTTGTTTATCCTTTGATTTTTTTGCTTGGATTTCAGAATTTTTTTCAGAATCTTTGGGTTGAGATTTTTGAACCTTGAGTTTTTCTAAATCAGGAGGAGTGAGACGAGGTTGTTTTTTAGATTTATGGGTAGAATTGGAGCTTCTTTCATTTTTCATTGTTTTTCCCTAAATGGTCTAAATATTTAAGTTTTTTAAAAAATTTCTACTGAAGCCCTTTTCGGACTATTTTTTTATAAACATAAAAAAGTCCTTTGAAGTGGAAAAATAAATTAAAAGAATCATGAGGATATCACTCAAAACTAAACTTAAGTACTAATTTATTAAAAAAAGGGAGATTTTATTGAACAAAAGAATCTCAAAAACATGGTAGAATGATCAACATGCTGATTCAAAAGCATTTTAAATCTCTTTTAAATGAGAGCTTGAATCGAATGAGTCTTCAAGTATCTTTATCCGTCAGAGAGTATCTTGAAAAGTTGTTAGTTTTTTACCTCAAATCTGATCATCTATTTGAAGTGGATTCTGAATCAGGAAAAAAAACTTTAAAACCCTTTGCAGAAATTTATCTTAAAGCTCAAAATGCCCCGCTCTCAGAAAGATTGTTTTTTTTGAAACAGATTGGAGATCGGAGTCTTTATTTAGGGGGTTTTTTTAAAAGAGCTTTGCAAAAGAAAATTGTGAGCTTGGATTATTATATTAACATTGGTCAAGGAGCCTACGACTATTTAGCAGAGTATCACCAAGGGGAGACTTTTAAGGAGCTTTCCTACTCTTTTGAAGATATTTTAAATACTCTATCCTATATGTCTTCCAGACACTCTATTCGAAGCCATGAAGACTTAATGAATATTTGCTCAGAGTATTTAAGAACAGAATGTAAAGCTCTTGCTATTCAGCTCGAAGATCATGGTTTTCATATTTCATCAAATCATAAGTCTTCTTCCATTTGCTCACAATGATATTATAAGAACTCTTTTTCGTTTAAATGTTTGGTTATTATTGATTTTTCCATAAAAGGAATATAATAGTTCTTTATGTTTTCTTTAGGAATTTTTGAAATTTTGGCTATTTTAACTTTAGCGTTGTTGGTTTTTGGGCCTCAAAAGTTTCCTCAGCTCGCTAAAGATATCGCCCAAATTATACATAGGTTGCGTTCTGTTCAGTCCGATATTCATCAACACACTAAAACACTTAAAGACTCGACAAAAGAAATAAAAGATCAATTTAAAAAAAATATTGAAGAACCTTTAAAATCTATAGATGCTCCTTTAAGCTCTAATAAAAAAAATGTCTCAGATAAATAATTCTAAAGAACAATTTTCTTCTATGAGTTTAACTCATCATCTCAAAGAACTCAGAATACGAGTTATTTACTGTTTAATATTTTATACGATAGGGTTTTTGATTTGTTGGTATTTTGGTTCAGATATATTGAGCTTAATAACCCAGCCTATTTCTCCTTACCTGAAATATAGTTCAGGCCAGTTGGTGTTTACTGCACCAATGGATGAATTTATGTCCCGTATCAAGGTGGCATTATTTGGATCTGCTGTTCTTAATTTCCCTTTTTTTATGTTCCATATGTGGAAATTTTGTGCTTCAGGACTTTATTCCTCCGAAAGAAAGATACTAATTTTTCTTAATGTGGTCGGGAGTTTGTTATTCTTTTTAGGAGTTCTTTTTATCTATTTTATTGTTTATCCTCTGTCTTTTGGGTTTTTGATGCAGATGGGATCTTTAATCCCTTTGATTTCAGTTAGAGAATATTTATCCTTTTTTATGCTGACTACTTTTGTTTTTGGTCTCTTATTTGAAATTCCGCTCATTATTATTGGTTTAGTAAAACTTCAACTTATTACTCCTTCCCAGCTTAAAAAAGGAAGAAAATATGCCTTTGTATTATTAGCTGTAGTTGCTGCTTTAGTGACCCCTCCAGATGTTTTAAGTATGTTGTTTTTACTCCTTCCACTTTATTTACTTTATGAAGGAAGTATTTTCGCAACAGCTTTTTTAAGAAAAGGTCAATAAAAAGAGCTATTTTTGATGTTCAAAAAAATGGCGGCCATAAACTCGAGGAAAAGGAATAGATTCTCTTACATGATCTAAGTTGCATACCCAGCAAATAAAACGTTCTATACCTAAACCAAAACCAGAGTGTTCAAAAGTTCCATATCTCCTTAAATCCAGATACCATTCGAAATCTTTTTGATCGAGTTGATGTTTTTTTATTGCGTTCAATAACACATCTAACTGTTCTTCTCTTTGTCCTCCTCCAACGATTTCTCCATATCCGTTGGGAGCTAATAAATCACAATTGAGACAATACTGCTCCTCGTTTGGATCTTGTTTCATATAAAAAGCTTTTATTTCAGTAGGATAATGGTGAATAAATAAAGGTTTATCAAAAAATGAGCTTAATATTGTTTCATCTCCACCTCCAAAATCTGATCCAGCTTTAAAATCAGGATTTTTCTTTAACAAATATTCCACAGCTTCTTTGTAATGGAGACGAGGGAAAGGAGCTTTTACTTTTTTTAGTGCTGAGATATTAGCATTCAAAAACTTTAATTCAGCTTCTGCATTCTTGAGTAGATGTTGAGTGATAAAAACAATAAAATCTTCTATGCAATCCATGTTTTGATTCAGATCACAAAATGCCATTTCGGCTTCACACATCCAAAATTCCATCAGGTGTCTTCGAGTGCTTGATTTTTCTGCCCTAAAAGTAGGGCTCATGCAATAAACTTGATTAAACCCTGCGCTCATAGCCTCTAAGTACATCTGTCCACTTTGGCTTAAAAAAAGAGGGTTATGCCAGTCACTTTTTATTTCAAATAAAGTGGAAGTGCCCTCACATGCTATTGGAGTGAAGATAGGAGGATCAGTGAGTGTAAAATTTCTGGTGTTAAAAAATAAATGTATAGCTTGAGTGATATAATGGCGAATACGAAGAATGGCATGAGGCCTTTTGGATCGCACCCATAAATGCCTAAGGTTCATTAAAAAATCAATACCATGTTCTTTTTTCGTAATAGGATAAGGTTCAGCATTAGAAAGAATTTGAAAATCAGATATAAGAATTTCAAAAGAATCTTTCCACTTTTGAACTTTACCAAATATCTTTACAGTACTTTCAGTCGTTAATTTTTCAAAGAGGTTAAATAGATTTTGAGTTTGCTCACTATAAGTTAAAATACACTGTGCGATTCCTGTTCCATCTCTCAAAAGGATAAAACGAACCTTTCCACTCGACCTTAAATTATAGATCCATCCTATAAGTTGAATATTTTGATCAACATGTTGATCAAGATCAAAAATGTGAATTTTTTTCATTATTACCTTTTATAAACTTCATTATAAGTATTAAATTGGATTAAGAAAAATATTTTTTATTAGCACTCTAAAATATAATTTTTACAGCTATCTATATAAATATCTATAATAACAGTATTTTTATGGAAATGTAAATAAAAATTGACAAAAGGTTTAGTAAATAAAAATTGACAAAAGGTTTAAATGATACTTAGAATAGGAGAATCAGTATTTTCTTAATTCCAGTAAAGATTTTAGAGAGAGTTTGGATCGATAGTTTTAATAGTGTCTTGCTGTTATTTAATCAAATTAAAAAATAATATTTCAAAAATTAAATAAGGTTATTTATGAGTTCAGAATCGAGCAATATAAAAGAAGGTAGAAGCTCTTTTAAAAATGAAAGGAAAAGAGATGACTATAAACACTCCCGTCGTGGATCTAAGTTTAGATCCAGTAGTAGATACCATAAAGATAGAAATGGGAATTCAGAGAATAATCGTTTTTCTAAAAATGATTCAGACTACGAATTTTTAAATAATAATTCGGAGCCAGTCGATCTGACTGGGATTTCTTTAACCGATCAGGAAAAGGAAGCTTTAGAGTTTAAAAACTTAAAATCAAAAGATATTCGAGAGATTACAGCCTTGGCTCAGAAACTGAAAATAGAAAGCCCAGCTTCCATGAGAAGACAAGATATGGTGTTTGAAATTCTAAAAAGAGCAGCTCAGTTAGGTGATATTTTTGGAAACGGAGTGCTGGAAATTTTACCAGATGGATATGGATTTTTACGTTCGCCAGATTATAACTATTTGCCTGGTGTAGATGATATTTATGTGAGTCCTTCTCAAATTCGTCGTTTTGGTCTTAGGACAGGAGACTTTATTAATGGAACAATTCGTCCTCCTAAAGAGGGTGAAAGATACTTTGCTTTTCTTAAAGCTGAAAACTTGAATAATGAAGGTCAAAACAAAATAGCAGATAGGATTTTCTTTGATAATCTCACTCCTCTTTATCCTGAAGACCGGCTTAAATTAGAATGGGATCCCTCTGAAATGACAACTCGGGTGGTAGATTTAATGGCTCCTTTAGGTAAAGGTCAAAGAGCTTTAATTGTTGCTCCTCCTCGGACTGGGAAAACAGTTTTGTTACAAAATATTGCTAATGCTGTGGCAAAAAATCATGAAGATGCTCATCTTATTGTTTTACTTATTGATGAAAGGCCTGAAGAAGTGACAGATATGCTAAGAAGTGTGAAAGGAGAAGTTATCTCTTCTACCTTTGATGAACCTCCATCTCGTCATGTGCAAGTGGCGAATATGGTGATTGAAAGAGCAAAACGACTTGTAGAAAACAAGCAAGATGTTGTGATATTACTCGATTCCATTACTCGATTAGCTCGTGCTTACAATACGGTGATTCCTCCATCTGGTAAAATTTTATCTGGTGGCGTGGATTCAAATGCCTTACATAAACCAAAGAGATTTTTTGGAGCAGCTCGAAATATCGAAGAGGGGGGAAGTTTGACTATCATTGCGACTGCACTTGTAGATACAGGTTCTCGTATGGATGAAGTTATTTTTGAAGAATTTAAAGGAACAGGTAACTCTGAAATTCAATTGGATCGCAAACTTATGGAAAAACGAATTTTCCCTTGTATGGATATTAACAGATCCGGTACACGTAAGGAAGATCTATTGGTTTCAGAAAACGAATTGAATCGTATGTGGGTTTTGAGAAAAGTACTTGCTCCTATGAATGTGATAGACAGTATGGAGTTTCTATTGGATAAATTAAAATCTGCAAAGGTAAACTCTGATTTTCTAAATAACATGAGTAATTAATTTATTTTGCAACAAAATAGAGTGCCAATGGATTCAAATGTGGGATCAACTAAAAGAGATGGAGAAGCAATACTGCGAGCTTGAAGAGCAGTTGCAAAGTCACAATCTTCTTAAAGATAAACAACAATATCAAAAGATTATTACTGAACATGCTAAATTTAAACACACTGTGGAATTATATAGAGATTATAAGTCTTTAGAGGAGTCCTTAAAAGAACATTTGAAAATGAAAGAAGAGGATGTAGATTTAGCTCCTTTAGTTGAAGAAGAAATTCGACTAATTCAAAAAAAAATAAAGTATAAAGAAGAAGAATTAAGAGGTATTTTTCAAAGTAAATCCAAAGATGTTTTAGATCAAAAGAATGTAATTATAGAACTCAGAGCTGGTGCAGGTGGAGAAGAGGCGGGGTTATTTTGTAGAGAATTATTTCAGTCCTATGAAAAGTACGCTTATTCTAAGAATTGGAAAGTAGATATGCTTTCATGCTCTCTTCTTCCTTCAGGGGGATTTAGAGAAGTCATTGCAAAAATTAATGGAAAAGATGTCTATGCACATATGAAATTTGAAAGAGGAGTTCACCGAGTACAAAGAGTTCCTCAAACAGAATCCCAAGGTCGTGTACATACATCAACAATCACAGTAGCTGTTTTACCGGAAGCAAGTCCCAAAGATGTTCAAATTAAAATGGAAGATGTGCGTGTAGATTACTATCGTTCTAGCGGAGCAGGGGGGCAGCATGTAAATACCACAGACTCTGCCGTTCGCCTCACTCATAAACCCACTAAAATTACAGTATCTTGCCAAGATGAAAAATCTCAACATGCCAATAAGGATAAAGCTTTTAAAATTTTATATGCTCGATTATTTGCTTTTGTTGAAGAAGAAAAAAGAAAAAAAGATTCTCAAATGAGGCTCCAACAAATCGGAACAGGAGATCGATCAGAAAAAATTAGAACTTATAACTTTCCTCAAAGTCGGGTGACAGACCATCGAATTTCAATAAGTCTACATTCTTTAGATCGAGTGATGAAAGGAGATATGGATCTATTGATTCAACCACTTATAGAGGAATCCAATAAGTTAAAAGTGTGAGTGGATAGATTTCAGGAGTAAAATGACAACTGTTGGACAATGGATTAAAATTCCCTCTTTTATTTCTTCTTTTAATAAAGAATATATTCTTCAAAGTCTTTTAAAAAAGACAAAGAGTGAACTTTATCTTTCTTGGAATACTGTTCTCACAAAAGATCAACTCAAGAAATGCTCTATAGCTTTATCTTTATGTGAAAAAGGAGTGCCTTTAGCTTATGTTTTTAAAGAAACTAATTTTTACTCATCTACTTTTCAAGTAAATAAAAATGTTTTCATCCCACGCATAGATACAGAAGTACTTATAGATGTTGTTTTACATCAGATAAAAACTCCGCCTCAGCATTTTATGGATTGGGGATGCGGCAGCGGTTGTATTGGTTTAAGTTTGCTCAGAAAATGGTCTACATCCCATTTAATTTCTATTGATAAAAGTCAGGAAGCTATTTCTTGCACTCAAAACAATGCTTCAGCTTTAAATTTTCATGACAACAGCTTTTCTTCTCTTCACCAAGATGTTTTTTTTTTAGAAACAAAAAAGTTTCCACCTATTTCTTTAATAGTGGCTAACCCTCCTTACATTGCTTGGGAAGATCCCTATTTAGACAGTCAAGTTAAGATGTATGAACCACATGCAGCTTTATTTTCAGGGGGGACAGGATTAGAATGTATTGAAGACTGGATTGAAAAAGCGATTGAATTTTTATCTTTACAAGGAGGAGATTATATTTTTGAAATTGGATTTGACCAATTTAAAAAGGTAAAGCGAATAATTCAAAAATACCCATTGATTTGTTATTCTAAATTTTATAAAGATTACCAACAACATCATCGAGTCGTTCATTGTGTTGTGAGAAAAAAATATTAAAAAGGTAAGATATGGATCGCATTTTGATAAAAGGGGGAGTCTCTTTAAAAGGGAGCGTTGAAGCAAGTGGAGCTAAGAACTCTATTCTTCCTTTATTATTTTCTACTTTGCTTTCAGAAGGAATACATACTTTTCATAATGTTCCTCATGTCAAAGATGTTTTAACAGCTATCTCAATTTTAAAACAATTTGGCTGCACAATTGAAAAAATAAATTCTTCTTTAAAAATAAAAGTACCTCTAAAGCTTAGTGCTTTTAAAGCTCACTACGACTTAATGAAAACTATGAGAGCGGGGGTTTTATGTTTAGGACCTTTGCTTGCTCGACAAGGTCAAGCTCAGGTGAGTTTACCTGGAGGTTGTGCGATAGGATTACGACCTGTTAACTTTCATATTGAAAATTTAAAAAATTTGGGCGCTTTGATAGAAATAGAAAAAGGATATATCAATGGAAAAGTGACTTCCAAAAAATTAAAAGGAAATGTTTTATCTTTAAAAAAACCGTCTGTAGGAGCTACACAAAATTTGATGATGGCAGCGACCTTAGCACAAGGGGAAACTCAAATAACAAACGCCGCTCGGGAACCTGAAGTGCTAGATTTAGCAAAATACTTGATTCAAATGGGGGCTCAAATTCAAGGTGTTGGTACCAGTCAAGTGATTATAAACGGAGTGGATGGCCTCAAGCCTTCTACGCATACTGTAATTTCTGATCGTATAGAGGTTGCAACACTTTTAATGGCCGTAGCTATAACAAAAGGAAGTGTTCGTGTAACTCAATGCCACCCTACTCATCTTGTGTCTGTTATTGAAAGTTTAAGGGAAAGTGGTTTTGATATTCAAATAGGTGAGGATTGGATTGAGCTTCATTCTCCCTCTTCTTTTTCTGCTCTTTCTTTATCAACCTCTTTTTACCCTGGTTTTCCTACTGATTTACAAGCTCAATTTATGGCTTTAATGACACAAGCCCAAGGAGAAAGCCGTGTCGAGGAGTGTATTTTTGAAAATCGCTTTATGCACGTTCCTGAACTGATAAGGTTGAATGCAAATATTAAAATTGCAGATCAAACTGCAATAGTTAAAGGTCCTTGTGTGTTAAAAGGGGCTTCTGTTACAGCTACAGATTTAAGGGCGAGTTCTTGTTTAGTGCTTGCCGGTTTAGTTGCGAAGGGTGAGACTTGCATTCATCGAGTTTATCACTTAGACCGAGGTTATGAAAAATTGGAGCAAAAACTCTCAAAATTAGGGGCTCATATCCGCAGAGTTTAACAAAAATCATATTTTTTCGTAAAGCTTCATAAAAACTTCAACTTTTTTTAAGTTATTATGCACTTTTTCCGAATTATAGTTTGTGGTTAATTAAAAGTAAAAATTTGAAAATTACAGGCCCTTTTTCGGAAGAAGAAGTTTGCCTCAAAATCCAGTCTTCTCACTTTGATGGTGATGAGCTTATTTCTCAGCACCCTTTCGAACATTGGGTGCATATTTCTTCTTACCCTCGGTTTTATGAAGAATTGTTAAAATCTTTATCTCAAGAAGCCCTAGATAAAAAAATAGAAATGTCTCAATCTGTTGAAAAAATAGATTTAAAAGAACAATTTATTATTTCTATGAGTACTAGAAAGGGTGAACAAATAAATGCTGATCAAAAAGATAAATTTAAAACTAGCCGATCCAATAAAAGAAAAAATAAAAAATCTGTTCAAAAACCATCTTTCATACAAACTCAGAATCAAAAGATTAAGATAAAAAGAAAAGAACACGATCCTTCTATTATTGAAATGGGGAATATTCAAAAGGAGAAATCTAAAAGCTTTATCAAAAAAATGATACTTCCTTTAATTGTTGGTGCAGTTCTTTTAGGGGTTGTTTTTCAGCTTTCTAAACATTCTTATAACTTATCTTCGAATGTGAAGAATGATGTTCAACTTTTAATCCCTAGGAATCATATGTCTTCCCTTTCTCAGAAAGAAATAAAAAGTATTATTGTTAAGGGGCTTCAGTTTTTCGTACAAGATCAAGTTTCTTTTTATGTAAAAGCACAAAATGAAT
The DNA here is from genome assembly GCA_965247685.1 of Bdellovibrionales bacterium. Classification (GTDB taxonomy): domain Bacteria; phylum Bdellovibrionota; class Bdellovibrionia; order Bdellovibrionales; family UBA1609; genus JAPPLG01. Next base: position 604,077 of record OZ252021.1, read on the forward strand.
TTGTAAGAGCTATTGAAGGAAGCTCTTCTAATGTTTTAGCTTTAGCTTATTTGTGTTTAACTTATTTTGAATTATGGCCTTATTCTTCAAAAAGTTCTCAAGAGATAAAAGCTGTAGATGCATTAAATAAACAAATAGGAAAATTAAATCAAGGAGGAGCTTATTCAGCCCTTTGTCGTTCAGTTCAACTTTTAGTGAAGGAAAATTATGAAGAAGCTTATAGTCTTATTCAAACATCTATTGGGGAATTGGATCAAAACAAACAATCAGAAAATATTTCGCCTTTCTTTTATTATTTTAAAAGCATTATTCAAGCTCAAGAGTTAAAGTATGATCAAGCTTTATTGAGTTTGAAACAAACAAGTACTTTATTTCCTCAATGGGTGCGTCCTTATGTTTTAGAAGGAAGATTTTTGAAGAAAAATAATCAAATAAGTTCTTCTTTAAAATCATATACAAAAGCTGTGCAAATGAATCCTCAGCATAAAGTTGCTGTTTTGAACCAAGGTGTGTTGACAGTTCAATTTTTAAAGAAATATAAGAAAGGAGAGGCTACTATTCAAGGAGCGCTTAAGTGGCCAGAAATAATTCCTGCTGAAGATTTAGGCGAAGCGTACTTTGCTTTATTTCAAATTGCTCAAATCAATAATGATACTGAAAAAATAAAAGAATATGCTCAAAAATCTTTGATATTAAAGCCAGAAAATCGAGAGCTAAAAAAATACTTTTCACAATTTCAAGATAAAAAAATTGAAAAAACAGAGATCAAAAGTCGTCTATTGATTGAGCAAGGAGATCAGTTTATTCGCGAAGGAAAGCCTCTTAAAGCAAGGGATTATTATAAAAGGGCATTTAAATTAGACAAAGGAAGAAATGCTATTGCTGCAACCAAGCTAGGAGAAAATTTATGGAACTTTGGTTTAAACGATAAAGCTATCTCTTGGCTCAATAAAGCTGTCGTAGCCAATCCGGATCATATTCGAGCTTATATTCTGCTTTCTGATTATTACTCGGAAAATTATGAGTTCAAAAAATCTGTGGAAAACTTAGGAATGGCAAATAGAAAATTTCCAGAAAGTTTAGATGTGATTAAAGGATACGCTAATTTGAGTTTGAAAAAAAATGATTTTGAATCATCGATTTATTACGCAAAGAAAGCTTTGGAGCTTTATGAAGCTGATGTGGAATCACATATCATTCTTTCAAAGGCTTATGCATACGATGGAAAAAAGGACGAAGCTTTGAAAGCAGCAAAACGAGCTTTAGAAATTAACAGTAATGATAGAAATGTTCAGATTCAATATGCAACTTCCTTAGGAAGTATATATGGAGTAGATGTTACTTTTGATTATTTTGATCAATTAATTAGTAATACAGAAAAAGATTCTCAAAATCACATTGAGTATGCTCTTGCATTAGCTCAATTTCTTTACAGCAACTTAAAATATGATCAAGCTTTAAGTGTTTTAGAAAGCCTTTCAAATGTGGAAGAAAAACCCAGTCGATATTTTATTTTAAAAGGAAAAATTTATAGTATAAATAAACATACAATCCCACAAGCTTACGAAGAGTTTATTAACGCAGCTTCTTTAGAACCTAAGAATCCAAAGATTATGTTCCACATTGCTCAAATTTTAATGAGGAGTAGTGAATATATACAAGCTCGAAAGAATTTTCAAAAACTCTTAAATTTTTATCCTCGCTATCCTCAAATACATTACTATATTGCTGAAACCTATTTTAAAGAGGGAGGAAAAGAAAACCTCCATCTTGCTTTAAAAGAGACGGAAATAGAAAGTCGACTTAACCCTTTTATTCCAGAAAATTATCAACTTTCTGGAGAAATTTACTATACTCTTGGTAAATACACACTTTGTGCACAGTCCTTTCAAAAAGCTATTGAATTAATACCAGATAACTCAGAACTTTATCTTCGGGTAGCCGAGTGTTATAGAAGAGCAGGTTATTTAGATCTTGCATTAAAAATGCTCAAAAGTGCTTCCAATGGAAAGGATAAACTAGTTGCTAATCCTAAAATCTACAGAGAGCTTGGAGCAATTTACGAAATAAAAAAAGACTATGACAATGCGACTAAATCTTATAGTATTTATTTAAATCTTATACCTCACGCAAAAGATAAAGAAGATATTCAAAATAGAGTGAAACAGTTTGGTCAATAATGAGTAAGAAAAAAATTAATTTTCAATTCTTAAACTTTTTCCTCAATTTTTTGAAAGTCCTTTCTGGAGGATTTTTAGGCTTCACTGTAGCTATCATTGTTCAAAGCTTATTAAATGCAGGTGTGTTTTCAGTTATTTTTATTACCCTTACGATAGGCATGGCTTATATTAAATTGGTTTGGCATTATAGATGGATAGGTCTTATTGCTTGCAATTTGTTTTTTGTTGCTTTATTTTTATTTCTGAAATTATATATTACTTTTTCTATTTCTTGAAATTATGATTGATATTAAATTATATGAAAAAAACTCTAACTTTCAAAACCATTATCTTGAAAGTTTGAAAAATAGGGGGGCAGATTCTTTGCTCTTTGAAAAGGCATTAAATTCAAATCAAAAAAGAAGGAAGTTGGTTTTTGAAATAGATCAACTTATTATTCAAAGAAAGCAGACAGAGAAGTCTTTACTAAAAGAAAAAGATAGTAATAAAAAACAAGAACACCTGTCTTCGGCTCAAAGTGTTGGGCAAAAAATTTCAGAACTACAAGAGCAATTAAAATTATTAGAACAAAGAGTTTCTGAGTGTTTATTAAGTCTTCCTAATGTTTGTCATAAAAGTGTTCCTGTAGGAGATAAGAATTTGGAGGTTAGAAAGTGGGGAGTTCCACCTTCTTTTTCATTTGAGCCTCGATCCCACTTAGAAGTGGGATCTTGTTCCATTGATATGGAACGGGCAAGTAAAGTTTCAGGAGCTCGTTTTGCTTTTCTAAGAGGAGAGTTAGCTCAGCTTGAACGTTCACTGGGTCAGTATATGTTAGATGTTCATACTAAGAAAAATGGATATGAAGAAATTCATGTTCCCTATATCGTTCATCCAAAAGCTCTAGTTGGTACAGGTCAGCTTCCTAAATTTGAAGAAGAACTTTTTCAAGTATCTCATAACAAGGGCTATCTGATTCCTACAGCTGAAGTCCCTATTACCAATTTTTTTGCTAATGAAATCTTGGAAGAAAAAAAACTGCCTATCCGATTTGTGGCTTACACTCCTTGTTTTCGGGCAGAAGCAGGTTCTTATGGAAAGGATACTCATGGGCTGATTCGTCAGCATCAATTTACTAAAGTGGAGCTTGTGGTGTTTTCTCATCCTGACTCTTCTTATGAAGAACATGAGAAATTAACTCTGCATGCAGAAAATGTTTTACAAAATTTAGAACTTCCTTATCGTGTTATGAATCTCAGCACAAGGGATATAGGGTTCACGGCTGCAAAATGTTATGATTTAGAAGTCTGGATACCTTCACAAAAGAATTACAGAGAAATTAGCTCTTGTTCTAATTTTGAAGATTATCAAGCTCGTCGTGCTCAAATTCGCTTTCGAAATTCTGATAAAAAGAACTTATTTGTACATACGATTAATGGTTCTGGTCTTGCTGTGGGTCGAACTCTTATTGCTATTCTAGAAAACTATCAAAATAAAGATGGAAGCGTAAGTATTCCAAAAGTTTTACAGTCTTACATGAACGGTAAAAAAGTTATTTTAAAATCTACTGAATAACTTTCGCTTTACGTTCCTTCAAAAGTAATGTTTCGACGGCAGATCCTGGTAATCCCTTTTTTTTGAGTTTACTAATGAAAAAAAGCACTACAAATAAAGATAGAATGAGAAAGTTAATTTTCACGTATAGATAAAGTTGTTTTTTAGTTAGCTTCATTTTTATATGATATAAACACTCGTTGTTTTTGGCTCAGGCGGAGGGACTCGAACCCCCGACCCGGTGGTTAACAGCCACCTGCTCTACCAACTGAGCTACGCCTGAAAATTCATCAAAAATTTAATCAAGAGTCTTCTTTTCTGTCAATAAACTTCCACGATAGCATTGATTTATTTTTTAATAAAGGATAGTTTTATTCATTGTATTTTTCTTTCTGGAGAGGTGGCAGAGTGGTCGATTGCACTGGTCTTGAAAATCAGCAGGCCTTTGCGGGTCTCGTGAGTTCGAATCTCACCCTCTCCGCCATTTTGCTAAATCAATTTATTTAGATCAATGGTTATATATGGTTTTTTTAGACCTGTTTAACTCAAGAAAATATGTCAGATTAAAGATTTACTGACAGAAACTCTTTTGGAAAAAAATCGGATAAAGATATAAGAAGTAGTTTTAAGGAAGAAAGAAATCTATCTTTTTGGCAGCGACTTTTTTTTCCAAAAATCTTCTAATTGATAATAACTTCTAAGATAATCATAAAAAATATGTATTATTAGGAAATGATAATCGAGAACTATCCATTGAGACAAAGCTTCTCCTTCTACATGCTTAGGTACAAGTCCATATTTATTTTTTATGTAATCTTGAAGAGCTAAGGATAGAGCCTGCACATGACGAGTGTTAAGCCCTGAAAGGGTTAAAATATTTTCATATACAGCTTCTTCAAAAGAAAACCATTCTGGATGAAGAGCCCCTTTATCTTTTGAAAATGAAACTAAATCGTTGAACCAATCTTTTTTTGAGAGTGGTTCAATGTGCTGATAGTAGTTTTGAATTAATGGAATCAGTTTTGAAGGAACATCATCTTCTATAGGTAATTGGAATTGGATTTTATGACGAATAAGATTTGAAGATAAGTATTGGAATTTTTGAGTATGTAAAAGATGAATCTGTTTTTTAGTGATAAATTCTCCTGAGTGTTTATCAAGTTTTTTTAAATATCTTTTTAAAAGAGGTTGATCTATCAAACCATCAAATATCTAGAATTGATTATGCTGTCGATTATCCTATAAAGTTTGATGACTTTTCAAAGTGCTTTGATATTAGATATAAACAATCAATTAGAGAATACATGGAGATGTCAAGAAACTCCACTTCAAATAAAAGTTCAGAGAGTTGATTTAAAGATTCAGCAATACGAGGAAATTAGATTCTTAGATGTTCGAGTCCTAATTTAGCTAGGCTTATTGAATTTAGATCAATTCCTACTGATACGACAGGTTATGTTGTTCCTGTTTCTAAAGATGGTGTGTTAGGTAAAGTAACAATTGCAGAATTATCTTCAGAAAATAGTCAAGGTGGCGGAGGTTTAAGTAGAACGCAAGTTGATGCCAGAGTCAGGGATACAGTTGAGGATTGGGCTGAGGTTAGTAATTCAGCTTACTGTAAAGGAATCTAAGCAAAAAATTCATTTCTAAGTTTTTAAACATTTCAACATTCCATGATTATAATAAAGTATATATTTCCCAGATCGTTTTTTCTCTAATAGACCAGCTTTTTCTAAATCAGATAAGTATTTACTAGCTGTTTGATAGGTTATGTTTAATTTCTTACCCACAGCAGTTGGATAAGTTACAGGATAAGTAAATAAATATTCTAGCAGCTCTTGGTTATAATTTAATTTATGTTTAGATTTAAGAATTTTTTTCATCTTATTTTTTTCTTCTATTATATCCGTGATAACCTTTCGGGTAACTTCAGTTTGCCTGTGGAAAGCTTTCAGCATGAATTTAATAAACGTCAGCCAATGACCTGATTTTGTAATATTCAACAAACCAGAGTAATACTTTTGCCTGTTCTTAATAAGATAACCACTAACATACAACACAGGCCAATCAAGAAGTTTATAAAGTACCATCTGTAACACAACTAGTATTCTTCCTGTTCTTCCATTACCATCTAAAAAGGGGTGTATAGCTTCAAACTGATAATGGCTGATAGCTATTTTAATTAAAGGATCTATTTCTTTGTGTGAAGAATGAATATAGTTCTCCCAGTTGCCCATTAAATCATTTATATGCCTTGGTGTAGGAGGCGTATAAATGGTTTTCGAATCCTCCACAATTTTATTTTCTTGTTTTTTAAAATACCCACCGTTTGACATGAGTTGACTGTGTATATCTAAGATAACTCTCGTTGGAAGAGATTGATAATTTTTAAGAGATTGAAATCCTCTATGAAGAGCATCTTTATATCTAAGAGTTTCTTTGCTATTGGGGTCTTTTTTCTTATCCAGCTTTATTTGAGCTTCTAAAAGTGTTTCAATAGTTGTATGAATTCCTTCTATTGCAGAACTGGATACACTTTCCTGTAAGATAGGAATATTCATTAAAAGAGAATAAGGATTTGGGATAGCTTGGCACAATCCATTTAGTTCACCAATTGCTCTATTAGCTTTTATGGTGAGTTGTATTAGTTCTGGCTCAAGTAAATCCTCTTGTTTGAGATCAGGAGGTAACAGAGGTAAATCAAAAGAATAATTAGGATTAAAAGTCATCTCTTAGGTTGCCAAAAATGATATACCTTTACTTAAAATACATCGATTTTTTATAGTTTTCTTAATATATTATAACCAATATATTAAATTTTTGTCAATTTTTTAATGTATTAATCTCTCATATTAAAAGAATCTATATTCGATACGATGGTAAAAACTTAGTTTTTAGGGTTCCTTTAGGGGTTTCATTCCAATTTTGAGAATTTTTCACCTTAGATTTTTTTATTTACATTTCAGAATCAACTGATATTTTTTCTTTTTTTTCAATGTATTTAACCCATTGATACATTTTATATTGGAAAAAGTTAGCGTCCTTAATAACAGTCTCTAATATAGATAGAGGCCTAACTAACAAGATCATAATACATTTAGCAGAGGTTTTTCCTTATCTGGGCTGGGGTGTTAAAACTAACGCTCCGAAATTGGCTGAAATAGCAAGAAAAAAATTGGATAAAGATATAAGAAGTGGCTTTAAGGAAGAAAGAAATCTATCTTTTTGGCAGCGACTTTTTTTTCCAAAAATCTTCTAATTGATAATAACTTCTAAGATAATCATAAAAAATATGTATTATTAGGAAATGATAATCGAGAACTATCCATTGAGACAAAGCTTCTCCTTCTACATGCTTAGGTACAAGTCCATATTTATTTTTTATGTAATCTTGAAGAGCTAAGGATAGAGCCTGCACATGACGAGTGTTAAGCCCTGAAAGGGTTAAAATATTTTCATATACAGCTTCTTCAAAAGAAAACCATTCTGGATGAAGAGCCCCTTTATCTTTTGAAAATGAAACTAAATCGTTGAACCAATCTTTTTTTGAGAGTGGTTCAATGTGCTGATAGTAGTTTTGAATTAATGGAATCAGTTTTGAAGGAACATCATCTTCTATAGGTAATTGGAATTGGATTTTATGACGAATAAGATTTGAAGATAAGTATTGGAATTTTTGAGTATGTAAAAGATGAATCTGTTTTTTCGTGATAAATTCTCCTGAGTGTTTATCAAGTTTTTTTAAATATCTTTTTAAAAGAACAGGCCAATCTTTTTTCTTTGAAATCCACTCTCCAGAAGAATGAAAGATTATAAGGAGGTGAACTTTTTCAATTATTTTTTCAAAAAATTTCCAATTATGCATTTGGAAAAGTAAATCTTCACCTACAATGAGGTAGGAGTTATCGTTGAGGTTGAGTGTTTCTAGTGTATCGATCGTGTAGTTCACCTCTTGCTTTTTTATTTCACAATCTAGTATTTGAGTTTTAGGAAAATCCTTAAATAAAACTTTAAGCATATCTATTCGATGTTCAGGTTTTGTTTGATATGCCGGTTTTTCTGGATTTTGATAGGATGGAATAATATGAATTTCATCAAAGTGAAATTGGTTAAAGCAAATTTCTACGAGGTGTTGATGCCCATTATGAGGAGGATCGAAACTGCCGCCGAATATTCCTATTTTTTTAACCATAATCAGTTTAACACTTAAGCTGAATTTCTAACATCTGACCTTTTTGACCTGGTCCCACCTTTGTAGGAGATTGATTGACACTGTTTTTAAAAAAGTGATTCCCTCTGCCACCTCTGCCCCCTTGAGCTAAAAGGTAAGGCTTATCCTGAGATAAAAGCATATCATGTTTTTTTGTTTTAATCCATGTATTCAAAGGAACCTCTATGTAGAGATCTTTTCCTTTTTGACCTGTTCTTCGGCGAGAGCTTCCCGGTTTTCCTGATTCAGCTTTGTATATTTTCTTATTTTTTAAATGAGCAAATGAATTAAGGTGGACATCAGCTTTCAAATAGACATTTCCTCCTCTTCCTCCATTGCCTCCATCGGGGCCACCTCTAGATTTACGACGAGAAGAAGCAAAACTCATACAGCCCGAGCCGCCTTTTCCTGATACAGCTGTAAATTGAATTGTATCGTTAGTTTTTTCTTTACTGAACATGGACAGTAGATTTTTTACGATCGAAAGTTTTAAAAGAAACTCGACCTTCTTTTAAAGCAAACAGAGTGAAATCTCGACCTACACCTACATTTTGTCCGGGATAAAACTTGTATCCTCTTTGTCGCACGATAATAGTTCCAGAGGACACAAATTCTCCTCCAAAACGTTTCACTCCAAGTCTTTGACCTTTGGAATCTCTGCCATTCTTCGTACTTCCTGATGCTTTCTTAGATGCCATAATCGATCTCCATCAATAAATTATTGCTTTGCTACTTTCTTTTCAGTTTTTGAAGTAGAAGTTTTTTTAGATTCTAAAGTGGACCATTGTCCTTTGATATTCGATAAAGCTTCTACGTGAAGCTCTGTGAAATACTGTCTATGCCCTTGAGTTTTTCTATAACCTTTTCTTCTTTTTTTCTTAATGATGAGAATTTTTTTTGCTCTTCCATGACGAACTATTTTAGCCTTGATCTGAGCTTTTTCTAAATAAGGAGTTCCAAATAAAAAACTACCATCTGTATTTTGAATAGCTAAGATTTGATTCCCCACCCAAGTTTCACCTTTTTCCAAAGGAAGCTTGTCTACTCTCAATCGGGAACCGAGTTGAACAGAAAATTGCTTATTGCCGATACATACTATGGAAGTCATCATTCACCTCGAAAGACTTTTCTCTCATAAAAAGGCTTTTTATGTCAACTTCTAAGCTCTTCTTTTTCTTTATTAAGAGAAAAATAGCTTCTCTTTAAGGAAGGACTAATTTTTAGTATATTGGATTTTTTCCATGGAATATTGGGAGTCTTCTTGAAAGGTGAGTTGAATGTTATATTGGCATTTTAGGAATTCTAAAGCAGGAGTTGCATGTTCACTCATCCAGCGAATGACTTGAGGATGTCCTTTGAGGCAAATTGTTGTGGCTGTTTTCTTGTTTTTTTGACCTGAAAAAGCCTTTTTTCCATAATTTTTTTGTATGTCCAACAAAAAGTCACACAGTAAAGCTTCTGGAGATTTCACCCATCCATAACTGTTACAGTGTTCACACGGTTGGCACAATATGGCTTTTAAACTGGGTTTTTTACGATGGCGGGTCATTTGAATGATATTCAAATCTGAAAGAGAGACTACCTCTGTGTGAGCTCTATCTTTTTCTAGCTCTCTTTCTAATAACTGCATCACTTTTTCTTTAGATTCAGCTTCTTTCATATCAATGAGGTCTATGACAATAATGCCACCACAGTTTCTGATTCTGAGTTGTTCTGCAATTTCTCTTACAGCTTCCAAGTTTGTTTTTAAAATATTTTCAGTTTGTGATTTTTTTCCAACAAATTTAGAAGTATTGACATCAATACTGACTAGAGCTTCATTTTCATCAATAACAATAGAGCTGCCAGATTTTAAGTAGACTGTTCTTTTTAAAGAATTTTTAATTCTTTTTTCTACTTTAAAATTCTCGAATAAAGGTTCTTTTTTAGTATAGTGAGAAATTTTAGATTCAAATTCAGGCATAAATTCACGAATAAAAGATAAGGCTTTGTCGTAAGTTTCTTTATGGTCAATCCATACTTCTGTGGATTTAGGGTTGAGTAAGTCATCTCTTAGGATTTGTAACTCAGGATCCAGTTCGGAGTGGATAAGACCTACACTTTTACGATTCTTTTTTTGTATTTTCTCCCACAGCGATAACATTTGACTCAAATCATTCTTAAAATCTTTTCTTCCTTGAGCTTTGCTTCGCACGATCACTCCTCCAGGAGGGCAAAGAGCTTCAATACACTCTATAAGACGAGTTCTTTCTTGTTCATCTTTTATTTGTTTTGAAACTCGAACGCCTTGCGAGTGAGGCATATAAATTAAATAGGGTCCTATAAGGTTAATTTGTGTAGATAGGCGAGGACCTTTAGAAGCGAGAGGCTCTTTGGTGACTTGAACTATAATAGTTTGCCCTTGTTTAATTTTTGGAGTTTCAATTGAAACATTATTTTCTTCATTTTTCTCATCGTTCAGGTAAAGAAAACCACTGCGATCTATGCCTATATCTATAAAGCAAGAGGCCATGGTAGGCAGCACTTTAGAGATCTGACCTTTATAAATAGATCCGGATTGAATCTGCTTTTTATGTTTGTGATAATAAAAACTAGTAATAGATTCTCCTTTTAAATTAATCACTCTAGTGCAAAGAGGAAGTACGTTAATGAGAATCTTGGATTTTTCCTTTTTCATGCTGATATTATAAAAGGCTTTCTTTTAAGACATCATGTGTTCTTTAGTTCATTCATCGAGAAGCTAGACCTTGTGGGGTTTAAAATCAGGAAATTATTGAATGAACACAATATTTTTAAATCTTTCTATGAGAAAAAATTTACTCTTCTAGATTATCAATATCAATATGTGTTTGAGAAAAATCAAAATCAGATCGATTTTTTCTATCTCTGATAATTTTTGCAAGAAGTAGGGCAACAATAACAAGTATAACACCTGCACTAATGATTTTTATTTTATCATTATTCCATGAACTTTTCGTCTTCATTGAATCTTCTTGTACAGGATCCATCTGTGGTTTTTCTATGGGAAGCTCATCCATTGCTACTGAAGTGTCTTCTATTATGACAGGTTCATCGTCAGGGATAGGTATATCATCAGGTTCTTCTATAGCCATAGCGACCTCTTCGGTAGCTTCTTCTTCTTGTGGCATCATTGGTGGTTCTTCTTCAATAGGAGGTGTATTTATAGGAGCTGTATCTGCTATCCAGTATTGTATGGTGACAGGATCTGAGATTGCTCCTTTGGACTCTATCTGGGGGTTGGTTGCCCAAATTTCTTTCCAAGAGTTTTTATGTCCTAAAAGTCTTTCAGAAACTGTTCGAATATTGTTTCCTGTACTAAGATCGTAGGTTTGTGCAATTTTGTTATTATCTTCATAATAATGATAGAAGTTGTTTTTATCTGAAGGACGGTTTGGAGAACTATAGTAGATTTTATCTCCCACCTTAGGATCTCTTCTTTTGAGAAAGGGATTAAAATCTTTGAGCTCTTCGATCTTATTTTCTGAAAATAGCATCATGCTTATTTGACTCAAATTATCTGCAGGGCGAACAATGTAAACTGTATTGACCCATTTTCCGGATTGTTTCCAAGGTTTTGTAGGAATTTTTTTTAAAGGAATCCATTTTTTCTTTTTAGAAGATGAGTCATCGATGTTTTCTTGAGAATCTTCATTATTGGTCAGTACACCGCTTACAGAATCTTCATCTGTAGAGATACCTTCGTTGAGCACAGAATCAGAAAATATACCTTCTAAAACATCACTATCGGAACCAATCTCATCATTAGTGCTTTCAGTTTCAATCCCTTCTTCTCTTTCGAATGTTGTTTCAGCGTAATACTCTTCTTCTTCAGATTGAAAAGAATCCTCGTCTAATTGTATCCCAAGGAAAGTACATGAAATGAAAGAGAAAATAAAAAATACCTTTAATGTGAAAAAAGGCAACAATCTAAAAGTCATATCTTTCTCATCCAGCAAAAAATCCTTAACTTAGATGAGACCATATTATTTAACTGAGAGGCAACTCTTCTAGACCTTAGGTGCAAAATTAGTAGAGTGAATAATTTTGCGTTATATCATTAAACAGTGAAACTAAGATTCTAGCTTTTTCTTTAGAATTTGGTTCGCTTTTTCGGGGTCTGCTTGACCTTTAGAAATTTTCATTACTTGCCCCATTAGAAACTTATAGACTGTGATCTTTCCGTTTTTGTATTGCTCACACTGTGTAGGACATTCCTTGATCACTTGATCAATGATTTGAGATAAACTCTTTAGATCATCTAATTTATTTAAATTCATTTCTTTAACCAAAACTTTTAATGTCTTTCCTGTTTTCCACATTTGTTGAAAGGCATCTTTGGCCATCTTAGAGGATAAAAGTTTTTGTTCCACTTGATTGACAAGTTCTCCCATTTCTTCTGGTGCAATAGGGCAGTCTTTGACATCTATTTTAGAATCTTTGAGGTAAGATTGCATTTCATTAACTATCCATTTGCATAAAGTTTGAGCATGGCGAGTCTTTTTTAAAGCTATTTCAAAATAAGATGAAAGATCTATTTCTTCTGTTAAAAGTAATGCAGAGGAAAGAGGAATTTTATAATCCAAGTAAAATCTATTAATTTTATCGATAGGAAGCTCCTTATTCAAAGGAGTATCTGCTTGTTCTATCACTAAAGGAGGAAGATCGGGTTCAGGAAAATATCTATAATCGCTCGCTTGTTCTTTGGTTCTCATAGGAAATGTTTCATTTTTCTTCGGATTATAAAGGCGAGTTTCTTGGATTATAGATTCTTTTTGATCTAAGAGTTGAGATTGTCTCTTAATTTCAAAATTAAGAGATTTTTCAATGAATCTAAAAGAATTTAGATTTTTTAATTCTACTTTTGTGCCTAATTTTTTTGAATCCTTAGGACGAAGAGAGATATTACAATCGAAACGCATAGAGCCTTCTTGTAAATTACCATTACAAACTTTTAAATAAACTAAAATATTGCGCACCATTCGCGCATAGTCTGCCGCTTCTTGAGGAGAAGAGATTTCCGGATGAGATATGATTTCTAAAAGGGGCATACCAGATCGGTTAAAATCTACAAGTGAATAATCAGGTTGATGGATGAGTCGCCCTGCATCTTCTTCTAAATGAATACGTTCAATATTAATTTTTTTAATTTTTTCTTGATGATAAAATTCGACATAACCTTCTTGAAAAAGGGGTAATTTAAACTGCGAAATTTGATAACCTTTTGGTAAATCAGGATAAAAATAGTTTTTTCTTTCAAAAATAGATGTTTTTTGCACTTGGCAATGAAAAGCTTTTCCTACTTGAAGAGCTAGATTAATGACATCTTTATTTAAACAAGGAAGAGTCCCTGGAAAACCTAGGCTGATAGGATGAATGGTTGTATTTTCTTGATCTGAAAAAGTTGTAGAATCAGGAGAAAATATTTTACTTTTTGTCAGCATTTGGGCATGAATTTCAAGCCCAATAACACATTCCCACGAATTTTTCATAACTGTTCTCTTATTTTTATCATTATTTTTCCACTTTTAAAGGAGGTTGATATTTATAACATTGGAGTTCTTTTTCTAATGCATATCCTAAGTTAAATAAACTTTGCTCATCAAAAGTATTTCCTATGAGTTGTACTCCACAAGGAAGATCATCAAATACTCCCACCGGAACGCTCATGCTAGGAAGACCTGACAAGTTTGATGCGACTGTGAACATATCAGAAAGATAGCCTTTAAGAATATCTGGAGATTTTTCTTCTACTAAAGGGGGTAAACATGCAGTGACTGGAGAAAGAATAGCATCCACCTTTTGAAAAACTTTTTGAAAATCTTGGCTGATCAGACGTCTTACTTTTTGAGCTTTTTGAAAGTAATCTTCATAATATCCTTGAGATAAACAAAAAGTTCCCATTAAGATTCTTCGCTTCACTTCAGATCCAAAGCCTTCTTTTCGAGATTGAGAGTAAAATTCTAACAAAGAATTTGTGGATTTTGATGTTTGATGTCCATATCGAATACCATCGTAACGAGATAGATTGCTGCTAGCTTCACAACAGCTAATTAAGTAATAAACACTTGTAAAATACGGAGCTAGAGGAAGAGAAATAGGAATGATTTGAGCCCCTTTATCTTGAAAAACTTTTTGAGCTTGCTCTAGACTTTTATGAGTTGAATCAGTAAGATTATTTATAAATTCTTTTGGAATTCCAATTTTTAAACCTTTAATATGATCGGACAGTTTTTCATGCCATAAGGGGACATCCTGAGAGCTTGTTGTGGAGTCTTTAGGATCTTTACCGCTTATTAGGTTTAAAATAAGGGCACTATCTTTTACTGTTTTTGTCATAGGGCCTGCTTGATCAAGGCTGGAAGCAAAAGCCACAATTCCATAGCGGCTCACTCGACCGTATGTGGGCTTTATTCCCACTAAATTGCAAAAATGAGAGGGCTGTCGAATGGAACCCCCTGTGTCCGTTCCCAAAGAAGCAGGAGCGAATCCTGCAGATACAGAAGAGGCACTTCCACCGCTTGAACCTCCGGGGGTGTAATTCGTGTTCCAAGGGTTTTTAGAAGGACCAAAATAAGAAGTTCTAGTGGAGTGACCCATAGCAAATTCGTCTTGATTACATTTTCCTAAAATAATAGCTCCTGCCGATAAAAGTCTATCTATTACTGTGGCAGAATAAGGTGGAATAAAATTTTCTAGTGATTGAGATGCCGCTGTTGTTTTGAGTCCTTTCGTGCAAAACATATCTTTAGATAAAATAGGAACCCCTTCTAAAGGTTTTCCCAAGAGGCCTTTTCGGTCTAATTCTTTTGCGGTTTTTAAAGCGTTTGAATTAATAGTGATGATAGAGTTGAGTTGAGGGTCGAGTTCTTCAATTCTTTTTATAAAATAAGAGACAACTTCTGCAACAGAAACTTTTTTTTCACGAATGTTTTGGGCAATTTTTACAGCAGACCATTGATGTAGCATTTTATGCATTCCTTAATTTATGAGGGATCATTATTAACCACAGAAGGAACTTTTATGTACTGTCCTTCGAGGGAAGGGGCTTGTTTTGTTAATTCATTTGGGTTTTCTTTTGAGTAGGCTGAATCTTCTCGAAAAACCAAAGGTTCTTCCATAGGGGAGATAAGGGGCTCTACTTTATCTGTTGATAACTTCGAAATATGGTGAAAGTATTTTATGATATTTTGGATTTGAGGAAAAATAGTCTTTTTCTCTTGCTCAGACATTTTAATATGAGCAAGTTGAATCATTTTATTCCATTGCTCTTTCATAAGACACACCTTTATTATCTTTATCAGTACACTACTTTTTGAAAGTATGGTATCTTAAATTTTTTAAAAATTAAAGATAGATGAAGAAGAAAATAAAAGAACTTCAAAAACAAATACGAAAACATGATTATCAGTATTATGTTCTAGATGATCCTATAATTTCAGACTTTAGCTATGATCAACTCTATGCCGAGCTTTTAAAGCTAGAGTCTCAATATCCTCATTTTATTGATAAAAATTCTCCCACTCAAAGGGTTCCCGGAAAGGCTTTAGATGCTTTTGAAAAGGTTTTTCATCGAAAGACGATGCTCTCCCTCAATAATAGTTACTCTGTGGAAGACTTGTATCAATTTCATCAGAAAATATCTTCATCTCTTCAGCAAAAACAAGTGACTTATTTTTGTGAGCCTAAGCTTGATGGAGTGGCTGTAGAGTTGATCTACGAAAAAGGCCTTCTCACCTACGCTTTGACTCGAGGAGATGGAAAGGAAGGTGAGAATATTTTAGAGAATATTAAAACGATTAAAACAGTTCCTCTTTTTATAGAAGCTTTAAAAAAACAACCTGTTTTTGAAGTTCGTGCAGAAGCTTTATTATTTAAAAAGTACTTTAGTGAAATGAATAAAAAACAGAAAAAAAACAAAGCAAAAGTTTTTGCTAATCCCAGGAATGCAGCCTCAGGATCTTTAAGAAATTTGAATCCTCAAATTACTGCGGATAGAAGACTCAGCTTATTTTGTCATGGACCGGGTTGGATTTCTAAAGAAATAACACAAAGTCAGAATCGGTTTTATAATTTAATAAAGAAGCTTGGTCTTCCTTGTTTGACCTATGAAAAATTTTCAAATTGGAATAAAAAATGGAAAAAACTTTCTGAACCTCTTTGTGTTCTTTGTAAGAATCCTGAAGATATTATTACTTATTACCACACGCTACAAAATTTAAGAAATAAAATTCCTTTTGAAGTCGATGGTATTGTAATTAAAGTAAATTCATTTGTTGAGCAAGGACAACTTGGGACTATAGCAAGAAGTCCTAAGTGGGCAACAGCTTTAAAATTTTCTCCCGACTCCGTTGTGACTCAAATAAAAGATATTCAGTTTTTTGTGGGACGTACAGGAGTTATTACTCCTGTAGCGGTTATGAATCCTGTTCCTTTAGGAGGAGTGGTTGTGAAGCAAGCTACTCTTCATAATAAAGGAGAGGTTCAAAGGAAAGATATTCGTAAAGGAGATTTTGTTTATATTCAAAGAGCAGGAGATGTGATTCCTGAAGTAATAGGTGTGGACTTGTCTCGGCGGTCAAAAAATTTAGCATCTTTTAAAGTTCCTAAAAAATGTCCCATCTGCCGCCTAGATGTTATAGAGGTGGATGATCTTTTATATTGTTCGAATCCTCAATGTGATGGTGTGATTTTAAGGAAACTCCAACATTTTTTCTCTAAACCTTGTATGAATATTGAATTCTTAGGGGATCGTCTTGTGGAGCAGTTGTATGATGAGAAACTTATTAAAAGCTATTCTGATATTTATAAGCTTAAAAAAGATCAAATAGAAAAATTAGAGGGAATGGGAGCTATTTCATCACAAAATATCATTAAAAGTATTAATGAAAGCAAAAAAACATCTTTTGGGCGTTTTTTATTTGCTTTAGGTATTCGTCATGTTGGAGAGCAAATTGCTCTGAAGTTAGGGGATTATTTTGGTCCCCATCACAAGGGCTTTCAGAAGTTGTTAAAAAGTACTCAAGAAGAGCTGGTCCAGATAGAAGATGTAGGGTCTGTCGTAGCTCAGTCGATTGTATTAGAACTTCAAAAACTTAGACCTGAAATTCATAAGCTTTTTGAGCAAGGTGTTCAGATTATATCACCAAAAATTAAAGCTCAAACCTCTCACCAACCTTTAGCAAAAAAAAGTTTTGTGATTACGGGAAGCTTTGCAATTACAAGAAGGGAGATAGAAAACATTATCCGTGAAAACGGAGGCCAAGCTACTCAATCGGTCAGTCGTAAGACAAGCTACCTGCTGTGCGGTGAAAAAGCAGGTTCTAAGTATAATAAAGCACGAGAACTTAAGATCCCAGTAATAGACTGGAATCAGTTTCAACGCATCCTGCGAGAAAATAAACTCTTAAGAATCAGAACTAAGATTTAAATCTACTTTAGGGACGTGGGTTGCTTTGACTGTTTTAAGCTTATCAGCAATAACGTTATCTGCAGCTTTTTGACAAAGTTTTTCAAATTGCTTGCTTAACTCTTCAACAGCTTCAGAAGAAGTCTTAAGACCTCTTTCTTTGAATAAATCCTTCGTTTTTTTAACTATGACTAATGACATAATGCACATTCTCCTTTTTATAATGAAAATTGCTATCAGATTAGAGGCTTAAAATCCAGAAAAAAAAGAGCCTTATTTCCTTTATAAAAAGATCTACTTGAAAAAACTAAGAGAAATCAATAACTTATGCTAAATCCTTATCTTTTCAAAAATAGATTTTAAAGTCTTAATTTTATACAAAAAAGCTTTGGGGGAATCTTTCGGCTAAAACCACAGAATTTTTAGGGGAATTATATACTTAACTTTCCATGGAATTTGACTTGATTTGAGGCAATGGAAAATCTGAAGAAAGTTTTGAAAATAATTCTTTCTTAATAAACCAGAGAAAAAATCTAAGAAGATTTTAAAAACAACACAGCCAAAGAATAACCACGCTTTAAAAAAGACATGATTAGTCTTTAAAGAAGAATTTAATATTAATCTTAAAAATTTTGAACCGCCTGTGTAAAATGTAAAGATTCATGCTTTATGAATATATATACAAAAACTATACAATTTATAAATTATGTATAAATAAATAGTGTGAAGTCGTCGATAGTATATATATATGTTATTTTTTGAAATAAATTCTTAAGTATCAATGAAGGTAAAAGATGTACTTTTTAAAACAAATTTTTAAAGTGTCTTTTCTATTGATTTTTTTAAGCTTTAGTTTGTTCGCACAAACTAATGAAGAAGACACAGAAGCAGGTTCTCCTGCAAATTGTCCTTCTTGTGAGAATAGTTTTAGTTTGTTCCCACAAACTAATGAAGAAGATACAGAAGCAGGTTCTCCTGCAAATTGTCCTTCTTGTGAGAATAATTCTCCGTCAATGAGATTATCCAAGGATTTAGATTCCTTACGAAAAGCTAATGTGAAAACCTGTAATGTAATATATTCGCCACATAATTCCATGAAAGACAGAATGGGGCTATCTGATTACTGGGCTCAAGAGCTGATAGGAGCGGATCTTTTAAGAGAAGAGTTAGAAAAAGTTCCTCCTCCTAAAACAAAGAATTTTATTGCTGTTTTTGACACTTCGACGAACAATCACAACGTTCATGTGAAGAATTTAATTTCTGATGAAGGCACTCAAGCTATTTTACCAGAATTAAAAGACCAAATAGTTTATGCTGAAGCAATTGATCCTCTTCAGTTTGTAGCAGCGGCTGAGCGTTTCCTCCGACAAGGGACTCCTTCTTTTATCAATAATTCGGCGACTTATGTGTGGGAGAAGCTTTCGCGAACCATCTATGGGGCTTTTAAATCCTTATCTCCACCTTCTGTGCTAGTGACTAGTAGTGGTAATTACTATCCTATAGGTGTAGAGCAAATGAAAAGTGAAGCTTCAAAGGAGTTTTCAGCTATTATTGTGGGTAGCTTATCCCCCAATGGGGTTGTGAGCAATCATTCTTCAGATGGAGAAGAAGTGCATATTCTAGCTCCTGCTGATGCATTTATCACAACTGCTGATGCTCAAGGGAATTATAGGCGATTTGGAGGCACCAGTGGAGCTGCTCCTTTAGTGACGGGTAGTTTAGCAGGATTTGAATGGCTTTCTGGTTATCATCCTACAGCCAAAGAGTCCAAAATACTTTTGGAAAAAACAGCTCTTCCTACACTCGAGTCCCTCGTGAAACCAAGAAGAAACGGGGTAGGTTTATTAAATTCCTATAAACTAGGAATGGTGGCTCAACGTTTAAAGCAAAAATGCCAGAACAAAAAGCCGTCTTGTTTTAAGAAAGAGATTGAAAATAATGAGAACTATATATTTAAAGTGGATCCAAATGTAAAGAATGAATTGTCGAGAGTGTTCCCTTCTTGTGCTATGAAAAATAGGTCTAAGCCACATGAGAATACAGTCCTATCTAGTTGTGAAGATAAGAAAAGAGTATTTAAGCAGTTAAGAAAAGTAGCACTCCTTACTTCTCATCAAAAAGAGTTCTTAGATGCTTTAAGCTGTATCTATAAAGAGGAAGGATTTGATAGAAATGCAAAAGCTTTAAAAAATTTATCTAGATTTTCTAGTTTCAAAAGAGAATTCTTTGAAAGATTATTGACAGGAATGATAGAGGATTTTGATCCTAATATGAGACAAGCAGCTGTTAGGCAAGCGAGTAAGTTAGGATATGAACGCGGCTTTCAATTGCTAGAAAAATCGATACAAACTTCAATTTATAAAGTTAAAAAAGCAGTTGTTAAGTCCGCGAGTCAGATGGGAGGTCCGAAAGGCTTAGAGATGTTAGAAAAATTGGGACAAGATTCAAATCCTGAAGTTAGAAGCATAGTTGCTTATTACGCGAGTCAGATGGAAGATGAGCAAGGCTTAGAGATTTTAGAAAAATTGGCAAAAGATCCAGACCCTGCAGTTAGACAAGCAGTTGTTTATTATGCGAGTCAGATGGGAGGCGATCGAGTTATTGAGTTGTTGCAACAATTAGCAGCTGATGAAAATCACAAGGTCAGAGAACTTGCAAAGTTGTTGCTCGCAAAGTTGTTGCTCAATGAAAAAATGAAGAAACGGAAAATAAATAATTCATAAACAAATACCCTAGAGTTGTCGATAACGTATGTATATTATTTTTTGAAATAAATTCTTAAGTATCAATGAAGGTAAAAGATGTACTTTTTAAAACAAATTTTTAAAGTGTCTTTTCTATTGATTTTTTTAAGTATTAGTTTGTTCGCACAAGCTAATGAAGAAGACACAGAAGCAGGTTCTCCTGCAAATTGTCCTTCTTGTGAGGATAATTCTCCTTTAATACAATTAACCAAGGATATACTGGGGTTTCCAAAAAGACTCTTCATAAATGAGTTTTCTTGGCTAAAGGATACGTTGTTGAGTCCACATACAAAAGGAAAAGCTAAGATGAATACCTGTGATGTAATATATTCGACACGTAATTTCATAAAATCATCACTAATACCATTATCTCTATCTGATTACTGGGCTCAAGAGATGATAGGAGCGGATCTTTTAAGAGAAGAGTTAGAAAAAGTTCCTCCTCCTAAAACAAAGAATTTTATTGCTGTTTTTGACACTTCGACGAACAATCACAACGTTCATGTGAAGAATTTAATTTCTGATGAAGGCACTCAAGCTATTTTACCAGAATTAAAAGACCAAATAGTTTATGCTGAAGCAATTGATCCTCTTCAGTTTGTAGCAGCGGCTGAGCGTTTCCTCCGACAAGGGACTCCTTCTTTTATCAATAATTCGCTGAGTTGGAGTTCGCGAACCGGCTATGATGCTTATAAATCCTTATCTCCACCTTCTGTGATAGTGACTGCCAGTGGTAATAGATATCCTAGTAGTTGTATAGGGCAAATAAAAAGCGAAGCTTCAAAGGAGTTTTCAGCTATTATTGTGGGTAGCCTTTCTGCAACTGGTCGTGTGAGCACATTTTCTTCATCTGGACCTGATGTTAAAAGAATGGCTGCTTATTATGCGAAGGAGATGGGAGGCAAGGGCTTAGAGTTGTTAATAAGAGAAGATGACAAATGATAAAGACTCCTATGTCAATAGGCTTTGAGTTATTGCAAACGATGATAGATGATGGAGATCCTGATATCAAAACACTTGTAAACCAGTATCTATCTGAATTAAAATAAAAAAGTAAGAGATGTTAGTTATGAAATTAAAGTATGGGCGTTTCGTTTCAATTTTTTTTGTTTTATTACTTTCTCATTGTTCTGAAAATGAAGAAACTGCACCTTCCGATAATAATACAGAAGTTCAACAGAGATCTGTCCAAAATGAAACTAGAAAGAACAACCAGTCTGATATTACTTCTGAGAATAATGTAGGTGAGGCGCCTACTTCTACGACTTCAAATGGAGAAGGGGGTGATCAAAATGTAAGAACTGTAACTTCCGGTAATGAGAAAGAAGTCCAACAGAGATCTGATGATCGAAGAAATGAAGCTGGAAATAGCAACCAGGTTGAGAGTATTTCTGCTGGTGAGTCTTGTGTGTTTCATGGGGGACTATATGCTACAGAGGAGGATTTGATTTGGAATTGGCCTTGGTGGGGTTATCAAGCCCAAGCGATTGAAATAGCAAGAGATTCCCATAATAATTTGATCATCATGATTGAAGATGATGAAAATAACAAAGTTTGTTCCATTTTTAGAGACGTTCAGTTTAGTGATGGTAACTTTGTTTTTTCATCTGTAAATAGCTATAGTGGTGCCAGAAACGATGAAAATTTTATGTCTGGAGTGGCTAAGATTGATTTTAGCTTTTTAGAGATGCAGACAGGCTCTTATGTTTGTATTATGGAAAGATTGATTGTCTCTAGTCCAGATGGTAACTCTGATGACACAGAGACTATAGAACTAATTGAGCCAACACCTATTGATCCAATGGCTGGAGATGAATTAAGGAAGTTTTGTGAGAAAGGTTTGTGATTTTTTTGTGAGAATATTTTATCTCTCATCTTAGTTTGATAGCAATTCTTTTGGAAAATTAATTTCACTTCGACGTCACAGGTGAAATAACTTTGTTGATTTTCAGTTTAAATAAGAGTCTTCTTATAGTAGAAGCTAAAATTAGTTTTTTTAAGTAAGAGGTGTTAGTTATGAAATTAAAGTATGGGTATTTCGTTTCAATTTTTTTTGTTTTATTACTTTCTCATTGTTCTAAAAATGAAGAACCTGCAACTTCCGATATTACTTCTGAGAATGATGTAAGTGAGAAGTCGAATTCTGCCACTTTAGAAAAAGTAGCTGATCAAAATGAAGAAACTGTAACTTCCGATAATGAGAAAGAAGTCCAACAGAGCTCTGATCAAACTGGGGCTGAAGAGGATACTGAGGTTGCTCAGACAGACGACTCCGTTGATGATAATGATCTTTTTAAAGTCTTATCCTACTGTGAAGATCAGGTATCGAAGGAGTTAAACAAAATATTCCTTTCTCCTAAAAAGGAACTCTTCAATATTTTAAGTAGAAGCGGGGTAGATTTAGAACGGGGCTATAAACTAGGAATTCTGGCTCTAGAATTAGGACAAAAATGCGAAAACCAGTTGTCGACTTGTTATATGCTGGAGATTGAAAATAAGAAGTGCGATATATTTGAGTTGGCTCCAAAGTTAAAGCAGGAATTGATTAGAAGGGTTCCTTCTTGTGCTGGTGTAGTAGACGCAATCTTAGCCAGCTGTGAAGAATAGAAAAAAATATTGAAGCAGTTAAGAAAAGCCATGTTCCTTACTTCTTCTAGGAAGGAATACTTAGATAGTTTAAGTTGTATCTATAAAGAGAAAGAATTTCAATGGTGGAGATTCCGATATCAAAACACTTGTAAACCAGTATCTATCTGAATTAAAACTGAATTAAAATAAAAAAGTAAGAGATGTTAGTTATGAAATTAAATTACGGGTATTTCGTTTCAATTTTTTTTGTTTTATTACTTTCTCATTGTTCTAAAAATGAAGAACCTGCAACTTCCGATATTACTTCTGAGAATGATGTAAGTGAGACGTCGAATTCTGCCACTTTAGAAAAAGTAGCTGATCAAAATGAAGAAACTATAACTTCCGATAATGAGAAAGAAGTCCAACAGAGCTCTGATCAAACTGGGGCTGAAGAGGTTGCTCAGACAGACGACTCCGTTGATGATGAGCTTTTTGCAGTCTTATCTTACTGTGAAGATCAGATATCGAAGGAGTTAAACAAAATATTCCTTGCCCCTAGAAAGGAATTCTTAAGTATTATAATAAGAAGCAGGATACGTTTGATAAGGGGCTATAAACTAGGAAGGTTAGCTCTACGATTAAGACGCAAATGCCAAAACCAGCAGTATTGTTATATGCTGGAGATTGACAATAATAAGTGTTATATATTTAAAGTGGCTCCAAAGTTAAAGCAGGAATTGATTAGAAGGGTTCCTTCTTGTTCTAGTGTTGTAGACGCAATCTTAGCCAGCTGTGAAGAATAGAAAAAAATATTGAAGCAGTTAAGAAAAGCAAGTCTCCTTACTTCTCCCAACAAGAAATTTTTAGATGTTTTAAGTTGTATCTATAAAGAGAGAGGATTTCATCAGAATGCAAAAGCTTTAAAAAATTTAGCTAATGCCGCGGAGTTGTCGATAACGTATGTATATTATTTTTTGAAATAAATTCTTAAGTATCAATGAAGGTAAAAGATGTACTTTTTAAAACAAATCTTTAAAGTGTCTTTTCTATTGATTTTTTTAAGCTTTGGTTTGTTCGCACAAACTAATGAAGAAGACACAGAAGCAGGTTCTCCTGCAAATTGTCCTTCTTGTGAGGATAATTCTCCTTTAATACAATTAACCAAGGATATACTGGGGGTTCCAAAAAGACTCTTCATAAATGAGTTTTCTTGGCTAAAGGATACGTTGTTGAGTCCACATACAAAAGGAAAAGCTAAGATGAACACCTGTGATGTAATATATTCGACACGTAATTTCATAAAATCATCACTAATACCATTATCTCTATCTGATTACTGGGCTCAAGAGATGATAGGAGCGGATCTTTTAAGAGAAGAGTTAGAAAAAGTTCCTCCTCCTAAAACAAAGAATTTTATTGCTGTTTTTGACACTTCGACGAACAATCACAACGTTCATGTGAAGAATTTAATTTCTGATGAAGGCACTCAAGCTATTTTACCAGAATTAAAAGACCAAATAGTTGATGTTGAAACAAAGTATTCTAGTCAGGATAGAGAAGCGGCTGAGCGTTTCCTCCGACGGTGGGCTGTACCTTCTTTTATTAATAATTCGATGAGTTGGGTTTCGCGAACCACCTATGATGCTTATAAATCCTTATCTCCACCTTCTGTGATAGTGACTGCCAGTGGTAATGAATATCCTATAGGTGTAGAGCAAATAAAAAGTGAAGCTTCAAAGGAGTTTTCAGCTATTCTTGTGGGAAGCTTTTCTCCAACTGGTCGTGTGAGCGCATTTTCTTCATCTGGAGAAGAAGTGCATATTCTAGCTCCTTCTGATCATTTTCTCACATCTGCTGATGATCAAGGGAAGTATAGGGAATTTGCAGGCACCAGTGGGGCTGCTCCTTTAGTGACAGGTAGTTTAGCAGGATTTGAATGGCTTTCTGGTTATCATCCCACAGCCAAAGAATCCAAAAGACTTTTGGAAAAAACAGCGCTTCCTACACTCGAGTCCTTCGAGAAACCAAGAAGAAACGGGGTAGGTTTGTTAAATACCTATAAGTTAGGAATGGTAGCTAAACGTTTAAGAAAAAAATGCAAAAACAAAAAGTCGTCTTGTTTTAAGAAGGAGATTGAAAATAATGAGAACTATAGATTTCAAGTGGATCCAAATTTAGAGAAGGAATTGACTAGAGTCTTTCCTTCTTGTGCTATGAAAAATGAATCTGAACCACAGGAGAAGGTAGTTTCATCCAGCTGTGAAGATCAGAAGAAAGTATTTAAGCAATTAAGAAAAGCAAGTCTCCTTACTTCTTCTGAACCTGCTAGGAAGAAATACTTAGATAGTTTAAGTTGTATCTATGAAGAGAAAGGATTTAGTCAGAATGCAAAAATTTTAAAACGTTTAGCTAAAGCTACTTGCATTGAAGCTGCACTAGAACAGCAAAGCTTCAATGGATTTTTCGATTTTAATTCTTGTATGTACCTTCGCCTGGATTTAGTGAGGGGAGGTGATCGAGGTATTCGGTTATTGCAGGATTTGGAACAAGATCCAGATTTTAATGTTGAAACAAAAAAAGAAATTGCTAATCTGGCGAATGTGATGAGAGACGATCGAGGCTTTGAGTGGTTGCAGAAATTGGCACAAGATCCAGATTCTAATGCTAAAACAAAAAAAGAAATTGCTTATCAAGCGCGGATGATGGGAGGAGATCGAGGCATTGAGTTGTTTCAAATATTGGCACAAGATTCAGATCCTGATGTTAGATTACAAGTTGTTACGGAAGCAATTCAATTGGAAGGCGATCGAGGCTTTGAGATATTGCGAATGATGGCACAAGATTCAAGTGTTGATGTTAGAAAAAAAATTCTGTCTCAAATGTGGAGGATGGAAGGTGAGCGAGGCTTGGAGTGGTTGAAACTATGGGTAGAAGATCCAGATCCTGATATTAAAAAAAAGGTTGCTTTTTACGCGCAGTATATGGGAGGAGATCGAGGCTTTGAGATATTAGAAAAATTGGCACAAGATTCAGATCCTGATATTAAAAAAAAGGTTGCTTTTTACGCGCAGTATATGGGAGGAGATCGAGGCTTTGAGATATTAGAAAAATTGGCACAAGATTCAGATCCTGATGTTAAAAAACTGGTTGCTTATTACGCGAAGGAGATGGGAGGAGAGAGAGGCTTTAAGTTGTTGCAAATATTGGCGAAAGATTCAGATCCTGATGTTAGAAGCACAGTTGCTTATTACGCGCAGAAGATGGGAGGTGATCTAGGTATTGAATTGTTGAGACCATTGATAGAAGATCCAGATCCTGATGTTAGAAGAATGGCTGCTTATTATGCGAAGAAGATGGGAGGCAAGGGCTTAGAGTTGTTAATAAGAGAAGATGACAAATGATAAAGACTCCTATGTCAATAGGCTTTGAGTTATTGCAAACGATGATAGATGATGGAGATTCTGATATCAAAACACTTGTAAACCAGTATCTATCTGAATTAAAAAATGAGGACAAAAAATAACTAATTTTTACAATTTCTTCTCAAAAACTCGAAGAAGGTTATTATAACTAAATAATTATTAAAAATTAAAAAAAACTATTTATTTGCCGATAATTAGTATATCCTATACAAGGAGTAAAGGTTATGAAAAAGCACTATTTGTATGATGATGGTTGTGACTTTTTGAAAACCTATTGGTTTTTTAAACTGTCTTTTCTATTAATTTCTTTAAGCTTTTGCTTTTCAAGTGTATCAGACGATACGTCATTTCAAGTGCAAAACCAAAAAGCATCTTCCTATTTTGCATTAGTTTCTAATAACAGAAAAGAAAACCCTGTTAACAACAATAACAAGGTTGAAAAACAACCTTCAAGAGAAAGAGAAAGAGAAAGAGAAAGAGAAAGAGAAAGAGAAAGAGAAAGAGAAAGAGAAAGAGAAAGAGAAAGAGAAAGAGAAAGAGAAGATAGAAAGCTATCTTTTAGAGAACGAATGGAACAAAGAAGAAAGGAAAAACCCGTAGCAAGAGGGATTATTATTCGATTCAATAACAAGAGCTGGCCAAATAAAGAACAAACTCAATTAATTTCTAAATACTTGGCAGACAATAATCTAATAAAGGAACGTGAATTTGAAGACCCCAAAATGTGGGTTATGGATTGGAAAGAAGGAGGCAATAAACCTGCTCCTAAAGCTCTGACTATTTGTCAAGGCTTACCTTCTACGATTTCTACTATAACAGATTATTGTGAACCGAATATGTTACATCGCCTGAATTTCTTGTAAAATAAATAGTGTGCAATCGTCGATAGCATATCTTCATCACCAAAGTAAAGTCTTATCAAACCTGTATATCACCAGAAAATAGATTAAGCCCTGTATGTGTGCAAGCCTCTCTTATCCTATGTAGCATGAACCATGCTGTTTTTTGAGTGACTCCAATCTGCTTTGATAATTGAAGGCTAGAGATTCCCTTACGGGCTGTTTGGAGTAAGTAGATCGTATATAGCCATTTTCTTAAATGAATCTTTGATCTATGAAAAATCGTTCCTGTTCTTACTGTAAAAATTTCTCTGCAATCTTTACATCTGTAATATGGGAACTTTCTTTTAGCTATTCTTTCAGAGCTACATTTAGGGTAATTTACACCCTCTTTCCATCTGTGATATTTTCAAAGAATTTAATAGCTTTCTTTTCGGTTGAAAACTTTTCCATAAACTGATAACTCCCTATAATCACAGTATATAATACTATGTTTGGAAAGTTAAGTATGTAATTTTTATTTTTAGCCTATTTTTGGAGGTTATTCGTTTTTAGATTTTACCCCTCGAGTTTCCCTCTTTGTTGTTTCTTTAGCTTTAGTTTCTATTTCTAAAGAGCATTGAGGAAGATGAGAACCATGAGTTGCACAGGGAGACTCTCTAAGTTCTGCAGAAAACGCACCAAAAGAGTGACTAGCAGTTTTACATTCTTCAGAACTCACTAAGGCTTGTGTGCTAAGGTTTGAAAATAAAAAAATAAACAGACCAATATAACGCATAAATAACCTCCTCGTGAGAACCTATCGGATACAAGAAGATTATACTTTAATTTTATAAATTGTGGGGTTTTTTTATTTCACAAATAAGACAAATATCTTGGATAAATCCTTCTTTTTTTATAAAGGAGGGGCTTCAGGTGGTGTTTGGGCGTTTAGACTTTTCCACAAGGATAGAATCTCTTTCATAGAGCTATAGTTCCTCTTAATTTCCTCTCGATCTACTGAATGAGGTCTGCCAGGAACGAGTCCTAATATATTCAAATTAACAGGAGCATAATCTGATACAGCTTCTAAAGGAGATTTATGATTATAGTCACGAATGAGATGCGCAAGTTCATTCTGATATTGAATAAATTTAGACTCCATTTCCGCTAGTTCATTTATCTTCTTATAATTTTCAATAGTAGTTAAGTTCTCCTCTGCATTAGTTCCATCATATATAGAGTTGAAAGCTTTCTTTAGCTCGTCACCTAAATTTCCACTCATAGCCAATTCTTTATATTTTCTTTTCACCTCATTTAGTTTCTCTTTATAAGTATCAAAGGTTTGTGTAAATTGTTTATATGAATTTTGAAGTTCATCTGTAACTATCATTTTTTCGTGGAAAGATTCACTTGTTAATGGGAAGCTGCCGTTTATGAGTACTTCTGTGGAAAGTTCAGATTGATCATAAAACTTATGAAATGCTTTTTCAGCTTCTAATAGCATTTGTTCGACTTCAAGATATTCTTCTTGAAGTTCTTGTGGAGGGTTTTTTAATGCATCTTCAAAGGACTGATTAATGGTACGTATTGCATGATTTACCTTGGCAAGTAAACTGGAATTCTCTGTTTGTAACTTTCTAATATCTTTCTTTATATCTTCTTTAATCTCTCTTTTCTTTTCTATTTCATTGACTAATTTACTAATTTCTTCCACACTTTTTAAGTACTCACTGTCTAACTTATCAGAACGATCTGTTTCAAAATCTTTTCCGTTGTTTTTGTAAAAATCTTGTATAGTAGGTACATAGGATTCTTTTTCTTGTTGAGACATTTTAATAAAACTTCTAAGAAGAGACTTAAACTTTTCCAGCTCTACACCGTTGAGCATTTCAATTGGAGGGTATTTACTTCTAAAATCTGCAAAGGAGGAGGAGTCCTTCATAACATTAAAAATAAGACCTTTCCTTTTTTTATTCACTGGTTGTGTAATTAATAAATTCTTTAATGCCATTTTATCCTCTGAATTTAAATTTAGACTTTCAGAGTATTTTTCTATAAATTCCATTAAGGATGAAGAGTGCTGAATTGTTTCTAAAATATGAGGAGAAAAGGATATGGGTTTTGATAGAATAAGGAATAATTGGTTCTTCTCGTCGTTTGTTAAATTTTTATATTTATGTTGAAAGTTATCAAAGAAGAACTCAGAGAACTGGGTAGGAGTACTCAATAGAGTAATAAAAGTGTCGTGCAAATCTGTTGGGTCAGACATCTCCTCCATCTTTTGTATTATGGAGGAAATCTGTTTTGTCATTTTAGGTGTTAGTTCGAACATCTTAGAGTATTCCTCTACAAAATCTTGCAAAGAAGAGGTATTCTTAAGAATGCTAATATTTGAGTCTTCGATAGGTCGAAAACCCTTAGATAAAAAGAAAAATAATTTTCTTTTCTCCTCCCATTTCAATGGATGTTCTAATATACTAATATTCAGTGGATATTCTAAATTACGGTTTGGAGTAAGAGCCTTATTTAGTTCAAAAAGACCTCTTTGGAATACAAGAATCAAATGGTCTTTTTTTATTCTTTGTATATGTTTTATTAATAAGAGTTGATTAATTTCTTCCGTGATTTGTCTTTGTTTGTTTATATTTTTTTGTTTCACAATTCCAAATTTTTTATGTTCTTCAAAATATATATGATCAAACCAATTTCGAAAAGACAAATCATTAGACCATAATTGAGCTATTTGAATAATGTAATTGTTTTTTTCATGCCGATTATTATGTTTTTTGAGTTCTTCCAAACTAATTTTGGAGTTTGTTTTATTGTTCAGAGTTTCCAATATGAATGCAACGGTCTCTTGAAGATGAATAGGATGAGAAGTTTCTTTATTGATATAATTAGCTAGAAGGTGTCCCACCATAACAGGATCATCTTCGTTGCCTAGGGTTTTTTCTTTATCAAAGTATATTGTTTTCACATTGGTTAATCGATCATAGTATTGTTTGAATAGATTTTCAAAACCTAAGTATACAAGTTGGTCGTACTTTCCCATCAAAAAAAGAGTTGGTAGATACTGATCTCCTTTATGTGCAGGGAATGAATAATCAACTTCATGCAACCCTACAGATGTAAATAGACTGTTAAGTAGACTTATTTTGTTATTCTGAATTAGATTGTGAATAATATTATTTTCTGGTAAGACAAGTTGATTTGTTTTTTTTCGAGCTATATTTATCCTACGGTTGTAGTCTTTAAGCATTTTCCTGGTTGGGAGTTTTGAGTTGTGAATAGGGGCAGAAGCAATGATAACACCTTGAAGTGAGGGGTGGAAAGGGTTGTCTTTGTTGTCTGACATTTGCATAATTATTTCTGCAAATGCTCCTCCAAAACTGTGGCCATATACAAAAAGAGGGACATTTGGAGGGATGTATTTTTTTGTAAACTCGCTTATAGCTAAAACATGTTCTTTCAGACTTCTAATCTCCGTAGATCCATTGCCATGCACAGGGAGATCAATTGCAATCCCATCCATACCGAATCGAGATATATGACCAATTTCTTCGGTAAAGTTTGAACTGGTTGCAGTACGAGTTCCTCCTCCATGTAAAAATAAAACTGCTGCTTTAGCGGATGGACCTACGAGCCATTTGTGATGTGGACTATTAGAATGAAAGTTATCGTACAGTGCCGCTCTGTTAAAAATCACATTAGTCCAAAATGTTTCATCTTTATACGGATAACTAGCTCGGGCAATGATTGCCACTCCAGGCTCGGGGAGTCGAACAATCGTAGGTGAGGGAGAATAAGGAAGGGAATGATTGATAGGATGCACTCCATCAGGGAGTAAGAATTGAAGCATGCTAGGGGTTTTGATATAAGGAGGTCGATTCCATAACTTTGCTCTTTCCTGATTCTCTATAATAGTATCACGAGGGTGATAGTCTGCACTCTTTTCACTTTCTTGCTTTCTAACGATTTCTTCGGATAAGAGCTTTGTGAAAGGTATTCTTCCAATACTAGATTCACAGTCTTCTGCGAACACTATAAATGGTGAGACTAAAGAAAAAATCAAACTAGCAAAAAGAGTTAGAGAAATATTTTTTGTGAACTTAGGTCTATTTTTAATAAGCAGATATAACACAGTTTTCCTTATCCTTTCCTTCCTTAACTTCGCGTGTAATCTACCATAAAAATAAACACTTTTATAGAAGAACTAATACGTCATAATTTATTTTTTTGTGTAAAATTTTCACACTATATGTATAATTTAGATCGATAAGGTATTTTTTCTATTATGGCGGAAAGAGAGAGGGGGATTCGCGTACTACAGTTGTTCGCATCTAGCTCACAACTTTGCGTAGGTTCACTTCAAGCACTAAGCAAAACATCCAGTTTTGCTTCTCCATATTAGCTGTTTTCACAGCCAACATGGATCGCTCTTTCACTTCGAATCCCCCATTATGATAAAAAGGTATGACATCTTCGGCATCATATCTTTTTTATCATGCGGAGAGAGGGGGATTCGAACCCCCGGTATGGTATTATCCATACGGCTGTTTAGCAAACAGCTGGTTTCAGCCACTCACCCATCTCTCCTTTATGTTTTTTCAGTATATAACTTTTTATCAAGACAGCAATTCAAAAGATAAAAAAATCATTCAGAAATTTTTCAGTAATTTCTTGATTTTTGCTTCAATAATTTCTAACAAGGTTATAGGGCGCCCGTAGCTCATCTGGATAGAGTACCTGACTACGGATCAGGAGGTAGTAGGTTCAAATCCTACCGGGCGCGCATATCAAGTATTTTTAATATTTTTTAGGAAAGATTTACAAAGTAAGACAGTTCTGTTACGAATTCGTCAAAAATTCTGGTTAAAGATTTTTTTTCCAAACAAAAGAAGTCTGAGAAAAAAAAGAGATCTCCAATGAGCTAAGTAAAGTTCTGCAAAAATCTTATCAAGAGTTAGTTTGATCTAAATGTTTATTTGCATTAGGTAATTCGGGCAGCTCATTTTCCTCAATAATTTCATGAGAAGAAGTCATACTAGAAGCTAACCTCTCTTCTAATGAAGGAGTGGCGGTGGTGGTGCTAGATGAAGTTGCTGGTTTAGATTCTTTGAGAGTAGGTTTAAACAAACCAAGTTCGGCTAAGAAGTTAGATAAACTTCCATCTCCTTTCATAATAATATTTTTCAAAATATTTAACGGAGCAGAATAAGTAGCATTTTTTTCAGCTCCAAAAATAATCTGAATTAAAGTCGTACTGGTAATGTCATTCTTAGTTTCATTATCAATTACTTGAACTTCCTCATCATTTCGAATCATTTTTGCAATATCACTAAGGACGACATAAGAACTTTGTTCTGTGTCGTATAACTTTCTATTGCCATACCTTTTTATAATTTTAGGTTCTTTTCTTTGTCGAGAGCTATCAGCAACATAATCTTGATTCACTTATTACCTCCTAATTTTTTCTGATGGAGGATCATCGTAATCCATTAAGCCTTTCATCCTGAAAACTAAACACACTCTATTGAGAACCGAAAGATTATGTCAAGAGCTGTTTTAGATTTTTTTTATGAGTTGCAAAAACACTGAATGCTCAGATTTTAGTATATTCAAAAAATCTGAATTTTTATAGTGAATTAACTCGATTTATTAATTTAATTAATGAGTTTATTGGAGCTATTACATTCTTGTCTTGTTAAAAAATAAGACTTTAGTGATGTGAAAATCCTATTTTTTTATGTCAAGTTGTTTTTGAAAACATATTTTTTTCAAAATATTTATTTATTTTATTTTACTCCGATAAGTCTTTTAGATGGAACTTTATCTTCAGAAAAACTGTATTGTTAGTTTATTTTTTTTTATATTTTGTGCGTTAAATCTAAAAGTAATGGCGTCTGTTCCATCTAACTCTGTTCCCATATTATCTGATTATCACTATATTTTAGGAGAAATTTCGAGCTTAGAAGAAAAAAGAGATGTAGCTCTTTTTCAATTTAATCAAGTTTTGAGTTATGACAAAAAAAATCCGTATCTTCGGCTTAGAAAGGCTCAAGAGCTTTTTGAGCAAGGTTTGATTGATCAGGCTCGCATAGAAAGTGAACAGTTAGTTAAAGAGTGCGATAAAGGCTCTCCTCAAAAAATAGATATTTATTTATTTTTAGCTCAAATCTATCATTCCATGAATTGGCCCCAAAAAGCACTTGATCAATATCATCAAATCTTGCAAATACAGCCTCAACATCCAGAAGCCTTGCTCCAATATGCTTTATTGTCCATTGAAAAAGGAGTGACTCCAGCTCAAGGAATACTCAGATCTTTAGACCATTTGCCTGATTTTCATCATTATAAGGGCGATATTTATCTCTCTCAAGGAAATGAGCAAAAAGCTATTGCTTCTTTTAAAAAAGCTTTCTCCTTGGACTCTGGTCATAGGCGGGCTGTCTTGAGGTTATTTCAAATCTATGAATATAAAGATCAAATTCACCGCATCATTAAATTGATAGAACAATCAACTTTTCAGGATACTTATATTTTGTCTCTAGTGGCTCAGGCTTATTTAAAAAAAGGGGATAAAGTGCAAGTATTAAGGCAAATAGAAAACTTATTATGGGACCATCCTTTAGTGCAAAGTTTTAAAAAAGAGTGGTTATTGCAAAAGATTTAAATATGAGTCTGTACGAAGACGGATGTTATTTAGTATAAGCTTATCAAGTATGCCTTTTTACATTTTGTTATTTTTTTTATTATCCTGCCAAACTATAGGTAATAGCCATATTCATTTTTTTACAGGCTCTATTGAGATAAAAAACACTCAAAAAAAATCCACTTATAAAATTGAAGTTTATAAAAAGCCGAATCAAGAAGATATGTTTCGCGTAGATATTTTAACTCCTTGGAATCAAGTTTTATTGACTTATTTGTGGAATAATAAGGAGTATCTTTTAATATTTCCATTTAATAAAAAATACTATAGATCCCGTAAATCTCCATTTAAAAGCTCTGCAAAATGGGCGATACTAATAAAAAATCCTCGTTGGTTTCTTCAAATTTTAAATCGAAAGCCTTCTCCACAATGGAATTGCGATTCTCATTCTCAATTGAATGTGCAGGACTCTTTTTTAGAAGTGAAGAATAAAAATGATGTAAAAAAGTGTAACTTAGGTTTTATGACGGTGGAATGGAGATCAAATAAAATTCTTTTTCAAGATCAAAACAAGGATCAAAGTTTTCGTCTTCATTTGAAACAAAAAAATATTTCTATAAGAAAATTAGAAGGAGTTTTTGAAATTAAAGTTCCTTCAAGTTTTAGAAAAGTCACAAAAATATTACTAGAAATCCAATGAACTCATTCCACGTTGCCCTTATTCATCCTCAAATACCAGCTAATACAGGAAATATTGGTCGCTTGTGTGTGGCCACAAACACCCATCTCCACCTTATAAAACCACTGGGTTTTAGTCTGGAAGATAAAGATATAAAAAGAGCAGGGCTAGATTATTGGTCTTCTCTCAATTGCTCTGTTTATGATCAATATGAAGATTGGAAGAATAAATTTAAGAATCATTCTTGCTATTTTCTATCTACAAAAGCTGAAAAAAGTCTTTATGAAGCTGTTTTTAAAAAGAGTGATGTCTTTGTTTTCGGCTCTGAGAACAAAGGTTTAGGAAAAGATATTTTAAAAGATAATTCAGAAAGGTGTTTCAGGATACCTATGGTTTCAAATACGAGAAGTTTAAACCTATCTAATGCTGTTTCTATTGTTTTATATGAAGCTATTCGTCAGCAGTGTTCTTTTAAATCACATTTATAGTCCTTTTTTGTAGAAAGAACTCAATGTTGCATCTAAAGAATTAAAAATGAATAATTTCTATTCACTCTTGAATAAATTAGACTTTTTCATGTAATCTGACAAGACGATGATAGGAAGTTTACTAGCCCAATTTTTTGGCACTCAACACGAAAGAGAGATAAAAGCTCTCCGCCCCATGGTGGAGTCTGTTGACCGTTTGGAAAAGATATTTTCAGCTATGAGTGACTCGGAGCTTCGTTCACAAACAGCTATTATGAAAGAGGAAGTCGGAAAAGGGCGAGCGTTGGATGACCTGCAAGCTCAAGCTTTTGCAGTTTGCCGTGAAGCTTCTAAACGCGTCCTTGGTATGAGACATTACGGCGTTCAGATCGTAGGAGGATGGACTCTTTATCAAGGTCGAATTGCTGAGATGAAGACAGGAGAAGGGAAAACTCTAGTGGCAACTTTACCTGTTTATCTGGAAGCTTTAAAAGGAAAAGGTGTTCATGTCGTAACTGTGAATGACTATTTGGCTCAAAGAGACACGGAGTGGATGGGGCAGCTTTATCATTTTTTAGGTATTACTACTGGGACTATTACTCACGATTTAAGTGACCAAGAAAGAAAGAAAGCTTATCAACAAGATATCATCTATGGAACAAATAATGAGCTAGGGTTCGATTACCTTAGGGATAACATGAAGTTTAACTTAGAGGATTGCGTTCAGCGAGAATTGAACTATGCGATTGTGGATGAGTGTGACTCTATTCTTATTGATGAGGCAAGAACCCCTCTTATTATTTCTGGATCTAAAGATGAGTCTACTAATAAATATTACGAAGTGAATCGTATTGTTTCTCACTTAAAACCAGAAGTTCATTTTACTATGGAAGAAAAATCTAAAACTGTTTCCTTAACAGAAGAAGGAAGTGCAAAGGTTGAAAGCCTTTTAAATATTACTAATTTATACGATATTTCCAGTATCAGTTTTTTACATCATATTTATCAAGCACTTAAAGCTTATTATCTTTATAGAAAAGATGTCGATTATATGGTGAAAAATAATGAAATTGTTATTGTGGATGAATTTACAGGTCGATTAATGCCAGGTCGAAGATGGAGTGAAGGTCTTCACCAAGCTATAGAAGCTAAAGAAGGAGTTAAGGTTAGAAAAGAAAACCAAACTCTAGCAACTATTACATTTCAGAATTATTTTAGGCAGTACAAGAAGCTGGCTGGAATGACTGGAACAGCAGAGACTGAAGCTGTTGAATTTAAAAAGATTTATGATTTAGATGTTATGGTGATTCCTACAAATAAACCGATTCAGCGTAAAGATTTCAATGATGTAATTTATAAAACAGAAAAAGTAAAAATGGACAACATTATTGAAGACATCAAACAGTGTCAGAAAATAGGACAACCAATTTTAGTGGGAACGATTAGTATAGAAAAATCAGAGGAAATATCACAAATTTTAAAAGAATATAATATTAAGCATAATGTACTCAATGCTCGACATCATGAAAGGGAAGCTGAAATTGTAGCACAAGCCGGACGTAAAGGAGCTGTAACTATTGCAACTAATATGGCAGGCAGAGGTACAGATATTGTATTAGGGGGAAATTCGGAGTTCTTAGCTCAAAGTGAGGCAAAATCCAAAGAAAAAGATATCTTAAATAAGTATAAGTCCTTGTGTGAGGAGGAAAAAAAAGAAGTTCTAGAGGCAGGTGGTCTTTACATTGTTGGAACAGAAAGACATGAGGCGCGTCGAATTGATAATCAATTAAGAGGTCGTTCGGGTAGGCAGGGAGATCCTGGTCAATCTCGTTTCTATTTGTCATTAGAAGATAATTTGATGCGTATTTTTGGGGGAGAACGTATGCAAAAAATTATGAGCACTCTAAAAATTCCAGAAGATGAAGCTATTACTGATCGTATGGTGAGCCGGGCTATCGCAGGGGCACAAAGAAAAGTGGAGGGGCATAACTTTAGCATCCGAAAACACCTGTTGGATTACGATGATGTGATGAACCAGCAAAGAACAGCTATTTATACCTTAAGAAGAGATATTCTGAGAGCTAAAAATCTAGAAAGAATTGTTTTAGATTACTTAGGCGATGTCACCTCTTTACTGCTAGATACTTTTGTGAATGAGAATACAAAGCCAGAGCTTTGGAATTTTGAGGCTTTAACTGCAGCTTTGTTAAAGAATTTTGGTATTCTTTTAGCTTTTGAAGACCAAGAAAAAAGGCAAGTAGATATTATCAATCAAAAAGTGCAAAAGGAAGTGAAGCAGTCCTACGATAAAAAGAAAGAAGAATTAGGAGAACATTTTTCTTCTGTGGTGCAATTTATTTTACTTCAGACGATTGATTCTTTATGGAAAGAGCATTTAGAAAATATTGATTATGTAAAAGAAGGTATTAACCTAAGAGGTTATGCTCAAAAGGATCCTCTTATTGAATATAAAAAAGAAGCTTTTAGTCTCTTTGAACAAGTGAATCAGCAGATTGCTCAGGAATGTATAGAAAAATTATTTAAAATACAACTTTCTGGTTCTGCAAATTACGATATGTCTCATCGTTACAATGAGGAAAAGTTAGATTATAATTCCGACAATGAAGCGATGGATTGGAAAAATATGTCCTCTCAAAAAGGTTCTGACTTATCTTATAACAGAGAAGAGACTCCTCAGATGAATCGGGCTCAGAGAAGAATGCAACAAAGAAAAAAGAAAAAAATTAAAATTTAAATTTAAATGGATTAATATGCAGTGTCCTTATTGTAGTAAAGATATAAAAGATTGTGAAGTAGGAGAATTTTTTGACTGTCCTTCTTGCAATTCCGCTTTGCAGCTAGAGAATCAGGAATTAATGCTGCTTAAAGAAGGGCAGACTTCGAGCAATGAGCTCCATACTCCTCTAGAAGAAGAAAATTTAGTAGAGTCTCAAGAAAATCCACCGTCCGAAGAATTTGTAGATCATTTTATTTCGACATCTCACTCTCCAGAAAATCACCAAGATGCCTCTCCTTTAGAAGATGTGCAAAGTGAATCGTCGACTTCAAAAGAGGTCTACCACTCTTCTCCAGACTTCGAAAATTCAAATATTCTTTTAGATGAGAAAAACAACTTAGAAAGTGTTTTACCTGAAACAGAATCTCCAGAGGAGATTGCAAAAGAAGAATTTGTGAATAATTCAAAACAAGATGGCAAAAAGGAAAGTGAAGATTTTCAACCTTTAGAAGATATTGTTCAATTTGGAAATAGTCCTTCTCAGAAAAATTACTTTGTTTATCATTTAACGATTTGTGGAGTGTTTTCTAAAGATGTTCAGGATCGTGTACAAAAAATTTTAGGATCTAAAGTACTTAAATTAGAGGCTCCTTTATTGCTTTCTCGTCTGAAAGACGGGATGTTTTCTGTTCGAGACCTTAATGCAGTGAAAATGGTATACTTGGTTCGAAAACTTTCTTCTTTACCTCTTAAGATTCATTGGACTCAAGAATCTAAATTGTAAAATCAATTTTTAAAATGACTATAAATGTAGTCTGACTCCAAGGTTAAGATGATAGAAGATAAAGAAGTTATTTCTACAAATTTAGAAGCCTTTATTATTAATAAATTTCATTTTCTGTAGTCAAAGGGTAGAAAATTTGCTATGAGTAGCTTTTTTAATAGCATTATTATTAGGGATTAAATGTCGAATACTTCTTACAATAAATGGGGCTGGATTGTTCTGCTGAGTACAGTTTTTGTCAGCATTGTTTGGGTTCTATATTTTATGATAATCATGGAGCCGCTTGATTTAGGGGAAGAGTCGAATGTAATTCCTGTGATAGCGGGAGTGAGTGCAGATATCAGTACTGTTGAGGATTATTGGGTGAGCAGTGAACTTATGATTCAAAAAGGAGCAGAGGTTTATTCTATGTATTGTGCTCTTTGTCATGGCGTTCAAGGCCGAGGTGATGGAGTGGCTGGTCGTGGTTTAAAGCCGCCTCCACGAGATTTTTATTCAGGAGATTGGAAATTTGGTGGCACGAGCATAGATATCTTTAAAGTGGTTACTCAAGGATCAGAGGGGACATCTATGGCGGCATTTTCTCATATTCCTAAAAAAGAAAGATGGGCTTTAGTTCACTTTGTTCGTTCTTTGTCTAAAAAACCTGTACCAGACGACTTGAATAAAACAAAGGAGTTTGCGTCCAATGCAGATTAATTGGAAAAGTTTTTTTTTCATTTTATTTTTAAGTTGTTTAAGTCTTTTTGTGTATGCATATGATGTTAATCGCACTTTTAAGGCGAATGAAATTCCTCAAGAACTCAAGGGAATACAAATTGATGAAAAACTAGGCTCTTATATTGATAAAGGTTTAAGTTTTATGGACGAACAAAACCAGACTGTTCGTTTAGGAGAATATTTTAATCAAAAACCGGTCTTGTTCACCATAATTTATTATAGGTGTCCTAATTTATGCCAGTTGCATCTCAATGGACTTTTTAAAAGTATGAATAGCCTTAGTATTTCTCCCAATGATTTTGAATTTGTAGCGCTCAGTATGGATCATAGTGAAAAATTTAACTTAGCCTTAGCAAAGAAAAAAAGTTATCTCAGAATGTATAAAAATCAACAAGGTCACAACTGGCACTTATTAACTGGGAATGAAAAAAATATCAAAAAAATAAGTGACCAAGTAGGTTTTAAATTTAAGTGGAGTGAAAAAGAAAAGCAATTTGCTCATTTACCAGTGGCTTATATTCTAACTCCTGATGGGCAAATTTCTCGCTATATTTATGGAGTGGAAGTGAAACCCAAAACACTGAACTTATCTTTGGTGGAGGCTTCACAAGGTCGTGTAGGAGGGGTCTTTGAAAGAATTTTGCTTTTTTGTTTTCAGTTTGATCCGAGAAAAAATCGTTATACACTATATGCTTACAACCTAATGAAAGCTTCTGGTGTGTTGACGGTTTTATTTCTTTTAGCTCTTCTTATTCCCTCTTGGATACGGGCTAAAAAGGCAAAGGTAAAGGTAAAGTGATGTATTTTATAATAATACTTTTGTTTTTTCCTCTGGCTGCACAATCCAACCTGCCTGTGCAAGCCACTCCTCTTTCCGTGGAAGTGGACCGGATGTACAGTTTTATTCATATTTTAAGTTTAGGGTTTGGGTTGCTGATCGTAGGGGTTTTTATCTTGTTCTCTATATTATATCGAAGAAAAAATAATTCCCAAGCAACAGCTCAAGTTCATCATAATTTATTTTTAGAGATTCTTTGGAGTTTTATCCCTTTTGTAATCTTTATGTTTATGTTTGGGTGGGGCTGGTATGTTTACCGTAAAATGAGAACTCCTTATGAAAAAGCTTTAGAAATTCATGTTTATGGGCAAATGTGGAACTGGGATTATGCTTACAAAAATGGAAAAAGAATAGCAGATGCTCTTTATGTTCCTGTAAATACTCCTGTAAAATTAATTATGACCAGTCGAGATGTAATTCATAGTTTTTATGTTCCCGCTTTTCGAATCAAGCAGGATGTTTTACCAAATAGATATACATCTCTTTATTTTACAGCTGTAAAAAAAGGGCTATTTAATATTTTTTGTACGGAATATTGCGGTACAGGACACTATAGTATGTTATCAAAGGTGCATGTGATGTCTTTGGAAGATTGGGAGAAGTGGATAGCTTCAGATCCTTACGAGGGTTTAGGAATGATAGAAATTGGACAAAAAGTTTTTCAAGGTCGTTGTACAGCTTGTCACCAAACGAACACAGAAAAAATGATCGGCCCGGGGTTGGCAGGGATTTTTAATTCAACTCGTGAACTTAAAAATCATAAACCTGTTTTAGCAAATGAAGAATATATTCGAGAATCCATATTAAATCCTTCTGTGAAAGTAGTGAAAGGTTTTGCAGATCAAATGACGCCCTTTGCAGGGCTTTTACAAGAAGAAGAGCTGGCAGGTTTAGTAGAGTATATCAAATCGCTGCAAGCGGAATAAGGTTAAATTTTTTAAAAAGGGTAAAGAAAATGAAAAATTATTTAAATGAAAAAACAGGTTTGTGGTCATGGCTCACCACACTGGATCATAAACGTATTGGGCTCCTTTATTTATTTTTTGTTTTATTCGCCTTTTTTGTTGGAGGAGTTTTTGCAGTCCTTTTGCGTCTTGAGCTGTTTTCTGTTGGTGAAACGATCATGTCTGCAGATACGTACAATCAGGTTATGACTTTGCATGGGGTGATGATGGTCTTTATGGTAGTTATTCCAGGAATTCCTGCTATTTTTGGAAACTTTTTTCTGCCTTTACAGATTGGAGCTAAAGATGTCGCTTTTCCTCGGTTAAATTTAATAAGCTGGTATATTCTAATAATTGGCGCCACAGTTGCCATCGTGTCTTTAGTTCAAGGAGGGGTTGACACAGGTTGGACATTTTATACTCCTTACAGTATTCGAACTGATAATGGAACTATCTGGGTTGTAGTGGGCACATTTATTATGGGCTTTTCTTCTATTCTAACTGGTCTTAATTTCATTGTGACTATTCATAAATTAAGAGCTCCAGGAATGACATTTTTTAGAATGCCTCTATTTGTGTGGAGTCTTTACTCCACAGCAATCATTCAAGTTTTAGCCACACCTGTCTTAGCTATCACTTTATTGTTACTGGCTATGGAAAGATTGCTTGGTATAGGAGTTTTTGATCCTTCCTTAGGTGGAGATCCGGTTTTATTCCAACACTTCTTTTGGTTTTATTCACACCCTGCAGTTTATATTATGATTTTACCAGCTATGGGTGTGATCAGTGAGTTGATTGCTACGTTTTCTCGAAATAATATTTTTGGTTATCGCGCCATTGCTTTTTCCAGCATTGGTATCGCTTTAGTGAGTTTTTTTGTTTGGGGGCATCATATGTTTGTGAGCGGACAGTCAGAATTAGCAGGTGCTGTATTCTCCGTTATCACAATGCTAGTGGGAGTTCCTACAGCCATTAAAGTTTTCAATTGGGTTTCTACTATGTATAAAGGATCTTTAAGTTTTGAGACCCCTTTCTTATATGCTTTAGGTTTTATTTTTTTATTTCTTATTGGTGGAATGACAGGAATTGTTTTAGCTACACTGGCTTTAGATGTTCATGTTCATGATACCTACTATGTGGTTGCTCATTTTCATTATGTGATGGTGGGAGGAACTTTATTTCCTTTTATAGGTGCTATTTTTTATTGGTTTCCCAAAATGTTTGGTAAAATGTTGAATGAAGTTTTAGGGCGTATAAGTTTTGTACTTATTTTTCTTGGATTTAATGTTACCTTTTTTCCTCTATTTATTGCAGGGGCCCACGGTATGCCTCGAAGATACTATGATTATATTAAGCCTTATGAGGGTTTAAATCAGATATCAACTATAGGTTCTTGGATGATCTCTTTAGGATTTGTCTTTGTTTTAATAGCTATTATCCATGCTTTGTTTAAAGGTCAAAAAGCTTTAGAAAATCCTTGGGATGGAAGAACTTTAGAGTGGAGGACTTCTTCTCCTCCGATTCATGAGAACTTTGTAGAACAACCTGTTGTTCAAAAAGGGCCTTATGAACGATAAACACCATCACGCTCATCATTTTGAAAACTTAAAAGCAGAGGCTGATGCCAGCAAGCTTGGTCTTTGGATCTTTTTATGTACGGAGATTCTTATGTTTGGAGGGTTGTTTGTTGCTTATGCTATTTATCACAACCTTTATCCCTCTTTGTTTTTGGAAGGCTCAGCATTTTTAGACTGGAAGCTTGGCTCTTTAAATACAGTTGTTTTACTTTTAAGTTCTTTTACGATGGCATTAAGTATTTTTTTCGTCCAAAAAGATCGTCTGCGTTTGTCTACAGTTTGCTTATGGATTACCTTTTTGTGTGGAGTGGTGTTTTTGGGAGTAAAATATGTTGAATATTCTCATAAAATTCATGACGGACTTCTTCCTGGTAAATTTTTTTCTTACGAAGCAGTGGAGAATTTAGGGCTTTATTTTTCTTTTTATTTTATGATGACAGGTCTTCATGGTTCTCACGTGCTTTTGGGTATGGCATTTATTTTTTGGCTCATTGTCCGATCTCATAAGAGGCATTTTAGAAAGGGTTATGTGTTTCCTTTAGAGTGTGTAGGGCTTTTTTGGCACTTAGTGGATTTAATTTGGATTTACTTATTCCCTTTGCTGTATTTAGTGGAGTAATAAGGAGGAAATGATGAGTGAACATATTGTTCCATTTAAAACTTATTTAAATGTTCTTTTAGTCTTACTAGCTTTGACAGCAGTTACTGTTTTGGTTTCATTGGCGGATTTTGGTGTTTTTAATCTCATTATTTCAATGGGTATTGCAACTTTTAAGGCGGCTTTAGTTTTAATGTATTTTATGCATCTTAAGTATGACGATAAAAGTTATCTGGTGATTTTTCTTGTTGGTGTATTTTTTCTTGTGATTATTTTTCTATTCTGTATGTTGGATATTGTCAATCGAATTTTGGAGACTAATGTTTTGTAAGCTTATGATTAAAAATTATTTAAAACTCACTAAATTTGGAATCGTTTTTTTAGTCTTGCTCACAAGCCTAACAGGCTATGGAGCGAGCTCTTTTGAAGAACCTTTTTATTTAACTACACTTTTAATTCTTTTAGTAGGAATTTATTTTGTGAGCAGTGGTAGTTTCATTTTAAATCAAGCTCATGAAAGTAAATTAGATTCTCAAATGGACAGGACGAAAAATCGTCCTATTCCTCAAGGATTGATTTCTGTTTTTCAAGCTAATTTTTTAGGTGTTGCTTTTGTTGCAATAGGTTTACTTTTTTTATCCTTTATTAATTTAGTTGTTGTTTTATTATCTTTAATAACGATTTTGCTTTATAATTTTTTTTATACACTAAGATGGAAAACCCGTTATCCTTACGCCGCTGTGTTTTTTGGGGCTATTCCTGGAGCTTTACCTGTCGTTATTGGTTATTGTGCAGGGACAGCTTCTTTCTTATCTGTGGAATGCGGTTATTTATTTTTGATCATGTTTTTATGGCAGATGCCTCATTTTTGGTCTCTTGCCTTTCGTTATAGACAAGACTATGCAAAAGCTGGAATTCCAGTTTTACCTTTGCATATTGGAGTAGATAGGAGTTTTTGGCATATTGGCTTATACACTCTTGCTTATTTAGGAGTTGCCCTTTTATGCCCTTTATTTTTGAAGACGAGTTTTATTTACACCGTTATTGCTTTTCCTTTATGTGTGAAAGTTCTTTTTGAATTTTATTATTTTTATAGACAAAGAAAGTGGCTTCCTTTTTTTTCTTGGTTGAATATAAGTCTTCTTGTTTTTTTAATAGTGCCTACTTTAGATCAAAAAATTATTTCTTTTTATTTAAATTTTTAATAAGGTATATTTAAACTTCATTTATGTCTCATAAGCCTCGTCTTGCTTTTTTATGTTCTGGAGAAGGTACAACCTTTGATTATCTTGCAAGGAATCCACTCTTTAAATCTATTTGCCTAATGACTAATAATAAAAATGCTTTAGCTTTAAAAAAGGCCGAAAATATTGGGATCACTTCTTTTATTTTTAGTTTAAAGAGTTACTCCACTTTTGATCTCTGGGATGAGGCTATAGCGGAATGCTTAAAAAAACAAAATGTGGATCTTGTTATATTGGCAGGATTTTTAGCTCCAGTGGGAGTAAAGGTTTTAAAGATTTTTAAGAATCGAGTTTTAAATTCCCACCCAGCACTGTTACCTCAATATG
The DNA here is from genome assembly GCA_965247685.1 of Bdellovibrionales bacterium. Classification (GTDB taxonomy): domain Bacteria; phylum Bdellovibrionota; class Bdellovibrionia; order Bdellovibrionales; family UBA1609; genus JAPPLG01. The sequence goes on from OZ252021.1 coordinate 648,552, forward strand.
GCGGTAAGGGTATGTATGGAATTCATGTTCATCGATCGGTGTGTTTATCTAAAGAAAAATTTACAGGGGTGAGCATCCATTATGTGAATGAAGAGTATGATAAAGGAAAAATTATTGCTCAACGGAAAATACAGGTTTTTCCTAATGATACTCCTGAAAGTTTACAGGATCGTGTTAAAGAAATTGAAAAACCTTTTTATGCTGAAATAATAAATCAAATTTGGAAGGATATGAAAGGATAAATCATATTTTTTTAAATGAAGAAGTGATATGTTATTGAAATATGAGTCTTAAAAATATAAAAAAAATTTTATCCCTTGCTATGAAAGGGGGTGTGATAGGTCTAGCTTTAGCCATTCCCGGTGTGTCTGCTGGAACTATGGCTTTTATTACAGGTCTTTACTCTCAGCTTATTTCATTTGTTTCCTCTTTTGCACCTTCAGCTTTAAAAAGGAAATGGAAATTTTTATGGTCTTCGTTTTTATATCTTTTTCCTGTATTTTTAGGGATGGCTATATCCTTTTTGATGGCAGCTCGATGGATAGTTTTAATTATTGAGCAATTTCCTATTTTGTCCTATTCGTTTCTTTCAGGAATTATCTTAATGAGTGTAGGATACTTATTTCGTCAAATGAAATTAAGTGTAATCAATATTATTATCTTTTTTTTATCTGCAATTTTAAGCTTTTCTTTATCTTTTTTTCAAGAGTTGTTTTTTAGCGGATCTTTTTGGTTTTTTCTTTCTGTTTATTTTTCTGTTTTAGCAATGCTTCTTCCAGGAGTTTCTGGATCTTATATTCTTGTTTTAATGGGGACTTACTCTCGTTTTTTAAGTGCTTTTCATACTTTTTCTTTAGATTTATTGATTATCTTTTTTGCTTTTGCAATCAGCTTGATTGCAGGAGCTCAATTTATTCAATATTTATTAAAGTATAAAAAAGAAAAAATGATAGCCTTTTTAACAGGTTTAACGTTAGGCGGAGGTTTAGGGGTATTCCCGTTAAAGACTCAGGGTCAATTTATAGAAAAAGGCTTGTCAAGTTTTGTTCTTTTTACTTTGGGCTTATTTTTAGTGGGGTTCTCTTTAAAATTTGTATCTTATTGGACCACTTTAATAAAAAAAATAAGATAAAACTAGAAATAGAATTTAATAAATTCTACAATACAGCAATATTTTGTTGAAGGTCGTAGGTGTATGAGATATTTCTTTCTTTATATATTTCTTTTTAGTTTTTTATCTTATGGAAAGCCTATTATGGAGAAAGCTACTTTTGCAGGAGGATGTTTTTGGTGTACGGAAACTCCTTTTGAAAGTTTAAATGGAGTTCAAAGTGTGATTTCAGGTTACGCGGGAGGCTCTACGAAGAATCCTACTTACGAAAAAGTAAGTAGTGGAAAAACAGATTATGTAGAAAGTGTACAAATCACTTATGATGCTAAAAAAATATCTTATACAGAACTGTTAGATATTTTTTGGAGAAATATTAATCCGACTCAAAAAAATGGTCAATTCAAAGATATAGGATCTCAATATCGTACAGTTATTTTTTATCATAGTTCTTCTCAAAAAAAATTAGCTGAAGAGTCTAAGAAAAAATTGGAGCAAAGTAAAATTTTTGATAAACCTATTGTAACTGAAATTCAATCTGCTGGTCAATTTTTTCCTGCTGAAGAGTCTCACCAAGATTATTATAAAAAAAATCCCATTCGATACAAACTGTATCGTTTAGGAAGTGGTCGAGATCGTTTTCTTAAAGACACTTGGTCGAAAAAAAAAGAACAATGCTCTACAGGCTCTTCAAAAAATCAAGAACAATCAAATAAAGATGGACAGTGTACATCTTCGAATCACGAAGACTTAAAAAGTCGTCCTTCAAAAAATGAGAATTCTTTTTTAAATGAGGATTTAAATAAAGCTAAATCCCAACTCACTCCACTACAGTATCAGGTCACTCAAAAAGATAAAACAGAATCTGCTTTTAAGAATAAATATTGGAATCATTATGAAAAAGGGATTTATGTGGATGTGGTATCTGGAGAGCCTTTATTTAGTTCGTTAGATCAATTTGACTCCAAAACAGGATGGCCTTCCTTTACTCGGCCTATTGATTCTCAATACATTCAGACGAGAGATGATTATAAATTATTTCTAAAAAGAACAGAGGTGAGGTCTAAAATTGGAAATTCTCATCTGGGTCACATCTTTAAAGATGGCCCGCCTCCTGCGGGTCTTCGTTATTGTATTAATTCGGCCTCTTTGCGTTTTATTCCTTTTGATCAGCTAAAAGGACAAGGTTATGGTAAATTTGTTCATTTATTTGACTAAATTCCAATAAGTTCTTTGTTTTCTTCTTAATTTTCTTATATAAAATAATTTTTTTTAAACTATTAAGTTTTACTTTTAATTATGAATATATCGATAAAAAAATTTGGCGGAAGTTCAATAGGATCTATAGCTCGTATTAATCAAGTTGCTGAGAGAGTAGCTTTGTCCCATAAAAAAGGAGAAAAGATTGTACTTGTTGCTTCAGCTATGGCGGGGGATACTGATCGGTTAGATCAAATGGCGAAAAAATTTCATTTTAATCATGGACTTGCCTACGATATGCTACTGGCTTCAGGAGAACAAGTGAGTGTTAGTTTACTTTCTTTAGCTCTAGAGACTCAAGGAGTGAAAGCTCAACCTATTTTAGCTTATCAATTGGGCATTCAAACAGATTCTATTTTTTCTGAAGCTAGAATAAAAAATATTAATACAGACTTAATTCTACAAATTTTAAAAGAAAATAAAATTCCTGTAGTTGCTGGATTTCAAGGTGTAAATTCTAAAAATCAAATTACCACTTTAGGAAGAGGAGGGAGTGATACTACTGCAGTAGCTCTAACAGCAGCACTTCAGCAGGATACTTGTGAAGTTTACACGGATGTTCCGAGTATTTACACAGCAGATCCGAGAAAAATACCTCAAGCTCAAAAAATTCATCACCTCAGCTTTGACGAAATGATGGAAATGGCTATATTAGGAGCAAAAGTTCTTCACTTTAGATGTGTAGAGCTTGCGTCTAAATTTAATATTAAAATTCATCTCAGATCAAGTTTTGAAAAAGAAGGAGGCACTTGGGTGTCTCAAAAGGAGGAAAATATGGAAAATCCTATAGTCTCATCAGTTTTAAGTGATGAAAATATTACTGTGATCAAACTATTCCCAATCCCTATGGGAGTTGAGTTTATTTCTCATGTCTTTCATTTATTATCCAAAGAGTCTATTTTAGTTGATGTGATTTCGCAAAGTTATAATCAAGAAGGACAAAGATTAGCTTTTTCTATAAAGGAGGAAAAAACAAATCGTGTAATAGAGATATTATCTTCTTTAATTGAAAAAGATAAAATTTCAATTGTTCAAAATGTTTGTAAGGTGTCAATCATAGGTGTTGGCATGGCTCATCATTCAGGTGTTGCTGCAAAGTTTTTTGATGTTTTGAATCAAACCTCAGCACATCTTCATTTGGTCACTACTTCTGATATTAAAATTAGCGCTATTATAGATAAAAAAGATGTTTCCAAAGTTATGAGAAAATTGCATCATACTTTTATTACGAATCCTGAAATGTAAGTAGAGGTTTTAATATGTCTGTAATTTATAAAAATAATCGCCTTTCCTTATTTCAAAATGATCAACATATAGATTTATTATCTCTAGCTCATAAAATTGACCAGCCTTTTTATTTATATGATATTAACGGAGCTATTCAACGGCTTAAGGATTTTAAACAGTACGTTCATCCTGCAGAAGTTTATTATTCTATTAAATCTAATAACCATTTTTCCTTTATTCAGTCTTTTTTAAAAGAAGGAATTGGAGTGGATATTGTTTCTGAAGGAGAGTTAAATCATAGTTTAAAATTTAAGTATTCTCCACAAAAAATTATTTTTTCTGGTGTAGGGAAAACAAAAAAAGAAATTGAAACTGCTGTTCGAAATAATATTCTTCAGATTAATGTGGAATCTTTACAAGAGTTGGAGCGTATTGGTCAAATTTGTAAAGGATTAAAATTAAAAGCTCGTGTGGCTTGTCGTATTAATCCTAATGAATCTTTAAAGACTCATCCTTTTATTCAAACGGGAACGAGTGATCATAAATTTGGCTTAGAGGAAAATTTGCTCCCCTCTTTTTTAGAAATTTTGAAGAAATACTCTTCCTTAAGTTTTCAGGGTTTAGCAATGCATATGGGGTCTCAAGGTTTATCCATCGATCCTATTCTTAGAGGTGCAAAAAAACTAAAAGCTATTTATGAAAAATTAAATACTGAAGGTTATTCACTTACGACACTAGATGTTGGTGGGGGGGTAGGAATTGATTATGAGAGTGATGATTTGAATTCAGACTTAAAAAGAATTCAAAAATATGGAGAGGGGTTGAAAAAGATATTCTATAATTTTTCTGGTCGTCTGTTTTGCGAGCCTGGTCGTATTTTAACTGCACGATATGGATGGTTGTTAGGTGAAGTGCAATATATTAAGCAAACAGCTAAAAAAAGTTTTGTTATTTTAAATACAGGGATGAATCATTTAATTCGACCTGTGATGTATCAAGCCCATCATCGTGTGGTTCCTTTGATTGCTGGTTCTTCTTCACAACAAAAATACACCATAGCAGGGCCAATATGCGAGTCTGCGGATGTACTAGCAAGGGATCGATTGCTTCCAACTTTAAAAAGTGGAGACTGGCTTGCCTTTTGTGATACAGGAGCTTATGCAGCGGTCATGTCTTCATCTTATAATATGCAGTCATCTGCTTTGGAGTTAGCTTATTTGAATGGAAATTTCATCGAAGAAAAAGCTAAGCTATTCTGAAAACTTCCTTGATTATTTTTGAATTAAAAAGTGATCTTTAAAGCATTAAAATCCTGTTGCATGAATAACTGAATCTGTCATATTTTTTTGTTGTTGTATTTCTTCGAGTTGCTTTTGCAATCGGAGAATCCCGTGAATGATTATTACATTGGATTTTTCTTTGTTTGTGAGTTCATCAATATCTTCTATGTTTATTGAAAGTAAAGATGCTGTTGTTTGATATATAATATTCTGCCATATTACATCTTTACCGTCTATATTTACTGTTTTTGGACCAGGAGGGAATATGTATATATTTAATATTTCTGAACCAGGAGGGAATCTTTTATTTTCTTCGAAAAACCAGTTGAATACTTGTCGATATAAGTTTGGTTCATCACATTTTTGTTCTATACATTCTGTAAAGAAGGCATCCATTTTTTCCAGCGTCCAATTTTTCCATTTACTCACTTCATCAGTATCTTTAATCTTCTTTAAAAGATCGAAATAATACTCCGTCTGAGTCCTAATAGATTGGAAGGTTCCTTTTGGCAGCTCATCGATTTTAGTTGTATTGTAAGATCTGTAATCTCTTACTCCAGGAGTATCAGACAATACGAGATGTATGCTTTCATCACTAATCATGGGAATTAACTTTGTATCGTACATATTTCTATAAGCTATTTCAAAGCAATCCATAATTAAATTATACTGTGTATTTACTTTCTCTTTTACTTCTTCATCTATTGTATTATCTAAGATAAGTTCAAGTAAATTATTATAGGACTTCTTTTCAATCTTATAGGTGCTATAGAAAGCTTGTACTGGATTTTGTTTTTGATTGCAAATATCTTCTTTCACATCTTTTGGAATATTACTAACAAGTTGAGGAATTTTAAACTGATAAGGTCCTGCAGGTATTTTATCAAAAGATGGAAGTTTTTCTGTAAGATCTGCAACTCCTGTTGTAGAAGAGCATTGATCTTGTATATTTTCAATAGTGGGAATGCTATCTTCACAAACCATTTGGAAAACCATTTCTTCTAAAGGGTAATTTCCCGCATACTGAGTAAAGAACTTATTATAAGACCAAGTGTTTTGATCTGTTCGGAGCTTCATTTTTTGTTTAAGAGAATCGCTACGTGTAACAAAGAATAAAGGAGTAGAATAAACCTTTGGATCTTCGCCTTCAATTTTTAATGTTTCTTTCACAGAAAGAAGAACGTCAGAAACAGGTGTGGATGATACGATTAATTCAATACCAGCAACTACAGGAGAGATTGGATCAGAAGTAAATAGTTCAAGTCGTCTGGCAGCATTTTTAGCTCTTGAAAATTTTTCATCAATCCATTGATTCATCATTTGAATTCCGGCAGATATTTTTTCTAAATTTTGGTTTTTAATCTCTTTATATTCTGAATGACATTTTTCTAATTCCTTTGTCTCCATGCAGTTCCTAAAATCTGTATTTCTAATATCTTGCTCAGTAGTAACCTTAATGGAGAATAGTTTTTTAATTCGACATAAATTTTTATTATCATTTTCTGGGTCAAAAAAAGTTTTACTCGTTTTTTTAAAATAAGAGTATTTTGATTCTGTATCTAATATATCATCTATACTTAAATCATTATCACATTTATTCTCATTTAAATATTCATCAATGAGTCCAATAGATTTTTCTAACTTTAGAGTAAGGCTAGGTGAATCACTTTCTGAATTATAATAGTATGGCTTTAAATTATTGTAAGCTGGATCTAAATCTGGATTTGAAGCTGGATCTAAATCTAATGTATCTAGATCTTTGATCTCACCTAAAAAACTTTCAAATTCGTTATGAATCATCTTCACTTCGGAAACACTTTTTTCCCACTCTATATGGGCATAGGCAAATTCATGGAGTTGTTTCATTCTCCACATATTCATTTCAAAATCATGTTTTTCAATTAAAGAACTAAGGTAGGAAGCAAAACAATCCTCATTAGGAGTGACATTGTTCCATATAGTAGACATAGACTCAAACCAATCTTGATCTGAAAAATCTATTGCACTACATTCTTCATTCTCAGAAGATTTGTTTTCAAACTCCCCATTCTTACTTAAAAGGCCATCTATTTCATTTCGGATTCCGAACACACGTTCAGCTAAGTTCTTTATTTGCAGGGGGCGTACAACGTAAGGCTCAAAGAGATAAGTGTTAAGTTCAAAGAAAACAAACATATGAAAAAAACTTGCACCTGCTACTGTGAAGCCATTGAGTTTTCCAAAGAGTCTTCCAAGTACAGAGCCTATTTTACTTAAACCACCTATTTTCCATGATGGGATTTTTTCTCGTACAGTAGGTTTATTCATGAAATTTCTAACAGAATTCTTACCCTTATTGTACATCACACTCGAGGATTGGGTTAGTAAATTAGCTGATATTGCAGAAGGAATAAGTCCCCCAAAAATGGAAGGTATCCATTCGTCTCCCTTATTAGTCCAATTACTATAGGCAAATTGGCAATAGTCTAAATAATTTTTGTCTTCTCTTTTTTCTTGACTCCAAAACCCTAAAAAACATTGCTTAAGATTTATGTCTGCTGAAATTTCATGAACAATACTACTGACAAACATACCAGCAGAGAGTGCAAGAGGCATTCTCATCCCTTTCAAACCAATTCTTAGGGAATGTCTTACATTGTTAAAGGCCTTTCTTCGACCTCGATTGAGTTCATCTATTGGGACACCTCTCGTAAGAGATTCTCTCATTTGCTTCTTGTAGTTATTGTCCAAATCTAATAGCTTGTTAAGACTTCTTGCTGTGAGACCATTCATCTTATCTGCAGTATATACAAAAAGAAAGAAACTGAGTATTCCAGAGGGAGAGGTAAATTGATCTACAAACGTAGGTAGGAAATCTGGGTTTGCACTTTGATCTTCATTAAAAATACCGTCCCAAAACACATCTTTAGCGACCATAGTTGCTCCTATTGTTAGGTAAAATATGGTAGCTGATTTTGGAAATCCTTTTATTATTTCTTTGGTTTTGAATGAATGTAAGGAATTAGGGTGAGAGTTAGAAAATGTATTTATAATAGTTTTTACTTGCTCGTGAGTTAAGTCTTTTGGACTAAATGAAGCTATCGATTTATCTCCTGATCTTTTTTGAAAGGGATTGAGCTTATCTTGTGCAGTTGATGAACCCATCTGTGTTTTATTTGAGCTTTGTTGAGAGGGATTTGGCTTATCTCCAATTAAGCGGGCCTCTTTGAGGTCTGTTTCAACAGGGATTTCGAAGATTGTTTTTTCAAGGTATTCAACTTGAGTAAATAAATCTATTTGATTTGTTCCAAAAATTTTTCTGAAAGATGGAATGTAGTCTGAAAATGAACGATTTTCAGGGGGGTTCAATGAAAGTTTTAAAGCGTATCGATCATTTTCTAATGCTTCTAATAAATAAGGTTTCCCATTAAGGTGCAGAAAAACTTTATCAGAGCCTTTCGATTTTAAAACTAATACATCTCCAGTAAGATTAATTCTAATACTGTGTAAATTCGTATTACGAAGTGCTTCACCATAAAGATTTCTGACATGGGGGTCAGATAATAGTAGATAAGCTTCATAGAGTTTATGAAATTGCTTCATTAGTTTTGTTTGACTTCGAATATCAAGCTCACCTCGTCTTTGTCCTAGAGGTATTTGTTTTACCTCACGGATTATTTTTTCATTTATTTGAGAACTTATTTTCTTAAATTGTTTTTTTATTTTTTTATCTGTTATATGCTCCTTTGGAGAAAGACCTAGCCTTTCATAAAGGTCTCTTCCAACATCCACTGTCATTCGGATATTTCGAAGAGGAATGCTTTCTTTATATTCTTCTAAATTAACATAATCTTCTACATTAATTCTTCCCGTTCGTTGGGCATCATAAGCAGCTCGTGTCTGTGGATCTTTTAATGTTTCGTAGGCAGAACTTGTTCTTGTAGTCATTGCAATTGCAAGTTGTGTGAGTTTTGTGTTTTCGAGGTGTCGATCAGGGTGATATTTGCTTATCCTACGACGATAAGCTTCCTTAATTTCTTCAGGAGAGGCATTAGAGCTAACCCCTAGTATTTTATAAAGGTTATGACTAGGTTGGGCATCAGAAGCAGCTCGTGTCTGTGGATCTTTTAATGTTTCGTAGGCCTTATCCACCTCTTTCATCATTTCTTCTACAGCTTCTGTGTTTCCGTGTTTTTTATCAGGGTGATCTTTGCTTGCCCTAAGTTGTTGATAAGCTTCCTTAATTTCTTCAGGAGAGGCATTAGAGCTAACCCCTAGTATTTTATAAAGGTTAAGATCAGTCTCAGAAGAGTGGGAAAAAGTGCTTACGAGAATAAAAGCAGTCAGTATGAAAATATTTTTATAAGAAAACATGAAAATCCTTTTATTTACAAATTCTATTAATCATCCTTAAAAGTAAAATTTAAGATAACTTCGGAAGAGAAAAAAATAAATAAAAATCAGAGAATGTGTAAATTTTACACTTTTTAGGAATTGTTAAGGTTTTGTAAAGAATCTTATTTTTTGTATTCCACTTAGCATATATTAATAAATGGGATCACTTTAAAGTTTAGGTTCAAATAAGTAATCTCAAAAGATTGTAAATATAAAAAGATTATTTTAGTAAAAGGTCTCTTTTTTTGAGTTTTCTTGGTATAAGGAATTCATATCGTATGAATTTTGTTTAAATCTGCGAATAGATTTTTTATATTGTTCCCTTAAATTTGCTCTTTTTATAAAACTGTATCGTATTCCTAAATGCAGGGTATACCCTTGGGCATAGTTTAATCCCATCCAGTTGAAATTAAATTGGGTCAAAAAATGAAATTTTCTATTCAGGTTGATATCCAGCCAAACACTTGTTCCTAAAGATGTGGGAAGAACAGAGTAAAACTTCAAGCTTCCTAAGTTGTATCTTTCTAAATCTTTATGTCTATTTAAGGAGTTAGAATCTCTACCTGAAGTGACGCTGGTGAATCCTCCAATGAGCCCTCCTATTTCTAAAATGTTATCTCTATATAAAAGTCCGAGTTGAGCAAATAAGAGATCGGAAATAAAATACCTCCAGTGATATCCTATGCGTGCGAAAGGATGAAGCCGGCTCAAGTTGAGAAAAAGAGCTAAAGAAGGAGTGGTACTGAACACTCCATCATTTGTAATGATTCGGTTTATGGGGTTTTGAACATCCAAAGGAAATGTGAAATCTATTTCAGGTAGTATGGATAAATAAGGAACATGAATAGAGCTAAAAACTTTTATTCCTGAAAGGGTTGGGAAAAAAGGTAAAACTTGAATCTCTTTGCTTGGATGATTAACCATATGGGTTTGTGCTTCTATGTAAGGAGAGATTTGAAACCATTGGTTTGGAGAGTAAAAGAAAGATAAATGGTAATCCATCAGGAGAATGTAGCCTTCATCACTAATATTTCTTAATGATCCTTGCTGATTAAAGTTGATGTGAGAGTAGTAAGTGCGATGTTCGAAATTCAAAGCTAATAGATTGTCTTCAACAAGTCGTCTTGGAAAAGAGAGATACTGGAGGGCATGAGTCCAAAAGCATGATAAAACAAGGCTTAGTAATAAAAGGTATTGAAAAATACAAAAAACAAATTTATTCATATATTCTTATTATCGGATAAAAAGAGTTTTAATTTAATAGACTGATGTCGTTATTTTTGAAAAATTTCTTATAAATTTATGTTAAAAAAAAGAAAAACTTAAGAGTTTGAATATGAAAAAGCAGAGAATAAGTAAAGAAGTGCTATGGGTGTTTGCTGCGGTTTGTATGGAGCTTGTTGCCTTAGGTATGATTATTCCTCTAAGCCCTTATATGGCACGAAGTTTTGGAGCGGACGACTTACAAGTTGGTCTTTTAATGAGTATTTACTCTGTTGTACAGATGTTATGCAGTCCTCTTTTAGGGAGATGGAGCGATTTTCTAGGTCGACGACCTATCTTGTTATTGAGTATGCTTTGTACTTCTTTATCTTATGTATGGTTTGCATTTGCTCCCTCTTTAACTCAATTATTTTTAGCCCGTGCTTTTGCAGGCTTAGCAGGTGTGACTGTGAGCACCTCTTTTGCTTGTATCTCTGATCTAACAGATAAGACGAATCGTTCTAAAAGTATGGCATTAATTGGTGCTGCTTTTGGAATTGGATTCGTTGTAGGACCTGCTTTAGGAGGGATAATTGGTCATCAAGAAAGTCTATCTTTTGTTGCTTTAAGTGCAGCTTTTATGTGCTTGTTAGGTCTTTTTATTGTGTGGTTTAGAGTTAAAGAGAGCTCTGTGAAAACTCAAAAAGAATTTCAAGAGAAAAAGTTTAGTTTCTTTTCTTCAAAGATATTTAAAAATCCTTCATTGATCAAAGTTCTTCTTTTGTTTTTTATTTTGTCTTTATCTTTAACTTTGATAGAGGCTCCATTATTTTTATTAATGAAAGATAGTTTTCAATGGCCTCAATCGTTTTCGAGTTGGGGTTTTGCTTATATTGGTTTTATTTTAGCACTCACTCAAGGCGGAGTGGTTCGATATCTTATTCCGATTCTAGGAGAAAGGGTTATCAGTTATTGGGGTTTTTTTGCGTTATCTGTGGGTTTATTTTTGGTGATTATCCCCCATCTAAATGCTGTCGCTTTAGCTGTGACTTTATTTTCTTTAGGATTTGGACTTACTTATACTTGTTTAACTGGGGTCATTAGTTTACTGAGTCAAAAAGATCAACAAGGTGGAGTCTTAGGAGTTCATCAAAGTTTATCTTCTTTTTCACGTATTATAGGGCCTGCCTTAGGGGGTTGGCTTTATCGTGATGTGAGCGATCAGATGCCCTTTATTGTTGCTGGGAGTTTGGCATTTTTAGGTCTTGTGACTTCTTTTTTATTTAGAAAAAACATAATAAGCTCTATTGAACCTCTTATTCAAAAGAATGTTTCATCAGATGCTATTTTTTCTTCTCATCGAGTCGAGGATTTGGAAGTTAGTTTTTTTCAGATTAACAATCTGATTCAGCAACAAGTTCCTTTTTCATTTATTAATTTATCCAAGAGGGCTTTTCCTGTTTCAAATCAAAAAAATGAAAAGAAACTTCCTTTAACTATAGAGGGATTGCTATCATATACTCAAAACATGACGGAGCAAGAATTGCTCAATTACCCTTTTCAAAATCCTGTTGTTTTAATTTGTGAAGATGGTAAACTATCTCAAGATCTTGCTGTAAAATTATCTTCGAAGACGGATAATGTTTTTTATTTTAAGGGAGGCTTTAGTCAATACGAAAAGGAGCAGAAGAAAAAGCAATAAGGGTATAGGCAGAAGGATATTCTCAACATAAGAGCATGATAAGGTGAAAATATGAGCGGTGATTTGGATAAAAAAAATTGGTCTCCACTTTACAATCCTCAAGAAGTAGAGCAGAGGATTTATAAGGAGTGGGAAAGTGAAGGATATTTTTCTCCTTCAAGTTCATCATCTTCAGAAAAACATTTTTCAATTGTTTTACCTCCACCTAATGTTACAGGTTCTTTGCATTTAGGGCATGCTTTAAATCATACCATTCAAGATTGTTTAGTTCGCTGGAAGAAAATGAGCGGGTATCGTTCTATCTGGCTTCCGGGGACAGATCATGCAGGGATTGCCACTCAGATGCAGGTTGAAAAGCATTTAGCAAAGAAAAACCAAACTCGATTTCAACTTGGAAGAGAAAAGTTTTTGGATCAAGTGTGGGAGTGGAAGAATAAATATGGGAATGAGATTACTCATCAAATGAAAAGGATTGGAGACTCTTGTGATTGGAGCCGCCATCTTTTTACTTTGGATGATATACCTGTAAAAGCTGTTAGAAAGACATTTGTTCATCTATTTAAAAAGGGAAGAATTTATAGAGGAAAACGATTGGTGAACTGGAGCTCTGGTTTATCTTCAGCGATTTCTGATTTGGAAGTGGAGTATAAAGAAGTTTCTTCACATCTTTGGTACATTCGTTATTATTTGGAAGATAGAAAAAATTATTTATTAGTTTGTACGACTCGCCCTGAAACTTTATTAGGAGATCAGGCTGTTGCAATTCATCCAGATGATGAACGTTTTAAAAAATATCATGGTCAAAAGGTGTATTTACCATTGGTGAATCGTTTGATTCCTATTATTACAGATAGCTATGTGGATCGTGATTTTGGAACTGGAGTTTTAAAAATAACCCCAGCCCATGATTTTAATGACTATGAGATTGGTCAACGACATCAATTGAAAAATTTGAATATCCTAGATAAGAACGGCTATTTTAATGAGAATGCAGGAGAGTATAAAGGATTAAAAATTTTAGAAGCTCGAAAGAAAATTGTCGCAGATTTAAAAGATCAAAACTTATTGGAGAAACAAGAGCCTTATACTCATCAAGTAGGTTTTTGCTCTCGTTCAGGTTCTAGAATTGAGCCCTATTTATCTGATCAGTGGTTTTTAAAGATGGATGATCTAGCTCAAAGAGCATTGGATTCAGTTGTGAATAAAAAAGAAATTGAATTTATTCCAAATAGTTGGATGAGTACTTTTGAGCATTGGATGAAAAATATTAATGATTGGTGTATCTCTCGTCAATTGTGGTGGGGGCATCGTATTCCAGCATGGTTTTGTTCTAGCTGTCATAAAATAACAGTTTCACAAAAAGATAAGGTTGAAAAATGTGAACATTGTTTTGCTACAGATCTTTATCAGGATGAAGATGTTTTGGATACTTGGTTTAGTTCAGCTCTTTGGCCTATGAGTGTTTTAAATTGGCCAAAAAATGAAAAATTAGATAAAGAACCTTTTTTTCCTACATCTGTTTTAGTGACTGGTCCTGATATTTTATTTTTTTGGGTGGCTCGTATGATTATGATGAGCTTGGAGTTTCAGAATCAAGTCCCTTTTCGATCTGTATATCTTCATGGAGTTATTCGAGACGCTCAGGGGCGTAAAATGTCTAAAACTTTAGGTAACGGTGAAGATCCTATTGATCTCATTGAAGAGTATGGGGCTGATGCATTAAGGTTTTTCTTATTAAATGAGAATAAACGGGGTCGAGATTTACGTTTTTCTAGAGATTATTTGAAGATCTGTAGAAATTTCATGAATAAAATTTGGAATGCAGGAAGATTTATTCATCAGAATTTTAATATTCCTCTTCGAGAGCCTCAAAGTAAAGAGCTGTCCTTAATGGATCAGTGGATTATTCGTAAGTTAAAACAAACGGAAGATGAAGTGAATCAAAAGCTTGAATCTTTTGATTTTTCGGCTGCTTGTTCTGTTTTACATCGTTTTACTTGGCTTGAATTTTGTGATTGGTATTTAGAGTGGGTACGCTCTATCCTTTATGGGAAAAAGATTATGTCTCAAACTAAAAACAATCAGATAACTTGGTCTTTTAAGGAGGAAAAGGAAGACAATACAAAATACCTTTCAGTGAGTTACTATGTACTTTGTTATGTTTTTAATCGGCTTTTAAGACTCTTGCATCCTATGATTCCATTTATTACTGAAGAAATTTATCAAAAATGGACGATTAAAGATAATAAAAATATTTTATTAGATTCTTATCCAAGAGGGGATGGAAAGTTTTTGCTATCTGATTCTTTTGATCAGAATCAAGTTATATTTTTCCAAAGTATCGTGAATGTTATTCGTAATCTTAGAGGAGAAAACAATATTAAACCTTCAGTGCTTTTAAATGTTCAAATTTATTCAAGTTCGAACTCTGATTTAAAACGTATTGAATCTGTGATAAAAGACTCTTTATCAAATATATTTTTTATTGAGAAAATAAAGAGTTTATCTCTTGTAGATCAAATCAATGATCAGGCTTTAAGTGTTGTGATGAGTTTAGAGGATTCTATAATCAAGCCTATAGGTTTATCTTCGAATGTAAAAGTAATCATTTTATTAGAAGGTGTGATAGATTTTAGTTTAGAGGAAAAAAGATTAGAGAAAAAAATTAATAAATCTCAGGAGCAAATAGGGCAAATTAAAACGCAATTAGATTCTTTTGGTGAGAAAGTGCCGCAAAAAGTTCGGAATGATAAAATGGAACAATGGAAATCATTAGATAGTTTGATAAAGACACTAAAAAATGATTTACAAAGAATAAAAAAGTTTCTTAAAAAGTAACAATATGTTGAGGTTGAATTTATCTAAAAATGAAGTTTAGTAAACTAAGTCAAAAAATTTTACTTTTAGTTGTCTTTTTATCTGGTCTAGGATTGGTTCAGGTTTATAGTTCAAGTTATATTTTTGCAACTGAGACATTTGAAAATGGATTATTATTTTTTAAAAAACAATGTATATTCACAGTTTTTGGATTCATTGGTTTATTTATAGTCTCTCGTTTGTCTTGGTCAAAGAACCGTATTATTGGTATCAGTCTTTGGTTTCTGGCTTTGTTGACTTTAGTTTTAACTTTAGTTCCTGATTTTTCAGTTTCTGTAGGCGGCTCAAATAGATGGTTGAGTGTGCCTTTTGGTTTAAGGTTTCAACCTTCTGAATGGTTTAAACTCACTTGTCCTTTTGCTTTGATTTACTTTATGGTTTTAAAAGATAAATGGCCTCTTCATCCTCATTTTTACTGGTTAACTGCAGGTTTTTCGATCGTTCTTCCTGTTTTGGTCTTAATGAGCCAACCTGACTTTGGTGCAGTAGTTATTTTGTTTTGCTGGCTTTTTTCTGTTGCTTTTATCTTAGGTCTCAAATGGAGATATGTTTTTTTATTTGCTGGAGTTTCATTTTTTGCTTTTCTTGGATTAATTCTGTCTAAAGATTATCGTGTTGCTCGTATGGAGGCTTTTTTAGATCCGTGGCAAGATCCTTTGGGTATTGGTTTTCAAATTATACAAAGTTTACTCAGTTTTCATTCAGGCGGATTGTTGGGTCAAGGTTTAGGTCAAGGTCAAAGTAAACTCTTCTTTCTTCCTGAAGCACATACAGATTTTACTCTTGCAGTGTTAGGCGAGGAGCTGGGGTTTATAGGTTTTGTTGTCGTTTTGCTTCTCTATGTATATCTCATTTATTGTGGAACGAAAGTTGTGACTCGTACCGTGGATTTATCAAAAAAGCTTGTGGTGTTTAGCATACTGTTTATGTTTATGATATCTACTTTTGTTCACTTTGGCGTAAATTTAGGGTTGATTCCTCCAACAGGTGTAGTTTTGCCTTTTTTAAGTTATGGTGGAAATGCTATAGTCACAACACTTCTTGGTTTTGGCTGGATGATTCAAATAGAAAATGAAAACACCTAAAGAAAAATTTTTGCTTGTGACAGGGACAACGGGAGGTCATATCTTTCCGTTATTGTCTTTAGCCCATGCTTTGAAAGATGAAGGGCATGATGTCTATTTTATAAGCACAGGTAGTCCAATGGAAAAAGAAATCTTACTTAAAACCTCTTTTCCAGTGGATTTTTTAAGAGTAGGCCGATTAAGAAAAGGTGTATTTTTTTTGGAGCGAATAACTACTTTTATTTTACTTCCTTTTTATTTTTTTAAATCCTTTTTATTAATTTTTAAAGTGAAACCTCATTTTGTTATAGGTGCAGGAGGAGCCCTCAGCGGTCCTATTTTATTAGTATCTTGCTGGATGAAAAAAAGAACTGTTATTTGGGAGCTTAATGCCGTTCCAGGTATGGCTAATAGGATTTTAAGTTCATTTGTTCGTCACATTTTAATATGTTTTTCATCTACTCAGAAATTTTTTGATAGAAAAAAATGTTTAAAAGTTTCTTTTCCAGTTCGAAAGGATTTAATCGAAAAAGGTTCTCAAGAAAGAGAGGCAGATGGATTTTCTCATCTATTGATTCTTGGAGGAAGCCAAGGTTCTCATACTATTAATCAAGTAGTTATGGAAATGTACAGAAAAGAATCTTTGGATACTTGGAAAATTCGTCACCAAACAGGAAAAAAAGATTTTCGCTCTATTCAAAGTTTATATTCTGAAAAAGATCAATGTATTCCATTTATTGAAGATATGGGAGAGTGTTATCAGTGGGCTGATATTGTTATTTCTCGTGGCGGAGCTGCCACTTTATCGGAGGTTGCTGCTTGTGGAAAGGCGGCTATTATTATTCCTCTTTCTTCATCCGCAGATCAACATCAGTATAAGAATGCTTTAGAATTTAAGGAAAAAAATATGGTGGAAGTCATTTTGGAAGAAGATCTTACAGCTTCTTTATTATTTGAAAAAATTATGGGTATAGATTCGAAAAGAAAAAGAGAGTTGGAAATTAATATAAAGAAATTTTATGATGTTGATCATTTAAAAAAAATCATTCAATTTCTTCGAAAAAATACTTAAGTTTTTTTAGAAATAATAGATTGAATAAAAATTTTAAAATCTTTTAGAACATTCTCATTTCCATAGTCTTCCAGAATTTGATGCTTACTACTGGGATAAACAACAAGCTTTTTGGGAAAAGAGCTTTTTACCAAATCAAAATATTTTTTACTGGCGGAGTGGTCTACAATAACATCATCACCTCCGAGGAGTATCAACAATTTAGAATTAATAGTTTGTGAAGATGTGAGAAGGACTTTCGGGGTGTTTTTTATAGTCAGATACACTTCAGGACATACTTTATTATGTCGAAAAACGTCATTTTCAATTGCATTAAGAAAGTAAGGGTTTCTGCTCAGATAAGAAGATATAATTTTATTGTGATAAGTCCACCAAGGGCAGAGAATTTTTGTTATATGGCTGATTATCATTTTAATTAGTGAAATACTCATACTGAGGCCAAACGCAGGAGCAGAAAGACAGATGCCTGCTGCAGAAGAAACAATATCTTCTTCATGAAAGAGGCTGCGAGAAATAATAAGCCCTCCTAAGGAGTGACCGAATAAAATGAAGGGGAGATTTCTTTCTTGAGGTAAAATAAAATCTAAAAAACAAACCAAATCTTTTTCATAGAGTCTAAAGTTTCTGACGTAGCCTCTAATTCCACTTGATCGACCATGTCCTCTCAAATCCCAAGCATACACATTACAAGAATTCTGATTAATGAATCGAGCAAGATCATCATATCGATCAGAATTCTCAGACAACCCATGAGTTAGAAATACAATCCCTTGTGGGTCTTTAATTTTCCATGATTGATAGAATAATCTACGATTTTCTTCTCCAGAAAAATACCCAGTTTCATTGACGGAGGATTCCAATGAAGGCTCTTTTTTTAGGTTATTCATCTATAAATAGAGAAAGTGATTTTTTCAAAAAGCTTTTCTTTCCAAAAGGAGAAGAGCTATTATTTTTGTCTTTAGTTTTTTCTTCTTCAATTTTCATGTTGAGTTGAGTTTCTTTGATTTCCATATTGGGTAGGCTTTGAGCTTCTCGATAAATTTTGGCTTTTTGCAATAGTCGATCTTTAGGCAGTATTTTTTTTGATTCTATTTTTGATAGTTCACTAGGGGATAGATTTTGTGAGGGTGTTGAAGAGGTTTGAGATTTTTTATTATCAGGTGTTGTTGCAGAGGAGCTTTCTTGTTCATTTTTAAAACCAGTAGCAATAACAGTCACATATACTCCTGATTTTTCTTTTTCATTAATAACGGCGCCAAAAATAATTTCAGCATCAGGGTGAGCTATCTCAGTAATCAGACTGGAGGCTTCATTCACTTCCGTCAATGAAAGTTGAGAATCTCCTGTGATGTTGATAATAACTCCAGTTGCTCCTTTCATAGAAGTGTTATCCAATAAAGGAGAAGAGATTGCTTCTTGAACTGCTTTGGTGACACGATTTTCGCCTTCCGCAAAACCCATACCCATGATAGCAACCCCTTTTTCAAACATAATGGTTCGAATATCTGCAAAATCTAAATTAATGAGTCCGTGAACATTAATCAGATCGGAAATACCTCTGACAGCTTGAAGCAACACCTCATCCACTTTTCTAAAAGTATTTAGAATAGGTGTTTGATGATCAGATATACCCAACAATTTATCATTGGGTATAACAATAAGAGTATCCACTTTATTTTTTAAGGTTTCTATTCCTAATTTTGCATGTAAAAATCTTTTACGACCTTCAAAGGAAAAAGGACGAGTGACAACACCCACAGTAAGAATTCCTTGTTGTCGAGCAATATCGGCAATCACAGAAGCAGCACCTGTTCCTGTTCCTCCTCCCATACCAGCTGTGATGAAAACCATGTCTGCATTTTCTAATTCTTGTGCCAAAAATTCACAAGATTCAATAGCCGCTTGACGACCAATGTCTGGATTAGCTCCTGCTCCTAAACCTCTGGTGAGTTTTTCTCCAAGTTGAATTTTTATTTCTGCTTTATTTTGATCTAAGGCTTGCAGGTCTGTATTAGCAGCAATAAAATCCACACCAGAAAGTCGAGATGTAATCATTGTTTGCACAGCATTTCCACCAGCACCACCGACGCCAATCACCTTTATTCTAGCTCCTTCTCGTTTTGTTTTTTCATTTACAATTTCAAACACTCTAGTACTCCTTTTCCTTAGGGCAATAACTCTTTAAACCAACTTTTAATAGATAAACCGTCGTCTTGAGTATTCCCTTTAAAGTCGAGACGATCATCTTTTGCGTAATGAATAAGACCTAAAGATGTGCCATATTTTATATGACCTCCAAATGAAGTCACTTCCTTTTGTGAAACTGGTTTTTCAAAGTAATTTCTAGCCCATTCATTTATATTTTTTAATAAACTTCCGCCTCCAGTGAGAATGATGCCATTATAAATCAGGCTCGTTAAATTTTTAGACTCAAGTTCTTGTTTTATAGAAGCAAAACCTTGACTCATAGATTTTGTAAGAGCGTTATATAATTCTTTTTGATGAATAGTTGCTCCTTCATTAACATGTAAAGTTTTAGAAAAGTTTTCTTTTGAAGGTAAACCATACTGAATTTTAAGTTGTTCTGCTGCTGCTGGGGATATTTTAAGCTCGTTCACTAAATCTCCTGTAATATCATTTCCGCCAAATGGAATTTGAGACATGTAAACTACTCGACCACTCATAAAGACGCATATTTGAGAGCAATACTTCCCTATATCTAGGACGCAGACCCCTTGGCTTTTATCTTCCTGAGTGGTTGCAGATAAACCTGAGGCGAGGGACTGGACTACATATCCACGAGCTTTACGATCGGCATAGGAAAGACATCTTTGGAGATCTTGAATGTTAGTTGTATCACAAGTAACAAGCAATACCGAAGTTTCCAGGCGTAATCCGGAAAGCCCCATAGGATTAAAAACTTGATCTTTGCGGTCCACTCTAAAGTAAGTGGGGAGAATGTGAACGACTTCTTGGTGGTCTGGCAGGGGGACGGCTCTTGCTGTTGCGATAGACTGGAGAATATGTTTTTTTACAACCTGTCCGCCAGTGATAATAGCCATGCCTGCGGATGAGAAGAGGCGAAACGAATTACTAAGAGAAACCCATAGATCTGTTATTTGTCTTTCCGAAACAATCTCAACTTCTTGGCAAGCTCGACGTATGGCCTCACCCATACTTTGAGTATCTACGATATGCTGATGTTGAATGCTTTGATGAAAAACTTCTGCTGAACCTATCACCTCAATTTGATCATTTTGGATTTGGCCCATAACACACTTTACGGACTGAGCCCCGAGGTCTAAGCCTGTAATAACTTTTTGGTCATCCATATTAAAGTGTTTTAAGTTCATCCTTGAGCCTTCAAAAATATCCACCTATATTATTATATTCATAAAAGAAAAGAGGTGGAAAAGGTTAATTATTCTTAACTAGACTCACAACGACTTTTTGAGAGTATCGAGCGTCCATGACGCGCCACTTAATTTTCTTTTGTTTGAGGTATCTGAGTACACTTTCGACTCTATCTGGTCGAAATTCAGATAAATTCTCTCCAATACGAATTTTAGATCCGAAATGGAGTAAATAAAGGTAAAAGCTAGAGTCTTTATCTAAATAAGATATTTCCGAGACATTTTTTTGTGAAAAAAGACCATCTTGAGGAAGATATTGGTAGATTTGAATAGCTTTTTTCCTTAAAGATTTGTTTTGGAAAAATACTTTGCCTCTTAGTACAGGTAGATCAGGAAGTGATGACAAGAGAAGAGGAGACAATAAAGAGCCCTTTTTGGTGACAGGGTAGAAAGCAGTATTACTTTTCATCCAAAGCAAAAGAGGTTCATCAGAGAGGAGTCTAATTTGGAATTTATTAGGCCATAGTCGAAGAATTTGCACTTCTTCTACCTTCGGATTTTTTTGTATTTTTTGATTAAGTTTTTCAATAGATACCTGCCATATCCAAGACCCTATAAGAGGTTCCATGTCTTTTTTAAGTTCTGCAATCAGTTGTTTTTTTTCTTCTTCTTTAAGCCAGAAACCTTGAGCGGTGATGCTGATTTCATCCACACGAATTCTTTTAGAGAAAAAAGAATACACGATGGCTATGGAAAAAATAAATAGGAAACAATAGGTAAAAATTTTCATACACTTGCAACCTATCATTTTTTAAGTTTATAGACTAAAATTGAAGCAATGCATATAATCGCTAGTAAATACTAATATTTGTATTTCATAGTCTTGAAAGTTCGTGGGATGAGTTGTTTTCTCGAGATTCATAGACTTACTATTATTCTATGAGTTTTCGTTATTTAAAATTAAGAATACGTAATTTTAATGCTTTTTTTATCGTGATAGGCCTCATTGCTTTGTGGTTAGGCTGTAGCCCTGTGGATGGTAAATATGAAGAACCTGAAGACAGGAGAAGAAGAGGTGCAGATGTTCCAAGAGATCTAAGCAAAAACTTTGAGTTTGGTGAAGAAGATGATGAAAATGGTGACAGCGGTTACTTTTTAAATAAACAACGTGATGATAAAAAAGAGTCTGCAATAGAAACATTACACGTGACTCCTCGATCACAAAAAAGAGGTTTGTCTAAAAAAATTGACTTTTTGTTTTTTGTAGATGCCTCTAAGAAAACTCAGCCTTTTTTAGACTTTGAAAATATTAATTCTAAGTTTAATTCTTTTATTCAACAGCTTGAAAATAATGATATCGCCTGGAGGTTTTATTTTATTTCTGCAGCAGCAAATAAAAGTGATAATCCTTTGAATAATGGAAAGCCCTTTTTTTTAGAAAGGGATGGGGCTCTTATTCGAACAAACTTTTTATCTCCAACCAACTTAGAACCTTATGATATGCAAGGAAGCATACACTCCGTTTTTGTTGATACTTTATCTTATAACAGTGTCTCTGGTGGTAAAAAAGCTAGATGCGATCTTCCTCCTTACTGTCATATAGAAAATGAGATAAGACCTTTGAGATCTTTTTTTAGATTTCTTTCTAGTTATGCTAACATCTTAAGGGAAGATGCGGATTTAGTTTCAATTATTATCAGTGCAGGAGATGAGAAGCGATTTGGTAGATCAAAAGAGCCATTAGATTCTGTATCGGTTATGGAATCTTTTAATGAGAAATTTTCTAAAGATAAAAACTTTTTTTCCATCAGTATTGTTGTTAAAGTAGGAGAAGAGGGTGAGTGTGTAAATAGTAAACTTAGAGCAGCCTCTCGTATTCCGCAGTTAAGTTTATTAACTCAAGGAACAGTTATCAATATTTGTAGTACACAACAAGATGGGTATGGAAAACCTATCGTTGAGTTTTTAAAAAAGAAACAACAATAAAATCTTAACAAGTAGTTCAGTTGTGCCTCAGACTCTACTCACAGGAATACAAGCAACAGGTAACCCTCATTTAGGGAACTATACTGGTTCTATTCAACCTGCATTAGAATCCATTCAACAGCTCAGTAATAGCTCGAGTTATTTGTTTATAGCAGATTATCATGCGTTAACTAATGAGCAAACTCAAAAAAACTTAAAAGAAAATATCTACAAGGTAGCTGCGACTTGGTTGGCTTGTGGAGTGAATCCAGAAAAAACTATTCTTTATCGTCAGTCCGATATTCCTGAAGTTTTTGAGCTCTATTGGATATTGTCTTGTGTGACTCCTAAAGGACTTTTAAATCGTGCCCATTCGTATAAAGCTTATATTCAAAAAAACCAATCTAGGAAAAAAGAAGAAATAGATTTTGGATTAAATATGGGTATTTTTAATTACCCTTTACTTATGGCCTCAGACATTTTACTTTTTCAAGCAGATATAATTCCTGTAGGAAAAGATCAATTGCAACATTTAGAAATGACTCGAGATATAGCTTTGAAATTTAATAAAAACTTTAGAACAAAGATTCTTATTCCCCCTAAGGGAAAGATGAGCCATCAAGGAGATTTACTTGGATTAGATGGTAGAAAAATGAGTAAAAGTTATAATAATGACATCCCTATCTTTTCAAGAGAATTAAGAAAATACATTATGAAAATTAAAACAGATTCACTTCCTTCTGAGGCTCCAAAAGATACAAAGACTTCTATAGTTTTTCATCTATATAAAGCATTTGCTTCTTCAGAGCAAATTCAGCTGTTTCAAAATAGACTTCAAAAAGGGATAGGTTGGGGGCAAGCTAAAGAAGAGCTTTATCAATTGCTTGAGAATCACTTTGGACAAAAAAGAAAGGTTTATGAATCTTTAATCTTGCAACCAGAGAAAATAGATCAGATTTTAAAAGAGGGGGCAAAAAAAGCGAGAGTTAAAACTCAAACAATGATTCAAGAGATTAGGAAGATTATTAATCAATAATAATTAAATCTTACAGTTTCCATAATGTATTTAGAAGCAGCTTCATAAGAATCCAAGCAAAGGTTAAAAACTTCTCCCCCTGTTTGCTTAGAAAGTTCGATGCTTTCTTGAGACAGTAGTGCTTCACCAAAAATGGAAAGCAGGAAATTGCTTTTAATTTTTTCTTCACAAAATCCTTCTGTAACAGTGAACGTGAGAACTATTAAATCTTTATTAGGGAAGGTGTATTCAAATACATTAATGACTTCTTGGGCTGTTGTGGGAACTTTTTCCCCTCTTTTATTAGACTCCTCATTATCAGTCAAGATAAGTACAAAGAGTTTATCCGTCTCTTGTCGAATCAGCTCATTTTGTTGTGATTTAAAATATTGCACCAGAGCACCCAAAGGTCTTTCCTTTCCATTTCCACAAAAAGGAAAATATTTACACCTAAGAGTGTTAAGTGAATTCACCAAAACCATACGAGGATCATCTAAATCTCTATGAATAAAAACCCTTTCATCAGAGTTTTGTGAATCATATTTCAATGGAATTAAATATTTGGATCCATCCTCAGAAGTATTGCTATCGACAATGCCAAACCTGAAATTTGTACCCTCTAAAGGAGAGAGAAAGTTTATCCATTTGGATTCAATATTGTTCATAATAAAATACATGGACATTGAATTATCTATCACGATTAAGCCATCAATCATTTCGGATGGGGGTGGGGACTTAAAGTTCTCAGTCACTTTAAATTCAACCCTATCCGACTCTTCTCCATAAGTAGAGTTTAAACTCAGTGATAAAATTAAGGTCAATAATAAACGCAAAAACATGGTTAAGCATTCTAATGGAGGGTGTGAGTAAACACAAGAGAGGTGTCTTAATAAAGAATAGATCTTTTATACTTTATTGACATATGTAGTGAAAATTTTTCATGGTTAATGAACATTATGCGAAATTTGCACATTCTCTAATTTTCATTATTTATTGTTTCTTTCTTTTTTTCTCTTCTTAAGTTATCATTACCAGTCATTCTTAGATTCTCGGATAGAATCTACAGTCGGATAGAATCTACAGATAAGGACTTTAATATGTTTTTTTCAAGAAAAAAGAGTATTTTCGTACTCATTCCTTTTCTTATATTTCTTATATGTCCATGGGTTTTTGCGAGCTTGGACTGTTCCTCCGCGATTGAGAAATTAACAGATAAAACTTCTCACCCAAAGCTTTCTCTTCAAAAGCCAATTAAAGCCATTCCTATTCATGAAGAAAAAATGTTAAGAGAAGAAGGGTTCAGCGAAAAATTCACTGCAGGTTTAGATGCAATCAAAAATATGATTGTATTAAGAAAAAATATGGAAAAACTCAGTCCAAGACTGGATCCTTATAAAACACACATTCCCTATTTTGCAGATTTAATTCCTATTCATGTGGAATGGATTCGTAAGGGGTTGAATCAACAAGAAGAAAAATCTAATCGGTTTAATTCATCGAGATATAGCTTATTAGACTCCTTTTATAAACATGCTTTGAGTGTAGCAAAAGGCAAGAAGTTAACCTATGCTTATTGGATTCTATGGAATGAGTATTTATCAAACATTGCTATTGCTTATCATAGTTTTACAGTGGAAAGTTTTCTCGCAAATCTTAAATCTCTTGAACTTTATAAAAACCAAATAAAAGGGTTGAAGGGTTTTCAATTCAATCAACTTATGGATCAATTTCCTGATTTTTTAGCACTTTCTATTCCGAATAATGAATTAGGATTTATAACTCTTAATCGAGCGGCAGATAAAAAATTCGTTCCTATACGTTTGGTTAACGATGATCAGGGTTTTTTATACGGTAAGGGTGTACAAATGAGACTCTCTGAAATTCTTATTCATGATATAACACCTACAAGAAACAGTAATTATGGTGAGCATAATTTGTCTAACATTAATGAGAACTATGATTTTCTTTCCTCTTTTAAAAAGGAGCAAAGAGAAATTTTTGAGTTAATACTATTTTATATCACTCATGAAACCCCTCTATTGCTGGAGAATTCTCTAGCAGAGGTTATAAAGAGGAGTGCAGTAGTCCAAAGAAACATGACTTTTAGGAATGAGAACATCTCTTTTGTTGAATTGTTATTTTTTCAAAGAGAGGTTAAGATTTCTCGAGACATTGAGTCTCCTCGTGATATGCGGTTTATTAAGAGTCCTGACATCATTTTACAAAACATCAGCGACAAATATTTAAATTGGTTTAACTCTGTGGCCCTTAAATATTTCGATAATGATTTCAAAAGATCCTATTCGATTCCAGACTTACCTATGCTCAACCAGGCAGAACAAGAAGTTTTGAATTCGTTCGCTCGCCAGTCCAACCTCCTCCGACAAAAAAAAGTATTTGAAACCAAAACTTAATTGAGGTTGCAGATTGCTATTTGTGGTTTTCTTGGTTTCGATTAATATATTTGTAACGGTTGATTTTATTTTTTAGATTTTTTTCTTGAACATATGAAATTTATATACTAAAAAGCTATTAATGATGAGATTTATTTACAAATGTATTCTTTTTTCCACTGTCATACTTATTTTTAATCACTGTAATTCTTTAGAAGAGGATTTAAATAAAACATCAAAGCCTAATTCTTTTATCACGGTGAATGAAGTTATTCCTTCTGCTGTATTTGATATTAGATATTATTCAAAGAATAACTTTATTGGAGTAAGAGTCAATGGTTATGAGAAACCTCTATGTATTCTTACTGAGTCAGCTGTTTTAGCTTTGACAAAAGTACAACAAGAAATA
The DNA here is from genome assembly GCA_965247685.1 of Bdellovibrionales bacterium. Classification (GTDB taxonomy): domain Bacteria; phylum Bdellovibrionota; class Bdellovibrionia; order Bdellovibrionales; family UBA1609; genus JAPPLG01. The sequence continues at coordinate 674,854 of OZ252021.1, forward strand.
AGTCAGCAAGGATACACACTTAAGATTTTTGATTGTTATCGTCCTCAACAGGCTGTTGACCACTTTGTTCAATGGGTAAAAAACTTAAGTGATCAAAAAATGAAATCTAAGTATTATCCAAGTGAAGATAAATCTCAACTGATCGAAAAAGGTTATATTGCTGATCAATCTGGTCATAGTCGAGGAAGCACCTTGGATTTAACTTTAGCTAGAAAATCTGATTCCATAGAATTAGATATGGGAACGACTTACGATTATTTTGACTCAATTTCCAATACTGCGGATTCACGTATTACAGCAGAACAAAAAGAGAATCGCCTTCTTCTGAAGAGTGTTATGGAAAAACATGGTTTTGTAAATTATGAAAAAGAGTGGTGGCATTATACTCTAAAAGATGAACCTTATCCTGATATGTACTTTAATTTCTCTGTCAAATAAGGGTTAGAAAAGAAGATAATAAAAATCAAGATCATTGTTCTTTATTAATTAATTGTACTATCTCCTGTAACAGAATATTATTTTTCACACACATTGCAAAAAAAAAGAGAGTTTTGAAACTCTCTTTTTTTTTAAATCTGTGAATAAAAAACTTTTAATTATAATCGATTTTGTATAATAGTATCAGCTACTACAGAGTAATCATCTGAGCAGATGCTGAAACTAGAGCCATCTGTTTTTTTTGTGAGTAAAGTCACCTCAGGAGCAAAATAGCCTTCACCCGCATGTTTTCTTATTTGTCTTTGACACTTAGAAGAGAGAACTGTAAAAGAGTGGACGGTTAGATTCTTCCCTTCAAAGTGATTACCAAAAGTCTGAAGGAATGATTGAGCTGTGGTCTGCCGTTCTCTAATTGTTCGATTTTCGTGACTGTCTGTAATAATTAATACCACCAAGTCTGCATCTGGACGCATAAAGCGTGATCCTGTATCTGGCATTTTTGAAAACAACAAATATTGGGATAAACTTTTAAGTACTCTTTCTTGAGAGGTCCCGCAACCAGGAGAGAATCTACACGGAGATTGTTTGTTACTCTTAGTGATCGTATCTATGAATAATCGATTCTTAGATCGAGTCTGTTTTGTAATATAACGTCTGTTAAGTACAAGAGCTCCATCCATTTCAAGTGGCATAAGTAGTTTTTTCTTCCCTCTTCGAGTAGGTTGGGAATCTAAAAATGCAACTCTCCAATCGAAAGGCTTTAACTTGTCTAAAAAATGAGCAAATTTTAAATCATTTGATTTTAAGATGCTCCTCATAGAATATGAGTTATCAAGCACCATCAAAAGATCTATTTTTTCTTTACCACTCATTTGCTTATTTTCACTATTTTGTTCATTACCATTTAGATCAGAGAATATTTTTTCTTGAGATGATTGATCTTCCTCGGTTACTTCTGCAACAGACGAATGATCTTTTTTATCCGGCTCGCAGTCTTCTGGTCGAACAAGATCACTTTGAACTCTAGAGTCTCCTCGTTTCCTTCTTTTACCTTCTCCAGTTCTTGGTCTTATTCCATTGTGGTGTCCTTGCACCTCTTTGTGAAGTTTTTGAGTCCATTCTGGAACTTCATCCCCACAAGGATCTTGTTGTGCTATATCCATTTGTGTTTTAGATAGTGCTTTAGAACTTCCTCCTAAGTTTTTATCTAGAGTGGAATCCTCGATTTCAGCTGCCAAACCTGTCATCATATATTGATCTAAATCATTCATACTTTGAGGTGTACCAACAGATTCAACCTGCACTTTTCCACCACATCCAATAAAAATAAAAAGAGTAAAAAAAATAAAATATTTGCCCATAGTTAATCCTCCTGTCTTAGAGATTGTTCGGTGTGAAGGAGTTTAAACTTGATAGTTTTTATATGATGCTATTTGTTAAGACTAAAGTACTCATTCATTGTTGAGTTTTTTTCTTTCTTGGGGATTATTCGCTGTGAAAGATCTTAAATTTAATAGTTATTAATATAATACCATCCATTAAGACTTTAGTAGATTCAAAAAAGTATATTTGAATCCAATTTTAATTTTAATAAGTAGGGATATACACAAATATCCGAAGATCATATGACTTTTGGATTGATTCGAATTTGAGCTTGATTTCTTAAGAATTGCAACCAAGAAGAAAATATCATTCTAGATGTAGCAAAAGATAAAACATCCTGAGAGGTGTTTTTTGAATCTAATCCGGTCTTAATTTTTTTTATATCAAAATGAAACACTTGAGTAATGATAAGGTTATCAGATTGTATAATGAGTTGAGAGTTGAGCCCTTTGTTTGGTATTTTTTGAATCAAAACTTTAAACAATTGTTCTTCATCTTGCAATAAAGGCAAAGCTTGGCTTAGATTTCTCAAACTTACTTGAGAAGATTTAATCCAATCCAGTTTCCTCTTCTTAATTTCTTTTTTCAAGAGATGAGGTTGAGTGATCAAGGTTTGCCACTTTTTTATGTCTTCTTGATATGAAGACAGTTGAGTTAGTGGAATAGTAATATATTTAATTTGAAGATGAATACGATCTAACTCTTGGTTCCTTTTCTTCTCTAATTGAGAGGTTAAAAAGATTTTAGAAAATAATGTTTCCACTCTTTCAATGAGAGTATAATGACGAAATTTTTCTTCAAACTCTGCAGGGGATAACCGATTGAATTGTAAGTAAGAGCTATACAAAGAATTTTGAAAAACTCCGTTTTCCTGAAAAATAGACTGAGATCGTATAAATTGAGAAAGCTCTGTATCGGAGGTCCAAAGTCCTTCTTGCTCTGCACTTTGAGTCATAAGTTTTTCATTAATGAGTTGATTAAGAACTAAGTTTCGAAATTCTTTTTGTTGCTCAGCATTATTTTGGCTTGTGGCTGGTCGGTTTTGTTGGGCTATATTGAGCCTTTGGTTAAATTCTGATATAGGAATAATTTGTTTGTTCACCAATGCGGCAAAGCCACCTACTCCGGATAGAGGTTCGATGGGTACTCCAAGAAAGATAAAGACAAGGCAAATAAGTGAAAATATTACATAGGCAGCTATGCTTTTTGTTCGACCGGGTTGTCTAATCTTCTTAAACATAATTAAATTAAATCCTGTAAGTTGTTTGTTTTGAGAGAAAGAAAAATATGAATTTCTTAAATATTAAAAGATTGCTGTTTATTTTGTTTGTCATCATTATTCCATTGTTATTGATCAATTTTTCAAGAAAAAGCGTTGAAGAAAATCTATTCTACCAAATAAGCTCTTTCATAACACACAAATCTCGTTTACTTTTCTCTTCGTACACTCGCTCTATCCAAGAGACTATATCTCATTATCTATTTTTACTTCAAGTCAAAAAAAATATTTATCGATTAAAAAATGAGAATGCTCAGTTAAAAATAAAACTCATGGAAATGAAAGAAATAAGGATGGAAAATGATAGATTAAATCAAATGCTTCGATTTGCTCAGAAAAAAACATTTCAACTTGTTCCCGTTCGAATTATTGCATTAGATCCTTTGCCTGAACATCATTTGATTACAGTGAATAAAGGTCTTGAAGATGGCATTAAAAAAAACATGGGCGTGGTGAATGAAAAAGGAGTGGTGGGTTATATTTTTCGAGTCAGCTCGAAAACTTCTCAGGTACTTATGCTTTCAGATCGAAATGCTGTGATTCCTGCTAATATTCAAAGATCTCGAGTGTCGAGTATCGTGGAAGGGGAGAATCAAAAAACTCTTCGATTAAAATATATTAAAAATAATGATGATGTTCAAATCAATGATAAAGTGGTCACTAGTGGCATTGATAAGTGGTTTCCACCAGGACTTCCTATTGGTACAGTTTCAGAAATAAAGAAGGAAAAATATGGGATTAATCAAGAAGTAAAGGTTCGCCCTTTTGTTTCTTTAAGTCAAATTGAGGAATTATTTGTCATAGTGAGATAAGAATGGTTCAGTTTTATAAATTACACCTTTTAAGGTTCTTTTTGTTTTTTTTAGTTCTCGTTATTTTTACTGTTTTACAAAGTTCAACGATTCTTCAAAGTATAAACCCTAATGTCTCTCCTCAATTATGGGTGATCCTCATAGCTTATCTTTCTATTTATCATCATCCTGCTTTAACTGTGATTATGATTTATCTCACAGCACTTTTTTACTCGACCTTAACATCTTTTAGTTTTGCTCAAATCTTAGTTTTAAATTCTATGATTTTTCTTATTGCTCAGATGAGTGATAAATTAAATTTAAAAAATAAAAATATGTTTTTTCTATATTGTGCCTTATTTGTACTATTTTTGCCTTTGCTCAAATGGATAATTGTTCCTTTTGTGGTTAATGAACTAAGTAGATCTTTTTCTATTGTGAACTTGTTGATCACAGCATTCCTCACATTTGTATCTGCTGCTATTATCCATTTTTTATTCTTACGAATTGAATCTTGGATTCAATATTTAGAGGGTGTAATGGAGAAAAAAAATATGAGGAAAAACTTTTATGTTTTTTAAGAATATGAGTGAATTAACTCGAACGGATAAAGAAGTAAAAAATCTTGCTCGAAAAATTTATTTAGCTCGATATATTGTGGCTATTTTTTTTCTCATTATCACAAGTCGTTTATGGTATTTACAAATCGTCAAAGGTCCACACCTTCGGATGTATTCTGAAAATAACTATCTTAAAAAACAGAAAGTGGTTGCTCCTAGAGGTGTTTTTTTAAGTCGTAATAATAAGGTTTTAGCCTCTAATCAATTGCAGTTAGAACTTCAACTGACACCCCAATATTCTGCGGATATTCAAAAAGTATCCCAAGAAATAGCTCCTATTATTAAAATACCTAGTGAACGATTGGAAAAAAATATTATAGAAAGTAAAAAATATAATGGCTTATTTTATCCCGTAACTTTGAAAAAACAACTGAGCATTAACCAAGTTTTTAAACTGAAAAGGCTGAGAGAGTTTTATCCAGAGATTAATATTAACGAGTACATCATCCGTTTTTATCCTCTAGGTGAAAGGGCTTTTCATGTATTAGGCTACATGGGTGAAGTGTCTAAACAGCAATTAAAAAAATGGAATTATTTATTTGATGAAGCATTTTATTTTAAATCTGGTGATGTTATTGGGCAAAATGGAATTGAACAGATTTGGGAAAGAAACGTGAGGGGACATGATGGAGTTAATTTTATTGAAGTGGATGCCTACTCTCGGCACATTTTACATCCATCCAAGAAATATTTATGGAACTTGAAGCCGCAAAAATATATACCAGGACATCACTTAGTTTTAACCATAGATGAGGATATACAAAACGCAGCCTTTAAAGCTATGAATAGAAAAGATGCTATTGGTCCTCGAAATGGAGCGGTAGTGGTGATGAAAACTAATGGAGAGATTTTAGCTTTAGTGAGTTCTCCAAGTTATGATCCCAATAAATTTTCTGCTGTGTTATCTAGTGAATCTTGGAAGGAAATTAGAAAACAACCATCCAAACTTTTGTTGAATAAAGCAATTCAAAATCATTATCCCCCAGGATCTATTATAAAACCCTTTGTCACTTTTGCTGCTCTACAAGAGGGTTTATTAAAACCAGACACTTTAATAAATTCTCCGTCTAGAATTCGTGTGGGAAGAAGAATCTTTCACGATCATAAGCAAACAGGGTATGGAGAGATTAACCTTTTTCAAGCCATTGAAGAATCTTCAAATACATTTTTTTATCAAATAGGCCGGCAACTTGGAATGGATAAAATGGCAAGTTACTTTAAACTTTTTGGGCTTGGAGAAAAAACAAAAATAAAACTTCCAGGAGAGATATTTGGATTTATTCCCACATCCAGATGGAAAGAAAAAACATTCAATAAGAAATGGCAAAAGGGAGAAGATTTAGTTCATGCTATAGGGCAAGGTTATATATTAGTGACGCCATTACAAGTTGCAATTGCATTTAACGCCATAGCTACAAAGGGTAAGATTGTTCGACCTTTTTTAGTGAGAAGAATTGTTAATTCCAAGGATGAAGTTGTCAAAGAGTTTGTAGAAAAACGAACGAATGATTTAAGTGAGTATATTGATACTCAGCATTTTGAAACAGTTCAAAAAGCCCTCACTCAAGTTGTACATGGTCCAAAAGGTACAGCTCGATGGTGGAAGGTGAAGGGTTATAAAATGGCAGGTAAAACAGGGACGAGCCAAGTTCACTCTTTTAAAAAAGGTGAAGTTTATAAAGATTGTCGTCAAAAAGAAATTCAAAGAAGGAATCATGGGTGGTTTGTAGCTTTTGCTCCAGTAGAAAAACCTGAGATTGTGGTTTCTGTTTTAACAGAACACTCTTGTTTTGGATCGAGTGGATCGGCTCCTGTGGCAAGAGATATTATACGGGCCTATTTGAAAAAATATTCACAAGCTCCTCGTTTATCTACAGTTCAACAGAAATTAAAAATTCAACCTTTAGAGAGAAGCTGATGGGTTTATATCGTGATTTGAGTGGTAAATTTTTAGTGAAATCGAGTTGGCTTTCTAAGTTAAATTTTCAATTCCTTTATCTGATTGGGGCTCTCATTATAGCTTCATTAATCAATTTTTACAGCATTACTCACGCTATTGATTCTCAAATTTCTTCTTTGTTTTGGACTCAGGTAATGTGGATTATTTTGGGATTAGGGGTATTTTGTACTTTATCTTTTTTGGATTATAAAATATTTTGCCGCTTCAGTTATCTTATTTATGGGGTGAATGTTTTAGCTCTTATATTAGTTTTATTTTTTGGAAAAAATTTTAATGGAGCTCAAAGATGGTTTGATTTTTCTTTATTGTCTTATCAACCTTCAGAAACTATGAAGCTTGCTATGATATGTATTTTATCTTACCTTCTTGCTAAAAAAAGCACTCAGTTTGTTTACGGGTTTAAACAAATTTTTTGGATAGCTCTCTTAATAACTCTTCCTTTTGTTTTAGTTGTGATGCAACCTGATTTGGGAACGGCGCTTCTGATAACTATTCAATCTTTCAGTGTGCTTTGTTTTGTGAAAATGGGCCGCAAATTATTAATTTTTTTATTTGCTGTTTTGTTAGTCATTATTCCCACAATGTGGGTTTTTGTTTTAAAGGATTATCAAAAGAATCGCATATTAATGTTTATGTCTTCTGAAAAAGATCCTTACGGAGCAGGGTACAATACTATTCAATCTAATATTGCTGTAGGGAGCGGACAAGTTTTTGGTAAGGGTTTTAAAAAGGGGACTCAGGCTCAATTTAAATTTTTACCTGAAAGACATACGGATTTTGTGTTTAGTGTTTTTAGTGAAGAGCATGGTTTTTTTGGAAGTTTATCCATTATCATTCTTTATCTAATCTTAATATTAAGTATCTTTAAGATTGCCATGCAGTCGAGAGATAAGGAGGGGGTTTATTTATGCTTAGGAGTGGCATCCATTATTTTTTGGCACATGTTTATTAATATTTCTATGGCTATTGGAATACTGCCTGTTGTGGGAGTACCCTTACCTCTTTTTTCTTATGGAGGATCGAATATGCTGACAATTTTTGTTGCTTTGGGATTAGTTTCTTCCGTGTCAAATAGCAGATATATTTATTCTTGATAGACAATATCAACATTTTTTTATTATTCTGCATGTATGAATATTATTACACATCTTCTTTTGTTGCTTGCCTGCTCTCGTTTTTTAGGCCGTTTATTTAAGTCTATTGGTTTTTCACCTATTATAGGTGAGGTGCTGGCAGGTCTTCTCTTAAGTCCTACTGTCTTTAATGTTGTTTCTCCCTCTAAAGAACTCAACGGTATTATTGAACTAGGTATTTTTCTTATGATTTTTGCAGCTGGGCTTGAAATGGACTTACAAGATATATTTGGAGCCATGAGAAAAAAAGCTGTACTCTGCGCTTTAGTAGGATGTCTTTTCTCTTTTTGTTCAGGGTTAGGTATTGGATATATCTGGGATTTATCTTTATTTTCTTCATTCATACTGAGTTTATGCTTTTCTATAACAGCTCTTCCCATAGTGATTCGCTTCATGAATAATTTTAAATTTATGGATACAGCTATAGGTCATACTGTGATGGGTTCCGCAGTTATTTTAGATGTATTAGTTTTATTATTTTTAGGTGTAATTTTAAATATTCAAAATGTGAGTAACTATTTGGAAGTGTTTCGAATAGTGAGTTCAAAAATGATAGGAATGGTTTTGTTTTTTATCATTGTTATGCTCGTAAATAAATTTTTAAGATCAGAGCTTTTAAGTATGCCCCAGTCACAAAATTTGATTAAAAAATTTATGAGTTATCTAGGGGAAGAAGCTTTTTTTGGTATAGGAGTGGCATTTGTTTTAATATTTAGTACAACGACAGAAGCTTTAGGTTTTCATTTTATTATAGGAGCTTTTTTTGGAGGGCTATTGCTCAATAAAGATGTGATCGGAGTGAATGCTTTCAAGTCTATGAGTAGAACGCTTCATGCTATTACAGATCATTTTTTAACTCCCATATTTTTTGCATCTATTGGTCTTTATTTTTCTATTGAAGCTTTTGAACAGCCGTGGATGCTTTTATCCATCATGGGAGTTGCTTATCTATCAAAAATAGTAGGTTCTGGAATAGGAGCTCGTTGGGCAGGTTTTAATTTTATAGAGTCTTGGAAGGTAGGTATTGCTTTAAATTCAAGGGGCATTTTAGACTTAATTGTGGCTGAAATTGCCTTTTCTAGAGGGTATGTTGATTCTAAAATATTTTCTATTTTGATTTGTACAAGTTTAGCCAGTTTTATCATTAACCCTGTTTTATTTAGGCAGTTGATTCGTAAAAAAGATGGTGCCCAAGGCCAGACTTGAACTGGCACGGCTCTTACAAGCCCCAGGATTTTCATACTCGCTACAGTTTTCACTGCTCCCTATAGAAGAGGATTTGGAGTCTGGACTCTGCCTTCACCATAGTTGAACCTTAAGTGCTATCCGTCGAGTCTCTACACCTTCAATCTCTCTTTGATATCAGAGAGACAGCTTGGCTCGGCGTTGCCATCTTACAGGTTTCGCCGAATTTGAACAGTTCTACTCAGTTAGTTTCCCTATACTGGCACTCAATTCTTTAAGTCCTGTGCGTCTACCAATTCCGCCACTCGGGCACGCATCTTCGTCCATGCTAAGTCTTTTTTAGTGAAATTTCAAGAAAGGAGGCTATAAAGTGTGAAAAATATTGATCCTTTTATGAATTGATAGATAAGATATTTAAGATAAAGATTTTTCAGTATTTTTTATCCATCCATTTGAGATTATCTTTATATTTTTTCGGAGGTTCTGGAGATGCTAGGTTTTAAAAGCTTATGGACAACTTTATCTGACTGGAAAATCGTAGGGCAAACTCTTATTCAAAGTATTCGTTTGTATCCCCGCCTGATTTTATGGAATTCTCCATTGGTGATTATTGTTGTAGTTTTGTCCTATATTTATTTTAATTTTATTATAAATTTTGACAAACTCTTTATAGCTCCCTCTTTGAAAATGATGTATCTGTCTCTGATTCAATTCTGCTTTATGGTCATCGTTTGGTCTTTCGTAATATTTCTTATTCCTTATCAACTTTATAATTACTTTATGAAGCAAAAAGATTCAAAAATCTTAAAATTTAAGCAATTTTTAAAAAAGCATCTTTGGCCTGTAATTATAGAGACTTTGAAAGCTTTTATTGTTGCAGGAGGGTATGCAGGAGCAGGATTAGCAACTTGGTGTATTCTTTTTGTTCTCTCTGTATATTTTATCGATGGTTTAAGAGAGCAAGTGCAAGAGTTAGTTATTTCTATGATGACTTTGCTGGTGCAATCTCCAGAAAGTCTTAACATGAAGAGTTTTCTTGGAATTGTAATGAATTTAAAAGCTATAGGGATGCTTTTAATTTTATTTTTCCTTTGTTTAACCCCTTCTATTATAAAAGCTATTCAGTACATTATAGTTCCGTTTGTGGTGATTTTTAATAAACAATTTTCTGTTGAAAGAAAATCTTTAAAAATATCAGAAAAATTATCCAACGGCTTAATTCTTCCATTTTTTCTGTTATTCTTATTATTTTACTTTCTCAGTTTATTTATTCCTTTAGATTTATGGTTTCAACAGATGGTAGGTGAACAGAATGTGCTTTTTGCTGCTTATATAAAGATCTTTTTAGGTTCATTGCAGTATATTTTTTATACTACTTTCTTCTGTATGATTTATTTTAATCAAGACAAAACAGTTCTTGAGTAGTGAAAAAGATAGGCTTATTTGATTCGGGAGTGGGTGGACTTTCTGTATTGAAAATGTTGATTCCGTACTTTCCTTCCGTCGATTTTATTTATTTCGCAGATACTCTTAATTTACCTTATGGAGAGAAAAATCAAAAAGAGTTAAAGCAGTATTGTGTCCAAGTTCAAAATTTTCTTATTTCTCAATCAGTAGATGTAATGATTGTAGCTTGTAACACAGCAAGCACTTTATATGTGGGGAGTACACACTATAAAGAAGTTCCTTTATTTAATATTATCACTCCCACTGTTGAATCTGCTGTCTCTTTGAGTCATTTGAATGATAAAGTAGGGGTATTAGCGACTTCTTTTACCGTCTCTTCTGAAATCTATCCAGAACTTTTATTAAAAGCCTTACCCTCTTTGAAAGTGTACCAACAGGTTGCGTCCTTACTGGCGGGTGCGGTGGAGAAAAATATCAACTTTTTAGAAGAATCTCGTCCTCTTTTACAGAAATATCTCAATCCTTTAATGGAAAAAAAGATTGATACTTTAATTTTAGGTTGCGCTCATTATTTTTTTCTATTGGATGAAATCAAAAAAATATTACCTTATGTTCAAATTATCTGCTCTTGTGGAGAAGGGCTTATTTCTAGGATAAATGAGTGCCTCAAAGGGGACTCAAAAGATCAAGAGTCTTCTATTTTTGTTTATGTGAGTAAAGATAGTCCTCATTTTACTTCTACAACTCAACAAATTTTAGATAACCATTCAGTGACCATTCAGGAAGTTGTTTTGAATTCAACTTCCTAAGGTGAGTAGTTTTTGCTGTTGTTCAATTATATTTCAAAATATATTGTAAACTTTTCTTGGATTTTATCTTATTTTGATGTTAGAAATGTTTTTCAAAACAAAAAAGTTAAAGTGTATGAAAACAGATATTTTAGGATACAGTGCTTTAGGACTCCCTATTTTTTCCACAGAGTTTGGAAAAAAAGAAGATCCTTGTGTTCTTATTTTAGGAGGAGTGCATGGTGATGAAATTGAAGGTGTATTTGTTGCACAAGCCTTAATTGCTGACTTCAGTAAAAATTACCCTTATCAACTCCATTTGACTTTGATCCCTACATTCAACATTGATGGCTTACTTCATAATAGAAGGACGAATGGTCATCTTGTAGATTTGAACAGAAATCTTCCAACAAAAGATTGGACTGCAAAATATACTAAGGAAAAATATTACCCTGGAAAAAGTTCAAATAGTGAACCTGAAAATCAAGCACTTGTCCATTGGCTTAAAAATCATTCTCCTCAGTTTATTATTTCTCTTCATTCTTGGAATCCGCTACTGAATGTGAATGGAGATTGCTCCCCAGAAGCAGAAGTTCTTTCTCAAGAGACAGGTTATAAGATTGTTCCAGATATTGGTTATCCAACAGCAGGATGCTTAGGAACTTATACTGGGCAGGAAAGAAATATTCCAACATTGACTTATGAAGTGGAGCGTGGTTTGAATTTCAAACAAGCCTGTGATCTTCATGTGCCTGCTATAAAAAAAGCTTTATATAAAACAGAAAACAGAAGAGATAAGAAAAATGCCTAATATCCAGTCGATTATTAAAAGTGTTTTTCAATCTTCTCCTGAAGAGCGCTTAAAGAATATAGAAAAATCCAAAGACTCCATTGAAAAGGCGATTGAGCTTTTGGATTCTGGTGAAGCACGGGTGTGTTCTTTGGAGTCAGGAAAATGGAAAGTCAATGAGTGGTTGAAGCAGGCGATTCTTCTTTATTTTCAACTAAAAAAATCTCAAGTTGCCTCATCTGGTCCTTTCACTTATTACGATAAAATTCCCTTAAAACAATGGACAGGGGAAGAGGGAGTGCGGGTGGTTCCACAAGCCTTAGTCAGAAGAGGATCGTTTGTTGCAAAAAATACAGTTCTTATGCCTTCTTATATCAACATTGGAGCTTATGTAGATTCAGGGAGTTTAATTGATACTTGGGCTACAGTGGGCTCTTGTGCTCAAGTTGGAAAAAATGTTCATATCTCTGGAGGTGTAGGTTTAGGAGGAGTTCTTGAACCTGTACAAGCTCAACCAGTGGTGATTGAAGACAATGTTTTTATAGGCAGCCGTTGTATTGTCGTGGAAGGAGTTCGAGTGGAGGAAAGAGCGGTGCTTGGAGCAGGAGTGGTATTGACTGCAAGCTCAAAAATCATAGATGTAACTTCAAAAGAAGAAAAAGTATACAAAGGATTTGTACCTAAGAATTCAGTGGTGATCCCTGGTCAAAGAGTAAAAAACTTTCCTGCAGGACATTATTCTGTACCTTGTGCTTTAATTATAGGGCAAAGATCTACATCAACAGATTTAAAAACATCTTTGAATTCAGTTCTCAGAGAAATTCCTCATTAAATTTGTTTTTAAGGGTTGAAAGGAATTAATTATTTTTATATAAGGTTTGATTAACTATGACAGATTCAACGCAAGAAAGAATTAAAAAAATGCTGGAGGAAAGCCCCCTTATGCTCTTTATGAAGGGTGAACCAGAATCTCCTCAATGTGGGTTTTCTTATCGAGTTGTCCAAATTCTTGGAGCTTTAAATATTCAGTATAAATCCTTTGATGTTTTAAGTGATGAAAGTATTCGCCAAGGAATCAAAGAGTTTGGCAACTGGCCGACCATTCCACAACTCTACATTAAGGGGCAATTGTTTGGTGGTTGCGATATTATTGAGGAAAGTTTTCAATCTGGTCAGCTTGAAAAAGAAGTTCAACTTGCTCATCAGTAATACTCATCGATCGAGAAGCTGTATATGTTTAGAAGATTTTGTTTTATTTAGAAGTGTTCACTTCATTGACATTCTTAAAAACCCTTAATTTCTAGTTATTTAGAGTTTCAATTAATAAGAGAAATTGTTGATTTTAACTACTCATAATAGTAAAAATGTGTAAAAAAATTAAAATCCATTAAAACCTAGACAATTATATCGAAAAAATGTAGTGTGAACCTCTTTATAATATTTGACCATACAATATTTAACCATGGGTAGGTAAGAAAATGGTTTTCAGAATTTTAAGTATCATCATTTTTGGTTTTGCAAGTTTTACAATTCTTGCTGAAGACGACTTGGAACGTATTAAAGTAACAGGTTCTCACATTAAAAGGCTCAACCAAGAAGGCACTTCACCTGTGACTGTGATTAATCGAGAACAATTGGATCTTTCTGGCTATTCCTCTTTAGCGGATATCATTCGTGATTTAGGTATTGCAACTTCAGGGGTTTCTCGAAAATTCTCTTTAGCCGATGGGAATGGGCTTGCTGCAACTACTTTTCGAGGTTTGCCTGTGGGTTACACAATCATTCTACTTAATGGGAAAAGAATCGCTAATAGTATTGATCTGAACTTGATTCCTAAGTCTGCTATCGAAAGAATAGAAATCATCAAGGACGGAGCGTCTGCAATTTATGGTTCAGATGCTATTGGCGGCGTGATGAACTTTATTACCAAAAGGGGAGATGTGGGAGCTCAGTTTTCGGTGGGAGGATATTTACCAGAACCTTTTGTATTGCCTAAAAAATACCTTAAATATCAAGGCTGGAGATCCGAAAGATGGGCAGATGTTCCTCAGTACCAAGATAAAATCTTTGGCTTCAAAGGGGGAGAGTCTGCATTTGCTGATTTCACCTATGGTTGGAGCGGTGATACCCATCAAAGTCTTTTAGGAGTAAGTTTTCAAAGAAACCAAAGTGTGGAGATGCAACAACGCCCTCACCTTATGGGAACAGATGCTGATAAGGCCTCTTTTTCACGTTTTGGCAGTCCAGGAAGTTATTCGCTAGGAGGACCATTTAACCCTATGCCAGGCTGCCCTAAGAACAAATTGAAAGTGCTGGATGAAAATAAAGGTACCTTGTGTGTTTTTAATTACTTTGGTTACATGAAGTATAATCCTACAGTGAATGCTTTAAGTGCATTTATAAATACAGATTTAGATTTAGATGATGATAACGAGCTATTCATTCAGGGTATGTATGCTTTAGAAAATAGTACAGGAACTCTCGCTCCTCCTCCACAGAGTTTGGCCAAGAAAGGTTTTATCACAGTGTTAGGTGAGGTAAGTGATACACGATCAGGGATATGGAATAAATGGGTAACTGCTTTACAGAAAGAAAGTGGCCTTAATTTATCTGAGTTAGATACATTTGATTATCGTTTAGTGGATGAAATAGGTGCAGGTCGAAGGATACAAGATGTCAATAAACATTCTTTTATTGTGCAAGCTGAATTGACTCATTATCTTTCCGACAGTTGGAATATAGATGCTTCATTAAATAGCAGCGGCTTCTATCTGGCTCAAAAGGGTAAGAATTACGCCTTAATTAGTAAATTATTGGAATTAGATGAAAATGGTAAGGCAAAGTTTAATCCTTTTAGACCGAAAGGTGAAAAAAGTGATATTACTTATGCTCTTTATAATCCAACAACGGATGTGATGCACTCTATGACCTACTTTGAAGGATCGATAAATGGAGAACTTCTTTCTTTAGGATCTTTAGGTACTTTAAGTTCGGCTTTTGGAGGTCGAGGGGGTTATGAGTACTGGAGTGCAGAATTTGATTCTCAAACTTGGGATACCAAAACAAATATCAACGATCAGTGGGGTGGAGGTTCTGGAGAATCTGGATCTGGCGGAAGATACTGGGTCACTGGTTACTCAGAATTTGTTCTTCCTCTTCACTTCAACTTTAATCATATCTTAGAGCTGCAAGCTGCGGGAAGTATAGATCACTATCAGTATGTGGGCTTAGCTGCGAATCCAAAATTGGCATTTAAATGGATGCCTGGTAATAATATGATTCAAGTCAGAGGTTCCGGAGGAACAGGCTTTAAAGCTCCAGCTGTTGGATATACTCTTCAAAATTACCGTGTCATTGATCACCCTTATGGAGTAGATTATCGAGTTTGTCCAGGAGCTAAGAAGGACTGCGACAAAGAAACACTAAAACCGACCCAAGCTCAGTATGAATTTGTTTATTTTGGCAATCAAAAACTAAAACCTGAGCAATCAAAATTCTACAATATAGGAATCGGTTTAGAGCCTGTTAAAAATGTATTCTTAGGATTGGATTACTTTGTGAATCAAGTGGATAAACGGATTTTGGAGCCTCAGATAAGTGAAATCACGGATTTAGCGCGTTACCATCCTGAAGCTTTTAAAGACGAATTTGAAGCAGAGTACTCTACCGAAATTATAGATGATAGCGACGGAAGCTCTCTAAGAGCTATTAAATCTAAGATTTATAATTTTGGCTCAGTTAGAAATCGAGGTTTAGAAGCGAGTTTGAATATGCAGTTTCCAGTTTTTACCTCTAGTAGTTTTTTCTTAGGAACTCAAGCGACCTACTACATTGAAAGTTTAGTGAAGCGTCCTTACTTGGAAGAAGAGTTTGTATCCCAACTTGGAAATTGGGGGGTTCCTCCTTACGTGCTTCAATCTAGTTTGGGGATGAAATATAAAAATGGAGTTCAATGGTTTTTATCTGGTAAGTTGACAGGTCAATTTAATCAAAAAGCTTCAGACAAAGAAGCTCCGGATGATTTTTTAAGAAGATCTGTAAAAATGGCTGTAAAGACGGTTCAAAAGCAATTCTCGAAAAACAAAAAAGAAGTTAAAAAAGCTTTGAAGTCTGAAGTTTGTGTGGCTTATAATGATGCGTCTGAAGGTGCTATTTGCCAAGTGGCTCATCATTTGAATTTAGACTTTAGCTTATTCTTGCCTTTGTCTGCTGTGGATGGGGATCCTAATACAAATTTACTTTTCAAAATTGAAAATGTTCTTAACACTGCACTTCCAGAGCATCGTATAGGTGGGAATCAGCAGGAGAATATCAATGGAATCCGTGCTAATGGGTTTGTACCTGTAGGAATGTATAACGGTGTGAATGGTCGAGCTTTTACAATTCAAGTGAATCATAAGTTTTAAGTGAGAGGAATCATTTTTAATTTTGAAGTTTATCTAAAGAAGTGATGTATAAAGTATTTTTATTGGTTTTAATATGGGGTGGTTTTTATTCCAACGCAAAAGAAACTACCCATTCTGTGGTTCAGGAGCAGGTTACAAATGATCAACTAGCTGCTCAGTCTCAAGAAATAATTTCAAAAATTGCTAAAGAGAGTTTAGATCTTGCTAATGAATATCGCTCCGCTTTAGAAGACATTAATAATGTCCGCATTTATAATGAACAATTAAGAATCCGTATTGAATCTCAAAAAAAAGAAAAAGTATCTCTTCGTAAACAGATTCATGATGTTGAGAACATGGATACGGAAATTGTTCCATTGATGTTGGAGATGTTAGATGCCTTAGAAAAATTTGTTCAATTAGATATTCCATTTGAAAAGATAGACCGAGAAAAAACTCTAAAAGATTTACAGGCTATGATGGATCGGGCAGACGTAACTAATGCTGAAAAGTATCGAAGAATTTTAGAAGCTTATCAGATTGAAAGTGAGTACGGTAGAACCATTGGAGCTTATCGTGCTTTACAAAATATAGAAGGAAAAGATCTAACAGTGGATTTCTTACGTCTTGGACGTTTAAGTCTTATTTACCAAACTTTGGATAAGAATAAGAGTGCTTATTGGTCTCAAGCTCAAAAATCTTGGGTAAAGATTCCTTCCAAATATAATCGAGCTATTTCTTTAGGTATTAAAGTGGCTCGCAATCAAACAGCACCTAACTTTGTGACAGCTTGGGTTTCTGCGCCTACTGAAAGCACAGTTCGACTGGAGTCTATGAAAGTGGAAACAGAAAGAGAAGGTGAGGGAGAATGATTAAGAGTATTACATTACTTTTTCTAGGAGTTGCTTTTTTTGCTACAGCTCAAACTACTCCAGTGCGATCTTTAGAAGATCTAATGAAACTTGTTCAACAAGAAAGTTTAGAACAGAATCAAGAGTTTAAAGAAAGGCAAAGACGCTTTCTTAATGAAAAAAATGATCAGCAATTATTACTTCAAACTGCCAAAGCAGAACTCGCAGAATTAAGAAAAGTTCAAAAAAGATTATTGGATCAGTATAATGCTCATGAAAAAGAACTTGCTACACTTCAAAAAGAGCTCAATATTATTATTGGTTCCATGGGAGAGCTCTTTGGTGCTGTGAAACAAGTGGCAGGGGATTTTTCTGGAAAAATTTCTTCTTCCATCGTGTCTGCTGAGATTCCTAATCGAACACCTTTTCTCATTCAAATTGCAAATCAAAAAGAGATGCCTGATATTCACACTCTTCGCCGATTGTGGGCAGAGCTTGTTATGGAGATGACAGAGCTTGGTCAAGTAAGAAAATTTAAAGGCACTGTGGTTTTAAATGATGGCTCTAGAGAAGAAAGACAAATTGTTCGTGTGGGTGGATTTAATTTAGTGAGCGATGGGGAGTACCTTTCCTACCAAAACGACACACAACAAATTACGGAACTCACTAAGCAACCTCCACGTCATCTACGTAGTCATATTTCTACACTCGAATCTGCAGATAAGGGGGAGAGGACTTTTGCTTTAGATCCTTCAAGGGGCACTCTACTTTCTGTTCTTCTTAAAGTTCCTTCCTTAGGAGAACGTATAGAACAAGGGGGACTTGTGGGGTACTTTATTATTCTCCTGTTCTTTGTGGGGCTTGGTATAGGCGGTTATCGATTTATTGTCATTCGAAAAGAAGGGATTAAAATTAAAGAGCAATTAAAAACAGATCAAATCGACGAGTCGAACCCTATCGGACAACTTAGAAAAACCTTTGAACAGTATCAAACTCAAGATGTTGAAGCTTTAGAGCTGAAGTTGGATGAAGTGGTGGTGAAATCTTTACCAACTTTTGAAAAAGGAATTGGCCTGATTCGTATTTTCGCAGCCGTAGCACCTCTTTGTGGATTACTAGGGACAGTGCTGGGTATGATTAATACCTTTCAAGCAATCACTTTATTTGGAACAGGAGATCCGAAGCTTATGGCGGGTGGTATTTCAGAAGCTTTGATTACAACGACTTTAGGGTTGTGTTGTGCGATTCCTTTATTATTTTTACACACATTTATTTCTTCAAGAGCTCAAGATATTATTCAAATTCTTGAGGAACAGATGGCGGGTCTTATTGTAAAGAAAGTGCAAAATAAAACAGCACCATTAGACTCTCGTGTATAAAGAGAGAAAGGAGAAATTTTGAGTTATCTGATCGAGTTGATTCAAGATTTTTTTTACCAAGGTGGATGGGTCTTACTTGTTATTTTTTTTGCTGTTTTGTTGATGCTCTATTTTATTTTAGAGAGATTTTTTTATTTTAAAGTAGAATTTTCAAAAGACCTTGAGTCTTCTTTGAAAGAGTGGAAAAATTATCCTCATAAAAAATCTCGACTGGGGAATAAAGTTTTATCTTTGGAAATATCAGAACTTCATGCTTTGTTGGATAAAAATTTGAATTATATTAAAACTTTAATAGGAGTATGCCCTTTAATGGGTCTTTTAGGAACAGTGACGGGAATGATTTCTGTTTTTGAAATCATGGCTGTAGTCGGTACAGGAAACGCTCGGCTGATGGCAGGCGGTATTTCAATGGCGACTATTCCCACTATGGCAGGAATGCTGAGCGCTCTCGTAGGTCTTTATTTTAGCAACCAATTAGAGTATTTATCGAAGATGAAAAAACAAAAAACAAAAGAGATGTTTGTTGGAGTTAGAAATTGAGAAGAAGAAGAAACTTTAGAAAAGAGGCTGAATCCAACATAGATATTACACCTATGCTGGATATTGTATTTATCATGTTGATTTTCTTCATTGTGACTACTTCCTTTGTGAAAGAATCTGGAATTAATATCTACAGACCGTCAGCAAAAACAGCGGAGAAAAAAACACGAGCTTCTATTATGATAGCAATTAATCCGAAAGGGGAGGTTTGGATCGACCGTCGCCGTGTCGATATTCAAGCAGTTAGAGCAAATGTGGAAAAGCTTAAAGCAGAAAGTCCCGAAGGTTCTGTGGTGATTCAGTCGGATAAAAATGCAACGACAGGTATTTTGGTGCAGGTCATGGATCAAGTGCGGCTGGCGGGAGTGAAGAAGATATCTGTAGCCACACAAGAATCTCAGTAAGAGGGAGAACCCTTGTTTAAAAAAATATTTATTCTTTTATGTGCATCTGTTGTTTGCTCTTTGGCTATTTTTTCTTTTATGGCTTATTTGATTTCTAATAACCATGACTTGAGTTTGTTAAAAGATTCTAATGAAGTGATCGATTTTTCTATGAATAAGACTCGTTCTCGAATATTTGAAAAAAAACGAGAGTTGCCAGAAGAGAAAAAGAAAACGCCTCCACCACCTCCTCAAAAAATTCAACCTATTGTTGCACCTATTCGCTCCTTGGTGGGAGATATGGGATCTTTAGATTTGGTTGGAGATTTTGCAGATGGAGTGGGGGGAAGTTACTCAGATATTATGCCTATCGTGCGTATTAATCCTGTTTATCCTCCGGATGCAGCTATGACGGGAACAGAGGGTTGGGTGCGCGTAAGGTTCACCATTATTCAATCGGGGAGTGTTCGAAATGTACGAGTGTTAAAATCTTTTCCGGTTAATGTTTTTGATCGCTCCGCAGTGCAAGCTGTGTCTCGTTGGAAGTATCGCCCTCAAATGGAAAATGGAGAACCTGTTTCTGTCACACATACTACTCAATTAGATTTTGTTCTTGAAAAAGAAAACAGTTAATAAAGTTCTTGATTTGTTTTTTCTAATTCTTTTATTTGAAAAAACGAGAATCGACATTTATATTCCTTTAAACAAGGTGTCTTATGAGTTTTTTAAATCAGGCCAATGGTGTCATTTCTATAAAAGATATTTCTGTAATGGTTCACCTTGGTGTGAGCGTAGAAGAAAGAAAAAAACAACAAGAAATTTTATGGACGGTTCGGTATACTCTATCCTCACTTCCTTCTTTCTGGCTTTATCTTCAAAATAAAATAACTCAACAAAACTTAAAGTCCTATGTGTGCTATGAGGCATTGACTCTTAAAATTATTGAATACTCTCAACAACAAGAATTTTTTCTGATAGAAGAGCTCACTTTATTTTGTTATGAAAAACTAAAAAAAGATTTTCCTCAAATGAAAAAGCTTTATCTGAAACTTAAAAAAATTTCTCCTCCTTTAGTTCATGTGCGAGGGGGAGTTCAATTTGAATACGGTGATAAAATAAAATGAATCAAAAAGTATATTTAGGTTTAGGCTCTAATATTGACAACCGCTTATCTTATTTAAAACAAGCTATCGAACTTCTTTCTCAAAAAATAAAGATTATAAAAACATCTTCGATATACGAAACTCCAGCTAAAGTTTCTGATCCTTGTCCTGAAGATTGGAATCATCCTTTTTTAAATATGGTTTTAGAGGTCGAATGTTTCATGGATCTGGAGTCATTACTTATTTTTATTCGAGGCATTGAAGAAAAACTTGATCGCCCCCCTAGCCATATAAAGTGGTCTCCTCGTACCATAGATATTGATATTTTAGCTTCAGACTCTGCTGTTGTGAATTCCAAGAATTTAAAAGTTCCTCACCCTTTACTTGAGAATAGAGACTTTGTTTTATCTCCTTTTCGGGATATTCGACCTTCGTTTGTCATTAAGAATAATCAAAGTGTTTTGAAGCTATCTCGAAAATTAAAGACGAAAAGTCCGAGTTGGATGGATATTATTAATATTACTCCGGATTCTTTTTCTGATGGAGGAAAATGGAGTGATGAAAAAGTGATTAAAGAACGGATGATGAAGAATAAAAATCATTTTATTCAATGGGTGGATGTGGGAGGTTATTCGACTCGACCTCAAGCAGAAGATCTTTCTCTCGAAGAGGAGTGGCGTAGAATTCAACCTGTATTTAAAATTTTTAATCAATATTCCCTAAACTTTACGAAATTAAGTGTAGATACTTTTAGAGCTGAGATAGCTCAGAAAGCCCTTAAAGAGGGTGTATCCATGATTAATGATGTGAGCGGTTTAAAAGATTCTAACATGATTTCTATTTTGAAAAATTCAGATTGTGATTATGTTCTTATGCACAGCCTGACAGTCCCTGCAGATAAAAAAATCACTTTGCCTTTAGAAAAAAATCCTGTGGAAGAAATTCAAAATTGGTTAGAAAAAAAACTTAATCATCTGGAGAAAAATAAAATTAATCTCGATCGTATTATTTTTGATCCAGGAATTGGTTTCGGAAAAACCAGTGAACAGTCTTTACACATTCTTCAAAATATTGAAGAGTTTATGAAATACCCTTTGCGGTTGCTTGTAGGGCATTCTCGGAAATCTTTTATGTCTTTATTCTCTCAACATCCTCCTGCAAATCGAGATGCGGAAAGCGTTGGATTCTCTATTCAACTCGCTCAAAAAGGAGTGGATATTCTTCGAGTTCATAATGCTGTAAAGCACTCTAGATCTTGGCTTGCTTTTCGACACTCAAATGCTCCCTAACTTATCAAATCTTTCTGTAAGTGCTTCTTAAGTAAAACTTTTATAGAGATATTTTTAAGCAATGGCTTCTGGAGGTCTAAGTGCTCCTTCCAAGCTTTGCAACCCTCAAAAATCTCTCACTTCCTCCCCGTAATCCGGCGAATAAAGACTTTCATAATCATTGGAAATTATATACTCTAATGAATTGAAAATCCTGTTAATTCTAAAAATGGATACATCATGAAGTCTACACTTAAAGTTGTTCCTATTTCCACAGCTTTATATTCTTCAGAAAAAGATTTAGAATCTTTTATTATAGAATCTTTAAAAGATTATCCTGTAAAAGAAAAATCTGTTTTAGCTGTTACATCAAAGATTTTCAGCCTTGCTGAAAATCGGCAGGTCTTTGAGTCTGATAAGGAAAAGCTCGTGCATCAAGAAGCAGACTATTATCTTGCTCAAAGTCACTATGGTCATCATTTAACCATAAAAGAAGGTGTTATTTTGTCTTCCGCAGGTATTGATCAATCTAATTCTCCAACTGGAGATTATTTACTACTTCCAAAAAATCCCTACTTATCTTTAAAAAATTTATGGCAGAATTTAAAAATAGAGTGGAAACTAAAAACACTAGGGCTGTTAATGACAGACTCTCATACCACTCCTTTAAGAAGGGGGGTCACGGGAGTGGCATTAGCTCACTGGGGATTTGAAGCAGTAACAGATTGTCGAGGGGATTTGGATCTTTATGATCGAGAACTTCAAGTCACAACTGTTAACAATAATGATGCTCTATCGACTATGGCTGTTTGGATGATGGGTGAAGGAAAAGAAAAGTGTCCTCTTGTGATGATTGAAAATGCCAACTTGAAATGGACGAATGAATCTTCTTCTGAGGAAATTCGCATTCCCTTAGAAGAAGACTTATATAGAGTCTTGTTAGAATCTAGGATAAAGAATAGAAAGTAAATGCTTATGAGATGGATTTGTATTTTTTTATTTTTGTTGGTTACTTCAAAGGTGATCTCTAAAAACACTAATAACCTACCTGTGAGAAAAATCATAGATTCTATGACAGATGAGGAAAAAATAGCACAATTGATTACTGTTCGCACCTATGCTCCTGAACCTGTTGAAAATATTTTTAATGTTTTTGTTCCTGGGGGTTTTATCTACCACAGAAAATATCCAAGCACTAAAGAGGGGTATCTTTCTCGGATAAAAAGCATTGATTTTTTTACTCAATCGTCACTAAAGAAGTACTCTTTATTGCCATTGCAAATGGTGGATCAAGAAGGTTGTTCAGTGAATCGCTTTCCCAAAAAAACCTATTCTAAAAAACCCTTTCATCTGGCGGGTGCTCCAAAACTTGGAGCTGTTCAAGATTATTTTCTTGTTCAAAAGTTTGGAGAAGACTTAGGCCGTTATCTTTTTCTTTTTGGATATAATATGAATTTAGCTCCTGTGGTGGATATCTATAACTCTTCCAAAAAAGAAGAGTACATTGCTCAAAGAAGTATTAGCTCCGATTCCAATGTTGTTCAGAATGTGAGTCGAGCTTTTACATTAGGTCTTCAAAAGCAAAAAGTGATTGCCACTTTCAAGCATTTTCCTGGATATTCCGGAGCGACTAAAAATTCTCACAATGAGATTGTTCGTATTTCCATTCCAAGAAAAGAAATCATAAAGAAGCATCTGGTACTTTATTCTTTTCAAGATGAACTTTCATCCCCTCAAGCTATTATGAGTAATATTGCCATTTACGATCACCTTGATCGTTCGTCGACTGCTACTCTTTCAAAAAAAATTATTCAGAATTTATTAAGAGAAAAATTAAAATATGATGGAATCGTTATATCTGACGATATTGGCATGAAGGGGTATAAAGAAAAAAGCTTAGTTCAGAGATCTATAAAAGCTATTTTAGCAGGGCATGATGTGATTTTACTTTCTGCTCATTTTAATAATAAAAAAATTATACAAATTCATAAAAATTTGACTCATGAATTTCGAAAGAATAAATTGTTTAAGCAAAGAGTTTTAGAGAGCTTAGAAAGAGTGTTGAGGATTAAGAAAAATCTCACTTATGATTCTCGATCTTTTAAAAAAAGGCTTCAGTCTGTACTCAAGCAGGAGGAGAGGCTTTATTCGACTAACAATAAACTAACTCAAAAAATTATGAAAGATTATTTCGACAAAAATCCTCAGTTAAATGGTTTCTTTTCAAAGAAAATTATTGTTTTTTCTGGTCAAAATGATGTGTATAAATTAGTTCGTGATTCTGAAGCTTTTGACAAAATAATAAAATCGTCTCTTTCGAGAAAGGAGAGGAGTTTATTTTCTTTGCTTAAAGAGCCGAAGACCTTTGGAGTGTGTGTGGATCGAGGGGTTGCTTACTGTCAAAATTATGCAACAGATTCGCAGAAAAAAAAATTAGTAGTAGTGGATTCAAAATGTCGACCTGATTCTCGCTTTGTAAAGGAGAAATATAAGGCTGTTATTCCTACTTATGGTCAATCGATGTTAGCTTTAAAGATGATTCTTGAAAAATTGTCCCATAAATAATATAAACTTGTAAATGAGTAAACGCTGGGGTAGCTCAATTGGTAGAGCAGCTGATTTGTAATCAGCAGGTTGGGGGTTCAAGTCCCTTCCTCAGCTTTTTTTTGGAGAGATGCCTGAGCGGTTAAAAGGGGCGGGCTGTAAACCCGTTGGCTTATGCCTACGTAGGTTCGAATCCTACTCTCTCCACCATTTTATTTTTGGAATTGACTGTTATGAAGATCTTTGTTATCACCTAGGCCAATGAGATTGGTATATGCTTTTTTATTATCTTCATCCTTGGTGTTGAGCGGTTGTATTACTCCTCTTACAAAGCAGCAAAGGTGTGCTCTTGAGGGAGAGTATTACACTGGTTCAACTGCTACAAATGTTCAAACAATTATTCTATCTAATGATGAGTATGGTACATCAGTGATTAATCATAATCAACCAGTGAGACAACTTAATTGTAAAAGACCTACAACAGATGCTGAAAAAAAGGAAGTGACTGAGCTTATGCAACAAATGCAAGAGCTTAGGAAGAAGGCCAGGAAGAAGAGCAAAAGGATTATCCAACAAGGAGGAATCCCTGTTCTTATTGCTACGATTTTAGGAGTGATTGCTTATATTGGTTGGAGCGAATAATATAGACAAAAAATGAAAACAAAATGTAATAAGAGTTTACCCATCAAATACCACTTCTAAATATATAGCAACTTTTCTTTAGACTTAACTGCTATTATTAATCATAAAACTTTTCCAATAATGAAGCTCTGGAGCTGCGATTTTAGTATCGATCCATGTTCCACCTTTTGCTTTTTGCAAAAGAAGTTTTTAAAATCTGGTTTAAGTTACGAGCTTGGACTCCTGTAGGGTATCGTTAACGACAATAAGGTTTACCTGCGTTTCATGAATCATTTCCTGAAGTGCAATAATCTTACCTGTACCGAAGTACATCTTCCGACTTTGTTTTTTTCTTTAATCAAAATGGGGTTTAAAATCTTTTATGTTTTTACAAATTTCAATAGCTACTTGCTCCCCTTTGTAATGAAAACCCCCACCGTGAAGCCGAAGTATTTGATCAATATTCTTTCTCGGTGCATTAAATTGTTTTTCTATTAAATATTTATAGTGCTCTTCTTTTGTTTCTCTTATAAAAGAACAAGCTACTCTTAAAAGTAAAGTACTATTATTGCGATTTATTGGATGATTTTCATCAAGTATAAAATCAAATTTTTTGTCTTTTATAAATTCAATAAAATCAGGAACAGTAAATTCCTCATTTATTATCTTTTTAAAGGTATTTTTATCTTTTAAAAAAAGACATATAAAAAAGGAATAAGCATCAAAATATACCAATGTAGAAGTTTTTTGTGAATGACCTAAAATCATTTCAAAAAATCTGATGAATATTTCCACTTCCCTTAAGGTTAATTTAAACATTTTACACAAGAAGTACACATGCTTAAATTTATGTTCCTCAGCTGCTTCTTTTACAATTTCTACCTTTGACTTTGTTATTAAATTATCAATGAATTGTTGGGCTTCTTTATAAGGATCCGGTAAATCTTTTTCCAATGTAAAAAATTTCCTATAATAACCGTCAAAATTTAATTCTTGACCATAAAGACATTTGACCGTAGCTTCCATTTGCTCTCTGTTCACAGCCACAAGAAATAGGGTGTTCTTAATATCAAAAAAATGTTTCATATCTTCTAAAAAATGAACTGCATAATCTGGACGTGAGCGATCTAGCTCATCCACAATAATTAAAAGTTTCTTTCTAGAAATTTCTGTGTATTTTGAAATGATTTCTTTAATACTTTTAATAACCTTTTTTCTATGTTCAAAATTCTTTAAAATATCTTCACCTAATTTTCCATTTTTAGAAGATTGAACTATTTCTTTTAAATCAAATCCCGCTTTATTTCGAATCACTTGATTACCAATCTCACCGATGGCTTTTGTTATTCTAGAGATGAGATTTTTTATTTCGGTATCTTGTGACTGTTCAACTTTTATAAAACTTACAAGTTCGGAAAGTATAGTAATAACAGGTTCTTTATAAAAATCAGATTTCCATGCATTAATGAACAAAACACTATAGTCTTCTTTCTTCTCTGTTTTAATAAAATGCTCAAACATTTTTAAAAATGTTGTTTTTCCATTTCCAAATAAAGCGTTCAAGCTCATTGTAAAGCCTTCAACCTTATTTATATCATGAATGAAAGAAGATGCTCCGTCTTCCATTGTTTTGAGTAAATTTTCAGCAAATGGTTTTAATTGTAATTTATCAAAAGTAGCAAATGTGATTTGATCTTTTGAATTATTCTCCGATTGTTTATTTTGTTTTATTCTTTTCTCTGTAATCCAAAATATCAATTTTTTAAAAAAACACATTATTTATATCCTTAATGAAAGGAGACTCTCCTTTTTCTATTATATAAGAGTTACTTATTTAAATAAAGTGTTTTTCATAAAGACTTCACTCCGTTCGTTGGAAAAAATAATCATGAAAATAATATGAGGGCAATTTTTGTCTAAGAGCTACTCTCAATAATGAAGCTTTTCCAATACTGGAGCTGGGAGTGAGCTAGTTTTGTGTTTAGCCGTGTGCCACCTTTTTCTTTTTGCATCTGATGAATTTTAGCCTGTTGACTCAAGAGATCAATTTTATGCTCTTCGTTTGTTGGAAAAAATAATTTAATTTTTTGATCAAGACTCCAGTAAGCTTTTCTCATTTCTTTAAAAAGATCTCCTACTCCCCTTCCTGTAAGAGCAGATATTTGAACTGAAAAATTTGTCTTTGGAATGTTATATCTTCGAGAAGGAAGACAGTCTATTTTATTATAAACATGGATAATAGGCTTATCCTGCCATCCAAAATCGTTAATGATTTCATAGGTCGTTTTAATTTGTTCGTGCATATTAGGATTGGAAATATCAATCACATGAAGAAGAACATCAGCAAAAGAAGACTCCTCTAGTGTCCCTTTAAAAGCATCAATAAGGTGGTGGGGTAAATCTTGAATGAAACCCACAGTATCTGTTAGAACAGAAGAATCGAGATGAGGAATAAAGATTTTTCTGGTGGTCGGATCTAAAGTCATGAACAATTGATTATGAGTAGCTATTTGTTCTCGAGTGAGCCGATTAAAAAGGGTGCTTTTACCAGAATTTGTATAGCCAATTAAAGCAAAACTACATACTTGGTTTCTATCTCTTAACTTTCGTTGCTGAAGTCTATTTTGCTTTAAAGATATTATTTTTTTTCTCAAAACTTTAATTCTTTTTTGAATTTGTCTACGATCTGTTTCTATTGCTTTTTCTCCAGGACCTCGTGTTCCAATTCCTCCTCCTTGTCTGGAGAGCGAGCCGAGCCACGCTCCTTTAACTCTTGAAAGATCATCTAGCTTTTGAGCGAGTTCTATTTGCAATTTCCCAGCATAACTTCTTGCCCTCTGGGCAAAGATTTTGAGGATCAATTGATTTCTTTCCAATAAGGAAATGTTTAAAATTTGACTTAGGTTACGAGCTTGGACTCCTGTTAGGGTATCGTTAACGACAATAAGGTTTGCCTGCGTTTCGTGAATCATCTCCTGAAGTTCAATAATCTTACCTGTACCGAAGTACGTCTTCCGATTTTGTTTTTTTCTTTGTTGGTTGATGGTTCCTGCAACTTGGATGTTGGCTGAGCGAGCGAGTTCATGAAGCTCTTCTAGAGCTATTTTATCTTTGGTATTATCAATGCTAAGTATGGCTTTTAGTTGTTGTTTTATACTTTAATCCTATTCAAATATTCCTTTTTGTAAATAATATCTATTTTATAAAGTAGCATAAAAGAGCTTCATAATCCACTGTACTTTTATCCGTAAAAATAATAAGCAAACGAATAAAGCCTTGTTTTAAACAGCTTTATTTATTGATTTCAGATTTGATTGTTGATATATCCTATCTACTAGTCAAGGAGTTATATATGGGTATAAATATTGGATTGTCTGATTCTGCTCGAAAACAAATTTCTCAAGAACTGAACAAAATTTTAAATGAATATTACGAGCTAGCTTTAACCACTCAGTTTTACCACTGGTACATTAAAGGACCTCAGTTTTGCACACTTCATGAACTTTTTGGTAAACACTACGAGGATTTTTCTAAAACAATAGATACGATTGCTGAAAGAATTCGAGCGTTAGATGAAGCTATTGCCATCGACTTTACATTGTTACAAAAGTTCAACTCTTCACAAAAAGATTTTTCAAAACTTAAAGATGTGGATATGTTGAAAAACTTAATTCAGTCTCATGAGGCTGCGACACAAGATCTAAGAAAAATTGCATCCATTGTAGAAGGTAATGGAGATTTTGTAACAGCTGACTTTTTGGTTGGTCGCATGGAAGCACATGAAGAAGCACTATGGGTTTTAAGAAGTTTTCTTAGTTGAGAAGACGATGGTTCATGCGGAAGTAGCTCAATTGGTAGAGTATCAGCCTTCCAAGCTGAGGGTTGCGGGTTCGAGGCCCGTCTTCCGCTCCACTCATTTTGTAGTGAAGAATATTTAAAAAACAACCTCTTTCCTGTTTTGATTGATGAAATTTGTGAACCAAAAAGCTGTTTTGAAAATAATCTTCATGAAAGAAAAAGAACTACTTTTATTCTTGAGTTGAATTGAGAAATTCTTTCAAATCTTTTGTGTTTGTTGGATTGGTTCTAACTTCGTTTAAGGATTTTATATTAGTCAATTCATCTCTCTCTACATTAGAAGAATGGGTTATACCACGGGCTTCTGAAAGGGGATCTAATTTTTCATCTAATTGAGAAAATTTTAATTCTATTTTTTCATCTACTCGAACAAACTGTCGTTCCGCAAAAGTAAATAGCCCTAATAGAGCAACAACAACAACCCCGCTTGGAATCCATCCTGTTTTTTCAGATTTTGATATTCTAGAATGAAATTGCTCAGAAAGTGTTTTTTCAGATTCTGATATTTTATCTCTCAGAGAAGAAATTTGATTAGAAAGTGTTTTTTCAGATTTTGATATTCGAGAATGAAATTGCTCAAAAAGTGTTTCTTTAGTTTCTTGTTGTTGTTTTGCGATTTCTAAGTTTACTTTTGGCTTAATATCAGATTCATAATTTAATTTTTTCTCGCCCATTTGATCTTCCTGTTTACAATGACTTCAATAATTGTATCTTATTTTAGCTTCTTGCCTTCAAAAAAAAATAAAATCGTCTCATAATAAAACAGAATATTGAATTTTATTTACTTGTTCTTTTTAATCCAACATACATTTAAAAAAAAGGAGGGATAAAACAAGAAGTGCACTCATTCATACCTTTACTGATAACCTTTATTATCTTATAGCTATGGTTATAACGACCACGAAGTAAAGGATTACAGTAAGATGTTTAAAACTAAATATTGACATAACTTCTTTTTTAATTGAAAGAGATCACTATGCAGGCTTGTCGTTTATATACTTATGATCATTGCCCTTATTGTGTGAAAGCACGAATGATTTTTGGTTTGAAAAATCAAAACTTTAAACATGTTGTCCTACTTAATGATGATGAGAAAACTCCAATTTCTATGATCGGGGTGAAAATGGTTCCTATTCTTCAAAAAGAAAATGGAGAGTTTATGGGCGAGAGTTTAGATATTATTCGATACATTGATGAAAAGACTGCTCCTCAAAAAATGGTGTGGAAAGAAGATGAGTTTTTAATGAATCAACTAAAGGAAGCAAGCTTCGATTGTTATTCTTTAGCAATGCCTCGCTGGGTTCAATCCAAAATGGAGGAGTTTAAAACTCCATCGGCTCGTCAGTACTTTCAAAATAAAAAAGAAAATATGATAGGATCTTTTTCTGAAGCTTTAGAAAAAACAGAAAATTTTAAGAAAAATATTTCACCAGTTTTAAGAACTCTCGATCAAAAACTTTCAGGGCGTGAGTGGTATCTTGGGGATGAAGTGAGTGTGAATGACTTTCATCTTTTTCCTTTTGTAAGAAGCCTCACTATCGTGAAAGGATTTTCTTTGCCTCAGAATCTGGAAAAATATGCAAAAAATGTTTCTCAAAAAACCGGTATTCCTCTTAGTAAAGAGATCGCTCTTTAGTTTATTAGTTGATTGTGCAATTTTGAGAAAAATGGAATAAAATGCTTTTACAGAATCAAAATCCCTAAAAAGGTGGTCTTTTCAGGGTTTTTTAGGCTATAAGGGATTCTTTATACCCCAAAAGCCCGTATAGCTCAGGGGTAGAGCGTACCCTTGGTAAGGGTGAGGTCGTGAGTTCGAGTCTCACTATGGGCTCAGGAAGGTTGATAAGTGATGTAAATATTTGTTTTTACACACTTTATTACTAAAATAGATGAAGATGTGAAGGTTCATTTAAAGTGTCATGCGGTTTTTTTCGAGTGCTATTTGTGTTTTAATTTATTGAATGTCAAACTTTTTTTGTTGATAAAATAGCCATCTCGGATTATGAAGGAACTTCACTAGTGTTTAATATTGTTAAGGAATGTTTTTTAGGCTAATCATTTCTATAGGTTTGCTATAGTTTTTTTGACTCTATTCAAACTTTAAGTTTTATTTAAAAGCCCCTATAAGGAGGAGACTGTAATGGCAAAAAAAGTTTTTCAGAGAAATAAAGAGCATGTGAATATCGGTACAATCGGGCACGTCGATCACGGGAAGACTACTCTCACAGCAGCTATTACATCTGTTTTGGCTAAAAAAGGCGGAGCAGAAGCTATGAAGTACGATGATATCGACAAAGCTCCTGAAGAAAAAGCAAGAGGAATCACGATTTCAACGGCTCATGTGGAATATGAAACAGAAAAACGTCATTACGCTCATGTGGACTGTCCAGGGCATGCAGACTATGTCAAAAATATGATTACAGGTGCAGCACAAATGGATGGAGCGATCCTTGTAGTTTCTGCAACAGACGGTGCGATGCCACAAACTCGAGAGCATATTTTGCTTGCTCGACAAGTGGGTGTTCCTGCGATCGTTGTTTATCTTAACAAATGTGATCAAGAAAGAGATTCAGAAATGCTGGATCTTGTGGAAATGGAACTTAAAGAATTACTTTCTAAATATGATTTTCCTGGAGAGAAAATTCCCATCATCAGAGGTTCAGCTTTAAAAGCTTTAGAAGGGGACGCGAAATTTGAAGAATCTATTGTAGAACTGATGAAGGCTGTAGACAAGAGTATTCCTTCTCCTAAAAGAGACAAAGAAAAACCATACCTCATGCCTATCGAAGATGTCTTCTCTATTTCTGGTCGAGGTACAGTGGTCACAGGAAGAATCGAAAGAGGAGTGATCAAAATCGGTCAAGAAGTGGAAATTGTAGGTATTCGTGACACTTCAAAAACTGTTGTGACTGGAATTGAAATGTTTAGAAAACAACTGGATCAAGGGGAAGCTGGGGATAATGCCGGTTGCCTTCTTCGAGGTGTAGATAAAACGGATGTGGAAAGAGGCCAAGTCTTGGCGGCTCCAGGCTCCATTAATCCTCACAAGAAATTTAAGTGTCAGTGTTATGTATTAACTAAAGATGAAGGTGGAAGACATAAAGCTTTCCAAAATGGATATCGTCCACAATTTTATTTCCGAACTACAGATGTCACAGGTAGCATCGCTCTTCCTAAAGGAACTGAGCTTGTTATGCCTGGAGATAATGTGAATATGGAAGTCGAATTGATTTCACCTATTGCTATGGAAAAAGGCTTAAGGTTTGCTGTCCGTGAAGGAGGTCGTACGGTAGCTTCTGGTGTTGTTTCAGAAATTTTAGAATAATTTATAAAAATTTTTTTAAGTTTTTGTGGAGAGGTTTTAAAATTTCATTATAGTTTTTTGGTAGATGGAGAAGAGTCACGTAGGGCAGTAGCTCCAATTGGTAGAGCAGTGGACTCCAAATCCATCGGTTGGGGGTTCGAATCCCTCCTGCCCTGCCAAAACTATGAGTGTTGAGATTAAAGTTCAAGAGTACAGAAAATCTGGATGTTTTTTCTGTTTTTTTTAAGATTTGTTTTTGCAAGGATGCTTTTTATAAAGGTGTAAGGGAAAGTATTTTTTTTTTAACAACAGTAATACCTGTTTTTTGAATCTCAAATGGATTCAGTTACAAAAAGAGTGCTTTTTAAAGAAACCCTATAAAGGTATTTTATGGATAAATATAATAAGATTATTCAGGTTATAAATGTTTTAACATCTATAACTGTGGGTTACTGCGTTCGTATTCTGTTTGAGTTTTTTGCTGTTATTTTTGGCGTCGTAGCTCAGGCTTATTCTATAGAATCTTTACGCCATGGTCTTTCCATAGGAGGGGGTGTGATTTGCTTTGCTATTTTACAATTTCATCCACGCATCCATGGTTGGCTTAAAGATGTTGTGGTGGAGATTGATAAGGTGGTTTGGCCTACAAGAAAAGATACATTGTCTATGACTGCTGTTGTGTGTGTGGTTTTAGTTTTGTCTGGTGTGGTTTTAGGTCTTTTTGATTTAGGTGCTGGAACTTTAGTTAGATATATATTGAATTAAGTGAATGATTTTAATTTTTGTTGAGTTGGAAGAATTTTAAAGAGTGTTATTATGAGCGAAGCATTGAACCATAAGTGGTATATTGTGAAGACAAAAACAAATTGTGAGGTTCGAGCAAAAGACTCTATACAAAATTTAGTGAAGACTCATCAGTTAGATATTCATTTGGGGGATATTTTAATCCCCGAAAAGGATGTTGTGGAGGTTGTAAAAGGTAAAAAAGTAACTCGAGTAAAGAAGCTTTATCCAGGTTATGTTTTTATTCAAATGCATTTAACGGATAAGGTTTGGCACTTAATTAAAGGTGTTTCAAATGTTGTGAGTTTTGTAGGCGGAAAAAAAGGATTTCCTCCAGAAGTGCCTGTGGGTCAAATAGAGGCGATACAAACTCAGGCACAAAAAGATTATAAAAGTCCAACAGAGCAAGCTTCTTTCTCTATTGGAGAAGTTGTGACAGTGATTGAAGGTCCGTTTAAAGGTTTCACTGGTATGGTGAAAGAGGTTAATGCGGAAAAAGCGCGTATTAAAATTGAAGTGAGTATATTTGGTGGTCCCACTC
The DNA here is from genome assembly GCA_965247685.1 of Bdellovibrionales bacterium. Taxonomy (GTDB): domain Bacteria; phylum Bdellovibrionota; class Bdellovibrionia; order Bdellovibrionales; family UBA1609; genus JAPPLG01. Next base: position 708,188 of record OZ252021.1, read on the forward strand.
CAGTCGAGTTGGATTTTGCGCAAGTACACTCTGAAAGTTAAGGAAAGGTTTAAGTTATGGCAGCAAAAAAGAAAACTATAGTATCACAAATTAAACTGCAAATTCCTGCAGGAAAGGCGAATCCAGCTCCACCTGTAGGCCCTGCTTTAGGTCAACATGGTGTAAACATTATGGATTTTTGCAAACAGTTTAATACGAAGACTGCAAAAATGGGAGATACTGTTGTTCCTGTTGTGATTGCTATTTATCAAGATCGTTCATTTTCTTTTGTTACAAAAACTCCTCCAGTATCTGTTTTGTTGAAGAAAGCATGTAATCTTCAAAGTGGATCTAAGATGCCTCAAAAAGATAAAGTAGGAGTATGTACAATGGATCAAGTGAAAAAGATTGCTGAAACAAAGTTGCCCGATTTGAATAGTTACAATTTAGAAGGTGCGATGGCTCAGGTGATTGGGACAGCTCGTAGCATGGGCTTAGAAGTGAAATAAAAAAAGAGATGGTTATGAGAAAAAAAAGTAAAAAATATAGAGCTTTTAAATTTGAACAGGGAAAAATGTATCCTTTTCAAGAAGCTTTACAGCTTATTGTAGATAATAAAATAGCGAAGTTTGATGAGTCTATTGACGTGGCCGTTTCTTTGGGAGTGGATACTCAGCAGTCGAATCAACAGGTGCGGGGGGTATGCTTTTTACCTCATGGTTTGGCAAAACCTGTTCGAGTGATTGTTTTCGCAAAAGGAGAGCAAGAACAAAAAGCGAAAGAGGCAAAAGCCGACGCAGTAGGAAGCGAGGACTTAGCTCAAAAAATAAAAGAAGGCTGGTTGGAGTTTGATCGAGTGATTGCTACTCCCGATCAAATGCCAGTGGTGTCTCGTGTAGCACAAATTTTAGGACCTAGAGGATTGATGCCTAATCCAAAATTAGGAACAGTGATTCAAGATGTTTTTAAAGCTGTGGAAGCAGAAAAAAAAGGTAAAGCTTTTTTTAGAGCAAGCCAATCTGGAAAAATTGGTTTAATTCATAGTTCTATTGGTCGTCGATCTTTAGGAGTAGAAAAATTAAAAGAAAACTATCAGTCTCTTATAGGTGAACTTGTAAGACTGAAACCTTCATCTAGTAAAGGGCACTATTTGCGGCAAATTACTTTGTCGTCTACTATGGGGCCGGCACTTTATGTGGATGTGAATGAAAAATTAAACTAGTAAGGATAAGTAAATGTTAACAAGAGAAAGAAAAGAACAACAAATAACTCAACTTGCAGATGATTTTAAAAACTCTGAAGGAGCTTTTATTGTTCACTTTAAAGGTTTAAATGCGGATCAAGTGACAGAATTAAGAAGCAGCTTAAGATTTCAGCAAGCTCAGATGAGAGTTATTCGAAACACATTAGCAAAAAGAGTGTTTAAAGATCTTCAATTAACTGAAAAGTTGAAAGATTCTTTTGCAGGGGCTAATGCTTTTATTTTTGCTTACAAAGATGTTTCAAGGACTGCAAAAGTTTTATCTGGATTTGCAGAAGACACAACTTTGGAACTTAAAATGGGTATCGTTTCTGAACAAATTTTACTCGAAAAAGATATTCAACACTTAGCAACTCTACCTTCTTTAGATGAGTTGAGAGCTAAGTTTTTATCTTTACTCAATACACCAGCACAAAATTTTGTGCGTATATGTAATGAAGTTCCATCCTCTGCGATCAGAGTGATGAATGCTAAAAGTTCTAACAAGGTATAACAAATAAATAACAGGAGGAAAAAATGGCAATAAATAAAGAACAAGTGGTGGAATATCTATCTCAATTACCAGTGATCGAGATGGCTCAGTTGGTTAAAGATTTAGAAGAAGAATGGGGTGTGAGTGCAAGTGCTCCTGTGGCTGTTGCAGCTGCAGCGGGTGCAGCAAGCGCTGAGGCAGGCACAGAACAAACAGAATTTAATGTGACTCTAGCAAGTGCTGGAAGCAATAAAATTGCTGTGATTAAAGAGATTCGAGTTGTTACAAACTTGGGTCTTAAGGAAGCAAAAGAGCTTGTGGATGGAGCACCTAAATTAATTAAAGAAGGTTTAACTAAGGAGGACGCTCAAAAACTTAAAGAGAGTCTAGAAAAAGCTGGTGCAAAAGTAGAAGTTAAGTAATTAAAGGAGACTTATTGTGAGTATTATAGCGTCTAATTTAAAATTAAGAAAATCTTTTGGAAAGATCAGAGGGGATTTTCAAATCCCTAATCTTATTGAACTTCAAAAGAGATCGTATGAAAAGTTTTTACAAAAAGATGTGGATCCAGAGAATAGAAAGCTCCAAGGTTTACAAGATGTTTTTAAATCTGTATTTCCTGTTTCAGATTATAAAAAGACTATTAGCTTAGAGTTTGTAAAGTACTCTTTACAACATCCTAAGTATGATGTGGATGAATGTCGTCAAAGAAAAATCACTTATGCTTCTCCTTTGAAAACAACACTTCGTTTAGTCGTTTTTGATACTAAAGAAGATAGTGAAGAACGTACTGTTCGAGATGTGAAAGAACAGGAAGTTTATTTAGGTGAAGTTCCTCTCATGACGGACAATGGTTCGTTTATTATTAACGGAACAGAAAGAGTTATTGTTTCTCAATTACATCGATCTCCTGGTGTCTTCTTTGATCATGATGGAGGGAAAAATAATCTCAGTGGTAAATTAATCTACTCTGCAAGGGTGATTCCTTATAGAGGTTCTTGGCTGGACTTTGAGTTTGACAATAAAGATCTTATTTATGCTCGTATTGATCGTAGAAAAAAATTCCCAGTCACCATCCTATTGAAGGCTTTAGGCTATAGTGTCGAAGAGCTTTTGAGCGAGTTTTACAATATTAATCAAGTGACTGTAAATAATAAAGGGAAGTTTTTTATGGATCTCAATATTGATCGAATGCTTGGTCAAAGGGTTCTTGTAGATATTAAGAATGCAAAAGGTGAAGTTCTTGTGAAGTCGGGTCGTCGTGTGACTCGAGCGCTTACTCGCCAAATTCAAAAATCTAATATTAAGAAAGTGGAACTGACTCCTGAGAATTTAAATGGTGCTGTCTTGGCGCAGCCTTTGGTGCATCCTCAAACTGGAGAAATTTTATTAGACACGAATTCAGAAGTAAATGAAGAAGTTTTAAATAAAGCCCTGCGAGCTGGTGTTCGAACGTTTCGTCTGATTTTCTTTGATGGTCTCACTGTTGGACCTTATCTTTGCAACACTTTATTGATAGATAAAGTTTTTACTCAAGAAGAAGCTATTCAAGAAATTTATAAAAGAATGAAACCAGGAGAGCCTCCTTCACTCGATATAGCAGAACCTTATTTTAAAAATTTATTTTTCAACTCTGAGATGTATGATCTTGGAGAAGTTGGAAGATTAAAAATGAATCATCGTTTTAATATATCTTTTAGTGATATTCCTATTTCGAATCGAACTTTGAATAAAGAAGACTTTATACGTGTTGTTCGAACAATGGTGGATCTAAAAAATGGGAAAGGACAGGTGGATGACATTGATCATCTTGGTAATCGAAGAGTGCGTTCTGTGGGAGAATTATTAGAAAATCAATATCGAATTGGTCTTGTTCGTATGGAAAGAGTGGTTCGAGATCGTATGAATTTGCAAGATAAAGAAACAGTGATGCCTCATGATCTGATCAATGCAAAATCTGTGAATTCTGTTGTAAAAGAATTTTTTGGATCCAGCCAGCTTTCACAATTTATGGATCAAACGAATCCATTAGCAGAAGTGACTCATAAAAGAAGACTCTCTGCCCTAGGACCTGGAGGTTTAACAAGAGATCGAGCAGGATTTGAAGTTCGAGATGTTCATCCGACTCACTATGGAAGAATTTGTCCTATTGAAACTCCAGAAGGTCCGAATATTGGTTTGATTGCTTCACTCGCAACATTTGCTCAAGTGGATGAGCATGGTTTTATTGAAACTCCTTATTACTCCATTAAAAATAATAAAGTGACTAAGAGCATTCAGTATGTATCTGCTTTGGAAGAAGAAAAACACTGTATTGCACAGGTGAGCCCTAATTTTGACGAACTCACTCCGGATCAAAATGTAATGGTTCGAGAACATGGAGAATATAAAACAGTAAGAAAAGAAGAAGTCTCTATGATGGATGTTTCTTCTGGACAGCTTGTTTCTGTGGGTGCGTCTTTGATTCCATTTTTAGAGCATGATGATGCCAACCGTGCATTGATGGGTTCTAATATGCAACGGCAAGCTGTTCCTTTGATGACAGCTAAGGCTCCTTTAGTAGGAACAGGTGTGGAGTATTTAGTAGCAAGAGATTCAGGGACATCTGTAGTAAGCAGAACAAATGGAGTTGTAGAAGTTATAGATGCTTCACAAATCGTCATTCGAAGAATGAATAAAGAAGGAAAACTAGGAACGTCTTTAGATATTTATAATTTGGTGAAATATCAAAGAACCAATCAAAACACATGTTTTAATCAAAGACCTATCGTGCGTAAAGGTGATCGAATTAATAAAGGAGATATCATTGCAGACGGTCCTTCGACGCATCAAGGAGAGCTTGCTTTAGGTCAAAATATCGTTGTGGCATTTACTCCATTTGAAGGATATAACTTCGAGGATTCTATTCTGATTTCTGAAAGACTGATTCGTGATGATGTTTATACTTCTATTCATATTGAAGAGTTTGAGTGCGTCGCACGAGATACTAAATTAGGAAAAGAAGAAATTACTCCTGATATTGCGAATGTGGGAGAAGAAGCTCTGAAAGATTTAGACTCTTCAGGTATTATTCAAGTGGGATCCAAAGTGAAACCTGGGGATATTCTGGTTGGAAAAATTACACCTAAAGGTGAGAGTCAAGTTTCTCCTGAGAAGAAACTCCTTTTAGCTATTTTCGGAGAAAAAGCTGGAGAATTTAGAGATACTTCTCTTCGTGCACCTTCTGGAGTGACAGGAACAGTGATTGATACACAAGTATACAGCCGTGAGGGAATTGATAAAGATGAAAGACTTCAAAATATCATCGAAGAAAAAAAGAAAAAACTGAAGAAAGATTTTGAACTGGAACAAAATGTTATTCGGAATAATGCTTTGGATAAAATTCAAGAACTCGTTATGGGACAAAAAACAAAAGATGTCTTTTTAAATGATGATGCTTCTGAAGAACTTTTGAAAAAAGGACAAGTGATTACAATCGAAGATTTAGATAAAATTCCTTTTGAATTACTTGGTAATATTCCTTTGGCAGATGATTCCGTAAGTGATCAGTTATATCGTTTAACAGAAGCTGCAACTCATCAACTAGATGCTATTGAATTAATCTACAAAGATAAACAAGAAAGTCTTCTTAAAGGCGATGATATGCCTCCAGGTGTGATTAAAGTGATTAAAGCCTATGTCGCTGTGAAAAGGACTTTACAAGTGGGGGATAAGTTTGCAGGCCGGCATGGGAATAAAGGTGTAGTTTCAAAAATTCTTCCTGCTGAAGATATGCCGTATTTGGCAGACGGAACTCCAGTGGATATGGTTTTGAATCCATTAGGTGTACCTTCTCGTATGAACATTGGACAAATTTTAGAAACTCATCTAGGTTGGGCGGCTTATGGATTAGGCACACAACTTAGGAAATATCTTGATCAGTTTGATTTTGAAAATGCCAAAAAAGATGTGAAAAATATTTTTGATGATGATAAAGATCTTTTGAAAAAAATTAATCAATTAGATGAAAAAGAAGTAAAAGAAGTAGTTACTTTTTTAAGTGATGGTGTTCGTGTAGCTTCTCCTGTTTTTGATGGGGCTAAAGAAGATGAAGTGAGATCACTTTTAGAGAAAGCAAACCTTCCTCTCACAGGTCAAACTGTTTTATTTCATGGAGGAACTGGTGAACCTTTCCGTATGCCAGTCACAGTTGGCGTGATGTATATGTTGAAGCTTCATCATCTTGTGGAAGAAAAAATTCATGCTCGATCTACAGGTCCTTATTCTTTAGTGTCTCAACAACCTTTAGGTGGTAAGGCTCAGTTTGGTGGACAAAGATTAGGGGAAATGGAAGTTTGGGCTATCGAAGCTTATGGTGCAGCTTACTGCTTGCAGGAATTTCTCACTGTAAAATCAGATGATGTTGCAGGACGTACGCGCATGTATGAAAGTATTATCAAGGGTGAAAATATTCTTGAGCCTGGAATTCCTGAAGCATTTAATGTTTTAGTTAAAGAATTGCAAAGCTTGGCTTTAGATGTTGATCTTGTAGAATCTGACTTGCTGACAGAGCAGCCTAAAATAACAAAAAATATTGTTAAACAATAAAAGGTAGGGAATATGAGAGATTTGTTAAATTTTTTCGATAAGCCAAAAGATCCGTTAACATACAACCAAGTTCGTATTTCTTTAGCTTCTCCGGAGACTATTCGTAAGTGGAGTTATGGGGAGGTTCGTAAACCTGAAACCATTAACTATCGTACATTCAAGCCTGAAAAAGATGGTCTATTTTGTGCAAAAATTTTTGGTCCTATTAAAGATTATGAGTGTCTATGCGGCAAATACAAAGGGATGAAATATCGAAGCGTTGTTTGTGAAAAATGCGGTGTGGAAGTTGTTAAGTCTAAGGTGCGAAGAAAAAAAATGGGGCATATTGAGCTGACAACTCCTGTGGCTCATATTTGGCTTTTAAAATCTTTACCTAGTCGAATTGCTATTTTAATGGATATGACTTTAAAGGATGTGGAAAAAGTTCTTTATTGTGAATATTATATTGTTTTAGATCCTCAGGAGACTCCTTTAAAAAAAGGAGAACTTTTAACAGAAGAGGCATACTTACAAGCTCAAGAAACACATGGTCCTCATTTTAAAGTAGGAACAGGCGGGGAAGCTGTTCGAGATATACTTAAAAGTTTAGACCTTGATTATTTATCTCGTAAGTTGAGAAAAGAATTAAAAGAAAATGTTTCTGATAGTCAGCAGAAGAAAATTATTAAACAATTAAAAATTGTAGAAACATTTTTAAACTCTAAGAATAAGCCAGAATGGATGATGCTGGAAGCGTTGCCTGTGATTCCCCCAGATTTAAGACCTCTTGTTCCTTTAGAAGGAGGTCGTTTTGCAACTTCGGATCTTAATGATCTTTACCGTCGTGTGATTAACCGAAATAACCGCTTGAAAAAATTACAAGAGCTGAATGCTCCTGATGTGATTATTAGAAATGAAAAAAGAATGCTTCAAGAAGCAGTGGATGCTTTGCTGGATAATGGAAGAGGAGGAAAAGTTTTCACAAGTCCGAATAAAAGACCTCTTCGATCACTTAGTGATATGCTGAAGGGGAAGCAAGGCCGTTTCCGACAAAACCTTCTTGGTAAAAGGGTGGATTATTCTGGACGTTCTGTTATTGTTGTGGGTCCAAAATTAAGACTTCATCAATGCGGGCTTCCTAAGAAAATGGCTTTGGAATTATTTAAGCCTTTTATTTATCATAAACTTGAGCAAAAAGGTTTAGCGGTCACTATTAAGCAAGCAAAAAAACTTGTGGATCAAGAAAGTGTGGAGGTGTGGGATATTTTGTCTCAAGTGGTTGCAGAGCATCCTGTACTGCTGAACCGCGCTCCAACATTGCACCGACTGGGCATTCAGGCTTTTGAACCTGTTTTACATGAAGGAAAAGCAATACAACTTCACCCATTAGTTTGTGCGGCTTTCAACGCAGACTTTGACGGAGATCAAATGGCTGTTCATGTTCCTCTTTCTATGGAAGCACAGGTAGAGGCTCGTGTTCTTATTATGTCTACGAACAATATTCTAAGCCCTGCTAATGGTCGGCCTATTATTAATCCGTCTAAAGATATTGTCTTAGGAATTTACTGGATGACTCGTGTTCGACCAGGAGCTAAGGGATCTGGACAAATTTTCTCTCAAGTGCAAGATGTGATCTATGCGTATGAAATGGGATATGTCGATTTACAAGCCACTATTAAATGTCGTGTACAAGGTAAAAGAGTTGAAACATCTGTGGGGCGAGTTTTATTAAGTGATATTGTTCCTAAAGCAGTGCCTTTTGAACAATACAATAAAGTTATGGATCAAAAAGCATTAGGCGAGTTGATCGATAAGACTTTCCGTTCTGCGGGAGGAAAACCTACGGCTATTCTAGCGGATCGTCTTATGAATTATGGATTTAAGTTTTCAACTATTGGGGGGATTTCTATTTGTTTAGATGACTTAAGAATTCCTCAATCTAAAGGTAAGTTCTTAGGCAAGGCACAAACACAAGTTGATGAAATTCGTTCGCAATATGATGAAGGTCTTATTACAGAAAGTGAAAGATATAATAAGGTTGTAGATATTTGGGCTCAATGCGGAGATCAAATTGCAAAAGAGATGATGAAAAACTTAGAGAAAGAAAATTTTATCGTGGATGGCAAAAATGTGGAAGGAGACAGTTTTAATCCTATTTACATTATGGCTGATTCAGGAGCGAGAGGTTCTGCTGCACAGATTCGACAGCTTGCAGGTATGAGAGGATTGATGGCTAAACCTTCAGGAGAAATTATTGATACTCCTATCACTGCAAACTTTAGAGAAGGTTTAACTGTCCTTCAATACTTCATCTCTACTCACGGCGCTCGTAAAGGTTTAGCAGACACCGCTCTTAAAACAGCGAACTCTGGTTACCTCACTCGTCGATTAGTGGACGTGGTTCATGATATGGTTGTGTCTCAAAAAGATTGTGGAAGTGAGAGACACTTAACGGTCAGCTCAATTAGAGAAGGAGCGAATATCATTCAATCTGTTGGTGAGCGTATATTAGGTCGAACATCTTTTGAAGATATTTTAGATCCAACAACTTCCGAAGTGCTTTGTCAAAAAGATCAGGAAATTAATGAACAAATTGTAAAGAAAGTAGAACAAGCAGGCGTTGATTCCATTAAGATTCGTTCGACTTTAACTTGTGATTCGCGTTGGGGTGTGTGTGTAAAATGTTATGGTCGAGACTTATCTCGCGGACAAACAGTCAATGTCGCAGAACCTGTGGGAGTGATTGCTGCTCAATCTATTGGAGAACCTGGAACTCAGTTGACCATGAGAACGTTCCACTTAGGAGGAACAGCATCTCGATCTGTTGAGCAATCTGTGCATACAGCTACAAAAGGTGGAAAGTTTAAGCTACAAAATACAAAAACTATTGTGAATAGAAATGGAAGACTTGTCGTGATGAACCGTCACGGAAAGATCATTTTAGAAGATGATAAAGGTCGAGAAAAAGAGAAATTTAAACTTGGATACGGTGCTGTCTTGAATTTTAAAAAAGGTGATGAAGTTCAACCTGGTGATACTGTGGCAGAGTGGGATCCTTATTCTAATACTATATTGGCAGACTCCTCAGGTGCTGTCCGCTTTAGAGACATTGAATCAGGTGTGACTGTGAGTGAACAAGTAGATACTGTTACAGGATTTTCTACTAAAGTTATTATGGCGTCTAAAAATGTGGATCATAAACCTACGGTTTACATTGTAGATGAGGAAGGAAAAGAAAAAATCTTCCCAGATCGAAATCTTTCTGTTCAATACATTATACCTGTAGGGGCTCAACTGCTGGTTTCTGATGGTGATAAGATTAGTGCAGGGGATGTGATTGCTAAGATGCATAGGAAATCTGCTCAGACTCGTGACATCACGGGAGGGCTTCCTCGAGTGGCAGAGCTTTTTGAAGCTCGAGTTCCAAAAGAGGCTGCGATTATTTCTGAAATTGAAGGTTATGTCAGTTTTGGTCGTGACTTAAAAGGTAAACAGCGAGTGATCATCACTTCCAAAGAAGGTGTGCAAAAAGAATACTTGATTCCAAAAGGAAAACACATTGCAGTTCGTGAAGGTGAGTTTATTGAAGTGGGAGAAACTATTATGGATGGTCCAAGTGATCCTCATGATATCTTAAAAGTTTCAGGTGAGCTAGCTCTAGCTTCTTATCTTGTGAATGAGGTTCAGGAAGTTTATCGACTGCAGGGAGTAAGTTTAAATGATAAGCATATTGAATTGATTGTTCGTCAAATGTTGAAACAAGTTGAAATCATAGAACAAGGAGACACTCGATTCTTAATGAGTGAGCATGTCGATAAACTTGATGTACTAGATGAAAATAAAAAAGTTGTGGAAAAGGGCGGTACTCCAGCCCAATACAAATCGCTTCTCTTAGGTATTACAAAAGTATCTTTAAATACAGAGAGTTGGATTTCAGCAGCTTCTTTCCAAGAGACAACTCGAGTGCTTACAACGGCTGCGACTCAATCCCGTGTGGATCACCTTAAGGGTTTGAAGGAAAATATTGTTATGGGAAGATTGATCCCTGCGGGTACAGGTGTTCCTTGTTATCGTGACTTAAAACCAAGCTTCCCTGAGAAAGAGGAGGAATCTGTCTTACTTCCTTCTTGGCAGAAAGAGGGTGAGAAGAAGACGGATGCTTCGATGAAACAGCAGTCGAAGAATGTGACAGCAGCCCAGCCAAATGTGACAACCCAGCCGAATGTGACCCAGCCGAATATGACAGCAGCCCAGCAGCCCGCTAAAGAGAAAGAGAGTAAGTTTTGGAACCCTCTAAAATGAAAATGATGGAAGCGTTTATTATTGACTATTTAGCCCTTAAAGGATATATCGCTTAGCCTATGCCAACTTTGAATCAATTAGTTCGAAATAAACGGGTGGCTTCTCGCAATAGAACCAAGTCTCCTGCTTTAGCTCGATGTCCTCAAAAAAGGGGCGTGTGTATTCGTGTATTTACTTTGACACCTAAAAAACCAAACTCTGCTTTAAGAAAAGTTGCAAGAGTGCGCTTATCTAATGGTTATGAAGTGAATTCTTACATTCCAGGAATTGGACATAATTTGCAAGAGCATAGTGTGGTTTTAGTTCGTGGGGGTCGAGTGAAGGATCTTCCTGGAGTGAAGTACCATATTGTTCGAGGAACTTTAGATGGGCAAGGTGTTGAAAATCGTAGGCGAGGTCGATCTAAATATGGCAGTAAAAAGCCTAAGCAATAATTTTTAGTAGGTCTGTTATGTCGAGAAGAAATAGAAAGATTGATAAAAGAGAACCTGTTGTTGATCCAAAATATGCAGATGTCACTTTGGGGCATTTCACGAGTAAATTAATGTGGGATGGAAAAAAGGAACTCGCCCGAAGAATTATTTACAAAGCTTTTGATGAAATTGAAAAGAGGTCTTCTCAAGAAGATCCTTTATCTGTGTTTAAGAAAGCACTTGAAAATTGTAGACCTTCTTTAGAGGTTCGTTCTCGAAGGGTAGGGGGTGCGACTTATCAGGTTCCTGTAGATGTGAGACAAGCTCGTCGTACAACTTTAGCTATGCGTTGGCTGATACTTCATTCTCGATCTCGAAAAGAAAAGACTATGGCTTCTCGGTTAGCTGCGGAGTTGCTTGATGCGTACAATAATAAAGGGTTATCCATTAAGAAGAAGGAAGATGTTCATCGTATGGCAGAAGCTAATCGTGCTTTTTCTCACTACAATTGGTAATAAGGTAGTGATGTTTGTTCTCAAAATAGAGAAAACAACAATCTCGAAATTTATATCTCCTGGAAATGTCGCTGGTATAGCGAGCAAGCAGCAGGATTAATAAAAAATATTACGGTTATTTCTGATTTGACTGGGTTACACAATAGGAAAGTATGATGGCGGCAGGATTCGAACCGGAGACCAGCGCAGGCAAACGCCGGAGTTGGTCGAGTGATTCTGTAGTATCGAGTATGAATAATTCTTTAACTTTTTTAAAGTTTCCTAGAAAAAAGCTATGGGATAGCTTTTTTCGTTTCTGATCTGACTGGGTTACATAATAGGAAAGTATGATGGCGGCAGGATTCGAACCTGCGACCTACAGCTTAGAAGGCTGTTGCTCTATCCAGCTGAGCTACGCCACCATTTAGATATCTGTTTTGCCATAAAATTTTAAAATTACAAAGCCTATAGTACCTGCGAATAAAGATGCTAAAAATATCGAAATTTTAGAATAATTTGATAAAATCATGTCGTAATCCAAACTCAAGCTACTAATAAATAAAGCCATAGTAAAACCGATTCCAGCTAGAAATCCAACGCCTAAGATATGCAAGGGACGCACATGAGAGGGCCAACGAGTCCATTTCATTCGAACTGCCATCCATGAGAATAAAAATACTCCTACAGGTTTTCCAATAAGTAAGCCTAAAAAAACCCCCATAAATACGGAGCTTGAGAAAAATTGAGTGGTATTAAATTGGTCATCGAGCCTGACACCAGAATTGAAAAAAGCAAAAACAGGCATTATAAAGAAGATGACAAAATAGTGCAGTCGATCAATGAGAAACTGAGCAGGTGACTGTAGAGATCTAAGTAACCACTTTATTTTTTCTAATTGATAAGTTGTAGGCTTTTGTTCATCCATGAGTTGTTTTAGTTTTTCATTTATTTTAGCTTTTTTAGAAGCTGGAGGTTTTACCGGTGTGAGTAATCCTAGGATGACACCAGCAATAGTAGCATGAATACCACTCTTTAAAATTGCAAACCATAGAACTACACCTAATATTATATACACGATGAAGCTTTGTACGCGTAGTTGCTTCACAATAAATATTAGAAACACTGTTAAACCAGCAAAAGTGATCCAAAATTCAGATATCTTAGCGGAGTAAAAAAAGGCAATAACTAAAATAGCACCTAGGTCATCAATAGTGGCTAAAGCCAGTAAGAAAATTTTTAATGTGAAAGGAATTTGTCTAGAAACAAAGGCCAGAATACCTAATGCAAAAGCAATATCTGTTGCCATAGGGATTCCCCAGCCTACAGCGCTTGGTGTATTCATATTAAAGAATAAGTAAATCAGAGCTGGAACAACCATACCTCCTAAGGCAGCTATCAAAGGTAAAAACACTTCCGTTCTTGAAGAAAGGGAGCCTATCGTCATCTCTTGTTTTAATTCTAACCCAATGAGAAAAAAGAAGATCACCATCAGACCATCATTAACCCAATGTTGGAGTGACATTGTGAGTATATGGCTACCTACACCAATGGATAAAGGATAGTGTATTAAAGAATAATACAATTCAGAAAGATTAGAGTTCGCAGCTATTAAGGCGAGTAGAGTTGTGAACAGTAAGACAATACCACTACTTGCTTGCAGCTTTAAAAATCGCTCAATAGGAGTTAAAATTTTTTTGACTAAAGTCGATTCGTCCATACTTTGTTCCATACTAAGTAAAGATATTATTATAGAAAACGACGGGATTTGTCACCTAATATTCGAAGATACATTGATGTATTAATTTTAATTGTCAAAATATGTAACTCTATTTAAAGTAGTTATTATCTGTATAGAGGATCATAATGAGTAAAAAAATTCTTTTAATTGAAGGTATTAACAAAGAGGCTGAAGTTTTTTTTAAAACGCAAGGCTTTTTTGTTGAGAAGCTAGAATCCGCAGCGATCGAAAAAGAAATTATTCAAAAAGGTGACATTTCTGCTTTAGGTATTCGATCTCGAACTCAGTTAATGGATAGCTTTTTTAAACAAACTCATTCCTTATTAACGGTGGGGGCTTTTTGTATTGGAGTGAACCAAATAGATTTGAAGTCTGCTGCTTCTCACGGAGTGGCAGTTTTTAATTCTCCTTATAGCAATACTCGTTCTGTGGCAGAGCTCACCATTGCTAATATTGTGAATCTGAGTCGAAAAATTACCTATCTAAGTCATCTTGCACATTCAGGACAGTGGAAAAAAACTTCTCAGCAGTCTTATGAGATTAGAGGTAAAACTTTGGGTATTGTAGGGTATGGTCACATAGGAAGTCAGGTGGGTATTCTTGCCGAAGCTTTGAATATGAAAGTGTATTATTATGACATTCAAAAGAAGTTGTCTTATGGTAATGCTCAATCTATGTCCTCTTTAGAGGAGATACTTCCTCTTTGTGATTTTGTTACACTTCATGTTCCTCAGACGCCTCAAACTTCTAATCTGATAACAGCAAAAGAACTTCGTTTAATGAAAGAGGGGAGTTACTTTATTAATACGAGTCGAGGTCATACAGTCAATCTGACGGATCTCATGCAAGCCCTTAAAGATAAACACTTATGGGGGGCTGCTGTAGATGTTTTTCCAGAAGAGCCTGCAAGTAATCAGGAACAGTTCACAAATGAATTACAAAAAATGGATAATGTGATTCTCACTCCACATATTGGCGGTAGCACCGAAGAAGCCCAAGTGGAGATAGCAAAGGATGTTTCAAAACGCTTGAGTGATTACCTTATCTTTGGAGATTCAACGGGTTCGGTGAATTTTCCGCAACTTTCACCTCCTCCTTTACCTACAGAAAAGATTTTAAGAATATCTAATGTCCATAGGAACGTCCCGGGAGTGTTATCTAAAATTAACAGTTTAATTTCTTTGAATGTTAAAGCTCAGTATTTAGCTACAACTAGTGTTATTGGCTATTTGATTATGGATATAGAACTGGAAAATCCAGATAAGAGGGCAGAAATTACCAAGGACATTCAGAAATTAGAAACTTCTATTCAAACTCGATTGCTTTCTTAAGAACAAATACTTTGAATCAAACGATGAGACACCACATAAGGATCAGCATTTGCTCCAGGTCTTCGATCTTCTAAGTACCCATAGCCTTTTTTAACAACATGAGCAGGGATGCGAATGGAAGCACCTCTGTCCGAATTTCCTGATTTAAACTCGTTGATACTGCATGTTTCATGAAGACCAGTGAGCCGTTCTTCTAATTTATCACCATAAACAGCGATATGCTCCTTATGGGTTCTACTCAGTTTTTTAATCGCTTCACTGATAGCCTGCATACTATTTTTGTTTTGCCTCATAGCTACTGTAGAAAAATTGGTGTGCATACCTGCTCCATTCCAATCTCCCTTTATAGGTTTATTGTCAAAGGAGACTTGGATATTAAATTCTTCGGCAATTCTATAGAGCAACCAGCGAGTGATCCATAATTGATCCGATATCACTAAAGGATCGGCTAACTCGCCCTCAAAACCTCTATGACCAATTTGAAATTCCCACTGTCCAAGCATAACTTCCGCATTCACTCCACAAAGGTAAATACCAGCTTTTTGGCAGGCTTTAAGATGTAATTCTACAAACTCTCGACCTGCAACATTACTAGAGCCTACACCGCAATAGAAAGGGCCTTGTGGTTCAGGAAAATCATCCTGAGGCCATCCTAGAGGTCTGCCATTTTCAAATAATGTATACTCTTGTTCAAAGCCAATCCATACAGCTTGTGAAGCCTGTGTTTCTAAAATATTTCTCAACCGACTTCGTTGATTACTTTCATGAGGAGTAACCCCATCTGTCAAAAATACTTCACACATCACTAGGTAATTACTTTCCCCTCGAATGGGATCGGGAAAAAACTGCACAGTTTTTAAATATAAATCGGAATTAGAGCCTTTGGCTTGAGAGGTGGAAGATCCGTCAAAAGACCAATCAGGAAAAGAGCTTAAAGAGACGGTAGATTTAGGTGAAGGAAGAACAAGCATTTTAGATCGCAGAGCTTGAGTGGGTGAAGCTCCATCTAGCCAAACATATTCTGCACAAATCAAAAAACAAACCTCCGAAAAAGATCTTTCAAGACTCTCTTTAAATATATTAATGAAATAGAATCAACTCTTTATTGAAGTCTTATGTAAGATGACAAGAAGTGTTATTTATAGAGTTTTATATTATCAAATGAGTTTAAAATTCTTCTGCAAATGACAACTAGTGTTATTAATTTCTAAAAATCTTTGCTCAATGGAGCGTTGATTTTTTTATGGAAATAACTTTTAAATCTTCGTTCAATTGGATTTCATACCCGCCTCTTCTTGCATTTTCTAAAAATTTTTGAATAAAGAGTTCCCTTGAATCCTCATCGTGTTCTTGTTCTAAAGGTTCTTTTATTTTTCTTTCAATCAATCGGTATCGTGCTACTTGGTTTTCAATATCATGTTCATCTTCATCGTCGGCCTCCATAAGTTTTAAAATTTCATCAAATTGACGTTCTTGTTCGAGGCTCACTTTATCTCGACTAGGAAATTTATTAGAAGAAGGAGTATTTACAAAGTTATTTGAATTTTGATTTTTAATATCTCGGATTTTGACTTTTTGCTGACCCAATGAACCTCTTTCATCAGATTTTTGAATTTCTTTTTCTATTTCTTCCTGGAGGGGTTGAGAGTTTTGTTTGAAGTCTGTTGTGGGAGAGGTGGTTTTTTCTTGATATAGATAGAGGTAAACTCCCATTGCGATCAGTAATAAAAATAATAAAATTCTAAACGGACTATTATTTTTTCGTTTTTTATATCGAATAAATATGGTCTTTTTATTACTCTTTTTTCTTCTTCTGAAAATCATTTTTGCGCCTCATATATCTTTTCGGATAACAGAAGTGTTTTATTCAGTCCGTAAAGTTGAATTTCAGTTTTAAAATTTTGGCCTTCCATTTGATGGTGAATGATAGCAAAATTTAATTTATTAGGTATATGATGAATATGCCTGTCACTTTTTATAAAGTTTTTATCTTTAGGATAAATATTCCCATGAATCGGGGATGTGGTGATCTCATAAATAGTGGAGTCAGGTGTTGAAAACTTTAATAACTCACCTAGATGACGATCTCCACTGATAAAAAGTGTTTTCTTTTTTGGTTTTATTATTTTTTTTATTATCATATTAAAATTATTTGGAAAATCTTTTTCAAAAGATTCAAATCGATGATGTTTTCCAAAAATTTGTCCTCCACTGACGATCCAATTGAGATCTTTTTTGAAGAAATTTTGAAGAAACCATTCTTCTTGGGAGCGACCCCATAAAGAACCCTTCGAATTTTTACTTCGGTAGCTTCTGCCGTCCATGAAAAAAAAATTTTGATTTTTAGTTTGAATGCGAAAAGAAATTCCTGGTCCATTTCTTAAGTGCTGAGAGTTTTTAGGTAGAGGAAAAAAATCTCGAAATAATTTTGTGACGGAGGATTTATACTGAAAACCTCCATGCCCGTTGTTCATTCCGTAGTCATGATCATCCCAAATAGCAAGTATGGGTAACAGAGAAGATATTTGATAAAGAGGTAAAGTTGTAAAGGTTTCGATATATCTTTCTTCGAGGCGGCGAGGAGTGACTTTTGGAATATATTTATCTGCGTAGACGTTATCTCCAATCAGAAAAAGCAGATCAGGTTTAAAAGATAATAAATTATTCCACATATTTTCTATTTCTCTTTGATTCCAGCGATCATCCATACAAGAGGCGACAGCTATTGTAAAAGAAGATTTATTCCAATCCAGAGTATGAAATCTTTTTGTGTAAGATTTATTCGAATGGACATCCTCTATAATAAGCTCATGGTTTTTATTAGAATCTAAATTTTTTATTAAAAGGTGGTGAATCATCCATTTGTTTAAAGTTCTTTGGAAAGAAGGTAAAACTCGCTGATTTCCAATGAAATAAGTCATTTCTTTGTGTTCAGGAATAAGAACACTTAAAAGGGTTTCATTAGAGGAAGTATAATTTTGCCATACAAAAGGTGCATTATCTTTTTGGAGACTGTAAAAAAAACATCCGAGCAAAAGAAGACTTAAAATGGCAAGTACAGTATATAATGTTTTTTTTTCTGCCATTATATTTTCCTAAAAAACGATTGAAAAAAAAGTGAAGCAGGATTGTAAGCCGGATTCTGTTCAGTTTTAAAAACCTAGGTGATTATTTATCTTTGCAATCAACCCGAAAGTATAGCATAGGCGATGCACTTTCCTATTTGATCTTGCTCCACATAGAGTTTAGCTGATTTCACTCCAGCCGTGATTTAACTCACGCTGGACATTCTTTCTGTTCCACTAGTCCTCATCTCAAAAGATGGAGGAGAGTTATCCTCTCCTTATGCTGCCTTATGGAGTCCGGACTTTCCTCTTTTTTTAAAAAGCAATCACCCATCCTGCTTCAGTAAATGATATAGCACAATGTATTAAGATAAACAAACTATATTTCAGTATCGAGTGCTAAGTTAGCCAGCTCATCCGCTCGTTGATTATCTTCTCTCATAACATGCAGGCATTGAAAGTGAGGGATTTTTTGAATGAGTTGAATACATTCTTGAAATATAGGTTTTAAATTTTTAGATTTAATTTTGTAATGACCTGTAAGTTGTTCAACCACAAGTTGACTATCCGTTTTTAAAATTAATTTTTGAATTTTATTTTGTACTGCAAGTTCTAAAGCTCGACGGACTCCTAAATACTCTGCAACATTATTGGTTGTGGAATCCAAGAGGCATGCTTCTTCAAATATTGTTTGTTGTTTTGGATTGAGAGCTGTGAGTCCGAAAGCCGCAGGACCTGGATTTCCTCGACTGGCCCCATCTGTAAATATAGTGACCTCTTTAGTCCATTTTGGTTGTGAAGGATTGGAAATGATAATTGTAGTTTGCATAAGGAATTAAAAGAATAAATAAATTTTATTGAGAAGGAGGCTTCGCACCACTTGAACTTTTTTGTTTATTGGATTTTTTATTACTCTTCTTATTTTCATGATCTTCAGGAGAGATTACCAGAAGCTCATTGTTAAAATTGATTTCCGTGTGATCCACCTCAAAAGCACCAATTTCCCATTTCTCTAAATTGCCATCTAGCGGTTCGTCATCTTGCCTATTAATGAGAGCAGAACCCGTGACTTTCATGTCTACAGTGCTATTGTCGTTAGGGTCGTTAAAAGAATAGCTAAAAACAGCTCGGATTTGAGAGGACTCCCCTGTGGTTTCAGTCCATATAGAGTCAAACTTAATATTACGAGCTAGAGGGTTTCTTTCTAAGATTTTTTTTTGCACAATTTTTTGAAATTCATCTTGAATGGCAATGTGAGTGCCTTCGGGAAATTTGTCTTTGCCTTGAAAGAAAGACCATGTAATAATGAGAGACAAGGTGAGTATCGTCAAAGCGATTAATTGTAAGAGATTATTTTTCAAAAAAGAGACGGTATTAAGTAAAGCTGACACAGGACTATTATGTCTTAAAAAGAAAGTTTAAACAACAAATCAAATGTTTTTGTTATAATTTTCTTGATTTTTTTTTAGCTTTGATTTTAAAGGGGATTTGTGGAGTTATTTCAATCTCAAATTCAAGTACAATCTTCAGTTTTTAAGCAAAGATATGATAAAATGAAGACCCAAGTCGGCTTACTCCAGTCTCGCTTGGATGAAGTTCGTCAATGGGGCTTAGAGTCGTCCCATCCTCATCTGCAGAAAAATAACAAAAAATCAGTTCGATGGAGAATTCAAAGGTTGATTGATCCGTCTTCTCATTTTTTAGAATTCTCTGCTTTGGCAGGTTTTAAGATGTATGATTTTAACTCTCCTGCGGGGGGAGTTGTCACAGGGATAGGGCAGGTATCGGGGCGAGAGAGTGTGATTGTGGCCAATGACCCTACTGTCAAAGGAGGGGCTTATTTACCCATCACTGTCAAAAAACATCTGAGAGCTCAAGAAGTGGCTTTACAAAATCATCTTCCCTGCTTCTACTTAGTGGATAGTGGAGGGGCCTATTTACCTTTGCAATCTGAGATTTTTCCTGACAAGGATCATTTTGGGGCTTTTTTTTACAATCAATCTCAGATGCAAGCATTAGGTTTAGATCAAATATCTATTGTATTTGGTCAATGTACTGCAGGAGGAGCTTATATTCCGGCATTATCAGATGAAACTATTATGGTTAAAGGGCAGAGTGCTATCTTCTTAGGCGGTCCACCTTTGGTATTTTCTGTCACGGGTGAAAAAGTTTCTGCTGAAGAACTTGGAGGTGCTGAACTTCACTGCAAGCAGTCTGGAGTGTCTGATCATTGTGCTGATACGGAAGAAGAAGCTATTGAAAAAGCCAGAGCTCTTCTTACAAGCCCTATTCATAAATACAATCTTTCTGTTCACCCCGCAGAAGAACCTTATTATGATTCTAAAGAAATTTATGGAATTGTACCTGAAGATATCCGTGAACCTTATGATGTCAAAGAGTTGCTGGCTCGTATTGTAGATGGCAGCCGGTGGCAGGAATTTAAGGAGCATTTTGGTACAACAATATTTACAGCTCAATCAAGAATTTGTGGATTTCCCGTGGGAATTTTAGCGAGCCAAGGAGTGCTTTTTAGTGATAGTGCTTTGAAAGCCACTCACTTTATTGATCTATGCGATAGAAAAGGCATTCCTTTGATATTTTTTCAAAATGTTCCAGGTTTTATGGTTGGTCAAAAATATGAAAGTGAAGGAATAGCTAAGCATGGAGCAAAAATGGTTACAGCTGTCAGTTTATCTCGAGTTCCACGTTTTACTGTGATGATAGGGGCTTCTTATGGAGCAGGAAACTATGGCATGTGCGGGAGGGCTTATAGACCTCGGCAGCTTTGGACATGGCCGTCTGCAAGAATTGGAGTCATGGGGGGAGATGTGGCTCAGGGTGTTTTATCTTCCATCGGAAAAAAGAACTTATCCGAAGAGGTGAAAAAACAAATTATAGAAAAGTATCAACAAGAAAGCTCTCCTTATTACTCAACAGCCCACTTATGGGATGACGGCTTGATTGATCCACTGGATACAAGAAAAGTTTTAGCTATGGGAATTAGTGCGTCTTTAAATGCTCCTCTTTCAGAGAGGAAAAAAGGTATTTATAGAATGTAGAACAAGTAGGATATGATGAGCTATTTAAAATTAAAAGAAAAGACAGGTTGGCTTCATGTTACTTTGAGCCGCCCTGAAAAGAAAAATGCGTTAAACTTAGAGCTGATTCAAGAGTTGCACAAAGTTTTTAAACAGCCGCCTTCTCATTTACATGGAGTAATTCTATTGGGTGAAGGGGATGTTTTTTGTGCGGGAGCAGATCTCAACTGGATTCGTCATGCTCCTCCCCAAGAACTCGAAGAGTTATTTTATTTGCTGCATTCAGTTCAAAATTTTCATCTTCCAGTGATAGCTCATGTCCATGGAGCAGCTTATGGAGGGGGAATCGGTTTACTCAGTGTGTGTGATTTTGTCTCTGCAGAAAGTTCTTCTCAGTTTTGCTTTAGTGAAGCTAGCTTGGGATTGATGCCAGCGATGATTTCTTTTTTTGTACCTCCTGAATTTCGACCTTGGATGCTCAGTGCAATGCCTTTTGGTGTGGATGTGGCTTTCAAATATCAGTTAATACATTATGAGGGTTTTGAAAAAGAGTGTATGGAGTGGAGGAGAAATTTAATTTTTCACCTCGATCAAATTCCTCCATCTGCTTATAGAGATAATAAGTTTTTTTTACAAAGACTGCCTCAACTTTCTTTAGATGAAGCACGGAAAGAGGGATTAGTTTCTTTAGAAAAAAGGCAAAAAGATTCCACAACGCAGGAAAAAATAGCTCATTTGTTGGATAAGAAAAACGGGTAATTCATGACTTCTTTTAAAAAAGTGGCTGTAGCGAATAGAGGAGAAATCGCTGTTCGTATTATTAAAGCTTTAAAGGAAATGAAAATTCCATCTGTTTTGCTTCATGCTTCAGAAGATCAAGGTTCTCTGGCTTATCGACTTGCGGATGAGACTTTGTGCATAGGCGGTGGAAATGTAAAAGAGAGTTATCTTAATATATCTGCTGTAGTGAATGGAGCTTTAAGCATGGGAGCAGATGCTTTACACCCTGGAGTGGGGTTTTTGTCTGAAAACTATCAACTAGCCCAAGCTTGTAAAAATCAAAATATTGTTTTTATTGGACCTGCTATTGATCACATTCAGCTATTTGGAAATAAACTCACGGCATTAAAGCATGTGCAGTCACTTAATATTCCTCTTTTGCCTTCTTATTTTGGTTCTTCTCAAGATAAAGATACTTTCCTCAAAGAAGCGAGTCGTGTGGGATTTCCTCTCCTTATTAAATTAGCTCTTGGAGGGGGAGGAGTGGGTATTAGAAAAGTAAACAAAAAAGAAGATTTTTTAGAAGTGCTCTATTCTGTTCAAAATTTAGGGAAGTCTGTTTTTAATTCTTCAGATGTTTATCTCGAAAAATTTTTAGAAGGTGGGCAACACATTGAAGTGCAAATTTTTGGTGATTCTTCAGGAAAGGTTCGACATTTATTTGGAAGAAATTGTTCTATTCAAAAAAGAAATCAAAAAGTCATCGAAGAGTCTCTTTTTGGTATACATAAAAATATTGAACAAAGACTGTACCAAATGGCCATTGATATTGGAAATTCTGTTCAGTACAAAAATGCAGGAACTGTAGAGTTTTTATTGAAAGATGATGAGTTTTATTTCATAGAAATGAATACGCGGCTTCAAGTGGAGCATCCTGTAACAGAATTATTACTAGGAGTGGATTTAGTAAAAGCTCAAATTTTGGAATCGATGAAGCAAATTCCTTTTGAAAAGGAAACTTTAGTTGCTAGAGGGCATGTTTTAGAGTGTCGAATTTATTCTCAAGATTTTACAACAGGTTGTCCTGTTTCTGGTGAATTTGGAACTATTCAGTGGATGCAGATCCCTTCTAGCCGTTTAGATATGGGTTATGAGTCTTATGATAAGCTTTCTTCCTTGTATGACGCTTTGATAGGAAAAATTATTGTTTGGGCTGAGACTAGAAGGCAGTGTATTGAAAAGATGAAATGTATTTTAGAAAATAGTATTGTATTTGGGATTCCGACGAATCAAGAGGAGTTATTGAGTGTTCTTAATCATTCAGATTTTTTAGAAAATAAATTTCATGTGGGTTTTTTAGAGAAAAAAATTAAAACTCATTCCATAGAATTATCAGATGAAGAAGAACAATTAATTCAAAGTCAATGTGCTTTATTAGAGTCTTCCTTTAAGCCTCATTCATCTCAGATGTTTAATCCTTGGCTTCATCGGTGGCCAGAGTGAAAAAATATATAAAACTTTTTAAGGATTCATTAGAGGTAAAATTTTGGATAGAAAAAGTGGATCAAAAATTTTGGGTGCACTTTAAAGGTCGAAACTTTATCTTTAATCCTCAAAAAAAAAGAGCAAAAAATAGTGTGAGGAAGATTTCGACTCAGTCTTATTTATCTGCACCGCTTCCGGGAAGAGTTTTATCTATACAGGTGAAAGAAGGGGATTTGGTGCGAGAAGGTCAGTTTTTAATTGTTCTAGAGTCTATGAAGATAGAGCATACTTTGACTGCTTTTCAAGATACAAAAATAAAATCTATTCTTGTTCAAAAAGGTCAAACTGTAGGGATAAATGAAAAACTTATTCTTTTTGAATAATTTTTTAAAAACCTATTTTTCGTATTCTTTTATGAAATTTTGAATTTGTTCCAAAAATTCTTGATGGACGCATTGAATATGACATTTTTGAATCAAAGGCTGAATGATGCACATTTTGATTTCTTTTTCTGGATATTTTTTATTGAGTGCGAAGGCATAAAGCCCTAATTGATTCCAAAAATGTTTAGAGATTTTTGTTGAAGACTTATAATCTACAATCCATATTGTATTACCGGCTGTTCCCCAAAGATCAATAACTCCTTTAATTTGATAATCTTCATCCTCATAAATAAATCCCCACTCTGAAAAACCATTCTTCATAATTTCTTTCATTGGAATTTCTTTAAGGTTCAAAACATAGTTGCAAATAGGTTCCAAATACTCTCTTTCTGTTTTCGAAAAATTCTTCAATACAATATTTATATCTTTTTGTTGTTGAATTTTGTTCATGACCAAGTGGATTTCAATGCCTTTATAAGAGGATTCAATTTTTTGAAATGTAGAAATAGATAAAGGGGTGAGTGTTGAACATTCTATAGATTTTTTGGGAGGTGTTTTTTCGTAAGAAAAAGGAGAAAGAACCTGATCTTCTTGTTTTTTATGTAGAATGCATGAAGGGTCTGAAGGTAATTCTATATTTTGAATTTCTACGGTGTATTTGCCGAACTGTAGATTTTGTTTTTGTTCGGAATTGTATTTTTTGTGAATGAGTTCAAAGTAGGGGAATTTTTTTAACCAGTTGTTGAGAGATTTTCCGTTGTGCCATTTCTTCCAATAAGATTTAGAAATCATAAAACTGAGGCTTTTTTTAGCTCGTGTGGCAGCTACATAAAGCAGGCGATCTTGTTCTAAGAGTTCTTCTGCTCTCTTCTTATCTTTATATTTTTTTTGTAATAGAGGATGAGTATTTCTCCCTTTTTCGTCATAAATAGAAAAACTCCACCGTAAACTTGAAGTATCTATAATAAAACGATTTGTGTCAGAGGGAACGAGTTTTTGATCAACTTGTGAAATGATCACGTGATCAAACTCTAAACCTTTAGATTGGTGAATGGTCATCACTTGTATAAATTCTAGAGGTTTACAAGAAGTTCCTCCTCCATCTACTTCATAGTCTTGTGCTTGATTCATTTTTTCTTCTATAAATTGTGTTATTCTAAAATTAAAACCTTCTTCTTTTTTTTGCAGCTCTAATAAAAAATTCCATAGATTTTTTTCTTTCTCTCGAGTTGGATCTTGGATGTAACAAAGGTCAATCATAAAGTGATTTTCAAAGGCGTAAGATAAAGTGTGAGAAAAACCTTCTTGCTGAACTTTTTGAAGTAAATTATTTAATGAATGAACAGTTGAATCATTTTTTTTGTTATTGACTAAATTTTTCCATAGACATTCATTTTTGACGCTATATTGTGCGATTTGATCATCAGGCATATAGAAGTAAGGAGCTCTGAGGAGTCCGATAAGGTTTTGATTGTCTAAAGGATTGGATAAAAATCTCAGAAGAAAAAGAGCGTCTAAAATTTCTCTTTTTATAGAATTTTTGGAATGAGATTGAATAGGGAATCCTAATTGTTTAAGATGGTATCCTATTTGTTGTGCGTCTTGGTTCTTTTTGCAGAGTATACATATATCTTGAGGTTGAGTGCCAAGTTGGAATAATTGATTTAAGTGCTGAGCTAAAGCTTGAATTTCTGATTGATATATTAAGAAGTAAGCGGATGGAAGGGAAGGGTTTTTAGAAGTTTTCTTAGTTGTCATTGGTTCGAATTTATTTTTAAAAAGATCATTAAAAAATGCAAGCAGCTCTGGTGTGGATCTGTAATTAGAGTGGTTCTTTTCTACAGATCCTTTTTTTATTCTCCTTTGAAAAACTTCAGGATCTGCCTTTCTAAAAAGATAAATGCTTTGCTGAGGATCTCCTACGGCCCAAACTTTTTTTGCTTGTTGAGTCAGATGTTTCAGTATTAATTCTTGAGAGGGGCTGATATCTTGGTATTCATCAATAAACCATTCTGAGTAATCTTTAGAAAAAGCAGAAAGCTCAGGAGATTTATTTTTAATCATTTGAAGCACTTCATACTCTAGATCTTCAATCTGAATCCATCCTTTTCTTTTTTTGTACTCGTCCCATTTTTTTTGAAAAATTTCTACACACTTTTGAAATAAGATATATTGATTCTCCATTTCTCTATAGTACTGAGGATGATGTTCCTCAAAAAAAGAATTAAAATCAGATTCTTTGATTTTTTTTAATTCCACCTGTTCTTTTAAAAATGTATAAACTTCTTGGGTGTTTTCTGGAGGAATGTCAGAAGGAATGGATATTTTAAGCTCTGAAAGCTCTGCCCACCAATGGTGGAGCATCTCTTTTTTTGAGAGTGGTTTCAGTGCAGGACAGACATAAATATTATCCATGTGTAAGGTGATAAAAGAGCAAAGTTCATTTAAATTATAATAGCGAATTAAGGGGAGAAAGGCGGGATCTTCTATAATATCTCTTAAGATAGATCGAACACCTAAGTGAGTTTGTAATGGACTCATAAATAGAACTTGACCAAATTGATGTGAAAAATACTTTCTTAAAAACGAGTAGAGTATACCATGCAAAGTGGATATAAAAATTTGATTCGATTCGTGTATAGCTTGAACTAAATTCCAATCTTCGTTTTTTATAGCTTCTGCAATCACTCTTTCTTTAACTTCATGAGTGGCATTTCGGGTAAAAGTAGTTACAATGATATGAGGAAACGTACCATATTTTTTTCGATAATGATGAATCGAGTTCATCAACTCTTGAATAAGCTGTGTGGTTTTTCCTGCTCCTGCGCTTGCATGCACAGTGTGGTGTTTTATGAGTTCAGATGAGGGGCTCGACATAAGTATCTCCATGAACAGTTGTTGCATATCTTTTTATCATGAGGTTGAGGTTGAAATTCATTCTCTTTAATTTTTAAGATATATTGTTGAATTTTGTTATTGATGGTTTTTAATATTTCTTTTTTTACACTTTCTTCAACAATAGAGCGTGATCTAGATTTGAATACTTTCTTCAATTCGGAATTTTTAGAAACAAAACCTTTCCATTCAAAGTTTTTTATATGAACATAACTGCTCAATGAGACTGAAGAGTTTGGAGTGTTCTTTTCTTTTAAAAGATTGGATTCTACAGCCTGTATATACAAGGGCATTTGAATATCCATTTTATCAATCCAAGATTTAATGATATAGACATTATTGAGTGAAGATTTATAGTCTAAAACTAAATATTCATCTTGATAACAGTCCACTCGGTCTATTCTTCCATTTATAAGAATATCACCTTCGGCAGATAATTTTTTATCTTTAAAATTCCAGTATCCTTCAAATTCTAATTCTGTTCCTAGGGTTTGGAGTTGAGGTAAAATTTGATTTATTTTTTCTTCATTTTTCATAAATCTGTTTGCGATATGAATAAATTGCTCTTGGTAAATATTCCATACTGTTTTATCTAAAACAGGATAGTTAGATTTGATATTTTGAAGCCACTGATTAATCTCTTCAGAGTTTTTAAGTAGGCCTCTTTGGATTTTAGAAAATAATTCATGAATCAGATGTCCTTTATTGAGGGGGGGAAGGTGGTTGTCTCTGTAAGGGGTATCTTCCAAGTGATAAATATTTTGAGAAAGATAAATAAAAGGACAGGAAATGTATTGTTTAATTCTTGAGGCGGAAAGTTTTTTTAATGGGATTTTTTGGCCTTGACTCCATTTAAAGTTTTGATTTAAAGCGGTACTAAATTTTTGAGGTAAAGGGGAGTATTGGTATTTTTGAATAGAACTCCATACCGTTTCATCTTTAAAAATAGAGGTGTTAGCTTTGTTATTTTGGTTTTCTAGAAGCCATGCTTTGGAAGGGTGTAAAGGTGCTCCTGAAAAATGAGTTTCACTATAACTCAGGTAGACTTCTCCTTTAAAAAATTTGAGAAAATTAATAATTTCATATTCTCTTTGGTTAGGGTTTAAATAGTGGCAATGAAAACCCAAATCGTTCAAAATGGCTTGAACTTCTTTTTCTGTAAATAAAGATAAAGATGGAGTTAAACAAGACTGATGATCCAACCCTATCATATAAACTTTTTGAGCTGTGATGCTGGTTGTTGCATTAATGCTCATAAATTGAATACCTTTTGGGGTTTCACTTGGAGTGTGTAAAACATTATTGATGAGTAAATGCTCCAACAACTCTATTCCATCAGAAACAAGAATACTTTTTTGAGAAAAAAGAATTTTTAACTTATGACCTATATGTTGTATTTTTTGATCCAGTTTTTCATGAAGTGTGTTTTCTGCAATGTGAGACCATAAATTAAATATCCACTTTAAAAACTGTTGGGTGTCTATAGAGTCAGACTGAGGTTGTTCTTCTATTTTTTCCGATAGGTGGAAATCTTTTTTTCTATCTGAGTAATAATATTGAGATCGAATTCTAAATGAAGACTCTTGAAATTTGTTCGTCTGAACAGCATATTCAATATTATTATAAGAGATATTTCCTGCATAGAAATGGAGTAAGGAGAGCCATTTTTGGACTTGAGGATATGAGAGCAGGGAATACTGATTTCCTTTAGAAATAGGAAGACCTTCTTTGTTTAAGTAGCTTTTTAAGACAGGCCAGTAAGCTTCCATATTAGGAGCTAAAACGGTCAGTTGGGAAGGTGAATGTTGTAATAAGTCTTTTCTGAGTTGCTGTGTGATAAACTGAACTTCCTCAAGCATAGATGGAAATTTTAAAATTGTTTTTTTTGTGATGTGTTGTTTTTTTTGAGGCAAAGGTGTGAATTGATGTTGTTTCTCCTTCAGCAGTTCATATATCTGATGGCTTTTAGGATATACATTAGGGTTTAAAGGAGGAGGACATAGAATATACACATCTTGAAGGGTACTGAGTGATGCCAGCAGCTCCACTTCCACGGCATCTATGGAAAAACCTAAATCGACATAAAGAGGCTTAGAGAGTTTTTTCAAAGGTTGATCGATAAGTATATATTTAGCAAGGGATTCCTCAATAACTTTTTTTTCATTCAATTGTTGCCAGAAAGGTTTGATCCATGAGTACCAAAAAAACCATCTTTTTTGATTTGGATTTTTAATCCATTGTTCAAAAGTTTCAGAACCAGAAGGATGAGTCAAAAAAGGTAGAAAACTTTGAAGGCTGATCAAAATATTGTTGTACAAAGAAGGATTAATGTAGGGAAGATTTTTTTGCTTTCGCATAAAATATTTAAATAAAAACTGAAGTTCTGGGATAGAAATAAGTTTGTATTCAGGAAGATTGAGTTGTAGGAGTTCAATGTAAAAATCTCTAGCACGAGTAACACTAGATTCTAAAATAAAACGATTTTTTTTTAAAAGGAATTTTTGAAACTGTAATTTTGATTTCAAATCTGAAACAATATAGAAACCATCTTGATGAGCTTTCCCTAAAAAAGGGATGCGATCTTCAAAACAGGAAACTTCAATTAAAGAGAGCAATGGGAGCCTTTTTTCAGCTGTAGTTTGTGGAGTATATCTTTGGTGGATTTTTCTAAATCTTTTAAAGATTTAGAGTTTTCTACGACAAAGTGAACTTTGCTCTCATCATGTTGAGCCTGCGTGAACATACGTTTGAAAATTTGTTCTTCAGGAATGTTCATTCTTTTTTTCACCCTTTCGATTTTTAATTCTTTTGGACATGTGATGAGGATAATATAATTAAAATAGTAAAACATATCAGTTTCAAATAAAAGAGGTATTTCATAGAAAATCACTCTATCCCCTTGTTGTATAATTTTTTTTTCTTCTTCTTTGATGCATTGAAAAATGTAGGGATGAACAATATTTTCAAAAGATTTTTTTAATAAAGGTTGAGAAAAAATTTTTTCAGCAATTTGCTTTGGATCTAAAATCAAATTGTTCGGAAAAAGTTTCAGAATGTCTGAATAGATGGGGGAGTTTTTAATCAAAGCCTTTTGAGCTTGCTGGTCGGCTGAAATAACTGGAAAACCCTGCTGTATGAGAATTTGACACATACTGGACTTTCCAGCTCCTATTCCCCCTGTGATAGCTACTTTTGTTACATGAGACATACTTTTCTGATTTTACTTAATTTTAGTCATTAAAAAACCGATATTTTCTAAGTAAAGAGCTTTTTATGGGGTTAGAGAGTGGATAATTTTAGAAAATTTGAAAAGTTTGGGAAATACACTCTTATTAAAAAGATAGCTGTAGGCGGCATGGCTGAACTCTTTTTGGTCAGAACGGAAAAAACGGCGGGGATTTCCCAATTCGTTGTCCTTAAGCGCATATTGCCTCAATTTTCTTCCAACAAAAAGTTTCGAGTCATGTTCAAAAATGAAGGTAAAATTGCCTCCCATCTCAAGCATTCCAATTTAGTCTATCATCATGAATTTGGTGTAGATCAAGGAATATATTTTATTGTCATGGAGTATATCTCAGGTGTGAGTTTAAAAGACTTTATGAAAAGGGTGTTAAAAACTGGAAAAAAGATTCCTATTCCTATTGTTGTCACTATCATACGTTCCATTGCTTCTACTCTTCACTATATCAATAATAGCATTAATCCTGAAACAGGGCAGCTTTTAAACCTTGTTCATCGTGATGTGACTCCTCATAACGTGATGATTGGTTTCAATGGAGATATCAAACTAATAGACTTTGGTATTGCCAAGGTCGAAGGTGTGGATCTCACCAGTGCAGGAGTCGTTAAGGGAAAATTTAGCTACATGAGCCCTGAGCAAATTTCAGGTTCAAAACTCTCTCATCGTTCTGACATTTTCTCGTTGGGTGTTGTGTTTTGGGAGCTTTTATCAGGAAGAAAGCTGTTCAATGGCCCTAATATTCAGTCCATTTTCCAAAAGATAAAAACGAGCAATATTCCTAGCGTGACTAAGTATCGTCCGGAGATTCATCCGGAGCTCAGTGGTATTTTAAGTCAAATGCTACGTAAAAATATTAGCACTCGATCCTCAGAGGCTGAGGGTGTGGAAAGGCAACTGAGTTTATTTTTAAATAAGCAGCATACTAATTTTTCTCATCTCGACTTTAGCGGTTTCATTAAAAAAATATACTACCAAGAAATTGAAAGAGAAAGAAAGTTTATAGTTAGTATTAATAAGGAATTAATGGAAATCCAAAAGGAATACGGTACAACTAGTCGTTTTTTGGGGAAGACTATTACCTCAGAAAAGAGTAAAGAATCTGACGTTGGCATCTCCGACGTGAGAGTAAAAACAGAATCTAGTGATAATATTTCTAAAACAATTGAAACTAGAAAACAAAGTAAGACACGTGTAAGAACCAATCCTTTTAAAGCAGAGCCTACGGAAGTGAGCCCTAATGCTCCTTTATCTTATTCCAGAACTCAGATTTTTAAAAAGAATTTAGATGATGATTCTATCATAGTCAAACAGACTGATGATGAAGAACACACTGTTGTCGATCGTTCTGAATCGCTTTTTAGTGATCTTATAGGTGTATATTCAGAAAGGAAAAAATTGGAGAGTAGAAAAAACCACACTTGGACTCTGATCGCATTAATATTGATTGTTGGCTTTGTAGTGGTGTTATTCAAATATTCGCCTCGGGATATTATTCAAAATCTATCTCATAGAATAAATCAAACCAATCCAATGAAGGTGGATTTTAATGATAGTTTGGACAGTGAACCTTTTACCTTGGACGAAGAAGAATCTTTGCATTTGGATGAGAAGACACAAGAATTTCCTGTCCCTGTCGAGGACGTGCAGGAGAAGACTTCTTCTCGCAATATTGCCAATTACGATTATTTTCGTATTTATGTAGATACGAATCCTTCTGGAGCTTTTGTTAAACTAAATGGGCAAAAAATTAATAAGAAGACTCCAGTGTTCATTAATGTTCCTAATAAACCTGATAATGTTTTAGAAGTCGAACGTCTTGGTTATGAAACTTATCATATTGGTAATTTAAACTCTAGTAGTGAAGTGAAAATTAAATTAAAGAAATTAAAAAAAGAGAAATAAAGGAATGTTTTTGAAGCGAATCATTTTATTGCCATTATTTTTTATTTCATGTACAGTCAGATCTCCACAGCCAAAAAATAATATATACCCACTTTTGGATGGCAAATGCGATTGGTTGAAAGAGCATTTTCCCGATGATAAGATCATTCATATTAGTAAAAGACTCATAGGCAATCAGCTGAAATGTGTTGTGGAATCTTATTTACAAGTTGAAGATCATGCCATCCCTATTGATGTGGTGGATGGTTCTGATGGATAAAATTTTTCTACTTATTTGTTAATACGAATGAAACATTGACAGCAGTTGTCACTCTTCTCTATATAGATAAGGAGGATAGCTGTGAGTAAAGTATTTAATAAAAAAATAAAAAAAATTTTAATTATCTATCGTGATCAGACTTTAAAATCACTCAGTCAGCAGGTTATTCGTTGGTTGGAAGATAAAAAAGTGCAAGTTCAGATTTTTTCTCAAAATTCTATAAAGACAAAAAAACTTAAAAATAAAAATTTCGATTTTATTTTGGTTCTAGGAGGAGATGGCACCTATCTTAGTGCTGTTCGGTTTATTCAGAATCAATCTATTCCTATTATGGGTGTGAACGCGGGTTCTTTAGGTTTTTTAACAGTGCATTCCAAAGAAAAAATTGATGAATGTTTAGAACAAGTTTTAAAAGGTAAAATGATTCTCAGTCAAAGATGCTTGCTGGATGTAACTGTGCAAGCCCAAGACCATCCTTTTCGTGGATCAGCTTTAAATGATGTTGTGATTGAAAGAGGAGTGACGAGTCGACTTATTGATATTGGAATTTATCTCAATGATAAATGGATGTACTCTCTTAAATCAGACGGACTGATTGTGTCTTCGGCTACAGGTTCTACAGCTTATAATTTAGCTGCAGGAGGTCCTATTCTTCATCCTTTAGTGGAGGCTTTTGTCGTGACTCCTATTTGTCCACACTTGTTGACTCATCGTCCAGTTTTATTTCCAGATGATCAAGTCCTTAAGTTAAAAATTGAAAATGCAGCTCAAGGAGCTATATTGACTGTGGATGGAAGAAAACAAAGTAAACTATCAAAGTCTTCTTGTGTCATTATTAAAAAGTCTATAAAAGTTCACCAATCATTGAGAACAAGAAGTCATAGTGAATTTATCTTTTTGCAGGATAAACTTCAGTTTTTTAAAAGATCAAGGTAAACTTAAGTATGGCTTTTTTCTGCCTTCTGTTTTTTTTGGGTGTCACTGTTCTAACAATTGTTGAGGCCCCTTTAATTTTGTGGGTTTTTTTCTTATTTAGTCTATTAGTTTATCATTCCGCTCAAATCATCTACTTTGGTTTATTATTTTTATTTGTTCTGTTTGTTGTTATTCGTCCTGTGCGTCGTTTTTTCCTAACTCGACCATTAATGTGGTTTATTAAAAAATTCAATATTTTTCCAAGAGTATCTGCTACTGAAAAAATAGCTTTAGAAGCTGGAAAAACTTGGGTGGAAAAAGAGTTTTTTTCAGGAAAACCAAATTTTAAAAAATTAATCAACCCACCACCACCTCAACTTTCAGAAGAAGAGCAAAACTTTATCAATAGTGAAGTTCAAACTCTATGCCGTATGATTGATGATTGGAGTATTTATAAAAACCGAGAGATTCCTGTTGATGTAAAAAACTATGTTAAAGAAAATAAATTCTTAGGAATTAGTATTCCTAAATCTTTTGGAGGTTTAGGTTTCTCGCACTACGCACATAGTCGTATTTTAGAGATGGTATGCTCCCGTTCCTATGCTGTAGGTATTTACATCATGGTTCCGAACTCTTTAGGACCAGGGGAGCTTTTGCTTCACTACGGTACAGAAAAGCAAAAGGAATATTACTTACCTCGTTTAGCTTTAGGTCAGGAGATCCCTTGTTTTGGACTAACTGAACCGGCTGCAGGGAGTGATGCATCTTCTATTAGTTCCAATGGAGTTTTGTTTAAAGATGATCAAGGAGAGTTAAAAATTAAACTCAACTGGAATAAGAGATGGATTACTTTAGCTCCGCAGTCAACTTTGTTAGGCATTGCTTTTCAACTTGAAGATCCTGAAGAGTATTTAGGGCAAGGGACTCACATAGGGATTACCTGTGCTTTAGTTCCTGCTCACCTTGAAGGCGTGAAGATAGGGGAGCGTCATGATCCAATGAGTATTCCTTTTCCAAATGGTCCTACCCAAGGAGAAAATGTCATTATTTCTGCCGAAGATCATATTATTGGTGGCATAGAAAAGGCAGGTTCAGGTTGGCAAATGCTCATGGATTGTTTGGGTACAGGGAGGGGAATCAGTCTGCCTTCTTCTAGTTTGGCTTCTGCAAAGTTGCTCACACGTGTTACTTCTCAATATTCTGTAGTTCGGCAGCAATTCGGATTATCTATTGGTAAATTTGAAGGAGTGGCTGAAAAATTAAGTGAGATGGGAGGGTGGACTTTTATTTCACATTCTGTATTAAACTACACATTGAGTGCATTGACTCGTCGTATTCCTTCTGCTCTATGTTCTGCAATTTCAAAGTATCAACTGACGGAGCTTTCTAGAAAAGTTATTTCTAATGGGATGGATATTTTAGCAGGTGCAGGGCTTTCTATGGGGCCTCGTAATGTGTCTGCTTTATCTTATATTGGTGCTCCAATTGCCATTACAGTGGAGGGAGCGAATATACTCACTCGTTCTTTTATTATTTTTGGACAAGGATTTTTAAGAGCGCATCCTTATGCTTATAAGGAAGTTAAAGCTTTTGAAGAAGGTAATATTTTAAAATTTGATCAATATTTTTGGTCTCATATTGGGCATGTAGTTAAAAATATTATTCGACTCATCTATCTCAGCCTCACTCGTGGGTTATTGATTTTTGTACCTGTTTGGAGAGGGCGGGGAACTAGAATGTGGCAAAAAATAGCTTGGGCATCTTCTGTATTGGCTGTTTTATCTGAATTTGCTTCCATTGCTTTTGGAGGAAAATTAAAAATCAAAGAGAAACTCACTGGTCGCTTTGCGGATGCTTTGATGGGGCTTTATATGGCCAGTGCTATTTTGTGGCACTGGAAATCTCATAATAAGAGTCAAGAGCTCTGGCCTTTTGTGAAGTGGGGAGTGAGTTATTCGCTTCATCAAGTTCAAAAATCTTTTGAGGGTATTTTATATAATTTTAATCACCCTGTTTTATATTTTGTTTTTAAAAATATATTATTCCATATCTTTCGTTTCAATGCGATAGACTCTGGCCCTTCAGATCATTTATCGAATCAGATTTCTAAAAAGTTATTAGAAAATTCTGATGTACTCAACCAGCTCACAGAAGGAATTTATTTTGCAGATTCAGAACCTAATTCTCATTGGAATCAGATGGGGCGATGTTACAATTTAGCTTTGCAGGCAGTTCCTATCGAGAAAAAGATAAAACTAGCCATCAATAAAAAACAATTAAAGAAAAAACGTATCCCTCTCATCAAAGATCAAGCTCTCAGTCAGGGAGTGATTACCACTGAAGAACATAAACTTTTATCTGACTTAGAGGATTTAAGATGGAAAGTGATTCAGGTGGATTCTTTTTCTCCAGAAGAGTACTCCCATTAAATTCAATCCTTTTAAGGGTAAAGACGTGTGACTTTCCACTGGCGATCATCAAAAGAGTGAAATAAGAAACGATCATGCAAACGATTGGTATCTCCTTTCCAGAATTCTATCTGGTGAATAATTAGGTGGTATCCTTTCCAATGTTCAGGACATGGAATATCTTTTCCTTCAAAATGTTTTTGAGCTTCTCGAACTTTTTGATTTAAAAATTCCCGACTTAAAACTTCCTGGGATTGCTTGGAAATCCACTGATGGATTTGTTTCTTTCGAGGGCGTGATTTCCAATACTCTAAAGTTTCTTTTATAGAGATTTGTTTTGCTTCTCCTTGAATATTAATTTGTCGATAAAGAGGATCCCAGTAAAAATGAGCTGCACATTGAGGGTTACTCTTTAAATTTTCTCCTTTTTGGCTTTTTTCATTGGTATAAAAAATAATACCTCTTTCAGTAATTTTTTTAGCTAATAAAACACGGCTGGAAGGGATGCTTTGGGTGTTTACAGTAGACAGGGAAAAAGCCGTAGGCTCTGAAATATCAGGTTGCGATTGAGCTTCACTGATCCATTGATTTAAAATTTCAATAGGATTAAGAGAGCCTAAATATTGAATCACTTCATTCATACATTCACTGAATTATCCATAATCAGCAAAAAAGGACAACCTTAAAATTTAAAATTCATTGTCTCACCCGCTCATTTGAGTTATATCTCGGGTTATGTTCTTTCTATTTTCTATCCTAGGGTTTTTAGGGGCATTTTTTGGTTTATTCCTGTTGGATTTTATATCTCGCAAACAAGAGATTCGGAAAGCTCGAATCACGGCTCAAGAGCTTATTAATGCTGAAAAAGAACAAGAAAAATTACTCCAACAGCAAACTCAGGTAAAGATTCAAGAGTACGATGTTCATTTATTAAAAAAAGATCGAGAAAAGATTAAAAATATAAAAGAACAAAATAGAAAAATGCAAAGTTCTATTGATAAGATAGGATATAGAAAGAAGATGGAGCTCAAGTCTGTTCAAGATCGATTGGATAGAATGAAGCAAAATTTAGATACAGCAAAAAAAAAGAGTGTTCAACCTGTTGATATTTCAGATCAACTCCATCAAATTAATCAAAAATATAAAGAACAGCTTAAAAAGTATTCTACTTTTAAATGGCAGAACTATGTCGAGCAATTAGAGTCTCAGCTTTTACAAGAAGCCAAAGATAGAACCTATAGTATAGCCCAATATGTGACAGATACTTTCCAAAAGGACTTGGAAAGAAATACTCGTTTTATTTTAGAATGCGTTTTAAATCGATTTCGTAAATCGAGTTGTCATGAAAGAGGCATTCAATCTGTTCAGTTTAAAAATAAAAATATTTTTCGCACAGTAAGAGGTCGCGAAGATCAGTACATTAACGAGATTGAAAAACACTGCGGAGTAGACATTGTCTTAGATGAAAATAATTTAAATCTTACCGTTCAAGGGCTTGATTCTGTGCGAAGAGAATGGGGAAGATTAGTTTTGGAAAGACTTAAAAGAAAAAAAAGAATCAACTCCTCTATTATTTCAAGTGTGATTGCACAATTTAAGAAGGAATTATTTAAAAAGATTAGCAAAGATGGTTCTCGAATTTGTCATGATTTGAGATTGTTTCGTATTTCAGAAGAAGTGCGCAATATGCTAGGAGCTTTAAGGTATCGTTATTCTTTTGCTCAAAATCAGCATTTTCATTGTGAAGAAGTGGGTTATTTGTGCGGTCTTTTGCAGGCGGAATTTAATACATCCATAGAAGATGGAAGAAGAG
Organism: Bdellovibrionales bacterium; assembly: GCA_965247685.1. GTDB lineage: Bacteria > Bdellovibrionota > Bdellovibrionia > Bdellovibrionales > UBA1609 > JAPPLG01. Next base: position 744,868 of record OZ252021.1, read on the forward strand.
CAGGGTTATTCCATGATGTTGGAAAAGCTATGGATCATGCTCAAGCAGGAGGACATGCTGTTATTGGTGCGGACTTTATTCAAAAACATGGAGAAAAAGATCATATTGTCTATGCTGTAAGAGGACACCACCATGATGTCCCCCCTACAAATAATTTAGATTTTTTTGTGATTGCAGCTGATGCAATCTCAGGCTCTCGGCCAGGAGCTCGTCGTTCCACAGTAGATGCCTTTGAACAAAAAGTTTTAAGTTTAGAAAAAATTGGTAAAAGCTTTAAAGAAGTTCAAAATCTTTATGTTATGAATGGAGGTCGAGAGCTTAGAGTTATTGTCAATCATAAAAAAGTTAATGATGAACAAGCTTTGAACATAAGTAAAAAGATTGCACATAGAATTGAAGAGGAATGCTCCTATCCAGGGTGGATAAAGGTCACTGTAGTGAGGAAAGTAGAAAACAGTCAACAAACTCGAGTGGGTTGATGAGTGTTTGTGGTTTTGTATACAGCACTGTTTCTAATTTAAAGGAAGCAGAGTCTATTGCTCAAATTTTAGTTCAAAAAAGACTTGTCGCTTGTGTAAATATTATACCTCAGGTGGTTTCTTATTATGAGAATCAAGGTCAAATAGAAAGGCATAAAGAAGTATCTTTGATATTGAAAACTCAAGAGAATCTTTTTTTAGAGGTTCAAGAAGAAATTAAAAAAATACACCCTTATGACTGCCCTTGTATCGTATTTGTTCCTTTTGAGAAGGGGAATCCTGACTTTTTGAATTGGATACAAAAAAACTTGTTAAATAAGTAGAGTATAACATATTGTTGAAGATCTAAATTCTTTCTCCTCTTTTTATTGCCTTTTTGTTAATATTTTTGTTGAGAAAAAAAAATAATTCATTCAGAATATAGATATGCACGTTCAGATCTTTGAATTTTTAACATCCCATAAAAAAGTATTGTGGGCTTCTTTTTTTCTTGTAACCTTTTTATGGGTTTATTCTGCTCAAGCTATCATACAGTGTACAAGTTATATTTGCTTTGATCGGCCAAAAACATGGACTTGTAAAGCAGAAGGAATTCATCTTATTTGTCACAATAAGATCAAAAAATTAGCTAAAGAAGCTGTTATTATTGCAGTTGCTAAAGAAACAGGTCGTCAGGATTCAGTCTCTCAATATTTAAGTTTTTTAAAAAATAAAAAAGAGTTTAAAACAAAAAAAGGAAAACCTATAACTTCTAGGGTCTTTCACTCCAAACAAAGAAACATTAATCACCACTTATGGGCAGATGGGTTTCACCTAGCTAGTGAAATTCCAAACTATTACACACGTTATTTGGGTTCTACTAAGAAAGGTTTAGCTGTACTTGTCACTTATACGGCTCACAAAAAAAAATGGTCTAAACATGCAAAAGATTTTAATAAATCTGTTCAAACTTTAAGATTTTTAAATGTAGAACAATCTTTGAGAAAACTACGTTTAGCAAGGAGAAATCAACTAGGAGGAAAAGGTATTCGAGATTATCTTGAGGATATCATTGGAGATGGAGTTGTAGAGGATGAAAATCAAGATGGTTTGTTTGGTAACATTGATGATCGAGTTATTGGTGGTGTGGCGGGAGCGACAGTCTTAGCTATTCTATTTTGGAGACTTTTAGCTAGGAGGAGAAGAAGAAAACTGCTTGATCAGGAGCCAGGCTCGAATGCAGGAAGCTCCATGCGTAAAAAACGCAAAAAAAGAAAATAAAAAAAATATTATTTATTTAAGGTTGAGGTGAGGGAGGTTCTTCATCACTAGGTGTGTTAGATTTCCTTTTATTAGTAGCAGGGTGTTCCACGAAATTCAAATGAGCGAAAGGGGACTCTCCAAACTGAAACCTTGCTGCCAAGTATGGAGTTTCTTTCTTATCTTCTTCGATGATAGTTAGTTTTTTCTTTTTTACTGGAGGATCGGAAATATGCTCATCCTTCAGTAAAGAAATTTTACTTTTACGTTGGATTGAAGAATTTTTTCTCGTATATTCAAAGTTATGGGTGAGTTTTTCCATTTTAAAAATACAAAAACGAGCTTCTTTAACAATTTTTTCTAAATCTTGATTTTTTTGATCTAAAAGATTAATTCCTTGCCGCAATTGTTGATCCGTTTTTTGAGAGAAATCTTCCAGCAGATTCATTTTCTTTTGTAGGACTTTTAATCCCAGATACAGGCTTGTGTCTTTTTTGAGGAACTGATTCCAAATAAGGAAGACCACAAAGCAAAAAGAACAGATGAGCAAAGTTGTAATGAATAACATATATTTTCCCTCTACCTTTATTTTATGCTGAAAATGGAAGAGATCGCAATAAGCCTAAAGTCTATTGTGTCGTTTGAATTTCGGAGGTAAATTGGTGTATTCGTTCAGAAAATTTTTGAATGTCCTCATTTGAAAGAGCGAAATACAGTCTAAGATACCCTTTTCTTCCAAATCCTTCTCCTGGGGCTGTGCAAATGTAGAAATGTTCAGACAACAATTGACTGACTTCCACGGAAGACTGAATGACCTGGTTTTTAAATTTTTTTCCATATAAATTTTTAACATTCAGCCATAGGTAAATAGCCCCTGCCGGCCTTTGAAATTCAAAATAAGAAATATCCTTAAGAATTTCACATATTTTTTCTCTCTTTTCTTTCAATACGCCATGGATCCTTTGAATATCTCTTTCACATTTTTGAAAAGTTGGAACCATTATCATTTGAGCAATCGTAGGAGCAGAGCTCACTGTGTGACTTTGATATTTAACCATGTTTTTAATCCATTCTTTTTGCGCCACAGCCCAGCCGAGTCTCCACCCTGGCATTGCATAGTTTTTAGAAGCTGCATTCACCAAAATAACTCGATCCTTCAGATAGGGGCAGGCCTCCAAAATATGAGGAGCATAAGATCCGGCAGGAGCATCGATCACCATACGATTATAAATGTCATCGGATAGAACTAAAACTTGCGGATAATCTTTTAAACAATCTCCAATTTTTGTTAATTCTTCTAAAGAATAAACGGCTCCTGTAGGATTGTTTGGAGAATTTAAAATCAACATTTTTGTTTTTTTATTCAAATGTTTTTTTAAAAGAGGTGTTGTGAGCTTTTGTGTTTTTGAGTCCGTTTCAATGACTACAGCTTTGCCGCCAGAAAGATGGACCATACTAGGATAGCTCACCCAGTAGGGAGCAGGAATGAGAATTTCATCTTCCATGCTGTCTATAATAGTTTGCATAGCTAGAAAACACGCATACTTCGCACCAACAGAGACTATTATATTTTGAGCACTGTAATCGAGTTTTAAGTGTTTATTTGTTTCTTCAGCTATGATCTTTTTGAGTTGTTTTTGTCCTGCTGCAGGCGAGTAAGAAGAACAGCCTTGTTGAATAGCATCTACAGCTGCTTGTTGAGAAACTCCAAAACATTCCCAAGTAGGTTCTCCTACAGTTAAATTCAAAACATCTTTACCTTCAGCTTTCATCTCCTTAGCTCGGGTCGATAATGATTGAACAATAGATGGTTTGATCATTTGCATTTTTTTAGAAAACATTAAGGAACTCCTTTTTAATTTTTGATTTTATTTAAAATAGCTTTTTGCACTGGAGGAGGAACAAGATGAGAGACAGAACCTTTATTAAGAGCAATTTCTCTCACCATTTTGGAAGATACATGGGCATATTTGGAGCTTGTAAATGCTATTAATGTTTCACATTCTGGAAATAATTCTTTATTGTTATTTGACATCTCTATTTCATAATCAAAATCAGAAAGGCTTCTGACAGAGCGAATAAAAATGTGTATACCGTTTTTTTGAGCATACTGAGTCACTAATCCCTCACAATGATCCACCTTTACAGAAGATAAATGCTGGGTGCATTCTCGAACTAACGTCACTCTTTCTTCCACGGAAAAGTAGCATCCTTTCCAAGGAGACTGAGCGACGACAATTCGTAAAGGGTTAAATATACGACTCATACGCTCTATCACATCTAGATGTCCATAAGTAATAGGATCAAAACTTCCAGCATATAACGTTGATTTCATTGTCTCTTTATGACTGATAATAAATTTCAAATCAAGATTTTTTTTATTCCATATTTTTCTTCGCAAGAGTCTAAAATCCCGTTTGAAATGCTCTTTGTTTTATATTTTTTTGATTAAAGAGAGTCTAATGACTTGTATTTGCACTGGAGAAGGTAAGATTTTATAGCATGATCAAAGGTCTGAAAAATGTTTTCAAAGGGTTTAACCAAAAATAAATTTGCTCCTGCTTGTTGAGCTTTTCCTCCATACTGCCCGTAAGCGGACATCATGACCACATAAGTAGAAAGAGGAGATTGTTGAATCACAGAAAAACCATTTTGATCAGGTAGTATTAAATCTAAAAACACTAAATGAGGTTGAAAAGACTTCCATTCCAATAAGCCTTCCTTCCCCGTACAAGCCATTCGAGTATCATGACCTCTTGAGACAGAAACATGGCTTAACGCTTGTCGAATTAAAGCCTCATCATCAATAATTAATACTTTCATTTTTCTTTCCTTGTTTGATCCAATGCTTTTTTAAATAAAAACTAAAACAGGATCCATGACCTTTTTTGCTTTGAACACTCAATGCACCGCCAAACTGCTGAATCAATTGTGAACTGATGCGCAGCCCTAACCCTGTTCCATTAGACTTCGTAGTGAAGAAAGGATCAAAAATCTTTTCTAGATGATCTTTTTCGATACCGCATCCGTTATCTTTAACCTGAAGCCATGCTTTGTCATTTTTAAATTGGCTTTGAATATGTACTTTTCCTTTTGAGTCTACAGCTTGAAGAGCGTTGCGAATAAGATTGAAAATCACCTGTTGCAAAAGGCAAGGGTTGGCTTGAACTAAAAAAGGGGTTTTTCCTAAATCTAATATCAATGACTTTGATTGAATCATTGTCTTTAAAAAAGGAAGAGTTTGTTGAATAATTTTATTCAAATCGCAATGAAGATCATTTTCTGTTTGCTTTGAGAATTGAATAAAATTTGTGATAATTTTTTGACAACGTTGAGCTGCCTTTTCAATTTCTTGAAAATTTTCTTTTTCTTGATCTTCTTGCACTAAAATTTGTGCCATAGAATGGATACCTGTTAAAGGATTATTAAGCTGGTGGGCAAAGTCATCTGCTAGTTTCCCAAGAACAGACATTTTTTGATTTTGTAAAACTTTTTCTTTTAAATGTAAGTAGGATGTTATATTTGCGAAGTGATCGATGACATAATTTTGATCCTTATTACTGACAATATAGCTTTGTTTTTCATAAATTTCTCCGTTTTCTTCAAAGCAATCTTTCTCAAATACTTGTGAGTTGATGTCATACATTCTTTTAAAATGTGTGTTCGATCGGACAGGTTTTTTTTCATTATCCCAAATCACTAAAGGCTCCTCTAAGCTGTCAAAGGTATTCTTCCAAAGTTCACAGCCAGACTTCCAGTGTTCCTCTGACAAAACTTTACAAAAAGCTGTTTGAAGGATTTCTAATTTTTCAGTAGGGAAAATGTTTTCAATAGTTTCCGTTTTAGAAAAGTATTCAATAAACAAGACTGAATTTTCAGTGTATTCTGAAGAATGCAAAGGGAGGGCTAAAACTTTATAGAAGGGGCGACCTAATTCCTGAGCGAGATAAATTCGATCTGAATTAGAATTACTGCGAGTAGATTCTATAGGAGGCCACAATTCTTTAGGTAGCCTTTCATAGAGTCTTTTTCTTTTTAAACAGTATTGACGAGGGCCAAAATAAGCGGAGTGACAACAAAGTACAAGTTCACCAATTTTATTTTTAATCGAACGAGTTTCTGCACCCACTAATTGAATGAAGTCTTCGATATTACGAGCTAAAAATACTTTATGCATGAGATCAAAAAGACGTTTTTCTTTTTTTATTTCTAATTCCAAGCCTGATTACCCTAAACAAATAAATACAATCTTTTATGATTATAATTCAGTTTAAGAGGTAGGAGTTATAAGAAAATAAAGGCTTGTGACCGGTAATAGTTTGAAAAGAGCGAGTCCAGCGCACTCGAGTTCTCAAAGCTGTTTTATTTTCTGGATTAAGGTCTAGCGCTTGAAGTAAATTAGAGTGCGCAAGTTCTATTTCACCTATTTCAGCTCTCACTTCAGCCAACCCTGCCCAAGCTTCATCATTTTTTATATTTTTCTCTAACAAGAATTGAAACTTTTCTTCAGCTTCTTTATAGAGTTTCTTTTCTTTAAGAACTAAAGCCAACCCCAGTTCGATTTCTGAGTCAAAGATATTTTTTTTCAAGGACAAAGCTTTGTTGAAATTTTCCAATGCAGAATCTTGGTCTCCTAAGTAATGATAGCAAATACCAAGCCCTTTAAAAACATCTACACCCCATTCCACTTGATATGAAGCTTTTGGAAGCAGTTTTTCAAAACATTCTAAAGCATCCTGATATTTTTGTTGTCCTATTAAAGATTGGGCGAGATAAACCCAGAAGATGTCTCCACATTCAATCAATTGGGAGAAGGTATTTTCTGCCTTTTTCCACTCTTTTTGCTCTAAGAGGCACTGACCCTCTTTTTCAAGAGAAAAAATATCCAGCCGAGTTCTCCATGAGTGTTGCATAAATCCTCTGGAATTTAGTTCGGCTAAAACTCAACTCATCATAAGTATTTTATAGTCTAGTTTTTACACTGCTTAGCTTTGGTCTTTACTCGAATTTAGGAATTATTCATAAATTATGCAATTTTATTTTCTTCAACACCTGAAGACATCTGGTCTCCAAGCTGCTCGTGGATTTGCATATCTTGATTGAGAATATACACCAAGAACTGCCTTTTGTTTCTGAGTAGATAGATTATTTTCCTCTTTGATTCCTCAGAAACATCTTTAAAGTCTTCCACTTTATAATGGCTCAGCTCTTGATCGATTCGGCTAATAGCATTGAGTAAAATTTCTCTGTCATAATAAAAATCTTCAAGATTTTGAAAGTTGCTATTCTTAAGTCTTCCCAGCTCTTCTTTATTCAGCTTTTGAAACTCTATCAAGTAGGAGTTTTTTTTGCTGAGCAGTTCAATCATATATGTTACGGATGCGTTTTTCATATTTATCATTATGACACAGTTTTATAAAAAATAATCTGTCAATTCTGTGGCTCGTCTAAAGATGAGATATTCAAAAAACCCTTAATTATTGAAACCTTAGATAAAATGTTGGTTTTTTGACAGGATGTCGAAATATTGTTTTTTTATTGTCTTAACTGTGATCGGGTCAGATTTTCATCAAAGTAAAGAAATCTTATTTCTGATCTATTCTGAGACGAATAATACGTAAAATGTCTGCGGCTGTTTCTTCTAAAGCTCGTTCAGTGACATTAATAACAGGCCATCTATACTTGGCAAAGCATTTTTTAGCTTGTTCCAGCTCGTGATATACATACAATTTATCTGCATAATCTCCACCCCGACTGTGCATTCCGATTTTTTGTAAACGATTTTTCCTAATTTTGAGCAAAACATCTCCGTCAATAGTTAAAGCAATAATCTTTTGCTGATCAAGAGCAAAAACTTCTGAAGGAAGTTTGATATCTTTAACAAAAGGGATATTTGCGACTTTATATCCTTTATAGCTCAAGAAAATAGATAGAGGCGTTTTACTAGTACGGCTCACTCCTATTAAAACAATATCTGCAGCTTGTAGGTTTTGAGTGGTAGACCCGTCGTCATACTTGAGTGAGAATTCCACAGCCTCAATTCGTTTAAAGTACTCTTTATCTACTTGATGAAGAATACCCGCACTGATTTTAGGTTTACTTGTTAAATGGTGGTCAAAAACTTGAATCAGAGGACCTAGTAAATCAACTAAAAAATATTTTTTAGTTTCAGTACTACTCTTTAAATGTTTTCTTAAATCTTTGAGTACAATGGTATAAGCAATGATAGTATTTTCATGATCTATAGATTCTAGTATAGATTGTAGATGAGCTTTTGTTCGCACATTAGGGTACAGGTGAGTCAGAATAATACCTTCTTCTTCATACTGGACTAAAGTGGCCTGCACGATAGCTGAAGCTGTTTCTCCTGTTCCATCAGATACAATAACGATATTTTTTTTTGTATTTTTCATAAACTGGATAATAGAATTTGTATCTTGTAAGGTAAATGGAATAAAGGCCAATGATTTATCAGTTCTTTTTGGTTCATATTTTGAGGGAGAAAAATTCTTAAAGATGGTTTTTGTAAGTTTTTCCAATTTTCTAAAACTTGTTGAACCCATTGATTAGAAGAGGAGTAGGGTAGAAAGAGGGTGTGTTGGCATGGAAGGTGAAGAGAGCTTTCACACAACAAGTTTTGAGATTGTTTATCTTGAGGAAGTTTTCTAAATACAAACTGAAGATAAGTATCTATTTTTTTTGAAAAAGGATATTGATAAGGAGGAGGAAGAACCCATAAAGAAACACCTTTAGATAAAGCCTCTGAAGAAGCTAATACTCGAAACATTATTGGACGCTCACTTTTTTTGATATAGCATCTAATATTCCATTAATGAATTGATAGGAATGTGTAGAGCTATAAGTTTTTGCAATCTCAATAGCTTCATTGATGAAAATTTTTGGTGAATCGGTTGTGTCTGAAAACATCATTTCATAAATTGCAATTCTTAAAATATTAAGATCTAGTAGGGCCATCCGTGAGAGCTTCCAGTTTTGGCTGTGTTCTTCTAGTAATCGATCAATTTTTTCTTTGTGAAGTAAAACAGCTTGAACCATATGAGATACCTCTTGGGATTTACTCTTAGGTTCTTTTTGAAACTCCATTTGATATAAAGCCTGCAAAGTTTGAATACGAATATCTCTTTTTTTCATAGTTTCAATAAATTATTTCTTTTTTCATTAAAAGGAAACAAAAAACTCAATAAATGTTGAGTTTTTTCCATAGATGGACTATAGATGTATTATAAGGAGGTCATTATGGGAATCAGTCTTTCTGTTTTAGTCGAGCAAATTTTCGGCTATCTACTGCCTTTCATTGGTTTATCTCTTCTCATTCGTACAAATCTTTGGACTGTTGCTCTGAAGACTGTTCTTTCTTGGAATCAGAATTCCAAAATTCTTTTTTCAGTTTTTGTTACTCTAGTCTTCTTTCCTTTAGGATTGCTTGTTGTTTTAGTTCATAACCATTGGGAGTGGGGCGCTTCTGTTATTGTGACCCTTTTGGGATGGATAATGCTCATTAAACAAGTGTTTGTATTATTTTTTCCAGAAAAGATTTTTTTATGTTTGAAATACATGGGTGGGCAAAAGTATTGGAGTCAGTTCTTAAGAGGGATGGGCTTGCTCTACATAATATTAGGGTTTATCGTTCTTTGCCCTTATTGGTTCTAAATAGCTTTTCTAAAATTATTCCCTTTTGATTTATATGATCTTTCTCTTGTGAGCTCTTATTTTGAGTTTTTTAATAAGATTCTAATTAAAAGCTGTATTTTTACCGAGAAAGCTAATATGGCGTCTCAAAATAAAGAAAAATTCCCTTTGGGTTTGGATTTTTTTAGCTTATTTATACATGAACTAAAGTCTCCATTAATATCCTTTAAGTTTCAGCTGGATGAATTAAAGTCTGAGCTTCAGTCTTCGCAAAATCAGAAAAAAATAGATAATCTTCAAATAGATATTCATCGGCTCTTTCAATTTATAGAAGATGGAATACACATGAAGAAATTAGAAGATCCGCTGGAGCTTCAAAAAGACTGGGCTTTGTGGTCTGATACTGTCAATGAGAGTCTGTGTTCTTTAAAAGAATGGATCAGTCATAAAGAAATCATTGTTCATTGCGAGGAAAAGACTCCTTTAAAAGTTCACGCGGATAGTCGTTGGATTCAGGTTGTAATATCTAATTTATTGCTCAATGCGATTCAACATTCTCCTCAAAAATCTTCCCTTTGGCTAAAAACAGAATTAGATGAAAATCATAACTTGTTATTTTCTATTAAAGATGAAGGTCTAGGGGTGGATGAGAAATTAAAAGATAAGTTGTTCCATCGCTTTCACACAGCTCGCCCAGCTACTGCCTCTTACATGAAAGGGACGGGGCTTGGTCTTTATATCGTTCGATCTTTGGTAGAAAAACATGGAGGTCAAGTAGGAGTGGATTCATCTCAGCAATCCGGCTGCACTTTTTACATTTTACTTCCTCAAGCTCAAAAAACTGTTTCTCAGCAAGCTTCTTAATTATTCCAGGTACAATATAAATTGAAAGGTTTTTCAATCATATAAGAAATTCTGTCTATTTTACTTTATCCATTTGCTCAGGCATCAGAGAAAATGTTGATATTTAAATTTATTCATATTAGTCTAGCTCAATTCAAGGGGTTTTCTCGTGCAAGAAAAGTTCACTCAGGAATTAAAAGCTTTTTTATCTGAAGATCAAATGATCACAAAATCCAATGAAATGTCTTCCTATGGAAAAGATTGGTTGAGCTTATACACACCTCATCCCTTAGGAGTTGTTTTTCCTAAAAAAACTCAAGATGTTGTCCAGCTCGTCAAATGGGCTATCCATAATAAAATCGCTCTTGTTCCTTCAGGAGGTCGAACGGGGCTCAGCGGCGGAGCGACAGCTCTTCATCAAGAGGTGATTGTCTCTTTTGAAAAGATGAATCAGTTGGTGGAATGGAATGAACTTGAGGCGACTTTCACAGTCGAGGCAGGCTTTATCACCAGTGAATTACAAAGGATGGCAAAAGAAAAAGGATACTATTTCCCTATTTCTTTTGCGGCTGAAGGCTCGAGTCACATTGGTGGAAATGTAGCCACTAATGCGGGTGGAGTTCATGTAATTCGATATGGTATGATGAGAAAGTGGGTTCGAGCTTTAGAAGTGGTCACTGGAACAGGTGAGGTTTTAAATCTAGGCCGTCATCTTATTAAAGATGCTACAGGCTACAATCTTTTACATCTTTTTATTGGTTCTGAAGGAACTTTAGGTTTTATTACAAAAGTAACGGTGGAAGTGACGACTCTTCCTAAAGAACTTAATGTCTTTTTACTAGGAGTTTCTTCTTTGAAAGATGTCGTTGAAGTGTACTCTCAATTTAAAAAAGATATTCCACTTCATGCTTTTGAAATGATGACAGATCTTGCTTTGAATTATGTTCAAGAAACAGGAGTGCAATTTCCACTATCTAATCGGTCGGCTTATTATGTATTAATGAAGATTCCAGAAGAGCATCAAGAGAAGGCCTTTTCTTTATTTGAAGATTTAATGAATCAAGGAAAAATTGAAGACGGAACTGTCAGTCAAAGTTTTGAGCAAGCTCAGCAGATTTGGTCTTTAAGAGAAAATATCACAGAGTCTTTGACTCCTTATAAACCTTATAAAAATGATGTGGCTGTAAGAATTTCTCATTTGCCTGATTTTTTAAGTCAAGTGGATGAGTTGCTTAAAAAAGAATACCCTGACTATAAGGTGGTTTGGTTTGGTCATGTGGGGGATGGAAACCTCCATATTAATATACTCAAACCTGAAACTTTGAGTGAGTCTGAATTTATTAAAAATTGTGAAAGAGTGAACACTTTACTTTTTTCTAAAATTAAAGAGTTCAAAGGATCTATTTCTGCGGAGCATGGGGTGGGGCTGCTGAAAAAGAATCACCTCCATTATTCTCGCTCCGAAGCTGAAATTCGGTACATGAAGCAAATTAAAAATATTTTTGATCCTCACCATATTATCAATCCAGGAAAAATCATTGATATAAGGTAAATGTCATTTTTTTTGAATCTATAGCTTACTTTTTATTATTGTTTCAAATTGAAACAATAAAAAGAGGATGAGGGCTCTTATTTTATGTTTTTCAGACGGACAGTTATATAACAATCATTACTTTAAAAAAACAGAAATTTCTTAAAGTTTTTCCCCAATATTCCGATTGATAAGTTACGGAGGTATTTTTTATGAAAAACATAAAAAAACATGTGAAAAACTTTTTGAAAGATGAATCAGGTCAAGGAACTACAGAATATATCCTCATTCTTGTTGCGATTGTCGGTGTTGTAACGTTTTTTGGTAAGGACATTACTGCCATTCTTAGAGGCAAGGTAAGTACATTAGGCACCGCGATTACAAATTTTAACCCTAGTCCTTAATTAGAGATTTGTCTTGATTACAGAATATATACTTTTGGCGTTGCTCACGATAGGGATATTAACCACAGTGGTAGTCCCTACTCGAAGTGTTTTTCAAAACGCCACTCCACAGCTTGCCGTTCGTGTGGAAAGATACATTATGACAGGTTATCTGCATAGTAAACTGCATTGTGACACCTTGCCTGGTAGTTGCTGGAAAGAGTAACGGGTCTTCATTTTAAATTTTTGTTTTCCTTATACAAATTATATTGTTAAAATAACAAGACTTGGAATAAGGGGAAGTCCCATGAATAATCAGTTGGATTATGATTTTATTTTGACAGTGGTAGCAACACTCATTCTTTTAGCAGGGGTTTTTGATGATCTTCGTTCTCGAAAAATTCACAATAAGCTTATTTTAATTCTCATACCTATTGCGATTCTATCAGTTTTTGTTACGAATTTTTTTCGAGTGGATTGGATCTTTGCTTTTAGATCTTTACTTGAAGTGAGTTTAGCATCTGGTTTCATTGCTTTATTACTGGGTTTAGCTCTTTACATGGCAAAGGTTTTAGGTGGAGGTGATGTTAAACTTTATTTCGTCTTTGCTCTTGTGGCAGGCATTCAGGCCACTGTAGGAGCTTTAATTTTAAGCTTTATTTGGGGAGGACTTCTTGGTATTTTTATGTCTGTTTTAAAAAACCAATGGAAAAGCTTGCTCCAAAATATATTCTCTTTGTTCAAATTTCAAAAATTACCGAGGGAAAAACTTCAATTTTTACCATTTTCAGTCGTCTTATTTTTAGGTTGGATCAGCTTTCAAGTATTAAAAGATCTTAATTTCATCTGATGCTTAACTTGCACTAAAGTCTGGATAGCTGGTTGAAATAGTGAAGAATATAAGAAATATAATCATTTGGAGAAGATGATGAAAAAAAGAAAAATGACTTGTAATTCTTTTGTTGGTCAAAGAGGACAAGTGGTTGTTGAATATATACTTTTGATGGTATTGTTGTTTTCTTTGACTCTTATCGTTTTTAAAGGCTTTGATTTACCATTTAATAAGTTTGTGAATCGTCCTAAGGAGCTTTTTCAAGGGCTTTCTCGATCCGGATCTTGGATCAAGTACGAAGAGGCTCGGCCTGGAAATTCACCAGATCTCGATCATCACCCTGCAAAAAAGTCTCATCATCTACAGGTTGAAGGTAGAACTGTTCGATAAGTATTTTGCTTAATAGTGTATATTCTTCATTCTGGATTCAGTTTTTCAATATTTGATCAAAAACTGATAGAAAAAAGCGTTAAACTTTAATGAATAACGCTCAAAATTCCGAAAAAAGTAATGGGTAGAAATAGGATTTTTAATGCTTAAGCTCCTGAGGAGGATATTATGAGTAAAAATGAAACCTTAGTTTTATGGTTGAGTGTGGGATTGGCTATTTTTTCCGTCATGTTGATATATAGCTACACTCAAGAAAAATCTGATGAGCTAACAAAGCAGTTTGGAACTAAAACCTCAGTGGTTGTTTCAAATCGAGATATTAATGAGATGGAAACCATTGATGAATCTATGATTCAACTGGCCGAAATACCTCTCGATTTTACTCAGCCTGGTCATGTGACAGATATGGAAGATGCTGTGGGGCTTGTAGCACTCGCTCCTATTCAGGCTGGAGAACAAATATTAAGTAATAAAATTGTAAGACCAGGTCCGATAACAGGTTTGTCTTTGCAAGTGACTCCTCAAAACAGAGCTTTAACTATTCCTGTGGATGAAATGAGAGGAGTTGCAAAATTGATTAAGCCGGGAGATCGAGTGGATATTCTTGCGGTCTTACATGTACAAAGCGGAGGATCACCTAAGCATGTCAAAACAGTTTTGCAAGATGTAGTTATTTTAGCAACAGGTCTGAATATTATGAATGAATTGCCTCGGTTGCACACGAGTTCAGGTTCTAAAGAATTTATTGAAAATATTAGATCCAAAGCTGATTTTTCTACTATTACGGTTGAAGCAACACCTCAAGAAATTCAGGAGCTCGTGTATATACTGTCCTCCAGCCCCAGTTCTTTATTTATAACTTTGCGCCATCCTACAGACCGATTGAGAGCAAATGTTCCTTACACAACAAGTTTGGAGCATATTGTAGGTAAAAAACTTTCTCAAGAAGCTAATAAACCCAAAGTTATCACTAGAAGAAAAGTGAACTTACAATAAAGGATTTTTCATTTGAGATGTTTTTATTTTATATTTCTTATTTTATGTTTTTCTGCTTCGACTCTCGAAGAATCTATTCCTTTATCTGTAGGGTTTGATACAGATTTTTCTTTAGATGATGAATGGAAAGGTAAAAAATTGTTATTTGGAGGGACTTATAAAAAGGTAACCGGAATAACGTACGACTCATCTAAAAACTCTATCCGTTTTCAGCCGAAAAAAAGAGGTGTAGGTTCTTTGATTGTAAAAGAAGGAAAAAAGATATTAAAGAGATATACCGTCTCTGTACAAGAAACAGATTTACATCAAGTGGCTCACGAAATTAAATCCCTCCTAGGAGAGATCGATGGCATTGAAATTATTATTATTAACAATAAAGTTGTAGTGGATGGAGAGATTTTTATTCCTCGTGATGTTCGGCGGATTTCTAATGTCGTTGGTCAATACGGAAAAAAAGCTGTTTCATTAGTCACTTTGAGTGTTTCTGCTCAGAATAAAGTAGCTCAGTTTATTGAAAGAGAAATTGGAAACCCTAACATCACTGTAAAAGCAGCTAATGAAACATTTATTCTAAGAGGAACGGTGTCTAATCCTAAAGAAAAAGAAGATGCATATATTATTGCGCAACTTTATGTTCCGGATGTAGTTATAGATCCTTCTTTGGGAAAAGCTATTCGAGAGAGAGTGAAAAAGCAGCCTATTATTAATTTAATAAAAGTGAAACTGCCTCCTAAAAAAGAAGCTAAGCAAAATAAACTGGTGCAATTGATCGTACATTATGTGGAGCTGGATAAAGACTACACAGATCAATTTCGTTTTCAGTGGGCTCCAAAGATTGAAGAATCTACAAAGGTGACTTTGGGAAGTCAGATTGGATCTGTTATTACAGGTACGATTTCGAATTTTTTACCTAAACTGAACTGGGCGAAACAATTTGGCTTTGCTCGTGTTCTCAATAGCTCCAACATTATTGTAGAAAATGGGGAAGAAGGCTATATCTCTTCAACGACTGAGATTCCTTTTGGCACTTTACAAGGGGCAGATGGTTCTTCCCAGCCCAACACCACTAAAGAGGAGATTAGTTTAGGGATTACTCCTACTATCGTAGGTAAAAGGGAAGATGGAGTGCGTTTAACTGTGAACTTTCGAGTGAGATCTTTAGCGGGTACTACTGGTGGACGTCCCATTATGAATGAAAGATCAATTAGGACTAAGGTTTATGTTCGCAGTGGCCTGAGTGCTGCTGTTGGAGGCATTATTTCTGATATCGACACTCAAGGATTCAACCGTGAACCTGCAGGAAGTAATTCCTCAGCAGGTGATCCTATATTTAATTTACTATCCTCAAAGTCATTTCAAAGAAAGAAAAATCAGTTTGTCGTTTTCGTCACGCCAGTGATTCGAAGTTCAGCAAGTACAGATGTCGAAAAAATCAAACAAAAATTTAGAATTAAAAGGTAGAGTAATGAATCCAAATCATATTATAGGAGTTATTGGCGGAAAAGGTGGAGTCGGTAAAAGTATTTTTACTGCGAACTTGGCCATGGCTATACAAAAAGAACTTCGCTCTCCAACATTGCTGATAGATTTAGATAGTAAAAGCTGTGGAGATCAAAATATCATTTTAGGGTTGAAGCCAGTTAAAACTGTATCTCAATTTACTAACTACAAAGGTATTATTTCTCAGAATTCACTTCGATCTTTATTTGCACAACATACTTCAGGTTTGTCCTACTTAGGGGCGGTAATGAGTCCGGAACAGATTTTAAAAGGAGATTCTCGTCTTTTTTCCCAGCAATTAATGAGTTTAAAACAAAACTATAAATATATTTGCGTCGATCTAGGATGTGAAATCAATGATTTACAATTGGAAGTTTTAAATTTGTTGAGTACTTTGTTTGTCGTTGTGACGCCAGAAATTTTAGTGATTAATCAAACAAGAAGGATTTTGAATGAACTTGTTGCTGCCACATTACCGAGTGAGCTGATCAATGTTGTTGTCAATAAATACACAAAATCTGCAATTCCATCTTTAACTATTCAAAAAGCTTTAGAGACTCCAATTTTGAATGTTATTCCCAGTGATGACAGGTTGTCTCTGCATGCTTTGCAAACTTCTCAACCTTTTGTTTTATCTCAACCCCAATCAGCAATATCTCAATCCTATCATAAAATTGTCAGACAGCTTGTTGGTGGGGTATTACAAAAAAACCAAAATATATCTCGACCTAAAATCAAAAAGAAACCTTTAAATTCCAGCAACAATACACTTCAAAAAGAAGATGAAAATTTAGATCCTTTAACTTTGTTAAAATTACAGGTTCATTCTGAACTGGTTCAGGAAATGGATCTGAATAAAGATCTCACAAAAGCCAAAACAAAAGATGCTAAAGATGAGATTAGAAATCAAGCTGCCCGTATTGTCACTCGACTTGTGGATTCTAAAGCTCAGCACTTATCACGAAAAGAAAGAAGTTTTGTAGTGAAAAGTGTTTTGGATGAAGCTATAGGGCTTGGAGCTTTAGAAGAACTCTTAGCGGATCAATCTGTGACGGAAATTATGGTGAATGGAGCTTCAAAAATTTACATTGAAAAAAATGGAAAATTACAACTTTCCCCTGTTGGTTTTACTTCTAATTTACACTTAAAAAATATTATTGAAAGGATTGTAACCCCTTTAGGGCGTCGTATTAATGAGAAAGTTCCTTATGTGGATGCACGTTTGACGGACGGGAGTCGAGTTCATGCTATCATAGAGCCTTTAGCTATTGATGGACCTACAGTCACTATTAGAAAATTTCCGAGTGAGAGAATTGTGATTGATGATCTCGTTCACAAGTTTGGCTCTCTTACGAAGGGAATGGGTGCATTTTTAAAAATATGTGTGGAGCAAGGTTTGAATGTGATTATCTCTGGGGGTACTGGATCAGGTAAAACAACATTATTAAATGTACTTTCTGCTTTTATTCCAGAAAGGGATAGAATTATTACCGTAGAAGATGCAGCAGAACTTCAGCTTAAACAAAATCATGTGGTTCGTTTAGAAACCAGAAAGTCTAGCGTCGAAGGCACGGGTGAAGTGACTATCAGAGATCTCATTATTAATTCTTTACGTATGAGACCCGATCGTATTATTGTCGGTGAATGTCGTGATGGCGCAGCTTTAGATATGTTAGCAGCTATGAATACAGGTCATGAAGGGTCCATGACGACTGTTCATGCCAATAATCCTAGGGAAGCAGTCTCTCGATTGGAAAATTTGTGTTTAATGGCGGGGATGGATTTACCGGCTAAAGCTATTCGTGAGCAAATAGCCAGCGCCGTCCAATTAATTATTCAAATTAGTCGAATGAGTGATGGCTCTAGAAAAGTCAAAAGTATTACTGAAATTTGTGGTGTTCAGGGTGATGTGGTGACATTGCAAGAAATATTTAGATTTAAGGAAACAGGGTTTGATAAAAATAGAAAAATTACTGGACAATTTCAAGCAATGGGTCGTGTGCCGACTTTTATTGAGAGATTTGAACGAAGAGGTGTGCATATTCCAAGAGATTTATTTACAACACAGCAATCTATTAGTCCTGCCTCAAAAAGTCCAAATAAAAATTTAATACGTCCTAAAATATCAGTTCCTCGAGTGATTAAACCTTTTCCAAAAAATAATAAAGATAAGAAGGTGGGAGCATGAGTTTTTTTGTTCAAAATGAATGGTTATTATTTACCACAGTTTTTGTGACTGTCCTTATTTTAGGTTATCGATTTTTACCTGGAATTTTAAATTTTATTTATTTAAAAACATCTTCTTCTCAAAAAGAGGTTCTTCAAATCATAGAAAAAATTGGTATTCAAAAAGATGATAAAAAAACCATCTTTTACATATGGAGTTTAAGCCTGCTTATGTTTGTTTTGCCTGTTATTGCTACTTTGCCTAATATCCTACTGGGTTTGGGTGTAGGGATTATTTTATTTTTTGTAACATGGACTGGTGTTCGTATGGTGATGCAGTCTATTTGGAGTCAATATTGCTCCACTTTATCCAACCAATTACTAGAGGGATTGATCATTATGACTAGCAGCTTGAAGGCAGGTTTAAATGTCACTCAAGCAATGGAAAGAGTGGTGGATAATTTAAAAGGACCTTTATCGAGGGAATTTAATCTAATTTTAAGTAAAGTGAAGCTTGGAATGAATCTGAATGATGCCTTGAATGAGTTCATGGATAGAGTGGATGTTCCAGATGTAGTTATTTTCGTTACCTCTGTGAATATTTTAAGAGATACTGGTGGAAATTTAGCAGAGACTTTTTCGGTTTTAGCAGAGACTATCCGTTCTAGACAAAAAGTGCAGAGTAAAATCAAAGCCCTAACGGCTCAAGGCATGATGCAGGCAAAAATCATCAGTGTTATTCCTTTTGTAATATTAGGCATAATGTATTTTGTACAACCTGAGTATACAAACATACTTTTTAGTACGGTTTTAGGCTGGGTTTCGATCATTTTTATGCTTATTTTAGTCATTATAGGTAGATATATGATGACAAAAATGGCTACAATAGATGTATAGGATTAAATTTTAAAGAAAAGGAGTGGGTGAATGAAATTTGTATTAATGATTCTTGTTTTTCTGACTTATTCAGCATGGTCTCTCGTAGATACGAAAAGTGGGAATTATAAAAAGACTTTTGTAGATTTTAATCTACAAGGTTCTGCATTTCCTTTAACTTTAGAAAGAACGTACAACTCTAGGTCTTTATATAGAGGGCTGTTTGGTATGGGTTGGTGTTCGAATATAGAAACACAATTGAGTGTATTACCTGATAATTCCATCAAGATTGTGGAGTGTGGTGGAGGTCAGGAGATTATCTTTTTACCTCCTAAAGTTTCTCAAAATTTAAATTTGCAAGTTTCTAAAATTCTTCAATCAGTGAAAAAAAAGAATAGTGATTTAGATGATAAATATATGAGTCAGTTGAAAAATCAATTAATGAAAAGCCAAGTCTTAAGAAATGAATTTTTAAGAGCTTATAATGTGAAAGGGCGGCCGAGTGAGCAAAAAATTTATCTAGCAGAAGGGCGAAGTAATGATTTATTAAAGTACAATAAAAAGGGATGGTTTAGAAGAGTTTTACCTAATGGTATTCAACAGTTTTTCTCTTCTTCTAATGGGAGATTAACGCAAATTTCTGATCTTTCCGGTAACTATATCAAAATAGTATGGCGAAAAGATCAGGTGCAGTACATGATGGATAATACGGGTCGACGAATAGTTTTTGAAAAAGACAGAGCAGGTCAAATCAGTAGAGTTAAAGGTGTAGGAAAAGTTTTAGCTTCTTATCTTATAGAAGATAATAATTTAGTTCGAGTGAGGAATCAAAATGGCAGTTACAATTTTTCTTATGATGAACTTCATAATTTAACACAAATTATTTACCCTGTTCAGGGTAAGAATCGCCCTAAGGAAAGTCTCACTTACGATAAAAAGAAAGATTGGGTGATGAGTTTTACAAATCAGAAAAAATGTAAAGAGACATATCAGTATAAAACAAATTCTAAAAATCCTAATCATTATTGGACAGATGTGATGAAAAAATGTGGTCGACGAGTAACGAATAAAAGTCGCTATGAGTTTTGGAATAAAAAAGGCGCTGGTGGAACTCTTTATTTACATAGAGCTCGTCAGGAGGTAAATGGGAGTATTCGTGATGTCAGTTATCACTCTACTTTCAAAAGGGTTTCAAGTATTACTCAAAATAATCTTCGTACAAAGTATAATTATTATGAGTCAGGAAGTAATGTAGGTATGCTGAAGGGAAAATCGAGTAAAACTCAAAAAACTGTTTTTGCGAAGTACAATAATAAGTGTCGCAAACCAACTCGAGTGATTCTTCAGGCTCTTTCCAAAGGTAAAGTTTCTGAACGGCAAACAATTGATATCCAATATAATGCTAAGTCTTGTTTAATGTACCGAGTTTCTCGATCGGATGGCCGCTGGGTGAGTTTAGCTCATGATGAGAAGGGGCGTATTCAAAGGATGGAAGATCAATCCGGTAAGGTTATTATGGTAGCTTACAATAATATAGTGAATAAGCCTAAAAAGATCACTCACAAGGGAGTGGGTTCTATCGAGTTGGTGTATGACTCTAAGGGAGCCTCTCGGCTGAAAAAGGATAATCCTTTAATCATAGGTCAGGTCTTGTCTGTATTTAATGGATTGATGCAGATTATTTCTCCTGTAGCTCAAGAGTTTAGCGTATAACGGAGGTTGGTATGTCATTTTCTAAGAAAGTATTTATATTAATTGTTATAGGTATTTCCAGTTTAGCTTTTGGTGCTTCAAAAGAAGATGTTCAAACAGAGGCGATAGGTGTGACTCCGCCATGTGAGCATTGTGGTCCGACTGTCACAGGGGTGCAGCGTAATGATCGTACAAATTGTGATAATCCTCTCTTACCTGAAAGTAAGTGTAGTACTACATCTAAAGAGTCTCTTGATGATAAAAAAGATACCAGGGGTATCCGGTAGAAGATCTGGAGTCCACTTTTTTCGCGTCCTAATTCTTAGAGAAGATTGATGGAGTATAAGGCTATGAAAAATAGAGAGTGCTAAAGAACCAGAAGAATTTTCTATAATGGGAGTGATATTTTCTTGTTTTTTATATTCATTCTGCCATTCTTTCTGGTAATTGATAGTAAGACAGCTTTGCAAAAGAAGAAGAGATAAAAAATAAAACCAAAAGTAAAGATAAAAATTTCATTTAAAATCCTTGCTTAGAAAAAGGTTGTTAAACCTAGCCTAACATAACTTAAAAGTGAGTTAACTAGGTTGGATCACGATTAAGGGTTTTGAGAGAGTTGCAAAGCTTAGAAAGAGAACCACTACCTCCAGCACCAATCGCTCCATGTTCTCCAAATATTTGGAATTGCCTTTCATAACAACAAGAAGACGGAAACTTATTCACGCCATCTTGATAGCCAATAAACAAAGCATTAAGCCATTTATTATGATCACATAGATCATCAGGCCAATTTCCATTGACTCCCCAAGCTGGTGCTAAACTTAACACCTGAACCAAAGGAATCTGTTTAAAAAACTCAGAATCGGAAATGCCTCTAAATACTTTACTACGTATTTCAAATTCAAGAAGCTGTGGATTCTGGGCGAAAAGCTTGGTCGGTATAGTCTCGATATTGTCCCCTTCAATTACAACACGTGTTAAGTGCGGAAGCCCATGAAGAAGAGTTTCTGGTATCTGTGATTGATCGGTGCGAATTGTCACTCCCTTTAAGTTAGGAAAGTGTAAAAGAGTTTTATTTTCCAACTTAAGTGCTATTTTTCCTGACTCACCGTTCATCTCAGAGCTACCATAGAAAATATAGTCCACTCTATGAAGGTATGGGTCAAAAGCAGAACATCCTTGAGTATTATATTTTTCTAACAATTCATTATATTCTTTTTCTGTAAGTACATTTTCTCTAAGAGACCAATCAATAGAATCCTGCATCCCTATTGGCAGTTGGCAAATCGACAGCTTTGCAAAAGAAGAAGAGATAAAAAATAAAACCAAAAGTAAAGATAAAAATTTCATTTAAAATCCTTGCTTAGAAAAAGGTTGTTAACCTAGCCTAACATAATTGAAAAGTGAGTTAACTATTATTATGAATAAAAAGCTCAAAAATGTCAAAAAAAAGAGTGTAAAAATTACATTTCATTAAAAACCGTGACTTCTTTTTTCATTTTGTAAAAGGTCTCGAACTCCAGGAAACTCTCGATCAATAATTTTAATTGAAAAACCTGTTCTTCCTCCCACAATACAATGAGAAAAATGTAGAATATGTCTGTTGATCTGTTTTCTATCCCATCTAAGATAAGGAACGCCATTCCTACGCTTGACTACTAAGGAAGCTGTTTTAAGCTCTGTATCTCTTAAATGGCAACATTGAAAGGGAACATCATTACCTTTGCAGTCTTTTGCTCGATTACCCATCACATTTGGAGCAGGTGGATATATATCATCGAGTGTCGGCCCTTGAGGGTCCATACTGGAAACCCATGAAGTAAGAAGGTGATCAATATTAAAAAGCTTAAAATAAACCTCCTCTAAAATTGCTTTCGGGTGAAAATATTCCTTCTGAATAACATTCACCCAGTTTATTTGCTTTTCAGTATAGTTCAGATAAAAAGGAATTTTATAACTTCCTGTTTCAAGGAACCCTTGAGGCTTTAGAGGAGGTGGAGGAGCCCGAAGATGTTGTATGTATTCTGGACCCAGATCATCTGCAAAAAGGGGAGAAGGAGAATTCCTAATTTTGTTTAAAAACTCCTCATCTGCATAATGACCAATATCTGCTGGAACATAGTTAAATATATAATCACCTCGATTATTTTTACTTTCCATAAGACGAATATAGGCACTCACCATATAGTTAGGCAAAATCGCATAATGGTTCAAATCATACTCATCTGGAGCTATCGCTATCTCCTCTAAAACACGAGCAGGCAAAGTAAAGATTTTATCTTTCTTCAGTACATAATTATTAGAAGAACCATCCTCGTAAGGTAAGACCATAGCAGAGGTAGAATTATTGTTATTAACATCATGGAGCCCATGGAGCTGTTGATAGTTTTGTAAACTTAAGCCTGCATCTTTTGCTCCTCCATTTACATTGACTATTTTTCGAATCAGCTTATTAAAATAATACTGTCTTTGACCATCTAGTAAACCATAGTTATCGTCATCTCTCTCAAAACTAAGCGAATAAACAGGGTATCTAGATGTTGGTGGTATAGTAGGTAATAGTGCATTTTTATATGGACCAAATGATGATCCAAAAGGCTTAGAGTAAGCTTCTGCTACCAAGGAAATAGGCTCCCTAAAAGGAAAAAATATCGCACTCTTGTAATTAATATGTAAAAAGATTTGGATGTAAAAAAAATTCTGTGTATTTTGCTTTTTCATAAAACCAACCACTACTGGTTCATTCTTGATTGTCTTTAAGCCATCACATATATTGCTATTACTATTATCAGTATGCCTTTGAATCAGATTGCAACTTGTACCTGAACTACAAGTCTGAGCTTCACAAATTTCAAAAATAGTTTTGATCTCTCTTTCACAAGCACTTTGGGAATTGTTTCTCCCTCTATCTTGAACATAGAACAAATCGAGATCAGGGGGGTTAATTGTTATCCATTCAAAATATTCATCAAAATTTCCCTCATTAGAGGTCTTTGTATAAATTATTCCATTTCTACTCCTATAACTCTCATACACAGGATAAGTGAAATTCTTAGTAATTGTATTCTTCACTCCCACATCAATATAAGCCCCTCCAAGCTCTCTTTTTTTGCTAATAATTTCATTAAAATATTTTTTGATAAATTCCTTTCTTTTTTTCTGCTCTTCGTAAAAACTTAAATATGTTGTAGAAGCTACCATCCAGTTCACGTAACCTGAATACCTACAGGAATCTCTTATACTACTTATCCTGTTGCTGACTTCTGCATTCGCAAAACGAGCTCCGTAAGTACTACCACCAGCTAGTGGAGGAAGATCGTATGGCTGATCAACCCTCTGGCAAACATTGTCAGTACCGTTTTTGCCTGGAATATCAAAATAAGGATGCCATACACAAAATGCGAAAGGGCAACCACCACCTCCACCTACTCGACGACTGTGACCTTGATGACAGTCTGTTATGGGTGAAGGATCGAATGCTCCCGTAGAACATCCGCTAAGAGTGTTTGGGCACACAGTTTTATTCTTAGAAGGAACGGATCTTGGTCGAGCTATACCAATCAGATCCATGTTTGCAGTAGCGCCCCCTGGATTTTGGTAAGCTCCTATATTTCCTAAAACATTGTATCGATATGAAAAAAGCTTGTAGTTTTGTCTTAACTGATAATTCAAATGAGACAAAACACTGAGAGTCTCAGCTTGCCTTTGAGCCGCATACATTGCACCAATATCTACAGAATTTTGAACATTGATCTTATGATGAACCATAAGACCAACTCCCATCACCATTCCAAAAATGGTCAGAGAACCTAGAATAAATAATATACCAAAAATAGAGAGAAGACCTTTTGAGCGAACCATTTTCATGTTCTACCTCATTTTTGTAAGATGTGTCAGCTCAAGTCGTAACTATTATAGTTTTGTTTTTTCTTTATTTTAGTGTTTTGAAACTCTTATCCTCTCCAATTACTTATTTTTTTATTGAGCTAAGATGTCTTATTTTAACCTGTCATCATGGACAAAAATTGTCTTTCAATGAAAAATAAATGTACAAATTAGGTCTATTTTGGGAGATATTTTTGCTTGTAAAAATGGTAAGATAAATATCTAAATACTTAATTTTACTGAATAATTAGATATGATGACCTTGTATTTGCTTCTATAGAAGTGAAACAAGGAGTGTGAATTATGTTTTACCAACTGTACGAACAAACAATGAGGCAGCTGACACAAACTTTGAGTCATAAGTTTGAGATTCCTGTGAGTTACTCCAGTGTGTCTCAATTGAGATTTTTGAAAAAAAATAAAAGATGGCAGTTAGAAAAGGAGCAATTTATTATCCCTTTATTTAAAACAGGGGGCTGTATTCAAATCCAATCTAAAGTAAAAGATCAACAATTAGACGAGATTTATGATCATGTACAATGGACTCTGAGTTCCTTAGAAAAGGTATTTCAAGAGCACGGTGTAAGTTTATTTGATCAAAATAATTTTCCCGTCTTCATTCCTAATTCTTCTATTCAAGACTCCGTCCAAATCGCTTTGAGTTTATATGAAAACTCTTCAGCACAGGCTTTCATTCACTTGAATGCAAGAGTTTTTGATCCTTCTCTCTTGGCTGAGGATATGCACAATACTTTGATTTTGATTTCGAATATAGAAGAATTATCTGATCAGAATCAGAAATTTTTGTCTGAATATTTGACAAAAAATGATCAAGGACCTTTATTGGTAATTTCCTCAACTCTACCTTGTGAGTTATTTCAGAAAAAGATTCAGTCGTCTTTAATGCAATGTCTCAATTGTATGGAGAAAGGTGACTTGTCGATAAATATTATTTAATTCTTAATCCACTATTATGAAGGATTTTTTAAATCATTGTCTGGGTTCAAACTGGTCAGTTCATCCTTTAAAAGGGGATAGTGGAGAACGTCAGTATTCTCGTATCGTCGTGCCTCCAAATAAAACTTTTATTTTGATGTCTTATCCTCATGAATTAAAAAAAAGATTCAAGAGTTTTATTTCTATGCAGAATTTGTTGAACCAAAAAGGAGTTCTTGTTCCAAAAATATTTTTCACAGATGCTCTCAACGGACTCATTCTTATTGAAGATTTGAGTGACTTTAGTTTAGAGCAATTCTATCTTAAACATCGTCAACTGACCTATCATGAAGTTGCTCTGAATCAGTTAATTTACTTGCAAAATGAAATTAAGAATCATGTTTTTGAAAAAGATTTCACTTTCAATCAAAGTTTGCACGAGATGATCACCTCCTACCAACAATTCCATTTTTCTTTCTTGGAGTCAGAAAAAGTCAAATTATTTGAAGAATTTCAAGATATTAGTGAGAAGTTATCATCGCAAGAACTTGTTCCCAGCCATCGAGATTTTCATTCCAGAAATTTGTATATTCAAAAAGATCAAATCTATATGATCGATTTTCAAGATGCAGGACGCTATCCTATTTATTATGATTTAGTGAGCCTTGTTGAAGATGTGTATGTTCATCTTTCAGAGCGTGAAAAGAGCTTACTGATGGAATATTATAGTCGCAAAAAAGATCAATCTATTGATTCTACGTCTTGGCATAGAACTGTATGCCAGCGCTTATTTAAAGCTACTGGGAGCTTTATGAGTTTTTATAATTTGAGAGATCAAAAAACTCATTTGAAATATATTACTCCTGCTTTGAAAACAGTAGAGTCTTCTTTGATCCAGCTCAACAGCTATCCATATTTTTTAAAATATATTCAAACACTGCTGAGTCAATTATGAAAGCTTTGTTACTGTGCGCAGGGTATGGTTCTCGCTGGCAGTCTTATAATCAAAAGCATTCTAAAATATGCATCCCGTTTCTTAATATCCCTATAGTTGGATATCCTTTAAA
The DNA here is from genome assembly GCA_965247685.1 of Bdellovibrionales bacterium. GTDB lineage: Bacteria > Bdellovibrionota > Bdellovibrionia > Bdellovibrionales > UBA1609 > JAPPLG01. The sequence continues at coordinate 771,333 of OZ252021.1, forward strand.
GATATTAGAAGATATTGGAGTTCGGCATATTGTCATGAATACTCATCATCATGCTCAGCAGGTGCAAAGTGAGATTCAAAATTTACATATCTCTATTCCAAATCAGTTTTTTTATTACGAAGAACAAATATTAGAAGGTCTTGGAACTTTAATACAAAATCAATCTTCTTTTAAAGGAGAAGAAAATATAATTTACATGAACGGAGATTCTATTTTTTTATGTGATGAATTTTTTCAATCTATGAAAGAAGAGCATGATCGAAATAATGCGTTTATTACTTTTTTAGTATCTCCTTCGTCTGATTCTAAAGTGCAAAGGATATGGGCAGATGGAAACTATCAGATACAAAATGTAGGGATGACTCCTGAAAAAAGTGAACTGAAAGGATATTTTTTTTCAGGGTTTTGTTTAATTCGATCAGAATGTTTTGATTTATTTAAGAAAACCGATCGTCATCTTTTTAGAGATTTTGTTTCTCGTTACTCATCTAGCTGTTATGTTCATGTGAGAAAGGATTTAAAATTTTTTGAAGTAGGAAATTTAAACTCATACCTAAAAGCTACTGAAAAATGTTTACAGTATTTATTTGATGAACCCTCCTCTAAAGAATGTTCTCTGTTAAAAAAGACTATTTCTCGATTTTGTCCTTCTTTTAATCGGTTAGAAGGTTCTTATTATTACTCTCAGACTGTATTTCCTGAGAAACCTCAAGAGTATGTGCTTTGTGGATCCCATGTGAAAGGTTTAGAGCATTTAAAAATTAAAAACTTTGCTGTTATTGGAAATCATGTCAATATTATAAAACCTTCTACTATAGAAGGTGGAGTTGTGGGCTCTTATTACTCATTAAATCAGTCCATAAATCAGACCCTTAGACTCTAAATAACCGTCATCCATTTTTGTCTATATCTAATTGGTTGGAATGAAGTTGATTTTTGTTCTTATTTCAGATTTAATAGCCACGAGATGAAACAAAAAGAAAAACTTCGTTCTATATCTGATGTGATTAGTAACGTTCAAATTTCTAATAAAAAAAATGAATCGACTTTTACTTGTATTCAGATTCATCAAAATTGGAAAAGGATTATAGGCTCTCGTTGGTCTGAAATTTGTAAGCCCGTTGGATATGTTCATTCTTGTTTAATTGTTCAAGTACCTAGTTCTTGTCATATACATGAAGTACAATTTCAAAAAGACTTTTTTATTAGAAAAATTAATGAATATGTAGGTTGCAGTTTTGTTGAAGATATTCGTTGTGTGATATAATCTCCTTCTTGCATTAGTTTGTTTAAACAATAAGGGTGGTGGAGGAAAAAGCCCACAATACGAAGAGTAAAGTTATAGGGCTTATTCTTCTTTGAGAGAATAGGTATTCAGAGTATAAATAAATTAAAATAATCCACTGATAGCTTTGTATTAGATATAGGCATACTAAATAAGTAGATAGACATATAACATAAATGCTCCAATACGGATGAATGTAACTTGAAAAAAGGCTATGAAGTTTTTGCTTTCTGTACTCTGCAAGAAGTTGAACTTCTCTCCATAGCCATACCAGAATGAAACCGCAAGAAAGAGCAAAAACATCGAATAAAAAATTTGAAATTGAAAACTTAAAAATAGATGCATTACCGAATTTTTGAAGTATTAACACAATAATAGGAGGTATGGAGAAGATTAAGATTCGAGATAGCAATATTTTATTTTTTTTAAGAATAAAATTTAGAGTTTGCAGCAAAGATTGTTTTTTCTCTTCGATACTATGAATGTCAGGAAATATAAATTTAATTATTTTTCTCGATAGAGAAGAGGTGTTAGCCATAATGCGCTGTCGAGCATGCTTCCATACAGAAATATCGATCAGAGAATTTCCAATATAATCAAAATGTTTGTATCCATATTTTTCTAAAAGAAAACGAGTTTTATTTTTTCCAGTGAGACGTGGTCTTTCCAGACATACTCCGTAAGTTTGAGAAAATAAGTTTAGATGTTGAGCTAATTGTTCTGCATATTTTTGACTGCATCCTGTGACTAGTACAAGATCCCTTCGGGCTGCTATTTCTTTCTGTAGAAACTTTATAACTTTAAAATTAAAAGGCAAGGAGGGTGTGTGAATAGGAATTCTTTTTTCTATTTGTATTTTAAGACCACATCGGCCTTGAGTTAAAAACCAATAAATCATTTTTAATAATCTTAAGGGGTTTGGACCTAGATAAATTAAGGAGGCTTCAAAAAAAATATCGCTATTAATCAATGTTCCATCTAAATCTACAATAAGGGGAAGTTTTGAAGCAGACATGACATACTTATAGCAAATAATTTATGAATGATAAATAAAAAACTATCGTGTCTCCTTTCTAAAGGAGCACGATAGTCTATCGAATCTTAGAATAGAAATTTTATAGATTATTCTCTACTTGCATCGAGTAGTCTTGAAAGACTCCATATTCATGTAGACGATTGTAGAGTGTTTTCACTGTGATACCTAAAGCCTTAGCAGCTCTTTTCTTAGATGGAAAATGATTGAGAGCATTTAATATGTAAATTCTATTAATATCTGCCAAAGTTAGAGTTGGATCATAGCTCAATTTTATAGCACATTTATCTGTATCTAAAATATGTCGAGGTAAATCTTTAACAGTCACTGTGTCTGTTGTAGCCATGATGTATATTTTTTCACAAATTTCTTTAAGCTCTTTAGTGTTGTTAGGCCACTCGTAGCATTTTAAAGAATTCATAGCTTGTTCTGTAACAGTCAGTTTTCTTTTTGATTGACCATTAACGGAGTGAGAAAAAATTCTAAAGAAGTAATGAACTAAGTCAGAAATATCTTCTTTTCTATCTTTAAGTTTAGGGAGCTTAATGCCAATCACTTTGGTATAATTGTACAAATGCTTATGGAATTCAGTATTAACTCTTTCTTCTTCTGTTTCATCTGTAATATAGATGATTCGAGTGTTGATATAGATTGCTTTATCCGAACCTACAGGAGTAATTTTTCCTGTTTTCAGGAATGTTTTGAATCTTTCATAAACAGATAAAGGCATTTTAGTGATATTGTCTAAAATAAGAGTGCCGCCATCGGCTTGCTGGAGAGCTCCTTCTTTAGAGGTGTGAATGGAATCACTTGAAAAACCAAACAATTCAGTTTCAAAAACTTTAGGGGACAAACTTCCACAATGGAGTGTCACTACAGGGCTTTGTGTTTTATATTTATTATGAATATGGAGTGCGAGTAGTTTTTTTCCTGTTCCTTTTTCACCTGAAATTAGAATGGGTAACTTCAACTGTGTCGCTTGATTAGAAGTATTCATGACCTCTTGAATGACAGGCGACCGGTAGATAAACGTTGGTAGTGCTTGATCTTCAATATACTGACTAGAGACAACTGATTTGAGATTTCCTTCTCGCAGAAATGGTGCCATATTCTAACCTCCATGTTATTTGGCTTTATGACGCTATGTTTCAAAATGAAACATTGCGTTACAAACTACTAGACTTTTGTATAAATTTCAAGAGCAATGTATTAATTTTTTACAACTTTTATGTGTTTTTTGCATAGAATAGGAAATGATATGCTTCCTTTAATTATAGATAAATACTTGAAATATCTTGGTTTTTCAAAATCGTACTCCAAATTGACAGTGAAAGCTTATAAAAATGATTTAGAACAGTTTTTTTTTTAAACCAAAATCCTAAAACTCGAAAAAAAGGCAGTTTTGAAGAAAATATTCAAGATTTGGAAAAGCTGTCTGAAAGTTCAAAAAAGCAATTAAATGCTATTTTGAAAAAGAAACTCGGAGGGGATTTTTTTACTCAATGGAAGTCGTGGTCTCCGGCCACTCGGAATAGAAAAGTAGCTTGTCTGAAGAGTTTTTTTAAATGGCTTTATCTTAATCGCTATATTAATGAAGACTTGAGTGCTCGAATTAAAACTCCTTCTGTTCCAGTTAAAATTCCTTATTTTTTATCTGTCGATGAGACAAAGTTTTTGATTCAGACTATTGAAAAAGCACAACAGAAGAATGAGAAATTCACTCGTGATTTGGTTTTAGTTTTGCTCCTCTACGGGGGAGGACTTCGGGTGAGTGAAGCCTGTGGTATAGAATGGAAACATGTTGATTTTGCCGAGCAAACTTTGAAAGTTAAAGGGAAAGGATCTTATGAAAGAGTTATTGTGTTGCCTGATGTGGTTTTGAAAAACTTAAAAGCTTTAAAAAAAGAGGGAAACTATCTCTTTGGAGAAAAAAAACTCAACACAAGAACTGCTTTTTCCATTGTTCGTCAATGGGGTGTACGAGCTGGCCTCAATAAAAACATTTCTCCCCATGTACTCAGGCATAGTTATGCTACACATTTACTAGATAGCGGCTCGGATTTAAGAGTCATTCAAGACCTGCTTGGTCATCGTTCTTTATCTGCAACCCAAAAGTATACTCAAGTGCGATTATCTAAACTCTCACGTACTTTAAAAAAGTTTCATCCTGTTTCTAAAAAGAAATAACTTTTAAAAAGAGAAGTTATTTTTTAATAAATGCGGACATTATCTAAGTAAGAATCCAAAGCCTGCTGAACACTTTCTTTAATTTGAGGAAGGTTTTCTTTTTCTAAATCTACCTTATGATTTTCACTGATAGAACTTTGGAAGAATATTTCTTTAGATTGGAGAAAAGAGGGCAGGACTCCTTGTAAAAAGAGAAATCGAATTTCAAAAAATAACTTTAATTGATCTATTCCAGATGTTGTCTCTAGTGTTTTTAGTGTGTGACCCAATAATTGAAACATTCTAGGTTCATTAAGGTTTCCTTCTTGGCAGGTTTTATTGAACATTTTTAAGATATAAAGAGCCAAGCTTAAGCGGTTGTAGTCTTTTCTTAAACGATTGAACTTGTTAATGCCCCATGCTTGTTGTAAGCGATTCCAGCCCTCTGGTTTTTGAGACGGACGGTATCCTACACCGATATAACTACCAGGTTCTAGTACTCCATTTAGAAATCTTTTTTTACTTTTTAGAGCAAACGGTGCAAAGAAAGATAAAATACTTCCTGATGAATTAATGCCTTTAACAATAAGATTAGACTCTAAATGACGGGTATTTTGTAAGACAATAATTTTATCTCTAAAATATTCCAATGGGTAACCTATATAGAAAAATTATATTCCTTCTTTCTTTCTTTCTTTATCATCTACTACGGATTGAACTCCACCTTTTAATTGTGGTCGATAAGCAAGATGCTTAATATCATATACAAAGTTAGTTCCGTTGAGCCCTGGAGTTTGCCACTCTGGCCCCAGACGAATAGCATCCACAGGGCAAGCTTCTTCACAATAACCGCAAAAAACACAACGAAGCATATCAATCTCGTAAGCAATAGGGTATTTTTCGACTTCCGAATCTTCATGCTCTGAAGCAATGATGCGAATACATTGAGCAGGACAGTTAGTTGCACAAAGCATACATGCTGTACAACGAAGAGTGCCATCTTTTTTTACTGTCAAAATATGATTCCCTTTAAATCGAGGACCATACTTATAGTGTTCTTCAGGGTAATTTAAAGTCAGCATCTTCTTACGGTTCAATAAATTTCTGAATAAAACTTTTAAAGTTAAAAACAGGCCGCTAAAAATTGGAATCAAATAAGTAGGTCTTTTAACTTTTTTCATATTGGCCCCTTCCAATCTAAGAAATGATTGGTTTTTATGTCCTTTTCTAATAAATGCAGTGGAGTTTTATGAATTGTTCCTTTTAAAGTCGTAGCTATTTCTTCTAAAGAATAAGCTTGAGTGACCACAGAACCTATAGCTTTTATCTTTTGGGATATTCCTTTTGCATTAATAAAAGTTCCTGTTTTTTCAAAGTATGTTTTAGCAGGAATCGTCCAGACAGTGTTTGTGGAATTTTTAAGTAAGGGGTGAGAATAAGGAGCAATCCAAATAAAAATTTGAGCTTTTAAGAAAAGCTTTATTCTCTCTTCTAAACAAGGATAAAGTTTTGGATTGTCTGGAGCACAAACAATCAATAGGGAAGTGGATGAGATTTTTTTCTCTAGTTCATCCAAACTTTTAAGATTCATTTGATGATCATCGATACTTTTTAAAAGACCTTTTGTGTTTGGGTTTTTATCTCCTCGAATCAAAAAATTGTCATAAGAGTCAAAAGTCTTTTCATTATTTTTCCAGTGATAAACATCTTGTGATTTTGATACTTGATCATAGTAGCTTAAAAATCCATCATATTCTTCTGAAGTGTGCTGTCCTGTTAGCACTAAGCTTGCATTCTTATTTTCTGCAATCAGAGAGCTTAATTTCTCTAGAGCTCTCGATGTTTTCATTTTTTCTGATGTCTGAGAATTATAGTGATAGGCATACCGAGATCTATTCTTTCTGTTTATATGTTCATAAGTTTCTCTTCCTTTATCACACATCCAGTATTGATTAATGTCTTTATTATAACGTGGTTGAATACGCCACGCTCCCTCCTCATTGTAGTACAAATTAATACTACAGCCTGTTGAGCAGCCTGTGCAAATCGAGGGGGCTTTTTTGAGATACCAAACTCTTTGTTGAAATCGAAATTGCTTACTAGTTAAAGCTCCGACAGGACAAATATCGACCGTGTTTAAAGCGTAATCATTTTCTAAAGGCTTATCCTTAAAGATGCCAATTTCACTACGATCTCCTCTATTGAAGATACCAAGCTCTTTAGTTTTTGTGATATGATCTGTAAATCGGGTGCAACGAGCACACAAAATACACCGTTCTGTGTCCAGTACAATTTTAGATCCTAAATCCACTACTTTTCTTTTTTTCACCTTATTTGCAGCCATCACAGGTTGGTACTGACCAAACTTCATGTATTGTTCCTGTAATACACACTCACCTGCTTGATCACATATAGGGCAATCCAAAGGATGATTAATAAGATGAAACTCTAAACCCCATCTAACTGTATTTTTGACTGTTTCAGATTGATTCGTAATCACCATTCCATCTTGTACGAGAATATTGCAAGCAATTTGAAGTTTAGTCTGCCCCTTCACTTCAACCATACACAATCGGCAAACTCCAGCAACAGGAAGTCCAGGATGCCAACAGTAATGGGCAATGTCCTGCTCCAACTTTTTAAAAGCTTGAATAATAGTCGCACCTTCTTCTACTTCCACTGGAATATCATTGATCATACACTTAGGCATTCAATCTCTCCTTAAGGGATTGTTCTGATTCCTTAGAATATACAGGATTCTTATTGATGTAGTAAATGAACTCATCTTTAAATTTTGTCACAAAACTAATGGCAGGGAGTGCTGCTGCATCTGATAAAGCGCAAATTGTTTTACCCATCATATTTTGAGAGATATTTTTAATTAAATCTAAGTCTTGTATTTGAGCTTCTCCTTGTAATACATTCTTTACAATTTTGTCGAGCCAGCCTGTTCCTTCTCGGCACGGAGTACACTGCCCGCAAGATTCATGGTGGTAAAAGTTCATGATAACAGATAATAGCTCCACCATGCAATAGGAGTCGTCAATAACAATAATAGCTCCAGATCCAAGCATACTTCCTAGATCACTTAGACTTTCATAATCGAGTAAAGCATTTTCACATTCCTGAGCTGTCAGTATAGAAGCAGAAGATCCTCCAGGAATAACAGCTTTTAAATGTCTGCCTTCTTGAAGTCCCCCGCATAATTTATTAATCATATCCATCAAAGGATAGCCAAGAGGGACTTCGTAGTTACCTGGTTTTACAACGCTTCCACTTACAGAAAATATTTTCGTGCCAGTTGATCGAGGAGTACCTATCGATTTATATTTTTGTGGACCACCTTTTACAATAAGAATAACAGCAGCTAAAGTTTCTACATTATTGACGATGGTGGGTTTTTCTAAATATCCTTGAACAGCAGGAAAAGGAGGCTTCAATTTAGGATGACCTTTCTTACCTTCTAAAGAAGAAATCATACCTGTTTCTTCTCCACAAATATAAGCTCCAGCTCCAACATAAATATCCATCTCATGATCAAAATCTGAATTTAAAATGTTTTTTCCAATGTAACCTGCTTTTCGAGCTTCCTCTAAAGCTTTTTCAATGATTCGAATACAATCTGTATATTCTCCTCGAATATAAATGTAGGATTTATGAGATTGAATGGCATAAGCAGAAATCAACATGCCTTCCATTAACTGATGAGGAGCTTTTTCCATCATCATACGATCTTTGAAAGTGCCTGGTTCCCCTTCGTCGGCGTTACACAGTAAATAGCGAGGCTCATTGTTATTGGGTAAAAATCCCCATTTAACTCCTGTGGGAAATCCAGCACCTCCTCGTCCTCTGAGTCCAGAGTCTCTCACCATTTGGATCAGTTCTTCAGGTTGTTTTTGAAGTGCAACTTTTAAAGTCTCATAACCTTCATATTGTAGGTAGCCTTCTAAAGTATGAAAGTTTTTTTTATCGTAGTGCTCAGTGAGTAATTTGTGTTCCATCAATTTTACCTTGGTATCAATAGATAATTTTGTGTGAGTTTATTTTTTGTTTAATAGCTTCTTTCGTGTTTTCTAAAGTGGCATTTTCCGTATAAGTTTCTCGATTAATTTGAACAACAGGTGCCGTATCGCAGGAGCCAAGACACTCAACAGCACTAAAGGTGCAAACAGAGTTTTCTTTGTGAGTGTCAAAATACGCTTTTAAATCTCTCAGTAGTTTTTGGCTTCCTTTCATGGCGCAGGTAATATTGCAGCACACTTGAATGTGAAATTTTCCTGCTGGTTTTTTATTAAACATCGTGTAGAAAGTGAGCACTTCATAGATTTCAGATTCGCTCAGATCCATCAGTTGACTGAGATAAGACACACATTCAGGGGAAATCCAGCCTCCATTTTCATCTTGAATCCGGTAAAGACATGGAATGATCGCAGAAAGCTTGGTTTCATACCTTTGCATTTCTTTTTTGACAAATTCTACGCCTGGAGAGGAAAGTTTAAACATTTTTATTGCTCCTTAATAATTTTAAGTTTTACAAAAAAAGATGAAAAAAACAACTTCTCTTCTTTATTTTTTCAAGAAGAAAGTAACGGTCTTTTTTTGAACGGAATAATAAGGAGAGTGACACCAATTCCGAAGCTCAATAATATAGCTCCGAGGTATCCATGCCACATCAAGGGCTCAGGAACAACGAAACTCACATTATAAAGACTGAGCAACTCAATAATTCCAATGGTGATTAAAGGGTCTAAGGCAATCACAAAACTTACATAAGAGGCGGGAGCTCTTTTAAGGGCTTCACCTAGGCAACCATAGGCTACAATAGTATTTACACCAAGGACAATAAGAATCAGCCATTGTATAATACTCAGATTCATCAATGCACTAAAGTCAGCCAGAAATGAGAGTAGAAAAGCAGATATTGTATAGGTCAGCATATTCAGCTGTTGAGGAGGCCTTGTTTGAGATAATTTTTTTTGAAAAATAGCAAAGATAGCCCAAGTTATTCCACCTATAAGAACCCATAAATTTCCATAGAAGTGTAGAGGCCATTCTTGTAAAATCATTTCAATTTGGCTCCAGTAAAATAAACCTAATCCAAATAAGGCGATTGTAATACCAGAGAGTTGTATGGGTGTAAGAACTTCTTTAAAATAGAAGATACCTGCCAGTGTTAGAATAATGATTCCACTTTGAATCATAATCTGGGCGTTGCTGACTGTTGTCATCTCTATCCCTTTCATATAGCAGAAATAGTTTGCAGCAAGAAAAACAGCTGAAACGACAGCCCATAAGGGAGGGTTTTTCAAAATGGTAAGATATCGTTTATTTGTAAAGTAAAAAAATATAATGAAACTTGTAGATGCGATCAACATACGAACAAAAACAATGGAACCTGAGTCGATAAAACCGGAGGTGTACTTAAGGGCTACGGCTAGGAATCCCCAGCAAACAGAGGTGATAAATGCAAAAATAATCCCAACATTATAGGCTTTCATTTTTTAATCCTACTGAAATGGTTTTTTATAAAAGGTCACATGATATAATGAGTATTAAAAAGACTTTTCAACAACCATATTTTTAGTATGACCTAGTATTCTATATCAATAGGGATTTTTTGCTACAAAATAATAATTTTTCACTTCGAGAACAAGGTTTTTTCAAAGGGCCGCTAGCGGTCGAGTTCACCGGCAATCACATTCATGCTTCCTAAAATAGAAACCACATCTGCGACATAGACTCCTTGAATTTGCTCTGAAAACGATTGATAGATAGCAAAGCAGGGAGGGCGTACTTTCAAACGATAGGGTTTAGGGCCTTCGTCACTGACAAGATAAAAACCTAACTCTCCATTGGCACCCTCGGTGGCATCATAAAGTTCGCCCTTACGAGGTCTGAGCCCTTTCATCACCAGCATGAAGTGGCTCATTAATCCTTCAATATTGCCGTAGACATCTTTTTTTTCCGGAAGAACAATGTCTCTATCTCGAACAGTATAATCTCCAGAAGGAAGATTTTGAGCCAATTGTCTTATAATTTTCAAAGACTGTCTCATCTCTTCTACACGAACAAGGTAGCGATCATACACGTCTCCACTGGTTCCAACAGGAATATCAAAATCCATTTCTGAATAAAGGTAGTAGGGTGTTGCTTTTCGTAAATCAAGGTTTACACCACAAGCACGAAGACAAGGACCTGTATAACCCCAATCAACAGCCGAATGAGCATCTATTTTCCCGATACCTTGAGTTCTTTGAATCCAAATTTTATTATGAGTGAGAAGAGTTTCTAACTCGTCGATTCCTCGTTCCATTTCTTTACAAAAAATTAAGACATTTTGAATCCAATCATGAGGAGGGTTTTGAGCCATACCACCAATACGAGTGAGGGAAACAGTCAAGCGTGCTCCACAGAGTTGTTCAAACAAAGTGTAAACTTTTTCTCTGTAAGTAAAGAGATGAAAAAAGCTTGTTAAAGCACCTAGATCCAATGCATTGGCTCCGATGCAAATTAAGTGATCAATAATCCGGGAGAGTTCACAAAGAATCATTCGCAGTGCTTGAGCTTTGAGTGGAATTTCAATTCCAAGCAACCGTTCTACAATTTTACAATATCCAACATTGTTAATAGGAGCGGAACAGTAATTCAAACGATCTGTATAAGGAATCACTTGGTTATAAGGGTGGGTTTCTGCCATTTTTTCAAAACAACGGTGAAGATAACCAATTTCTACTGTAGATCGGTGAATCTTTTCTCCATTTATTTGAGCCATAATTCGCAAAGTTCCATGAGTCGCAGGATGAGCGGGACCAATATTGAGAGGAACCAAATCTTTGTTTTCATCACTGATAGTTTCTTTCGGAGTACGAGGCTCATCAAAATGCAGCTCCAGGGCAGAATTGCAGTGTTGTTGCTGATCCGCAGGGTAATCTTTTCTGAGAGGGTATCCTTCAAATTGATGATGAGTAAGAAGTCTTCTTAAGTTGGGGTGGTTTGAAAACGAAATGCCGTACATTTCATAAGTTTCTCTTTCAAACCAATCTGCAGTTTTCCATAAAAATTGAGCTGTTGGCACAGATTCATTTTCGTTAACTTGTACTTTCACTCGGACACGTTGATAAGTTTTTCCTGAAAAAAGTTCATAACAAACATCAAATCTTTTTTTTCTATCTGGAAAATCTACTCCACATATTTGCATTAAAAAATCAAAGTGATGTTTTGTTTTTAATTCTGACAGTAAGGCTTCAAGGTTTTTGGGATTACAATGAATCACAGAGTCTTCACATTGTTCCGTGAAACTCAAAGAGTCTTGGGGAAAAGACTTTAAAATTTCTTCTTTTAAGGTGCTCGGTAAAGAACTCAAATAACAACCCCTGGCTGCCAATGATCTTTCCACGGCCGAGGAGTGTTGTCTGTGATCATTTTTTGAACTACCATTACTCCATCTAAAACAGCCTCTGGAGTGGGAGGACATCCAGGAACATAAGCATCCACAGGAATAATTTTATCTACACCCTGTAATACATGGTAGGCACGATAAAAACCTCCAGAGCTGGCACAAGCTCCCATAGCAATTACAAATTTCGGTTCCAGCATTTGTTCATAAATTCTTAACAGGATAGGGGCGAGTTTTTCAGTGATAGTCCCCGCAACGATCAGAAGATCCGCCTGTCTTGGAGAAAACCGTATCAACTCAGCACCAAAACGAGCCAGATCATAACGAGGCCCCATGACAGACATCATTTCAATTCCACAACAAGCCGTCCCATAAGGCATAGGCCAAAGCGAATTACGTTTTCCCCATGCCGCAATTTTAGAAATGCGGGAGGTTAAAGCAAAAGATCGACTGTCTTCAACTAATTGTGATTGGGAAGTGTTCAAAACAAAGTTCCTTTTAAAATAATCACGGATATTCTACAGGAGTTTAATAGATTTGTCAAAAAACTCTAGATGCTTTAAGATGCATTTTTGCAACAAAAGAGAGAGATTATGCCCCAGTCCAATATTTTGAATCAAATCTTAAAAGAAGCAAGCCAACTTTCAAAGAGGCCTTTGTGTGTTTTTGACTTAGACTCCACCTTAATTTGTGTCAGCGAAAGAATAAAAAAAATCCTTCAAAGTGTGGAGTCCAATGAAAAATTTAAACACTGGAATCCTTCTCAATTCCATAAGATAAAAACTATCACGGTGAAGAACACTGATTTCAGTTTAAAAGATGTCTTTGAAAGGGCCTCGATTCATTTATCGAATGAACAGTATAGGCTGATTCATAAATACTGGGCGTATTGTTTTTTTAGTAATTCTTTTTTGAATTATGACACTCTTTACAAGGGAGTTCAGAATTATCTCCATCAAATTAGTATACATTCAGAAATCATGTATCTCACAGGTCGCAGTCGAGAGCTCATGGAAGAAGGAACTTACAAACAAATCAGAAAATGGAGTTTACCTCTTAAAACAGACAATCATTTAATTATGAAACCCAATAGTTTCACAGAAGATGCTGTTTATAAAAAAATACAGTTAGAAAGACTAGTCCAACAATACAAAAACATTTGGTTTTTTGAAAATGACCCTGCTATTATTAACTATGTGAATAGTTGTCTTCCTCAGATTCAAATTGTTTTCATGCAAAGTGCTTCTAGGGCTCGCCAAACTTTACGAAAGTCATTTCCGACTATAGGCATGGATTACTCTTTATGAAAAGATCAAAATCGAAGGGAAAAATCAAGAAAAAAAAGTATACTTCTGACGCCTCTTTTAAAAAGGAGGATATTGATGATTCTCGGCAAGATAATTTAAGGATACTGAAGCAGTTTGATATTTTGCACGAATTTTCTTCTGCGATCTCCACTAGCCATGACAAAAATGGAAAAGGAGAGTTTAATCAAAAAGATCTCAGTCAAAGGAAAGATCTAAGGCACCTGCCTTTTGTAACTATAGATGGTATTAGCGCTAAAGATTTTGATGATTCTATCTATGTGGAAAAAGTGAAAAAAGGTTGGAAGGCTTGGGTGAGTATTGCAGATGTGGATTATTATGTTCAAGAAGGAACTGCTCTCGATCGAGAGGCTTATCAAAGAGGGAATAGTACTTATTTTCCAAACTTTGTTTCTCCCATGCTTCCTCATTATCTGAGTCAAGATTTATGCTCTTTGAATCCGCATGTTCCTCGATTAACAATGACGGCAGAAATGTATTATGATCCAAAAGGTTGTCTTAAAAAAAGTTTTTTCTACGAGTCTGTTATTTGTAGTCATGCTCGGCTCACTTATGAACATGCTCAGGCTATTCTCGAAGGAGAAGAAGAAGTTGAAAAAATATCGAACGGAGTGCGAAAATCTATATTGACTGCAAAAGATTTATCAGAAGTTCTTATGAACCAACGTATGAATAACGGTTCTATTAATTTGGATCTTCCTGAAACAGAAATTCTTTTAGACGAAGAAGAAGAGCCTATTAATATTGTGCAGTCTTATCGTCTCTTTTCTCACAAGCTCATAGAAGAATTAATGCTTGCAGCGAATCAAGCTGTAGCAAAATTTTTAACTCACAAAAAAGTATCTTCTATTTATAGAATACATGAGACACCCGACAACGAAGACTTATCTAATTTGAATCAATTTTTAAAAACCTTAGGCGACTCTATTTCATTGTTTGATAATAAAAATAGATATTCAAAAAAATCTAAAATTTCTATTCATATTTCTAATTGTATAAAAAAGATGAAAGAACACCCTAAAAAATTAATCATGCACAATTTAATACTCAGAGCTTTGCCCCAAGCTCGTTATAGTGCATATAATAAAGGTCACTTTGGGTTGCAGTTTGATTGCTACACGCACTTTACTTCTCCTATTCGCCGCTATTCCGATTTGATTGTTCATCGTCTTTTAAAAAGAGCTCTAAAAATTTCTAAAGGCTCTCTTCCTCCTTCAAAAGAGTTAGAAAGACGAGCAGTATTTCTGAGTCAATGTGAGCAGAGATCCGTTCAAGCAGAAAGACAAATTGCTAATATTAAAAAGTCTCGATTTATGAAAAAACATATAGGGGAGGAGTTTCAAGGGGTGATTTCGTCTGTGACCAAGTTTGGTTTTTTTGTAACTCTTCACGAGTATTATGTAGATGGTTTAGTGCATATTAATAATTTGGGAGGACGTTGGAAGTTTAATCCTTCTCAATTATTTTTGAAGTCTGTTCCGTCAAACTATTATATTCACCAAGGAGATAATGTGAAAGTACAAGTGGCTGTGTGCAATGTCGAAGAGGGTTTTGTTGATTTTAATTTATTGGAGCATAATCAAAAAAAGTATTACCGAAGAGAGATTTCTTTAAAAAATTTGAATTCAAAAAAAAGAAAAAAATCTCAAAATACATTTCAGCGCCGCTATTCTAAAAGGCTTAAAAATTAAATTTAGATTTGATTTTTCAACTCAACTTTGAAGTGAAATACATTACATTACATTTCATGAGGAAGTAGTCTTTTTTTAGAGCGATAGTAAGTGCGAGGAGATTGGGATAAAAAGTCGGTAATGTGTGACATATAGATACAAGAAAATCTTTCTGCTTGCGAGGCAAATAGGCTTTCTTCCATTCCAATTCTCATCACTTCCCCCCAATAAGGATTAAAATTTTCATCTGATTTTTGAATATAGGTTTGCAGTTGAAGATCCAGTTGTTCCGTTTCTTTTAATAAATCTCTAACTTTTTCTTTATTATTGTTGTGGTTATTTTCAATTTGATCAGAGACGAGCTTCTCGATTTGCACTTCTATAGATGTTTTTTTTTGCATCAAGTTTTTAATCTTCTTGTAAAGAGGTTCATTATTTTTAATTTGTTCTCTTTCTGTTATTAATTCTGAAATCACCAAAGCTGTTCTCCATCCGCATGTTTTTTTTAATAACACAACATCCGTGTAAACTTGGTCTCCGATATAAAGAATTTCATATTCATTCATGTTTAAGTATTTTGTGAGCTCCTGCGCGCATCCATTTTTATAAAGACCAGCAGAAGGTTGAGTGGTTTCAGATAGCACTTCCAAGGTTTTAGGATCGACAACTTTAAAAGGTTGTTTTTTGTAAAAGAAGTGGGGTTTTTCAGCAGATGTAACAGCAACTTTAAATAAATCGATCCATGAGGAATGCTCTTTTAAATAAGGGGTGATAGTATAGTCCATCAAGAAGGAAGCATAGTATGGGGCAGAGTTAGTGACTAAAAAAAGAGTTTTTCCATGCTGAATTAATTTTTCTAACCCTTGAGCAATTTGTGGATGAATTTTGATGTATTGTTCAGGATTTTTCATGACTAATTTTTTCATATCTTCAGTATGGACTTTATCATTTGTGGCCATTACATCGTTAGATATTTGTGAGAGTTCAGGTAAAGAGTGAGATTTTTTAAGCTCTGCTAGTTGCATGTAGAGTATGGATGGAGCAATAAGGAAATGAGATTCTATAAATGAAAAGCGAGGGTGATTGACTTCAAAATCGATATAATCTGTAGGGTAAATTTCTCTGCGGTTGGTATAGTGGACGGGAGTCTCTCCATTAAAAATTTTTCGAATCGATCGATATCGAGAAAGTTTAAAAAAATGTCCTTTTTGATTATCAATCACTAAACCACGAATGACTTTTTGATAGTCAAACTTCAATTGAAGAATTTGAGCAGGGTATCCTTTTTCGTTGACAAGTCTTTTTATAATCGCTTGATAAGTGTCTTTTTCAAAATTTTGAGAATTATATTCTACCAATGTGAGATCCATATCAAATCCAATAGCTTTGATTTTTTTCATATTTAAAGTTCTATTGATATATACTTCCTGATTCATGGATTTCCTTTTTAAGAGACTAGAAAATTTTAACAAGAAGGTCATAGAATAACAACTGAAAGTTTACTCCTTAATTATTATTCGAGAATTTCAGTTGAGCAATAGGAGGTTCTTTGCTAAAACTTTCTTACTTATGGGAAGGATAAAACTAAATAAAGATCAAGCTATGGAATTAGCTCTTAAGGAAGCTCAAAAAGGTTTAGGCCGTGTTTCTCCAAACCCTCCTGTAGGTGCAGTTGTTGTAGACTCTGAAGGTTATCTTCTTTCTACAGGTTATCATAAAGCCTATGGAGAGGATCATGCAGAGATGGTGGCTATTCAAAACTGTAATTCTTCTCTTAAAGGTGCAACCCTTTATGTCACTCTTGAACCTTGTGCCCACCAGGGCTTAACTCCTTCCTGTGCTGAAAAACTATCAACCCTACCTCTTCATAAAGTTTGTTTGGGAGTTGTCGATCCTAATCCTAAAGTCTGTGGTCGAGGTATAGAAAAACTCAAAAAAGCTTCTATTCCATTCGAAGTCTATGAAGGGATTTTTAAAGAAAAGCTTTATGAATTAATTGAAGCTTTTTCTTACAATATGAAGTATCAAAAACCTTTTGTGGCTTTAAAAATAGCTTCTTCTTTGAATGGACGTATCTCTACTCCCCAGAGGAAGTGGATTACAAATGAAAAGTCGAGAGAACAAGTTTCTTACATTCGAGGGTGCTATGATGCTGTATGTGTAGGTGCGCAAACCATCTTGCAGGATAACCCTCGATTGAATGCACGCCACCCTCAATTTGAAAATCAGGAAAATTATGTAGTGATTTTAGATCCTTTGGCCCATTGTTGTGAATTTTTAAAAAATTCTTTAGTGACTCAAGTGCGTGATATTTCTAAAGTCATTGTGGTGACTTCTCAGTCTCATTATAAGAATTACCAAGGACCCATCATTCAAATGCCTGCCAATGATCGAGGGTTGTTTGATTTAGAGGACCTTTTAAAAGAACTATTTAAAAAAAAGGTGTATTCTGTTTTGGTTGAAGGAGGGGTTCAAACTTTCTCTTCTTTTATGCCTATTGCTCAGAGGCTATATTTATTTTTAGCTCCAACTCTGATAAGCTCAAAAGAGAGCCTCAGTTGGGACAAAAACCTTTTGTTCAACCCCTCCCTTCTGCATTTAAAAGATGTTCAGCACACTGTATATGATAAAGATATTTTAATTACAGGGCTTTTAAATGGGTAGAATCTCATCTTTTATCATACTTTCTGTAGAATTCTTCTGATTCATGGGTTTGAAAACCTTTTCGAGTTATCAAATGCTCTTTCGTATGAGCAGCAGTGAAATGAGTCAAAAACTTTTAATTTTTTGATGAAAAAATCCGATAAAAAAGAGAAATGGAAATAGATAAGAGCAAAATTAAAATACTGATTGTCGATGATGATGTGACTTTTGTTAATCAACTCTATGACAAGCTTCACTCTTATGGATATGATGTTTCTGTAGCCTTTGGTTCTTTAGAAGCTAAAGCTTTACTTTTTCGCACTCCATTTCAAATTGTTTTTTTAGATTGTCTTATGCCTGAAATGAATGGCTACACCTTTGCTGAAGAAGCTACAAAAGTTTTTGGATCTTATATTAAATTTATTTTAATGAGTAATGTATTTAAAAAGCAAGATGTAATTTATATGGAAAGCAAAAATATCTTTTCTATGTTAGAAAAACCTATTGAGAGTGATGTTCTAAAAAGAGAAATTGATCGAATGATGCTTGGATTTTTGAATCCTGTGCGAAATAACAGCCTATTGGTAAACTTTTTTGAAGAAAATTTTTCCATAGAATCTTTGTTTCAACTATTAGAAAAAAATAATTCTCTGATGAGAGGTGATTTTCTACCTCTATTCTTTTATCTACTGCGCTCTAAGGAGCGTTGGAATTTGAAATTATCTTATGGTGAAGAGATAGAGGTTCAGATGGTATTTAAAAAAGGCAGTATTGTTCATTATGAAACTAACGAAGAAGCTCATGCTCAAGATTTTTTAAGGCATCAAAATCTATTTGAATCTAAGGAGCTTGAAGCTCTCATCAAAAGCCACGGAAGACGAGTGATGAACCATTTGATTGATCATGGTCTAATTAGCCCTCATCATTATTTTAATTATAGAAAAGAAAGTCTTTTAAGAAGTTTAGAGTATTTTACAAATCAACCGGATGTTCAAGTGTGTTTAGAAAAAGGAAAAGGAGCTGATGATTTTCAAAAATATGATGATGTGGAAGATATTTTCGAATCTTACTTTATTGAAAATTTAATTCCGTTCATTCAAAAAAAGATGAATGGTCATTTTTTCGATCAATTTATTGGTGCGTTTGAAGATTACGAGATTGCTGTTGTTGATATTCAAAAACTAAGGTGGATGATAAAAACAATCCCTTTATTGAAAGTTTTTGATCAAAAAGAAGGTGTGTTGGTTGAGAAAAAAGGTGTGGGTCAGTTGTGTAAATTATTTCCGAACTCTCAGCGAAATCAAGTTTATAAAGGTTTATTTTGGCTGGTTTCTCAAGGTGCTATTTCTTTTAAAATAAATAGTTTGATTCAGTTGGATAAATTTTATATAGGTCGATACCAGCTTTTGTATGATTACTTTAAGTCTCTCGGTATTAATCAACTGTTTCAACATTTTGGTTGTAAAGATCTGTCAGATAAACATGCTATTCAAAAAACATACCATCATTACGTAAAAATGAATCATGTCGATAAATTCCAAGGATTTTCTGAAAATTTATTATACATTCTCGGTCAATGCAATCAGATTGTTTCCAATGCTTATGATACCGTAATGAGTGCTGATAAGATGAGCAGTTACATAAAGTCTACAAACAGTAAAGAAGCAGAAAACCTCTTAGTAATAGAACAATACAGAAATGACCTCATTCAGCATATTAAGTATAGACAGTATAATCAAGTAGAAAAGTTGATTCAAAATATGGAGGAGGCTCTCAGTAAACAAGCATCTGGTTCTCAAAAGAGTGTGCAAGATGATTTGTCAATATGGAAATTTATACTAGAAATTGAAAGAAGTCAGTACGAAGTGGATGAATTAGAATTGATCGATATGGAACAGAGATTTAAAGAAATAGATAGATTTAATGTGTCTTTGGATTTGTATTTTTACTTATCTTGTTTGTTTAGAACTTGCGAGAAAAAATACAATGTTGCTTTAAAATTTTGTGAAAAATCCTTATCTGAAAATGAAGATTTTGACTTAGCTCATCTGATGAAAATTAAATTAAATCAAAGGAATAAAAAAAGTTTTGGAGATTGGAACTCTTTTTTAACAGATAAGAAAAAGAGTTCATAAAACACTAGTATTCCAAGAGGCAGAATCCGCTTAAAGGAGTTTGAAAATTGGTGAGTTGACCTCGATATATTCGACCTCCTATTAATTGAATTTGATCTTCATAGGCATAGGCTCGAATATCAACCTTCCACTTTTCATGAGTAGCAGGGTGAGTCCATACCATGGGAGGAATAAATTTTTGTGCGATACATTTTTCAAGAGTTTGAAATTTATTTTTAGTAATACTTTTCCCTTTATATGATCCTCTGCCTCCATAACTTTCTATAGGTTTAAAGAAGAACTGTTTTCTTGTTTCCCAAAAAGAAGGTTGAAAAAGATGAGTCTCGATTAATATAGTTTTTAAAAAATGAGTATCTAGTATGGAGTTTGATTTTTGATTTTGAGACACCAAAGAATATAGAGTGCATAAGTTTTTTTTATCAGCTAATAGAAAATATTCTTGAGGATTTGGGCTTAAGCAGATTTTTTTCTGCTCGTATGCGTTTTTAATAATCTTGTGTCGATTGAGATAGAAATCAGTCAGCCGATTATATAAAAAATCAATACGTTCTCCATGGGGAGTTTGAAGCTCTCCTTGAGAGTTGGACTTTATTTGATTAACATCTAAAACATCACAATTCCAACTCCATTGGTTCATCCATTCTTTATACATGAAAAATTCGAAGTAGAGTTTTTGTTGTCGGATATCTGTATCAGTGATCACTGTTTTCTGAGGTGGTGAACTGCTTTTTGAGAAAAGTTTCCATTCGTTTATAAAAGAATCTTTAAGACTTTCAAGACTTTGAGAATTATCTATTCCATGGGTTTTTTGAATAAGATCCAGAATTAAAAATCCAGAAGCATTAGTATTAATTTCAATTAATCGAGGGTTGTTTTCGGAATCTATGTGAAAATCATAAGCCATTAAAACTGAATGATTATCAACAGAGTGAGGGTATGAGTCTTTTTGTTCACGACTCCATTTGTAGATGTTCTTGACGGTTTTTTGTATTTTGGTCACTACTTTTTTGTCGAATGGAATTCTAAACGGAGAGACGCATTGTTGGAGTTGTTCGAGGTGAACAGGTATATTTGGATATAACTGTTGTAGATTTTCAGAAAATTTCCTGTAAAATAAATTAGTGTCATCCATTTAGTAGTATTGAGCATAAAATGAATGAGACTTCAAACTCTTTATATCGAAGTAATATACAAAGTGCATTCTTTGTAGAAAAGGGTTCACTTCACAGAAACCATATTCTACAATATCAAAATTGAGGATGTGAATCATGAAACTTATATCATGGAATGTGAACGGTATCAGAGCGTGTGAAAGAAAAGGCTTTTTGCATTTTGTGGAACAACATCGGCCGGATATTTTATGTCTTCAAGAAACTAAAGCTCATGTTGATCAACTAGAGTCTTCTTTACAAAAAGTAAAATCTTATGATGCTTATTGGTCTATATCTGAAGTTCCTGGTTATTCAGGGACTGTCACCTATACTAAAAAGAAACCTCTTTCGGTTTTTTATGAAATGGGAATTTATCAGTTTGATCGAGAAGGTCGTTTTGTCATTACTCATTACGATGATTTTATTCTATTTAATATCTATTTTCCCAATGGTGCTAAAAACGAGATTCGGCATCTTTTTAAACAAGAATTCTTACAACAGCTCAACTATCATTTAAAAAAACTTGTGAATCAAGGAAAGGAACTGATTGTTGTTGGAGATTATAATGTAGCCTACTTAGATATAGATGTTTATGACCCTCAAGCGTTGTCCAAAGTAAGTGGTTTTTTACCTGAGGAAAGAGACTGGTTTCAATCTTTTTTGTCTTTAGGCTTTTTAGATGTTTACCGCCGCTTTTATCCGCAGCAAAAAGAAGCTTTTACATGGTGGTCTTACAAAGAGAATGCGAGAAAAAACAATAGAGGCTGGAGAATTGACCATATTTGTGTGACTCAAGGTCTAAAAGATCGCCTGAAGGGTATAGAAATTTTATCTCAAGTAATGGGTTCGGATCATTGCCCGATTCAAGTGACCTTGTCCAATTCTTAAAAACTCGTTTATTTTATTGTGTTGTTTTTTATTAAGAATAATTTCATCTTTATAAGAAATAGGTCAACCAAAATTACTTGACTTAAACAGTAGTACTCCATATTTTGTTTTTACACCATATTTGAAAATCCTATTTATTGTGAGGAATTTATTTTGAAAACTGATCGTCTTGTACTATCCACAATACCTGAAATTATTTCTGAACTTCGGAATAAAAGACTGGTGATTATTGTAGATAATGAAAATAGAGAAAACGAAGGAGACTTGGTTTTTCCAGCTCAGTTTATCACTCCAGAAATTGTGAACTTTATATCTATGCATGCTCGGGGTTTAATTTGTGTAGCTTTGGATGTGGAGTCGACAAAAAGAATGAACCTTCCGCAAATGGTTCCTAAGGAAGATAATTCTTCACCTCAAAAAACAGCTTTTACTATTAGTGTGGAAGCTGCGTCTGGAGTCACCACAGGTATTTCTGCAGCAGATCGATCAAGAACTATTCAAGTATTGTCTGATTCTGTTTCTCAGCCACAAGATTTAGTTCGCCCTGGACATATTTTTCCTATTCAAGCCAAAGAAGGAGGTGTTTTACAAAGGGCAGGGCATACAGAAGCTTCAGTAGATCTTTGTCAACTCGCAGGCCTTCGCCCAGTTGCCGTGATTTGTGAAATTATGAACTTAGATGGCACAATGGCTCGATTGAACCAGCTTACAAATTTTTCTCGACAACATAATATTAAGATAGGTTCTATTGAAGATTTAATTCATTATAGAAAAAAGGTTGCATTACAAGACAGATTATATAAGAGTTAAATCAAATTTTTGCTGCTATAAAAAGCTATGAAAAAAGTTAAATACAAAGTTGGTTATGCTGTTTCTGAGTTTTATCCTGATTTTGCTCGTTCTCTCATACGAGGGGTGGAAAAAATCTTATATCCTCTCTACAAAGCTGGAGATTTAATTTTATTAGAGCCTGTAAAAGTTCCTGGTTCTTCTGAGCTTCCTTTGGCTTTGGATTGGTTGTTTGAATATCAAAATTGTTCTGCAGCCATTGGTTTAGGAGTAGTTATTCGTGGTGAAACCACTCATTATGATTCTGTTTGTCGTATTGTGGAGCAAGGTTTTCTTCAAGTTCAAATGAAAAGGTCTTGCCCCGTGATTTCAGGAGTGATTATGGCTGATTCTAGTCAACAGGTTCAAGATCGATTATCCTCATCTAATCATAAAGGTATAAAAGCGGCAGAGGCTTGTTTGATGATGCTGAATGTACATAAAAAGGTATTATTATGAAATGGTCTCAAACAGCAATTCGTACTTTGAGAGAAGATCCAATATCAGTTTCTATTAAAAGTCATAAATGGATGGTGCGATCAGATTTAATTCAGCCTTTAGCTTCAGGATTATTTATTTATGGACCTTTTATGGTTCGAGCTCTTCAAAAATTTGAAGCTATCATTCAAAAAGAATTAAACCAGCAAGGCTTTGTAGAAATTTTTATGCCTATGGTACAACCTAAAGAGATTTGGAATGAAACAGGTCGATGGGAAATGTTTTCTGAGATTCTTCAAAAAATTAAAAATCGATCTGGTCAAGAATTTTGTTTAGGGCCTACACATGAGGAAGTAGTGACAGACTATGCTCGTCATCATGTGAAAAGCTATCGAGACTTACCTTTTTATGTTTATCAGATACAAACTAAGTACCGAGATGAAATTCGTCCTCGTTTTGGACTTCTCAGAGCTAGGGAGTTTGCCATGAAAGATGCTTATAGCTTTGATTTAGATAAGGAGTCGGCTTTAGCCACCTATACGAAAATGGAACAAACTTATCATAATATTTTTTCACAACTAGGAGTTCGGTATTGTGTAGTTCAGGCGGATAGTGGAGCTATTGGCGGGGATTATTCCAAAGAGTTTCATATTTTGGCGGATGAAGGTGAAGATAGTTTAATTATTTCTAAGGATGGATCATTTGCGGTAAATAAGGAGCTTGCTCAACCTGAAGATTTAAAAAGAAAGGATATCGTGCAATGTCGTGGGATAGAAGTAGGGCATATTTTCTATTTGGGTCAAAAGTATTCAAAAGATATGAAAGCAGGATACTTAAATTCTTCTGGAAAGAATCAGTGGATTGAGATGGGTTGCTATGGAATTGGTTTATCTCGCACAATACAGGCTGTGATTGAACAAAGTCATGATGAACAAGGAATTATTTGGCCTCAAAGTATTACTCCATTCACAGTTCATTTAGTGGCTTTAAATAAAAAATCAGAATCAAAAGTTATGGATCAAGCTCAAAAGATCTATCAATTCTTATGGTCTAATGATGTGGATTGTTTTCTAGATGATCGTCAGGAAGCTCCGGGAGTGAAATTTAAAGATGCGGACTTATTAGGTTTTCCTCTTCGTGTGGTTGTTGGTGAAAAAGATTTAGAAAATCAACAGGTAGAGGTTGTTTGGAGAAAATCTGGAAAGAAAAAAAAATTAAATCTAAAGGACTTAGAGTCTCAACTTTTAAAGTTTACTCAAGAACTCACTCCGATGTCAGAATCGAAATAATTCAGACTGAGGCTTCCTCCAATTATAATGAATTTCCGATGGGAAAGATTTTTTCAAAATATTTTGAATAGTTTAGCTTTGTGGCTGATCGCTGCTTTAAGTGAGAGACAATAAGAGTTTTTTAAAATTTCTCCAATATATTGAGTCTAATTTTATTCAGATTTCTCTTTTAGATTTTTCATTTCAAAAGCCAGAGCCAAGGCGGAGAGTCGAGCAGCCCAACCATAAACATTTTCTTCATTATGACCTTCAATTTGTATCATGAGATCAGAGATGCACAGCTGTTTATAGACAGAGCCAGGACTATTTAAGTTTTCTTTCACACTTTTTTTCTTATGAGTTCTTAAAAATCCTCCTATCAAATTAAAACCTATCATATAGATTGCAGGTTCAGAGCTTCCTTGTGCCGAGTGGTGGATGGAAGTAGGAATTCCTTCTTGTAGAATGAGTTGGTGAATTCGGGATCCTCCCTTGGCTGCCTTCATTTTTTTTCTCATTTTATAACTCCAGTGGCTCACTTCATCAGGAGACTCTACAGAGGTAACTCCTAATCCATAGGTGCCAGAGATGTTTTTTAAAAAGGCAAAAGGAGTTTCATTATATTTTTCATAAGCAGGCTTTAATTTTTCTAAAAAGACTTCTAAACTGTTTCTTAAGTTTTTCATTAATTCAGGTTTTTCTGGATCAAATGGCTTAAAAGTTTGAGTTTCGATAGTTAGATGCCATGGATCTATATCAATAATGTGAGCCAGCTCCACAGCTAATTTATTATATTCCTTAAAAAATTTATCTTTTCTTCTGTTCTTCCAGCCCATTAAGTAGGAAGGGTTGAGAGGAATGTTCGAAGGGATGTCATAATGGGTTGAAAAGTCGTTATTACTGATAATTAAATCTGAATTTTTTAAATGATCATTTAAAATATGAATCTGGATTTTTTCTTCCGAAGAGTTTTCAACTTCTATAGAAGTTGTAAGAGTTTTTCCAGGGACGCAAATAATAACTTCGTCAGCCGCATGATTTAAAATATTTTTTAAGGTTGTGATGTTATCCCAGTAATAAATATTTTTTGTATGTTCTTCTGTAAGTAAAATTATTTTTTTTAATTTACCGTAATTTTTATGAATATATTCTTGAGCTATAGAAGGGGTGTTACCAAGGTCTACCTCACAAATATTATTAAAACCTGCTGGAAAAATATTAGCATCTACAGGAGCTATTTTATAACCTGAATCTCTAATATCGAAGCTAGAATAAAAAGGGAAAAATAAATTTTTCTTTTTTTGATCAAACCAATCCATCAGTTGATCTTTGTGTGTAATAATTTTTTTATGTAAGAGATCTTTAATCATTATTGAACCGCGGTTTGTGATTGTTGAACGATATGTGATAGTGTTTTTTTTAAGTCTCTGTTATGACTTTCATTGGCTATTTTTCGAAAATCATTTAAAGCTTTCATCAAATGGCTTTTATAGAGAGATTTTTTGTTGAAAGGGATTTTGTTATAAGCTATGAACACTTTTTTATAAAGCTCATTAATTTCTTTTCTTGCTAAATCAGTCCATGTAGATTCCGATATTAAAAAAGATTGAGCTAGGTAAATTTGATGATAAGGCAGGGCATTTAGAAAATGATCCAAGTTAATATATGAGGCTTGAACGAAAGATCGCCCCATGATGTAAAAATTTTTAGCTGCCATTTTATTCAAAACTTTCTTATTTTTTATAGGCTGTTTTAACTTTTTGAGACCTTGAAGAGCTTTATTTTGATACATTAAAGCTTTCTTTTTATTCCCCAAAGAAGCGTGCAAGATAGAATAACGAGATGGAATTTCAATCCATTGTTCTTCTTCAGAAAATTGAGGTCTTTCTTTCTTTGTATTGTTGAGCACAGCCAAAGCTTGGTGAGTTTCTCCTAAACACTCATGGGCATAATGGAGTTGCAGTAAAATTTGTCCTCTAAATTTATATTGAGGATTTGTTTGAGATGCTAAATCTTGTAAATTTTTTTTAGCTTTTGGGCAATCCTTATTGAGCAAGTAGGAGACACCAATATTGAATAAAATAGACCATTTAAAAGAACCTTCAGGAATTCTTTCGTCGAGAATAGATTGAAAACCTTGAGTAGCTAAATCGAACTGTTGATCTTCCATAAAACTTAAAGCTTTCTGAAATTCACTGTTATATTTTATGGAAGCAATCCGATCCTCTCTAGAAGCCTTTTTAGCAGCTGTTGAGCAGGCTAGCATCCACAATGTAATAAAATATATCAGAATAATTTTCATAAATCGTTATTTCTATTTGATTTTTTAACCTAAGGTTTATAATTTATATTTTATTATGAATAACCTGCAAATTCAATGTAAAAAAATAAGTGATTTTAGCTACGAAATGGCTGTAGAAATCCCTGAAAATGAGGTCCAAAAAGCCTTTGAACAAGAGTATCGCAACCTTCAAAAAAAATTGAAATTGCCTGGCTTTCGAAAAGGTAAAGTTCCTTTCAGCTATATAAGACAAAACCACTTCTCTCAAGTGCAGTACAATACAATGAATTTTTTGATAGAAACGGCTTATATGACAGGGCTGAAGCAGGAGAACCTCAATCCTATAAAATCTCCTAAGCTGGATGTTCAACCTGTAAAAGAAAATGAAAAACTGTCTTTTAAAGCTCATTTTGAAGTCCACGCTCAAGTTGATGTTCAGCACTATGAAGACTTCACTTTGAAAGCCAAAAAAACTGAGCCTACAGATGAAGATGTGTCTAAAGTTATTGAAAATTTAAGAAACTCTTCTGCGGAAGTGGCTCCAGTTATCGAAGATCGTCCTTGCCAAGATGGAGATATTGTACATATCGATCTTTCAGGAGATGTGGAAGGGGAAAAGGATAAAGTTCCGCTTCAAAAAGATATTTCAATAGAGATCGGCAAAGGTACTATCTTTAAAGAGATAGAGTCTGCAATAAAAGGATTGAAATGTCCTGCTTCTACGAAAGTAGAAGTTCAAATGCCTAAAGAACACTCAGAATTTCCAAATAAAAAAGTTCTTTTTCATGTTCAGTTGAAAAAACTTTTAAAAAAAGTATTGCCAGAATTGAATGACGAATGGGCTCAAAAAATGAAAGTCAAGAGTTTGAGTGAATTGAAAAAAGAAGTTCTTCGACAGTTGCAATATCAAAAAGAGCAGGATTATCAAAAGGAGCTTAAACACCAAGCTTTACTTCAGTTGGTAGATAAAAATCCTGTGACAGTTCCTCCTTCTGTCTTAAAAACTCAAGAACAGCATATCAAAGCTTCTATTCAACATGATCTGAAGCAGAAAGGAGCTCCTGCTGAGCAAATTGAAAAATACATAAAAGATAATCAAGATAAAATTGATCAACAAAGTCAAAGAGATTCTAAATTGAGTTATCTTATTAGCGTATTGGCAAATAAACTTAAATTAGAAGAATCTTTAGAAGCTACAAATCATTACATTCACCAACATTTAAGAGGTAATAGCAAAGAGGCTAAAAATCCTCAGTTTGTAGATTCGGTTCGATGGCAAAGAACGCAAAATAATGTACTTCAATACATTATTAAAAAATCAAAAATTAATACTGTCTAAATTTTCGTCCAGTACAAAAATTTCATCAGTTATTCTTGTTGAACTAAATGAAACAACAATGAGGTCCCTTGTTTCAATAAAGGATCATCTTGTTCTTTTTTGATCCATTCAGAATCTTTTTTAAATATACTTTTATCGAGGTGTTCTTTTTTAACTTTAAAACGGCGGTAAAATTGATTTTTAAACTGTATTAATTTTTGTTGATGAAGGTTGCTTTTTTCATCTATATGAGGAGATAAACCTTTTTGTTCAATGCTACTTCCTTGAGGAGTATAATAATAAGCTGTGGTGAGTTTTAGAGTGTACTCTTTGTTGAGTGGAAATAATCTTTGTATAGCCCCTTTTCCAAAACTTGTTTTTCCAAAAACAAGAGCGCGATGATTATCTTTTAAGGCTGAAGCTAAAACTTCGCTTGCACTGGCAGAGTATTCATTGATTAAAACAACAATAGGGAAAAATTTGAGAGTTCCTATTTTTTTTGCATTAAAAGTTTGATTGTATTCTTCTTTTTTTCCTCTAATTCTTGTAAGAACCCCTTTAGAAATAAATAAATCTGCAATCAACAAAGATTGTTCAACTATTCCTCCTGGATTTTGCCTCAAATCTAAAATAAGACCTTTTCTCACACGAGAGCATAAAAGACTTTCCTTTTGAAGAAAACAAGATTTTACTCGTAAGAGTTTTTTAAAATCTTGAAAAGTGGAGCTTCTAAAAGAGGAAATCTGAGTGTAAAAAAAATTATTATTAATTTTTTGTGCTGAAACAGAAGGGATGTGTATACGAGAGACGGGGAGATTAAACTGTAAAGGTTCGGGGGAGTTTTCTCTTCGAATAGTGAGTTGTACAAATGAACTTTTTTTATTTGTGATTTGGTTTCGAATAAACTCAAAGGATTGATTTTGAGTAGACTTTTTTTGAATGTGAGTGATTTGGTCTCCAGGCAGAATTCCTTTCTTAAAGGCCTCAGAGCCTTCCATAACAGACAAAACTAGAATTTGTTTGTTTTTATTAAAAGCCACTGCAATTCCAATACCAGTGTGAGAACTTAAATTGTACTGATTGAAAGACTCAGTTTCTTTTAGAGTCATTAAGCTCGAATAGGGATCAAGTTCAAAAAGCATTCCTTGAATAGCTCCATCAATAATTCTTGATCTTTGAACACTTTGCGGATGATTTTCTTCTATAAGATTTAAACTTTGGGCAAATGTCTTTAAGGGTTTATATTTGGAAGATTCTTGGGCTGTAGACCCAAAAGAAATAATGAGAATGTAAAAAACACACAACTTGAACATTAAATAGGTATGACAGTTAAGTTAGGTTTCTCGAGTTCGTGTCTTAAGATATTTTCAATAGCTTCCAGAGTGCCTGTCGTCGCACTAGGGCAGCCACCGCAAGCACCTTGGTATGCAATTTTAACATGATCTCCTTCAACAGAGATCACATCTAAATCTCCACCATCGGCTTGTAGTCCTGGGCGAACAGTTCGGTCGAGTATTTCATCAATTTTTAAAACCTGAGGATCATTAGAAGCACTTTTTGTTTTTACTTGTGGAGAAGATTCTTCTGATACAAAATCTGGATCATGAATAGCAATACGAGTGCGAATAATAGAAGTCAGTTGTTTTTCGATTTCTTCTGGAGGAATAGTTCCATCATGTGTGAGAGTAATTTGGTTTTGAAATAGGTAGGCTCTTTTCACCCCTGAAATGGAAAATAATGAAGAAACTAAAGGAAGATGAGAGCACTCCTCAGAAGAGTGAAAGGTGGCCTTGCCTGTAGATTTCATTGGAACGTTAAAAGTAAATTTTAACGCATAAGGATTTGGAGTTGACCACATACGAACTAAAACATCTTCAGGAGATAATTGACCCATAAACTAATTTTTCCTTAGAATATCCATTGCTTTTAAAAGACCCTTTTCTAATTTTATCACATCCTCTTCTGTATTGTACATAGAAAAAGATGCTCGCACAGTACCAGATTGTAAACTCAAAGCATTCATTAGGGGCTGGCAGCAATGATGCCCTGTTCGTATAATTATTTTTTGCTCTCCTAAAATATATCCTATATCGTCCGTGTGAACCCCTTTAAAAATAAAAGAAAGAGTGTTTATTCGAGAGGGAGAGTTTCCAATAATTTGGCAGTTTGGAATTTTTTTTAGTCGTTGTTCGGCTTCTTTTAATAAAAATTCTTCATAAAGCGCAATATCTTGAAAACTTAAATTTTGTTTTAGAAACTGGATTGTTGCAGCCAAAGCAAGAACACCTTCTATATTAGGAGTTCCTGCTTCGAACTTATGAGGGGCAGTAGCCCAAGTGTTGTCCAAAGTATTTAAAACCATACCACCGCCATATTGATAAGGCTCCAGCTTGTCCCACCACTCTTTTTTTCCATAAAGAATTCCCACTCCAGAGGGAGAAAATAATTTATGACCAGAAAAGACAAGAAAATCACAATCTAATTTTTGAACATCTATATTCATATTATTGATGGATTGAGCTGCATCAATAATTGTGATTGTTTTATTTTTTTTAGCTTTACGGATAAATTTTTCTACTGGATTGATCGTTCCTAAAGCATTGGATTGGTGAATTAAAGAGAGGAGTCGAATCTTAGGATTCCACAGAGCCTCAAAAGCTGTTTCATCGAGTTCACCTTCAGCAGTGACGGGAATATAGTGAATTTTAAGGTGGAGTTTTTGAGCGAGATTTTTCCAAGGTAAATAGTTGGAGTGATGTTCCATTTCTGAAATAACAATTTCATCTCCTTCTTTTAAAAAGGGAGTAAGAACATGGGCAAGTAGATTAATTCCGTCTGTTGTGCTTTTTGTAAAGACAATTTCATTCACATTTTGAGCGGAAATAAATTGAGCAATAGTTTCACGACTTTTTTCATAAAGAGCTGTTACAACACTATGAAGCCCTCGATGAACATTAGATACTTCATGTTCATAAAATTGACGAACTCGGTCTATTGAAGGTTGAAGTTTTAAAGTGGTGGAGGCGCTGTCTAGATAAGTCGACTCAGGATGATGAGTCACCTGTGGAAATAAAGATTGAATATTTTTGATAGGTGAATTCATAGCGGGAGTCAATATAGCACAGCCTGAACGGAATGTGAATCAGATTTATAAATCTATAATTCTTGTCGATCCAGCCTTCCTTCAATAAGTTTTTCTGCTTCTGCCTTCATTTGAGATTTTATGTCTTGTATATTTTGTCGTATGAAAGGCTCTTTTATCTTGGCAGGTAGGAAAGAAAATGGAGGTGGTGAATGTTGATCTATTAATTCTCGAAATTGTTTTTCAAAATCTTGAATGAAAATTTCTAAATGTCCAATAATCTCATCTTGAGATAAACCTTGGTTTACAAGAGTATTTATTTTTTCTCCAATTTCAGATTTTATTTTTGAAATTTCTTCTTGAACCACAGGCGGTATTTGAAAAGATCGTGGTTCTTGTATAAAGCCACAAGAAAAAGCAGTGAGAAAAACAATAAAAAATAAAGCATATTTGTACATTGTATGATATTATATAATTAATTTTGTTAAATGTCTACATGAAGTTGTGGATGTCTAATAAGCATAGGCTTTATAAAATATATGAGCATGAGATGTTCCAACTTCTTTATCTGAAGCTTTGACTTTGATGTCGAAATGGAAATTTTGAGTTTTAACATTTCTTATCAATAGATAACAAATGACATCAAAAAGATTTTATTAGTGTTGAAAAAAATTGCGGATCAACGGAGACCATTTGGGGTTTTTGTAATTATACTTATCAAAAGTAAGCCTTTTGATATTAGAACCATCGGTATTCATGGTGTAAATTTGTTGGTATCCAGAACGGTCACTGACAAACACGATTTGTCTTCCATCTGGTGAAAAAGATGGAGATTCATTATTCGACCATTTTCCGTCTTTTCTTCGTGCTGTTGTTAATCTTTTGATGTTAGCAGACCCTGTACTGTTCATAATAAAGAGATCAAAACGTCTTCTAGAATAGCCGGAAAATATAATTTTCTTTCCGTCCGGAGACCAACTTGGTGTCGAGTTAAAGTTGCCGACAAAGGTGATTCGTTTCACTTTTTCTCCGAATTGATTGGATTTATAAAGCATCACTTTACCTGATCTGTCTGATGAAAAAACAATTTGATTTCCTTTCTGGTTGATAGAAGGCTCTACATTAATAGCTCCGCGAGGTCCGAGCTGAATGGGAAACATCTTATTACTTCTGAGGTTGTATTTAAAAATATTCATTCCCCCATACTTTGATGAAGTGGTCATCAGCATTTCTCTTCCAGAGGGAAAGAAGTCAGCACCTAAATTGGTTCCGTAGTAGCTCGACAGTATTCTCCTCCTTTTTCT
Organism: Bdellovibrionales bacterium; assembly: GCA_965247685.1. Classification (GTDB taxonomy): domain Bacteria; phylum Bdellovibrionota; class Bdellovibrionia; order Bdellovibrionales; family UBA1609; genus JAPPLG01. Next base: position 803,544 of record OZ252021.1, read on the forward strand.
TTTAAAGTCATAAAGTAAAATACTTGCTTTTCGACCTTTTGAACTTTTGCGGTAAAGAAAAGCTGTGTAGACCATTTTTGTTCCTGATGGATGCCATGCAGGAGCTAATACAATAGATCGGTGATAACTCCTTTGTTGCATATTTGAGCCATCCCAGTTCATCACAAACAATTCTTTTTTGAAACTCTTTTTAAAGTTACGAATAACTGCAATTTTGGTTAAGAAAATTCCTGGTTTTTTTGTTAGTTTTAAAATGATGTCATTACAGACTACATGAGCCAAAGAGACACTTTGAGATACCGACGCTTCATACTCTTTTCGAAAGACTTTCTTTCTTAATAAAATATCATATAAGAATACCCGAAGAGTGATCTTTTGATCATTCGATATAGCGTACCGAGTAAACATTAAAAACTCTGTAGAGATTAGTTTCCAGTTTTCCCACCTAAAACCCTGTGGATGTTCGGGATAAGGGAAAGGAGGAATTTTTGTAGGATTTTCAATGAAGCCGCCAGAGGGAATAATATTAAAATACCCTGAGTTTTTTAGATTTTGTTTAATTTGTTTAGAGATTTCTTCTCCGTGTTTGAGTTTTAAAATTGTGGGATCAGGCTTTGTATAGACTAGGGGAGAGATGGCAATCAAACTTTTTTTGACATTAGCCTGCCCTACATTAATATAGACACGAGCCCATGAGGGGAATAAAAAACCAATCAAAAAAATGACAAGAAACCTTTTCATCTATGATATTCTAAACATTATTAATTAAAGGAATCTATATTTTTTTAAACAGGAGCCGTCTAGGCCTCATCTTTAGTGTTGTTTTTTATTTGAAAAACATTCAAACTGCCAGCAAGTTTAAAAAAAAGCATAAGGAATAAGATATGAACGATCAAAAACTACTCAGTTATCTCAAAGAAAAACCGCTTCTTCTAGCTCCTATGGCGGGAGTGACGGATTATCCTTTTCGATCTTTTATGAAAGGTATGAATAGTGGTATTTTGACTACAGAGTTAGTGTCGGCTGCGGCCTTAGTGAGGCAAAATACTCATACGACTCAAAGATATGCCCAAATTAGTGAAGCTCAACAGCCTGTCGGGATTCAAATTTTTGGAGAAGATGTCAGTCAATTATCTGAGGCCGCTCAAATTGTGGAAGGGATGGGAGCTAGTTTTGTAGATATTAATTTAGGCTGCCCTGTTCCTAAAATTGTCAAAAAGGGGGCGGGGTCTGCTATTTTAAAAAACTTGTCTTTGTTGGCTCAAATTTTAAAATCTATAAAAAGTAAAATTAATATTCCTTTGACTATAAAAATTAGAACAGGTTGGGATGATTCTCATTGCAATGCTTTAGAGGTTGCTCGATTAGCTCATAGCGAAGGGTGCTTGTGGGTGACTATTCACGGACGCACTCGTTCGCAAGGTTACTCTGGGCAGGCGGATTGGTCTTATATTGCTGAAGTGAAAAGCCAATCTCCTATTCCCATTATTGGAAATGGAGATTTAATTCATCCTCAACAGATCAAAAGTCTTTATTTGCAAACAAATTGTGACGGTATGATGATAGGAAGAGGGGCTCTTAAGAACCCTTGGATATTTCATGAAACTTATGACTCACTTAGTAATCAGAGAAAAAAATATGAGAAAAACATTCAAAAAGTCCTTCAGGATTTATTTACTCATTTAAGTGCTTTTCATTCTGAAAGAATGGCGCTGATTCAATTTAAAAAATTTGCCACTTGGTTTTCTTCAGGTTACTCTAACAGCACTGTTTTTAGAAAAACTATCTTTCAACTTAAAGTTAAAAAAGAAGTTCTCAATTACGCTTTAGATTATTTTAAAGAACTTAATGACGATAACAAAGAACATCAACCTTATGATGCATTTCTTATGCAAGGCCACGGGTAGGGGTTTTTTAAGCAGTTCGTCTGGAAACAGGGATAAGAAAAATTTTATTTAATTTCTCTATTAAATTTCTTTATTTAATTTCTTTATTTAATTTCTTTATTTAATTTCTCTATTTAATTTCTCTGTGCAGAGTGTGTTTTCTCAGAAAAGGATTGTATTTCTTTTTTTCTAATTTTTCAGGATGTGTTTGAACGTTCTTTTTTGTGGTGTAACGTGATGGAGGGAGGTTTTGTTTTCTTGCCTCGGTACATTCTAAAGTAATAATACGTTGTCCTTTCTTTTTTGCCATTTTTTAAGCCTTTCTTGCCGCATAATACTCTGTAAATAAACCGGCATCGAAAGTGAAAGGAATATGCCCAACACCCGGTATATCTTGTAAAGTTCCAACAGGCTTGCCGTCTTTTTCTTCTTTGGTCAGAAAATCTGGTAAATCAAGCCGAGGTTGAGTAGTTGCTTGGATGACATTTTGATTGAGTAAACCTTTTTGAGTTACAGAAACTTGATCGCCTGTATGGATCACGTAAGAAGGAATATCCACTTTCTTATTGTTCACAAGAACATGACCATGCCGAACAAGTTGACGAGCGGATAACATACTTGGAGCTATTCCTAAGCGAAAGATCACGTTATCCAATCTTCTCTCTAGCAAACCAGCCAGTTTTTCGACCCAGTTTGAAGATTGCCCTTTTTTTGCATTTCTAATAAACCGTCTCAGTTGATGTTCTCTAAGAACATAATGAAACCGAATTTTTTGCTTTTCTTCCAGCCTCAATGCGAAGTCTGAATACTTTCTTCTCTTATTCCCGCTTTCTCCTGGAGGGTAGGGTCGACGTTCTAAAGCCCCTTTCTTTCCTAAACCAGGAAACTCCATTCCAAAACGGCGTTGAATTTTAAATCTTGCAAACGATTGTTTTTTCATAAAAAACTACTCACTATCTTAGTGATGAACATATACAAACTTCCAATAAATTCACAATTTGTGTAAACCTTCTTTAGAAGAATCCTTGTTTGTATGTGTGTTATCTAATAATCAGAGTGTTTAAGTCAAGGGTATTCCTGTAAGTAAATTTTACAAGAATGTCTAGATTTTACCAATTTGAAGATAAATTCTGTGGGTTTCGCTTTTGAAATCTTGTAGAATTTTGCTTAAAGTGAGAGGATTCTTTAGATTTTAGAGCATTGGGGGTCTTTTGAAACATTTTTGGTTCCGTTTCATTTTCTGGTTATGTGCTATTCTGGCAGTCTGTACATTAGGCATTTCTGTTTCTGTTTCTGTTTTATATGCAAACAATGGGAATCAAGAAAAGCTTAAAAATCTTCAAAATGAAGCTCAGCAAACTCAAAGATTAATGATTAAAAATGTTAAATTATTGACTTCACATTTAATCTCCATGATATCGAATTCGAATAAAGAAGATGCTCACTTTACTTTTGTAGGTGTGGCAGATAGGAAAACAGGACAGGTCGTCTCCATTCACCCTGCCAGGTATACACTGAAAAATCTTAGAGTGTCTACTTCTGACCTTACAGTTCATCCTGTGGCTTTTAAGCCTTTCAATCTTTCTTATAATCAATTAGGTCGGACTCTTTTTCTAGTGGATCGTAATCGAATTCGCTCTGTAGCTCTGGATTCTAAACAATACAGTGATCAAATCATCTTTGGACTTCTTTCCCCCAAAGGGTTTTCCATTTTGTCTCAGGCTTTCAATCCCCAAAGAAGAGAAGGTTTTATCGTACAAAGTTCTTCTCAATGGGTTCCTATTCATTCTCAAAAAGAATATTCTGGTCAATTTTTACCTCCGAAGTACTCCGTTGAGAAATTAAAAAAATCAAAAGGTTGGGCTTTCTTATCAGAAAATAAGGAGAAGTTGAGTGTAGGAATTCCAATGGGAATCATGAACTCTTATTTAGTTTTAAATACTCAGAGCCAAAGTTGGAATCAGCACTTTATGGCTGTGTTTTACGAAGTATCTTTTGTGATGCTTTTTGCAGGTGTAATGATCTTATTGTTATCTTATCTATTTTTTCGCCCGATTCGAGAGGCTTATCAATATCTTTACTGGTGGATCAATAGTTTTAAATCGACCAACAGTCTTCCTATCCCTAATTCAAATAAAAAGAATATATATATTCAAAAAGTTCAACAAGGAATGTCGAGGCTGTTTATGAGACTCAGAGAAAACCAGTTTTCACAAATTGAAACAGAGCCTTCTTTCGAGATGTTTTCTGATTTTATTCAAAAAGTTTGTGAATCTCAGCCTGATTTTTCTGGTGTGAAGATTCAGTATCAATTCGACGCGGATATTAAGTTAAAAAAACCTTTGTATTGGTTGGAGCAATCCTTATTGGAAATTATAAAAAATGCAAAAGAATCTATGGAGAGTTTAAACCAGATACATATAGATATTTCTACCTTTAAAGAAGACCAGATGTTTTGTTGTACTATAAGAGATTACGGTCCTGGAATGGGGTCTTTGCTGATGAATCAAGCTTGCAAGGCATATTATACATCGAAGCCGAATGCCAAAGGATTAGGCCTCACTTTAGCTTATTCTTCTTTATCTCGTGCAGGATGCCGTCTTTATTTTCAGAATATGAATGAAGGAAAGGGTTTAGAAGTGCAAATATCTATACCTTTAAGTAAAGAATTTAGTTATTCTGTGAGTCATGATGCAGTTTATGATTCATAAAATCCTTATTTAAGTTTAGATTTGCGGATTATGAATAACCAATTTTTGAAAACTCTTTTTGTGGAAATTTCAAGAGCTCGAAGTTTACAACTGCCTGTTTCTCTCATACTGATTGATGTAGTTTCAGACTCAGATGTTCAAAAAGAAAATATCAATACTCTATTTCACTCTTTGACTCAGCACTTAAGGAAGAATAGCCAAATGTATGATTGTGATTTTCGTCTTAGTGATCATGAGATGGCTCTTATTTTACCTCATCGAAACGAGAAACAAGTTTTGGAAAAGGCTAATAAGCTCTATGAGATGCTTGAAACGTTAAACCGATCACATATTTTAAAATCTGATTTAATTTTTCAAGTTTGTGTTGCAGAATACCCTCAATCTGGAAGAGATGCCTTTCACTTATTACAGTTGGCTCGTCAAGCTTGTGCTTCATACAGAGAACAATTTAAGAATCAAAGTGGGTTGACCTTAGCTAAGGCTCCTCAAAATTTTAAACCTGATTATCAGGCTCGTCCAGTTGAAAGCTTTTTGGAGTTGAGTTGAAGAGCTATGTCAATTTCTGAATTAGTTGTGAGTTTAGAGGCTTTAAGAAAAAACATTCGAACTGTTAAAAATCTATTAGATACAAATAACTTTTTTTATCCATTCATAAAATCTGACGCATATGGCTTGGGCGTGAATCATATTCTGCCTATTTTTTTACAGGAAGGGTTTTCAGAGTTTGGTGTTTTAAATATAAAAGAAGCTCAAAATATTTCTCATTCTGAAGTGAGGCTTCTTTTATTTGGTGCTATGAATGATGTTAATTCTATAGTTCAAAATTCAAATTGGATTCCAGTTATTCATTCTTGGGAGGATTTAAAATTATTTTCTCAGTCTGTTTTAAAAAATAAGACACAACATCATATTCATATAAAGATTAATGTGGGGATGGCTCGTTTAGGGTTTGAGGTTTCAGATGTGGAACCTTTAGTTTCTTATTTGAAAGAACAGCCGCATTTAAAACTGGAAGGAGTTTGTGGACATTTAGCTTGTGGAGAAGATATTGGAATCGATCAAGGAGAGTCTCAAAAACAAACTGAAGTTTTTAAAAAACAGGTAGAAAAATTTCAAAAATCTTTTTCGAATATTAAAGCTCACTTATATAACAGTTATTCTCTTGTTGGAGCGTTTGTGCATGACATTCCTCTGAATTTTGGATGCCGAGTGGGAGGATGCCTTTACGGTGCAAAGCCTTTGGTGTATTTTGCAAATTCAAAGGCAAAGGATAAATGGGAGCAATTAGAATTTCAGCCGGTCTCGACTTTAAAGAGCTATATTATTTCTTCTCGTATCGTTCCTAAAAATCAGGGTGTATCCTATGGTTGGAATTGGAAATCTTCAAGAGATTCTAATATTGCGGTGGTTTCTATGGGCTATGCAGATGGAATGTGGAAGAGTTTAAGGAATGGATTTGTGCTTTTTCGTGGGAAAAGAGTTCCTATCGTAGGTGATATTTGTATGAATTTTTTTATGATTGATTTAACTGAGGTTTTAGGTTTGAACTCACCAAAGGCAGGTGAGGAAATTGTCATTTATGGAAAGCAAGGCGAAGAAAATCTAAGTTGGAATGAGTGGGCGCAGCATACGGGTTCTATTCCGTATGAGATTATGACTAATATTGGTTTTTCAGTGAGTAGAGTTTATCAAAAGTAGAACAAAGTAAAAATTTTAAGAGGTAAAAATGTATAAGAATGCGTTGATCAGTGTTTTTGATAAAGAGGGTTTAGTAGAGTGTGTGAAGAGTCTGCAAAAATTAGGAACTCGTATTGTATCCACAGGCGGTACAGCTCAGCTTTTGTCGGAGCATGGAATTCCTGTTGTGAATATTACAGATCAAACCCAATTTCCTGAGGTGATGGATGGAAGAGTAAAGACTTTGCATCCGCATGTATTTCTCCCTTTGCTGGCTCGAAAAGATCATAAAAAAGATGAACAAGAACTGAACTCTAGAAAATTAGAACATTTTGATTTAGTGATTTGTAATCTTTATCCTTTTGATCGTGTAACAAAGGATCAGGAAAAAGAGCAGATTGAATTAATTGATGTCGGCGGCCCATCTATGTTGAGGGCTAGTGCTAAAAATTTTGAAAAAATTACTGTGATCTGTGATCCTAAGGATTATAATTTACTTAATCAAAAAGAGATCACAGTGAATCAGAGAAGAAAACTAGCTTCAAAAGTTTTTGATCATTTGAGTCGTTACGATGCCTGTATTGCGAATTATTTAAAGCGCTCTTCTAATGCGTCCTCGGATTATGAGATTCGAGGTCAATTTTTTAAGAGCTTAAGGTATGGAGAAAATCCTCAACAAAAATCTTCTTGGTATAGTATTCCTTCTCAAAAAGGCTTGCATGATGTTCAGGTGCTGCATGGTAAGGAGTTATCCTTTAATAATATTTTAGATTTGCAAGCAGCAGTATCTACTCTCAGGGAATTTAGTACTCCTTGTTTTGTGGGTATTAAGCATAACAATCCATGTGGTGTGGCTTGTGCCAGTAATATGGGTGAGGCCGTTCGAAAAGGTTTAAAAGCAGATCCTATGAGTATTTTCGGAGGTATTGTAGCAGTAAATCGAAAAATGGATCAAGCTGAAGCAGAACAGCTGCACCCTCTTTTTTTAGAGTGTATTATTGCCCCTGACTATTCTAAGGAGGCTTTGAGTTTATTATCTACTAAGAAAAATCTTCGTCTTTTACTTTGGGAGAATATATTAAAAAGGCCTATTCAAAGTGAGATGCATAAAGTGGACGGTGGATTTTTGATTCAGGACGAGGATCAAGTGAAGTTGGATTGGTCTCAGGTTATCGTAGATGGTAAGAAACCTTCAGATTCTATTCGTCAAGATTTAGAGATGGCTTGGAAAGTTTGTGCTCATTTAAAGAGTAATGCTGTTAGTTTGGTATCAGGTCAACAAACCGTAGGTTTAGGTATGGGACAAGTGGATCGTGTGACTGCTGTGGACTTAGCTATTCAGAGAATGAAAAAATATCATCCCTCTCTTTCATCTTCCGTAGTGATGGCTAGTGATGGTTTTTTCCCTTTTGAAGATTCTATTGTGAGAGCAGGTGAAGAAGGTATCCAGTGGATCATTCAACCTGGAGGATCTGTGAAGGATAAAATAGTGATTCAAAAAGCGAAGGAATTAGGAATGAATATCATTCGGACAGGATGTCGCCACTTTAAACATTAATTTTGATGCTTATGAGGTTGCTATCATTACTTCTCAAAAATAACTTTCAGTGTTAATTTTTCTTCTATAAGATGCCGAAGAGTACCTTATGGAAAAGATTTGGCTGATTTGCAGAAAGAATAAGATTTCAGGCCCTTTCGACGAAGATCAAGTTCGAGAAATGTTAGAGAATAAAACCTTATCACTTCAGGATGAAGTGATTCAGCCTCTCAAACAATGGGTGTATATTCGAAATACATTTTTTAATCCTTCATTTGATGCAAGCCCTTCCCAGAAGGTTGTCTCAGATAATCAAGCTTCATCTCAAGATATTGAAAATACTGTTTTTGTAAATTTAAAAGATGATGATTCTTTTTCTGATGTTGAAATTGAAGGTACAGGTGAAGACGGAGGTGAGTTTTTACCGAATCATCAAACAGAAAGTGATGCGAATCTTGATCAAGGTTTAGAGTTGGAACAAAAGGATGATCTATCTGCTATAGAGGATTTAGAGAAAGATGTGGATGTGGATCAAGCTGTTTCTGTGGTATATGCGGCTCAAAATGATGAAAATGTGGGGAGTAATAAAACCTCTCATGCAGAGTTTGGCAGCATTGAACAAATTAAAAGAACTGCAAATGATCAGTCTTTAAAATATCTTCGACTGGCTTGGACAATCATTGGTTTAAGCTTTGTAGTAGTTGCAGGTGTGTACATGTGGCAGAGTGTGGTTCTAGAAAAAAGAAAGCAAGATCGATTTTTAAAAGATACTTTGACTGAAGCTCGTTATTTTTTTTCAAAAGGAGAATATGAGAAATCTTTAAATTTATTTAAAAAAGTTCCAGTGACTCAATCTCAAGATAGGCTTTCTTTCTCTTCTCTTCTGTTGAAATTGGAAGGTGACTCGTATAGAGCTGAGGCTAATTTGGAAAATATTTCAGATGATCATTCCAACCTAGAGGACCAAATGAGAGAGCTCGTATTACAAGGAATGATCGAATACCAAAATGGGAATTATCAGTTAGCTCAAGATTATCTTCAGAGAGCCCAGAAAATATCCTCTTCTCAATTGGCTACAATCAATAATGTCACTTTGCATATTCAGATGGGTCAAAAGGAACAGGCACTAGAAATACTTAATAAAATTTCTTTAAATAAACAGAATAAAAATTTCATTCTATTTTTGAAAGCATATCTTTCTATAGATTCCAAAGAAGAAGATGTGAATGAAATACTTCAAACAGTGATGGAACAAAGAAGAGACTATGCTCAAGAATCAAGCTTGTTGAGTTTATATAGAGATGTGGTTATTATGAAAAAAGATAATGCGATTCCTTTAATTCGAAAGCTTTTAGATCAGGATCCTTATCTGACTCAAGAACATTTTTATGATATTTTATCATATAATCCAAGGCAAGTGTGGAAAGATTTTTTGCTTGATCTTTGCAATGAAGTGGTGAAAAAGTCGGAGGGACAATCCTCTTTTATTGCTTTGCATTCTTTATGTCTGGCGCAGTCGGGTCTATTGATTTCTGCTCAGTCGAATATTGAAAAAGCTCTTAATCAATCTCCTAAAGATTCATTAATTCAAGCCTTGTATGGTTATATTTTATTACAAAATAATCAAGTCGATCACAGTCAAATACCAGTGAGTCAGTCTGTAAAAAATAATTTGGGCGATCGGTATATTTTTCCTTTTATTTTACATGCACGTTGGTGTGAGCAAATGGGTCAATTCAAATGTGCTGAAAAAAATTGGAACAAGGTCAAAGAAAATAAGCTTTACTTTTTATCCTCTTTAGGAGGGTTACTTCGAGTTTATTCTCGATTAGGATTGAAAGAAAAATCTTCACTACTATTGCAAGAGGGTTTAAGAATCGCACCTCATTACAAAACTTTTTTATCTCATAAGAGTCTATAGTTTTCGAATGATTCTTGTGCGAATGTACTCTGCAATGTTTTCTAATTCTTTGAAGTGATCTTTCTTTCGAGTTTTAAAAGAGGATGTGACTTTCTCTTTTTTTTCGAAAAGCATTCTCATGTAGTTTTGAAAACCATACACAGGACCGTACACTCGATGAGAGAGTGCAACAGATGTAGTATAAACTAAGGGTGTCAATAAGCAATAAAGCGCCAACACCAACAAACAAAAGTATTGTATGACATCAGTTTGAATCATCCGAGAGTCTGTAACAGATGTGATGGTTATATATGTATATAAACCTATAAGAGTTGAGAGTACATAATATACTATAGTGAAAAAAGAAAAAATCGAAATTATAAATTGTCTTTGGTTGACGTGATCCGTGAGCAAGGTTTTTCTCACACTCGTTGGACTTAAAAGCTCTTGAGGTTTTACAATTAGAATCAGTGCTAATAAAATGACACCCGCACATATAAATAAAATAGCTAAATTAAATCCAAAAAACTGTTGGGAATTAAAGGTAATGGCTAAATTATTAATAACTTGACCATGAAAAATCTTATCCATGAGGAAACATATGGATCCTCCTAGAATGAGGCTTATAGAATAGCGAACAGTGTGAGAGAGAGCGAATAAAAAATTAACCAATATATTCAGTTGAAATAGACAAATACCAACGACAGCGAGAGTTAAACCTTTTATCTCCTGAAGTTTGTTGGGCAAGTTAGAGTAGATTTCGGCATCAGAAAAGTTTGCAAAAAATCCCAACCATCCAAACATAACAGCTTCAGTATGAAGTCCGCGGGTGAGTAGCTTCAACATTTGATCAAAAAAGATTGGTACTAGAAACACTAGAAAAATTTTAAACCAGTTTTTCCACCCTATCATAAGTACAGGGTAATATTATTTTTTAGATATGGAAAGGAGAAATTTATAGGAGCCGTCAAATGGGAGAAAATAGTCTTTAATGCTATCTTTGACTACACTGACTTGTTGATTATGCCATAATGGTACGATAGGCAACTCTTGAGCAATAATGTCTTGTACTTTATGATAAGTAGCCATTCTTCTTTTTTTATCATTTTGCTCCCTCCCTTTTTCTAACAATTCGTCCAGATTATGATTGATATAAAAACCACGATTCCTTCCATAAGGAGGGGTTTCTGAGCTATGAAAGGCTACTCTGTAGATATCTGGATCAAAGGCTCCCACCCATCTGAGGAGAGCTAACTGAAAGTTTCCTTTGCTGAGGTCGTTATAGAAGGTCCCCCACTCATAACTTTCAAGTTCAACTTGAAAGCCAATTTGTTTGAGTTGATAGGCTATAATTTTTGCATAAGCGACAACAGATTGATTATTTGAGGTTTTAATTTTAATTTTATGCCCTACCCATTGATGGGTTTTAAGGATATTTTGAGCTTTCTTTTTATTGTAAGAATATTTTTTAATTTTTTTGAAAAAAAATGGATTGTTAGAATTTAAAATGGTGTGTGCAAGGAGAGCAAATCCTTTCAAGTGATATTGAATGATGGTCGGCCGATCAATTCCCCATGCAAGAGCTTGACGTGCTTTTAGTTGTCGAAAGAGAGGATCTTTTAAATTCACTAAAATGTAATTCATAGAAAGTCCCGTCTGAGAGATCACTTTATAAGGAAGGTTCATTTCTTGTATTTTCTTTACTTTGGAATAAGGTAAATCGGATGGAACAATATCAATGTCTTTCTTCAGTATTTTTTGAAAGCGAGTGAGGTCGTCTCGAATGACTTTAAAAATGACATTTTTTATTTTTATTGGTTTTCGAGCTTTCATTTGGATATGGTGGGATGTTTGTTGAGTGAGGATAAAAGGGCCGCTTCCTATAGGTGTTTTTTTAAACTTTTCTTTGTGAGAGATGAACTCTTTTTTAGGCAGTATTTTTAGTACGGGTAAGTCTGAGGATAAAAAAGGTGCTGAACTTTTTTTAAGTTGGATTTGAATAGTAAATCCCTGACTATGAGAGTCCACTTGAACGTTTTGAATATTTTGAAAAGCTGAGTGAAAAGGACTTTCTTCAGATTGATACTGTTGAAAACTAAATTCAATATCCTCAGCTGTCAATGGGCGGCCGTTAGAAAAAGAATTTCCATAAGGAACTTCAAAGATGCAAGTAAGAGAGCTGCACTGCCAGTTTTTAGCGAGATCAGGCTGAACTTGTAAGTTTTTGTCCACATATACTAGAGATTGAAAAATAAGATTGACGATTCTCATTCCTGTAGCATCTGTAGCTCTTAGAGGGTTTAATGTGATCGGCATTTGAGATAAAGCGATAGTGACAGTCTTAGAGTGATTATCAAGCCCCCAACAAAACCATCCTAGGAATGCAGCTGTTGTCAGAGCTAAAATTTTACTATATAGTTTTTGATTATGCTTCGTCATTATAGCTCTATTCTTTTTTTGGTATATGCATGTCATCTGAGTTGGGGCCAGAGTCAACATAAGACGTTTGACAAACAGAATCAAGATGCAAGTCGACTTCATCAGAAAATTCAGCAGGTTTTGAAAAAAAATCATTCATTATCAAAGAATTTAGGTCTTGTTATTTCAGAAAATCTTTCAAAATCTTCTTCGATTTATTTTTCTCACAATGGAAATCGCAAATTTATTCCGGCTTCTTTATCAAAGATTATTACAGCTTCAGTAATATTAGATGAATTTCCACCACATCAAACTTTCGAAACTTCTTTTGTTGCTCAAAAAAAAGTAGAACATGGAATTTTAAAAGGTCCTTTGTATTTAAGGGGAGGAGGGGATCCTTCTTTTGTTTCTGAAAGTTTATGGATGTTAGTGAATCATCTTTTGCGATCTGGATTAAAACGTGTCCAAGGACATCTTATTGTTGATGAATCTTTATTTCAATCTTATCGCAGAAAAAAAAATTCTTGGTTTTCTTCAGATAGAAGTTATAGCTCCTATCTTTCAGCTTTATCCTTTAATTGGAATTCTTTGAATGTTTATGTTCGACCAGGAGCTTTAGGAAAGCCTGCTCGGGTTTTTGTGGATCCGAAAAACTCTTTTATTCAAATTGAAAATAAAGCTGTGACAAAAAATATTAATAAAAACCATCGAATTAAAGTCGTAAGGAAGGCTCGTTCTTCTGGAGATGTTGTTCAAGTGAAAGGCTTCATTTCTCCAGAAGCTCTAGAGTTTGTATCTTATAAAAATGTGACCCAACCAGCTTTGTGGGCAGGTTATAATGCTATAGAATTTTTAAAACAAAGAGGTATTCAGCTCGATCAAGAAGTCGTGAAAAAAGGGAAAAGCCCTTCTGATTTTGTTTTAGCTCGACAGCAAGGACGAACTGTCTTTCAATTGGTGCAGGATATGATGAAGCATTCTTCTAATTTTATTACAGATATGCTCACCATTCAGCTTTCTTTATTGAAAGGATCTTCTCAAGGGAGTCTGGAAAAAGGAATTCAGCATATACGTCGACACATCGAGAAAAAAGGTGTGAAGGATTATACTTTTAACAGTCCTTCGGGTTTGAGCCGTCAGAATAAATTAAAACCTAAAGATATTTTAACTTTTTTAATTCACGATTTTAATTCTTTAAACTCTTTTGAAAAACTATCGGCTTACGCGATCCCTCAAGGAGTAGGTTCTTTAGAAAAAAGACTCAGTTATTTAGAAAAAAAATCTATGGTAAGAGCAAAAACAGGTATGTTGACAGGAGTGATAGGTCTTGCAGGCTATGTAAGAAATAATGAAGGTGAATGGCGGGCTTTTGTATTTATGTACAACGGAAATAGCAAAAAACAATACCAAGCTCAACATTTGTTTGATGAACTGGCTCTTATTTTATCTCAAAATTAAATTAAGGCTTAAGAAGTGGATGATCAAAATGGCTCAAGTTAAAAAGTGCTTGAAGTTTTAACTGAGATTTTTGAATTTGAGGATTGTTATTATGGAGGTGTCGATGAATCACACAAACGACAGTATCAATAACAGCTCCAAGTTTTCTAAGTTCACTTACACTAGCAATCACTTGTCCCCCTGTTGTAATAACATCTTCGATAATTAAAAGTTTTTTTCCTTGAATCTTTCCTCCCTCTGCAAGAGCTTGAGTGCCGTATTCTTTAGCTTTTTTTCGAACAAATACACAAGGCAGACCTGTTTCAAAAGATAAAGCCGTGGCAAGGGGCACTCCTCCAAGCTCCAAACCTGCCAATAAATCAGTAGACGAAGGAATAAAGGGTTTTAAATGTTTTGCTATTTGGAATAAAAGTTCAGGGTGTGACTCGAATCTATATTTATCGAAGTAAAAAGAGGATGTTTGGCCGGAGCGAAGCTTGAAAGAACCCTCAGTAAGAAGAGCTCGTTCTTGTATTTTTTGGCTCAATTCTTTGGGAGTCCACATGGGGTGTTAGACCTCTGAGTTTCTATAAGTTTAGGTTTACATTATTAGAAATTCTCTCATTTGTCTACTAAATCTTCATTCCAATATTGAGGCAGATAAAAATAGAAGGACGGAAGATAAAGTCGCTGTACCTCAGTAATAAGAACATGATAAAGTGACTGCTAAAATAGATACTAGCAGACGGTGTATGACAAACATATGGGTAGAGAAAAGAAGAATTTTTCAATAAAAAATTGGCCAGAAAAATCTGGAATTTATCTTATGATGGATTCCAAAGGTGTTGTTATTTATATTGGAAAGGCTAAAAAATTAAAATCTCGCGTTCGCTCTTACTTTTCTTCTGTCCCAAGCCTTAAAACAAAGTTTCTTATTCAGCAAGTTTCTTCTCTGGATTACATCATTACCAACACCGAAAATGAAGCTTTACTTTTGGAAGCTTTAATGATCAAAAAACATAAACCTCGATACAATGTGCGTTTAAAAGATGATAAAGCTTATCCTTATATTCGAGTGAGTATGAAAGATGCTTTCCCTCGTTTTTACCTAGAAAGAAGAGTAAAAAAAGATGGAAGTCTTTACTTTGGCCCCTATACGGAAAGCCATAAAGTTCGAAATATGATTTGCTTCTTAAATGAGACTTTTCAAATTAGAGACTGTAGCAATGGTTTTATGAGAGGGAGAAAAAGGCCGTGCCTCACCCATCAAATGGGATTTTGTACAGCCCCTTGTGTTTCCAAAGTTTCTTCCAAAGAGTATGGAAAGCAGGTTCAACAAGCTCTTTCTTTTTTGAAAAGTAAGGGAAGTAAACTCGTCGTACAGCTTGAAGAAGAAATGAAAGAAAAGGCTGAAAAAGAAGAATTTGAACAAGCTTTGATGATTAAAAATAGGATAGAATCAATACAAAAAATTCAAGAAAACCAGATTGTGCTCGATCAAAAACATCTACGGGATGTGGATGTGTTTTCTTTCTACGGTCAGGATCATTGTTTGCAGTTTGAATTTCTTCATGTGAGAAGCGGCAGGCTTATTGGACATTTTTCTCATTTTGAAAAGGAAGCATGGTGGCAGCATGAGAGAGAATATTTTGAAGAAAACACTCTCACATTTTTAGCCCAGTACTACATGGAAAATCTGATTCCAAACGAGGTTATTATCCCTTCTCATTTTTCTTTATCTTTTGTTCGGAAGTTAGAAAGTTTTTTAAAATCCATATCGGATCGAGAAGTTTTAGTTGTTGTCGCGAAAAAGAAGAATGAAAAACAATGGATTTTAATGGCAGAACAAAATGCAAAAGATCATTTTTCTATAGTATTTAAAAAAGAAGAGTCTCTAAAGAAGGCTTTATTAGAGATTCAAAAAAAGCTTCACCTTTCGGATCTTCCTGAAAGAATGGAGTGTTATGATATTTCTCATTTTCAATCTCAAGCGATTTATGCTTCTCAGGTTGTGTTTGAAAATGGAGTGAAAAATTCAAAAGAGTATCGCATTTATAAATTAAAGGAAAAAAATGATGACTATCTGGCGATGAAGACAGTTTTATATAGAAGGCTGGTCAAAGCAAAACAACTCCGCCCTCAAATGATTTTGGTTGATGGAGGAAAAGGGCAGCTGCAAATCGCTTCTAGAGTTTTAAGAGAGCTGTCTTTGAGTATCCCCGTTGTGGCCATTGCTAAATCCAAGGACGGATCTGCTTTAGATAAGACTCCATCGGTTGAAAAATTTTACTTACCACTAAGGAAAAATCCTATTTTATTTTCTGCTCATCAATTGAGTTATAAAATTTTAGTTCAGATGCGGGATGAAGCTCACCGCTTTGCTCTTCTTCATCATCGAAAAAAGCTTCGCCTTTCTTTTCTATCGAGTAATTTAGACTTTATTAAGGGTTTAGGGGTTAAAAGACAGGCAGTCTTATTGAAAAAATTTGGAAATGTTCAAAAGATTAAAAAATCTACTCCTGAAGAGCTATCCCAAGTAAAGGGGGTGAGTTTAAAACTTGCAAACAGTATTCTAAAGCAACTTCAATAGAGTTCTTGATAGGGATGGATAAAAGTGTTATTCAACTAGTTATGTCTATTCGATACATTCAAGATGTTTTAGGTGTTCAACAATTTATTAAGCCTTCTCATTGGGATAGAATCTACACACTTCATTCTTCATTGGATAAAGACACTCTGATACTGACAGGGGAAGAATATACCGCCCCTTATCAGCAACTTTCAGCTCGAATTATGAAATCTTTGAATCGAAAAAATTATACAGTCGTTTGTTGGAAGGATTTTAATTATATAGAAGGCTTGAGAAATCTTTTGCTTCGATCAACAGCTCAAAGTCTTATTGCTTTTGGTGAGTTATGGGTGGAATCTTTGAGATCTTTTTGCTCTCAGCCCGTACTCAATCAAAAGATAGTGCTGGATTTAACTTCAAAAGTTCAAGTTCCAGCCGTCATAACTTATAGTTTCGCTCAGCTATCTGATGAGTCCGATAGCGATCTTAAGAAGAAGAAATTATCTACTTTTTCTGCTTTAAAAAGTTTATCGGGTATATAATAAAATGATGTCTTTTATTTTTAGTATTCTTATGTTTTTGCTGTGGTCTGTTCCTCTGGAACAAAATTATTCGCCGGGAAATTTTCTTTCTCAACTCAGTAGAGATAAAAAATTTAAACATAATAATCCAAAAAAGCTTTCATCTCAGAAAAATCAAAAGAATCAAAAAAAAAGAAAGCCTTTATTGCAGTATTTTAAAAAGGAGACTCCAGATGGAAAGTGCACCACCGAGCTTGTTGTTAAAGATGTCATTAGCTCAGCAACTTTAGATAGTATAAAAAAAGCTTTAAAAATCACTCAGAAAAAAGGCTGTTCGTCTTTGTTGCTGTTGGTGAATACTCCTGGAGGCCTGTTGCTTTCTACCCGCAAAATAGTGGAGTTGATTTTAGATTCTCCTGTGCCGGTGTTGTGTCTGGTGTATCCTTCAGGGGCTCATGCAGGAAGTGCGGGAGCTATTATTTTACAAGCTTGCCATGTGAATGGTGCTGTACAGGCCACCAATATTGGTGCAGCCACCCCTATCTTAGGCACTGGAGGCAAGGCATCTGAAGATTTAAGGAAAAAAATGATTAACGATACTACATCATGGCTCGATTCTTTAACGGGGCTTCGGAAAAGAAATGAACAATTTGGAAGAGACATTATTAAAGAAGCGAAATCTGTCAAAGGAAAAGAGGGGTATCAAATTGGTGCTATTGATTTTTATGGCTCTAGTAAAGAGGGCTTTCTAAAATTTGCTCATGGTAAGAAGGTTTTACTTGCGAACAACATAACAAGCTTTGTGCAAATAGGAACTTTGGAGCCTATACCTTTAGGGGTACGTCATCATTTGGTGAGTTTTGTGACAGATCCTGAAATTGCCTATTTGATGTTCACAGGAAGTTTGCTACTTCTTTATTTTGAGTTGACTCATCCTGGGATGGTGGTTCCTGGAGTTATAGGTGTTTTAGGTCTCGTCTTATCTTTAACAGGAATGCATAAGCTCAACTTTGAGTGGGGTGGATTAATTTTGATACTGATTGGTATTATCTTTATGGTTTTAGAGGCATTTACGGCTGTGGGCTTTGGCTTCTTAGGATTAGGTGGCGCAGTCTCGTTTATCGTGGGCAGCTTTTTTCTGTTTGATCCTAATCAAACAGGGGGAGTCACCTTGCCTTATTCCACTATATTTTTTACTTCCTCGTTTTTTATTTTAATTTCTCTTGGAATTGCGTATTTAGCATTTACATCTTTACGTCAACGAAAAAATGATGAGGCGAGTTGGATAGGCTCAACAGCTAAAGTGGTGAAAGTGGATGCTGAAGGAGGCCTTTTAGAGATTCAAGGAGAATTATGGAAATTTCGCTCTCAAGATAAATTAAAAAAAGATGACAGCGTAAAAATTGTTGGTTACGATAGGATGGTTTTTGATGTAGAAAAATTCAACACGGGAGTAAAGAATGATTAAAGCTTTGTTAATGTCCATTCCTTTTTACTATTATGTGATCGCTTTTGGCTTGTTAGCTTTTTCAGTGATCAAAGTATTACCAGAATGGGAAAGGGGTGTTGTGCTTCGATTCGGTCGATTGATGAAGATTCGAGGCCCTGGTTTGATCTATTTGATTCCTGGAGTGGAAAGATTAATTCGAGTGGATACTCGAACTATTACAATGGATATTGCTCCTCAGGATGTGATCACCTTAGATAACATTACTTTGAAGGTGAACGCAGTCATATATTTTCGCGTGTTAGCACCTGAAAAAGCAGTGACACAAGTGGAAGATTTTTATTTCGCGACCACTCAGCTTGCTCAGACTACTCTCAGATCGGTGTTAGGTCAGTATGAACTGGATGACTTGCTTTCAAATCGTGATCGCATTAATCATGCTTTGCAGGAAATTCTAGATAAAGCAACCGGAGGTTGGGGAATTAAGGTGTCTGTTGTCGAATTGAAGCACATTGATTTACCAAAAGAAATGCAAAGAGCTATGGCACGTCAGGCCGAAGCGGAGCGGGAAAGAAGGGCAAAAGTAATTAGTGCAGAAGGTGAAGTTCAAAGGGCGGAGAAATTAAGATCTGCAGCTGCCACTATTTCAGAAAGACCTGAAGCTTTACAGCTTGCTTATTTGCAAACTTTGAGTGAGATCGCAGGAGAGGGAGCCACTAAAACGATTATTTTCCCTATGCCTTTGCAAATGATGAAGAGTTTTTTAGGCCCAGATTCTTCTCAAAACTAGTTTTTCTAAGAGCTATAAATCATAATTCTAGATCTTAATTCTAGACTTTTGTCATTTAATCTAAATTATATTTGAGAGTATTGATGGCTTAAGAGTCCTCTTTTACTTTAAAATAAGAGAGTAAAAGACGAGTTCAGTTAATTATTTTTAAACTTTTGCCTCCATTCTGCCGTTTCCCATCTATGGAGAATCGAAAATGAAACAGATATTTCTTTTCTTATTATGTTTTGTTGTCAGCCTTGTTGTAGGCTGCAGTGCTATTCGTATTTGGAAGCCTAATGATCCTGTAAATACAGGCGGTGGAAATATCCTATCTCCTAATGGGGGCGGTATAGATTCAGGCAATGAGGTGGATGGTTACATTAACCTTGGAGAGTGTTTAGTAGCAAACTGTGGTGGTGGTAATGATGGTCCTGATGGTGGTGACGATAATTATGAAAATTTTAAACACTTAGATGACCGTTATGAGGCTGATGGTGAGATTGATGATAATGATTTTAAAGATGATGCACTCACAGATTTTCGTTTAGGGTATGAACTAAACTATCCTGTTGGAGATGGTAAGGTCTATGTTGATCTTCAAAGAGATTCAGGTAAGAGCTATTATAACGGGACTGTGCTTGTTGCTTATGAAAAAAACCTAGGTGACAGAAAAAAAGAAATTGCGTCACATAAGTTTCATTCTGGATACGGGAGCGATGCCAAGTACAACGTGTGGGCTCGGTTTAAAGGAGCAAAAAGAGATCCTAGCTTTCATGGGTTTTTTGAAAACGGAAGCCAGGCCCTTATATTGATTGTGAACAAGCTAGACAACCCGCTTGAGAAAACCGATGGAAGAGTTTATGATCGCATTGAAGGTTCTGGTTCTCTGTGGTTTTATTCTTTTAAAGGGCATGATGAACGAGAGAATCACAGGGATTGCTATGAAGGGGGTCGCTATATCAATCAGAAAAATTGGCCAAATGCTTCGAGTAAAAAATGCTGGTTCATTAGTGTAGGACCTTTTAATTGTCAAGCATGGGAGAGTAGATACAAAGTGAGAACTTTTGCTGCACTAGAACCTGATTCCGATAGTTGTTATAAAAAATTAGCTGACTTTGAGCATCTCAACATTACAAAGGGTTTTAACCTAGAGGATGAAGAAGATGAGAAAATGTATATTGCTCAATGATGTTCAATGTTAATGGAGGGAATATGAAGAGCTTAATAGGAAGTGTATTGTTAGTTATCTCGATGGTGTTATTCACTGGTTGTTCTGGTGAGGATGTTATCGGCGGAGGTAATATTGGTCCAATAGGAGGAGGCCCTCATATACCCGTTCCTATTTTTGAACCCGTAGGTTTTGCTAAATTAATTCGACCTACTCAAAGGGTTCAGAGTCTTTCCTTTGATATTACAGACACTCAAGGTAAATCTCCTCTCTATCATGAGGGATCTGCGCGATTTGCTGGTCATATCACTTTTGGACAGCTTACAGATTTTTCATTTAACAATGCTTATGGCACTACTTCAGCCGGTAACAGGTGTCCTATTTCTGGCATTCCTATTACCTTTACTTGTCAGGCAAGAATTTCAGCTCGAAACTTTTCTCAATGTTCATTCAGTACAAATGGTGGGAATTATGTTATTAGCGGCTCTTTTTTTTCTGCTCGATCTTCAAAGGATAAAAACTTTGATATCCTGTATATATGTGTCGAAGGACCTTGTGCTGGGCCCCCTTGTGGTTTTAGTCCAGGATTCCCAGGACACTTTTAATAACCACTCATGAAGAATACATCTGTTCAGATCTCCAAAAGATTAATTGAAGAATTTTTAAATTATTTAAGACTTGTAGAGAATAAATCTGAGCATACCTTAAGTTCTTATGAAGGTGATTTGAATAAATTTTATAAGTATCAATCTCAAAAAACTCCTTTTCTATTTATAGAATATTTAAAAAAACAAAAACTCACGCCAAGGTCTCAAGCCCGAGCTATAAGTGCGATTCGTTCTTATTCTCGTTTTTTAGAGAATAGGGGTCATAAGGTTGATTTTAGAAGTCAGTTCAAAATGTCAGGTGTGAAAAATGCCCTGCCTTTATTTGTAAGTCATAGAGAGTTTAATAAGATATTGAAATCAGCGATAGTTCCTCAAAAGGAGGCTCACACTCAAAGAAATCATCTCGTGCTTTATTTATTTTTTGCTTTGGGCTGTCGAGTAAGCGAGCTTGTTTCTATTCAAATGGCAGACTTTATTGATACTGATGAGTCTATCATTATTAAAGGGAAGGGGAATAAACAAAGAATTCTCCCTGTCATTAATCCACTTCTAGATTTACTAAGAGAGTACCTTTGTCACGCCCGCCCTTTGTTGCTTCGCTCCTATAAAACCCATTCACTCATTCTCAATGATAGAGGAAACATGCCCTCTAGAGTGGATATATGGCGTTGGATTCAAAAGTGGTCGCGTCAGGCGGGTTGTACGAAGTATCCTCATCAATTTCGCCATGGTTGTGCTACAGAGCTACTTGATAACGGTGCAGACTTGAGAAGTATTCAAGAGTTGCTTGGGCACTCTAGCATTGAAACGACAAAGATATATACAAAGGTGACTCGCAATAAGATCAGAGACACTATCAAAAAACATCATCCTTTATCTTAAGTTCAATTGAAAATTCGAAAGTAATGAAGACAAATTCTGTACTTATTGAAAACTATTCAGACAAGTCCAGTGTTTCATATTGAAACACTTCCTTTTAACTTCATTTTTTAAAACTCTTTTTTATCAGTAAAATAAGTAACTTACTTTAAAATGCCTCCTATTTGCTTTTATAAGGGTGTCAGCAGCTTTAAAAAAAGGAGACAAAATGAACAATTGCCAAGAATGCCACCAGGCTTTGCAACATAACATATTTAACAGTCAGAGTATGGCCTGTTCTCACTGTGGTCGGAAGAAGTCACGGCAGTCTGCGACTCGAGTGATACAAAGAGAAGTGATTCGAAATATGGTTATTGCTTCTATAGGATTTTTAGCAGTGTTTTATCATTTTTCAAATTGGGGTTCTCATTCTTTGAGCATCGTCTTTTTAAAGGCTACTCAAGTGCTGAGGGTGGGATCTTCAAAACAATACAGCAAGCTCCATAAGATATGTCAGAGCCTAAAGAGATACGATTGTATGGAAGGAGCATTGAAGGACCATTACAAAGCTTCTAAGGATACTAAGTCATTAAGAAGTCTTGCTCTCCTGCAAATGAGAAGAGGAAAAGATCAGGAAGCGGTTCAAACTTATAAAGAGTATTTTGAGAAGTTTTCTGAAGAGAACTTTGATAAGCAGTCAGCTTTTAACTATGCCAAACTTCTTAATCATCTAGGAAAACCAGATATGGCTTTGGAGTACTACGGTAAAATTATTAATCAGGAAAAAGATGTGATTCCTGTCAATGCTGTCAGAAATAAAATACAAATTCTGGTTCAATTGAATCGTCAAAAGGAGGCTCAAAAGATCGTGCAAAGATATAAAGCTTTGGCAAAGGATGATCACTACATCACACAAGAAATGAATAATTTGGAAAAGCAAGTCTTGAATAACAGCTAAGGAATGGCAGGTTATTGCAAGGATGCGAGAGAAGGGTCTTTTCTCCTTTAGGCCCTTCTTCTTTATTAGAGATGATCACTACATCACACAAGAAATGAATAATTTGGAAAAGCAAGTCTTGAATAACAGCTAAGGAATGGCAGGTTATTGCAAGGATGCGAGAGAAGGGTCTTTTCTCCTTTAGGCCCTTCTTCTTTATTAGAGTCCCTTCGATTGTCCTTTTATCTATATCCGTGATAACGTAGCAATCTATATGAATATTGAAGAACGAATGAAAGAAAAACTTGAGGCAGACTTGAATCCTCATATGCTAGAGCTCATTGATGAGAGCTCCATGCATGGAAGTGGAAGTTCTAAGTCGAGTCATTTTCGAGTATTGATTGTTTCAGACGTCTTTGAAGGATTAAGTGGAGTGAAGAGACATCAGCGAGTCTATAGTACTCTAGGGAAAGATATTATGGATGAGATTCATGCTTTTTCACAGCAAACTTATACACTTAAGGAATGGGAGGAAATAGGAATCAAAACCTCCTCACCACCTTGTCACCGTAAGAAGTAGGGAGATATTTCCTACTAAGGTATAAATTTAATCTTTTTTATGACTTCATGTGACTAAAATAGAAAAAATATTTTGCAATTTTATGATTTTCTATCCTACTATTGAGGTAACAATTCAAAAATCGGAGGTCATCATGGCTCAGAAGAAAAAGAAAGTGACTAAAAAAAGAAAGGTCACTAAAAGGAAAAAAGTAGTTAAGAAGAAGAAAGTAGCTAAGAAAAAAGTAGCGAAAAAAAGGAAAGTAATTAAGAAAAAGAAATCAACCACAAAGAAGAAAGTAGCGAAGAAAAGAAAGCCTGCTAAGAAGAAGGTAGCTAAGAAAAGAGTGGTTAAGAAGAAGGTAGTAGCTAAGAAAAAGGTAGCTAAGAAAAAAGTGGTTAAGAAGAAAAAAAGAAAACCCAATCCAGCTTTCCTTAGGGCTTTGACAGCTACTAGCAAGTTGGCAAATGTAGTGGGTAAGAGTGAAATTACTCGGCAAGAAGCGATTAAAAACTTCTGGGCTTATGTAAGAAGTAAAGACTTGCAAGATAGCAAAGATAGAAGAAACATTAATGTGGACGCTCATCTGGCTCCGTTGTTCGGATCTAAAAAGCAAGTTAGTATGTTTGAAGTAGCTAAGGTTATTAGTAAGAACTTAAAATAGTTCTATTGATTAAAATATAAAGAAAGGATTCACTGTCTTCGCAGATGCGTGAGTCCTTCTTTCTTTAGTGTAGGTATGGGATCGTGACTCCTTTAACTCCAGAAGAATTAGCATTGATGAGAGAGTCCTGCCATTTGGCTGCTGAGACATTGGTTTATTTAGGGAATCAGGTTAAGAGCGGTCGGTCGACTGAAGAACTTGATCGTCTAGCTTATGAGTATATTGTGGATCATGGAGCTCGTCCGGCTCCTTTAAATTACAAAGGTTTTCCTAAGTCGATTTGTACATCTGTGAATGATTGTATTTGCCATGGGGTTCCGAATGCTCAAAAGATTTTAAGAGACGGGGATATTATCAACATTGATGTGACTTGTGAGAAAAATGGTTTTTACGGTGATACCTCTCGCACTTTTATCATTGGTGATGTGAGTTCTACTGTGAAGCAACTTGTGGACTGTGCGTATGAGTGTATGATGAAAGGCATTGAAGCTATAAAGCCTTCGGGACATGTGGGGGATATTGGTTTTGCGATACAAAAACATGCAACTCGAAAAGGTTTTCACCCTGTGAAAAATATTGGAGGTCATGGAATAGGCAAGGTCTTTCATGAAGATCCTTTTGTTCCTTCCTACGGGAAGAAAGGAAAAGGGGATGTCCTAAAATCAGGGGCTTGTATTACAGTAGAGCCCATGTTGAACGAGACTCCTATGGATATTTTAGAGTTTGATATTCCAGACTCTGAGATTAAGTATTACTACACTTCGGATAAGAGTCTTTCTGCTCAATTTGAGCATACGATTTTAATCAGTGAAGAGTTAGGTTATGAGATATTAACTTTGCCTCGGAATTAGGCTATAAGAAAGGTTGTGAGCAGCGTGAATCATATTTTATGGATGGACTTAGAGATGACAGGTTTAGATCCTGAGACAAATGTGATCATAGAGGCTGGAGCTATTGTGACGGACGTCTCTTTTGAGCTGAAAGAACTGGATCATCATCACTGTGTGATTCGCCAGCACAAAGAGCACTTAGATAAGATGGATAAGTGGAATACGAATGTGCATAGGGCTTCTGGGCTTTCTGATCTTATCCCTACGGGTAAGACCATTCAGGAGGCAGAGGAGGCTTTGGTAGCTTTTGTGGAAAAGCATTTTAAAGGTGAGCCGGCTATTATTGCGGGCAACTCTATTTCTCAGGATCGTTCTTTCATCAAAAAATATTTTCATACTTTGGAGTCTAAGTTGCATTATCGTATGTTGGATGTGACGGCATGGAAGTTAATTTTGGAGCAAGAGGGTGTTGTCTTTGACAAGAAGAATATTCATAGGGCGTTGAGTGATATTCAGGAGAGTGTGCAAGAAATGCGGTATTATCTTCAATACTTGGATAAGAATAAGTTGAAGGGTTTAAAACAGAATTAAAAATTGATGGAATGCTTATGTGTTCTGTTTGATTCTTTTATTTATTTGGTTTAGATTATGTTCAGTTTGGGGTGGTAGTTTAGTTGGTTAGAATGCTGGCCTGTCACGCCGGAGGTCGCGGGTTCGAGTCCCGTCCACCCCGCCATTTTGTTCACCTTTGTAAACACAAAGGTTTTTCTGGAAAATACTTTTTATTCAAAAATCAAAATTAGAATTACAGGACTAAAGTGATTATTTCGACAACAAAGATGTAAAATTAAATTGCGTAAGGTTTTACATTAAAAAAAAGATTTTATATCTCAGGATGATTAAAGCTTCAGAGTTAATGTACTGACAGAGTTGTTATGAGATATTTAATTATGCTTTTACTTCTTGCTAACACGTTAGGATGTGTTTCTTTAAATGATGTTTATAGTGAGGATAGCAGTAGAAGAGAGATAAGAACGTTTTGTGATGCTGTTCATAAAGACTATGGAATAGCTAAATCAAAAATTTCAATAGGTGATTGCATTGTGAAAGCTAGCCTTGTTGAGAGAGAAAATAAATATGAAACAATTTTGTGGTATTTAACAGGCAGTCAAATTGCTATTTATATGGGAGTTTTAATTGGTGTAATATCGACACAATAGGCTAAAGAGCTTTTGAAAAATTATGAATTTTTTGAATCTCAGCTAGATACCCTGATTAGGGTTCATAAAGATAAATACTTTCTTAGGATAAAACATTAAATATAGATAGAAACTTACTCTCCTCTCTTTTAAAAGTAGTAACAGTATTATTGAAAGTCATATTATTTTTTCTTGATTCAATGAATATTTTTTGGAGCTCTTCATTTGTATAATGCTTTATAAGTTCAGGTGGAATAAGGATTTTATCTCCAGTAATCCCTATAGATAAGTTGGAAACAAGAGCTTTTCTTTGATTGTTAATAAAATCCAATAAATCCTGTACAACATCTTCTTTTATAATTGTTAAGACTCTATGTCTGTTAATAGGAACTCCAAAAGTTGTTAAACATGTACTTCTTGAGAGATAATGTATAGGAAAGAAACCAAGTTCATTGAATACGAAAGGTGAGCAGTTCTTTTCATCTTGGTAATTGTTTAAAAGCACAACTCTTTTATTTTCTGTACAGTACATATATTCAATAAGGCTATCGATAAAACCCTTTGTCTTATCAAAGTCTGATAATTTTCTCTCAGAGTTTGGATGTCGATCCATAATAGAATATATTAATAACAAGCAAGCTCTGTAATGAGACCATTTTTTCAACAGTCTGTGATCATTTTCTATGTTTTTTGAATTTTCAACAACATGAGCAAGAGGGGTTTCAATATATTTGTTGTAAAAATTTTCTTCTGATCTATTTAGTAGATTTTTTTCAGTAAATAACGATTTTGTATTAGCTTCAGAAAAAGTATTGGTTTTAAAGCAGAAATACTTAATCTTCCCTTTTTTAATTTCCCAATCTTTAATCAACATTCGCGGGATTCTATGGCAGTTCATATTCACTCATTATATGAAATAGTATATCACAATTCCTTGTAGATAGTAAAGAATTATTTACGAACATATTGAATGACTTTCTATAGTCATAATCTATATCTTATAATATAATTAGAAGTTATCGGGATGAAAACGATGAAATTAATGTATATAGATAATAGTATTATGCGTAGGATTTTTAAAAAGAATGACTCTGACTTTTATCAGAATTTTAACACTCAAATCGTAAAACAAAATAGGACATTAAGAACAACTCAAGCATCAATGGGAGAGCTTTATGGGATTTCTCATCGTTCAATAGCACGTGAATTTACTATAGATTTTGCAAAGATTGACAAGCAAATACGAGAATTATCAGATTCTGATATTGATGCTAGGGATTTTTTTGATCAAACTAATACAATGTACATTGAATTTATAAAAGAAAAAATAAATGGAGAAAAAGTTTTTAAAGATTATATTATGACCCGGATTCAAAAAACATCAGAAAAAATAAAAGAAAATGCTTCAAATGAAATTATAAAAATTTATACATCTTTAGAAACGCATTATGTACAAAGAGTGAAGGATTATGACAATTATCTTCAGGATCTTTTATTCGATCAATCCTTTCGATATAATTTTATGAGGCTCGAGAACATGAAAAAGAAGACAAATGAATTTAAAAAAACACTGGCAGTTCGTATCGAGGAAGCCTTATATGAATTTGTACTTGAGGGGTTTAGCCCTCCTGTTCTTCAAATGTTCAAATGTGCTTGTAATATTAGAAATAGTCTTGCAGGAGAAGATAAAGAACGTATAAAATACTCTATAAAAGCTATTAATACTTTAGGAATAAAACTAAATTATGACAGTATGGATTCTGAACTGATTCTTTGTTTTATTTTTGGAGATTTTTTAAACAAACAAAAAAACAAACCTATTCATTGTTACACTATGGATTCATTTACAGAGACGAAAGATAGAGTAACACACACGCTATGTATTTTTAAAGATATACATTCTGGAATTGAGCGTTCAGTCAAAGAGCATGGTTGCCTACCTGGAGGTTGGAAGAGGTTACTGCATCCCAACTTTGGAATAATAGATTGTCTCACTTATAAAGATGGTATCTTTACAAAAGAAACGTATAAAACCAACGCTCTTAAGGAGGTCAAGTCCTTATAAATACGAGATGTGCAAAGAACAGCAGTAAAGCGCTATCTAAAGAGTAAATACCTTCTGGATTATGAGTTCCATGAAAAAGAGTCGATTGTTCATAAAGAATTAGTAAAGATTTTTAGTCTGAAGCCAGATGAAATGTAAAGGAGATTGTTTATTAAATTATTTTTTTCAGCATACTCTTTCAGAATTTTCTTTTGAGCAGAAATAGACAAACCTTCTCGCTCTTATTCTTTGGAAGATACTCTAACGTAGATAATATATTTATTTTTTGTTTTCATTTTCTTTATTGCTTATTATTTGATTGTCAACTTTATCCCAATCAATTTCATCTAAAAACAAACATATATGGATAAATATCTTTTCTGCTTCATCTCTAGCAGTAGTTTTCTTACTATGAGATCCATCGTTTACATCATCAATTATAAATTTGCTGTGGACAGGAGTTACACTTTTATACTCTCCTTTCATGTATTTTTTTAAAATATCAAAGTATTTATCTGAACTGTTTTCAGGTTCAATTTCCTTGGCTAGACTTTCTAAAATTCTTCTTGCAGTTATTTCTGCATTTTTCCAATCTTCATGATTATCTGACTTTAAATTTTCCATTGCAGAGTTTATTTTTTGGACTCCATCTGGAAGATGTTTGGTTATTTTTTTAGATACTCGTTTAATCATATTATCTGATATAGAATCAAGACCATCTTCAAATTTTAGCTCAGTATTTTTATTTAAAAGATATTCATGTATAAAGTGTTTTCTTTCAACTAATTCACTAGACAAATTAAGTTTATTTTCCAGGGTTTTATTTATAGAAATATTATTGTTAACCATAACTGCTGGATTTTTTTCTTTATTTTCTATAATTTCTAAGCTTTCATACCACGATAATTTACCACTAACAGACAGGTTATTAGACAACTGAGTAGCCTTCTTTGCTTCTTCCGACAACAACGCAAAGTCTGATGATGAGTAGCCTTTACTTTCATAGGTAAGAGCTCTTTCATAATCTTCATCACCAGACAATCTTGCTAATCTCCTTGCTTTTAAACATATCTGAGATAGAGGTATTTTGGATAATTCTATATCTTCTAGTGCTTGATCAGATAGATGTAATATTTCTTCTTTTCTATCTCTCATACTGTTTCTCCTGTAGCTTAATACTTAATTACATTCACTACCAAAATACCTGTTCATTTCTTCTAGAAATATTTTCTGTGGTTGGTTATCCCACTTCTTCTTTTTTATGAAAGACATTTAATCTCTCGTAAAATTGTGATTTTTATTCAATTTTTGTTTTGCCAAATAAAAACTATCATGTTTACGCAAAGTTTTAAACTTTTTTAATTGATTTCTGCCTTCTAATTCGACTCTGAAGCTCAATTTAAGTATTCTAATATTTGAACGCCCCAATCCAAGTAACTGTCTGTCTTATGCAAGTATTTTCTTTAAAAGAAGTTGAAAAAATAAATACTACTCAAAAGACCAACACAAAGGAAACTTTGGTGAAGGCAGTTGCATTTAAAATATGATAATTAAAGGGAGTTCAAATATATCATCTAAATCAAATGAGTTACTGAAAAAGATACAGAAACTTATCCACCTATTGCATTGGCAGATCGGGGTTTTTCTGAAATATCAAATCATTGAATTATTTATAAAGACACTCTACAGGAGAGTGTAGAAATTACACACTTCATTCTTTTTAATGGATATTTTCAGTACATTGTATGATAGTTTAGTTTATTTTTGCATATAGTAATTAAAAAAACTTTTATATTTAAAAAAGAGTAATAGTAGAATGACATTTAAGAAATTAAAAACCAGTTTTCAACACAGATATACAACAGTCTCCTGCGTTTTTATGGTGCTCTTGCTGATACTACCTTTTCAAGCTTACACAAGTACATGTGAAGAGGTTTTGGGCAAAATAGACTCTGCTTCTGAACGATCAGTAGAATCATATAAAGCCTTAAGAGATAAAATAGAGAATCTAGATATTGATTTTGGAGTCAGAAAGAAAGCTTTATTTACTTTAATGGAATGGAGTGCAAATCCAAAAGACGCGAATGTAGATGATATAAATTTAGATTTTTTATCTCATCAGTTAGAATTTTTTTCAAAAGAAGATCAAGAAACTATTGTGGCAGAGATATCTTCTTGGAAAGAAGCAGAAGAACTTTATAAAAGAAAATTTATAAGTAAAATTTCTCAAGTACTTTTTTCTAGGGACAAACAACAAATAGAGAATGTCTTAGATTCCAAATTTGGAACGTTATTAGATCTAAATGCCATTGATGAGAGTGTTTTGTCTCGTAGAGTAGGTAATAGATGGACGCCTCTTTTGGTAGCACTATTGAGAAGTAATCAGGAGCTTGCACAGTTATTGCTAAATAGAGGAGCTGATATAAATGCTAAAAATGAAGATGGTGTGACGGCTCTGATGGAAGTGTTGTATAGAGGTTATCCTCCTAAATCAGTAGTGAAGTTCTTGTTGGAGAATGGAGCTGATCGAAAGGTCAAAGATAATGCTGGCAAGACGGCTTTTGATTATGCAAAGGGAAGCGGTCATGAGGAACTCGTGCGAGCCTTTCGTCGGACGGGGAAAGAAAAGCTAAAGTCGTTAATACAGAGGATAAAAGACTCATTCAGTTGAATTTATTAGACTGAAATTATTTAATCATCGGCTCATCCAATAGTAACTCAACAAAAGATATTTTGGATTAAAAAAAACTCTAGGAGAGTGTAGAAATTACATTTTTCATTTTTTGCTGGTATTTTCGATTTATTATGTGGTATATCTTTTGCATAAATGGAAAGAGTTAAGTCGAACTGTTTATTTAAAAAAGACTTTTTTTATTTTGCATCGAGTATGTTTCTAATAGGAGTTAAATAAGATAATACTTAGAAAGTTAAAAGAAAGTTTTATATTTATAAACAGGAGTAATGGAATGACATTTAAGAAATTAAAAAACAGTTTTCAGTATGGATACGCAACAATAGTCTCATGTGTTTTTATGGTGATTGTGTTTATACTGCCTTTTCAAGCCTACACACTACAGGATGATTCTCGAACAACTCTTATGATTGCAGCGATGGAAGGTCGTGTAGAAATTGTAGAGTCCTTGCTAAAAAATGGAAGTGATCCAAAAGCCAAAGATATTAATGGTAATACGGCTCTGACGTACGCAACGTGGTATGGGAATCTGCAAGTCGCGGACTTCTTAGTGGAAAGAAGTGGAGCTGATGTCAATGCCACAGATAATGATGGTAGGACGGCTCTGATGCTGGCAGCGTGGTATGGGAATCTGCAAGTCGCGGACTTCTTAGTGGAGAATGAAGCTAATCTCAATGCCACAGCTAAGAATGGTATGACAGCTCTGATATACGCAATGTGGTATGGGCATCTGCAAGTCGCAGAGTTCTTAGTGGAAAGTGGAGCTGATCTCAATGCCACAACTGAAGATGGTGTGACGGCTCTGATGTGGGCAGCGTGGTCTGGGACTCTGCAATTCGTGGAATTCTTAGTGGAGAATGAAGCTGATATCAATATCGCAGCTGATGATGATAGGACGGCTCTGATGATCGCAGCGAGGTTTGAGCATCTGCCAGTTGCGGAGTTCTTAGTGGAAAATGGAGCTGATATAAATGCTCAGAATGAAGATGGTGTGACGGCTCTGATGTGGGCAGCGAGTTCTGAGAATCTGCCAGTCGCGGAGTTCTTAGTGGAAAGTGGAGCTGACATCAATGTCGCAGCGAAGAATGGTATAACAGCTCTGATGATGGCAGCGTGGAATAATGGGAATCTGCCAGTCACGGAATTCTTAGTGGAAAGTGGAGCTGACATCAATGTCGCAGCGAAGAATGGTATGACAGCTCTGATGTACGCAGCGTGGAATGAGAATCTGCAAGTCACGGAATTCTTAGTGGAAAATGAAGCTGATATAAATGCCACAGATAATAAGGGTAGGACGGCTTTGATGATCGCAGCGTGGCATGGGAATCTGCGAGTCGCGGAATTCTTAGTGGAAAGTGGAGCTGATATCAATGTCGCAGCTAATGATGGTAGGACGTCTCTGATGATCGCAGTGAAGAAAGGTGATATAGAAACTACGAAGTTCTTGTTGGAAAATGGAGCTGATCGAAAGGTCAAAGATAATGCTGGCAAGACGGCTTTTGATTATGCAAAGGGAAGCGGTCATGAGGAACTCGTGCGAGCCTTTCGTCGGACGGGGAAAGAAAAGCCAAAGTCGTTAATACAGAGAATAAAAGACTCATTCAGTTGAATTTATCAGACTGAAATTATTTAATCATCGGCTCATCCAATAGTAACTCAACAAAAGATATTTTGGATTTAAAAAAAAACTCTAGGAGAGTGTAGATATTACATATTTCACGATTTTTGATGGATACTTTTAGTGCATTATGATAGTTTATCTTTTGCATAAATGGAAAGAGTTAAGTCGAACTGTTTATTTAAAATAGACTTTTTTTTATTTTGCGTCGAGCATGTTTCTAATAGGAGTTAAATAAGATAATACTTAGAAAGTTAAAAGAAAGTTTTATATTTATAAACAGGAGTAATGGAATGACATTTAAGAAATTCAAAAACAGTTTTCAACACAGATATACAACAGTCTCATGCGTTTTTATGGTGATTTTGTTTATACTGCCTTTTCAAGCCTACACACTACAGGATGATTCTCGAACAACTCTTATGATTGCATCGATGGAAGGTCGTGTAGAAATTGTAGAGTCCTTGCTCAAAAATGGAAGTGATCCAAAAGCCAAAGATATTAATGGTAATACAGCTCTGATGCTGGCAGCGAGGTATGGGAAACTGCGGGTCGCGGAGTTGTTATTAGTGGAGAATGGAGCTGATGTTAATGCCAAAGATAATTATGGTAGGACGGCTCTGATGTACGCAGCGAGGTATGGGAAACTGCGGGTCGCGGAGTTGTTATTAGTGGAGAATGGAGCTGATGTTAATGCCAAAGATAATTATGGTAGGACGGCTCTGATGTACGCAGCGAGGTATGGGAATTTGCAAGTCGCGGAATTATTAGTGGAGAATGGAGCTGATATGAATGCCACAGATAATGATGGTCTGACGGCTCTGATGTACGCAGCGTGGGATGAGAATCTGCAAGTCACGGAATTCTTAGTGGAAAGTTGGAGCTGATATAAATGCCACAGATAATTGGGGTCAGACGGCTCTGATGATCGCAGCGTGGGATGAGAATCTGCAAGTCACGGAATTCTTAGTGGAAAGTGGAGCTGATCTCAATGCCACAGATAATAAGGGTAGGACGGCTCTGATGCGGGTAGCGAGGTATGGGAATCTGCAAGTCGCGGAGTTCTTAGTGGAAAGTGGAGCTGATCTCAATGTCGCAGCTGATGATGGTAGTACGGCTCTGATGATGGCAGCGAGGTCTGAGAATCTGCCAGTCACGGAATTCTTAGTGGAAAGTGGAGCTGATATGAATGCCACAGCTGATGATGGTAGGACGGCTCTGATGTTCGCAAAGGAAGAAGGTCATATAGAAATTGTGAAGTTATTACAAAATCTAAACAAATAAAGAGTAAAGTAAAGTTTACGAAATTTATTTAGATTGTGAAATCAGATCGATATTATTTAATCACAAACTCTTCTCTAATCATCGATTTCCCAAATAGATATAACAACAGATCATTCCTCTCTCTTTCAAGTCTGTCAAATATTTACACTTCACACTTTTATCTTTAAAAATTTAGTGTTTTTTTGTACTGTTGGTGTGAGTCAAATAAATATATTTTAATTGGAAGTAGCGACCTATTTCTTGGAGTGAATATGAATTTGAGAATATCAATGAGATACTTTGTGAGTTTAAGTTTAGAAAAATAGAAAAGCATCTTGGAATAAACAAAAAGAAGTGAAGACAGGTTTTAGTGAAGTTAAGTAATTTCTCTTTCTTTTGTAGTGTAAGCGTAAAAAATATAAAAACAAAATCCAATAAAGAGGAGAAACTTTAATCCTTTTACTGCTTTTTTAAAAAGAAGATAAAGAAAGTTGAGTATTTGCAGTTTGCATCTCTATGTAGCACATTTCTTCATACCACGGATACATGAATAGCCCATCTCAACATTTGTTTTTTGTATTCTCAAATTAAGTTTATGGTTTATTTGCTTCAAGTTCTTTGATTCTGTCTTTCATCCTTTGCTTAATACGCTCTCGCACTCTTTTATCGGAGCCTGTAAGTATAGTGGTCGCTGATCCAATGAGTGTCACAGGTGCCATCAAAAATCCTCCGATTTTCAATAGCTGATCTCTAAAAGGTGTAGCCCATGGGGAAAAGAGTAATCCCACTCCAAAGGCTGCTCCCCCCACCCCTCCAGCTATTTCCAAATCCTCGTCGTCAGTCATAGCTTTCGCTATCTCGGAGCCAACCTGGTATCCAATATATCCTGTTCCTGTTATGACCAGCACCAATGGGCCGAAGGTCGTCGAGGCTTGCAAGAGTGTTACTGTCAAGCCCATTGGACCAAGCGCTCCCACATAGCGACATATTAAGTTTGTCAACCCCGGGGTGTTTAAACAAGACTTCACATCACCCAGTGCATCTAAGTAGAGATTCAGAACAGGACGCACTGTTTCAAGAGAGGCCTTGATTGTTCCGGCATCTTGACTGGCATTTTCAAACTCTGCATGGAAATAAGACTTGATAGTTGAATTTTCTTTATCCACTAAAAGCTCTTTTGTTAGTTTATAAGTAGATATGAGATAATCATGCACCCCTGCCATTATCCCCATGCCACAACCTGTGACGTGGTTTGATCTAGGACAACCTTTAATAAATTTCCTTTTCACCCCTTTGCATTCAGGTTTTCTTCGCATCTTTCTGCAAAGCAAGTTACCAGTATCAGTTGAAAATTCTATCAAGTCTCTTTCTCCTAAGTTGCTACTGAGTGGTGTTTTTTGAGGGCAATTTTGAGTAGTACAAGGACTTCCAGCTTCTGTATCAGATTCATCAGGATCATAGGAAAAACTAGATCCAGCGCTTAAAAGAAATAAACTTAATAGCACTACCTTTAAACTATTTTTTGTATTCATTTCTCTTCTCCTTCTTTATCTTTACCTTTATTCTTATCTTTCTGATCTAAAACTGTCATTTGTATTCCTATTTTTTGTGCTTTTTTGAAAAACCTACTCACACTTCTATTTTGAAGTGCCTCTGTTTTTGGACTAATCACCAATATTTGATAGATGTGATCTGAAAAATAAAGCAGTCTTTCTTTAAAGAAGACAAGTTGTGTAACATTTCTTTTATAAGAGCCAGTGATATTCAATTCAATAAATTTTTTTCTCTTCTTTAAACTGTGTTGATCGGCTTTCCAAGTTCCGATATTGAAGAGCATAAGATCTTCTTGTTTTAGTTGAACAAATTTTTCGAAAAAATCATCGGACTGTAATTCTTTCCAATCAACTTTTTTATCTTTTTTTTGGAGATAAAGAGTGCCAATAACTTTAGGATTGTCTTTTAATTTGTAAGTTGAAACTCCATCGGCGACACGAACTCCTGACCATTGAGAACCCATATCATGGATAGGAAGAGGAGCAGGAGCTAGCTCTAACTCTATTTTTTCTGTTTCTTTAGGAGATTGCTCTTTATTAGAAGTGTTATTTTTTTTTGAAAAGGCAGTTCCACTAATAAAAAGAGTTAATAAAATAAAAAATTTCATAAGGTAAATTATACGATACATTGACGACAGTTATCAATGAAAGACTATTTATTAAGTTGATGTTCCTAGACTTTATTCTACTTAACAAACGATTGATATAGCAATGCCGATCTATGGAAGGGAAATTTTAACAGAGCCATAAATAAAATAGAAAAATTTGCTGAAGAAAGAGATTGGAGTAAATGGCTTAACTAGTGATATGGACAAATAACTCAAAGCACACAGTTCTAAATTCGTCCAGTTGCCCCCGCCATTCTCTCGCATCAGTGACACCAACAAATAAATCGAATGGTTTTTTATAGAGATATTCGACACTTCTATTTATGACTTGAGATGAAAATTTATTAATTTTTTTAATAAATATTCGATATAGAAATGTACTTGATGT
Organism: Bdellovibrionales bacterium; assembly: GCA_965247685.1. Taxonomy (GTDB): domain Bacteria; phylum Bdellovibrionota; class Bdellovibrionia; order Bdellovibrionales; family UBA1609; genus JAPPLG01. Next base: position 839,408 of record OZ252021.1, read on the forward strand.
TTTGATTGCACCACAATTTCCTATATGATAAAATCACCATATAGAGGCACGCGAGCTGGGTCTCTATCTTTCATGGGTGCAAGAAGGTAGTGAGTTTTTCACCTTCTTTTTTATTATAAATTATTTAAAAATAAATTATGGAAAGAACAGCGTTTTTATCCAATGAGTAAAATTTCCTTTAAAGGTATTCATGGATTCACACGAGTATTCCTTTTGGTAAATGGGTTGATTAGAGTATTTTGAAAAATATTTTTTTACTTCTTGATCCGTCATAGGTTCTCTTTTTACAGGATACACATGACCAGTTGATTTTTTTCTCTTTTTGGTATCAAAATAAATTTTAGTTCCTTTTCTTGGGTGCTCTAAATAAGTAGAAGTCTCAGTGAGCTTGTGAGTTTTAAGATCTAAACTGAAAGTCACTAAGCTTGGACAGATAATATGTAAGCGAACGATTTGTTGATACTCACCCTTATAAAGTTTATCAAAAGTTTTTGTTCCTTCCTCAGCTAATTTTCCAGTTGGAGCTTTTATACTTGTCAAAACTGTATCTTGGATATAGTTCACTTGTGCCAATTGATCTGTGATTTGAATGTTATAGTGTCCACCCGGAGTTTTTGCATCTAAATGATCTTTATAATTCTTTTGTAAAGAACTTATGATTTTTGGAGGAAAGTCCATGTGATCGACTTGAATACCATTAAAATGTGACACAGAAAAAATAACACCTGTTCCAGTTTCTTTATGCAAGCAACTGTAATGTTTTTCTGCGCAGGCGTTAAAGCTGAATAAAATAAAAATAAGCAAGCAAAGTTTTTTCATCTTCTTGCTTTAAAGTAACAAAATATTAAAAAATATGCAATTTAGAGGCATTAGAATAAGTGATATTTTAGTATCAAAGTATTACAAACTCTTATCCATTTTCAATTTTATCAAAATGAAAAATTAATATTATACTATGTTCTGTTTGTCGTACTTAGCAGTGAGTTTAAGGCTTATTTGCTTCCCATTGCCTAATACGCTCTCGCTTTCTTTCAAGTTTATTTGCTTCATGTTCTTTGATTTTGTCTATCATCCTTTGCTTAACACGCTCTCGCACTCTTTTATCGGAGCCTGTAAGTAGAACTGTCATTGATCCAATGACTGTCACAGGTGTCGTAAAAATTCTTCCGAATTTCGAGAGCTTATTTCTAAGAGGTGCACCATATTTGGAAAATATTAATCCCACTCCAAGGGCTGTTCCCGCCACCCCTCCAGCTATTCTCGAATCCTCGTCGTCAGTCATAAGTTCCGTTATTTCGGAGCCAATCTGGTACCCAATAAATCCTGCTCCTGTTAGGAACATCGTGAATGCGGCGGCCCCTCTCACGCGAGCCAAGACTGCTGTTGTCATGCCCACTAGAGGAACTCCTATCACATAGTGACATGCCATGTTTACCAACCCAACGTCGTTTAAACAAGAATTCACATCACGCAGTGCATCGAAGTAGAGCTGCAGAACAGGACGTACTGCTTCAATAGAGGCCTCGAATGTTCCGGCATCTTGACTGGCATTTTCAAACTCTGCATGAAAATAAGACTTGATAGTTGAATTTTCTTTATCCACTAAAAACTCTTTTGTTAGTTTATAAGTAGATACGAGATAATCTAACAACCCGTCAAACATCCCTAAGCCACAACCTTTGATTCCGTCAAAGACTTCGTCTGAACTACAACCTTTAAGAAATTCCTTTTTCTCCCCTTTGCATTCAGGTCTTTTTTGCATCTTTTTGCAAAGCAAGTCATCAGTTGAAAATTCTATCAAGTCTCTTTCTCCTAAGTTGCTACTGAGTGGTGTTTTTTGAGGGCAATTTTGAGTAGTACAAGGACTTCCAGCTTCTGTATCAGATTCATCAGGATCATAGGAAAAACTAGATTCAGCGCTTAAAAGAAATAAACTTAATAGCACTACCTTTAAACTATTTTTTGTATTCATTTCTCTTCTCCTTCTTTATCTTTACCTTTATTCTTATCTTTCTGATCTAAAACTGTCATTTGTATTCCTATTTTTTGTGCTTTTTTGAAAAACCTACTCACACTTCTATTTTGAAGTGCCTCTGTTTTTGGACTAATCACCAATATTTGATAGATGTGATTTGAAAAATAAAGCAGTCTTTCTTTAAAGAAGACAAGTTGTGTAACATTTCTTTTATAAGAGCCAGTGATATTCAATTCAATAAATTTTTTTCTCTTCTTTAAACTGTGTTGATCGGCTTTCCAAGATCCGATATTGAAGAGCATAAGATCTTCTTGTTTTAGTTGAACAAATTTTTCAAAAAAATCATCGGACTGTAATTCTTTCCAATCAACTTTTTTATCTTTTTTTTGGAGATAAAGAGTGCCAATAACTTTAGGATTGTCTTTTAATTTGTAAGTTGAAACTCCATCGGCGACACGAACTCCTGACCATTGAGAACCCATATCATGGATAGGAAGAGGAGCAGGAGCTAGCTCTAACTCTATTTTTTCTGTTTCTTTAGGAGATTGCTCTTTATTAGAAGTGTTATTTTTTTTTGAAAAGGCAGTCCCACTAATAAAAAGAGTTAATAAAATAAAAAATTTCATAAGGTAAATTATACGATACATTGACGACAGTTATCAATGAAAGACTATTTATTAAGTTGATGTTCCTAGACCTTATCACCTCTAATACATCTTAATGTTTGTTTTATTTGTATAAATAATACTACAATTGATGATAAAGTATCTGGGGAATCAAATCATATGAAATTTAACAATCATGCTTTAGTATTTATTATCCTTACCCTTATCGCATCACTCACCAGTTGTTCTTCTTCTTCTCGAAAGACAAAAACAGATAACAATAGAGAATACTTGGACGGATACCTTCTTGCAACTCCTGATGATCCACCACCCAGTAAACAAGGTCCCTCTAACAACATCTATTATGGTCGATTTAAAACTTGCACTGCATACTCTGAACTCTCTAGATCTCAATTACCATTAATGGCACGATTAACACTTCCTTTGTTAGGAAAGTTGCAAGATCTAACTACGGTTGATTGCAAAACAGCTCACACCTGTGACTGCTATAAGAATGAACACTTGGTGGTAGAAAGCTCTTTTGAGCCACCCCTTTATAGGTGTGTGGAATCTTCCTCTGCCCAAGTAGAAAATGAGGAAATATACAAACCAAATGAGAGTTTCTCAGGAGACGGTGTTATAAAGTTTGCTCTTCCTCGATCGGTTTGTAATAAGAATTAAATGCACTAATATAATGAGTGTTCTATTGTACTAAGATTTCAATTCTTCTTGAGAGACAAAATGCTAATCTTATGAATAAAACTGTTAGTAACAGGCAATACGATAGAATTCAAAAAATTGACTGTAACTATATAGATCCGTTTTGATTGCACTACAATTTCCTATATGATAAAATCTATATCAAAACCAAGCTAACAAACAAAATAAATTTCAATTTGTAAGTAGTTTAATTACTTCTCACATTGAAACTCATAATTATGAGTTGGGTTGTAGCCCATAATCCATAAAAAAGGAATCCAAAAAAATAGTCCGCCAATTAAAGCTCCAACACTTAACCGTTCAGTTCGACTGAACATTACAGATTGGCTTTGACAGCCTGCTTTTCTCAAATTAACAGATGTTGTAGAACCCACTACTTTAGTATCAGAGTGCAAAACCTCACCTGTACCTTGATATTGACCATCGACATACACTTTGACGTTGCGGTCAATATTGCCATTCCTATCTACTACACGAATAGATGTGGTGCTAGCACAAGATATTAAAGAGCTTGCTACACAAATAGAAATGATACGAAAAAACATAAAAACCCCCTTGGAATAGTTTATAGCATCCTACTGAGATGATTTAACATAGTCAATAATCAAAAGAAAAATAAATGAAGAAGTGTTCATTTTAATCAAATTTATTACAAACTAAGGCTAAACCTGCAACCATAAGTAATGCCAATTCAAAGAACTCGCTATTTTTTTAAGGGTGTTCTTATGGAAGACATAGCTGAAAGACATCAAAATGTCTTTCAGGTTATTTTATACCGAGCACATGGGTAACACTTTCGCTCTAAAGGGATGATCTTACTTGTTAAAAGTTTATCTTTTTAACAATATCTTTTGTTGTTTGAACATAGTATGAAAAATTTTGATTAAGACCTTTTACTGTAGATTGTACTTCTTGCCATCCTATTTCCTGTGATGTCAGAAAATCATCACTATTCAAACAAGAATCAATCAATGAAAGAGGTACATTTTTTGCTTCAAATACCTTTACGATATGTTTGGACAGCTCTTTAAAAAAATCATTAATTTTTCCTTCATCAAGAACTTTTGTATAAATTTGTTCTATATCATAAAAGTCACGAGCCCTATTGTTATGTGTGCTTCGATACTTATAATCAGGATGAGATTGACATATAGCTCGAAGTTTTTCCAGAATAAGTAAAGCCTTGGAATAAACTTTTATTTCAATGGACTTTACTCTAATTATTTCGAAACTTTCACTGTATTCCATTTCACTGATATCAATTGGAATTTTATTTGTTAACAAACCTTCCGGAATAATAGCGGAGGCGGATTTTTGATAGACTTTGTTGTTCTTTAGTTATGAGTTTAAATTCAATAGCCCATCCACTCAAGGAGTCAGAACTCCAGTCTGTCTTATTATAGGTTTACGAATTGGTTTGAAATCGATAACATATAGTTTATTTTTTAAAAATTCTTTACGTATTGCTGATTCAAGATAATTAAAAAAATTATTTTCTTTCTCAATTTTTTCAGGAAAAGAAAAATCAGAATCTCTGGATAATCGAGATTTTAAATTATGTACAAATCTTAGAGCTTGTCCTCCTTTTAAATACATCTTTCCACTTAAGATATCATGTGAATAAATGGCTACAAGAATTTTCCAAACAACCTCTTCAGCGGTTATCATCAATCACTCCTTTGGGATAATGAATTTTCCATTTTGAATCATAAGACCAATTTTTATTAAAATTTTTATCTAAATAAAATGTTATTTTAGGAGAAGAAAAATAATTTAACCATTTTTTGCTGATATGAGGTTCCTTTAATCTGGAAAGTAGGAAACCTATAGACTGCCAGTAAGGATAAAAAGGGGAATAAGCTTCATAAACTTTATAGAGTTTGTTAATGTTTATGCGAGCTTTAGCAAAAGCATTTATAAGAGTTTTAATTCCACCACTATAATGGGGGCTGATTAGAGAATCGATAAGTGTTCTTTCCAGTGATGTAAAAAATATTTTAACTTGTCTTGTTTTATCTATTTTCAGTAATTTATTTTTAACTCCTATTTTACCTAAGTCTTGTTTTTCTAATAATGTAATTTTAGTTTTTTGATACATAAAGTATTTAGATGTTTTTCTTGGGGATTTAAGGAAGGCTTGATGTATTTTTGCTGAAATCTTTTCCTTTGAATGAGTAGGAATTCTTCCAACAATCTCTTTGGATAAAAAATATTCTTCTGGCCTATGATTTGTTAATTCATTTAAGTATAAAGCTGAAAAATGACTAAGGTAATATCTTGGATGAAAAGCTGTTAATATATCAATAATTTGGATCTTATTTAAATTAAAAGTTAAGAGCTTATAATCTGCTGTTGCATTCCAAACTACAGGGACTTCTGTTACAGCTCTTAGAATACGTGTTTTTTCTTGATCTGTAATACGTTTGTTTTTATGCATTTTTTGAAGTAGTTTTTCCAATGTTATCTCAGGAAAAACCATAGGTAATTTTGAAGAAAGTTCTGTTTTAAATTTTGCAATGGACATTACTGTTTAACTCTGTTTTATTGTATCATGTGTATATATACACATGATACTTCTAATTTTAAGATAAGTCAAGAGAAAAAATGGTAATTTATTAGTTTACATAATTCTTAGTTTCTCCTACAATTTGAAGGGATTTTAAAGGGAAACTTCGGTTACTATAGGTTGTAAGCGGTTACCAACAGGATGAATAGGTGGTATTTTGTTTAATTTTGAAGTTATTTTAGAGTTTTGAAACCCTTACCTTCTATCCCGTCCACCCCACAGATTTCTTCAAGAAGTGTAGAAAAAATATTTGGAACCTTTTGAACTTCATCTAAAACAACCTTCTTTGATAATCCTTTTACAAACCCAATAGGATCTTCTTTGCTGTTTTAGTCACTACATCATCTTTAGCTATTCTGTTTGCCGTACTTAGCAGTGAGTTTAAGTTTAGAAAAATAAAAAAGCATCTTGGAATAAACAAAAAGAAGTGAAGACAGGTTTTAGTGAAGTTAATTAAAGATTTTCTATCAGGATATGGAAGGGAGATTTTAACAGAGGCCATAAATAAAATAGAAAAATTTACTGGAGAAAGAGATTGGAGTAAGGATTTCAATTCTTATTGAGAGATAAAATGATATATATGAATAAAACTGTTAGTAACAGGCAATACGATAGAATTCAAAAAATTGACTGTAACTATATGGATCTGTTTTGATTGCACTACAATTTCCTATATGATAAAATAAAGATATCAGCTCATCAAAAAAGCGGGTAGTTTTGATTGCACTACAATTTCCTATATGATAAAATGGTAAAACAATTTATAAGTATGCAAATGGTGTTTTGATTGCACTACAATTTCCTATATGATAAAATGGGCTTGTTAAGCACTATTAATAGGTATATGTTTTGATTGCACTACAATTTCCTATATGATAAAATAGGTTGCGTTGAAAGTCTGTTTTGAAGGGCGTTTTGATTGCACTACAATTTCCTATATGATAAAATTGTTATATTATAGTTAAGTAAATAAATCTAGTTTTGATTGCACTACAATTTCCTATATGATAAAATATAAATCTTGAACAATTCACTAAGATAATAGTTTTGATTGCACTACAATTTCCTATATGATAAAATTCTTCTTTTGTACTTTCTATTTTTGTAAGTGTTTTGATTGCACTACAATTTCCTATATGATAAAATTTAAAAGAAATAAACAAGGAGCTGGAAGTGGTTTTGATTGCACTACAATTTCCTATATGATAAAATTATTCGGTCATATTGTGTAAAGAGATCATGGTTTTGATTGCACTACAATTTCCTATATGATAAAATAAAGAATATGATGAATGAGGTGGCCAGAAGGTTTTGATTGCACTACAATTTCCTATATGATAAAATATATTATAGTTAAATAAACAATTGTCTAGGGTTTTGATTGCACTACAATTTCCTATATGATAAAATTGGTTTACAATTGGTGTAAAAACCAGCTGGGTTTTGATTGCACTACAATTTCCTATATGATAAAATATCTATAGATCAATTAAATAAAAAAGTCTAGTTTTGATTGCACTACAATTTCCTATATGATAAAATTGAAAAGCCGTGGTTGTCCGATAAGACTAGGTTTTGATTGCACTACAATTTCCTATATGATAAAATATTACAAGTTGATTCACAAGCTCGGACGATGTTTTGATTGCACTACAATTTCCTATATGATAAAATATTTATAGAAGATTACAATAATAAATATGCGTTTTGATTGCACTACAATTTCCTATATGATAAAATACCACTAGAATAAATATGGATTGGAACTCCGTTTTGATTGCACTACAATTTCCTATATGATAAAATTCATTGTACTGGATGGAATGAATATAATGTGTTTTGATTGCACTACAATTTCCTATATGATAAAATTCCTCGGTTAAGGACCTCGCCTCGATTTATGTTTTGATTGCACTACAATTTCCTATATGATAAAATAGTTACAGAAATTGTGGGTTTCACAACTCCGTTTTGATTGCACTACAATTTCCTATATGATAAAATGGGTCTTCGTTCCACACACCACCTGCGTTGGTTTTGATTGCACTACAATTTCCTATATGATAAAATAAATGTAAAATTTGAGAATGGATGTGCTTAGTTTTGATTGCACTACAATTTCCTATATGATAAAATTGAAGTGGCCGGAACTATTAATATTGCTACGTTTTGATTGCACTACAATTTCCTATATGATAAAATTTATAAATATGCAAACGGTAGGAAGCCTTGTTTTGATTGCACTACAATTTCCTATATGATAAAATAAGCCATTTATAACTCCTTGAAATTACAGGAGTTATTGGCTTATTAAAAACTCAAAATAGTAGCAACTGTTGTTTCTTCTTAGTTAATTTTTCATCATACTTTCCACGAAAACTCACAATATTACTAAACTGCTTATCCGTCACAGCTAATAGATCAATTTTCCCATTTTGAGGCAGTTGGTAAGAAATTTTTTTAATGAGACTTTCCACCTTTTCTTTACTAGGGCATACCTTAGAATAAACAGAATATTGAACCATCTGAAAACCAAGATCCAATAAACGATACCTAAATTTAGATGCCATTTTTCTCTCTTTTTTTGTTGTTACCGGTAAATCAAAAAAAGTAAATAACCACATAACTCTATAATGACCTAAATAACTCATGCCGAAGTTTTTATTTTCTTAGAATATAAAAAACTTAAATTAAAATTTTGCCAATTTATCTTTAGATTAATATCCCATTTTTTCTTTTCCTTACACAATACTAACGCCAAGGCGGTGGACATTCGAGAAATAACTTGAAACAGTGGACTTATTCCAGAGCATCCTTCAACATCCACAATCACAAGACCTGACAGTACCTGCTTCACTTCCTTATTCACATCACGATATGCTTGTGAGTATAACTGTCTTACAACATAATCTGCGATAGGTCTAAAAGGCTCTATTAAGTCATCTACCAAACACATAGGATTATACATATTTCTATGATGAATACCTATACTAGGATGAAGCCCTGACACAATAACACCTCTTGCAACACAAGACCGTATAATAGCATAAGCATAATTTAACATCGCATTAATGCCATCTCCATTTTGATCTCTTTTAAATTTGTTGGAAAATAATCTCATCCAATAGACCCTAGCACCTTGAGCTTCTAAATTATTCAAATCTCCAGGTTGAACTAAATTGGACATATTGAATAATTTTTTATAAGGCAAACCTAACTCCTTCAATACTAAAGATTGATTTTTTAACTTTAACTTTACCACTTCTTTCCACAATCTTTTTTGTAAAGATTGACTCATATTAACCTGAGATTGAATCCTTATATTTTGTTTACAATTTCCAACTAACGGCAAAAGAATAGCTCTTGGTGAAAAATTGGATCCACATATAGAAACTGGAATCCCACGATCTGATAATTCCACTAAAATATTAGAAGAATAAATACAACCATAACCTGTAATAACAATACCTAAAATATCATCAAGAGAAACACGAGATAATAAATTCTGTTTTTCTTTGATCTCTAAAAACCCTCTATATAAACTTAGACGAATATTAGGTCTCGAGATTTCAATAAACTGTCCAAAACTACTACTCACAAACTCAACCTAAGCACTATGTCTTTTAGATTCTTCTTTACCAACAATAAAATCAGTCAATTGAACCAAACCACAAGGGCTAATATTAACTCGTTTAGGATTACATTTTTGTAGAGAAGATGGACTCTTTTGTGTGTACTTATATTGATCTGATCTACTTCTGTTTCTTGCATCTACATTCGCTTCAAAATGCTCTGAAAATGTTAGATTTTTATTTTGTGTAAATTTAACAAGCCTCCAGAATCGACCAGCAAAAAATAACATATCCCCTTTCATCAATCTTGCTTTGTCTGGAATAGGCTTAAAAGTCTTTTGATTAGCAGAAAATATACTTATAACTTGTGCATCCCATTTTCCGCTTGAGTTTTTAAACAGTTGAATTGCATAATTTCCATCCTCCTGAAAAAATTTGTAAATTTTTCCAAATTTATTTTCAATAGGTATCACTCGTTCCTTTCTATTTAAGCGAACCCTGCGAATACCTGTTTTTTGGTGATAATTAATTAAAAATTCTTTAGAGAGGGTATTATTGACTTTTAATTCTTTTAAAAAATCTTGTTTCACCTTTTCACTAATGATTCGACTTTCTATTTTCTTTTTATCTGCTCCGTTTAAAGTCAAAATTTCAACATAATGGATCACATTAATTGGCTTGGAAAAAGTATTAACACTACCTAATACCCCGTAAGCTGTATCATTGTGGAGTTGACCTGCTTTTTTAGTTCTCCTTCTGTGAGATACAATAATTTGATCTATTACTCTCTTAGCATCTTCTTTAAAAGAAGGCCAAGGAATCACATCTTGTGTTATCACTCTACCAATATTCTCCAGCCTCTCTTTACTCTTTCCTTCTATTCCCTTCGCAATATTACTAATCTGTTGAACTAAAGAACGATCAACTAAACCTATCACAAGAGCATCTTTTGCATGATGTCTATGATCGTTCCTATTTTTTTTATCATACTGTAACAAAGATCTTAAAAGAAATGTAGTCTGTCCTTTAACACTCCACACATCTTTACAAACTCTTCCTAAATACTGAATAGCATATTTAGATATATAACGAGTATCATTCAACTGCCTTTCTAAAAAGTTTCCATTTTCTTCAAATTTCTTCATAGCATCCTTGTTAAATTTCCATCGTTTTTGCTCAGATAACTCATTAACTCTCTGAAGAATTCCTGCCCATCGCACTTTATCAGATGAAAAGGCTTCATAAGGAGTTTGGTTCCCTTTTTGTTGATTAAAAACTTTATAAACCAACACTTTATTCATAAAGCCGTCATCTAAAGTCTTAGAGTAGGGCAATATGTGATCAACTTCCAGCTCTGGACTAAGAAGTTTAGTTTCTGGAATCTTTTTACCAGAGTAAACACAGGTATTGTTTTGCTCTTTCCAAAGCTTATATCTGACACGATTCGTTTTATTGTTAATTCCTCCAAACTCATCAATAAATTTTTTCGCATCTTCATTTCTTTTTTTATTATCATTTATTTTCTTATCTGATTTTTTTTTAGTTTCTGAGCCCATTGGTAAATCTCTAGCTGTCTCTATCACCACCTCCATCGGTTTTCCATAGACACGAAGGATATCATTTACCAATAGCCTTAATTGATTAAAAGCAATATGGACTGTAGGATTTGGAATTCTGAAGGACTCAAATTTATTATGTTTACTCTCTGCTGTTTCAGACAATTTCATCTCCACACAATGGTCTCCTAAAACTTGCTGATAAAGAGGTAGCTTGTCTAACAACTCACCTTTATGTCTCCTATCTGAATGATGCCAGCCTGCTAACTTAATAGCTTCAATTTCCAATTCTCCCTTTTCAAGAAAAGGTATAATTTTGTGAATAACTTTTCTACTGTATTTCCCATGATCTTGTGGAAGATCGTTCATGTTTTCCAAAACGTTATCCAAAATTTGATCAGAAATATTTAAATTATTTTCTCTACTAAACTTTTGTAAATCTTTTAAGACTTCCTCATCCTTTTTTATAAAGATATCTTCTTGGCTTTCACCCTCCAATAACTCGATAAATTGATCCTGAATATCTAAAGACCAACTTTGCCAATCAGGTATAAGGTTTGTCAAAACTATACTAGTTTGCTCTCCCTCTAAATAATTCCTATCGTTAATATCTAAGTTAAAACGAGAAAAGTCTTCTACATCAGAGAAAAAATTTTTAAATTCTTTTTCTAAAGAAGAAAATGTAACTTTATTTTTCTTTTGAAATAGCTTTTCAATAACATAATTTCTAAACTCAATACCTTTATCCATATCCTTCAATAACACACTTTCACCCATCATATTTATATAAGATAAATTATTTAATTCTTTTAAAATCCTAAATTTTTGAAAAGAAGGCAATGCTCTACTAATTCGTTTCTCACTAGGGAGAAAATAACATTTTCCGACAATAGACTTCTTTAATTGCCTTTGATGAAAAATAGCCTTATGAAATAAAGCTTTCAACTTTTGATCTTTCAACTTATCGTAATATTGAGACTGAGAGTCCCAGAGTTTATTAAATTCATTTTCAATCATAGACCTTTGAGCATAAACAACATAATTCTCCTTAGCTCCAGCACCTATTGGCTTTCTAGCTAATATCCAGTGTTCTTGTTGAGATCCTGGGTGTTTTCTACTTTCTTCCATCTTTTGAAAACGTTTCCATAAAAATTCACCATATGTTCTAGCTCCACATTTTTCTAGTTGCTCTTCTGAATTTTCTACAGATTTAGCAATAATCCCATCCTCTTTTCCACTTCCTGATTTCCTATTACTTTTAAAACCTCTTCTTTGATTTAAGTGAAATAAAGCTCTTCCAAAATGATAAATATTCAACTTTTCATCCAGCCCCTTGGTTCTTATTTCATATGGGTTTAAATTTTGTAACTCTTTTAAAGAACATTGATCCTCCGGGAATAATCCATATTTTTTCAACAAATGAAGAAGATAAGCTCTTCTCTGTAAATAACGATCTCTTTGTCTTCTTTGCAGCCTTGCCTGCCTGCGAGTGGCATTTAAAGTTGTATAATCTTTGGAATTTCTACCAGAGGGAAAAATCCTCACCCCTGCTTCTGTAATCTCTTTAGGACTGTTGTTTTTATCTAAATTATATAAAGCCCACCCTATAGAATTAGTTCCTATGTCTAAAGCAAGTCTTAAGTTATTTGGGGGTTGTTTTAAATCTTGATTTAGATCTTTCAGTTTTAAAATTTTATCACCTGACATAAAAAAAACTCCTTTATAAATATACAGTCACTTTGAAAGTAGTTTCGGATAAAATATTAAAAACATTAGGAATAATTTTACTTTTTTAATAAAAAAATAAAATCTATTTCATAATGAAACATAAAAATAGAGTATGAAAAAAAATTATACAGTAAATAATCAAAAAAACATTTGATCATATTGATAAACTATGTTCTAATGATCAACAATCATATAGGAAATTGTGGTACTCTCAATAACAAGCGAGTATTCGCACCAGTCTTAGGCGAAGGAAACTTCGCCTTTGTTTTTTCTATATTAAAAAATAAATCTTTTAATATCTGCATAAAAAGCCCCTTTCCAAAAGATAGGTAATAAGAAGAAGACTGTACACCTTTTGCACATTCATATTTTTGAGATGGCTGATAATTCAATTGGTCTCTTCCAAGATAAACAGATTTTTTAATAAAAAACTGAATATTTGTATATACTTTAGAATTTTTCTATAAGATCAAATAAGACTTTTATGGTTTTGATTGTACTACAATTTCCCGTAGGTAAAACTTATAGAATCAACAGCCTATATACTTTTTTGAATTTTATCACTGATAGAAGTTGATCTGTTTTTGTCACAACTGATCATAACTAAAATTAAAAAAAAATCCCAAATGGAACGATAAAGTTTTTACTGATTTTGATTAAGAATTTCGTTTCTTATCTTCAGTATATATGCTTTCGTGAGGGTTGCTTAATACCTAAGATCTTAAGTATTAAACTCTATTCAGTACACTATCGCATTCACGTTCTTGATATAAATCTTCAAGAGCTGCTACAGGCTCTTTTGCGTATGTCAGTAACTTACAAGCCTGAATAAGGTTATTTTCTTTTCTGTAATATAGATTACTTAATAAATATAAATACAAAGGATTCCTTAATTGAGCAAGTCCTTGAAACAGTTGATGAGCTTCTTTAAATTGCCGTGTCAAATAAAACTGATGACCCACAACAAATTGTGCTTCTAAATTACCTGCTTGAGCCGCTTCACGTATACGTATATCAAGTCTTTGAATATTTGTAATATTCTTTTGAACTAAAAACTTCAAAATATTTTTATCTACCTCATTTAGTTCTGGATTTGAACTGGACAATTTGTGGTAAGTATCGAGCAAATCATCTTTGTTTACAGGGTTTAAAAAATTGGATAAAATCATATCATTATCTAAGTAAAATATAGCTCTCATCATCAAATCTTTTTTATTTTCTTCATCAGATAATAATTGATAGTAAAACAATGATTCTTGCTCTTTAATCAAGCTAGCTATACTCTCTTTACTTGTTTTCAAGGAAGACATAAAATTCTCGAAACCATTATTGATAGGAATTACATTCAAGTGCCTACACTCTGATGAAGGATGGATAGAGGAGGTAATTCCAATAATTTTCCCATCCTGATTTAAAGCAGGGCTTCCGCTGATTCCAATTAAAGTCTTACAAGAAGTCATATTATGAGAAACCATAAAAGAAGTGTATAAGGAATTTATTGAAAATGCGTTTGTAGCTTTTATTTTTTGTAAACCCCATTTTGTAGGGTAACCTAAAATATAATTTGGAACTTCATTCAAGTAATCATCCGCTAAACTTAAAGTAGACCCTGTATAATTTTCCACCTCCAAAACAGCTAGATCCATCAAAAGAGACAAATCTCTAACACCTGTGATAAGAAACTTTTGATCTCCTTGCTCAACATAAAAAGGAGTATTAGATGTCTTCTTAAACCAATCTTGATCAGGAATATTCATTTGAATTAAAAGCCATAGAATGCTTCCAAAAATATGATAATTAGTAACAAATATTGGTTGTTTATTAGAGTCTTTAATGAAGAATCCAGATCCGATACCTTCGCTTCTTGTATCAACATCTTCTCTAAATTGCACAATAACTCGTCCAACTCCACTTTGAGTTTTCTCCAGCCATTGTGGAAAGATTAATTCTTCTTGGTGATTAGTTTTATCAACTGAGCTAGTTTCTTCTTGCGAAGAAAAATCTTCTGGAGACTCTTCTTTAGGATCGATACAAAACTCTGAATATCTTCCATTTGAGTGTAATTCTATAAAACAGTCTTTGATATAGGGAGACTGTGTGCTCAACATTTCTAAAGCATTGTTCCGAGGATCAGAGTTATCTCCTCTTATCTCTATCGAACAGTTTTTAGAATAACCTGTTAATACTTTCTCAATAGAGCATTCTTTTGTATATTCTTGTAATAGAAAAGTTTCCGAGGAATTCACTTCCACGATTTCCCCTCCCACTAACTTTTTTTTCCCTTTCAAAGGATCTAAAAGAATCTTGGAGTCATCTGCATAAAGATGAAAGGAAGTCAAAAACAACAAAAGACAAATTAAATTTTTCATACATTATGAATACCATAATAATTACGAAAAAAATATATTCCTAATCTCCTTGTAATAATTACATAGATTTCTTAAGGACTTTACACCGATGAGCGTACTCAAAAAAACCTACAAGCTAGCTACAGATTGTTCGCATTTTCGCCTTTCTGCTTCTTGAAGAATTTTCCCTGCATATGGAAAACTACTTGAAATTGCCATAAATGAAGGTTTTCGATCCTGGTTATCTGGGATGCTCGGATCTGCTCCGAGTTCGAGAAGAGTGGTTATTGTATTTTGATGACCTTGTTCAGCTGCATGGTGTAAAGGTGTTTGACCTTTATTATCTTGTTCATTTAGATTTACTCCTTCTCTGTCGAAAAGTCTTATCATATATGAACGACCTTTTGTAGCTTCCAAGTGTAGAACTGTTTCACCCTTGTTATTTTTTCTATCCAGATCTGGTTTGTATTTGAAGAAAATTTCTGCCAGAAATGAATGACCCTTGTATTGGTGGGCTACGAGTGAAAGTAGGTGTAAAGGTGTTTGGCCCTTGTTATTTTGGCTATTCAGATCTGCTCCATTTTTAGCAAGATGGATTGCTATACCTGAGAAGAAATTTCTTACTTGAACTGCACGATGTAAAGGAGTGTTACCTTCGTTATCTTTGATTTTTAAAACTTCTACTAAATCTTCTACTTCGATTTTTTTGAAGAGATTTTGTAATTCACGTGAACTGCTTGCTTGAGCTAACAGGTGTAAAGGTGTTTGACCCTTGTTATTTTGGCTGTCTAGCCTTGTTTTGTTGAAGAGAGTTTTTGTTACGAGTGAATGACGTGCTTCAATTGCAAGATGTAAAGGTGTTTGACCTTCATTATCTGGTTTATTCAGAACTGCTCCATGTTGGAAGAGAACGTTTGCCATACGTGAATTACCTCTTTGAGCTGCTATATGTAAGGCTGTTTGACCCTTGTCATATTTGGTATTTAATAAATCTCTTACTGTCGAAAGATCTGTTGCTTTAAGAAAAGTATCAATTTTCCGAGCATTTCCTTTTTGAACTAAATCGAAAAATTGATTTTCAAGTTCTTTTGCTCCTGCATAAGTAGTAAAACATAATATTATTCCGATAACATAAATTTTCATAACTAACCCTTCCAGTTAAATAAATATTATTGAGTGATTTTTTTATCTATTAAATAACGAATATAATCAAGTCAATTTAGTACAGTGTAATAATTACATAGACTCATAAAGCTGCAAGAGTAGTTTTAAATAATATTTTGGATTAAAATAGTTATAATTTGAAAAAATATTTAAAGTTACTTCATCAAATATGTTTCAATTTCACTGCAATTTCCTATCAAGATGTGAAACAGGATGGGTCATTAGAGTCTCCAATGAAGGATCCAGATTCGACACCTTCTTCTTTATAGAAGGATTCATTCTTAAAAAATTAAGAAGAGAACTTTGTTAAAAGCTTCCAGCAAAACTAGTCATTGTTATTCGCCTAACAGCCATTGATCAGTATAAATACTTCAACTATAGCGATCTTCACATTGTTCTTTTTTTTCTAAACAAGATGGGTGGTCAATAGAATGTTGCCCAGCTTGCTCAATACATTCATAAAAAAACTGATTTTTCTCCTGACATTTTCCATATAAAATAAAATTAAAATGACGAGGACTTAAAAGAGAGATATTTTTTTCTTTATTAAAAGTACTATTCCATCTCTTCCAATGATTGCTCATAATACTATCTTCACTAGTAAATCTACAATCATAGACTGAATGGGAATATTGTCCATAGTTATCAGATATCGCCTTTAGATTTTCTTTTTGAGAATAACTCCTTTCTTCATATTCATCCTCAAGCCCAAATAAGTGCAACATCTCATGAAGTATCGAGGGACAGTCGATATTTGAGGAATATTGGAATGTATTAGAGCGATGATGTCTTGACTGAATTTCAATTTTTTCTGATTTCTTTTTTTCACAAGTGTCTTTTGGAGATGAAATAATGATATTCAATTTTTCTCCGTTGGGACCTATTAGTTTTGGATTGGCTTTATTCATACATTTTTTTACTTTTGTCATATAATGTTCAGGGATTTGGTCTTGAGGGATACTTCCATCATAATTTTTTCCTGCAACAAAATGCATGTTTAAATTAATAACATAAGATCCGTTTAGTTTTCTCTGGACTGAGTGGAATGGTGTAACAAGGTATCCATAAGGAAAAATCTTTTTTTCTGATCCAGGTTCTAAAGATTGACATATTTCCAATTCTTGCACTTTATTTAGAAAGTCTTTTATATCACTTATTCCGGTATTCGTTGTGAAATTTTGAGTTAGGCATATACCACCTTCTATATTAAATGTATCTTGTGGACTAACAAAAAGAGCTGTTAAATTTTCAATACGATTTTGGCGGATACGTATATCTTCATCAATAGTTTGACAAACAAAATTGTTTCTACTTTCCTTATTGAGACATTCCTGAGGTATCCTTTGTGTTTCTATTTTATTAACTATTCTATTTAAGATTTGTGCAATGCAGTTTACGTCTTTATTTTTGATTTTATTAAAAACCTCAGAATGAACTTGGTCTGAACCATACCATATACGATTTCTAAACGTATTCTTTGAACAGTGGTTGCAGTCTAGTGCCTCTTGCATTTCTTGGTAACCAATTGGTGCATCGACTGGATAATAGCCTTTTGGAAATAATGTCATTTCTTCCATTTCTTGATAAGTTTGTTGAGATGCTTCAAGTATACGTGTTGTTGCGTCTTCAATGCATTCAGGGGAATTTTTACATAAATTTGCAATATCTTGTTGAAGGTTTTGCTTTATTTTTTGTAATTTTTCCAGATTCTCTTCATAAGGATATTTCTGAGGAAGTTCTCTTATTCGTTCAATAATATCAGATACATCTAGGAGATCACCTTTTGTTTTCAAAGTAGCGTAGGGTCTCTCGGAGGTTATAGGAATGTATATTTTTTGTTCTTCTGCTATGGAAAATGAGGCTTTAGCAGTAATAAATATCAACAGTAATATAGATAGATATTTGTACATTTAGACACTCTTCGTTTTATATTTTAAAAATTCCAAATTCAGGATCTATACACTCTATGTCCACTTTTCCTTCAGATATGCACTGGAATTGTTTTTGAGAAAATCTTTTCTGTATCCTTATCCATTGAGGAGATATATCCCTTGATGGATCTTGTTTCGGAGCAGGGGCAGGTTTATATAAAGTACGTTGAATAAAGCTGTTATCTCTTGTATAAAAAGCGCAGTTGACACATTGCCATTTGTTTTCCCATATTTCATATATAAGCTTTTCTAGGGCTTTAAAATCTGAATGGTCTGGATGTATTTTTTCTTTGTTGATGTGGATGACAGGGGAATGGGGGTCTGGCTTAGACTGAAACCGCTTGTCTATTTTCATCATTGAAGACAAGGGGACTGTTTTTTGAAAGCGACTGTGAATCTTTAGCACTTGTTCTTTGAATAACTTTAATTGAGGAGTAATTTCAGATTGAAAGAGTCCTAAGCGGACTTTTTACCTCTCCTTTTGAAAGTTTGAAGTGTTGACAGCTAACTGCACGGTATTTTGTTTTAAGATAACAGAAATTATATCTTTATTTCTGTAGTGAGATACTTGCCATGCCAGAGCAATAGATTCTTCGGAGGCATAAACAAGGCAGTGGAAAAATAAAGATAATCCAATCAATAAAATATTTAGATTTTTAGAAAAAATAAAAAGTTTATTCATAATCTCACCTTCTTATGTAACATTTTATACCTATATTTTCCTTTTCGGTCTTTTAGCTATTAATTTTAGTAAAAAACGTCGATTAATAAATTGCTAGGTGACTAACTAAACTACCCTTTATCCTAGATTGAGACACTGTAAGTCATTATAAACACTCATAAAAATAATATCAAATAAAATAAGGTTCATTTCTAATGGTTTATTGACGACAGTAAAGTATAGAAATGATAATTTTACGAGAACATTTGTTTTTCGATTGGTGGAGTGTTTTTACGGTGTGTTATTGTAGGGTTTCCTCTTATTTTCAGTTTTTGTTCATTATTCTTATTATGTTCTTATCGGCATACGTACAGTCCGAACCTTGTACCTTTGTCTCAATAGATAATAATAATGTGGATTTGTGTGAAGAGGATTACAGAAACAATCTCTTAGAGCAAATGGAGAATCTTATTTGTCCTTTTCCAAATTTGCGGGAGGCAATGGCAGATGAAAGAATGGCTCAAGTTATTGCTGGTAAAAATGTTTTTCAGACAATCGCAAGCAACGATGTGGTTAGACTGCGGAAGGATGTAGGTCTTTATGTAGCTCTTAATCCTTTGAAAAAAAAGATTCATAAAACTTATAAAGATTTTTATGAAGTGGTTCACACGGATTTTACTCTTAATATTACAACTTACCCAGCGGAGGTTAAGAAAGATTCTTGTGTAGGTCATAGTACTATCGTGAAGAAACCTACTGCTGAAAAGAACTTTGGAGAATTGGAAATATTATTAGAGGAAGGGCAGTTAAAGAGCACTTCAGAGACTTTAGGTGTCAAGAGAGATATATCGGAGGTTTTTGGAGATTACTTAACAGTGGAGGGAAAAAAGCCTCGTTATTTTGAGCTACGAGAAGATCTAAAAAAAAATGAGGAAGGGAAGAGAGATATAATAATTATTTGCGAAAATTCAAAAAATTCTTTAGACGAGAGGCTGAGTTTATACTGTGATGGTGATAATAGTGACAAATGTAAGAAACAAATGCCTCCTCTATGTTCGGAATGGGATAAAAATAATAATCAGAGTTCAGAAAAGAAAAATATTTGTTCTTCTTGGAATACATTTGAGAAAATATCTGGAGATTTTTTTCTTCACAACATTACGATGAATCATTTTTGTCCGGATGATTGTTCTTATTATGTGCAATTACTACAGAGAGTTCGTAAGAAAGAGAGTGAACATTGTGTAGAAAGCCATGCTATTGTGCATTGTGGCCCTAAGAAAACGGAAGCCAAATACAATTTAAATATTAAGGTAGTAGATGACTTTTGTGAGGATTTTAATGTGATGTGTGTCCCTGATAATCTCGATCAAATAGCTTCTCAATAAAAAATTAAATTATATTTAAAAACCTATAGATCAGTTGGTTAGAGTACATACTTAAAAAGGTGAAACTTGTTTTTTTTATCACTTTAGTTTTCTAATTTTTAGGCAGCTTAGAACTAAAATTAACTCAACTTGGAGCTGAAAAATATGATCTTAGATAATTATTTTGAACCATTTGTATTTATAGGGAAGCACCAGTTGGGTTTTTGTTTTGTGCCTCCGTCATAAGGATAGGAGAAACCCTTCTTAATCAAATAATTAGATAGATTAATATTATCAACATAAACATCTGCAACGATTCTAAAATATTTTCCCCTTTGAATATTGAGCAGATCAATTCTTTTTGCAGACTTTAATAAATCCTCAATTAATTTTTGGGCTTGAAGAGCTTTTTCTTTTTCACAGTCTGTGTTTCCTTGGATCTCTGGAGTATCTACACCGTTGACCCTAATGTTTATATTTTCTCCTATGAGAGGGTGGATATCTGGAATGTTAAAAGTGATAGTATCTCCGTCATAATTTCTCACATACTCCACACATCTCAAATTGAAGTCATCATGAATACAAGCATGGATCTGAGAGTTTTTAGTTCGAGTTGAGGAAGTTGTTTGAGGTTGTAGTGATGAAAGTTTTCTATTTAAGAAAGTGCAGCCAAAAATAAAAAAAATAACAATAAACAAACTGTATTTCATAATGTTAATTATATCTCGCTCAATGGATATAGGGAGGCTTAATTCCATTGTTTTTTAATTTGTGCTTGAAAAAGTTTTACGTTCTCGTTGGCTTGCTCTACTTTACTTTGTTGTTTTTTCATGTGTTGCTTTAGTTTTTTTGTGAGATTCGCTTGGGATAGGCTGAGTATTCTTATGGTCAGAAGTGCGGCATTATGAGCATTATCTATGGCAACAGTAGCTACTGGTATTCCATTTGGCATCTGAACGATAGATAATAAAGAGTCTAAACCTTTTAATTTTGCACTACAAATAGGAACTCCAATAACAGGCAAAGTGGTGAGAGAAGCCACCATACCAGGTAGATGTGCAGAACCTCCAGCACCTGCAATGATCACTTGGATACCCTTGTTTTGTGTTTGCAAAGCATATTTTTGCATAGCTTGTGGTGTGCGGTGAGCAGAAATCACCTTGGATTCATAAGGAACGTCGAACTGCTCAAGCACTTCAACAGCTTTTTGCATCACGGACCAGTCTGAATCGCTACCCATAATAATAGACACAATCGGCTTTTTTTTAGACATAACTTATTCCTAACATATTATTTAAGCTTTGTAGAAAAAAATTTTTGTGCTTTAAACAGTTTTTTTAGAGCATCATTTCCAGAAGCTCCTCCAGCGTTCAAATGCCCCATTTTTCTGGTGGATCTCAGTTCTTTTTTTCTGTAATCATGCAGAAAAACATCATTAATTTTTTGCCAATCTGTAGATTTCTCTACTTGTCCAATTAAATTGAGCATAGCAAATCCCTTATATAGTATTTTAGGTGTGATTAAGGGGCGATTCAAAATAGCTTCTATATGAAGAGAAAATTGATCCTTAGATAAAACGTTCAAGGAATAGTGACCTGAGTTATGGACTCGTGGTGCAACTTCATTCACGAGTAAACCCTTTTGAGTTTGAAAAAGTTCAAAAGCAATAACCCCATCATATTTTATAGCTTTTAAAAATTTTTTAATCCGAATGATTAAGTTTTTTATCTGAGAATGTGTGACAGGACCTTTAACCCAGTAGCATCTAAAGTTTTTTTGAAAAGTTTCTACTAAAGGAAGATGAACGATCTTTTTTTTATATTGAGATGCAAATAGAAGTGCTAATTCTTTTTGAAAAGGAATAAATTCTTCTGCAATAAAACCTTTTTTTAATTTGGATTTTATTTTTTTTAAATCTGAAATATTTTTTACTACGAAAGTTCCATATCCATCGTAGCCAAGACGTCTTTGTTTTAAAACCATTTTATTATTCAATTGATTCAAAGCTGTTAGGGCTTCTTTATAGCTGCTGACAGAGTAGAAAGTGGATGTTGGAATATTGTGTTTTTTGAGAAGTTTTTTTTGTGAGAGTCGATCTTGTAAAGTGTCTATAATTTGAGGATGAGGGCGAACAGGTGTTTTAGATCGCTTCATGGCTTGCTGTAAAGCGGATGTGTTTACAAATTCATTTTCAAAAGTCACAACATCTGTTTTTTTTAAAAACTGAACAAGAGAGGTTGTGGAATTTAAGTTTCCTTTTGTCCAAAAGGACGTCACTTGTGCAGAAGGGTCATCTGAGTTAGAGCTGAGGACATGAGGCTCTAAACCTAACTCATGAGCTTTGAGAACCATCATGCGAGCAAGTTGACCTCCTCCTAATATTCCAATTTTTTTTTTAATTTTTGGCAAGCTCGACCTAATCCATTTGTACTTGGAGTATCGGATCAAGTTTTTTCTCTTGGTCCAGCTTCATAAGATCCGAACATCCGCCAATCATTTCATCATTAATAAAAATTTGAGGAACAGTTTGTAAACCTGTACGAGCTTTGAGTTCATTCAGCTCTTCTAGTTTATCGTCCATGCAAAATTCTTGAAATGATGCACCTTTTTCCTTAAGGATTTTTTTTGCCAAGTCACAAGCGGGGCAAGTGGTTTTTGTGTAAATTTCTATTTTAGCCATGGTGAAATACCTCCCTGATTTAAAAATACTATCATAGTTTTTTAAGTAAAGTCCAACACTGAATCAAAAATTAATGAAGTTGAAATTGGAACAAGTAAAAAGTCCAAAAAGATTTTCAATTCGTTCACTAATAAATACTCACCACTTGAATTTCTAATTCTTTGGCTACCTCATCTCTAATTTCATAAGAGTGGTCTGTATCTTTACCTACACCAAAGTAAACAAACTCAAACTCTGTAGTCTTTTTTAACGACTTAAGCCCCTCAATGAGATTCTCCGGCAGGATTTTCACGGTTAAAATAATATCCTTATCGACATGAAGGGGAGAAATTTGTTGTGAAACAACTCTTTGTAGGAGTTCATAAAAATGAATGTACCTAGAAGATTCCTCTTCCTCCTCCGCATAAAAAAGAATCAACTCAAAAGGCTCCTTATGATTTTTTAAAATGTATTCAATGGTTTGATTAATCAAGCGTCGAATGCGATGATTACCTACACATAAAATAAATTTCTTGCAGCAGTTTTCTGGGATTTCATTCAAAGATTTAAATTTACCGAGTCCCAGTCGTAAATCTATGTGGGATTCTAATCGTTGTTCCAGCATACCCCATCTATAATACGCCATCATCAATAATGTACTACCAAATAAAAAGGTGAACATGAGAAGGGGGGCCGAAGAAGAATGTATCACCAGTGTATAAACAGAAAAACTTAAAATGATCGCCGTAATAAGAGGAGGAAGAGGTATTTTATATTGGCTCACTTGAAGATATGTTTTCGAAATGTATTCCAAAGGGGTTTTTTTACTTAAATTTCTGTTTCTAAGTAATATAACTCCCACAGCAAAACTGACCATAACTCCTAAGAAGGCAATCTCATACACTTTCGCTGTGATCTCCACTGCCCCCGCGACAAAAGAAGACATCATCATCACAATAAGCATCATAGAAAAAACAATGACAGGGTAGCCTTCAAATTTAGGAACGATATGATTTATTCTTTTAAGGAAAATTTGAGGAAGATTTCCATGCTTGGCCATTGTCGTTGCTAAACCAATAAAACCCACATAGGCAGTGTTAGTAGCTGCAAATAAGGTCAAAGTGGCATCAACCACTATAAGGAAAAGGAGAAAAGAGCCTCCTATTTTTTTACTTAAACCAGAAAGAAGGTGATTGAGATTGCTGCTCACTTCCTCAGGAGTGAGAATAATCAAACAAAAAATGGAAATAACAGGTGCAGTGGCAGAGACTAAAATAATAACAGCTCGGTAAAGTTTTCTGACTGTGAGCATAGTTGGCCTTTCTAAGGTTTCTACGATTTGTGCTGCAGACTCAAAACCTGTAATACCTAAAAATGAAGCTGCAAATCCATAAGCTAAGGTGGCAATTGTAATTTCTTTAGGATAATTGAAGAAATTGAAAAATTTTGAAAAATCAACATCGTTCCAATGAAATACAAGGTAAATAAGACTCCAAGTAGAAATAATCATGAGTAATGAAAAATGAGTGATGGCAATTACTGTAACAATTTTTGCAGGTTCTTTGATCCCTTTGATGTTGAGGACACCAAATAAAATCAATGGGATAAATGAAATATAAACCACCTGATGGACGTGAAGCCCTCCTGAGAAAAGAGAAGAAAAATAATAGCTTCCAGATAAAGAACTAACGGCTGCAGTCGCAAGATAAGAGACTACAGTTAAAGCTCCTGCGACAACAGCCATTCTACGGCCAAGGCTTCTAAGAATCATCGAATAAGCGCCACCATTATAAGGGCTCATTGCAAGACCTTCTTCATAAGTTCTTTTGAAGATCCACATTGCAAGGCATGCGATGAGGATAAAAAGTGGAGCAAAGTAACCCACAATAGGAAATAAGATTCCCGTACCGTAAAAAACAGATGTTCCAATATCTGCTCCCACAATACCTGCAGCGATAATCCAGTTTAATTCACTGTTTTCTTTTTCAAATTCCATAGATAATTTTTTGACCTATAGTAGGAGTGTTTAAGCTTTAATTATTTCATATAATCATTTTAAAAATGACAAGTATTTTATGAATTTCAATCACAAGTCTAGCCTTTTTTATTTTAAGACAGCTTAAGAATATGCTCAAATTCTTTTTTTTGAACAGGCATAATAGAAAGCCTTTGACCTTTTTTTAAAACAAGCATGTTTTTCAGCACTTTCTCTTTTTTCAGTTGCTCTAAAGTGATGAACTTCTTAAATATTTTTTTAAAAATCACTTCCACACAATACCAACGAGGATTTTCTAAAGTGGACTTAGCATCATAGTATTTAGATTTCTTATCTAAGGCTGTGAGGTCAGGTTGAGCTCTTTTTGAAATAGCAGCTAAGCCTGTTATTCCAGGTGGATTTCCTAAAGAATGATAGAATAAAACTTCGTCACCCACATTCATGTCATTCATCATAAAGTTTCGTGCTTGATAATTTCTCACTCCATCCCACAAAGCTTTTTTATCTTTTTGCAAATCTTTTATGGAATAGTTGGAAGGTTCAGATTTCATAAGCCAATATTTTTTCATTTGATCATCCATCTTTAGAGGTTAAGAAAATTGTTTTAAATGAGAAAGAGATGGAAAGTCAATTTGTTGTTGATTTGTAGAGTTTTTGAAGCGTTAATCTTATTCAGACAAAAGTTGCTATCTTCTTTATCTTATAGTTATATGAGGAAATATGCGCTCGTAGCTCAACTGGATAGAGCATCAGACTTCGGATCTGAGGGTTAGGGGTTCAAATCCTCTCGGGCGCGTGATTTTTATGAAATTTTGTTTTGAAAAAAAGCTATTTGTATAGCTTTTTTTTATTGGCTATGTGAGATAAAAAGAGCAGTGACATGAAGTTGCTACAGGATGACTCGATAAGCTGCGGCGAATGCCTTCGCTTATCTCCAGGGTTCAAATCCTCTCGGGCGCATGATTTTTTATGAAATTTTGTTTTGAAAAAAAAAAGCTATTTGTATAGATTTTTTTTATTGGCTATATGAAATTTTATATGATGTTTTATTCAGGAAAGTGAAATCCTACTCCCTGTTTGAGTACCGAATTGAGTTCCGGAAGAGGTTCTGGGAGAGGAGAAGCTGTTCGAATAGTATCAATAACTACTTGATCGAAAGTTTCATTGCCTGAAGTTCTTTCCAGTTCGATACGAGTGATATCTCCATAAGAGTTGACTTGAATAATCACCGTCGCCCGCAGATCTTTATCCGCAAGCCACTGCGGAAGATTCCAGTATCGAATCACATGCATTTTGACTCGATCAAAATAGGCATTCAACAATACTGTGCTAATCTCTCCATCTTGAGACTGTCCTTTAGAAATTTTTTCTCCCTTATATGTTGGAGGTTCTAGGCTTTGATCTTGTTTTAATTTTTCAATAGCATCTGCTTGTGCTGCTCTCGTATCTACTGGTTTCTTCGGAGTGGATTTTTTCTTTTGAGATTTCTTTGGAGTTGCTTTCTTTTTAGGTCGAGAGGCTTTCTTTTTAGGTCGAGAGGCTTTCTTTTTAGGTCGAGAGGCTTTTTTCTTTTTTTGGACTTTCTTCTTTTTAGGAGTTGAAGTTCTTTTGATGTCTGGTAGACCGACCATATCTACTCGCACAGTTTGTTTGATCTGTGTAGATCTGGACCTACTAAAAATATTAGGAGATGCAAAAATCATTAGAAGAAATAAAACAAAGTGACCTGTAATGGAATATAGGATCCACCGGCGAAAGGTTTTTTTGAATAATAACTGAGAAGTAATCATTACTATTTTAATTGAGTGACTAAGTTCACTTGCTTTAGCCCTGCAGACTGAACTTCACCTAAAGTTTCAGCTACGATACCATAGTCCACGTTTTTGTCTGCTTGAATATAGACAGCTTTAGATCTTCTATTTTTAAAAATAGCTTTCAGTTTAGTTTGAATCTTTGAAACGGGAACGACCTTAGTGCCGAGATAAATTTTACGATCTCTTTTAATGACGATGATAAAAGGATCTTCAGGAACTTGTAATCCTGTATTTTTAGCATCTGGAAGTTCAATGCTGAGACCTTGCTGCATCATAGGAGCTGTCACCATAAAAATGACAAGCAAAACAAGCATGACATCCACAAAAGGAGTGACATTTATTTCTGACAATACACGTTGAGATTTTCGATCTGAAAGTTCAACACCCATTAGGAATCCTTAAAAAAGTTTCTTTTAGCAATATTTAAAAAATCTGTTTTGAAGTTGTTAAACAAAAGTTCTGTTTTTCTTACTTTATTCAAATAATGATTATAGAAAACAGTAGCGGGAATGGCTGCAAATAAACCAATACCTGTTGCAATCAAAGCTTCTGAAATACCAGGTGCAACAACAGCGAGGCTTGCTGAACCCATTTGTCCGATTTTTTGAAAGGCGTCCATAATACCAAATACTGTACCAAAAAGACCAATAAAAGGGCTCACAGAACCTGTTGTTGCTAAAAATGTAAGTTTATCTTCCATGGCGGATATCTCATTGGCGATAGCTTTATTTAAAGTGCGATCTAAATTGTCAATGCCTGTAAATAAGTTGTCCGTGGAATTTTGAGCTTCAGATTCTGCTAACTTGGATGTGGATATGCGATGAATCTCTTTATAACCTGCTCGAAAAATAGTGGCTAAAGAGCTTTTGGTGTATTTGTTGCTTACTTCGTAAATGCTTTGTAAATTATTTGCTTTTTGAAAAATATCCTGAAAAGGAGCGTTGTAAATATCTATCATGCGAAAAGTTTTTCTCTTAGTCAGAATAATTCCCCAAGAAAGGACAGACATAAAAATAAGGATGATAAAAGTAGCTTGTACAAACAGATTAGCATGAAGAATAGAGTAGATGATGTTCACATTGGAGTGGGGAGTATCTGCTACAACGGCTATAGGCTCTGCAAATGCAAAACTGGATAGTGAAGTGGTTAAAATAAAGGTGAGCATTAAAAAAATTTTCATGTTATAGGCTATATTCTCATAAGCTTAAAGAGAGTCAATGATATTTTAACTTATTATTTATTGATAATTGATTGGAAAATTTGAACTCTGTATGTTAGTTTAGACTTCCAGAGGCTTAAGATTGGCTGAAGTTTTGTCACTCATAAAACATTAGAGGAAAAATTTGTGGAACAATATAAGTACGGTTTTGTTACAGATATAGAAGCAGAGACTTTATCTAAAGGGCTAAACGAATCAACTATTGAGCAGATTTCTCAAAAAAAAGGAGAGCCTCAATGGATGTTGGATCTACGGCTCAAAGCTTACCATCATTGGCTGACCTTGAAAGAGCCCAATTGGGCGCACCTCAGGTATTCTGCTATCGATTATCAGAAAATTCATTATTATTCAGCGCCTGTGCAAAAGAAGAAACTGGCATCTTTAGAAGAGGTAGATCCGGAGTTATTAAAAACTTTTGAAAAACTAGGAATCCCTTTGAATGAACAAAAAAGACTATCTGGAGTGGCAGTGGATGCGGTGTTTGACAGTGTTTCCGTAGTCACTACTCAACAAAAAACTTTAGAAAAACATGGTGTTATTTTTTGTTCTATGTCGGAAGCAATTCAAAATCATGGTGATTTAGTCCGAAAATATATGGGAACTGTTGTTCCTTATCGAGATAATTTTTTTGCGTGTTTGAATCAGGCTGTTTTTACAGATGGTTCTTTTTGTTATATTCCTAAAAATGTCAAATGTCCTTTGGACTTATCTACTTATTTTCGTATCAATCAAGAAAATACAGGTCAGTTTGAACGTACATTAGTGATTGCTGAGGAAAAGTCTTATGTGAACTACTTGGAGGGTTGTACAGCTCCTATGCGAGATACTAATCAGCTTCATGCTGCTGTGGTGGAGCTTATTGCTTTAGATGATGCTGAAATTAAATACTCCACAGTGCAAAACTGGTATCCTGGAGATCAAAAAGGGATAGGTGGAATTTATAATTTTGTAACTAAAAGAGGAAAATGCCAAGGGAAAAGATCTAAAATTTCATGGACTCAAGTGGAGGCCGGTTCGGCAATCACATGGAAATATCCTAGTTGTATTTTAAAAGGGGATGACTCTGTGGGCGCTTTTTATTCTGTAGCTCTCACGCATGATCATATGCAGGCAGATACAGGGACTAAGATGATTCATATTGGAAAAAACACAAAGAGCACTATTATTTCTAAAGGAATTTCTTCAGACTATGCCGTCAATAGCTATCGAGGTTTGGTCGATATTTTACCCAAAGCAAAAGGAGCACGAAACTACACGCAATGTGACTCTATGTTGATTGGAAGCTCCAGTTATGCAAATACTTTTCCATCCATTGATGTTAAAAATTCAGAAAGCATTGTGGAGCATGAAGCTTCAACTTGTCGAATGAGTGAAGAGCAATTGTTTTACTTGCATTCTAGAGGTTTAAGTAAGGAAGAATCTATATCCACTTTAGTCCATGGCTTTTGCAAGGAAGTGTTCAAGCAACTTCCTTTAGAATTTTCTGTGGAAGCCGTTAAACTCATTGAAATGAAATTAGAAAATAGTATAGGTTAAAACGATGATTAAAATTTCAAACCTTTGTGTTGAAACGGGTGGCCTTGCTATTTTAAAAGGCCTCAGCCTTACTATTTTGCCTGGTGAAATGCACTCTATTATGGGTCCTAATGGGTCAGGTAAAAGTACTTTGTTTAAAGTGCTCACAGGTTATCCCGGCTATGAAATTACAAAAGGGAGTATTTTTTATCGAAGACAAGATGATCTAGAGTATGAAGATTTAATGAATAAAGCTCCAGAACTGAGGGCTCAAGAAGGAATTTTTATGGCTTTTCAACACCCTGTGGAAGTTCCTGGTGTGACCAACTTAAATTTTTTAAGAGCATCATTTAATTCTATCTGTAAGCATTTAGGTGCTGAAGAAATGAATGAAGAAAATTTTTTGAAATTTATAGAGCCTAAGTTAAAAACTCTACAGTTGAAACAAGAGTTTTTATATCGTTCTTTGAATGCAGGGCTGTCAGGTGGAGAAAAAAAGAAGAACGAGATGCTTCAAATGCTCGTTTTATCTCCGACACTTTGTTTACTCGACGAGGTCGACTCAGGTTTAGACATCGACTCCATTAAAATGGTTGCTCAAACTTTGAAAAAGATGAAGAGTTCTCATGACTCTATTCTATTGATTACTCACTATCATCGAGTGTTGGAAGAATTGAAACCTGATTATGTACATATTCTGGTGGATGGGCGAATTAAAAAATCTGGAGATTACTCACTGGCTGTCGAAGCGGATCAAAAAGGCTATGATCAATGGATCTAAACTCTGATTTATCTTTCTCAAAAAATGTTATTGAAGTGTGTGACCATCAAATAAAACTTCTTAAAGATGAGCATATTTTTTTACTTCAAAACACTCCTTTAGACTCTCATTATGGGAAGTGGATTCAGAGTCAATGGTCAAAAAGCATGGAGGATGAAAATGCTTCTTTAGAAGAGATAAAAAAACAAATAGGTGTGGTGTGTGTTTTAAAAAAAGGGGAGAAAAAAAATATTCAGGTGAACTACTCTTCTTCTCACTTCAAATCAACTCTCATTAAAAATTTTATTTTTTTAGAAGAATTTTCTTCTCTTTCTTGGTTTGAAAATATTTGCTCATCTCAATTTCAGATAGAAACATATATTCATGTTGCGAATCAAGCGACACTTCAGAAGTTAGTTTTTAATCTTCAGGATTCATCTTTGCGGACTTTATGTGATCTTCATCATAAATCCTGCTTGCTTTCTTTTGATTTTAATCTCAACTCATCCACTCAATACACTAAAGTAAGAGGTCAAGATTCTGAACATTTAGCTATTCTTCAAGGTTTGAATGTGCTTCATGAAAAACAGCAAGTCCGCCAACGTATTGAGACTCAACATGAGGGTGAGAAAGGTTATGGTAGGCAAAGATTTTATAGTGTTCTTGGTGGAAAATCTAGAAGTCATGTTCACTCTAAAGTGATCATCAATGCGCAAGGGACAGACTCTCACCAGCTTCTGAAAAATTTGATTTTAAATCCTTACGCTCAAGCGAAAAATCAACCTGAACTGGAAGTCTCAAAAGATCAAGTGAAGGCCTCTCATGGATCGACAACAGGACAACCGAATCCATTGGAGATTTTTTATATGAATACTCGAGGAGTATCTTCAAAAAAAGCTTTGGAATTTTTAGTGCATGGTTGGGTGGAATCAGTTTTTAATCTTGATGAAGATGAAGACATCATTTCAGATTCATTTGAAAACTTTGTTCAGCAAGTCCAACCTATTTATCCTTTTATTAAAAAGCATATTAATCGTATGCTCTAGCACCTTAAAATTGGGTGGAAGTCAAAGAGAAGTCTTTCACGATGTCTTGAGCATCAAAAGTAATAACAGCATCAAAAGATGAAGTTGTCGTTTGATGAGAGGCTGAGCCTCTTCCAAAAATAATGATAGAGCCGGCAGAGGCTTCATTTTTAGAATCAAAAGATTGTTTAGAGTATGTCCATACTGCTTCACCATTAGATTTTTGAGTGACAATATTAGGAGAACCCCAAGTTTTTAGAATTTGAGCTTGAGTAGTTTCCCCTTTTACCAGTAGTTTTTTTGCAATCCCAGGAGTGAAGTTGGATTTTTGCAAGTGCATGGTTTGGCAGCTTATAGCTAAAAAAGCTACTATTAAGTAAATAAAACGCATAATTTGAGTCCTCCTCAAGTGAAATAAGATTGCATTATTCTATATTTAAAGTCTTTTGAGGTCAAAGGGGAGGTGACGGAAAGCTAGAGTTTTCTAAGATTGTTTTTATTTGAAGCACGATCTGAAAACACTGCTCATGACAGAAACACACGGTTCAAAAGCCCTTCAAAGCCCTTCGTAGTATGAAAATTTTATCTCTAAAATCTATTAAAAGTGAGGTTGACCAATAGGATATTAAGAGTATAATAACGAGTCTTTTCGTTCTTTGAAAACTGAATAGTCACTTAAAAATGGTTTCGGGAACCTGTCGAAGAGTTCTTTAGGGAGCTCCGAGATATTGGTTTTGATTTTTTTCACATATGTCTTTTTTTAAGACAATGTGATTGTTTTTTTATTATATTTAAGAGCTAGTTAAAGTTCTTCTTTTATTGGAGAGTTTGATTCTGGCTCAGGATGAACGCTGGCAGCGTGCTTCATACATGCAAGTCGAACGAGAAAGCCCCTTCGGGGGTGAGTATAGTGGCGCACGGGTGAGTAACGCGTAGGTAATCTGCCTCGAGGTGGGGAATAACTAATCGAAAGGTTAGCTAATACCGCATAATATCTCTTTATTTCCATATAGAGAGATTAAAGATTTATCGCCTTGAGATGAGCCTGCGTCCGATTAGCTTGTTGGTAGGGTAAAGGCCTACCAAGGCGATGATCGGTAGCTGGTCTGAGAGGATGATCAGCCACATTGGGACTGAGAACGGCCCAGACTTCTACGGAAGGCAGCAGTAGGGAATATTGCACAATGGGGGAAACCCTGATGCAGCGACGTTGCGTGAGTGATGAAGGCCTTCGGGTTGTAAAGCTCTGTTTTTAAGGAACAAAAAAATGAGTGTACTTAAAGAGAAAGGACCGGCTAATTTCGTGCCAGCAGCCGCGGTAAGACGAGGGGTCCAAGCGTTATCCGGAATTATTGGGCGTAAAGCGGGTGTAGGTGGCTTTGTCAGTCAGGAGTGAAAGCCTCGGGCTTAACCCGAGAAGTGCTTTTGATACTACAAGGCTTGAGTTAGGGAGAGGATAGTAGAATTCCTGGTGTAGTGGTGAAATACGTAGATATCAGGAGGAATACCAGAGGCGAAGGCGTCTATCTGGCCCAACACTGACACTGAGACCCGAAAGCGTGGGGAGCAAACAGGCTTAGATACCCTGGTAGTCCACGCCGTAAACGATGGACACTTGGCGTTGATGATTTGACCTCATCAGTGCCGGAGCTAACGCGTTAAGTGTCCCGCCTGGGGAGTACGGTCGCAAGATTAAAACTCAAAGAAATTGACGGGGGCCCGCACAAGCGGTGGAGCATGTGGTTTAATTCGACGATACGCGAAGAACCTTACCTGGGTTTGACATCTGGAGGAAGATTCTTGGAAACAAGATTGCCTTTTAGGCCTTCAGACAGGTGCTGCATGGTTGTCGTCAGCTCGTGTCGTGAGATGTTGGGTTAAGTCCCGCAACGAGCGCAACCCTCGTGTTTAGTTGCTAACATTCAGTTGAGCACTCTAAACAGACTGCCGGCGTAAGCCGGAGGAAGGTGGGGACGACGTCAAATCCTCATGGCCCTTATATCCAGGGCTACACACGTGCTACAATGGCTGATACAGAGAGAAGCAAAACCGAGAGGTCGAGCAAATCCCACAAAGTCAGTCTCAGTTCGGATTGTAGTCTGCAACTCGACTACATGAAGTTGGAATCGCTAGTAATCGTGGATCAGAATGCCACGGTGAATACGTTCTCGGGCCTTGTACACACCGCCCGTCACACCATGAAAGTTGGTCGTACCAGAAGCCGTTGAGCTAACCTTCGGGAGGCAGACGTCCAAGGTATGGTTGATGATTGGGGTGAAGTCGTAACAAGGTAGCCGTAGGGGAACCTGCGGCTGGATCACCTCCTTTTTAAGGAGTAGGGTTTTCTTTCTGTAAAGAAGGAAAACTTTAGGTCAAACCGAAACCGGTGGCTTTTCAGTTTTGAGAGAATGCTTTTTGCATTTCCTATCAAACTTTATACAAATGTAAATTTATTTTTTAATAATAAAGATCTTTTCCTTTTTGTTCAAAAGATTCATAATAAAAAGGAAGTATGAAGACTCTAAATAAATTTTTATTTTCTATTTTTTATCTTTCAATTATATTTTTGCTCACGAATTGTGCTTCCTCAGAAGATTGGAGAGATGCTTCGAGAGCATCTGCTAACATTGCTCCACTTCCTCAAGAAACAAAAGATGCTATTGTGCATGTGTATGCTGCAGCATTGTGGGGAATTAGAGGTCGTTTTGCGGATCACACATGGATTGCTACAAAAAAAACTGGAGCTTCTAGTTATAAAGTCTACGAGGCAGTAGGTTGGAATAAAGACCGAGGAAAGAATGCTTTGAGTGTTTTGTATGATATACCGGATAGGCTGTGGTATGGGAATCAACCAAAACTTCTCTTTAAGTTGGAAGGTAAAGAAGCAGAACCTGTTGTGGACAGAATAGAAGAGCTGGCAAAGAGGTATCCTTACAAATCGGAATACACTATATTCCCTGGACCTAATAGTAATACTTTTACAGCTTGGATGATTTGTCAGATTCCGGAACTCGATCTGAAACTTTCTAAGAGAGCTATTGGTAAGAATTATTTAGAAGATTGTGAATTTTCCAAAAGGTAGTTTTTTTGAAAGAAGTTCTCAAAAAGAGGAATAAGGTCAATGAAATATATTATTATATTGTTTTTGTGGATATGTTTATCTTGTGCTTCTCAAACGTCGCCTGATTCTCAAACGTCGGCTCATAAAGATGCAGAAGCTCAAGAAGTGAATCCAGAAGAAAAAGAAAAGGCCTCTTCTACTCAGAGTTCAAAAGATTCCTCTTCTTCACAAAAAACTTTTGTTGTCCCTTTTCAATCTGATCAGTGGCATTCTTTAGAGTATAGCTCCATTCCTTCTCATGAAGTTACATTTGCATCCGATCATATTCAAATTAAAGTACGAAGTTCAGCTTCTCCTTTGATTTATCCTATGAAGGATAACCCGCTCCTTGTGAAGCAAGTTTCTATAAAAGGAGTTGTGAGTCAGTTACTCAATATCTCACCTGCTGAAAAGCAAGGGGAGAAAGGGCTCGATGATTTTAATTTAAGAGTAGGTTTAGTTTTGCTAGGTGCAAAACGACTGGAGTGGTATCAAAAGCTTACGGCTGCAGACTGGATTAAGCAAATGTTTGCACTAGCACCAAAAGATCAAGGTATTGATCATGTATATTTTCTTAATGGTGTTTTATCTCCTTCTTTAGTTAATAAAAAACGCACACACCCATTATCCAAATATATTAAAGAACATTATGTTTGGTTGATGAATCAATCAGGAGTTTTTGATTATACCTATACTCTTGAGCAGCCTCGAAAGACGGTTGCCTTATGGATATCTGTAGATGGAGATGATACAGGCTCTAACTTCGACCTTAAAATCAATAATATCACCCTCTTTAAGTAAGGGTCTTAAGGGGATTTTTTGATTGTAAAAGAGTTAAAAAAATCCTTTACTTGATCGAGATATATATTCATTATGTGAAACCGTAAATACGGGCCTGTAGCTCAGTTGGTTAGAGCACACGCTTGATAAGCGTGGGGTCAGAAGTTCGAGTCTTCTCAGGCCCACCATTTCTTTTTTAAGTATTTAACATTACTGATGGTTTTTATCTGGTATTCCGTTGTTTCGTTTCCTTATTAAATAGATTAAAAGCTTTTGTAGTTTTTTTGCTGTGTCTCTACTCAAGAGAGCTATCACTTTAGTATGCCTTTCTTTCAATTTAAAAGTTTAACAAAGTGAGAAGTCTTTGTTGCCTCTTCATAAGAAGGGACTTTTTATTTATTGATCCTAGAGAACTTGGCGGATGATCGTTGTGTTGTAGTATGAAAATTTTACATGGATCATTCTTCATTCTTGACGTTAGAAGAGTATACTGTACATTATACAAAGTCTTATTAGGTTTTTTATATTTTCTTTACTAAGGGTGTTGAGATGAAGTTTCTATTTATTGTTTTTGGTTTAATATTTATTTTTCAGACGTTCGCAGAGGGGCAGACTTCTGGCTCGGATACAATGTTGAAGAAAGAGACTTTAGAATCTGAGGAGGAGTCGAAGGAATCTAAAGAAAAGACTGTAGAACCTGGAGAGGAGTCTGAAGAAGAAGTTTTGATGAGATTTCTAATGGAAGAAGTTATTCCTGCATTTGGGGGATTTCAGGATTTATTTTTTTCAAATAAACCTTCTTTTGATATTCATTGGACGCCCCAAGGAATGCAAGTAAGAAATTGTTCCTTTAAATTTCAGCTCAAACAACTTAGAGCAGTACAATACAATCTGGCAGATATAAAACTTTATGGATTTCATTCGAATGCGGAAATTGGTGATCCTGGGTTTTTGTTTGTTCAAATGTCTTGTGGTGAAGCAGGGTATGTTGAAAATAAAATCCATTTTAATATTAAATTTTTTGTTACAGATGAGGAGCTTACTCCTGCTTATTATAGTTTAAAAATTAAAACAATGGATAAAGAACAATTGGATATCAAATTGAAGTCTATTGACATGGATGTAGATATTGAAACTGCTGATTTTACTTTGATATTGGACCAATATGGTCATACTAAAATTCTACCTCATGAATCTCCTTTTTTAAAATTTTTTGATGAAGAAAAAGCTTATATGGAGATTGTTGAAGATGATGGAGAAGATGAATCGAATGGAGATGATAAAGATAATGAGGAAGATGAACAGATTAAAAATATGTATGACATTCCTATATCTATTTGGAATCAAATCAATGAAGTAGATAAAGTGTCTTCCGATGAAAATTCTCTAGTTCCTTTGAAAAAGGTCGCTGTGGAACAAACTATTCATTTAAAGGGTTCTGTCGAGATGTTTTTACCTATTTATAAAGGTGGGGTGAAGGAATACAATCGTGTTGTTGTTCCTATTGTTGGACGTATTTTTTCTCCTGTAAAAGGTGAAGTTATTCCAATTATTGATATATCTACAAGAAAATGAAATATTTAAGTTTTTTAATCTTTTTGTTTTTATTGACTGGAAAAGTGGAGAGTCAGTTATTGTCGTCTGAAGATTCTTCGTTGGATCCAAAAGTTTCATCTGAAATTTATGATAAACCTTCTATATATAGGTATTTATTGGAGCCTTTACTTTCCTTAGATGAAGCATGGGGTGATACAGTGACCCATTGTAGTGTTTTAGGAGAAGACTTATCTCAGGTGATTCAAATTTATGATGGCTTAGGATCTTGTATTTTTGAACAGGTTGATTTGTTTTCAGATGAAGAAGAAATTCAGAAAAATATTATTTTTCACATACAAGTAAAGAGTCGGTTATTTGATTTGTTGTTTCAGTGGACAGATTTAAGTGTTCAGGACATATTTAATTCTTATTTAGAAAATAATCCTCACAAACTATCCAGCCAAATAACTCTTGAGTTACTTGGTGATGAGCAGTCTCTTTTTGATGATTTATCTTATTTTGTCTTATCTGAGATGTTTAAAACATCTCTTTCTAAAGATGAGCATAACCTTCAAAATGCATCTCCATTGTTATTGCAGAAAAAAATTGATACCATTCATCTGAATGTTGTTCCCTATGCAGATGGATTATTAAAAGTGACTTTGAGTTTTTTTGATTCACAGGATGTAGAGTTTTATAAGTTAGGAGTTATTACTAATTATTATATTGGTGCAGATGAGTTTTTTGTGACTTCTATAGATCAATACCTAGAGGAAAAGAATGAAGAGTAGAATTTATATTCTATTATTTTTTTATCCCTCTTTTTTATTTGCTGGAGAATTTTGTAAATTACAGCCTGAGGATTTTGATGAAGATGCCAGGAGTTCTCTTTCGGTTTTTGAGGAGAATATTGAGAATAAGGTCTCTGATATTTATCGTACTCAATACCCGCATGTAATTAAAAAATTAAAAACTCTTGAAGAGTTGCAAAATAAGTTAACAAGAATTGAAAATCAGTATAGTCAAAAATACATCAGATCTCCAAATAGACATCCAAGGAATCGTGCGGTGGATCGTTTAAGCAAAAGAAGAAGAAAAAAGTTATTTTTGAAATTAGCAGAACAAAATATTCATTCTGAATCAGATTTGAGTGATTACTTGAAAAAAATAAAAGTGATTCGTCCTATGTCTTTTGACGTATATCAGGATTATTCAAATACAGTGAATGATTTAAAGTCACAAATTGAGGAAGTGAATACGTTGTTATTGGAAATACAATCCTTTGGGTTTCTACAGTTCCCAGATTTTGGTTTCTCATTAAGAGGAGATAAATTTTATGGACATTTTAAAATGGAAGGATTGTTTCGTGTACCAAAAGATGATTTGTTAAGATTGCCTTTTTTAAAAATTGGTTTTGAAACAAGTCCTAATACGGTAATCTATTCTTGTGTTCATCTAGATGAGTTTAAACCAGATAACAATCGTATTTATATTTACTTTTTAAATACAACAAAACTTGATATTTTGCGTAGGACAGATTTTATAATGCGTCCGATTTCGTCTATTCGTAATTTGTTAGGGCTTAGCCAAGAGCCTCAAGCTGTCATTTCTCATTTGCCTTTTGTATTGAATTCTGCAGCTGGTGAGGTTTCCGAGACGTTGAGTAACTTGGGTCAAGTTCAGCAGATTGGCAATCATCCTTCTTTTAATCAAATTATGGATGAAGTTGGTAGATTAAAAATTTTGAATTTTGCAGCAAATCTTAATCCTATTCTTGCAGTGATTAATGATAATGTGCAGATCGGTGTTCAGGGCTTTGTTATTCATCCGGACAAACTGCAAATTCGATATGCTGGAACAACCTTATATGGTTTTATTAATTTTAATTTACCTACTCAAAATCAGAGTGTGGATTTTTCATCTTTTATGAATATTATAACTCTGGACTTAAATAGTGACAATGTTGATCTTTAGTCAAACTCTGCTGGATATTCTTTTAATTGATGATATAGGTTACTCAACAGTAATCCACAAATTTTTTCAGCTTCCATGAATTAATTATTTTTATAATCCTTCAAAAACAGGTGCACCATGCAAAAACTAACCAAAAAAAGAGAACAATAAGTAACAAATTAGGATTAATAATCTCTACACAGGTCACTGTCAGGCTATACTTCTTTTCTGCAGCAAAGAAGACTTTTATAAACTTTATACAATTAGTTGGGTTGTGACTTTTTTTTTAAAGCGAGAAAATAGGATTTTGTAAACTGTATTTTTCTAACATATTCTTCATTTTTTGTTTTCCCCATTCTTTTTCTTTCTGTTTAAGTTGATTGGGTGTGACTTTTGAAAAACCTTGGAGATCTTTTCTCATCTTGTCTTTGACTGCATTTTTTCCGATAAGGTCTTCTATAAATTGAACTATTTTTTTTAGTTCACTGAGATTGATTCTTGAAAAAGCTTGGAGATTTTTCTTCATTATTTCTCTGGTAGCCTCTTTTTCGATGTAGTTTTCTATAAATTGAACTACTTTTTTTAGTTCGCTGAGATTGGCTCTTGAAAAACCTTGGAGATCTTTTTCTATCCTTTCTCTGGTAGCCTCTTCTCCAATGTAGTCTTTTATAAATTGAATATTATCTTTTATATTCTTCACTGAGTTTTTATGAAAACCGCTCAAGGATTTTTTTAAACGTTCGTTCACCCCCTCTTTTTCTATATAATTCTCATAGAGCTTGACTCTTTCCAAAAAATTCTTAAATCGAAAGAGTTTAAAATAAGAGACTGCTCGGATTCTTTTTAAAGTTTCCTCTTCTCCGATTCGATTGATTAAAAAATTGAGGAATTCTTTCATTTCAGGTTCATCCCAAGACTTTGTAGTTTCTGTTACCTTAGTTTTCCAATTTTTAGGCATCTCAGAATTGAAGTTTTTTCCTATTTGATTTTTTGCAAACTGAATAAAGACATGCTCACATTTACCTTGAGCAAAAGAGTTAAGAGCAAAAAGTAAAGTAAATATATGTATGCGAAAAGAATGCATATTTTTAACTCCCATTAATGAAGGGCCATTTGAAGGAAGTTAGAACATTTTAGCGTATTAAAGTCTACATATTTTTTCATTGTAAATCATATATGTGGTTTAAGTTTTTTGTAATTCTTAATAAGAGGCTATTTATTGCCTGAGAACAGGTCACTGTCAGGCTATACTTCTTTTCTGCCGCAAAGAAGATTTTTATAAATTTTACAAAAGTAGTTGGATTTTAATCTTGTTTTTAAAGCAAGAAAACAGAATTTCGTAAATTGTATTTTTCTAACATATCCTTCATTTTTTGTTTTCCCCATTCTTTTTCTTTTTCTTTAAGTTGATTGAGTGTAACTTCTAAAAAGCTTCCAAGATCTATTTTTATTTTCTCTTTGACTGCCTCTTCTTCGATGTAGATTTCTATGTACTTAACTACTTGTTTTAATTCATTGAGTTTAGCGTCTGAAAACCCTCGAAGACCTTTCCTTATTTTCTCTCTGACTACATCTTCTTCGATGTAGATTTCTATAAATTGAACTACTTTTTTTAGTTCGCTGAGTTTAGTATTTAAAAAAGATCGGAGATCTTTCTTCATTATCTTTCTGGTAGCCTCTTTTCCGGTATAGCTTTCTATATACTTAATTACTTGTTTTAATTCATTGAATTTAGCATATGAAAAAGCTTGAAGATTTTCCTTCATCATTTTTATTGTTGCCTCTTTTCCAATATAATTTTCTATATGCTTAATTACTTGTTTTAATTCATTGAGATTGGCAATTGAAAAAGATCGGAGATCTTTTTTCATTATCTCTCTGGGTGCCTCTTCTTCAATGTAGCTTTTTATAAATTGAACTACTTTTTCTAGTTCACTGAGATTGGCTCTTGAAAAAGATCGGAGATCTTTCTTCATTATTTTTATTGTTGCCTCTTTTCCGAGATAGTTTTCAATATACTTAACTACTTTTTCTAGTTTGATGAGTTTGGCTATTGAGAAACTTTCAAGATTTTGTTTCATTATTTCTTTGATTGCCTCTTTTCCGATATAGTTTTCTATAAATTGAACTACTTTTTCTAGTTCGCTGAGTTTAGCATATGAAAGAGCTTGAAGATTTTTTTGTATTATTTTTATTGTTGCCTCTTTTCCGATATAGTTTTCTATAAATTGAATTACTTTTTCTAGTTCGTTGAGGTTGGCTATTGAAAAACCTTTGAGATTTTGTTTCATTCTTTCTTTGGTTGCCTCTTTTCCGATATAGTTTTCTATAAATTGAACTGCTTTTTCTAGTTTGCTGAGTTTAGCCCTTGAAAAAGCTTGAAGATTTTTTTTCATTATTTTTATTGTAGCCTCTTTTCCGATATAGTTTTCTATATACTTAATTACTTGTTTTAATTCATTGAGTTTGACATATGAAAAAGCTTGAAGATCTTTTTTCATTCTTTCTTTGATTGCCTCTTTTCCGATATAGTTTTCTATATACTTAATTACTTGTTTTAATTCATTGAGTTTGACATATGAAAAAGATCGGAGATCTTTTTTTATTATTTCTCTGGTAGCCTCTATTCCGATATAGTTTCCTATATACATAATTATTTTTTTTAATTCATTGAGATTGGCGTCTGAAAATCCTCGAATACTTCTCCTTATTCTCTCTCTGATTGCCTCTTCTTCGATGTAGATTTCTATAAATTGAACTGCTTTTTCTAGTTCGCTGAGATTGGCATTTGCAAAAGATCGGAGATCTTTTTTCATTCTTTCTTTGGTTGCATTTTTTCCGATATAGCTTTCTATATACTTAACTACTTTTTCTAGTTTGCTGAGTTTGGCTATTGAGAAACCTTCAAGATTTTGTTTCATTATTTCTTTGGTTGCCTCTTTTCCGAGATAGTTTTCTATAAATTGAACTACTTTTTCTAGTTCGCTGAGTTTAGCCTTTGCAAAAGCTTGAAGATCTTTTTTCATTCTTTCTTTGGTTGCCTCTTTTCCGATATAGTTTTCTATAAATGGAACTACTTTTTTTAGTTCGTTGAGGTTGGTTCTTGAAAAAGCTTGGAGATCTTTTTTCATCCTGTCTTTGACTGCCTCTTCTCCGATGTAGTTTTTTATAAATTGAACTACTTTTTTTAGTTCACTGAGATTGGTATTTGAAAAAGCTTGAATATTTTTCTTCATTATTTCTCTGGTAGCTTCTTTTCCGAGATAGTTTTCTATAAATTGAACTACTTTTTTTAGTTCTCTGAGATTGGCTATTGAAAAACCTTGGAGATCTTTTTTTATCCTTTCTCTGGTAGCCTCTTCTCCGATGTAGTTTTCTATAAATTGAATATTATTTTTTATATTCTCCACTGAGTTTTTATGAAAACCGCTCAAAGATTTTTTTAAACGTTCGTTCACTCCATCTCTTTCTATATAATTCTCATAGAGATTGACTCTTTCCAAAAAATTCTCAAATCGAAAGGATTTAAAATAAGAAACTGCTCGGATTCTTTTTAAAGTTTCCTCTTCTCCGATTCGATTGATTAAAAAATTGAGGAATTCTTTCATTTCAGGTTTATCCCAAGACTTTGTAGTTTCTGTTACCTTAGTTTTCCAATTTTTAGGCATCTCAGAATTGAAGTTTTTTCCTATTTTATTTTCTGCAAATTGAATAAATACATGCTCACATTTACCTTGAGTAAAAGAGTTAAGAGCAAAAAGTAAAGTAAATATATGTATGCGAAAAAAACGCATGTTTTTAACTCCCATTAATGAAGGGCCATTTAAAGGAAGTTAGAGCATTGTAGCATATTAAAGTCTACATATTTTTTAATTGTAAATTATATATGTGATTTAAGTTGTTTTAAGTTTTTTGTAATTCTTAATAAAAGGCTATTTATTGCCTGAGAACAGGTCCTGTCAAGCTATACTTCTTTTCTGCAACAAAGAAGATTTTTATAAACTTTACAAAAGTAGTTGGATTTTAACTTTGTTTTTTAAAGCAAGAAAATAGAATTTCGTAAATTGTATTTTTCTACCATAATCCTTTATTTTTTGTTTTCTCCATTCTTTTTCTTTTTCTTTAAGTTGATTGAGTGTAACTTCTAAAAAGCTTCCAAGATCTATTTTTATTTTCTCTTTGACTGCCTCTTCTTCGATGTAGATTTCTATAAATTGAACTACTTTTTCTAGTTCACTGAGATTGGCTCTTGAAAAAGATCGGAGATCTTTCTTCATTATTTCTCTGGTAGCCTCTTTTCCAATTCGACTGATTAAAAAATTGAGAAATTTTTTCATTTCAGATCCATCCCAAGAATTTGTAGCTTTTGCTACCTTAGTTTCCCAATTTTTGGGCATCTTAGAACTGAAGTTTTTTCCTATTTTATTTTCTGCAAATTGAATAAATACATGTTTACATTTACCTTGAGCAAAAGAGTTAAAAAAAAGTAAAGTAAATATATGTATGCAAAAAGAATACGTATTTTGAATTCCCATTAATGAAGGACTATTTAAAGAGAGTTAAGGCATTGTAGTATGTTTCAATGAACGAATGATGTATTTGTCAGTGTTTCATTTTTTAGTAGTTTGATATTGTTTTATTTTAAAACTTTATTTTTGATTCTTTAGCTAAATTTTCTTTATAATTGGCTCACTTAAACGCTTAAGATATGATTGTATTTTGCTCTGAGATAACTTATGTACTTAATTAAACTATATTTTATGTTAGATATAAATATAAAGTTGTTAAATTTTTTAAATAATGTTAAATGTTAAGAACAATGAATCAGATTGAAACAATATGAATACAAAAAAACAGTCTATAAAAGATTATTTTTATTTTTCACCCATTGGCTGTCTGAAGATTCAAATGAAAGATAATAAAATTTATGCTCTTTCTAAAGATTCTTCTCGAACTCCTAGAAGTTCTTCTTGGGGAACGGCTCCTTGTGTTGTTCAAAGTTTAAAATTGCAACTGGATCAGTATTTTGCAGGTCAAAAAATAAAAATGAAAAATTTATCTCTTTCTGCTCGAGGAACTTTTTTTCAAAACAAAGTTTGGAAGTGTTTGATGGATATTCCTTATGGAAAGACTCTGACTTATTCCGAGGTAGCTCAAAAAATTGGATCCTTTAAAGCATTTAGAGCTGTCGGTACAGCTTGTGGACAAAACCCTTGGTTATTGGTTGTTCCATGCCATCGTGTAGTCTCACAGAATGGACTTGGGGGCTTTGCTTTAGGTTTAAAAACGAAATCTTGGCTTCTCCATCGAGAAAATTCCACGGAGATTTTATGATTTGTGTTGCTAATTGGAAAATGAATCATAATCTGGAAACAGCTCAAGATTTTTTGATGCAATTTAAAGATCAGATTGAAAAAAAAGATCAAAATTCTTTTATTTTTTTAGCACCAGCTCTTTTGTTTTCTGTTGTTAGTCAAGAACTTCAAGGTACAGATATTCAATGGGGAGGGCAAAATTGTTTCTTAAAAAAATCTGGAGCTTTTACAGGAGAAAATTCACCAGCATTGATGCACGAAATGGGGGCAACTCACTGTCTTGTTGGGCATAGTGAGAGACGTTTATTGTTTGGTGAAAATCAAGATATGATTGTAAAAAAAGTAGAATCTATTATTGAAAATAAAATGACTCCTATTCTTTGTGTGGGTGAGCAAAGGCAAAGTGATCAATGGAAAGAAGTTATAAAATCTCAATTGAATGGTCTGCTTTCAATTCCGTCACTCATGATCGCTTACGAGCCTATATGGGCTGTTGGATCTAAAAATTCTGCTTGTGTGGAGCAAGTTCAAGAAGTCATAAATTATATTCTTCAAATGGTGTCTTC
Organism: Bdellovibrionales bacterium; assembly: GCA_965247685.1. GTDB lineage: Bacteria > Bdellovibrionota > Bdellovibrionia > Bdellovibrionales > UBA1609 > JAPPLG01. The sequence continues at coordinate 883,839 of OZ252021.1, forward strand.
TCCAGTTCCAATTTTATATGGGGGAAGTGTGAGTGTATCTACTGCAAAAGAATGGAAATCTGCTCAAAACCTAAGTGGATTCCTGATAGGGAGAGCTTCTTTGCAAGTGGATTCTCTGCTCTCTATTTACAAACAGATCTATTCTTGAGAAAACGGTTTATATTTATAAAAAGTTAGGACTCCTTCTTCTAATTTGGTATTTTTAACGTCACTGTTTCTTTCGATTGAAGATTTATACATTTCCATAAATAGTAAAGTGCTACTTTTTGTTTCTGCATCCATATGAACAGGTTCAACAATGTTGTAGTGTTCCCACAACAAGTAAGGAGTATAATTTGAATCGACAATACAATGAGTAAGAATACTAGTGTTGAGTTTATTGTATATCTTAACCCATAACGATAAAAGCTGTAGGTTGTGCATGATATTAGGGAACTGCTCAAGAGATTTCATTTTGTCATCTTGGTACATATGGTCCATTAGTGTTTGAAGAAATGGAACTTTCATTTGAGACCAGTGATTCAAGTAAGATATTTCTGTATTATCAGATTTGATTTCTTGTAGTGTATATAGAAAGTATAAAAAATTCATCAACTCAGGTTCTTGTTGACTTAAATAAGTGTCCACTCGTTTTTGCAATATATCAAAAAAAGGTAAAAGGATATGTTGAGAATCATCTGTGGATTGGCACAGAGCTTGGCTTCTTTCTGTTAAAAAAGTATATACTGTACCCTTGAGATTGACCCCATTGAATTCGAAATTACTGTTCTGAACAGGAAATGATGAATGCTTTTGGTAAGGCGGGACTAGATTATGTACGAAAAACGGCTGAGTTCCCGTTGTCTGAATGAGTAGATCTTTCATAAGTGTTTGTTCTGTGATTTTTTCTAATTGATTCAAAGATGGTTGAGAAATATTTTCAGAAATAAATTGTGTCAATGACAAGAAAGCCTTCCATACATTTAAATTATTGATTTTTAAATTACCTTTGTGGTTGAGGGTGAGGTTTTTCAGGACAGTTGAATATAAAATATATTGATCGGCAATAGGACTTTCACATTGAGAAGAGTATTTTATAAATTGTCGAATATACTCCATCGGCTGAACAGGTTGTTTAATGTTATTCACAAATTTTTCTAATTCTAAACAGTAACTGATGTTTTGAGTGCTTTTTGTAGACTTTGTTGAATGAGAGGGAAGAGTTTCTACAACATCTGTATTCATTTTTTCTTCAGCTTGCAACAAGGGAGAGACCCATAAACATATTGCTAATAGAACAAGTTTACATCGATTGCTTTTCATGACGGTTTGAACCTCCGTACGGCTGATTTTTAATTAGATTCCATTCTTTCAAGTAGGGCATCATTGATTTTTCATCAGGTAACAGAGAAACTTCTGGGTTGCAATAAGTCGACTCTATTCCGTCAAATCCTTTGTGCGTGGATCCGCTTTTTGTTTTTTTAATCAAATGATCTGGAGTGAGCTCCACTTTTCCTCCCCCATCAGGCAAGTCCATACTGAGACGGGGAAGAGCTAATCCAGATAAAATTCCCCACAACTCTTTTTGAATCCATTTAGAGTTTTCTATTGTTGTACGAAAGTGATTCGTACCTAAAGATGGATCGCATTGGAACATATAGTAAGGGTGAGTGCGCAAAGAAAGAAGCCTTCGATTTAATGCTTGAACAAGGGCAGGGTGATTATTAATTCCATTAAGTAGAACCATTTGATTGTAGACGGAAATGCCGTTATTGGAAAACCTTAGAAGATGATCGGCGCATTCATAAGTGAGTTCATCGGGATGATTGAAATGTGTCATGATGAATACAGGCTGGTGTTGTTTGAGAATCTCCATCAGTTCCACATCGAGTCGAAAGGGGCAGACCACTGGCATGCGGCTACCTATACGAATGATTTCAATATGTGGAATACTTCTAATATCTTTCAAAATACGATGAATTTTATTATTAGAAAGAGTCAAAGGATCTCCTCCAGATAAAATCACTTCTCGAATTCCTTTGTTATTTTTGATGTATTCCATTGCATTTTGATATTCATTTTTAGGAACTACATGGTGACCTTGAGCAGTAAAATATTTTCTTGTGCAGTACCTGCAGTAAATTCCACAAAAATCAGTAATCAAAAATAGAACTCGATCGGGATAGCGGTGAATGATTCTAGAGGTTGGACTATGTGCATTTTCTCCTAAGGGATCTTTTTGATGAAAACCTTTAGAATCTAATTCTTTTAAATGAGGTAAGGCTATTTTTTGCAGAACGGAATTTTGTTGTATGACCTTTGCGTAATAGGGGGTAGATTGGACAGCGAACTTTTCTTGAATTAAAGAAAAAGAATTTTCTTCAAGATGGAAAAGAGATTTAAAATCTTTCTCTGATTTTAAAGAGTTTTGCATTTGCCAAGTCCAGTTTTCCCATTGATCTTGAGAAACTTTTAAAGGAGGTGTTATTTTTTTATAATCAAAAATCACGGCTTGTTTCTCTGCGAAGGAGGATTCTTTTTGAAAGGAAGGGCAGTTCTAATGAAATTTCCGTTATATCTTCGATTCAAATCATGATGAGTTAATTCTGAAAGCTGAATGGCAGATGTTTCGAAAACAGTATGTGGTTGCCGATACATATTGTGTAAAAATAGTAAGGGAGTGGTAAAGAGTTCATATTTGAAGGAAAGAGATCGAAGCTTATTGGTTTGTGAATCATCGTTTGCATAATTTTCTTCCTTTTGGGATAGGTAAGGCTGATAATTCTGTACAGTGAGCTGTTCTTCAAAAGTATAAGGGTAACAAGAGCTCACTTCGTAGAGAAAACTTCGTAAAAAGGTCACATACTTAATGCTGCGTACAAGTAGACTTAGATCTTGTTGAAATTGCGGATCGATTAGTTGAAATAGAGAATCTGGAATCTCTATGATTTGGTAGTAGTTGAGGTTATTAATATCTAAGTGCTGATAAAAACTGTAATGGTCTTTCATAGAGCGAACAAGGTTGAGAGTAGTGATGTAAAAAATTCTTATATAGTTGTTTTGCTGAAGCCATTGAGTCAGCGATTGTTGTTGTGTATTTACTTCTTCCCCTATCTCTTTATATTTCTCATAAAGGCTAGAGTTGCAAAATACGTACTGGGCTGGAGTCAGTTGAATATTTGTTCCAGCCGTTAACTGGGATAGCAGGTTGAGGTTAGAGGACTCTTCCTTATCAGAATCTTTAGGATTGGTAAATCTCAGTACTCGATTAATGTCTTTGTATGGAGAGTTAAAATAATCATCTATTTGAATACTACTTCGGAATTGGGCAGTTTGAATATTTTCTTCAGTATGTTGAGGTTGAAGACCTATATTTTGTATTTTTTGCGTACTGTTTATGGGGATTTTTAACATTGTTTTAAAACCATGTTGTATTGCATACTCTACTAGAGATTGAGGAGGGTTGAGGGATTGTATGTTCCTTGCAACTCCTTTTTCAAGCAAGGTTTTGATGCGAAAAAGACTTTCAGTGGCAGTCATCTGAAATGTACTTGGAAGAGGTATGTCTTTGTGGTGATTGCTCAATTTCTCCATGGTAGAGAGTTTAAGTAATTCTAAACATGAGAAATCTATAGGAGTATTTAATGTAGATATTTTTCTAATTTTTCCTACTAAAGTGGACTCACCTTGAGTTGCGTTGTCACATAATGTAGTCGTCTCTTGCCCCCACAAACGAATTGGCAAATGAAGAACGACAAGGGCGATAAAAAAATAACATTTTTTCATAGGAGTAATTTTATATATAAAAATTCCATGTATGTAAACGACGTATTGTAAAATAATCTAGAATGCGAACAAGTATAACTAACAGGCTATATCTTTTTTTTACACATCGAGTTAACATGCTTTTCATATGAATTTAATCAATGGTAGAAGCTAGAGCATGTATTGTTTAAGATTTTTTTTTATATTTTTAATTTTTTGTTCTACAGTTTCTCATGCCATGAGTTGGAAGGGGGAATGGCAAACTCGTTTTTATAGACCTATTCATTATTCTCAAAACGATTGGGATGATTTTACGGTTTATCATAGTTTACTTTTTGGGGTTCTTGCAGAAACATTTGAAGATACCCAAAACACATTACAATGGACTGTCAATATGAGCTACAATCATCCCTTAAAGAAAGTTCCGAAGGTGTACGGTTGGGGGCCTTTGCAATTTGGAGTTTCATATAAAATTTATCCTTCTTATCAATTATTTGTTCATCTCGCCACCTCATATTTAAAAGATTTTTATACGAGTCCTCTCTTATTTGGTTTTGAGTGGGGAGGTCGAAAGACTTTTGCTTTTAAGACTTTTTCTTTGGAATGGGATCATTTCATATCTTTTAACGCCCCCCGTTACCTTTTAAGAAGTTTTTTAGGGAGTTACTTTCATAATAATCTTTTATCTTTGGGTTCTTCTATTGACTGCTATACTTCGATCTACAAGGGGTGGCAACTTTACTCTCGATGGGGTTTTTATACATTCTATACTTATTCAAAAAATCTTTACTATACATGGGATTCAGAATGGATTTTATCGTATTCTATGCATCGATGGAGTGTCTTCTTCTCATTTATTAAGAACTTTAACAGCAGAGAGTTTTTAAATATGCAAAACTTTACTGCTTATGACAAAGCATTACATACAGGTATAAAAATTAATTTTCTATAAATTGATATGAATAGACTTGTGTTTTTGATCAAAATCTTGTTTATAGAGTCAGAAATGATGCAGATATTATATAAAACTTTTTATTTTATCTTTTTGTGTGCCACGGGGTTGTCTTGTACATTAGAGCTCCCTCTTCAATTTTCTCCTAATAGTGATAAGCAAGATCAAGTTTTTTCCATTGAAGATATCCATCAGTTGGAATGTGGTATTCGAACTTTATCTGCTTTTGAAGAGAACAGCTTGGAGATTTCAGCCCAGCATTTAGTGATTGAGGCTAATCAACCGCCTTCGGTAGTTTTTCCTTCAGAGTCTTCTCTCGCGCCGCCTATTATTAACAATTTACCGTTTGTTCAGTATCAAGTGGAGGGTTCGTCCGTCTGCGAATTATTACTTGCTCAAAAAACAATTCGTCTGATAGCTCAGCCGAATGAATATTATAAAGTTCATTTTCAAATTGTGGGTTCTTATTTAAGAGTGTTTATATCTGGAGATCTTCATCGTCTTCCTTATCAATGGCTTTCTCAAAGAGTAGTGATGAAAAATGGTCAGTATGCACTACCTATTGGAGTTTATTCTATTCTTCAAGGTCGTGTACAACCAATGAAAAATGTAGAAAATGAAGAAATCCACATTTTAGATTTTTTCCCCAACGAAGAACCTTTGGTTCGATTTGAAGATTCAAAAGGGCTGGTGCATTGGGTGCGTTCGGAGTCTCAAGATATTTTTATTGTCGATTTGAATAAAGGGCTGACTTCTTATCAATACCAAGAGAAGAAAAATATTTTACCTAAAAATTATTTTGATGGCGAGTGGTACTCTCAGGTGAGTTTACATTTAACAGAACCATTAAAGTCGCAAGGGGGATGGGGCTCTGGTGTAAGTGTCTCTGGTAACAACTATTCTGGAAAAATGTTGGGGCAAAAAATATACTTTAAATTTGAATTCCAAAATTTAAAGGCCCTAAATTATAACTATGCCCATCAAACTCAATCTTTGAACTTAGGTGCAGAGGCTGAAGCTTTATCCATTCCTATTGAGCATTTGGACTATCGCAATGTTATAAATAAAAACGAGGATGTGTCTCAAGAAAAGCTGGACAAGTATACTTCATGGCAAGACAAGAAATATATTTCTGCTCATTTTGATAAAGTATCTGACTTTTTTAGAGATTGGGTGAAAAGAGTAGGGGTTCGATATGGCTATGACTTGTCTGATACGACGACTTTGAAAGAAATTCGTTTTGCTTCAAACTATTTTGACTTTGTAGTTTATGATGGGACTTTTGAATATCGCTTTTCTTTCTTCAAAAAAGAAAAAGATTCTCACTATAAACCTAAAACTATAGCTGCCACAGATTTAAGGTTTGAGTTTTTTAATGTTCCTTATAATCAAGTTTTTTCTTCACCTTTAGACTCTTTTAATCGAGAGTATGAGGAAAAAATTAATCTTCTAAGACCTCAGCCTGACAAAGATGGTAATATTCATATTCACTTTTCTCGTTTGACTCCAAAGAACGATAAAACTCGAAGTATTGGTCGTGAAGCAGTTTTCGTTTGGAATCAAGCTTTAGAAAAGGCAAGTCTTCCCTTAAAACTTGTATTGCATGAAGATAAGGATGTGAACCTTGGAGACAGTCGATATCATGTACTCCATATACCTGAGGAGCTGAAAAAAGCTTATGGAGGAATTGCTCAAACACTGGTGGATGACGAAACGGGTGAGGTGATTTCTTCAACTTCCACAGTTCTTTTAGATGATTATAAATTTTTTCTAGAGAAAAAAATTATTGATTATGTATACACCAAGTATAGTTTGATTAATTCTATAACGAGTCCCTTTGTTGATTATCCAAAAATAAAGAATAATCGTTTTGCACATAGTTTTTCTCAAGAAAAGCTTCCTTTTTCCGTAGATACTTTAGAATATGTGTGGGTTCAACATACCATGAACCAGCATCAAAGTGTGATTTTCCCTCGTTCTGTAAAGAATTCTTGGTACGATAGTATTCTTCAATATTTCGAATTTAAAAAAGATGTGCGAAAGAATTGGCTGCAAACACTTTCTAATCCTACCATCTCAGACATTAGTCACTTACCTCCGGAACTGAAAGCGTGGTGGAATGATTTTAAACTGCAGTACGCTTTAATACATCAAAAGTTTGTGGAAGAGGAAAACTGGAATACTATTCTAGAAAATGTTCGGCAATGGGGAGCAACGAGTGAATATCGTTCAATAGCTTCTAGTAATTTACATCAAACCTTGTCTAAAGTGTGTCACTTCCTTCCTCATCCTCTCCAACAAGAAAAAGATGTTTTTAAAACAGCAGTTCGACAATGTGTCGAAGCTATTCTTCCTATATATGGTTTAGGAATAGCTGTTCATGAAATAGGGCATTCCATTTTTTCTCTTCGTCATAATTTTGCAGGAAGTACAGATGCTCATAATATTAAAAACTCCCCCTCTTATCAATTGAAGCATCTTAAGTCTTATCTTTCTTACACTGATTCAAAAGGTCAAAAAACTTCTCTTGAAGATCAATTTAATCCTGTATCCTCTTCTGTCATGGAATATATTGCTGTTGCAGATGGAGATCAGTGGGGACCAGGTTCTTATGATATTGCAGCGATTGAATATTTATTCGCTGACTTTGGTGTTTCGTCCAAAGAGTCTGTTGAAAAAGATTCTGTTGAAAAATTTTCCAATCATTTTGAAAGATGCTCGGATTATGAAGTTAATACTTCTGCTTATTGTCTCACTCACGACAAAGGTGTGACTCCTCTGGAAATTACAAGAAATGAAGTACGCAATTTATTAGAATACTTGAATCAAAACTTTTATGATCTCGAATATTCGGTATCACCTCTTAAATATCATTTCACTTTATTCCGCCAGATTAAAAAGTTAGTGGTAATTTACAGTGACTGGAGGGCGAAGCTACGTAATCTATCTGTTCAATTTTTGAATGAAAGTCCTGAGAAATTGGATCAACAAGAATGGAAAAAACTAATTAATGAAGTCATTCTCAGAGGAAAGTCTGATATCGGAACTCCACAAGAAAAAGAACTCTATAGTTTTTATCAAGCTCGGAATTTAATTTATCATACTTTGACCTACCTCTCATTTTTACCCAATAGATATTGTGTGTTAGAAAAAAGATGGTCTCGATTTAAAAATTTGGAGGATAAGAAATGGAAACCTTCAGTGAAGGTATTACTGGAGCTATCTAAAGTCATAGCTCATCAAAGAGTAGATGATAGTCAGCCACAATTAAAACCTTTGCTTTCTTGCTGGGCAAGTGAAAAAAAGGCTCAACCTCATCCTGTTGTCGAGCGATACATGAAAACTTATTACCCTCACTACAAGCTCCAAGAAGAGGTGGGGCATTTCTTATACCCAGACTCTTTCCCTAAAAATGCTCCATATCGACATCTCTTTAGACCTTCTTCTTACAAAGGGAGTGTCTTACTACGTCTTTTTGCTTTTGCTGCTTTATCTATGACACAGCCGATCTATCAGGCTTCTTCTCATAGACCTGCTTATTTCTCTATGATGAGTGAGCATGATATTTCTGAAGGGGTCGAGCGTTTATTGATCACCCGTCTGACTCGAGGAGTCTTTTTATATCAAACAGACTTTTTTAAATCGTTGCAAAATATATCTTTTGAGGATCTCACTCCTGAAAAATCTGCACAAGCACTGTTTAAGTTCCCTTCTATCCGTAAAGGTCAGGACTTAGTTTTAAGAGATGAGTTTATTCAGCCTAGTAAATTAATAGATAAAGCCTCTCGCCCTTATATGCGGGATGATCAAAATAGATTAAAATTTTATCAAAATTTTTCAGAAGAGTCTTCTTTACTCAATATATTTAATATGTTCTTTCACATATCATATTCTTTATCCAGTGGATTTACTCATGAAATGGTCAGTAACAAAAGTGTCGAGTGGACCAAAGATTTAGATTTATTTCCAGCTCTCACATCCTTTGTCTTAGCTTCTAAAGCCAGAAACCACATTCCTTACAATATTTATCCTCAATTATCATCTTTATATTATTTTGAGTTGGATGATATTTTAGTTTTACCTTCTTTTTCTATATCTTCTGATAATTTTGGCAATCACTTGCTCAGTGAGCTTTCTAAAAATTCTGTAAGGCAGTTGTGGACGCCTCTTCATAATAAGATGTTGCAAGGATCATCTCATCCTGTTTTTCAAAATAGTGGTTTGGTCGAAGGCTTATTCAGTTATCTTCAAAAATTAATCCAACAATATCAAGGAACTCGATTAGGTCGTTTTTATTTTATGTATGCTTATCTTTCTATTCTAGGACAATTAGAAGCATACGAATATATATTAAAAATGGAGAGTCCTATTGACTTGCATAAGCAGACTAATAAATGGACTAGTCATTTTGAAAATACAATCAATGAACTCTTTTATTTTCGAAGATGTCAAATAGAAGATATCAATAGTTATTTGAACAAGTTGTCTCAGATTGCACCTTCGTTTAGGCAAGTTGATGCTGAAGATAAGAGTGCAGCTCGATCTGTTTGGGGGGGGTTCAAGAATTTTTTACAACAAAAAATACAAATCTCGTATAGCAAGTATTGTCCTTCTCCTCTAAAGGATAGAGGGAAAATGGTGGATATGTTTTATAAACAAGGTCTGATTTTCAATACTCAAAGATCTCAAGAGTGGAATAGTACTTTGAGAGGAAATCAAAAAGGGCTGAATTATCCGTATCAAAAAATAACTACAGATTTCTTTTTTCAAGAGACTTTAAATTCTTTAGAGTCTCATCTTTCTTCTCAAGGAGGTGTGCCGGGTATTCACTTGTCTGTACAGATGCTTTTTCATGAGTTGTTTTCTACTTCTGATGATGTTCCGTTGATGCAATCTAGAGTATCTATGCTGAGGCAGCTTATGATAGATGTCGTTCCTAAAATGATGTTGATGTATTCAGAGGATAGAATCTTTATAGGAGAAATGATGATTCTTATGTCTGTGATGCACCAATTTTGTTTTTATGGAGATCCTACAGGTAATTATTGTCGTCTTGCCACTGAAAAGATTGTAGGGAATTATTTTAAAGGTTCTAATTATGGAGAAGATGAAAAAATAAATAACATTTTCGGAAGAATGTTTGATGGATATCTAAATGATAGCAACAAAATTCCTGTACAATTGTTTTTGAGTAAAAATGCTAAGAATTATTTTGACCGTTCGATTAACACTCTTCCTTTTGATTTAGAGGTGATCACGGACTACTTATTCTATGAAAGGGGATGGGATGCTTCCGATGTGAACAATCTAGAACTGAATGCTCAAAGACAGTTGTTGTTTTCTTTGCTCCCTTTAACTTCATTAAGAATGCTCAACTCTTCCTTGGTCTTCAAGTTAGCAAATTGGAATCCTATTTTGAATTTTTAATCTTCATTTTGATATTAGAATTACATGATAAATAAATTTATCGTTTATCTTTAGAAGAAGGATCTAAGGCATCTTGTAAGCCGTCACCTAAAAGATTAAAGGCTAGACAAGTGAGGAATAAACATACGCCTGGTGCAATCATTAAATGTGGGTAAACTCTGAATAATCTCCAACCTTCGTTAGATAAAATCCCCCAGCTGCTGTACGGAGGCTGCAATCCTAATCCTAAGAAGCTTAAAAAACTTTCACTCAAAATATTAAGAGGCATTTGCATTGTTAAAAGAACAATAATAGGCCCCATCATATTAGGTAGAATTTGTTTAAGAATAATTCTAGAATGTTTTGCTCCTAACGCTCGCGCCGCCTCCACATACAAAGAGTTTTTCAACTGTAACACCTGACCTCTGACTACTCGTCCCAAAGTCATCCATCCAGAAATGCTTAAAGCGATCAACATACCAATAACAGATCGAAGTTCGGGGTTATCAATATCCATGACAGATTCAAAAATAATTTTTATTATAATGATTAATACTAATAAAGGAATGGAGTACATAATGTCTAAGACTCTCATCATGACAGCATCCACTCGCCCTCCAAACCATCCTGAAATAGACCCGTAAAAAGCTCCAAATATCAATGCGAGTAAAGAAGACAATATACCAATGGCCATTGAAACACGAGAGCCATAGATGAGTCGAGAGAGTAGGTCTCGGCCGAGGTCATCCGTACCTAACCAGTGCTTCCAAGAAGGGGAGGAAAAAATCATATCTAGATTTTGCTGATCAAAAGGGTAGGGAGATATTTGATTTGCAAATAAGGATATCAGGATCATAAATAAGAGAAAAACTCCACAACAAACAGCTAATTTGTTCTTGGATAATGTTTTAAATGATTCGTACCAAATATTTTTTTTAAAAGTAAAATAGACTAATTTTTCTTCGAGTTTCTTTTTCATGAAAGTTTGATCCTTGGGTCAAAATAACTATAAAGTAAATCTACAATGAGATTAGCTAAAATTAAAATCAAGCAGTAAACTAGTGTTGCTCCAAGCACCAGAGGGTAGTCTCGATTAGTTACCGATAAAATAAGATGTTTACTCATCCCTGGAATGGCAAAAATTTGCTCAATGATAAATGAACCTGTGAGTAAGCCAGCCACTAACGGACCAGAGAAAGTTAATACAGGAAGAAAAGCATTTTTTAAAACATGCTTATATAGAATCACAAAGGGATGAAGACCTTTAGATTTTGCTGTTCGAATATAATCGGAATAGATAATTTCTAACATACTTGAACGAACCAAACGGGCGATCACTGAAACAGGCCTGGTTCCTAATACGAGTACAGGTAAAATATAGTAAGAAGGACCCTCCCATAATGCGACTTCAAACCAATCTAGATAGAAGCAAAAGAATAAAATTCCAAGAGGCGCCACTAAAAAAGAAGGGACAGCTAAACCGCTTATGGCTATCACCATAGCAATTCTATCCCAAAGTGTATTATGCTTAAATGCGGCGAGTGCTCCTAAAGGAATACCTAAAAGATAAGAGAGAATCAGGGCGTAAAGACCAAGTTGAACAGATACAGGCAAGCTATCCTTAATAATGTCTGTGACATTTTGTTCTAAGTATTTGAAAGACTCTCCTAGGTCTCCTTTTAATAATTTTTTCATGTAGATAAAATACTGTTCGTACAAAGGAGCATCTAAATGATACTTAGCTTGAATGTTGGCTTTAATTTCTGGAGGCAGACTTCTTTCTTCGTCAAAAGGTCCTCCCGGAAGAGTTCGCAGAAGTACAAACACTAAAGAGGCTATAACAAGTAACAAAACAATGACTCCGACAAGCCTTTTAAGTACATAAGTAAGAAGGTTTTTATTTGAAATATAGATGATAATATTCACAAGTAGTGAACCGATAGCTAGTCCAATTAAGAATGTGGGAAGCTTATAGTAAGCAAAGCTCAAAGAAATCAAAGCTAAGGATGAAAGGGCTAATGTTAAAACAGCTATAGATTTCATTGTAAAATCACTTCTTTAAAAATGTATCTTTCCATTGAGTTGAAGGGGTATTTTTTTATGCGAGGTGAAATTAGAAAATGTCTGGAGCTTTGCCAGAAGGGAATGATAGGAGCATCCTTCAGAAGAACTCTTTGAGCTTGATTCAATATGGACTGTCTTTCTGGAGTATTTTTTAAAACGGAAGCTTTTAAAACTAAACGATCGTATTCGGAATTCTTCCAGCCTGTGTAATTGTTATCAGAATAAGATAAAAGAAGATTCATGTAAGTCATCGGATCAGGGTAATCAGGCACCCATCCCATTCGGTAAATGTAAATTGCATTTTTCGGGTTTTCCTGAGATGCTTTATCTAAATTTTGAAGACGATTTAAGTAAGTTTTCCATTCTTCGTTTCGAACCTCTACATTTAAAGAAATATTTTTTTTCAACTGTGCTTGAATATTTTCAGCAATTCTTTTGTGATCTTCAAAGGTGTTAAAAAATATAGATAATCTGGGTAAAGATTGAATCCCTCCTATTTCTCTAATTAGTTGTTGAGCTTTTTTTGGATTAAAAGGAAGACCTAAAGAAGGATTGTACCCAAAAATAGAACTAGGAATCAAAGTGTTCAGAGGTTTTTCACCAGGAAGCAGTTTTGTAAACTCTTTTCGATCAATAGCCATACTTAAAGCATGGCGAAATTTGACATTCTTCATGGGAGAAATACGCGTATTTAATCCATAGTAGTATATTATAGGTGTTGAAAAAGTGTGATAGTTGGATCGTTTCTTTAAAACAGGTATCATCTTCGAAGGCAGTGTATAGAGTATATCTAATCTTCCTGTTTCAAATAGATTAAGATTTGTGGAAAGCTCTGGGATGATGCGAATGCTGACATTTTCTACATTACCTGTAAAAGTATCGTGGTAAGAAGGGTTTTTTTTCAGTATAACAAGTTTATCATGTTTCCACATGTCCAGAAGATAAGGTCCAAGTGTTACAATGTTTTCTGGTTCTGTCCATTTTGGACCGTAGTTTTGAATCACATCTTTTCGGATAGGATAAGTTGTCGAATGCGTGAGGGTAAGAGGGAAAAAATATTTTGAACCTGTCAGTTCCACTTTGAGCTTTCCATTGCTAGTGATGCTCACTCCAACTTTGGAGAAATTTTTTATTTCGCCCCCATTATATTCCTTAGCATTTTTAATATGGTATAAAAAATAAGCGTAAGGGGATGCAGTTTTTGGATTGAGAACTCTTTCCCAACTATCTAAAACATGTTGAGCTTGAAAAGGGACTCCATCGCTCCAATATGCATCTTCTCTTAAAGTAAAAATCCATGTTTGACCATTATTTTGAGATTGAACCTCTTTGGCCAAAGCAGGTTTGTAAGAAATAGAGTTTTGAGAGAAATCATAATCGACTAAACCATCCATAATATTCGTGAGAATCATATTGGAAGTAGTGTCACTTGCTTTATTCCAGTCGAGCGTTGGAGGTTCACTTACAGCATAAAAGAATAAGGTTTTATCCTTTGGAAGCTGCTGCAAAGGGTTTTTCTTTTTTTCACATGAGACGGTTAAACTGAGTGTTATAAAAAATAGTATAACGGTGTAAATATTCAGTTTAAAAAGACGCATCATAAAACCTACTCAATAATGTATTTTATATCTTATTGATCAAAGATTGAAAAGTAAAAACTATGTTTATCTAAGAATAGATGAGTGATTTAAGCATTAAGTCGAAAGTGTAATACATCTCCATCTTGAACGATATAATTCTTACCCTCTAAACGGTAAAGTCCTTTGCTTTTGAGAGTGGCAAGAGAGCCGTATTCAAGGAGTTGTTGACAGTCATAAGTTTCAGCTCGAATAAAACTTTTTTCGAAATCAGAATGAATCACACCTCCAGCTTTTGGAGCCAGTGAGCCTTTTTTGATAGTCCATCCTCTAGTCTCCTGTTCTCCTGCCGTGAAAAAAGTAATAAGATCTAAAAGAGTATAAGCTTTTTGAATCAATCGGTTTAAAGCGGGCTCTTCCATATTCAAAGATTTGAGGTATTCTTTTTTTTCTTCTGTGTTGAGTTCTGCAAGCTCGGACTCTAATTGACCTGAAAGTCTTAAAACATGAGATTCTCCAACTTTATTTTTTACAGATTCGACATATTGATCTTGTTGAGAATTTATGGAGTCATTGACATTACAAATATAGAGAATCTCTTTGGCCGTCAGTAAATGCAGAGATTGAACAAAAGGTAATTCATGTTTTTCTACAGAAAAAAGGAGAGCGGATTGTCCGTCATTAATAAAAGTGATTAATCTTTTAAGAACTTCTAATTCTTTTTGCATTTCTTTGTTGGATTTAGAGGGTTTTTCGATTTTGTTTATTCGATTTTGAACAGTCTCTATGTCTGAGAGAAGTAATTCAGATTCTACAATTTCAATATCTCGACAAGGATCGACATTAGAATAAACATGCCCGATATTCTTATCTTCAAAGCAACGTACAACATGAAGCAAAGCTTGGCTTTCTCGAATATGAGAAAGAAATTTATATCCAAGCCCCTCTCCTTTATGAGCTCCTTTGATAAGACCTGCAATATCCACAAACTCAACAAAAGGATAAATTGTTTTTTTAGATTTAAAAATTTGGGCTAATTTTTCAAGCCGTGAATCTGGTACTGTGACCACGCCCATATTGGGTTCAATAGTGCAGAAGGGGTAATTTTCTACATCCACTTTTTGAGCAGTGAGAGCTTTGAATAATGTGCTTTTTCCAGCATTGGGCAGTCCAACAATACCACACTTCATAAGGGGTCACTTTCTTGCTTTTGATTGTAAATATTTCTAGCGTTCTCTCCGCCATGAAGAACAAAGTGTCTCATTGCTTCAATACTTTGAATCAGAAATTTTTCCAGTGAACTCCATTGTTCTTCCGTAAAGGGGGATAGAACATAGGTGTCTGTGGGAACTTTAGGAATAATCGGGTGAGAATTTTTATTTTGTAGTGTGGATGGACAGTGGGAGCGTCCAATTCCAAGTTTTAAACGAAAATAATCAGAATGGCCTAAGCAATCATGAATATTTTGAACTCCATTATGACCTCCAGCTCCCCGGCCTGTTTGAAACTTCATTCTTAAAAAATCTAAATCGATATCGTCATGAACTACGAGTAGATCTTCTATATTTATTTTATAATAAGACAGAATCTGCTGTATTGCTTTTCCTGAAAGATTCATTTGAGTTTGAGGTTTAGCCAGCAAGACTGCTTGATTTTTAATATTAATTTTTTGTACTAAAGATAAATTAGATTTTTTAAAATGAGAGTTTTCACAGAGCGCATCTACAGCCATGAACCCAATATTATGCCGAGTCAAGCTATATGAAGCCCCAACATTTCCTAGGCCTGCAATGAGTTTCATTATCTACTCTTTGTTTTCCGATTCTTCTTTTTTAGGCTGCTCTATGGTTTTTTCATCAGAAGGCGTATCTGCTGCTTCTTCAGTAGTAGTTGGAGTGGTAGCTACAACTTCTTCATGAGATTCGATAACAGAACAAAGAGCTTCTTCGCTAGGAGTGATCAACTTGATGTTCGAAGGGATTTGAATATCGGAAACATGGTAACTTTCACTTAAGTTCAACTCGGAGATATCAATGTCAAATGAATTTGGGATTTCATGCGGGAGACATTCAACTTCAATATTTCTTTTTAAAATTTGGAAGACTCCTCCAGATTCTTTAACCCCTATTGCTTTTCCTGTAAAGAGGACTTCTACAGTCACTTTTATTCTTTGAGACATATTTAAAACTAGGAAATCCATATGTATTGGTGCTCGTGTGAGACGATGAATGTCCACTGATTTTTTCAGAACTTTTAAACCATTAATTTTTTTATCTGTATTTTGCAAAGTAAAAATTTTATTATCAAACTGGCTATTTGCATATTTTTTTGCAATAATATCTTTCACACTTAAACAAAGGTTTTGAGTTTGATTTCCATAGACCACAATAGGCACCTGTCCCAAACGTTTTAACTTTCGGGAAGAATTTTTTGCAGGAGTTCTTTTTTCAACTTGTAGTTCGAGAGGCTGTTCGTTGCTCATGTTTTATCCTTTGCTAATCAATTTCTGTTTTTTATTTCCTGAGCCAGCCACGAAGATATATCGATTTGTTTGATCTTCTGGCACTCTTTGGCTTGTTTACTTAATATCGTACTGTTTGTCACCCAAATTTCACGAAGAGGACTTTTTTCTATGCGTTCAATAGCTGGTGGTGAGAAGAGTCCGTGAACAGCTACGACAAATATATCTTTTGCTCCATTTTTCACTAAATTGTCAACAGCTGTACACAAAGTTCCTGCCGTATCAATCATATCATCCACTAAAATAACATTTTGGTTATGAACGTCTCCTTTGAGCTCGATTGCTTGAGCTTCGTTTGGCCGAGCTCTTTCTTTCTTTATGGATGCTATCTTGGAGTCTCCGATAGATTGTGCAAAGTTTTTTGTTCTTTCTAAGCCTCCTTTGTCGGGGCTGACACAGACGACTTTTAGAGAGGGATGATGGGTTTTCCATTCCTGAGCGAGAGTATCTAAAGCAGAAAGAGATTGAACAGGAATATCAAAAAAATCTGAGATCACTTTAGAATGAGGATCAATCAGAATAACTTCGGAGGCTCCGGCTGTAGAGCAGAGTTGAGCCATGCAAGAGGCAGAAATAGGGGAGTGGGGCATTAATTTTCTATCTTGCCGACTATAACCCATATAAGTGAGAAGAACTGTCACTTTTTTTGTATGAGTGTGCTTTAAAGCATCGAGTAAAATAAAAAGTTCCATATAATGTTGATTCACAGGGGGACAGGTGCTTTGAATCACAAAGATATGTTGATTTTCAGTGTCTTCATGGATTTCTACACGACACTCTCCATCTGCGAATTGAGAGTGTAGATGTTTCAAAATAGGAATTTGAGACTGCTCGCTGATCTTTTGAAGAAGTAAAGAAGGTGTTCCTATAAGCCGTTTCATTATTTTTCCCTATCATAAAAATATTCGCAGAAATACACTACATGGAAGCTTTATATTTGACAATGAAAAAATCATATAGGTTATTTTGATGTTCTATATATAGTAAGAGGGGGGGTATTTTTGGTTATTAAAAATTTTAGAGAGATTTTTATCTTAAGAAATTTGTTGATTTTTGATGTATTGGGAGTTCAAGCAAAAAAATTCACTCACTCAACTTTTTTTAAATATTTTGACTCTAAACTTTTTCCGACCAGATATGATCTA
This sequence comes from Bdellovibrionales bacterium, assembly GCA_965247685.1. Taxonomy (GTDB): domain Bacteria; phylum Bdellovibrionota; class Bdellovibrionia; order Bdellovibrionales; family UBA1609; genus JAPPLG01. Next base: position 901,248 of record OZ252021.1, read on the forward strand.
CATAAAATTTATATCAGTTTTATGGAAATGTATCCATTTACTTCAGACTTTCAGGCATCACTCTTTATTTTCTGCAAAAAAATATAAAATTTAATTCATGACAACTTAAGAAAGTTTTTGATGATAATATATAAAGGAATTGTTCTAAGCTTGTTTTTAAGTTTTTCTACGAAGAATCCCTCTTTTTTATATTGATTTTTTGTTGGATAAAATAATTTTTTTTTTAAAAATGAAAAGGGTTGATTTTATATTGACTCTGTTTTTATCAGATGTTCAGCAGCATCAAAAAATTCAATATTTTCAGTTGCAATCGTTCTTGATTTATGTCATTTGTTTTTTTCTGTATGAGAAAAGATGGAAGAGAAGCTTCAGATTTGAGAAAAATTGAGATCGTTCCTCATTGTTTTTCCTATGCGGAAGGAAGTGCAGAGATTTCCTTAGGAAAAACGAAGGTTTTATGTGCGGCTTCTGTGGATGAATATCTACCTAAATGGAGGCAACATAGCGGACAAGGCTGGATCACAGCAGAGTACAATATGCTTCCTCGCTCTACATCCTCTCGTATCCGAAGGGAGAAAGCTATTTCTTCTGGTCGCTCCAAAGAAATTTCTCGCTTAATTGGTCGAAGCCTTCGAGCTTGTTGTGATCTAAGTTTGCTGGGAGAAAGACAAATTTTTATCGATTGTGATGTATTGCAAGCTGACGGAGGAACCCGAGTCGCTTCTATTACAGGCGGTTTTGTCGCCTTAGCTTTAGCTATTCAAAAATTAGGTTTAAAAACCTGCCCTTTACGTTTTTATGTTGCTGCTGTGAGTGTGGCTCTTTGGAAAAATCAAGTGATTGTGGATCCTATGGCAAAAGAGGATCAAGAATGCTCTACAGATATGAGTTTTTCTTTTTCAAGCTTAGGTGATTTTATAGAAATTCAAGGGACTGCAGAGCATGAAGTTTTTAATCAAAGTCATTTGAATAGCATGATTGATTTAGGAAGAAATGCAACTCGTCAGCTTTTTAATCATCAAGAAAAAATTGTGGGCGAATTTTTCCCTTTACAGTTAAAATAAGGTTTTGATCCAAATGTCTGTTCCCATTTTATGGCTTGCTACCAATAATAAAAATAAAATCAAAGAATTTGAAGAATTATTAGGTGATCTTTTTTTTCAATTAAAAACAATGAGTGATATTAATCAAGAATCTCCAGAAGAAACAGGTCAGACATTTTTAGAAAATACACGAATTAAGCTCCATGCATTTCAAAAACAAAAACCTCAATCTTGGGTGCTTGCAGAAGATGGAGGTATTGAAGTGGATGCTTTACAAGGTCGGCCGGGTGTTTACTCAGGCCGCTATTTTAAAAAAGAAGCCTCTTGGTCTGAGCGTCTTGAAGCTTTGCTTTCAGAAATGAAAAGTGTTCCTCAGAATTTAAGAACTGCTCGAATGACTTCGGTGATACTTGTGAGTTCACCAAGCGGAGAGATAACTCAAGCCAAAGGAGTGGTGGAAGGTCAGATTGCTTTTGAAATCAGAGGAAATAAAGGTTTTGCTTATGATTGGGTTTTTATACCTCAAGGTCAGATGAAGACGATAGGAGAATTAGGATATCCATTCAAAAATCAAGTTTCTCACCGAGCGATTGCAGCAAAAAAATTTATTCAGCAGCTACCGACTTCTTTTTTAAGAAATAAAAGTTAAAGGAATTTATCAATTGAAAATTTTTCTTTTAATTAATCTTGGCGATATGCGGTAGATTTCTCATTTGTTCGTGGTAGTCCATTCCGTATCCGACAATAAAAGGATCTCCTTGAACTTCAAAACCAATATAATCCAGCTGAACTTTCTTTTGTATTTGTTCAGGTTTATGAACAAGAACTGCTGTGGTGATACTTTGGGGTTTTCTTGCTTTCAGATGATCTAAAACACTACTGAGTGTCACTCCTCGATCAACAACATCGTCGATGAGAATGACATGTTTATCTTCTAGATCAACTGTAATGTCGAGGTCAATGCGAACCTCCGTTGAAGGTTTGTTACGAATGCCGTAGCTGGATGCAGAATAGAAGTCACAGATCATATCTACTTTCATTGCAGACAAGAGATCGCAGTAAAAACGAATAGAACCCTTGAGCATACCTATTGCGACCAAACGTTTACCTTTTAGTTGAGTGGTGAGTTGATCAGCAATTTCATACACACGTTTTCGAATGTCTTCTTCTGGAAAGAGAATGGATGTTTTTAAGTTAGTCATTCTTATAAATAAACTTAAAATATATTTTTTTTCAAGTCATGTTATTGGTTTCTATTCTTTTTTATTAAAAAAAATGAAAAATAGATCAAATATTTTTATAAACCGAGAGTATTCAAGATAGAAATAGTCTGTATACTCTTTGGAAAGGCCTATTTATTCTTGAAACGGGTGCATAATTGGGATAATTGTTAAAAAGGGTGTTATAGATTTTATTTAATAGCACCTTTCGTTTATTGAGGGTCGGTTTTTGTGCAACATCAACCCGTTATGGTCAAAGAAATTCTCAACTACACTCAGGATATTCCTCATCTTCGATGGTGTTTAGATGCTACTTTTGGCAGAGGTGGGCATACCTTGGCTTTAAAAAAGAAGTGGCCTTTGTTGAAGACACTGGCTCTTGATCAAGATTTAGAGGCTGTGGAATGGGGGAAGAAGCACATAGAATCTAGTGACATTTACATTCATCATTTGAATTTTCATCATTTTGAAAGAGAGTTATTGAAACGCTACTCCATAGATGAAGGTTTTGATATAATTTTATTAGATTTAGGGCCAAGCTCTCCTCAGTTAGATGATGCAGCCAGAGGTTTTAGTTTTTATAAGGATGGACCTTTAGATATGAGAATGAACCATTGTTTAGAAAAGACAGCTATGGATATTGTGAACAGTGATTCCGAGGAGGATCTTCTTCGTTTATTTCGAGATTGTGGCGAGGTGCGTAATCCATGGCCTGTGGTGCGCTCTATTATTCGAGAAAGAAAGAAAAAGAAAATTCTCTCTACTTTGCAGTTGGCGCGGTTGGTAGAAAAGGCATCCTCTTGGAGAGGAAGAAGAACTCATCCTGCAACTAATTATTTTTTGGCTTTAAGAATTGCAGTCAATAATGAGCTGGATGGACTTCATCGAGCTTTGTCTGAGTGGCTGCCTTTGTTAAGTTCTCAGGGGAGGATGTTTGTTATGAGTTTTCACTCACTAGAGGATCGTATTGTGAAGAGATTGTTTAAGAAGTGGATTTCTGATAATCAAGGTGTGTTGGTGAACAAAAAAGTGATTCGACCCTCTTTAGAGGAGAGAAAATTGAATGTGAGAAGTCGCAGTGCAAAGTTGAGAATTTTTCAAAAAGGGGAGTTAGTATGATTCCAGTTTCTCTTCGTCCTTTTTTTAGTATTATGATGATTATTTTATCTTTATTGACCATTGTTTTTATAAAGATTGAAGTTCGTCGGTTGAACTATTCTATTCTGAGGAAGAATCGTCAGCATCAGGTGTTAATGAATCGCTATCATAAAAATTTAATGAGCTATTTGGAGATGACTCGTGGTGCTCGTTTAAATCGTTTAGCTCGATCTCAGTTGACTTTGGATCATGCACAAAAAGGGCAGGTGATATTAATTGTTGGGGGAGATATTGCAATCCCTCAATAACACTAAGGAATGTAATGATTAAAAAAGCACAGGTGATACTAATTGTTGGGGGAGATATTGCAATCCCTCAATAACACTAAGGAATGCAATGATTAAAAAAGCACAGGTTTTAATAAGATGAAAAAAATAAAATTATTTTCTAAAGTGAAATTGAATCGTCGGGTGCTTTGGATTTACGGGCTGAGTGGTATTATTGTTTGTGTGTTTTTGATTCAAGGTTTTCGTCTACAAATTTGGCCGAGTGAGCGACTGGTTCAAACAAAAAAGAATTTATTTGAAAAAGTGGTTACTATCAAACCTCGAAGGGGTGTGATTTATGATCGCTATGGTCGAGAGTTAGCACTTTCTGTTTCTTCTTATTCTTTGTTTGCAGATCCTTCTTTGCTAAAGAATCCAAGGAGAGTAGCTCAAAAATTGACTCGGCTTCTAGGCGTTTCTCAAAAAAATATTTTTAATAAAATTAAAAATAAGAAAAGAAGATTTGTTTGGTTAAAAAGACATATTGCTGAAAAACATAGAGAGAAGATTAAGTCTTGGGATATTTATGGATTAGGTTTTATAGAGGAGCCTAAGAGGGTTTATCCGAACGGAAAACTGATGTCTCAAGTTTTAGGTTTTACGGGTATAGATGGGCGCGGATTAGAAGGTTTAGAATTGGTCTTCGATGAATATCTTCGTGGGATGACTCAAAAAATTATCACTCCTCGAGATGCTCGCGGGCGATCGCTCTTTATAGACGGTGGACTTTTTATTAATAAGTCTCGAGGTTCAGATATTTATCTAACTATTGATAGTGATTTGCAGTTTGTGATGGAAAGAGAATTAGAGTCTGCCGTAAAAAAATTTCAAGCTCGTTCTGCGGTAGGTTTAATTTTGTCTGTAGATGATTCAGAGATACTAGCTTTAGCTCATTACCCTAATTTTGATCCGAATTGGCCTTTTAAGTATTCATCAGAACTTTATCGTAATCGTATTGTTGCAGATGCATTTGAGCCAGGGAGTACTTTTAAAACTTTTTCTGTGGCGACAGCTTTAAAGGAAAAACTTGCTCCTCATACCCTCTTTGATGGAAGGAAAGGAAAGTTGGTTATTGGTAAACATATCATTCATGAGGCAGAAGAAGATCATAAGTACGAGAAATTAACTATCTCAGATATTTTATCTGTTTCTTCTAATGTGGGTTCTGCTTTGTTGGCGTTAAAGTTGACGGATCGAGTACTTTATTCTTCTTTAAAAGGTTTTGGTTTTGGTCAAAAGATGGGTGTCTCTTTTCCTTTGGAAGGAAGAGGTGTTCTTCAGCCTTTACCATGGAGGGATATTTTAACTGGGAATGTGGGTTTTGGTCAGGGTATTTCTACAACTCCTTTGCAGCTTGCTGTAGGTTATATGGCGATAGCAAATGGGGGTTTATTAAGGAAGCCTAAAATACTCCGATCGATTGTGAATGTGAGCGGGCAGAAAAAATCATATTCTTTTTCTTCGAATGAGCGGCGAATTTTAAGTGAAGAAAATTCTAAAATTTTAACTTTTATGCTCACGCAGGCAACTTCTCAAAAAGGGACAGGTTTTCGTGCTCGTATTGAGGGGTTCTTAACAGCAGGAAAAACAGGAACAGCGCAAAAACCGGATCTTAAAAAAGGTGGCTATATTCCTGGAAAGTATATTTCAAGTTTTGCAGGATTTGTTCCTTCGGATCATCCTCGATTTGTAATTTATGTTGCCGTGGATGAGCCCACGAAAAAGTTTTATGGATCGACTGTGGCTGCTCCTATTTTTTCTCAAGTGGGATCCTACGCCGTCAGGAGGGCTAGCTTAGCCCCATCTATCGTGGAGGAGCCTCATGTAATTGAGCGACCTCAATTGTTCGTTTCGAAAAATAGTTCAAAGAGTGTGATTTCTAAGGAAAAAACTCCGAACTTTGTGGGCTTAAGCCTAAGGGAGTCTTTGCAAAAAGCGAAGAATGAAGATTTAAAGTTAAGGATTAAGGGTTTTGGTTTGGTTTTGCAATCGATTCCTTTTTCTGGATCTCCTTTGCCTAAAGATAGAACGATTACTTTGATATTTGGAAACTCATAGTTTGATGGACTCTAAAGATTTAAAATCTCTTTATTCTTTATGCCGCTCTTATTCTGTAGAGAATAAAGGTCAACTAAGGGATGATTCTCGTCTTGTACAAAAGGGAGATATTTTTATTGCTTTAAAAGGAAGAAGGCAAGATGGTCATTTTTATATTGAGCAAGCGATAGCTCAAGGGGCTCAAGTCGTTATAGCTGAAAGAAAAGATGCTGTTCCTTCTTCTTTTAAAGGTTTGACTTATATTGTCAATTCAACGGAAGAGCTTTTATCTTCTTTACTTAATCAATTTTATGATTGGCCTTCTCAGAAAATGTTTTGTGTGGGCATTACGGGAACTAATGGTAAGACAACGACTTCTTTAATGTTGGAAAAAATTTTTAATGACGGTGGTTGGAAGACGGGAGTGATTGGAACTATGGATGCTCACATTGGATCTCAATCTTGGTCTTCTCAACTCACGACTCCAAGGCCTGTAGAGCTTTATGATAGGTTGAATGATTTTTATCAAAATGAAGCTCGTGCTATGGTCATGGAAGTTTCCAGTATCGGTCTAGATCAGAATCGAGTGCGTGGTGTAGATTTTAATATTTTAGTTTTTACAAATTTTACTCAAGATCACTTGGATTATCACGGGAGTATGGAGTCTTATTTTCGATCGAAGGTTCGTTTGTTTGATATGATGAAAAAAGATTCTTCGAAGAATTATGTGGCTGTTATGAATGCCGATAATGAATGGGTTTATCGTTATATGAAAGAAAATTCTTTTCCTGCTATTTCTTATGGGCAGACAGGAAATGATATGCGTTATGAGATTCTAAAAGAAAGTCTTGAGGGCGTGGAATTTCGTCTTTTTTATAAAGAGAAAATATACCATCTTCGTCTTCCTTTAATTGGTGCCCACAATGTTTCCAACGCGGTAGCAGCTTTAGCTACTGTTGTTGTTGGAGGCTTTTCTATTGAGCAGGCTTCAAAAAGTTTAGAATCTTTTTATGGTGCAAAGGGGCGTTTACAAAAAGTTTGTTCTTCTCCCTTTTTTGTTTTTGTGGATTACGCTCATACGGATCAAGCTTTAAATAGCACCTTACAGGCTCTAAAAAAAGTTGGTCGAGGTCGATTGATTACAGTTTTTGGCTGTGGAGGAGAACGTGATCAAGGGAAGAGAGAAAAAATGGCTCAAGTTGCAGGCGATTATTCTGATTATGTAGTGGTGACTTCAGATAATCCAAGGAATGAGAATCCTCAAAAGATTATAAAAGATATTTTAAAGGGTTTAAAAATTCATTCCTCTCATGTTTTTGCATTGGAAGATAGAAGATTAGGTATTCAAAAGGGTTTAGAGCTGGCTCGAAAAAATGATATTGTATTAATTGCAGGCAAGGGGCATGAGCAAAAACAGATTATTGGTTCTAAAGAGATTCCTTTTGATGATGTTCAGGTCGCTCAAGAGTTTTTGGTGGAGTATTCATGAAGTGGAGTGTTGATGAGTTTATTCAGGCTACTGGGGGGGAATGTCTTTTTCGAAAAGCTGAAGGCTTTAGTTCTGTTTGCATAGATACTCGTCTTATCGAAGGTGATGCGACTTGTTTTTTTGCTTTAAAGGGTCAAAGAGACGGTCATGATTTTTTAAAGAACGCTTATGAGAAGAAAGCGGCTGTTTTAGTTGTAGAATCTTTAAAAGATGAATCTTTAAGAAAAGATATAACGATCATTCAAGTTCCTCATGTGGAAAAAGCACTGAGAGATTTTGCTTTTTATTGGAGAAAGAAATTAGGCTTTAAAGTTGTAGGGATTACAGGTTCTGTAGGGAAAACAGCCTCCAAGCATTTTTGTCAGATTTTATTTCACAAAGATTCCACAATTTTGGCTTCTCCTTCAAATTACAATAATCATTTAGGTGTTCCTTTAAGTTTACTGAGAATGGAAAAACATCACAAAGTTTTAATTCAAGAGATAGGAACAAGTCGGGCTGGAGAGATTCATGATTTGTGCCAGATCGCTCAACCTGATATTGCAGTTTGCACTCTTGTAGGGTGGTCTCATGCGGAGGGTTTAGGTGGGATTCAAGATATAGCTCAGGAAAAAGAGTCTATATACGAGGGTGCGAAGTTAGGAATTTTTAATTTAGATAATTCTTGGACTCGAAAAATGTCTTTTCGTTTTCAAGGTCAAGGTTTACTCACATTTTCGAGTGTGGAATCGTCAGCAGATATTTTTTTAGAGCTTTGTGGAATGGGTATTCACTTTATAGAAGTTCGTGGAAAGATTTTAGATCAAGAAGGTTCGTGTCGTATTCCTTTGTCGGGGAGTCATTATCTTTACAGTGTGATGGCAGCTGCTGGTGTGGCTTTAAATTTAGGTTATTCCACTCAAGATATTTGGAAAGCTTTACCTTCGCTTTGTTCTTATAAGAATCGATCGCAGTGGGTGAATATAGGTTCTCAAAAGATTTTTTTTGATGCCTACAACGCAAACCCCTGCAGTATGGATGCTTTTTTGCAATATGTGGGATTTTTAAATCAAGAAAAACATTCTGTTTTATTGTTGTTGGGAGACATGCTGGAGTTAGGAAATCGATCGGCAAGTTTTCATAGGGAATTAGGCAAAAAGGCAGGTCGCCTTTTTGTTCCATCTATTTTTTATATTGGGCGCTATCGTTTGGATTTTGAACAAGGATTGAAGGAAGTTTCTTTTAAAGGGAATTATGAATTATTTGAGAGTTATGATCAAAAACAAGTTTCGCGTATACTTTCAGATTTGAATGATGGAGATATATTGGCGGTAAAGGCTTCTCGGGGTGTGGGTTTGGATCGAGTGATGCATGGTATACCGAAGTGAGCCATTTAGGGATTGATGAAGTGGGTTTTCTGTGTAAGATTCGAGAGCGAGTTTTTGATTCTACAGGGTGAATGGACTATGGTTTATAAATGGTTATTTGAATTATCTGATATTTTTTCTGCCTTTAATGTTTTTCGCTACATTACATTTCGTAGTTTTTTATCTTTTTTCACAGCTTTTTTTGTTTGTTGGATTTTAGGACCTTATTTTATTAAAAGTATGAAGAAGAGTTTTCTTTCTGAAAAAATTAATACTAATGCCCCATCCACTCATTTAAAAAAAAAAGGCACTCCAACTATGGGTGGAGTATTAATTCTTATATGTTTATTGGTTTCTGTATTTTTCTGGACTGATTTTTTGCAACCTTTAGTTTATGCTGTTCTCTTTGTGACGTTAAGCTTCGCGTTGATTGGATTTTGGGATGATTGGTTGAAGGTTCGTTACAATAAACCGAAAGGGTTATCTGCTCGCCTTCGCTTGTTATTGGAGTTTTTAATTTCAAGTGTTGTATTATTTGTTCTTTGTTATTTTCAAGTGATTGATACGGTTTTATATCTGCCTTTTTTTAAAAATTTATCTTTTGATCTATCTTGGGGGTATGTTTTTTTCGGAAGTTTTATTATTGTGGGTTTTTCAAATGCAGTGAACTTAACAGATGGGTTGGATGGGCTAGCTATTTTTCCAGTTATGATTTGTTCGTTGGCTCTAGGATTATTTAGTTATTTAGCGGGGCATTTTGAGTTATCGGCTTATTTAGGAATTCCTTTTATATCTGGCGCTGGAGAATTAGTTCCTTTAGCAATGGCTTTGTCGGCGGCTAGTTTAGGATTTTTGTGGTATAATTCTTATCCTGCTCAGATTTTTATGGGAGATGTTGGAAGTTTAAGTGTGGGTGGTTTTTTAGGAACTGTAGCTGTTTTGACAAAGAATGAGCTTTTGATTCCTTTATTAGGTGGAATTTTCATTGTAGAGGCTGTCTCTGTCATTTCTCAGGTTTTTTCTTTTCAGTTAACGGGGCGAAGGATATTTTCGATGGCACCTCTTCATCATCATTTTGAACTCAAGGGTGTGAGTGAATCGAAGATTATAGTTCGTTTTTGGATTATTTCAATTTTGTTGGCTGTTCTCAGTTTTGCAACCTTAAAATTAAGATAGTTTTTAAGTGGAATTGAATATCAAAAAAGTGTTATAGGTGAATTCTTGTTGAAAAGAGGGAAAAGAAGATATGGTTCGTATCAATAAAGTTGAAGATTTGAAAGATAAAAAAATTCTAGTTGTAGGCTTGGGGCGTACAGGTGTTTCTTTGGTATATTTTTTAAGTCAACATGGAGCCAAAATTACAGTGAGTGACCATAAATCTGAGGCCGAGTTATCAAAACATTTGAAAAAGATTACAGACTTACCTGTGCAGTTGCAGTTAGAGGGGCATACTCCAAATGTGTTTTTAGATCAGGATGTCATCGTGGTGAGCCCAGGTATTTCTGTCAATAGCAAGTTATTTGAGCATGTTCGTTCTCGTGGTGTGTGGGTCACAGGTGAATTTGAATTTTGTTCTGCCTTTGTTAAAGAGCCTATGATTTTAGTGACGGGTACGAATGGGAAGACATCTGTTGTGGATATGACTTACTATTTCTTGAAAAACTCTGGAGTGAAAGTTTGGGTAGGTGGAAACTACGATCAACCTTTGAGTCAATACTTGTGTGATGGAGATCCAGCAGATGTATTGGTGGTAGAGGTGTCGAGTTTTATGTTAGAGCATGTGGAAAATATGGCACCACAATGTATAGTATTCACTAACTTTTCTGAGAATCATTTAGATCGGCATAGGACGGTGAATGAGTATTTAGCTGCAAAGAGAAAGATTTTTAAGAATACATATTTGAAAACAACGAGTATTTTGAATGCAGATGATAGAACAGTTTTAGAAATTGCTCATGATCCAGTGGTGCAAAAAGGTTGTATTTTATATTTTTCTAGAAAGAAAGTGTTGGAGCCTCAAATCATGCAAATTGGTGGAGCTGTGATGATTGACAATAAAATTCATGTGCGTACAGGACCAGAGATCGAGTACTATTCTATGGAAGATGTTAAGGTGGTGGGGCCTCATATTTACGAAAATATTATGGCAGCTATACTGGCGAGTCGTGAGTATGGTGCGAAGCAATCAGCGATTCAAAAAACTTTGGAAACCTATACAGGACCTGCTCATCGTATGGAATATGTGCGCAAGGTTGGTGGTGTGGCTTTTTATAATGACTCAAAAGCTACGAATGTTCATGCAGTGGTGCGGGCTATTGATTCTTTTGAAGGAAGTTTGATTTTGATTATGGGTGGTAAGGATGGGGCTTTAAATTATGGAGTATTAAAAGATCATGTTCGTCGAAAAGTTAAAAATTTAATTTTGGTCGGTGAAAGTAAAGAAACTATTAATCGTGATATAGGGGATTATAGTGAGACTTTTCTTATTGGTACTTTTGAAGAAGCTATTGAGATTGCTTATCAGAAATCTCGTATAGGTGATGTTGTGATTCTTTCTCCAGGCTGTGCTAGTTTTGATTGTTTTAACTCTTACCAAGAGCGTGGCAACTTATTTAAAGAGTTAGTGAACCAGTTTAAATAGCAGCTTCTCAGTTTTAAAAAATTGAACACGTCTAAAGTCTAGTGACTTATTTTTATACAGTAAGAGAGTGATTTTTTCTTTCTATGAGGATGGAAATTTTGTTTTTCTATTTGTTGCATTACGAAAACTATATTGCTTTTTTTATGTCCACTTAAGATGTGAATGATGAGTTGCTTTCATAGTGGAAATTGTTCTCATATTGAGCTTTAATTAATTTATGTTTGTTTTTGTCTTTATTTTCTTTTGTTTCTCTGCTTTTTCTGAAAATTTAGGATCAGCTTTTTTTGATCCAGATTATGAGAAGCATCTTTATAATCTTTATAAGAAACACCATAGCCAAGCTATATCTACAAGTGATTGGCGACAACTCATCAGCCAGAAGAACGTGAATGTCTATTTGATGCAAAAAGGGGATAACTTATGGGATGTGAGTAAGGTGCTTTTTGGAGATCCAAATTATTGGCCTAAGTTATGGTCTGTGAATGCAAACCTTTCCAATCCTCATCGTGTTTCTGTGGGGCATCAATTACAGGTAATTATGGGTACGGAAGGAGAAGCTCCTCGTGCAGTGATTAGTAGTGATACGTCTCAGCCTGCGGTGAACAGCTTTGCCCAGAGCTCAGTGGATCCAGTTGTTTCTGCAAGCAGCGGTGATGGTATTGAAGTCTCTTCGAATAACTTGATGGGTAAAAGTGATTGTGTGGATGATTTAAGTTTAATCATCGATCACAAAGGTGTGACAAAAGTATATGATCGAAAATACAAATGTCTTTCTGTGAGAGAAAAAATTGCAAATCGTCAAACAGTAGATAAGGCTGAGTTAGATACTTATCTTGCCAGTCTGGAGGATCCTTTAGATATTCGATCGACTCCTAAGAAAGACAAAGCTCCTGTTCCAAAATCTCTGCCTTATATTATGTTAGTTACAGGTGAGGGGGATTTAAAGCTTACAGTGAGTATGGTTTCTCCTGCGGAGAATATAAATATTGTGACTAACTATCAAATAAGTGAAGAAGATATAGATATTGTGGGTCGAGTCAATGAGATACTAGGGGGTGTACCTGTTCCATCTGGTGAAATCATACTTAATTTAGATGTACCAGCTCAAGCAGGAGATTCGTTCAGCTTGATTAACCCTATAAAGTCTATTCGTTCTCAAGTGAGGAATCCTTTTGTACTTGAGGGAGGGTTAGGAGATGAAGTGGTGATACAAGCTCGTGTGAGTATTATAGGGAGCGTCCCCGGTCAAGGTGAAGGTGGTTTTTACTTTGCTCAAATTGATTCCATGTACAACCCTATTAATAGAAATTCTCGGGTGATTAGAGAAGATGTTTCTACTTTTGATTTAGCAGGATCTTTTCGTAAAGGGAGTACAAAGGCACAAGTTGTAGCATCTGCCAGCGGTCAGTCTGGTGCAATGATGATGATTCACTCCTTTGTATATTTGAATAAGGGAAGTAGTGATGGAGTGAATCTGGGAGATGTTTTTGATATTCAGGCCAATTCTCGTGTGCATGGTAAGAATGTGAGGACTAGTTTAGGAGAATTGTTAGTGGTTCATGTGACTCCTTCTTATGCGACGGCGTTTGTGAAGAATTTGAATAATCCAGCTTATATTGGAGACTATGCTCTTTCTTTTGATAGGCTCGATCAGTATATTTCTGATGAAGTAGTAGATGATATTATTATCACTGAGGAGGATGAAGGAGATTTTATAGAAGAAGGTGATCTGATCACTGAGGAGAAAGAAGATTTAGGTTTTGGTGATACTGAAGACGAAGAAGAAAATGATTTACTGGAAGAAGAAGATTTTGTCTTAGAAGAAGGTGCTGAAGAAGAGGATCTACTGGAAGAAGAAGATTTTGTCTTAGAAGAAAAATTGACGGACTCATCTCAGTCGCCTAACGAAGATGTTGAATATCCTTATGAAGATGAAGAGGCGGAGTGGTTTGCTGATTAGGGTTTTTATTGGATGAATGTTTTAATTTTAGATGATGACGAATTAAGTGCTAAAAGTTTAAAACATACTATTAGTCAACTAGGCTCTCACTATGTTCATATCTTGTGTGATCCTGACGATTTTCAGTTTCAACTCTCTATTAAGCACTTTGATTTATGTATTGTGGATGTGTTGCTTCCAGGTTCTTTAAATGGAATTGAAGTTTTAGAAAAATCTTCTATCAATTATGATCAAACAACATTATGGCTCATCAGTGGAGTTTTAACACGTGCAAATATTCCTCAGAAAACAAGTGTCTCTTTTAGTAAATTTTTGAGAAAACCTTTTAATGAAGAAGAAGTGATAAAAGGGGTTCGTCAAGTCGATAGTAAAATTACACCTGTTGAAGGTGTTCTTAATACTTTTTTTCTTTCTTCTTTTTCTGAAAAAGATCTTAATTCCTTAGTTCAAAAGCACCCTGATATTTTGGATCATCAGCTGGCAGTTCTTTATTGTTTATGCTCTCTTTCTCAATTCAGTGGAGATTTAATTTTAAAAAATAAAGAGGAAGAGAAAACAGTTATATCTTTTAAATCTGGAAATTTGATGAGAATACAATCTGCCCATAGGAAATCTTACCTTGGAGTTTTACTAGCAAGTTATGGATTCGCTCTAGCACAAGATATAAAAAAAATTCTAGGAACAAAGTCTCAATCTTCGGAACTTACGGGTCAGAAGCTTATTCGGAATGGAATTATCAGCCCTCATGCTTTGTTATTTATATTGAAGGAACAAGCTAAAATTCGAATGAGTGAATTAATTCAAAATAATTCTAGTTACACCATTGAATTAAAAAGAGTGAATTACGACTCCCAGCTAGAGGCTTTTAGTTTAAAAGAAATTCGAGTGATGTTGGGAGAAATTATATGGTCTAAAGTGCAACCTCAATGGATAGAAGATTTTTTCGAGTGGAATAGCCAAAGCGTTGTATGTCCTATAAGTGGACAAGGTTTTGAAAGGAGTGAGAGTATTGAGTGCATTAAAAATTCTTATAAAGTTTTTTTGCTTATCGATGGAACTTTTTCGATCAGGCGGTTGATTGAGTTAGTCAAAGAAAAACTTCAACTTTCTCAACAAGAAGCTTCATTCTGCTTGTATTATTTGCTGATGAGTAAATATGTTTACTTGCAAAAAGGATCTGATAAACAACTAAATTTATCATTTTTGAAAGGAAAACTGAATAAATTTATAGAAAACTATAAGTTTTTAAACTATTACAAATTACTAAACCTACATTTTAATGCAACAGAAAAAGAGATTCAAGAAAGAATTAATGATGCTATGAAATTTTTTCATCCAGATAAGTATCAGAAATCGGGTGATGTAGAGTTTCTATTTAAAGCTCGGGAAGTTGTGGCAAATTTGAATGAGATGCGTGCTTTATTACTCAATCCTGAAAGAAGAAAAAAATATTTAGAGCAGCTTCAAAAAGGATCTCAAGAGGATGTGTTAAAGATGGCACAAGAGTTGAATCGTGCTCAAGAGTTCTTAGAGTCTAGAAAATATTCAGAATCTTTGTCTATTTTAGAAAAAATTATAGATCAAAAAGGAACACTACCGAAGGCGATACTGTATTATTGCTGGGCTTATTTGAAGGTGAATCCTAGACCTCGATCAAGTGAAATTAATGAGCTTTTGTATAAACTAGATCATTTATCTATTGAGGATAAGTATTCTTATTTATATTACTATTGTAAAGGGTTAATCAATTGGAGTCAGGATAATTTTTTGCTAGCTAAGCAAAATTTTAAAAGATCTATGAATATGAATCCTGAATTCAAATATGTTCGTGTTGATATATTGGAGCTGGAGAATTCTTTAAAAAAGAAGAATATTATTATGAATCTTTTTAAAAAATAATTTATTATAGGGTGTTTTTTTTGAAGTGAGCCTGATAAAGCACTTCCAGATCCAACTGATCTCTTACCATCAAAATACCATCACTTAAAAGTTTAAGGTTTCCTTTAAAGAAATTATTCATCACAGGTCCAGGAAGCGTAGCTAGAGTGACTCCTAATCTTGAGGCAAGATGAGCTGTGAGCATTGACCCACTCCTTTCTTCTGCTTGCAAGATAAGAACAATGCGAGACATACGAACTATGATAGAATTTCTATAGTAAAAAAAATGTTTTCTTATAGTGTAGTGAGGGGGAAAAGGGCTGATCAAGACTCCTTTATTTTGAAGTAAAGGTTGGACCCATTCTTTTAACTTAGGTGGATAAAGATGAAGAAGCCCACAAGGGAGAAAGCATATGGTGGAATTTTGAGTTCTTAGAGCGAGGCTGTGTGCTTTCTGGTCTACTCCTAAAGCTCCTCCACTGAGAAGGCAAACAGAATATTTTTTAAGAAAAGAACTCAAGTGATAATCCATCCACTGACTAGTTGTGATCTGCATTTTTCGACTTCCTACGACAGCTAATGGAAAGTCTTTCATCCACACCGGTGAACCTTTGTAACTGAGGATCACAGGGGAGTCAGGGTAATATTTTAAGTGTGGAGGGTAGTGAGTTTCTCCCCACCAAGTGAGTTGAATATTTTCTTTTTGACATATTTTTTCTGTGAGTTCAGCTTCTTTCCACCAATAAGGATTTTTTAACACAAATTGCTTTGTAGTTTCATGACTGAAGCATGGAAAGATATCATTAGGGTGTTGAATTTTTGAATATCGAGATTTAAGCCGTTGAAAGTCTTCAATACTTATAGTCGGTGTCTGCCAATGAAGTAATGCAAGATATTTATTCCAGTTCATACTTTCCAGTATGCAAGTCTTTGTCCTTTTTGATTTAAGAGTGTTAAATAATGTTGTTATTTTAGATGTTTGATTAACCTTCATTTAGATGTTTGATTAACCTTCATTGTACAAATATCTTTATTCAAAGCTATAAATGTTAAAGTTTTGTAAAGATAGTCTCCAATTTATTAAGATTATGTGAAGTTTTTTCACTCTCTATTTACTTTTTTTTACTATTCTAATACAACTAAGTTAGTTTTTTGTCTCCAAAAGTCGTTTTCTGGATTATAGGCTTTGAAGTGCTCATCTTAGTAGTGATGGGTTTAGAAATTAGAATCATTTTTAAACTTTTTTGATTTATTGAATGAGAGCCTTGGGGAATGAGTGAGACAAGAGATAGGGAATGAAGGATAGATTATGATAAAGTTATTGTTTATTTTTTTATTGATTTATTTTTCGAGCTTCTCTTTAGCAGCTCCTAATTTTGGTATACCTAATTTTGAAGATGTGAATTTAAAGTTTGTAGTGGATGGGGGTTCTCATTGGGGTGATCAAAGCCGTACTATCTTTTTGAGAGAAAAGCTTTTCTTATCTTTGGATTATGAGTTTTCTCCAGAATATGAAATGAGAAATGAGCTTTTCTTGGAATTTAGAAAAGGTTCTTTTCAACATCTTTCTAATGAAGGAGAAGGCGACCCGTTTGATGTGAGCTACTCCATACTTTCCATAAAGAATTTTTTTGTAAAAAATTTATATTTGAATATTGGTTTTATTAATCAAGGGCATCTAGAAGCTCCTTTATTACTTTATGATCGTCCGTTTGTAGGTTTTCAACAAGAGTACTTATGGATGGATTATCGTGTATTAAAATATGTGGATGAGTTTAAAATTAGTCTACAACAAACTATTCCATCTACGACAATGGTTGTGGATCGATTTGATCAGTTAACAAGTATTTCAAGTTTGTTGACTGCTTCTGTTTTTACATCTTCTTTTATATGGAATCAGTTTCATAGTAAAGCTCACATGACAGGTTTTTTATTCAACAATTTATCAGTTCAGTCTGCCCAATATGGCGGGGTGAATGGAAATGATTTAAAGGATGAAAGGTACCATTCAAATTTTGCAGCGTTTAGAGATCCTTATTGGGGTATTCATACAGGCTTAGGAACTCGTTTTAATATTCTTCCAGATTTAGGTTTAGATATTGAATATGCTTTTTTATGGAATATCGGAGCATTTGTGAATCGTTATTTTATTGAGAAGGGAGGACAAAGGGTTAAAAAATATGGAAGCAGAAGTCGTGGAGATAGTTTAAAGATCAGTTTACATCTTCCTGTGAGTGCAGATAAACTTTTTGTTTTTGGTATGGAAGGTTTTCGTAATCAAAATAATGCTTCTGTGGCTTTCTATAGTGATAGTAAGTATGGAGGTTCAGCTCGTTATGGTGCGATTCTTTCTTCTCAATTTTTATTTAAAACCTATAATATCTTATTGGATTTTCAATATGGTGTTATACAGTCTTACCCAGATAAAAGACCTCTTCTTCAAGGAGGAAGGAATCTGAATTACTTTGGTTTTGAGATAAGGACAGAATATGGCAAAGTTTAAAATTATTTTTTCATTATTGTTTCTGACAGGGTGTGGGTTTGGAATTGAAGATGAGACTCCCCCCTCTAGCTGTGACAACCCCAATCCCTCTTCTTATGAAGGAGGTCAAATTCATTTTGAAGTTGGTAAGTTCGATCTAAAGATTATATATCCCTCTGAATCTGGAGGCACCATACAACCTAACTCTTTTATTTTGGAATTTAGAGCACCTATTACCGTGATCAACACCAAACAACCTATGACTGGAGCAGTGTTTCAAGTTCACACATTTGAAAATTACAATAAAATAGACAGGCTAAAAAAAGAAATATGTGGTGATGATCTAGAAAGTCAGGAGTGTGTGAGTTTTGAAGCTCAACGTTGTGATGATCAATCTTTAGGTGGATGTACTAGAATACGTACGGGTGCAGATGGATATATTTATTGGCAAGAAAAATATCACTATCCATTTCCGGTCACATTAGAATGGATTCGATTTGAAAGAGTTATTTTTAATTTAGGGGGTCAAGTTGTTATTCCTTTTGCAGTGAATCCTTGGTTAGAGGATGTAGCTTCTGAAAGTAAATTTTTAGATCTGACTAAAAATAATCTGGAACTTTTTTTACAAAAGGGTCAAACCCTCTACAAACATGATGAAGAACATGAGCTGGGTGATAAAGATCAGGGTAACTTAAATATTACAGAAGTGGAGCAGCAATGTAAAAACAGAAGAAGTTTAGATAAAATATTTAAGGATTTAAAACAAAGTGGTGAGCCTCTGCCTGTACATGTACCCTCTGTGAATATAGAGATTGCGTCTATTCTTCAAAGTGAACCAAATACCTTTTCAATAAATATTAATAATATTCCTATCAAGCTTTTGAGTCAAAGTTATAGTGGTAGTATAGTTCATGAGCGAGATGCTCTTTCAGGAGCTAAATTTAAAGTGACTCCTTTACTACTATCTCAAAAGGGAAATGGGGGTGACAAAGAATCTTATAGTCTTCTTCACCGTGTCACAGACAGTCTCACTCAAATAAGGGATGTGAAAACAGGTGAAGGAGGGTTAAATTATGAAGGCAAAATAATTATATCTAATCTGTCCAATACGGACCACATGACACTAGCTTTAAAAATTGAACCTTATGATAAAGAATCAAGAATAAAAACTTTTTATGGGCTTTATGACATTCAAATGCCTTCAGCTCAGTTGACTGGCGTTAACACTCAATTAGATTTAAAAACCAGTTTGCCTGGGGATGAAGAACAGCTTCAATCCATGCAAGATAGACTTAAAGATCATAAAGAAGTGTTTGAAAATCTCATTAAGGAACCTATTATGTTCGAAGGAGGGTTTTCTACTGAAGATGTAAGTTTAACGTTAAACAGAATTCGATTTATTCGTGTAAAATCTAGTGGAGATAAATGTGAAACTCCTGTATTCCGAGAGGTGATTTACAATATTCCATTTAGTGTTACCAATCCTCAAAGCCAAGATGAACCCTATCGAAGAACATCTGTGGCTGTGAGTATTGAGGATATGGTTAAAGGGGAAGACGGAAACTTTGTAATAAGAAGTTGTCCGGAAGAAGAAGAATGTAAGACCACTATCTCACCAAAAACAGATGACTCCGGGAATGCAGTCGTCCCTTACACTATGACTCACTTTCCTTATAACCTGCAAAAATACTTATTGAAACGAATTACGTTTCAGGCGCCTGAGAAGGACAAAAGTTTTCATAGTTCCAATGAGCAATATGTAGTTTTAAATCCTTGGGAGTACGGATTTTTAACCTACCAGAATGTGACACACATTTACAAAGGGAGAAAGGAAGCTTTAACAAGTATGCTTGATAAGTGTACAAAAATAAAACCTCCTCCTGGATATTGTAAAGAAAAAAAATTAAAAAGTATGCTTGCCCAATGTGAAGAAGATAGTCCTCCTGAATATTGTGAAGATGAAAATTTTAAAGCATTTCAAGGCCTAGATAACCAGTTGAACAGTATAATTTCTTCTGAAAACTTAGAACCTCCAAGACTTCGCATTAATGAATACAGAAGCTCTATCATTGAACCTTCTTATGTTATCGGATCTTCATTAGATATTACTACAGTGAAAAACATACAACTGTTAATCCAGCCTTCTATCGTTAGAACAGATTCCATTGGAGAAACTATTCGACAAATTCCCAATGTTCTTCCTGTGGGTTATTGGATTATGAGAGTGATTCTTGCTAAAGGTCCTCAAGAGGTAGAACACGCAACAATTGTTCGTCCTATAGATAGTTTTTTTAAAATGTTTGAACCATCTTCATGGTTGGGTGTGATGTATAAGATAAATTTACTGTCTGAAAGGATAAAAGATGGTGCCTACCCTTTGGAGAGTCCAGATGATAGAAAAGATCTGTTAGGAAAACTCATAAACTTTAAAAAGGAATATAGCAAGTTATTTAGTGGAACAACTGACAACTCATCACAGTATCCTGCACCTAATTTTAAGAAGGATGATTATATTTCACATTATGATCTTGTTGTGAAAGGTGAAAATACAGTAGTGAGTTCATTTTTAAAACAAGGTATTCGAACAGATCAATTCCGTCATTTAGGATCAAAAAATAGTCTAATTATAGAAATTTACCCAGTTGATAATAGAGGTTTAAGGTGGCCTGACAATAGTTGTGAATTAGATAAGGATCGATCTAAATTTGCAGTGATGAAACAATGTAAACGAGGGCAAAATCAAAAGGATGATTGTCATGATTTAGAAGCACCTGCGCATTGGGGATTATTTACCCCTTCAGAGGTGAGTTCTTCTCATATCTTATGGCCTATGACAGATTTTGATTCTTCAAAAGTTTTTGACATCACTCCTCTTCCTGAGTGTCTGGATTCAGATTGCAATTTAACAAATAAATCTTCCCTTCAATTACCTTCTGATAATCTTTATTATGATTTGTTTAATATAGAAAAAGTTAATGAGAGATTTTATCCTAGGACAAGTGAAGATGATGTAAACTCGACTGTAGATAGGAAGTACACATCTATTTTAAACAAGTTTGCAATTGTCGACGACAATGATCATTTAAATGAAGAAAAGTATAAAGGCTTTTGTGAAGAAGTAGAGAATAAATTTTTAAAAGATGGAGGAATCGATAAAAGAAATATTCTTGCAGAGGGATCCAAGAAAGCTGTGGGAAATCATATATGGGATTTATGTATTTGTGATTCGAATTTAGATAGTATAAGTGGCTTAGATAAGAATCAAGGGTCTAGATTTCTAAAAGAGAAAATTAAACAGTGCAAATTGCTCAGTCACTTAGGGCTTCAAAGAGGACTTCAAAAAGAACTTCAAAAAGAACTTCAAAGAAAAGATGAAACTCCTGAGGTGAATATTAATGAAGATATATGTCAACCTCGATTTACTCGAACTTATACTCAGGGAAGTCATAGTGATTACTCTCCTACCTTTCATAGTTATCGAGAGTGTGTTTGTGATCCGAATTCGCTGGGTGACGATAAGACAGAAAGAATGGCTCGATGTTTTGCAGAAAGAGAAGGTTTAGCCTATGCGTCCACACACACTTTCTTAAGCAACTTAGGAAGTTTTATCGATGGATATAACAACAACAACAGAAGGGATCAAAACCAGTTGGATACAAGTGAATTGCTGCCTTTATATTCTTACGAAGACTATATCAGTAGTGAAGTATTAACATTAAAAGAAAAGCAAACAGTTCAATTTGCTCCTGTAGAAACAGACGATATTTCCTCTATGGTCAAAGAAGGTTTTACTGATGTTCAAAAGAACTTTGATAAACGTTCATTTTTGCACGCTATGTGTTACTACTGGTTTGAAGGTTATTACAATGCTTATGTAAAAAAAGATGTCATTCAGGATTTTTACAAGTATCATGTAAAAAATTTGGCTTACTTAGAAAATACCCATGTGGATCTGGCTCAGCATAGCGATCTCACTTCGTCTTTTGAAGATCTGGCTCAGCATAGCGATCTCACTTCGTCTTTTGAAGATCTGGCTGAACAATCTGAAAAACTTTATAAAGCTTTAGATTTTGATAAAAAAGTAGGAAATATTAGTATACCATTTGGAACTCCTAAAGTTGATCGAAGTCATCCTGTTTGGAAATGTTTGAAAAACCCAATGCTTTTTTTCCACATTGAAAGAAAGGTGATGGTTGGTCAGCTCAATCAAGGAGAAGATAACAAAACGAAATATAAAAATGGTCGAGTGTATACCTATATACACAGTTCTGCTCAAGGGATATCCAGCCAGTATGGATTTGGAAGTCGAGAGAGTAGGCAAACTAAAGTAGGAGTAGGATTAGGTGTTGGGACTGGGCTGGCAACCTTATTGAGCATATTTAGAGGTGGTGTAGATGCTAATGCTAGTGTTAATGCAGAGACTACAGATAGTGAAGAAAGCTCTAGTGTCCATCGTGGGCAACAAGATGAAAGTAAGAGTATTACTTTAGCGGTTAACCATATTAGTGTGGACATTGATCTCAAGCTTCATCGTTCATGCTTAGTGATAAGACCTAAGAGTTCCGCTTTTGAAGATATGAGTGAGGCTATATTCTCTGAAGATTTGCGACTAGAAGATGATGCATCTCCAGATGAGAATGTAAAAAAACTCTTGAGGAGATGGCCTTACCAAACATTAGGCTTGATGATTTGTGCTCCAGAAGATGAAACATCTATGGTTGTTCCAGAGGACTACTATTATATCCATCAGTTCTTTGGGGGTCATTTGTATGAGTTTATGAGTCGAACCATCTATCA
The DNA here is from genome assembly GCA_965247685.1 of Bdellovibrionales bacterium. GTDB lineage: Bacteria > Bdellovibrionota > Bdellovibrionia > Bdellovibrionales > UBA1609 > JAPPLG01. The sequence continues at coordinate 923,565 of OZ252021.1, forward strand.
TAACCGTCCTTTTGTGGAAATTATTAGAGGACAGCACATCATGGATAGGTTCACATACTTAGCAAATCGATCTGCTCATAATGTATATATGAATACCTCTACACCAAGTAATAATTATGGAGAGGTTTTCCAGAATCTTCTGGTCGATAGACCAAAAGTAGATAGAACGTTAATTCCTGCCTTTGAAGAAAGTACTTTAGATCGATCTGGTTTTTACAACGGTATTTACACCTACAATGCATATGGAGATGAATATTATGATCCGAATTTGAGTGAGGCGCAGATCGCTCAAAATGAAAAAAGAAATGAAGATGGAGAAGGTTGGTTGACAGATAAAATCCTAAATTTTGCGGCATTGATAAGGGATTTCGTCGGACAAGCTGACGATCGTCGAAATCAATAGGAGTAGCTTTAAATTACAGGAAATATATGGCAAATCCTCAATCTAAAACAAAAGGCAATATTCCAGGAGCTTACTATGTCGATACAGAATGTATTGCTTGTGATGCTTGTATCTTAGCAGCGGAAAAACATTTTAAAATTCATCTTAGTGAACCTTCTTATGCCTACGTTTGTCGACAACCTGAAACTCCTGAAGAAGAAGAAGCCTGCCAAGAAGCATTGGAATCTTGTCCAGTTGAAGCTATTGGAAAAGATGAAGACTTGAACTCTTAGAGTATTATGAAATAATATAAAGATATGTGGATTTATAATACTCAAACTCAAAAGAAAGAAGAGTTTAAAACGATTTATCCTTCAAAAGTGCTGATGTATTGTTGTGGGCCTACAGTCTATGATTTGCTTCATATCGGTAACTTCAGAGGTGCAGTTTTTTATAATTTTCTCAAGCTTTGGTTGGGGCACTTAGGGTATAAGGTTTCTTTTTACTATAATCTCACGGATGTGGACGATAAAATTATTCAACGAGCGGATCAAGAAGGTATGAGCGCGGAATCTGTGGGTGAGAAATATATTCAAGAATTTTTTAAAGATTTTGATCAACTTAAACTCTTATCTCATGATGGAAACCCCAAGGCTACAGAGTTTATTTCTTCTATGATCGACTTTATTCAAACATTAATTCAAAAAGAAAAGGCCTATGCAGTGGATGGACATGTATTTTATAGTGTGAACAGTTTTAAATCTTATGGAAAACTAAGTCGTAAAAAATTATCTGACTTACAGTCGGGCTATCGAGTAGAAGTAATAAAATCTAAAAAAAATCCTTTAGATTTTGTTCTATGGAAGCCTTCTAAAGATCATGAATTGGGGTGGGATTCTCCTTGGGGAAAGGGAAGGCCAGGCTGGCACACTGAATGTGTCACTATGATTCGTGAGTGTTTAGGCCCCAAAATTGATATTCATGGTGGGGGTTTAGATTTGCTTTTCCCTCATCATGAAAATGAAAAAGCACAGGCAGAATGTGTCAGTGAAGCGCCTTTTGTGAAATATTGGGTACACCATAATATGTTTGAGTTTGGGGGTAAAAAAATATCTAAATCTTTAGGAACTTTACAAACCATGCGAGCCTTCTTAAATGAGTATAATGGAGAAGTTTTTAAATACTTAGTGTTTAGTGCGCATTATCGTTCTGTGAGCGAAATTTCTCCGAACACTATCCACCAAGCGATTGCTGCTTTGTTTCGAGTGTATCAAGCTTTAAGACAGGCTCAAAAATTATTAGATCTTTCAAGTTCTTCAAAAAAAAATGTGATTTTTTCTTCCAAAGAAGATTTTATGAAAACTTTACAACAAACTCGCTCACAAGTAGATGAGTCATTAAATGATGATCTCAACACAGCAAAAGCTTTAGGTTACTGTTTTTCTTTAATTCGATTTTTTAACGAATCTATTTTGAGAAAAAATATAAAAGTTCTTTCAGAAGAGGATCGATCATGTCTTTCATTATTTTTGAACTTTTTTAAAGAGTATGGGAGTTTGTTTTCTTTATTTCAAGAAAAACATCGAGAATTTCTTGATGAGTTGAATAATATTTTGATTAAAAAATCTTCGCTCAGTAGAGTAGAGATTGAAGAAAAGATTGCTCTTCGACAAGAAGCTAGAGCAAAAAAAGATTTTGCTCAAGCGGATAGTATTCGACAAGCACTCAATAATCATGGTGTTGAGATTCAAGATGAACTTCATCATACTGAGTGGAATATGAGACCTCTCTTTTTTTTAAAGGACTAAAAATCTACTTATAAAAAGATTTTTTTGTTGTGATCGGAATTCAAATCAGCTACTATGCTCTATCTATGGTGAATGTGCTTTGGATATATTCCCTCCTCTTGATTTCTTATTTTGCTCTAGCTCAAAATGGCAGTGATTGGGAGGTTTTGAAAAAAAAATTAAAAAATCGCCCTGCTGTGTTGATGTCTCAAACAATGAATCGAAAGATTTCACGGGTACATCGGTTAATCTCTAAAAAGAATTTGAAGTCTGTAGAAAAAGCTCAGAGTATTTTAATGGGTATTACGAAATCTTCTTTTTTAGGTTACGAGAAGGCTGAAGCTTATCGATTGCTTGGAATGAGTGCTATTCATCAGAAAGAGTTTAATTCGTCTATTCGTTTTTTTAAAAAATCAATGGATTTTAATACGTTGAGTTATCAACAGTATTTGGATGTCATTTTAATTCTCTCTCAAATCCATTTGAACCTTAAAGAACCTCAATCAAAAAAGAAAGCTCAAAAATATTTACAACAGTGGTTTGCTCTTTCAGATAAACCAAAACCCAAGGCGTATGCTTTGATGGGTTATATTTACTATATGCAAGATAATAAAAAGAAAGCTCTGGAGGAAATTCAAAAGGCTATTTCATTTTCAACAAAACCCAAGAAACAATGGCTGGGTGTGGCAGTGAACATTCATTTAGAGTTGAAGAATTATGAACTAGCTGAAAAACTGCTTCATCGATTGCTTACTTTGTATCCAGATTCGCAGTCTCACTGGAGGCAACAATCGAATGTATTTTTTAATATAGGTGATAATAAAAAAGCTTTAGCTTCTTATCAACTTGCCCACAAGGTGAAGCCTTTTAAAAAGGAAAGAGTCTTAAAAGAATTATCGAATTTTTTGAATATGCAGGGTATTCCTTTTAAAGCAGCAAAGAATTGGCAACAGGCTCTTAAAGAAAAAAAGGCTAAAGAGACTTCGAAACATTATAGTTATTTAGGGGATCTTTGGAGTAAGTCGGAAGAAATAGAAAAGGCTATAGAGGCCTATAAAAAGGCGATTTTTTTACCTGACACAAGCCCTGTGGTTTATGTGAAGCTGAGCAGCCTTTATTTCTTATGGCAGAAGTGGAGAAAGGGTGTTGAAGTTTTAGAAAAAGCTTTGAGCATGGATAATGATATTGAAAATAAAGATGGACTTTATGTGCAAGTCGGTTTTGCTTATTATTATTTGAAAGAGTATCAGAAATCTTTGCATTATTTTTACAAAGCTGAAAAAATTCGAGGGGATAACGAGATTACTGCTCGCCAATGGATTCGACAAGTTAAGCAATATCTCTAGTGAGTTTTTTCTAGATGGGGCGGCAGGATTCGAACCTGCGAATGACAGAATCAAAATCTGTTGGCTTACCGCTTGCCGACGCCCCAATAGATTTCATTAACTCTACTGAATTTTTTATTCATCGTCTATAAAAGAATTAAGTTATTTTTATTATATTGTTTTTTCAACAAAAACTTTTCTTCCTTTCAAAAGATAAGAAAACTTTTGTTCATCCGCAGATAAGTGTGCTTCTGGGTCTGTTCCAGAATGGACATTTTTCAGCCGAAGATGTCCTGAACGTAACCCACCAAGATACCATCTTTGATCTGACAGATAGACTTGATCTCCTATTTGAGCGCATAATTGATCGCACACGGATTGAGACAGTTTAATATCTCCTCTGTTCATGCTCGGATCGATTTTGAGGGTTAGATTTTTTACCTTTTGTCCTTTTTTTAAATTTGGTTCTTTGTTCCCTTTATATTTAAACATTGCTTGAGCGAGTGTGCCGGCGGTAAGACCGTCGATGTTTTTATCCACTCCTTGGAGGAAGAGCAGAATGATGCGATCTTTTACTTTAAGAATTCTATTTTTAATGATTTGCATTTGTGACACATCAAGGTTTTCATAGTATGAGTGGTATCGAGATTCTACTTCCTTTTTCAAAGCCACAGCTTTAGAATGAGGAAAACACCACTGACATATTGTGCCGGATAGAGCTGTAAATAAAACTCCAAACGGCGCTCTAAAGTAAATAATTCTTCCCTCTCCTACAGGACCAAGAAGAAATTCTCGTAGCCAGTAAACAGGTTCTGGATATACGATGGTGAACCACATACACAAAATACCCATACACATAGAGACACAAGCTGATAGAGAGTGGAAATTTTTCCAGAGCAATCCTAAAAAGATAGTGGTTACAACAGGAGGAATAATCAGCATAATTCCTTTATAATGAATAGCCATTAGAGTTCCTTGTTGACGAGTAAACCAGATGACAAGAAGTACGCCAGCAAATACTACGATAGCAGAAAATACACGCGCCACTCGAAGATAATGTCGATCACTTGCTATAGGACGAATAAGAGGTTTATAGATATCATAGATACCGATAGCTGTTGCAGCATTCACAAGGGAGTCCACTGTGGACATTAGTGCAGCGATAATAGCTGCGAAAACAAAGCCCATAAGCCACGGGTTACTTTGAATAACAAAATAAGTTGTTTCAAAAAATGTGTGGTGTGAATTTACAATATTCAGGGTGTCTGGTCCTGTCAAACCAAGGGCTGCTTGTTTAGATACGATAGACTTTGCAATCCACCCCATTGCTCCAATAAAGAGTGCACTCAAGGGGACGGTCACTATAATATTAGAGAGCGCAGCGATGCGGGCATGCTGTACATTTCTTACAGTCAAAAACCTCATTAGGAATCCTTGGTTCATATAGATAAAGGCGATGCTGGCAACTAGAGAGTCTGCCCAAAAAATTCCTACGGTATTGTAATTAACATTCGAGTTAAAAGGAGCTAACGGCGCTCTATGAGCTATAGGAAGATAACTCCAAAAATCCTCCAAACCTCCCAAGGTATAAAGGCCGTATCCAATGACCATAATTCCTAATAAATAGAGCATAAGTCCTTGAAAAACATCTGTAAATATGACGGCTGTTTGTCCACCTAAAGAGACATAGATTCCAAGCAAAGATGCGACAATGGGAATGGAAATATACATGGGGATGCTAAAAAAACCTTCTATAGCAACCCCTAGAGTAAATAAGTTAAACCCAATGTAGAAAAATATGTAAGCTAGTATGATAAATACCGAGATATATCGAGCTGTAGAGTTATATCTTCTTTCAAAATATTCAGGTATAGATTTAATTTTGTTGAAGTATAAAATAGGTATCCAAGCAAAGATAAATACGGTGAATAAAAACCAATCATTAAAGTAAATGTGGGTGCTACTGAGTCCAGTTGTGAACCCTTGTTCAGAATATTTCATATAACTATAAGCACCAATGCCTGTCGCAGTGAGACTGGCTAAAGGAAGCCACCAAGAAAGCCTTTGTCCACTATAGAAAAAATCATTGATGTTCGAGCTAAAGCGAGAAAAATAAATACCAATAGACATGATGACTACAAAGTATATGCAAAGGACAACTCCAATAACGATCAGTGTTTCTTGAGAAAGAGTAAAACTCATAAGACACCTTTATAAGGCAGATTCAGTGCGAGCCATGTCCATACACCGTGTCCGATAAAGAGAAAGCAAAATCCGATCGTCACCACAATACAAAAAAATCGATCCGAAGCGTAAGAAAGATTGATAGCTTTAAGACGAATGAGAAGTATCATAGTGAAAATGTAGATGGGCACACCTAATCCGTAGAAATAGATATAACTCATCCAAGGGTTATGAGGACCTATATGGTGAAGAATATATTTTAAAAGGGTCAGCAAAAATAAAAATATAAAGAGAGCTGAAGCAATCGGAAATAACTTTTTCATAAAGGTGAGCTTCATCAAAAGTAGCCTTTATAATGGTTTATGTTTCACACTTCATAACATAAAATAAAAACATTTAGAAGATATTCTTTTCTTTTAATCCATAATGTTTAAAATTAAAGATCTGTAAGATTGTTCAATATAATAGGACTTAAGGAAATTTTTGGCTTTAGGGCGTTCCTTGACAACTCTTTAAGGAGTATCTAGACTCCAAATTTCCTATGAAATCAAAATTATTGGCTTCTTATATTCTTATTTGTGTTTTATTATTCCTAGTAGTTTGGGGTTGTTTTTTGATCTTTAAAACCCAAGCTCCAGAAGAAAACAAGCAAAGCGCTTCATTGAATAAAGAGTCTGAAAAAATGTTTACAATAAACTTTAAAGTCGAAAAATACAAACTAGAAAACGGGCTCACTGTTTTACTTCATGAGGATTTCAGAGCTCCTTTAGTGAACTATCAGACTTGGTATCGAGTGGGTGGACAAGATGATCCAAAAGGGCAAACTGGTATAGCCCATTTGTTTGAGCATTTGACTTTTCGTGAAACCAGTAAGAGGGACGGCAAAGATTTTTTAAAAGAAGTTGAGTCTAAAGGGATTGGCTACAACGCTTATACTTCTTTTGATGAAACAGTTTATTATTTTAATCTCCCTCCTCTAGAACTGGAATTTATTGCTGAGTTAGAGTCTGAACGTATGGTGGATATTGTGATTAATCAGAAAAACTTAAAACTCGAACAAGAGATTGTAAAAGAAGAACGGCTCTTGCGAGTTGAGAATAGACCTCAAAATATTTGGATCGATTTATTTGAGATGATATTCATGAAAAGTCAGTATCGCCAGCCTGTGATTGGGTATAAAAAAGATATTGATAGTATAACAGTCCAAAATTGTTTAGACTTTTACAATACATTTTATTCTCCTAATAATGCGATACTCGTGATTACAGGTCCGATCGATATTTCCAATACGAAAAAAATTGTTGAAAAATATTATGGTCATTTGAAACCAGCTCAACTGCCTGCAAAAAACTATCCTGTGGAACCTCAGCAAAAAAAGACTCGGTTTGAAAAACTTGTTCGATCGGTTCAAACACCATCTTTAGCTATAGCTTATCCAACAGTTCCTGTGGATTCAGTGGATAATTATGCTTTAGATATATTAAATTTTATCTTAGGAGGAGGGCAAGCGAGTCGATTGCATCAACTTCTTGTCGAGAGCAAGCTAGCTCTTTCTGTTTCATCTTTTTCGTCTCCTATGGAGAATGCGGGCGTGATGATTGTTTCTACAAATCTTCATCCTCAAATTTCTTTAAATAAGGTTCAGGAAATTATTTTGAATGAGATTCAAAAAATAAGAACACATAATATTTCCGAAGAAGAGCTTGCTCGTGCGCGAACCAATATTATTAAGTTTCATGTGGATTCTTTAAAGACGGCTGAGGGTAAGGGTTCGCTGCTTGGTTCTTATGAAAGATCTTATGGTCGCTATGATCGTTTGTTCCAAGAGCTGGAATATTACAGCAAAGTCAAGCGGAGTGATATTCAAAGAGTGGCTCAAAAGTATCTCAGCTCCCATCAACAAAATATTATACAGTTGGACACAAGAAAATGATTCAAGAAATCAGAAATATCCTTTATTGTATTTTATGTATGATGATTGCACCTTCGGCATTTGCTTTTAAAGAAAAACCTAAGAAGTTCACCTTATCCAATGGTTTGAAGGTATATTTGCTTTACGACGAGAGCCTTCCATACTTCGGGTTAGAGTTGTTAACTCCTATAGGAAGTATTAAAGATCCTCGATCGAAAGGAGGTTTATCTTATGTTTTATCTGAGTCTATTTCAAGAGGAACGGCTTCTCGATCAGCACAGGATATTTCTAAAGAGTTAGAACAATTAGGTTCTCAGTTCTTTTCTATGACATCAAAAGATTATACCATTTTTTCAGCTGAGACTTTATCGTGGAATACAGAAAAATTGCTCAGTATTTTTAGTGATATTCTTCTTCAGCCTCAATTTGATCCTAAAGAAATTGAATTTATTAAAAATCAAACTTTATCTCTCATTGAAAAACAACCGGAATCTTCTTCTGTTTTTGCAAATAATATTATGACTCAGATTCTTTTTGAAAACTCTCCTTATGAGCATAGTTTTTTTGGTCATAAAAAATCGATAAAAAACATTCAGGCTTCGGATGTTCGAGAGCATTACAAAAAACACTTTCAACCTCAAAATTCTGTTTTAGGTGTGACTGGTCGTTATCCGAAGGATATTAAGAAAAAGTTGGAAAAGTTTTTAGGAGCGTGGACTTCTGAGGCCCAAAATAAAAAATGGTTTTTTGAAAAATGGTTCAGGGGTACACCGGATATTTTAGTGCCAGTATCCACCCAGCAGCAGTGGACTCAGGGGAAATATATGATTGTTCATCGTGATAAGCAGGTTCAATCTGATATTCGTATTGGTTTCACAAGTATTCCTCGTTTTTCCAAAGATTTTTTAGCCTTTCAAGTGGCTAATATTGTGCTGGGCGGAGGAATGTTTAGTGCTCGGCTGATGGACGAGATTCGAGAGAATTTAGGCTATACTTATACTATTCGCTCTTCGCTGAGTCCTTTGAGGCAAGCTGGGTTATTTAGTATTGCTACTCCTACAAGGTTGGATGTGACTCGAAAAGCTGTGGATCGAATTCAAGAGTTGTTAAAGGATTTTCATGAAAAGGGTATCACAGAAGAGGAAATGATGAATGCAAAAGAATATTACCGTGTGAGTTTAATGAAAGCTTTAGAGATGCCGGAGAATCGTTTATCCAGAAGAATGAGATTAGAATATATGGGAGTCTCTTATGATTTTGATCACCTTCAAAGGAGATTAAGCCAGATTTCTTTAAATCGAATTCAGAAAGTTATTCGAAAATATTTTATACCTTCTGGGCTGACTATTATTGTTCTTTCGGACTATAAGAAGATTCAGTCTCAGTTTAAAGATATAGAAAAAGAAGTTACGATCAAAAAATTCGATCAATTCTTATAAATTTTTACTTTTTGATTGTGATTTTTTCTAGGTTGTATCGACCAGGCTGATCAAACCGCAGCACTTGTAAAATATTAATCTTTCCAGACTTAATTCTGCTGATAACGTCATTTGTTGTTTGCACATTTTTATGGTTCACACTAAAAACAATATCTCCCTTAAGAAGTCCTGCTCTTTGTGCCGGTGAAGATTTTTTCACATTCACCACAATAGGTCTATTTGTGTACACAACAGGCAAGCCAAACTTTCGAGCGACGATAGAATTGGCCTGTGCAATACTAAATCCTAGATCATAAGGAGCTTCAGGTAATTGTTGAGAGCGTCGAGAGAGGCTTGCAGAAGCAGGGGCATCAGGACGAGGTCTTTCTTTGAGTACAACATTGAGTGTTTTAATATTTTGATCTCTAAACACTTTTACCTTCACTTTTTCATTCACAGGAATAGAAGAAACAATTTGTGTGAGGTCTCGACTGGAAGTCATTGGTGTGCCATTAAATTTTGTGATAATATCGTAGGGTCGAATTCCTCCTCGATCAGCAGGAGAGTTTTTAACTACACTTTCAATGAGAACTCCTTTATGGGAAGCTCCTTTATAATCAAACTCCACAGTGTTGATGTTCATCTTAACTCCTAAAAAACCTCTTTTAACATAACCGTGTGCTTTCAGACTTTTTAGAATAGAGCGCACATTAAATATAGGAATGGCGAATCCAATATTTTGGGCTCTCGGATTAATAGCAGTATTCACTCCAATCACTTGACCTTTTGTATTAACTAAAGGTCCTCCTGAATTTCCAGGATTAATACTTGCATCTGTTTGCAAAAAAGGAAGTAAATTCAATTCATCAATATGGCGATCGATAGCTGAAATAATTCCTTTGGTCACGGTATTGGAATGACCAAAAGGGTTTCCAAAAGCAACCACCCACTCTCCCACTTGAAGTTTGTTGCTATCTCCAAGTTCGGCTACTACAAAGGATTTTCGAGTTCGACTGTCTTTTGCACTGATTTTAATTAAGGCAATATCGGTCTGCCTGTCTTTACCAACCACTTTCGCTTTATAGACAGTGGGATCGTCTTTGATATTCACATTGATAGTGTCTGCTTTATCAATCACATGGAAGTTAGTCACAATTAGACCATTTTTTTCAATAATAAAGCCGGAGCCTAGCGAGTGAGCTTGTGGAATTGAGTTACCTTGAGGTCGAGGAATAGAGAATGGATCAAATAAATCTAATGGATTATAAAGAAAAGAGGAGCGAGAAGATTGGTTTACTGTAGTGGAGATGTTCACAACAGCAGGTTGAATTTTTTTTCCAATTTGAATAAAAAGATCAGCAGGAAGAGATTGTCCTGGCTCTATCTTTGGGATAGTAACATTGTTTTCTTGAGCTAAAATTTTCCAAGCTGAAGAGCTTATCATCAGAAAGAAAATACAATAAAATAGTCTCATATTTGGTCCTCAGAAAAAGACTATATCATGAATCATGGCAACTTGAAAAGTCCTTAAAATAATTTTAAAATTTAAGGCTCAATTTTTTCACCTTTCGGAAGGAACTGGCAGGTTCATTAAGGATTCTCAAAATAACTTTCTTTTGCTGTGAATAAGGCTAGTGTGAGTCAAAAATCTTGCTGAAAAGGAATTTTCATTTTATAATGAAGCTTGTACGTCAAGGGGTGTCTCGTGTTTCAGTCCTATTGGAAAAAAAGAGGGAGTCTATCTGTCGACTTTATGTTCGGTGTTTCTACTTTATGTATTGCTTTTCTCTTTATTATATTTACAGGGCTCAGTCTAGTTTATGCTGAAATGTCTCAGTATGCGACTTATGCATCTGCCCGCACATATTTTGCCTCTCATAAAGAAAACTCATCTCGTGATAGAACTTTGAATAAATATAACGAATTGAGAGATATTTTTGATAAAACAAATTGGTTTAATATTGGAATTAACGGCAATCCCCTCTCCCCAGATATTTTTATTACTCCCAGTCCTCCTCATAATATGCCTTTGAGAGGTACTCCGAAAAAAGCGGTTTTTGGAATTTATACAGAATACACCTCTCAAGTATTTGGCATGAAGATTCCTTTTTTGAAAGATAGCAGTAATCCTATGTTTTTCCCTACAGCGACTATTCTAGGTAAAGAGTCGGATCAAAACCATTGTGTGAGTTTTACTCTAAACTTACAAGCAGGATTAAGAGCTGTTAGTGTAATAAACCAGTCTTTTTTTAGAGGTGGATTCTAGAGTATGAGAAATAGATATCAACGAGGTGTAGCGATTTTTGAGTTTGCTTTTTTACTTTTTATTCTCTTGTTCGCCTTTGTACTCATATTAGGATCTTGGGGAATCACTCGTCCAGCCATTTTACACTCTATAGCGGCTCGTACTTATCTTTGGTACGAAGTGAATCAAAGAGACAATATGATTTTTCTTAGAGATAGAGAGAAAACTGAAGTCGAAAAATTTGCTTATTGGAGTTTAGGCTCTCGTGTTTACAGGATTGTTAAGCCTAATTCCCATAAAGTATTCATCCCACCTAAGAGAAAAATGGATTTAGGCGGGCGAGATTGGTCGGATATAGATTCTCCGGGCTGGCTTGGCCTTGATCCTGACCCTAACAATGAGGAAAGAGGAAATTTAAACAATCTTCCAAGTGAGCTGGCAATCAAGACTGGGAACTTAGATCAAGGTCCTTTTGAAAGAAATCAAAGCTATAAAGCGAGTGTTGTCTTTTTACGTATGAGTTATGGTATCTGTGTGAATTCTGAATGCCAAGTAGCACCTTAAATAAAGATTTTATTTTAAGATTGTTTTTGAGCTTCTATAAAGGCCAATTTGAGATCTTGGGTGCATTTATTAATCAATTCTGTTTCATCGGCTGTGCGATGACTTTCTGTTTTATTTTTTAGTACATCCAATAGATCAATATTAAACTGTACAAGTTTTAAATTCTTCTTTTCTTTCATCTGAGGTTCTAAACCCATGTAGACCAAAGCAGTAGATGAAATGGATAAAACCAAAGTAGATAAGCTGGCTTGCTCTAAATGTTTTGACAGTTCTTCATTTTGTTTTTTTAAATTTTGATCATCTTGATTCATTTTAAGTCTCCTCTGAAAGATAACTTTATATGGGAAAAGATTCTCCTATATGGCGGGTTCTTTCTTCTATATTCGGGTGAATACTCAGATAAAAATGGGAATGAGTCAAGATATTAATAGGGAATAAAGGAGAGAAACAAAGATTTTTATTCCAATGTTGAAGTTCACAGGCATATTGTATTTTCCACAGTCCTTCGGCATATATTTTTCGATTTGTAAAATGCTTGAAACCTTCTTGATCCATTTTATAAAAATGTTTTCTCACAAAATATATAAAAGGCGAAGTAAAGATAAAAAACAAAAAAGAATAACAAATTCGAAACACTTTCCATTTTGATTTTTGAGAAAGTTTTTCTAAAAGGAAGAAAGGGGATAACAGGAGAAAAAAAAGATAAGACCAGTAAGTTGCTTTTTGAGCGTCACCTGTCTTAAAATAAGACATTAAAAAAATAAACCACTGTTTTCTTTCTTTATTTTGAAATTTTTTTAAGAATGTTGAGCTTAATAAAATCTGTTGTTGCCCTAAGAAATGATAAGTGACGAAAAAGGGCAAGTTATGGGAGATGATTTTTATTTTGATCTGGCTTAGATATTGATCTTTTAAAGGTTTTAAGTGCCAAGGATCATAGCCTTTAATTTCTAGCCCATTGAAAGACCTATGAAAAGAGTAGGAAAACGTAAAAAAGAAAAAAGTAATGAAAATTACAGTGAGCATAAGGCTTTGCAGCCATAACACAGGGCTAAGGAAATAAAAAAGAAGGGGGAAAACAATGCAAAAATGGCAACACAGAAAAACAAGACCGTATTTTTTATTCCAAAACCTTATTTTTTCCAATTGATTCATAGGCCTTTTCTTTTTAATATAAACCTTTATTAGAGGTCTTTATGTCTTCAATACAATCCATTGGGTCTGATTTCAAGCGTCTTTCTTTGTGCATGGAAGAAGTGCGTAAGGTGATTGTGGGCCAAGATGAAATGATAGAGTCTATTTTTATCGGTCTTCTAACAGAGGGGCATATTCTCATTGAAGGGCTGCCGGGTTTGGCTAAAACTCTCACCGTTTCTTCTACGGCTCAAGCTTTAAATCTTAAGTTTCAAAGAGTGCAGTTCACTCCTGATTTACTTCCTACAGATATTATCGGAACCATGATTTATAATTCTTCCATTCATGAGTTTAGTGTCAAAAAGGGTCCTGTCTTTACTCATATTTTATTGGCGGATGAGGTGAACCGAGCTCCTGCCAAAGTGCAAAGCGCTCTTTTAGAAGCTATGGGAGAAAAACAAGTCACTATTGCAGAAAAAACTTACGAGCTTGAAAAACCTTTCTTGGTTTTAGCCACACAAAACTCTTTGGAGCATGAAGGAACTTATCCTTTACCTGAAGCACAGTTGGATCGGTTTTTATTTAAAATTTTAGTGACCTATCCGACACGCAAAGAAGAAGAAGAAATTTTTAAGAGAATGTCTATGGAGTCCACCTATCAAATTGTACCTCAACTCACATCTGAAGATATTTTATCTTTTCAATCTCAGTTGCAGCACATCTATTTGGATGAGAAAATTATGAATTATGTGATTGATATTGTTATGGCTTCTAGAAATCCTGAAGAGTACGGGTTGTTGGAGTTAAAAGAATGGGTGCAAGTGGGAGCTTCTCCTCGCGCAACAGTGAACTTTCCCAAGGCGTGCCGAGCAAGAGCCTTTCTTAGGGATAAAAAATTTGTGACTGCTGAAGATGTGAAGGCGGTAGCCTATCCTTTATTGAGACATCGGCTTATACTGACTTACGAAGCCCAAGCTGAAAATCTTCAGCCTGACGATATTATTGAGATGATTTTAAGAAAGGTGCCTGTGCCTTGAGCTCTCAGCTTTTAAAGACCGTCCTGAAGATTCATTTTCTTATGACGAGAAAATCTCAAAGGGCATTTTTAGGTTCTTATCGAAGTGTTTTTAAGGGATCGGGGCTGACTTTTTCTGACTTTCGAGAATATTCAGCAGGCGATGATGTGCGATCGGTTTCTTGGCCTTTAACGGCAAAGATGGGTAAACCTTATATTAAAGTTTTTGAGGAAGATCGTGGCAGTACTTTCGTTTTAATGGTGGATGTGAGCGCTTCTTCTTTTTTTGGTACAAAAAATCAAACTAAAAAAGATGTGATAGAGCAGCTCTCAGCTTTAATCGCTCTTTCAGCAGAGAAAAATCAAGATCAGCTCAGTGTGCTTTTATTTTCAAATCGAGTGGAAAAATACATTCCTCCTTCTAAAGGAAGAAACCACACTTTGAATGTGATTCAGCAAATATACAGTCATCACCCCGCCTCTAAAAAGACTGATTTTAAAGAACCTTGTCAGCATTTAAGTCGTGTTTTAAAGAAAAGATGTTATATTTTTATTCTGAGTGATTTTATGGCTCATACTTCTCAGTCTTATCTGAGTCGTTTGAGTCATCGTCATGATGTCACAGGCATTATTGTTCAAGATCCTTTGGAAGAAAAACTCCCTCCTTGGGGGCTTGTGGACTTACAGGATATGGAGTCTGGAAAAACTCAAACAGTGGATGCTTCTGACTTTGTTTTTCGAAGGCTTTATAAAGAGAATCTGCAAAAAAGAAAGCAAGATAGAGAGAAAATGCTCAAGCAAGCTGGTATCGATTATTTTTATGTTTCAACACATCATGATATTTTTAAACCGTTTATTCAATTTATGCAAAAAAAATCAAAGATGAAAATATTTTAATTATGAGTGTCTATTGTCAATTTAAAAATACTGCTCCTTTTACAGTGGGCTCCCTTCGAGAGTTGGTGTGCCGTGGTGATTTTTCTTCTTTAAAACTTCCAATTCAGTTTCAGTTTCAAAATAAAAAATATGCTTTGCATATTTTAGAGGTTAAATCTTTTCAACCTCATGAATTAATTCTGACTGTGACTAGTTATCAAGTGGGTTCTTATAAATTGCTTCCTGTTCAAATCACAGATGGTCAAACCACTGCTTTTGTAGAACCTTTATCTTGGGAGGTTTTCTCCGTTATAAAAGATGAAAAGCAGGCTCCTCACCCTCCTTATGGACCATGGATTCCTTCCCTTCCTTCTTGGTATTTTGGAGCTTGGGGAATTTTATCTCTTTTTATTTTAGGTTTTGTTTTTATGCGTATTAAAAACTGGAGAAAAAAAGAACAAATGATCCGTAGGGTTCAAGAAAGACTGGGAGATTTAACTCCTTTGCAGTATTTTATTAAACAGATGAGTTATTTTATTTCTTATCAAAAATCTTCAAGTTCCGTAAAAGAAGACTTGGGAAGGCTTAATCAGTGTCTTCGAGAGTTTTTAGAAAATTATCTTTATATTTCCACTGAGGATTCTTTAAAGAATGTGTTTAAAAATGAGAAAATAAAATCGGATCAAAAAATCACTCAAATTCTTTTAGAGTTGCAAAAATCTCTGGATAACCGTTATTCTAAAGAGGATGTGGAGCAATTATTGGATATGGTGCGCTCTTGGGTTTTTAAAGAAGGTAAAAAATGAAAATAACTCGTTCAAAAGGTCTTCTCTCTATTTTTGGTATATTATTTATTCTAGGTTCTCTGACCATTTTTGGAATGGTGATGGGAGTTGGTCTTATGGTTCACCATAAGATCAATGTTCAAAATTCTGTAGATATTGGTGCCATGTATGCGGCTCAAAGGCAAGCTGAGACTCTCAGTGTTTTGTCTCATTTGAATTATCAGTTAAGACAAAACTACAAGCTTTTTTCATATCGATACAATGTTTTAGGAAATATAGGAGCTTATCAAAATCCAGGGGGCGCTACTGCAAACATGGATCTGATTGGTATAGTTCGACCAAGATCTGTTCCTTCTAAGAATAAAACTGTGTGTCCAAACACTCTTAGCGGATGTTCTACGGGAGCATTCGATCCTTCACCCATAACAGACTGTCATCAAGGTCACAGTCGTCAAAGTGGTTGCCCTTTCGCATTTTGTGTATGGCATCCTTATTTTGATATTCCAGGCAAAAACGGTACTGACAATGTTTGCCAGAGGGTTGATCAGCCATACGATCTTCCTCCACTAGCTGGTGGTAGTACTTACGGAGCTCGTTTTGCGAATGCAGAAGTCAGCAACAGGATAAGTAGTATAAGAGATTCCTGTAGGTATTCAGGTTACGTGAACTGGATGGTAGCTTCTACAACATATTTAAGTTTTTACGAAGAGCAGAAAAAAAGAAAGGAATTTATCAAAAAATATTTTAATGAAATTATTAGCAAAAAAAGAGAGCTTGGAGGGGCTTATATTGATGTGGGAGTGAAGAATACAATTACTAAGAATTTCACTTATCCTGTGTATGAGAGTTATAGGAGTAGAAATGGAATAATTTATACAAAGACCTCTAATGAGGGAAATTTTGATGAATATTTTGAATGGATAACAATTAACCCCCCTGATCTCGATTTGTTCTATGTTCAAGATAGAGGGAGAAACAATTCCCAAAGTGCTTGTGAAAGAGAGATCAAAACTATTTTTGAAATTTGTGAAGCTCAGACTTGTAGTTCAGGTACAAGTTGCAATCTGATTCAAAGGCATACTGATAATAGTAATAGCAATATATGTGATGGCTTAAAGACAATCAAGAATGAACCAGTAGTGGTTGGTTTTATGAAAAAGCAAAATACACAGAATTTTTTTTACATCCAAATCTTTTTACATATTAATTACAAGAGTGCGATATTTTTTCCTTTTAGGGAGCCTATTTCCTTGGTAGCAGAAGCTTACTCTAAGCCTTTTGGATCATCATTTGGTCCATATAAAAATGCACTATTACCTACTATACCACCAACATCTAGATACCCTGTTTATTCGCTTAGTTTTGAGAGAGATGACGATAACTATGGTTTACTAGATGGTCAAAGACAGTATTATTTTAATAAGCTGATTCGAGAAATAATCGATCAAAATGGAGGAATAAGTCCTGGAGGAGGAACTGATGGAGCAAAAGATGCAGGCTTAAGTTTACAAAACTATCAACAGCTCCATGGGCTCCATGATGTTAATAACAATAATTCTACCTCTGCTATGGTCTTACCTTACGAGGATGGTTCTTCTAATAATTATGTACTGAAGAAAGATAAAATCTTTACTTTGCCTGCTCGTGTTTTAGAGGAGATAGCGATAGCTCCAGATGAGTATGATTTGAACCATTATGCGATTTTGCCTAACTATATGGTGAGTGCCTATATTCGTCTTATGGAAAGTAAAAATAATCGAGGTGATTATATATTTAACTATGTTCCAGCAGATATTGGTCATTATGCAGATGAGGAGTTTTTAAACAAAATTAGGAATTCTCCTTCTCCCCTTTTTGCAGATGATCTGGGTCAAAAATACATGCAACATCTTCGGGCTCCTCCACCTTCTCTAAAGCCTCAAGGGTTCCTTGAAACAGGAAGTTATAAAATTCCTTTCTATCTGAACTATATTGAAAAACAAATAAACTGGGTGAATGTTATTCGTAAGGAATATTTTCAGCAGCTATCAAAAATTTTAGAGGAGGTTTATTTTAAGCTTTTTAATATCGATCACCTTCTTACTTCATGGGTTTCCAGTATGGACCCTCAAGGGCCGACACTCGATGATATATATCCACCTGCTCCAAATGTGATGGGTAATCGAGCAAAAGACTGCAAAGGTAATGATGTTCCCTTTCAATGTTGCCATTTAAGAGATACAGAGCTTAAAACAGCTTCCTTAGTAGTCAAGCGTAGGAATGGCGTTCCTTATCTTAGATGGGATAGAAAACAGATCAACAGACATATTCTACATTTTTCTCATTGTATTGTGGGAGGAAGAACAGGTTTTTCGATTAAAATTATTGATCGAGAGTTTCCTGGAGTTCGAGACCTTTTACAAAATGAAAAAAGAAGTCACGGATTTTAATGAAATGTAATTTTTACACTCTTTTTTTTGACATTTTTGAGCTTTTTATTCATAATAATAGTTAACTCACTTTTCAGTTATGTTAGGCTAGGTTTAACAACCTTTTTCTAAGCAAGGATTTTAAATGAAATTTTTATCTTTACTTTTGGTTTTATTTTTTATCTCTTCTTCTTTTGCAAAGCTGTCGATTTGCCAACTGCCAATAGGGATGCAGGATTCTATTGATTGGTCTCTTAGAGAAAATGTACTTACAGAAAAAGAATATAATGAATTAATCGAAAAATATAATACTCAAGGATGTTCTGCTTTTGACCCATACCTTCATAGAGTGGACTATATTTTCTATGGTAGCTCTGAGATGAACGGTGAATCAGGAAAAATAGCACTTAAGTTGGAAAATAAAACTCTTTTACACTTTCCTAACTTAAAGGGAGTGACTATTCGTACCGATCAATCACAGATACCAGAAACTCTTCTTCATGGGCTTCCTCATTTAACATATGCTAGAATTGAAGGGGACAATATCGAGACTATACCGACCAAGCTTTTCGCCCAGAATCCACAGCTTCTTGAATTTAGAATACATAGTAAAGTATTTAGAGGCATTTCCGATTCTGAGTTTTTTAAACAGATTCCTTTGGTTCAGGTGTTAGGTTTAGTACCAGCTCGGGGAGTCAATGGAAATTGGCCTGATGATCTATGTGATCATAATAAATGGCTTAATGTCTTGCTTATTGGCTATGAAGATGGCGTGAATAAGTTTCCGTCTTCTTGTTGTTATGAAAGGCAATTCCAAATATTTGGAGAACATGGAGCGATTGGTGCTGGAGGTTTTGATGGTCTTTCTAAACTCTGCAACTCTCTCAAAACCCTTAATCGTGATCCAACCTAGTTAACTCACTTTTAAGTTATGTTAGGCTAGGTTTAACAACCTTTTTCTAAGCAAGGATTTTAAATGAAATTTTTATCTCTTCTTCTTTTGCGAAGGTATCGTTTTGCCAACTGCCAGATGAGATGGTGTTTTCCATTGAAATATCTCTTAGGGACACACTTACAGAAAAAGAATATAATGAATTAATCGAAAAATATAATACTCAAGGATGTTCTGCTATTGACCCATACCTTAATAGAGTGGACTTTATTAGATATTATAGCTCTGAGATGAATGGTGAATCAGGAAAAATAGCTTTTAAGTTGGAAAATAAAACTCTTTTACACTTTCCTAATTTAAAGGGAGTGACAATTCGCACCGATCAATCACAGATACCAGAAACTCTTTTTCATGGGCTTCCTCATTTAACATATGCTAGAATTGAAGGGGACAATATCGAGACTATACCGACGAAGCTTTTCGCCCAGAATCCACAGCTTCTTGAATTTAGAATACATAGTAAAGTATTTAGAGGCATTTCCGATTCTGAGTTTTTTAAACAGATTCCTTTGGTTCAGGTGTTAAGTTTAGCACCAGCTTGGGGAGTCAATGGAAATTGGCCTGATGATCTATGTGATCATAATAAATGGCTTAATGCTTTGTTTATTGGCTATCAAGATGGCGTGAATAAGTTTCCGTCTTCTTGTTGTTATGAAAGACAATTCCAAATATTTAACAAACATGGAGCGATGGAGTCTGGAGGTGATGGTACTCTTTCTAAATACTGCAACTCTCTCAAAACCCTTAATCCAACCTAAGAAAGAACTTCTCGCACCTAGCTTATCAAAATCTTTTTGTCATACCGTATAATGATGATGTACCTGTCAGAGAAAAACTAAGAGCTTAAAGGTAGACGATACAAAAATAAAAAAACTCAGAACAAGGCACCACTTCTTTTGCATGACCTGACTGAAGATCATCTCTTATTTGTCAATAAAGGTGACATATAACCCCTCTTTTTTCATAAAGCTGTTATAAAAAAAATCAAAAAAAATTAGGAGTGCAGTGGAACTTATTTTGAAGTAAGATCAAAAATAAGGTATAAACCAAATGAAGAACAGATGAGGTCAAAATATGATTTGGGAAAATTCTTTGGCTCTTTGGACTCTTGTTCCTTTTGCTGTTTTATTGGTTTATATCCTTTTTTTTCAAAAGAAGAACAAAGTTTTAATGCAGTGGAGCTCTTTGGAAAAATGGCCAACTCGTTATTTTTCTTTTCGAGTGTTTTTTGGCCCCATTCCCTTTATTTTACAACTCATTGCTGTTTTTTTAATGGTATTAGCTTTAGCACGTCCTCAAAAGACAAGCGAACTTCGTTCTCGATCTCTTGAGGGAATAGATATTATGATGGTCGTGGATATTTCTTTCAGTATGATGGTGCCAGATATGTCTCCAGGGACTCGTTTATCAGCTTCTCAAGATGTCCTTCGTCAGTTTATCGATGGTTTATTATCAGATCGAATGGGTTTGATTTTATTTTCAGGCGAATCGTATACGAAAGTTCCTCTCACTTTAGATTATAATTTGCTGAAAGACACCATTGATCACATCGAAACCACCTCAGATATTCAACAAGGGACCGCAATAGGAGTAGCGTTAGCCAATGCTGTGGCTCGCCTCAGACACTCTAATGCAAAAAGTCGAGTGATTGTGTTACTCACAGATGGAGAGAATAATGCAGGCAATATTAGTCCTCAAACAGCTATTTCACTTGCGAAAAACTATGGTATAAAAATTTATTCAATAGGTATAGGATCTCAAAAAAGATCACGAATTCCTATTAAAACAAAAGATATCTTGGGAAGAGAAAAAATAGTTTATCAAATTATTGATAGTCAGGTGAATAAGAAATTGTTGTCAGATATTTCTCATCAAACTCAAGGAAAGTTTTATTTAGCTAAGAGTTTAACAAATTTGAAAGATATTTTTTCAGAAATTAGCTCATTAGAAAAAAGCAGCATTGAAGTCTCTTCCTTTGTTTCTCGTGTGGAAAAATTTCAAGACTATTTAAAACCAGCTTTTTGGCTACTAGTCTTATCCTTGATACTATCCGTGACTGTATTTGGAAGGGTGATATGAAAACTTTTATTTTTGCTGACCCCTCTTATTTATGGTTTTTGTTTTTGATTCCTATTCTTATAGGTCTTTTTCTTATGATGTTTTACTGGAGAAGAAAAAAGTTTTTAAAATTTGTGCACTCTGAAAGAATGGAAACTTTAGTTCCAAAGTTTTCTTTTTTAAGAAAATTGATGCGCTATACCTTTGCTCTTCTTTCTATCATGTTTTTAATATTGGCATGGTCTCGTCCTCAAAGATTGAATCAAAAAGTTTTAAAAAAATCAAAAGGACTTGAAATTATTTTAATGGTGGATGTGTCACAAAGTATGTTGGTGTCTGATGTTTCTCCAAATAGACTTTATGTGATGAAATCTCAGCTGAATCGTTTTGTCGAGAGTTCAAGAGGGCGTCATCGTATAGGTCTTATTGCCTTTGCAGGTTCTGCTTTTTTTATTTCTCCTCTCACTCAGGACTTAAACTTAATTCAAAATTATTTAACCACTTTATCTGTAGATATAGTGAGCCATCAAGGAACAAACTTTAAGTCCGCTTTAACAAGAGTGGAAAAAGCTTTTCAAGGGGGATCTTTAAATAAGGAAGAGATAGCTCGTGTTTTAATCATTGCATCCGATGGAGAAGACCATGAAGTGGGAGCATTAGAGAAAGTGCGCTTGCTCAGTGAACAAGGTATTCATATTTTTACTTTAGGGTTTGGAACTAAGGAGGGAGGTTTAGTCCCTTTATCAACAGATGCGAGCAAAGAAAATTACCAAAAGAATGCTCAAGGTCAAGTTGTCCGATCTCAATTCAAATCTCGAATTTTAAAAGAGTTTGCAAAAATAGGAAAAGGTGTTTTTTATCATGTGACTTCTTCTTCTTCTAATGTAGTGGAACAGTTACAGCAGGACTTGGATCGTTTTCAACAAATCTCATTCAAAACGAAAAACTCCTTGCAGCATCAAGAGCTTTATATGTATTTTTTAATGGTGAGCTTGTTTTTCTTCTTTCTTTACCTAGGGATGAGTGAGACACGGAGTGTGAAAACATGAATCGAAAGGAATGGATACTGATTTCTTTTTGCAGTGCGATTTTAGTGTTCTTAGTTGCTTTTTATTTTTATAACTTCTTTTCTTTTTCTGCAGGTCTTAGCCATTTCAAGCAGGGAAACTATAAAGAAGCAAAAAAAGAATTCTTGAATGTTTTGTCTCAAGAACCTTTTTTATATCCTGCTCGTTTGAACTTAGGTTTAATTCATTCATTGATGAAAGATTTTAAAAGTGCTCTAGGAGAGTACAAGGTGGTGTTTGAAGAGTCTTCTCGTTCAGAGGAGCGATTTCAGGCTTATTTTAACTCGGCCTATTTAAAAACTTTAAAAGGAGATCAAAAAGAAGAAGCTTTGTATGACTATCAGCAAGCTCTGAAGGAAAATCCGAATTCTATAGAGGCGAAAACAAATATTGAATTATTGATGAAGCATTCTCAAGAGTCTCAACCCAATAAATCTCAAAAAGATCAAAAACAAAATCAGAAGCAAGATTCTCAAACTGCAAAGGATCCAGAGGATTCTTCTCAAGGCTCATCTAAAACAGAAGAACAGTCTCAAGAAGAAAATATTAATAAAAAAGATGGAAGTTTAGAATCTAGTGAAGGATTAAGTGCCGAACAAATGAAATGGATCTTAGAAGAACTTGAAAATAGAGAAAGAAAACTAAGGACAAAATTGCAAGAATCTCAAAAAGGTCGTAGAGGTAAAGCATGGTAAGAGGGATAGCTTTATTTTTTCTATTCAGTATTTCCTTTGCAAAGGCTGTTCAAGTCACAGCTCAGGTTTCTCCTCAAGAGGTGCAGCCTGAGGATTCCGTAGTCTTCACGATACGCGTTTCTTTAGAAGGGAATGAATCGGTGGAGTCTCCCCAGCTTCCAGAAGACTTAGATGTGCAGTCGCAGAGTCAGTCCGAACAGGTGACCCATTCTTTTTCATCTATTTCAGGGACTCAAAAAACGATCAATAAAAGTTTTCAATATTACCTCATCAGCCCAGCTCAAGAAGGTCTATGGACTATCGATTCCGCTTCTATTCAAGTAGGAGGCAAAATGTATAAGACTCAGCCCTTGAAGGTGACTGTTTCTAAAAATGCAAAGAGTAAACCTCAAAGTCCTTCTTTTGGTCCTTTTGATCTGTTTTCCAATAAGTACCCCCCTGTTCTTTTTCCAAACAAGAAAATTCCCTCAAAAGAGAATATGAAGTTAAAATCTTTTGCCCCCTCTCGCCCCGTTTATCTTTATGAAAGGGTTCCTGTTGAATGGTTTTTATATAAATTTGTGAATGATCCTTTCTCTCTGAATTTAACGAATCGGGAATTAGTGCAGCCTGAAAACTTTTGGACTGAAGTTTTGAGTGCTCCTCAAGATTTAAGATTTACAGAAAAGGAAAAAATTGGTCAGAAAGAATATTTAAAATCTTTAATTTTATCTTATGTTTTTTTCCCTTTAAAGACAGGGAAACTCACGATCGATCCGCTGAAAATTGAGCTTCAAGTGATTAATCGTAATTTGTTTTTTGCTTTGAATTTCGATCGATTTACCCTGCAAGATAAACCTTTGATCATGGAAGTTATTCCTTTACCCTCTAGAGGAAGAGGAGAGTTTACAGGTGCTGTAGGATCGTTCATCATCAGTGCGCAGAAAGTGAAGAAAGAAATTCAAAAAAATGATCTCTTATCTTATAAAATTCTTTTTGAAGGGGAGGGATTAGTTCAAAATATTAAATTGCCTGCTTGGCCTACATCTTCGGACTTTAAAGTTTATGATATATTGGAATCTCAAAACTTTTCGGCAAAAAAAAGTTGGAAGGAATTTGAAGTTTTACTCTCTGCGAAACGTACGGGTGTTCTTCAGATTCCAGAATTTTATTGGACAACCTTTGATCCAGAACTCAAAAGTTATGTGACTCAATATATTGAATCTCAAAAGGTAAAGGTGCGTCAGGGCTTATCGGCAAAAAAAACGGAAAAAGAAAGTTATTTGAGTCCAAGCAATGAAGCTTCTTCTTCTGTACCTCAAAAAAAATATGATATTCAACCTATAGACACACATCTTTCTTTTTATAAGAGATATAAGAACTGGATATGGGTAAGTCTTTATATTTTTATTTTGTTGGGAATTCTTTATAAAAACAGATTTCGTAAAACGTCTAAGAGAAATTTAAAGAAAATTTATCAAAAGGCCTATCAGCTTTGTCAGCAAGAGCAGTATCAAGATGTAGGGACTCTTCTCTTAAATTTAGTGGATCAAATCTGGTTAGAAATTTCAGGTACAGGGGGTCGAGAATTGGAAAAGCTTTTAGAAAAATGTCCTCCAAGTATGCGACATGAGTTTGGCGTCAAGATTCAAAATTTAGTACAAAATTTAGAAAATTTAAGCTTTGCACCTCAGCATAACATAGAATATCAAAAAAAATGGAATGACCAGAAAGTGAAGGAGCAAATTCAAAACTGTGAAGAACTTGTACGGCATCTCCTTCAGCTAAGATAATAGTCTAGGATGCAGTGTGACTTTTTTGATCAGTTTTTTGTATATAAAACAGTTTCATATGGGCTATAATATCTTGGGTGTTATTTCAATTCCATGTGAGAAATATAGTTTTCTTATTTAAACTTATGTTCCAACCGATATTATAGGTGAGAGTTGATGATGAATTATTTACTTTTTTTTCTTTTATCGTTTTTTTATCTGTCCTGTCAGAGTATGCCTCAAAAGGCTCAAAGCTTTAAGGATTTACGAACTGTAAAGCAAACGGCTTCAGTTCAAGATAAAAAAGCAGCGAGCCCTACTCAGCAGAGTAAATCTAAAAAAGCAATCTCCTTTGATAAACTGTTGATCGAGGATAGGCCTGAAGTTCAGGTGTGGATTAAGTATTTTACAGGGCGTGGTCGAGACCGAATGAAACTTTATCTCGAAAGATCTTATCGTTACTTAGATTTGATGCGTTCTATTTTGAAGAAAGAAGGTTTACCTGAAGAACTTGTTTATGTAGCAATGATTGAATCTGGTTTTAGTTTTAAAGCAAGAAGCCGGGCGGCGGCTGTAGGGTACTGGCAGTTTATTGAAGCAACAGGTCGTCGTTATGGATTAAAGATTGATGGCTTTGTGGATGAAAGAAGAGATCCTTTACTGTCCACTCAAGCTGCGAGCCAATATCTCAAGGATTTATACGAATTATTTGGAACATGGTATTTAGCTATGGCTTCTTACAATGCAGGTGAGTATCGTGTGAATCGTGCGATGATGAGACATTACACACGAGATTTTTGGTATTTAAGAAAAAAGCGCAGTATTCCAAGAGAAACAAGAGAGTATGTTCCGAAGTTTATGGCGGCACATATTATTGCTTCCAATCCTGAAAAATACGACTTCTATAATTTGAATTATCAAAAACCTATTCAGTTTGAGTCGGTAGCGGTGAATAGGCCCGTCAGTTTGAAGAAGATGGCTCAGTCTATTAATGTGGATTATAAAAAATTCAAAGCATTAAATCCCAAGTATTTAGGCGACTACGTTCCATTGAAGAAAAATCAAGTGGCTGTGCTTCGTGTTCCAGTCGGTTACTCTCAAAAGGTGACTCAACAAGTGGTAGCGGCTTCCTTCATGAATCGCCCTAAATACTCTAAGACTTATGTGTATTATAAAGTGCGGTGGGGTGATAGTTTATATAAATTAGCTTCGAGAAATAGAACAACAGTGAATACGATTGCACGTATGAATGGTTTTTCTTCTTCTAAGAAACTCAGAGCAGGTCGAGTGATTAAACTTCCTCGTCTTTATGGAGGCAGCAAACCTCGTCAAATGGCCTCAGCAAAGAGTGCTAAATACCACAAAGTGAAGAAGGGAGAGAATTTAACTTTCATAGCAAAAAAATATGGTGTGAAGTCTTCTCAGATTCGATCTTGGAATAACTTGCGTCATTCTACGATACACCCCTATCAGATTTTAAGGGTGCGAAAACCTTCAGCGAAGGATAATGCTCGTTTGCATATTGTGCGAAAAGGGGAGACGCTGATTAGTATTTCTAAAAAATATAAAGTGCCTTTAATATCTTTGATGAAGCATAATTCCTTAAGCTTTCGATCGATACTGCGTGTGGGCCGTACGATTCGTATACCTTAGAACATAAATTCTTGAATTTATAAACGGACTTGTATAGTCTTTGAAATCGTTGTAAGGATGAGCAATGATTCAGGTTCAAAATTTAGTTAAAAAATATATGGATCGAACTGTGCTTCGTCAGCTTTCTTTTAATATTGAAAAAGGCGAAGTAGTGGGCTTCCTAGGACCTAATGGTGCAGGAAAAACAACTACAATGAGAATACTTGCAGGCTGCTTAGGACCTACCTCGGGTGAAGTAAAAATTAATGGAAAAAATATCTTAGATGCACCGATTGAGACCAAAACAAAGGTGGGCTATCTTCCTGAGACTCCACCTGTGTATGGAGATATGAAAGTTGAATCTTATCTAAAGTATATAGGAAGATTAAAAATGTGTACTTCTCTTCAAGAGAGTGTTTCTTATGCAATGGAAAAAGCTGGATTAAAAGAAGTTCGTCATCGTTGGATTCAGAATTTATCTAAGGGGTATCAACAAAGAGTGGGTATTGCTCAAGCTTTACTAGGCAATCCAGATGTGCTTATTTTTGATGAACCTACAGTAGGACTCGATCCTTCCCAGGTGATTGAAATTCGAGAACTCATTGGAAATCTCAAGCATCGTCATACAGTTCTTTTGTCTTCTCATATTTTATCTGAGGTGGAGGCCAACTGTGAGAAGGTGATCATTATTAATAATGGGGAAATTGCTGTTTCCGGAAAACTTTCAGATCTCAAAAGAAAACTTCATTTGAAAAACTTAAGAGTGAGGGTTCAAAAGCCTTCTTCTCAGTTGGTTTCAGAGCTTCAAAAGTTAGAAGGAGTTAAAGATGTGTCGCAGGTGCAATCTAATGCTTATGAAGTGACTATGAGCCAAGATGTTCATGATCAAGTGGCAAAAGTGGTAGTGGATTCTAAAGCAGGGTTGATGGAGCTTAAAGAAGATGAGTTTATGTTAGAAGATGTTTTCATCAACATCACTCGACGAAGAGATAAGGGAGAGCCATCATGAGTGCTCGTTCATGGAGTATGAAATTAAATCAAGTTTGGGCGATTACTAAAAAAGAATTTTGGCAAATTGTTACAAGTCCTATGTTTTTAATTATTTTAGGGGTGGCTTGTTTTCTTTGGAGTTTTATATATGTTCGCCATTTTATCGAATTTGCAGAAAGAAGTGTGATTATTTCCGCTCAAGGTCAAGAGGGAGGTAATATTCATTTTGATGTTTTTGTTTCCCTTCTTGCACAGATGAATCTTTTATTAATTTTTATTATTCCTGCTCTGACAATGAGATTATTTGCAGAAGAGAAAAAAATGAAAACTTTTGATTTATTAATGTCAGTTCCTATCACACCTTTGCAGATTGTTTTAGGTAAATTTTTTGCGGCTTACCTATGTTCCATAATTGTGATTGGAGTTTCTTTTATCTATATTGTGATTACATCTTTTTTTGCTGATTTTTCTTGGACTCTTCCTTTACTTTCTTATTTGGGAATGCTTTTGTTGGCGGCAGTGTATGTCTGTTTGGGTTTACTCGCTTCTGTGATCACTCAATCTGTTGTGTTGAGTACTATTTTAGGCATTTTATTTAATATGTTTATTTGGTTTTTTGGTCAAATTTTGGATATGGTCAGTCATCCCGTAGCGGTTGCTGTTTTAGAGTACTTGATGATTCCGCAGCACTTAGAGAAGTTTATCAAAGGGAAATTAGTTATATCTTCTTTGGTGTTCTTTTTAATTTTTACTGCATTTTTTATTTTTTTAATTACAAAAATTATTCAAGCTTCAAAATGGAGATCATAAAGTGAATACTTTTTATTTTAAATGGATTTCTCGAATTTCTCTTGGGTTGAGTGCTATTTGTTTTTTGATTGTCATTTTAACCCGCCTATTTTTAGGAGGATGGATTGATCTTTTATGGTGGCCTCTTGCTTTATTCCTTATTGGTTTAGTGGTACATATTATTGTTGATATTCGAATGTATTGGGCTTTTCTGACATCAAAGACAGCTCGAAGCGGTATGAGCTTTGGAATGTCTTTGTTGACGGTATTGGTGATTTTATCTTGTATAGGTTATTTGAGTGTTTTAGAGGATAAAAGTTTTGATCTCACTGAAGAAAAGCTTCACTCTTTATCTCCTCAAACTATTTCTCTTCTTCAATCTATGGTGAAAGGGGATTTAAAGATCGTTATTCTTTACAATGGCAAGCCGGCTCTTGCAGCTAAAAATAACGTTCGAAGAGCTTTTGATGTTTACAAAGAAACCGTTCCCCAGCTTCAAATAGAGTCTGTGGATGCTTTAGTGAAGAATCAAATTGCTAAAGAATATTTAGGGTCACTCAGCCAAAGAGCTAGCTTTAATGTCTTCGCATTTGCCGTTTATCAATCCAAGAAAGCTCATATTGAAAATCCCGTGGATGAAAATAGCGTCCTTAAAGCTTTTACTCAAGTTTCCATTCGTGTTCAAAAAAATGTGTACTTTACAATAGGTCATGGAGAAAAGGATTTTAGCTCTCAACAAAGTAGTGGCGTTTCCTTTTTGAAAAAATTATTAGATGAAGCTTCGTTTAATGTTATCGAGTGGAATTTTATTGAGAAGCAAGCTCCTTTGCCAAAAGATGCAGCCGCTTTGCTTATTATAGGACCAACTAAACCATTTTTTGAACAAGAGATAAAATGGATTCGAGAATATATTCAAAAGCAAGGGCGAGTATTTTTCGCTTTAGACCCTGGTGTGAATCACAATCTAACGCCTTTATTGAAAGAGTCCTTAAGTGTTGACTTTAAAAATAATTTTTTATGGAGTGCGGTATCTCGTCTTGTGGGCAAAAGTCAATCTTCTGTGTTTGGAATTCAGTATAGTCCGCAACATCCTATCACTCGTCTTTTTGAATCTCTTAAAATAGGAAGTTCTATTTTTGATGAAGTGAGTGAAGTATCCATATCTAATTCTGTGAATCCTCAATGGAAAACTTTTAATTTGGTTTATTCTGTTCCCGCGGCGGCTTTATCTTCTTTAGGGGTTTCATCAAAGTCGAGTCAGGTTAAAAATGCGGTGATCGCAATAGCTGTCCAAGAAAGAGATGAGCAGTCTCAGGAGACTTCTCAAACAGAATCTAAAGATAAAAAATCTATAGAAAGAGGGTTTGCAGGAGTGGTTTTTGGCGACAGTGATTTTTTAAGTAATGCTTCTTTAGGTATTGGTATTCATAAAGATTTAGTTTTGAATTCTATTTCTTTTTTAGCTGATGAGATGAATTTAGTGAGCCTGCGACCCAAACAACCTAAAGGCACTCAAGTGGTGCTGACTCAAAATGCTCAATATCTGTTTGTGATTTCTTCTATTCTACTTCCTTTGATTTGTTTTATTCTAGCAGGAATTTCTTGGTGGCTTAGGAAGAGAAATTAAGAATGATGAAAATTTAGGAGAAATTCAGTGGGTGGTTTTTTTATTCGAAAGTTTCTACTTTCTTCTCGGTTTGGTTTTTTGGTTCTCGCTGGAGTTTTATTAGTCTTTACTATCTTTCAACATAAGAAAAATGAAGAGGTAGAAGAACAAGAAAGAAAAGATTCTTTAGTGTTTAATTCCAATTTTCAAGATATAAAACGTATTTCTATTCAAACTTTAAATGAGCAGGTTTTTGTTGCAGAAAAAGAAAAAGATGATTGGATGATTCTTCGTCCTATTCGTGAATTTGCATCCGCAATCAAAATAGAAGATTTTATTGATCGCTTGTTGAATCAAGAAGCTCAACTTGTGCTGAGTGAAGATGTTTCTTGGCCTGAGTATGATTTAAGTCCTCCTTTTTCTGTGATTGAAATTCAGACTGCGAATCAAAAAAAATCCTTAGGTATTTCTTCTGAACCAAATTATGAGGGTCAATTTTATATTCAAGATGGGAAAAATCTTCTTATTGGCTCTTCAGATTGGGAGCGGTTTTCTCAACTCAATTTTCATGACTATAGTAGTAAAAAACTTTATCACTCTTCAAAAGATCCAGTTCAAATCACTTATAAGATGGATCGTGTAGAGTATAAATTTAAAAAAAATAAAGAGAAGTGGGAATGGGTCGGAAAGAAACGTTTTCCTCTTTCTCAACAAGCGATTGAAGATTGGCTTAGTTTGTTTCGACAAGATATGATCGCATCATTTACAAATAATGAAAAATCAAACAATGAAAAAAAGAACTTAAAAGCAGATTTGACTGTAGAGTTTCGTTTTGAGAATCAATCTACTCCTTGGTTTTTAAAGTTTCAATCTGTTTCGGAAGCTCGAGATCAAGTGATTGTTTCGGATCGCCCTTATGTATACGAATTGAAAAAAAAACATGGTTTAATGAATGTGGATTTTCAAGAACACCCACCTTCGAAGAAAGAAACTAAAGATGTTAAAGGTTCTGCTACAAAATCCGACGATGCTCCAAAAAAGAATTCTAAGTAATGTATTCGTGCTTTAGTGTCGATATCTTTGCTTGTTCTATATCTTATTTTATTGTAGTGTAGCCTAAAAACCTAAGAAAAATATGACTGCTCAACCTATTTTAAAAGCTCGAAATATTCATAAGGAGTTTCACCAAGGCTCTCAAGTTTTACATGTACTCAAAGGCTTGGACTTTGAAATTCAGCAAGGGGATGCTGTATGTATTGTAGGTCCTTCAGGAGCAGGAAAGAGTACTTTTCTACATATTCTAGGTGTTTTAGAAGACAGCACTCAGGGAAGTGTATTTTATAAAACTCAAAACTTATCTCAATCCAACGAGAAAGATAAAGCTTTATTTCGAAGAAAAAAAGTTGGATTTGTGTTTCAATTTCACTATTTACTCAATGAGTTTAATATGATAGAGAATATTATGATTGCTGGTCAAATCGGAGGAATGGAAGTTCAAGAGGCTCGACAAAGAGCTCAATATTTAATGGATCTTTTAGGTATCAGTCATCGTCAAGATCATTTTCCTAATACTATGAGTGGTGGAGAAAGACAAAGGGCTGCGATTGCTCGTGCGATGATGAATCAACCTGAAATTTTATTAGTAGATGAACCTACGGGGACGTTGGATAAAAAAAATTCCATTAAAGTATTAGATATTTTATTTGAGATGAAGGCGCGACTCTGTTTAACATTGGTTGCTGTCAGTCATGATCCTTTATTTTCAAAACCTTTCCCTAAAATTTTAACGATGGAAGATGGTCAATGGCTCAACAGCAAATGAATCTGAACATTTCGAAATACTTAGGACTCTTTTTTGTATTTGTACTGTGTGCAGAGGTGATGGCCTCTTCTGCGGTTTATCGAGTTCGTATTCAAGGTCAAAAAGAAATTACTCAACAGGCTATCCGTGGACAACTTCAAACTCGCTCAGGTCGAAAACTTCGTTCGACTGTGGTGACCGAAGATGTAAAACGTTTATATCAAATGGGTTATTTTAGTCATATTTCTGTAGATTCTCATAAAGATGCTAAAGCTCGTCTCATTGTGACTTTCAAAGTGAAAGAAAAACCAAGGGTGAAATCTATAAGTTATAAAGGTTACTCTTCATTAACTAAGGCGAAGCTCGAAGAGATGTCTGAACTTAAAGAATATGAATTTTTGAGTATTATAAAATTAAAAACAGCTATTAAAAATATTGAAAATTATTATAAAGAAAAAGGGTATTTCTTAGCACAAGTCACCTACTCCTTGAAAGAAGTTCCATCCACTCGAAAAGTTGAAGTGGTGATTCATATTACAGAAGGAGAGAAGGCTTTAATAAAAAGAATTTTCTTTGTAGGTAATGAAAGTATTTCTAGTTCTCGATTGAAATCTTTTTTGATTAATAAGGAAAAAAGTATTTTTAGTTTTATTTCTGATTCTGGAACATACAAGGAAGAAAACTTGTCTAGAGATTTACAAGTGATCAAATTGATCTATATGGAACAGGGTTATATGGAAGCTTATGTGGGCGAGCCTCAAGTCACTTTATCTCCGGCACAAGATGGCATCTATATTACTTTTTTTATTCGAGAAGGATCTCAATTTAAAGTTGGGAACATTGATTTTACGGGGGATCTTATTTTTTCTAAATCAGACCTTCAAAGGGTACTCTCTTTAAAAAATGGAGATACTTTTGTTTATTCCTATTTTCAAAAAGATTTATTGTCGCTGCAAAATAAGTATGGTGATGAGGGTTATGCTTTTACTAATGTGATTCCTCGATTTGCTTCGGTGGATGATGAAATACATATTTTATTTAAAATAGAAAAAGGAGATTTAGCTTCGATTAATCAAATCAATGTTATAGGTAATGACTATACTAGAGATAAAGTGATTCGAAGAGAAATTGGAGTTTATGAAGGAGAACTTTATAACTCTTCTCTTATTTCGGGGTCTCAGCAGGCGATACAACGGCTTGGTTATTTTGACAATGTTTCGATATTACCTCAGCCGGTAAAAAATCAAAATAATAAAATAGATTTAGAGGTTTCAGTTAAAGAAAGAGAAACTTACGGCGAATTTGGTGGAGGTGTGAATTATCGGCAACAGGATGAGAAGTTTTGGAGTTTAGAAAATTTAGGTGTTAATGCTTCTCTTCATAAGCAAAACATTTTTGGTTTAGGTCAAACTATCCGAGGAAGTGCAAATTTGAATTTTGTGACCATTTGGTTGAATATTCAATATATAGATCCTCATATATTCGATTCAGATTGGTATGCTAGTTTCGAACTTTTTTATGAAAACTCAGAATTGAGCCAATCCTTAAGGACAAACTTAAAAGATTATTTAAGTGATTCGTCGTCTTCAAATAAAACTGCTCAAAATAATTCAGAAAAATCATCCGAAGAATCAGAGACAGATCATCCATATCCACTTCTTTCTGGAAGACCTTACATTATTGAACGAAGGGGTTTTCGATTTGCTTTAGGTTATTGGCTGAAAGATAAATGGAAAATACTGCCAAATGTAGGTTTTATGGATATGAATATGAGAGAATTGACAGAAAGTCTTTTGATAGGGGTTGGTTCCAGTGTTCGTGAAAGTTTTCAACTAGATGCCTCTGAGGGGTCTCGTGCTTTAATAGGAGGCTCTGTAGAGTATAATGGAAAAAATGACTCTCTTTTTCCTACAGAAGGGATTCATACTCGGTTGGCCTCAGATTATATTTATAAGTTCCCTTCTTCTGAATTTCATGCTGTCAATTTGTTCAAAATCGATGGGTTTTTCAGTCATTATGTGAATCTTCAGGATTTATTTTCCTACTTGAATCTAAGCTCTTTCAAATGGGCGAATTACTTGGCTCATGTCACATTAAAGAATAAGGTGCAGTATGGTCATGTGATCTCATTGGATTCAAATTCATTTATTCCTGTGGATCTTCTATATCTACTGGGAGGACCTTTAGATTTAAGAGGGTACTCTCTGCTTTCTATAGGAAAATCTATTCGTATTCCAAGACCTAATGGAGAGTTACCTCCTTATTCTGTTCCTTATGGAGGGGCTCAGCAATGGGTTTATAATTTAGAGTTGCAATTTCCTATTTTGTTAAGAAGCCGCCTTTATGGGATGCTATTTTTTGGTGTAGGACAAGCAGAGGATTTGTTATTTCAAAAAATTTTCAAAAAAGGCTGGAGTATTTTGAAAAAAGACGTTGGAGTGGGCATTTCTTGGGCTTCTCCCATGGGTCCTGTACACTTGAAACTTGGATTTCCCATTGGTGATAGTCAAAAAGATTTTTTTGAAGACAAAGAATTTCATTTCAATGTTGGCTATGACTTTTAGTTGATTTTTCTCATATTTTCGTTTAGCTTGTATTTTGATTTTTATAGGGGGAATGATAATGATAAAATATATTTTAATTTCTTTTTTAGTTCTTAACTGTGCGTCCGTTTTTGCAAATGTAGGTTATGTTGATTTTGATCAAGTTTTGAAAAAAACTAAAGGTGGCAAGTCCATTAAAGAAAGAGAAACTCACGGCGAAATTGGCGTAGGTGTGAACTATCAGCAACGGGGTGAGAAGCTTGGGAGTGTAGAAAATTTTGGTGTTGAAGCTTTTCTTCGGCAAAACATCTTTGGTTTAGATCAAACTATCCGAGGAAGTGTCAATTTGAATTTTGTGACCACTTCGCTGAATGTTCAATATATAGATCCTCATATATTCGATTCAGATTGGTATGCTAGTTTCGAAGTTTTGTATGAAAACTCAAAGTGGAGCCAATCCTTAAGGACAAACTTAAAAGATTATTTAAATGATTCATCGTCTTCAAATAAAACTGCTCAAAATAATTTAGAAAATTCATCCGAAGAATCGGAGACAAATCATCCCTATCTACTTCTTTCTGGAAGACCTTACACTATTGAACGAAGGGGTTTTCGATTTGCTTTAGGTTACTGGCTGAAAGATAAATGGAAAATACTGCCAAATGTAGGTTTTATGGATGTGAATATGAGAGAATTGGCAGAAAGTATTTCGATAGGGCTTGGTTCCAGTGTTCGTGAAAATTTTCAACTAGATGCCTCTGAGGGGTTTCGTGCTTTAATAGGAGGCTCTGTAGAGTATAATGGAAAAAATGACTCTCTTTTTCCTACAGAAGGGATTCATACTCGGTTGGTCTCAGACTATATTTATAAATTCCCTTCTTCTGAATTTCATGCTGTCAATTTGTTCAAAATCGATGGGTCTTTCAGTCATTATGTGAATCTTCAGGATTTATTTTCCTACTTGAATCTAAGCTCTTTCAAATGGGCGAATTACTTGGCTCATGTCACATTAAAGAATAAGGTGCAGTATGGTCATGTGATCTCATTGGATTCAAATTCATTTATTCCTGTGGATCTTCTATATCTACTGGGAGGACCTTTAGATTTAAGAGGGTACTCTCTGCTTTCTATAGGAAAATCTATTCGTATTCCAAGACCTAATGGAGAGTTACCTCCTTATTCTGTTCCTTATGGAGGGGCTCAGCAATGGGTTTATAATTTAGAGTTGCAATTTCCTATTTTGTTAAGAAGTCGCCTTTATGGGATGCTATTTTTTGATGTAGGACAAGCAGATGATTTGTTATTTCAAAAAATTTTCAAAAAAGGCTGGAGTATTTTGAAAAAAGACGTTGGAGTGGGTGTTTCTTGGGCTTCTCCCATAGGTCCTTTACACTTGAAACTTGGATTTCCCATCGGTGATAGTCAAAAAGATTTTTTTGAAGACAAAGAATTTCATTTCAATATTAGCTATGATTTTTAGTTGATTTTTCTCATATTTTCGTTTAGCTTGTATTTTGATTTTTTATAGGGGGAATGATAATGATAAAACATATTTTAATTTCTTTTTTGGTTCTTAACTGTGCGTCCGTTTTTGCAAATGTAGGTTATGTTGATTTTGATCAAGTTTTGAAAAAGACTAAAGGTGGCAAGTCCATAACTAGTCGATTCGAAAAAGAAGTGATAAAAAAACAAGGTGAGTTACAAAAGCAAGAAAAATCTATTCAAAAAGAAAAAGACAAATTAGACGCAGAAATTAATTTACTTTCTGATTCAGAAAAAAGAAACCGCGCACAAAAATTTCAAATGCGTATTGCAGGTTATGAAAGACTTAAGGTGAATTTTCAAAAAGAACTGAGTGAGTATCAACAAAAACTTGTTTTTGGGATTGTTAAAAATTTAAAACCTGTAGTTCGAAAAATTGCTAAAGAGAAAAAATATACAGCAGTAAAAAGGCTTTCTCCAGATACTTTGTGGGTGGATCCTTCTTTGGATATAACTAAAGAAGTCATTAAGGCCTACAATAAGAAGTATTAATTTCATCGCCTAAAAAAATACAATGAAAGTTTACAGTAACCACTCTTTGTACGATGGGGAGACTCCTTGTGCTTTAACATTGGGAACTTTTGATGGAGTTCACCTAGGTCATCAAAAAGTTATCAAGCAAATGGTTCAATATGCTCAAAAGCATTCTTGTCCTGCGGTATTGTTTACTTTTGACTCTCATCCACTGGAATGGACTCAACCTGAATCGGGTGTAAAACGTTTGTTTTCTATTGACGAATTGAGCCGAAATATGGATTCGGCTGGAGTTCATCATCTGATTATTCAGAAGTTTTCAAAAGGATTTTCTGAAATATCAGCTTCTGTTTTTTTTGAAAAATATGTTTATGAAATTTTTAAGCCTGCTTGTATTTTTGCAGGTTACGATCTGAAA
The DNA here is from genome assembly GCA_965247685.1 of Bdellovibrionales bacterium. Taxonomy (GTDB): domain Bacteria; phylum Bdellovibrionota; class Bdellovibrionia; order Bdellovibrionales; family UBA1609; genus JAPPLG01. The sequence goes on from OZ252021.1 coordinate 959,918, forward strand.
TTTGGTCGAAATAGACAGGGAAATATTGAATTTTTAAAAAAATATGCCCAAAAATTTTCTTTTCAAGTGCAAGAAGTGAATCCTGAGTATTTGGATGGAAAAATTATCTCCAGCTCTCGGATCAGGGAAGCTTTTCATCAATCCGATTTTGAGAAAATTCATCAACTGAGAGGGCAGCCTTTTTCTTTTGAAGGAGAGGTGGTTTCTGGCGCTGATAGAGGAACTAGAATTGGGTTTCCCACAGCTAATATTCAAACTTTGTGCACTTTACCCCAAACAGGTGTCTATATTTGTCAACTTTTTGTACATAATCATACCTACCATGGGGTTATGAATATTGGGGTGAATCCCACATTTGAATCTTCCCATCCATCTGGAGAGCTCAAGGTAGAAGTTCACCTGCTCAACCAAGAAAAGCTGTCTTTAAGAGGGCAAAAAGCACTCATTTTTGTTTTGAAACGATTAAGGAGCGAGAAAAAATTCAAAGATATTCCTTCTTTGCAAAGTCAAATCAAATCCGATATCCAAAAAGCCCATATTTACTTCAGTAAAAAATAAGTTTTATCTCAATATTTGTCAAAAAGAAACCGATAGCCTCAAAGAAGGTGTGCATATTATGTCAGGATTAGCTCAAAAAAAAAAGACAAATAATATTGGTGAACTTCTTGTTCAGAAAAATATCATACCTAAAAGTCAACTTCTAGAGTTGCAGAAAAAATCCGGCTATAAAAATCAAAATGTATTATCCGTTTTATTGGAATCTGGTCATGTTTCTGAAAAAGAGATGGTTCATTTTTTATCGGAACAATATAGCTATCAAGTGGTTGAATTAGATAATTTTGATATTTCAAAAGATATTATTAAATTAGTACCTCAAAAGTTTTGTGAAAAATTTGATGTCATTCCTATTTCTCGTTTAGGAGATGTTCTTGTTCTAGCTGTATCTAATCCTTTGAATAATCAAGTACTCAAAGATCAGCTTCTTTTTACAACAGGTTGTAAGGCGGAATTTGTTCTTACCACTTCCAGTTCTATTCGAAATGCTATTGCCAGATGCTATGAAGACGTGGAAGAGAATATTCATAGACTTTATGCAGATATTGAGGCTTCGGGTGCACGTTTTCAAAGGAATATGGCGGAACAAGAAGCTGCAGGCGAAAATGAAGATGAAAATGTAGGTATTGTTTACCTCAATAATAAAGATGAGGAGCCTGTTATTCAATTTGTGAATCGAATGATTACAAGTGCTCAAAACAAAAGAGCGTCAGATATACATATCGAAACATATGAAAAATCTTGTCGAATTCGTTTTCGTATTGATGGCAGATTGCATGAAATTTTTAATCCTCAAAAATCTATTTCTAATTTTATTGTGAGTCGTATGAAGATTATGTCTAAGTTGGATATTGGTGAGAGAAGAAAACCACAAGACGGAAGAATGAAAGTGAAATTTAAAAATGGAAAAGAACTTTCGTTCCGTGTATCGACAACGCCGACTATCGCAGGCGAAAAAATCGTGATGCGGATATTAGATGATACGGCAGTGTCTTATGGTTTAGGAGAGCTTGGAATGAATGAAAGGGAAGCCGGATTATTTGAAGGTAATTTAAATCGACCTCAGGGTATGGTTCTGATTACTGGACCGACAGGAAGTGGAAAGACGACGACTATCTACACAGGTTTGAAAATTTTAAATACACCTGACAGAAATATTTCTACTGCAGAAGACCCTATCGAGTATAATATTGAAGGGCTCAATCAAGTACAAATAAATGCTAAAATTGGCCTCACTTTTGCGAGCACTCTTCGTGCTTTTTTAAGGCAAGATCCAGATGTTATTCTTATTGGTGAGATTCGAGATCATGAAACAGCAGAAATTGCTTTTAAAGCAGCTGCAACAGGTCACTTAGTGGTGAGTACTTTACACACCAATGATACTCCGTCATCTGTGACTCGATTATTGGATATTGGAATTCCTGATTATTCTATTTCTGAGAATGTGAGTCTTGTCGTAGGACAAAGGCTGTTAAGAAGGTTATGTCCGAAGTGTCAAGTTCTTGACTCTACTGTTTCTAAAGAATCTTTAAAAGTGCTTGAAGTTGGAGATGAAGATATAAAAAAGTGTTTAGGTAAATTAAAGAAAGGTAGAGGGTGTCGTTACTGTTCCAATATTGGTTACAAAGGGCGATTAGCTGTTTATGAAATGCTTCGAATCACCGATACGATTAAGAGAGGAATATTTAATAAAATGTCTTCTATGGATTTAAAACATGCTGCTATAAAAAGTGGAGAATTAATAACTCTCAGACAAAGCGGAATTCGAAGAATGATAGATGGGATGACCAGCTTTGAGGAAGTGATGTACGGAACTCAAGGGGATTTTAAATGATTACAATGTTACAAGTTTTAAAAACGGCTATCTCGCAGAGTGCTTCAGATGTTCATATTGTGAAAGACTCTCCTCCTGTTTTAAGGATTCACGGAAAAGTTTCTCGCATTGAACACTCAGACTTAACAGCAGATGACACCAAAAATCTATGTTTTTCCGTTTTGACAGATGCTCAAAAATCTCAATTTGAAACGAAAAGAGTTCTCGATTTTAGTTTTTCTGTTGGTGATTATCGATTTAGAGGGCATTTATTTTTTCAAAAAGCAACCGTTGGTGGATCTTTTCGTGTGATTCCTAAAGATATTCCTGATTTGAATACATTAGGGTTGCCTCCAAGTGTTGATCGAATGACTCGTTTCCCACATGGTATTGTTTTAGTCACGGGGCCGACAGGCTCGGGTAAAAGCACCACCCTTGCCTCTATGATTAAAGCTATTAACTCAGAGAAAAGAGGAGTGATCGTCACTGTTGAAGATCCTGTTGAGTATGTGCATACACATAATAAAAGTATCATTTTCCAAAAAGAACTCGGTACAGATATTTATACTTTTGCAGAAGGTTTAAGAGCAGCTTTACGGGAAGATCCCGATGTTTGCTTGGTCGGTGAGATGCGAGATAGAGAAACTATACAAACAGCTTTGCATACTGCAGAAACAGGTCATTTGGTATTTTCTACTTTGCATACCAATACAGCTTTTGATGCTGTTGAGAGAGTTATTGGCGTGTTTGGAGGAGAAGAAAAGGCGTTAATTAGAAATCAACTTAGTAATAGTTTGCAAGCGATTTTGTGTCAAAGGCTTGTTCCTACAGTAGAAGGAAATGGTCGTGTTTTATCCTACGAAATTATGTATGCAACGACTGGTATTAGAAATCTTATTCGTGAAGGAAAACAGCACCAACTATACTCTCAAATGTTGACTCAACAAAGTGAAGGTATGGTGACCTTTAATCAATGCCTCAGTCGATTGGTGATTTCCAATATGATTTCTTTAGAAACAGCTTTATCTATGAGCACTCAAAAGAAAGAATTAGAAAACTTGATTCGCCGAAGTGTGACTGAAGTAGAATATAAGGGGGTTTAGGATGCCAGTATATCGATTTAGAGCTAAAGATTATAATAGAAAGCTTGTTAGAGGTCGAGTGAAAGCGAGTTCTAGAGATGAAGTCGAACAAAAATTGATTAACCGACAGCTGACTCTAGTGAGTGTGAGTGTCGAACAGAAAAATCAGTTCAAACTTTCGGACATAGCTTTTGGCGGAATCAGTAAAAAGAATTTAGTTCTAGCTACAAGACAATTAGCTTTCTTGATTAAAGCGAGTGTTCCTATTGTTCAAGCCCTAGATATTGTGAGTAAAAATGTAGATGATGTTGGATTGAAAAGGATTTTCAATCAAATAGCTTTATCTATCTCTTCTGGTAAATCTTTTTCAGCTTCTCTTAAGGAGTTCCCTAAAGAGTTCAACGAACTTTATGTTAATATGATTCATGCAGGTGAAGAAGGTGGAAGCTTAGATACGATGTTGAATCAACTAGCAACTTATACTGAGAAAACTGAGAATATTAAAAGGCGAGTAAAATCTGCAATGATGTATCCGATATTTGTGTCTTCTGCAGCAATGCTGATTGTGGTAGGAATGATTCTCTTTTTGGTTCCTCAATTCCAGAATATTTTTGAAGATGCAGGTCAAAAGCTCCCTGCTATAACCCAAATGCTTGTGGATTTTAGTGATTTTCTTAGAAGTCACTATTTGTTTATGTCTATCAGTGTTGTGGGCGTTATATTTGGTTTTTTAACATACATTAAATCTTATAGTGGTTCTCGAGTATGGGAAAGAGTAATGATTTCTCTTCCTATGGGATTTGGTGGTCTTTTCTTAAAAAATTATATTTCTCGTTTCTGTCGTACTTTATCATGCTTGCTGACCGCAGGGGGAAATATTGTTGAGTCCATTGATATTGCAGGTAAATCTTCAGGAAGTGTCCTATTGAAAGACTCTGCAATTCGAACTGCTGAATCTGTGGAAAAAGGTTTTCAATTTGGCAAGGTATTGGCTCAAGAAAAAATCTTTCCTGGTCTCGTGAGAAATATGGTGAGCTCTGGCGAACAAACAGGGAATATTGATGAAATTCTTATGAAAATTGCTGAGTTTTGTGAAGAACAAGTCGATGCAGCCATAGAAGGTATTATGAAATTAATTGAACCTGTGATGATAGTATTTGTTGCTGTTATTATTGGTTTTATATTGGTGGCAATGTATCTGCCTATCTTCGAGATGAGCGGTAGTTTAGCTGGAGGTTAAACTTGTGACAGAGTTATTGAATATTTTATCATGGGGTCACATTTTTCGCTCTCTCCTTCATGTTTCTTTATTTGTTACAGGAATATTCTATGCATTTTCTATTCCATATTTTTTAAATGCAGAAGTATGGGTGTATATTTACACTCTTTCAGGAGTATTTTTAGTTGCAGATACTTTTATGGCTTTACAGGATAAAAAAAATCAATTTTGGCCTGTTCTTTATGCTTTAGATGCTCTATTTGTGGCTTTAGTTATTTATAAAACAGGTCATGTCTTTTTTAATATTTTCCTCAGTATTTGGCTGTTTCATATTTTATTTGTTGGAATTCAGTATCATTGGAAGGGAGTCTTGCTTCAGGGTGTATGGACTTCTGTTTTATGGGCTTGGGTTCAGATGCTATCTATTCATTTTCAACCTTTTGATTGGAAATTTTTTGCTTTCAATAGTTTTTTGGTTTTAGGTTTTTCCACTGGATGGAGTATTGTTTCTTTTTATAAAAATAACATTTACTCTTTTTTTAAGCCTGAATTTTTAAAAATAAAGGATTATATATCTGAGTTGTTCCGACCTTTAGTATCTGAAAATTGGGAAATTATAAAGGATAAATCTTTGGAAGATTCAAAAATAGAAAAGATAGATATGGATTTTTTGATGTCTGAAGTTACGGAGTATTGCCATGAGCAAGCGCAGTTTTCCATCATTCGATACTCTTCTTCTATAGTAGGTTCTGTTTTGGGTTATAAAAGTCAGATTAAACAAATGATTGTATACATGGTTCAGTGGTTTGTTTGTCATTATAATAATCCTTATCAAAAGGTGAATATTCAGATCTTCAAAAAAGAAGATTGGTTGGTTATTGAGTTTAAAAAATCAGGTGATTTGGAGGTTCAGCAATCCCTTTCTTTACTTCATTGGATGAAAGGTATGATGTTTATTCAAAACACTATTGCACGACATAAGGGGGAATTAAAGATTCATGAAGATGCTGTGCATATTTACCTTCCTATTTCAGAAACACAAAATCATCAGTTATCGAGTTAGGTGAGAACAGGATTACTTTCATGGATACGAAAAAATCAATACTCATTCTGTCTCAAGATCACACCCTTCTTTCTTTGTTTAAAGCTTTAATGAAGCAGCTTTCTACTCCTGTAGAAGCTTTATTTTCGATGAATAAAAAGAAGGCTCAGGAATTATTAGCCAGTCGATCTTTTGATGTTGTTATTGCAGAGGATGGATGGATTGAAGAACCCCTTGTGTCGACAGTTCCTTCCATCTTATGGGTTGGAGAAGAGGAGAAGGCTCAACCCAACTATTGGACTCAGCCTTTTTCTATAGACAAAATGAAGGCTCATATAGAGTTACTCCTTCATCCTCGAAAGTCGGTTTCTATTATTGGAGGTGTGAGCACTCAAAATTTATTTAAAAAAGCAAACTCTGCGGCTCAATATAATGTTCCTGTGTTGATCACTGGAGAAAGTGGGACAGGAAAAGAGTTGTTTGCTCGATACATTCATCAAAAAAGCTCTAGAAGTCATAAGCCATTTGTAGTAGTCAATTGTGGTGCTATTCCTTTTAACCTCATAGAATCTGAATTGTTTGGTTATAAAAAAGGAGCTTTCACTGGAGCTGTATCTGACAAGAAAGGAATTTTCGAATCTGCACATGAAGGAACTTTATTTTTAGATGAGATTGGAGAACTTCCATACCCTTTGCAAGCGAAACTTCTTCGTGCTCTACAAGAAAAAAAGATTCGACCCGTCGGTTGTTTACATGATGTAGATGTAAATATCCGTGTAGTATCTGCAACTAATAAAAATTTAAAAGATATGATTTCTAAAAATCAATTTAGAGAAGATCTTTGGCATCGATTGAATTTATTCAATATTGAAGTTCCGCCTTTGAGGGAAAGAAAAGAAGATATTTCTATATTAGCTCAATATTTTTTAGATAAAAATAAGAGTAAATATTCCAAAAAAGATCTCTCTTTTTCTAAAGAAGCTATAGAGAGTTTAAAGAGTTACCATTATTCTGGAAATATTAGGGAGCTAAAAAATATTATTGAAAAAACAGTGGTCTTATCTTTGAATTCTGTGATCTCCCCTCAGGATTTATTTGAAAATTTCAATGAGAATAAAAAGAACAATAAAAATATTTTATCTTTTCATTTATCTCAAGAAGGTATGGATTTAGATTCAGTCATACAACAGACAGAAAAGGCCATTATTCATCAAGCGATACAAAATTCGAAAGGGAATCGTACTAAAGCTGCTGAAATTTTAAATATCAGCCAAAGGTCTTTAAAGCATCGTATTTATAAGTATAAGTTAGCGAAATAAAGTTTCTTAATGATAGAATATAAATTTATATTTGTTCAGTCAAAGGTTTGGAATATGCTAGTAAGTGTTCTTAGAAATCAAATAATTCCATTTAAAACTCTTTTTTTAATCATGATTTTTTTGTCTTTACACGGAGTTTCTTCTAGAGATCTTTCTTCCATCCATCCTGTAAAGGAGAAAATTAATGAGTTATATAGAAGATCTTCTCAATTAAATTCTGCTCAATTGTATGCTTTGGAAATTAAGCTTGCGGAATCTTTACTTAAAGAGATTCAATCAATTCATCCAAAAGATTTTCAAAAATCTATTAATCAGGTCAAAAAAGTAGCTATTCAAACTCTTTATTTATATAAAAAGGGGTATTCGCGATTAAAAGATAAAATTGAAAAATCAAAGCTTCTATTTCGTATGGGTTATCTTTATGAAATTGTAGGGTTAGATAGAGACGCTCTAGGCACTTATAAAAAAATTATTGCTTTAAAGCTTCCTGCTCAAAAAACCCAAGAGGCTCGCACTCTTTATAACAGGGTTCGGAAACGAATCCAACAATCATCTTTATCACATTCTGCTTCTAAAAACAGTTTACTTCAATCTATTTTAATTCAGACAAAAAAAGATATTGAAAATCAAAAGTGGAGCCAAGCTTTAATTAGTTTTGAAAAATCTTGTCAAGTATACTTGGCTCAACAGTCTTGTTCTTATGCAGGATGCTCTCATTCGCCTAGGGTGATTAAAGATTTAATTCATTTAGCTCATCAAAGAAGTGAAGATGGTGCAATAATAAAAATGTATCGTATTTATCTTTCTTACTTTCCTCTCGATTTTGCTATAGTGCTTTCTGCTGCAGAATGGGCTGCACAAAAGGATGACTTTGTGCAAGCTTTAGATTTTTATCAAAGATATATTCTTTTCCGAAAACATACCATACAGTCTGCTTATCGAGAGGGAAAGCAGAAGGACTTAAAGAAACAAAATGATCAATGGGTTGATTTAGAATCTATTTTTCATCTTTATCACTCTGTTGCTCAGCTATCTCAGAATCCCAAATTAGAAATTCAAGCCTATGATTTTTATCTTAAAAACAGTGTTTTGAAAAAATCTGCTTTCAAAATAGAGTATTTAAAAAATAAAGTCTTATTTCAACTTCAAGAGTTTTATTCAGTGGCTCCATTTTTTCGTGAAATTGTTTTATATCCTCATACTCGGTTGTCTTTAAAAGAGGAAGCTGCATCTTTGGCTTTGCAATCTGTTTTAAAAATAGGTAAAAAGATCGTGGCCCGCAAGTGGAGTCATGAATTTTCACTCATTCTCCCTCATAAAAAGGAAGAGTTTCAAAAGCTTCTTTCTTCTTAAAAAAATGGATGACTGTTTTACTCTACAGTGACAGATTTAGCTAAATTTCTAGGTCGATCGACATTATGATTCAAGGAACAAGCAAAGTGATAGGCTAAAAGCTGCAACACAATGACTTCCAGTAGTGGAGTCGTCCACTCATGGCTGTCCGGCAGTGAAATATGATGAAGAGATATATTTTTCAGTTGGTTTTCAAGGGTATTTCCAATGGTTAGTATATTTCCTCCACGAGTTTTCGCCTCTTGAAAATTAATAATATTTTTATTCATATAGGTGTCCTTAGAGATGAGTCCCACGATCAAAACATTCTCATCTACTAAGGCTAAAGGACCGTGCTTCATTTCACCTGAAGGGTATCCTTCAGCGTGGATATAGGCGAGCTCTTTCATTTTTAGAGCTCCTTCCAGTGCCATAGGGTAGTGAGGGCCTCTTCCTAAGTATAAAAATCGTTTGTATTTATGGAAAGATTGAGCCCATTGTTGAATTTGTATATTGTGTGCTAATACATCTTCGATTTGTAGAGGTAAGTTTTTTATAGCTTTCAGAATACTCCGATTTTCTTTATTGAACTGTAGAGCCATTAATAAAAGCAGAGTTAAAGTAGATGTAAAAGATTTGGTGCTTGCAACTCCCACTTCTATACCTGCTTGAAGATGGAAAGATAAATCTGCTAATCGATCCAGTGAAGAATTTTCGACATTACAAAAGGAAAGAGTCAAAGCTCCTTTTTTTTGAGCGAGATAAAAACTTGCAAGAGTGTCTGCTGTTTCTCCACTTTGAGAGATAAACAAGATCGGATCTTTAGGGTGAATCATTGGGTTTCGATACTGAAATTCGCTGGCAAGGTCTACTTCAACAGGAATTTGAGCTAAAGATTCTATTACGTATTTTCCATAAAGAGCTGCATAATAACTGCTTCCACAAGCCACAATAAAAAGTTTTTGAGCGTCTCGTAAAGTTTTAAGTAAATCTTTATCTTTAAACTGTTCAAAAGATTGAGGATTTTGAATAAGATTGCGAATAGAAATAGGCTGATCAAAAATTTCTTTGAGCATATAATGTTCATGACCTGCTTTATCTTTTTTGCTTTGACTCCACTCTATCTTTTGAACTTTCTTTTGGATAGGTTCTCCCAAATCAGAGAAAAACTGACAACTTTGATCTTTAATGTAAAACAGCTCAGAGTTTTCTAAGATAACAATTTTGGATGTCCAATTTTGAACCAAAGAGGGGAGATCACTGGAAATAAAAAACTCATTTTTTTCTCCAAACCCGATAATGAGGGGAGGACCTTGACGGAATCCAATAATTTGATCTTTTAAATCTTCACAAGCCACTAAGAATGAAAAAGAGCCTTGGAGTAACTTTTGAGTTTGTAGAACAGATTGGAATAAGTTTTTTTCTTTAGAATAAAAATGTGAAATGATAGAGGCTATCACTTCTGTATCTGTTTGAGAGGTATAAGAATTAGGAAATTTTTCTTTCAGCTCATCAATATTTTCAATAATACCGTTATGAACAATAGTAATTTTTCCAAACTGATGAGGGTGGGCGTTTTTTTCTGAAGGGACTCCGTGTGTCGCCCAGCGAGTATGTCCAATGCCAAAAGATTTTTTTTTATAAAAATTTTCTGGAATCTTTTTTTTAAGATGATTCAAATTTCCCTCAGAGCGAAATCGATGTGTACCATTAGGAGTATGAATATAAACTCCTGTGCTGTCGTATCCTCGGTACTCTAATTGTTCTAAACCCTCAATCAATATAGGAAGAGAGGGATTTGGACCTAAATAACCAATGATGCCACACATACTTATTTTTTTCTTTCTTTTATCTTTTGAGGAGCTCTTGTGAGTGCAAGACTTTCAGGCGGCACATCTTTATCTATGACAGAACCTGCACCCACAATAGATTTTTCACCTATAGTCAAAGGAGCAATCAACATAGAGCCGCTTCCAATAAAAGATTGATCCTTGATTTCTGTTTTGTATTTTTTTCTGTCTACAGCGTAATTGCAAGTGACTGTGCCGCAGCCAATGTTGACTTCTTTTCCAATCACAGAATCTCCGAGGTAAGAAACGTGAGAAGCTTTAGATTTTTCTCCAAAAGTTGTATTTTTCATCTCCACAAAATTCCCTACTTTACATGCTTTTTCAATCACTGTTTTTGGCCGAAGATGAGCAAAAGGTCCAATGATGCTTTGGGAGTGGACTTGAGCTTTTTCTAAATAGCAAGAACTTTTAATGTGAACGGAGTGATCAATTTGACTATCATAGATAAAACAATTTTGCTCGATGGCGCAAAATTTTCCGATACTAGTATTTCCTTTAAGATAAACTCCAGGGTAAATAATACTTCCAGATCCTACTTGTACATCTTCTTCGATGTGGACTTGATGAGGATTGGGAAAGATGACCCCTTGCTGCATCAGTTGTTGAACTTTTCTATCAAAAATAAAAGCACTTGCTAAAGATAAATCTTCTTGAGTGTTCACTCCGTGAGCTGCATGAATACTGACTTCGATGGGTTTTACACTACAACCTTGTTCAAACAGTAAGGATACTAAATCGGTTAAAGGGTATTCCTTTTTGGGGTTATCATTAGTGATCAGTTTTAGATTTTTTTTTAGAAGATCTGTTTTGATCAGCATCACTCCAGAATTAATTTCATTAATTTCTGCAGTCTCTTCTGTGAGTTCATAGTGCTCTACTATTTTTTCAATTTGATCTCCGGAACGTACGATACGCCCGAATTGTTTTGGATCAGATGTAAGACAAGTCCCTATGGATAAATCGGCGGATAGAGACAAAGCTTGTTTGCAAAAATCGTGTACATCTTTAGGAGAGATGAGAGGGTGATCTCCATTAATAACCAAAGTGTAAGGTTGGAGTTTTTCTAAAGGAAGGTGCATGAGGGCTCCTGCTGTACCTTTGTGGGATGTTTGAGAGATAGGAGTGCCTTGAAAAGTTCGGATGATAGGGTGAACTAAATTTTCAGCCATTTGAGTGATCACCCAGAGATCTTTGATTAAGGGTTGAGAAGGAGAGGAGTGAGCACCGTTGGGCTGCTCTACGAGCTTTTGGCTTTCTTTCAGGCTTTGTAGAATACGAGCGAGGATGGGCTTGCCTCCTACAGGGTGCAAAGCTTTAGGAAGCGAAGAGTTCATCCTTCGACCTTCTCCAGCGCTTAAAATGACGGCAGAAATACTCATCTTAGAAGCCAAGATTTGCTGATAACTGTTCAAAGGTCAAGGTAAAATTCAAAGGAAGTTTACTATCTTTAGTCTAGAGAGTTTTTAATTTTTAAATCACTTTGCTCTAGTTCCGTTATAATATTTTTTCATAGGTGGAAAAAGATGAACGTTACAAATGTAGAAGTTTTAAGACAACTCAGGGAAGTGACATTGCGTATTTTTCGCACGCACTCTCTAGAGGAAATGCGCACTATGATTTTTAAAGAATTGCCTTCTCTTTGTGATGTGCAGTCCATATCTATTCAGTCACAATCTCCGGCAGTTCAAAAGGGAGTCTATGCTGTGGCTCTCAGCGGAGAAATTGAGTGTCATCTTTGTTTTTATAAAAATCAGGTTTTTTCAAAAGGAAATAAAAAATTTTTAACTCAAGTTGCGAAAGCTATTCATATTAATTTTCAAAAAATTGAAACACATGATCAGTTGTGTTCTTTGAAAGAGCAATGGAAATCCGCCTTTAATGCCATCTCTAAACCTATTTGTTTAACAGACGAGAATTTTTTTATTTTAAGTACTAATAAAGCTTTTATGAAACAGATTTCTACTTACAATAAGCCTCCTAAAAATATTTATGGTAAAGACTGTTTTTCTGTTTTTTTTGGCTCTCCACTGGTTGATGAAGAACAAGCACAGCTTCTTCAAACTAAAATATTTAAAAAAATTCCTCATTTGGAATCCACTTTTGAACTTCATTGCCAGAGTTTTTTAAAAGAGCGGGGAGGGGTGATTCGTCTTATTATTTTTACAGATCGCACACAGCAGATGGATATGGAAAGAAAAATATCTCGTCTATCAGATAAGGCAGAAATGGGAATTATTGCAAGTAGTATTGCCCATGAACTCAATAACCCTTTAGGGGGAATTCAGGCGCTCTTGCAGGTGAGTTCTGTGCAGAATCCACAGACTCAAATAAAAATCAAAGAGATACTCTTGGCCGTTCAGCGATGCCAAAAGATTGTAAGTCACTTACTGAATTCTCATTCTATTAAGGAGTTTTCTCATATTCCAGAAGTCCAACCATTGGAAGATACAGCTTCTCCTTAATTCCAGTAAAGTTTTTCAGAATTAGTCTAAGGTTAGGTATTTGGATTTTTCCTGTGGTCTGTCTTTTATCTCATTGGTCTGTATTTTTGATTATGATTCGATTGTCTATATTCTTTCATGTATCCTGGTTGTAGTAACTTAGGAGTATCTAGGCTTTTGGAATGGACCAGTTGAAAAAAGTTTTAATTATAGACGATGAAATTTCAATGAGGCGTGCTTTACAAAACGCTTTTGAGAAAAATAATTATCAAGTCACCGCTATATCTTCTAAAAAAGAACTTTATCAGTTGTCTACAAATTATAAATTTGATTTAGCCTTAGTGGATATGATTTTACCAGATGGAAATGGGATTGAATTGATTTCTGTATTACAGAAAAAATATTCTGGCGTTCAGATTAATATTCTTACAGGGCATGGCTCTATTCAGTCTGCTATCGAGGCGATGAAGAAGGGAGCTTTTCATTTTTTTACAAAACCTTTTGATATCAACGAAGTATTAAATATATGTCAGAAAGCTCTCAACCAGACGAATTTGGAGAAAGAGAATCAGCATCTAAGGGCTTGCATTAAAAAGCAATATAGTTTTGAGCATATTATTGGTCAAAGTGAACCTATGGTTCATCTCTTAAAGTCTGTGAAGAAGGTGGCTCAATCAAATTCTACAGCTTTGATTCAAGGAGAAAGTGGTACAGGTAAGGAGCTTGTGGCTAAGGCGATTCATTTTAATTCTCCACGTTCTCATAAGCCTTTTATTCCAGTGCACTGTGGTGCTATCCCTCATGATCTTTTAGAGAGTGAACTGTTTGGTCATGTACAAGGGGCGTTTACCGGAGCCTATCGAGATCGTGAAGGTCGTTTCCAAGTTGCTCATGGTGGAACTATTTTTTTAGATGAGATTTCAACAATGCCTTTGAGTTTGCAGGTGAAGTTGCTTCGAGTGCTTCAAGAAAGACAATTCGAACCTGTGGGATCTACTCAGTTAACCCATTGTGATGTACGTGTGATTGCGGCAACCAATTCAGATTTAATCCAAGATGTGCGTGAAAAGAAATTTCGAGAAGATTTATTTTATCGCCTCAATGTGATTCCTATTAATGTTCCTCCATTAAGAGAACGAGTAGAGGATATTCCTTTGTTTTTAAAAACTTTTATTCATCAAATAAACCAAAAGAATAAATATAGAATTGCAAAAGTATCTTCTCGTGTGGTGCAGGCTTTACTAGCTTATTCCTGGCCTGGAAATGTTCGTGAACTAGAAAATCTAGTAGAAAGATTATGTGTCATGAAAGAAGAGGGAGTAATCGAATGGGAAGATCTTCCTCCCCCTTACAAGAAAATATCTACTCCTGTATTGAAGGATTTTCATATTCCTGATGAGGGTATTAATTTTAAATCCACGATGGTGCAGTTTGAAGACAATTTGATTCTGAATGCTCTGAAGAAAACTCAAGGAAATCGAAGTCAGGCTGCACATCTTCTTAAGATGAATCGCACGACTCTTGTTGAAAAACTGAGAAAGAAAAATATTCAATTAGATGATATAGAAGATTCTTCAGGGGACTCTTTTTCGGATTCATCTCCGATTAGATAATCTCATATTTATTGATTCCAATGCTATTTGATGTTAGTCTTTCCTATCTATCATGAAGCTTACTATAATGTTTCTATTGTTTTTTTCTCATGCTTGTTGGGCTGGAGAAGATTTTCGCAGCTTTGAATCTCAAGGCATGCGAATTAAAATTAAAACGGTCGTGAGTCAGTTAAGTATTCCATGGGGTTTTGTTTTTCTCCCTAATCAAGATATTTTAATTACGGAAAAAGAGGGAAAAATTTTATGGCATAGAAAAGATGATCCTCCTCATCAATCAACTGTGGTGGAGGGGACTCCGGATGTGTATGATGGCGGACAAGGTGGATTGTTGGATATTACTCTTCATCCTCAATTTAGAAAAACTCCTTGGGTTTATCTGACTTATAGTATTCAAAAAGATCATTTAAAGACGACTCGAGTGAGTCGTGCTTTATGGAAAGAGGGTCGACTTGAAAACTTACAAGTGCTTTTTACGGCGAAGCCTTGGTTTTCTAAGAGTATACACTTTGGATCAAGGTTGGTGTTGGATGACAAAGGTTATATGTACTTTACGGTAGGGGATAGAAATCATAGAGACAAAGCTCAAGATAGAAAGACTCATAATGGGAAAGTGATGCGGCTTTTTGATGATGGAAGAATTCCTCCAGACAATCCTTTTAAAGGGAGTCCCATTTGGAGTTATGGTCATCGTAATCCTCAAGGCATCACTTGGGTGGGTGATCAGATCTGGATTAATGAACATGGCCCTCGAGGAGGGGATGAAATTAATCACATTATCAAAGGGAAAAACTATGGCTGGCCTATCGTGACCCATGGAAAAGAGTACATTGGTGGATCCATTGGAGAAGGGTCTACACAACGGGGGAAAGAAGATCCTAAAAAGTATTATGTTCCGTCTATAGCTCCTTCCAGTTTAATTTATTATAACGGTTCTCAATATCCGGCATGGAAGGGAAGTTTTTTTATTGGAGCTTTAGCTCATAGAAATTTACATCGTGTATCGTTTAAAAATCTGAAAGATGATGAACAGTTGTTAGGATTTTTAGGAAAACGTGTGAGAGAAGTTCAGATAGGGCCGGACGGTTTCATTTATGTAGGCTTAGAGCAGAGTTCTATTATTGCTTTAATCCCTTAAACTTTCCATGCTTCAATCTAGTCTTTACTTTGGAATTATTTTTGAGATGGTAGGCTTCATTAATTAATGAAGTGTTATTAGAGTTTATTCAAAAATTTTTATATCAGTTTCTCTTTTCTTTATACTTTGAGAAAAAGAGATTTTTAACTCCACTCAGCAGTTTGAATTTTAAGCAAGTTAAATAGAATGATATGAGCGACGTCTTCTGCGGTTCCTGTTCGCTGCACAATCTCTACAGGTTTTCGAACTCCCATTAACAAAGGTCCAATGACTTCACCGTTGCCAAGTTGTTGGACCAGTTTATAAGCAATATTTGCAGAATCTAAGTTTGGAAAGATGAGAATGTTGGCTCCTTCCTGGAGAGGACTCTTGGGGAACAGCCTTTGAATAATGGAAGGGTTGATCGCTGTATCCGCTTGGATTTCACCATCAATAGGAACATGAGGATGTTTTTTCTTAAAGATTCGACAAACCTCTTGCATCTTTGCAGGATTTTCCTGCTTCCCTATAAAATTGGAAAAACTGAGGAGGGCAATGCGGGGTTTTAAATGAATCCATTGAGCCAGCTGCAATGAATGTTCAGCAATTTGCACAACTTGCTGTGCTGTAGGATTAATATTAATGGTAGTATCTGCAAAAATAAATATGTTGTTGTTGTATAAGATAATGTTCATTCCAGAAGCAAGTTTGTTTTTTGGATCTTTAGAACCAATCACTTTGAGAATAGGGCGAACACTCTCAACATAATTTTGAGTAGCTCCTGTAATAAGCCCCTGAGCTTCATCCATCTCCACGTACATAGCTCCAAAGTAATTGTTATCTCTCAGCAGTTTTTCAGATTCTTTATGAGATATATTTTTCTTTTGAGCTAAATTTTTAATGAATAATTCTTTTTGAGGGTGATGAGCAGGATTTTGAATCTCTATATTTTTGAGATGAGTGAGGTTCATCTGCTGAATTACTTTTGAAATCTTTTCTTTACTTCCTAAGAGAATAGGGTGGTACAAGCCGTCTTGAATGGTGGAATTAATAGCTTGTAGTATACGAGGACTTTCTCCTTCAGGAAAAACAAGAGAGATTTTTTTTTTGGAAGCTTTAATTCTTTTATTAATGTGTTGGAAAAATATTTTTTTAGCTCCATGGAGAGCATCTAATTGGAGTTGATATTGGTTAAAGTCTATAATGGGGTTTTGAGCCACACCACTTTGCATTGCAGCTTGAGCGACGGCACAAGCTACTTTTCTTAGTACTCGCGGATCAAAGGGCTTAGGCAGAATATATCGAGGTCCAAAACGAAATCTTTCTCCTCCATAAGCCAAAGAAACACTTTCTGGCACATCTTCTTGTGCCAGCTTTGCTAAGGCTTTGACGGCCGCAATTTTCATTTCTTTGTTGATATGAGTGGCTCTCACATCTAAGGCCGCACGAAAAATAGATGGGAATCCAAGTACATTATTGACTTGATTAGGAAAATCCACTCTTCCTGTTGCCATGATTGCATCTGGCGATACTTTTAAAGCAATATGAGGGTGAATCTCAGGATCTGGATTTGCTAAAGCAAAAATAATTGGACGATCAGACATACTTTGAACCATCTTTGCCGTCAAAACATTTTTAACACTGAGGCCGATAAAAGCATCTGCATTTTGAATGACATCTGTAAGAGTGCGATGAGGAGTTGGAAGTGCGAATTCTGCTTTGTAGATATTTAGATTTTTTCTTTCTTTGTGAATGACTCCTTGAGAATCACACATGATAATATTTTTCTTTTGCACACCTATTTCTTGAATCAGTTTTGCACAAGCAATGGCCGCTGCTCCTGCACCGTTAAAAACAATTTTGATCTGACCGATTTCTTTTTTTGTAATCGTACAGGCGTTCATCAAAGCTGCGGAAACAATGATGGCCGTTCCATGCTGATCATCGTGAAAAACAGGTATAGAAAGTTCTTCTTCGAGACGTTTTTCGATTTCAAAACAATCTGGTGCAGAGATATCTTCAAGGTTGATACCTCCTACGGAGGGCTCTAATGCGCGGCATGTTTGGATAAACTCTTCCTTATCTTTAACTTTTAGTTCCAAGTCAAACACATCAATACCTGCAAAGTGTTTGAAGAGAACACTTTTTCCCTCCATAACAGGTTTTGACGCAAGAGGACCGATATTTCCCAAACCTAAAACAGCGCTTCCATTTGTAATCACAGCGACTAAGTTTCCTCGTGCGGTGTAGTCAAATACAGATAAGGGGTTTTTATTAATTTCTATGCAGGGAAAAGCAACGCCAGGGCTGTATGCGAGTGCTAGATCTTCTTCCGTAGCGATTTTTTTACTGGAGTGAACTTGAATCTTTCCAGCGGGTTTTTGTTTATGAAAATCTAAAGCCTGCTCACGCATTAATTTATTATAGTCGTCATCCATGCAATTATCACCTTTTGTTGATTCTGTTATATTGACAAATATTTTTATAAAAGGCACGCTCAAATTGTACTATGTCGTCATATAACATATCTTCATCATCCAGTAAAAACGAAGTCTGTCTTATTCAAGGTTATCGCACGCCATTTGCGAAAGCAGGAACCGTACTTAAAGATGAACACCCTGTTCAATTAGGTCAACAAGTTTTCAGGGAACTGATATGTCGTTCTTCTATTACTCCCTGTGAAATTCAAGAAATGATTGTCGGCAATGCAGGCAACCTGCCAGATGCAGCCAATATCTCTAGAGTCATTGCTTTGAGAGCAGGTCTTTTAGAATCTATTTCTGCTTATACAGTGCATAGAAACTGTGCCTCAGGTTTAGAGGCGGTGACGAGTGCGGCTAATAGAATTCAACTCGGAATAGTGGATACGGTGCTTGCTGGAGGAGTGGAAAGTATGTCGAGTTATCCCTTGCTCTTTTCTAAAGGGTTTGTTTCCGTGTTGGATTTATTTATGAGAGCTCGAAACGTGACTCAAAAATTAAAGGCTCTTTCAAAAATGCGTATGAGCTATTTGAAACCTCGTTTTTCTATTTTAGAAGGTTTAACCGATCCTTTTGTGGGTTTAAGTATGGGGCAGACTGCGGAGGTTTTATCCAAAGAGTTTGGTATTTCAAGAAAAGAGCAGGATGAGTTTGCTTTAGAAAGCCATCGTAAAGCTGTCCATTCTCAAAAAAATGGGCGGCTCAATGAAGAGATTGTTCCTTTTGTAACTTCTGATCAGTTTGTTGAAGAAGATGTCGGACCTCGATCGAATCAGACATTAGAGAAACTTTCTCAACTAAAACCTTATTTTGATCGCAAGTATGGAAGTGTCACTGTAGGCAATGCCTGCCCGATCACTGATGGGGCTGTGGCTTTGTTGATGATGAGTGCTCAAAAAGCAAAAGAGCTTCAGTATGAGCCTCGAATTTTTGTGAGATCTTATGCCTATGCAGGGTGTTCTCCTTCTCGTATGGGGCTGGGACCTGTATTCTCAACAGCTATTGCTCTTAGAAGAGCTGGTCTTAAACTGAAAGATATGGATATTATTGAAATTAATGAAGCATTTGCAGCTCAAGTGCTCGCTTGTGCCCAAGCTTTTTCAAGCCGAAAGTTCGCACAAGAATTTTTATCCTCCGATCAGGCCTTAGGAGATTTGGATTTTTCTAAACTCAATGTGAATGGAGGAGCCATTGCCCTTGGTCATCCTGTAGGGGCGACAGGTGCGAGGCTTGTTCTGACTGCCATGCGAGAAATGGAAAAAAGAAATTCGCGTTATGGGTTAGTGACCTTATGTATTGGTGGAGGTCAAGGGGGTGCTCTTATTTTGGAAAGGAGAGTAACTTGAAACATATTCAAGTGGACATTCAAGAAAATATTGCATGGATCAAGTGGTTTCACCCTGACTCCAAGGTGAATGTTTTATCTGATTTGGCTTTATCTGAATTTTCACAAGCTATCGATGGACTGCCTTCATCCATTCAGGTTGCAATTGTTATTTCCAAAAAACCCTCTATCTTTATAGCGGGGGCAGATATTAAAGAGATTCAATCTTTAAAAACTAAAGAAGCATTTGCTGAAAAAATTCAAAGAGCTTATGATATTTTTGACAAGATGGAAAAAAGTTCTATCTCTTTTATAGCAGCAATCCATGGAGCCTGCTTAGGAGGAGGGTTAGAGCTGGCTTTGGCTTGCGACTATCGTTTAGCGACCAATGATTCGAGTACAAAAATAGGGTTTCCAGAAGTGAAATTAGGCTTAATTCCTGGCTTTGGAGGAACAGTCCGCCTTCCCCGTTTGGTAGGTTTCTTAAAATCCATGAATTTGATTGTGCAAGGGAGCTCTCTATCTGCGAGTCGAGCTCATCGGATAGGGATTGTGGATCGGGTGGAAAATATTCCCTCACATTTAGAAGAATCAGCTTTACTTTTAGCCCAGCAAATTATGGAAGGTCAAAAGAAATCAAAGACACTTAAATCAGCTCGTCAAAACTTAGAATCGATTTTTAAGTATCCTGTCTCTTTATTTTTTAAGAGACAAGTTTTAAAAAGTACAAAAGGTTTTTACCCAGCACCTCTACGTGCTATTTCTCATTTGAATAAAACTTATTTATGGTCGATGTCTCGAGCTTTAAACGAAGAGAAAAAGGTATTTTGTGACTTAGCAGTGACTGATGAGAGTCGTCATCTTGTTCGCTTATTCTTTTTGATGGAAGAAGTTAAAAAAAGAGTGCCTCAAAGTGGTTCAAAAGTAAAACCGATTCATTCTGTAGGAGTTCTTGGTGCAGGAGTGATGGGAAGTGGTATTGCTTATACGACCGCAGATAATGGATTTCATGTTCGTCTGCAAGATGTTCAAAAAGAATCTATTGTTCGAGCTTATGCCTCTATGAAACGTCTATGGGAAAAACAGAAAAAAAGAAAAAGAATAAGTTCTTTTGAAAGTCAACTCAGGCAATCACGAGTGAGTTATTCTTTGAATCAGGAAGGTTTCTCCAAGATGGATTTAGTGATTGAAGCAGTTGTAGAAAATATAGAGGTTAAAAAACAAGTGATTGAAGCTTATTCCAAAGTTTTAAAAGACTCCGCTGTTTTTGCAAGCAATACATCTTCTTTGAGTGTGAATCGAATGGCTTCATTTTTTAAAAACCCTTCACTTTTTGTAGGGCTTCATTTTTTTAATCCCGTGTACCGTATGCCTTTGGTGGAAGTGATTCAAGGAGATCAGACAAGTGATGAAACTATATCTCGAATGTTTCATTTTGCAAAAAAGTTAGGAAAGACTCCTGTACTCGTTAAAGATCGACCAGGATTTTTAGTGAACCGCCTATTGATACCTTGGCTTTCTGAAGCTCTGTGGCTTTTGGCTTCAGGTTTAAAGGTTCGAGTTCTAGATCGAATTTTTTTAAAATTTGGCTGGCCGATGGGCCCTTTTCGTCTCATGGATGAAGTGGGGCTTGATGTTTGTGTAAATGTGATTCAAAGTTTTCAGTCTCAAGGTTTAAAAATGGAAACTCCTTCTTTTGTGGATCAACTTGTAAAAAAGGGAAGTCTTGGTAAAAAAGATTTTAAAGGTTTTTATCACTACACAGATCAAGGGCAGCCACGATCTGTGAATTCGGATTTAGAGCAACTCTGTTTATCTTTCCAAGCAGCTTCACCTGTGCCGCAAGAAGAGATTTTACAAAAAGGGCTTTATCGAATGATTAATGAAGCGGCGATGGTGCTTGAGGAAGAGGTGGTGTGTGAGCCTTTTGAAGTGGATGTGGCCATGATTTTAGGGGCGGGTTTTCCTCCGTTTCGTGGAGGTCTTTTAAGATATGCGGATTCTGTTGGATTGAAAAATATTTTAAAAAGTTTAGAAATGTGGACAGAAAAAGGGGAGAGTCGGTTTCAGCCGTCCTCTTTATTGAAACAAAAATTATTACATAGACAATCTTTTTATTCTTAATTAAGATTTCTTTTTTCTTAAGAATTAACTCGGAGTGTTTTTTTTGGATTTTTTATATCAGTTTTTTATTTTTTACATTCCACTTCTATTTGCACTTTCCTTTCATGAATACTCTCATGCGTTTGTGTCTAAAAAGAAAGGGGATGTGACGGCCGAAATGCAGGGTCGTCTCACTTTGAACCCTATTGCACATATGGATCTATTAGGCACTGTGATTTTGCCTTTAGTAGCTATTGCGACTCACTTGCCCGTTTTTGGCTGGGCTAAGCCTGTTCCAGTGCGTGAATCGGTGTTAAAGCATCCCAAACAAGATATGTTTTGGATCGCTTTAGCTGGACCTTTATCCAATGTTTTACTAGCCGTGATTGGAAGCTTTATCACAATGCTTTTGTATTTACTTTCCTTTCATGATGAAATTGTTTTAAAATGGTGTCAGATATTTATTTATATTAATTTGCTTTTGGCTTTTTTTAATTTACTGCCGCTACACCCTTTGGATGGAGGAAAAATTATCGCTCGATTTCTACCTTTTCGATGGAATGAGTGGCTGGAAAGAACTCAAATGTATTCCAGTTGGATTCTTATAGCTCTTTTCGTGATGGGTGGTTTTCAATTGATTTCAGGTCCTGCTTTTTTGCTCACACATGTGCTCGTGAATTGGCCTCAGTGGGTCTTTGGTTAGAGAGGGAGGATTATGCAATTTTCAGTAGGTACGTTCGAGGGACCGCTCGATTTCCTCTTAGCTCTTATTCGGCGGGAGGAAATGGATATTATGGATGTTGATCTTAATAAAATCACTCATCAATATCTGAATATAATGGAGTCCTCTAAAGAAAAATTAAACTTAGAAGAAGGTGGAGAATTTATTCACATGGCGTCCACTTTACTTTATCTCAAATCTAAATCTCTTCTTCCTCAAGTAGAAGAACCCGAAGAAGAATTAGAGATTTCTTCTACAGAATCTTTGATTAAGGCTTTAACTTATCGTTCTGAATATCTCAAAGCGGCGGAGCAGTTGAGTCAAAAAGAAGTTTTAAATCGTGATATATGGTCTTGTCCGGGTCGATTTGATTTCATTGATTTTGCTGAAGAGGAAATTGAAACAGAAGGAGTTTTTTCTTTATTCAAAGCTTGTCAGAAGGTTCTTCGCAAAGCTTCGGCTTATTCGATGAAGATTGTGTTTCCTTCTACAATGGAGTGGATGTATAAAATAAGAAGTTACTTTGTTCCGGGTCAAAAATTTTCATTTAAAAAACTTATTGGTTTTTCTGGGCAGCCTGTTATCCACCAAGTTTTACTTTCTTTTTTATCTTTGCTCGAATTAGGCAAATTGGGTGTTGTCTCTTTATCACAGACAGGATCAGATATCCGTATTTTCAGCTTGAAGAATGTAAATGAAGATACATTCCGTATATTCAATTCGAACTCAACGTCGTCTGAAAGGAGTCGATCTAAATGAAGTGGTCTAAAGATGATATACTTTCTGTTCTTGAAAGCTTGCTTTTATGCTCAGATAAGCCTCTTAAAATTTCCGATTTTTTATCTTGTATGGGAGAGAATTTAACGGCTAAAGAGATCAAAGATCATTTAGAGGTTTTGTATAAAAAATATCAAAAGAAAGAAGGAGGTATTCAGCTTCGAAAAGTGGCAGGGGGTTTTCAGCTGGTGACTAAAGATGAAAATAAAGAGTTTGTTCAGAGGTTGAAAAAGGCTCAGCCTTTCCGATTGTCTAAAGTTTCTTTAGAGGTTTTAGCTATTATTGCTTATCAGCAGCCTTGCACTCGTGCTGAAATTAGTCAGATTCGCCGAGTAGAGTCGGGTCATGTGGTTCGAACTTTACTTGAAAGAAATTTAATTGCATTTGCAGGTCAAAGTGATCAACCAGGTCGTCCAATGATGTATAAAACCACTAGAAAGTTTTTAGAAGTTTATGGCCTAGATAATCTGAAGAGTTTACCCTCCTTGGAGGAAATTAAAAATGAATTCAACCCTCAAGACGGTGAAGTGCGGTTTAATCTCGATTCAGTGTCCGACTCTATCGATATGAACTCACGCATCAAGATTTCTCCATAGAATGTGTTAAGGTGTTTTGTGACACTGAGTTCCCCAAGTTGTTTCTTTGAGAGGATCATAGCAATTCTCCAGCACTCCTTCTTGATCGATCACCCACACATCTAGTTTGTTTTTATCCCATGTGTACGCACTTACGCTGTCCGAGCCAATTTCACCGATAGCATACGCATAGAACTTTTTATAAGTATCTCGATTCTCATCCTCGCATCTGTTCACATTACCGTTGATTTTATTAATATTTGTACCTGTCCATTTTATTTTTTGCCATATATCTTTATAGCCTTGTGAACACGTGCTGCAGTTTATTTCCTTTCCGAGTCTGTCTTGAAAAGCACATTCTATTTTTTTGAGAGAGCTCCTTTTAAATGTAGTTCCACATAATTCCCATGTGTTGTTGATATGTTTGTAACTGTGGGAGGGGTAGATGCACCAGTTTGGATTAGGATTACGGCTTGCACCAGGACAGGAAGGTGCATTGAAGGTTTTTTTCTGGCAGTAACTGAAATCATTAATATTTATTTCAAATCCCACATTGTAGCGAATTTTTCCCTTTGGAAACATAATGAGGTTTATCTGAGAAGTGTAAGTTCCATTTTGGAGCAACCAACTTTGTTCTCCCCTATGCAACAGCCCAAGTTGAGTTTTAGCCTCCAATTTACGAGATTTAGCTCTCGTTGTGCCGTATTGCTTTACTGACAAAGTCCCTATTATACCCATAATAACGACAGCACTAGTAATCTCGACTACAGAAAAGCCTTTTTGATTTCTATACATAGTGAATATCCTTTTCCTCCTATTTTAATATTAAAATAGGAAAAAATCTTTGGAAGAAGTCTAAAATAGACTTTTTTCTAAAAAGTGTTTTATTTTAATTCACATAATGGACTCTATCCTGAGATCGCTGGACAGTCTGTCATATAAGGAGCTTTGCTTTTTATATGAGGGTGAATAAAAACCTCTAAAGCATTGAAATTACTTTGCTTAATATGACTTCCTCACTGGAAGGTTAAGGAAAACTTATTATTTTTTATCACTGAGCTTGACGCATATAAAAAAAAACACACTTTTTCCTTGAGAAGCCTGCTAGAATCAGTAGGCTGTCTTTGTTTTATAGATCATGGGATTAATTTTCAGGAGATGATGAAAGATGGCTGGGATAATCGGAATAGACTTAGGAACAACCAACTCTGTGGTGTCTATCATTGAAGGTGGAGTGCCTACAGTGATTGCCAATGCTGAAGGAGCTCGAACAACTCCCTCCGTTGTGGCCTACACGAGTAAGAAAGAAAGACTCGTTGGGCAGGTGGCTAAAAGGCAAGCCATAACTAATCCTGAAAATACACTTTTTTCATCAAAGAGATTTATTGGAAAAAGATTTGAAGAAGTTTCTGATGAAATCAAAAGAGTTCCTTTTAAAGTCGTACCTTCTTCTGATGGTTTTTGTTTATTTGAAGTGCATGGAAAAAAAATCTCACCTCAAGAAGTGGGCTCTGTGATTTTATCTAAACTTAAAAAAGATGCGGAGACTTATTTAGGACATGAAGTTAAAGAAGCCGTTATTACCGTTCCCGCTTATTTCAACGATGCTCAAAGACAAGCCACCAAAGATGCAGGAAAGGTTGCTGGATTTAATGTGAAAAGAATTATCAATGAACCTACAGCAGCAGCATTGGCTTATGGTCTCAATAAAAAAGAAGATAAAACTATTGCTGTTTATGATTTTGGTGGAGGAACTTTCGATGTTTCTGTCCTAGAGGTGAGTGATAGTGTGGTGGAAGTGAAGTCTACAAAAGGAGATACGCACTTAGGAGGAGACGATATAGATAATAGAATTGTCGATTGGATCATTGAGGAGTTTAAAAAAGATCAAGGAATGGATTTGTTGTCCAAAGATAAGATGGCTATTCAACGTATTCGAGAGGCCGCTGAGAAAGCAAAAATGGAGCTCAGTACTACTCAAGAAACAAGTATTGATATTCCTTTTGTAACTGCAGATGCTTCTGGACCAAAACACCTCAGTATGAATTTGAAACGTTCGGATCTAAATAGGCTCATTGAGCCTTTAGTGGATCGAACAATTCAAATTTGTAAAGAGACTATTGATGAAATTAATTTGGATCCGTCTAAAGTGGATGAAGTTCTTTTAGTGGGAGGCTCCACTCGTGTAGCTTTAGTTCAAGAAAAAGTGAAAGAATTGTTTGGAAAAGAGCCAAACCGTTCTGTGAATCCAGATGAAGTTGTATCTTCAGGTGCTGCCGTACAAGCAGGTATTCTTTCTAATGATGTGAAGGATGTCTTGCTTCTTGATGTCACTTCACTCTCTTTAGGAATTGAAACACTAGGTGGAGTTATGACAAAACTAATTGATAAGAACACCACAATACCTACTAAAAAATCACAAGTTTTCTCTACGGCTGAGGATAATCAAAGTATGGTTTCTATTCAGGTTTTACAAGGTGAAAGAGAAATGACAACGGATAATCAAAAGCTTGGCCGTTTTGAATTGGTGGGCATTCCACCCGCTCCAAGAGGAGTACCTCAAGTTGAGGTGACTTTCGACATTGATGTTGATGGGATTATCCATGTTAAAGCAAAAGAATTGGGAACGAAAAAAGAACAATCGATAAGAATTGATCGACCTGGAATGAGCAAAGAGGAAGTGGAAAGGCTGGTTCGAGAAGCGGAACAATATGCCGGCAAAGATAAAGAGAAAAAAGAACGTATTGAGTCTGTAAATAAGCTGGATCATTTAGTCTATCAAGTTGAAAAGTTCCATAAAGAAAATAAAGATAAAATAGACGATAAAGATTGGAAGTCTGTAGCTGATCTGATTGAAAAATCTAAAGCATCTATTAAAAGTGAGACAGACGCTTCAGAATTGGATGCTTTACACAAAGATCTAAATGCTCTTTATGGAAAGATGGGCGAATCTATTTATCAAAAACACAAAACAGATGAAGATAAAGGAGCACCAAAATCAGAAAAAGAAGATTCTTCTACGGATAAAGAAAAAACAAAAGACGGGGATTATGTGGATGCCGAATTTAAAGATGTGGAATAAAAAAGGATTCACTCTGATTGAGTTGATCGTTGTTATGGCGATTCTTTCCATACTGGCGACCATATCGACCTTCAGCTATAGAGGCTATAATGAAAGAGCCCGAAAGCAAGTAGATCTGAAGCAAATGTCTTCGTTTGTTGTGTTGTCTGAAGTTTTCAAAGCAACAAATCAGTTTTTTTTGCCTAACATGAAATCCATGAATATCCCTTTAGATGGTTATTATAATTCCACTTACAAAATTCTTTGTCATAAAGAGGGGCTCTCTGGTGATGTGCTTTTTTCCAGTGATGACTCGGCAACACCATCCTCGGATGAAGTATGTGGTTGGGTGGAATTAAAAGTAACATCAGGGGTTTCAAAAGAGCTGAATGTAGGTGATCAGTGCAAGAGTTCTGCACCTGCTAAAGGATGGGCAGGATATATCTTCTGTCATTACTACGCTCAAGGAAATCCAAGTGAGTGGAGTAGTGGAGGGTGGCTTCCCCCTGCTGACAGGGTTTTTCCAAGTAGTAACAACAATGCTGATTTTGGAAAAGGATATGATAATCTTGGTCATCCTTATAATCAATCTGGATTTCAGTTGGAACCCCACAACAGCAGTGACTGGGAGAATATTGTGGGTGATAATGATAAAAAGAATGATGCTTTTTACCAATACTTTAAGATTAAAGATGTGAGTAGTGAATGTCCGCGGTTTAAAAAAGGTGATTATAGTGGATCGGATTCATGTTTTATGTCTAAGGAATTTTCAGTAGCATCAGATAAAGTCAAAACATTACTTGAGGCTTTGCCTAATTGGAATGCAGAAAAAGATCACTTTTTAAGTAGTCCGAATAGGCTTGTATTTGTTTCTTTAGCTTGTCGACAAGGCGGGTTTCAAGAGTGTGGAGATGGAGGTGTCAGAGAATACCGTGTCATAAGTCTGGATACCAATAAAATTGCAAAAGAAGAATATGGGGAAGTAAGCTTTTAGTTCCCGACTTGAACTTCCTGAATTATTTTATCATCATTGATCATCCATACATTGTAAGAAGTTTCATCATTTTGATTTTTAGAGAGTGAAGAAGCAGCAAAAAGACAAAAACGATCGGAGGTGATCGTTTTATTCGTAGCCCATGATCCGTGGCATTGACTGATATACTTATCGATCACATCCACATCAAAATTATTCACTTGATAATCTGATTTCAATGTACACGTGGTGTTCGTACTATGTTGATCAAAATCCGATTGACTGCCACAGACTTGATTAAAACCTACTTTACAATCTGTACATGGTTGAGGGTCATCATGAAAGCAAGTTTTCCATGTTTCGCTGGAGTCATGTTTTAATCGAAGATTGTAATGAAGTTCTCCAGTAGGAACAGCTCCGATAGTCTGAAAATCCGGATAAAAAGATCTACAGTGTGCTTTATAGTTATGCAAAGAAACGGCCACAAAAGCTAAGTTCACTTTGGCTTCATTACTCCGAGTTTTCCTGATTATATAATTCCAAGAAGGGTAGCTGATGGTAGTCAATATACCAATAATGACTACTACAGTGAGTACTTCTAAAAGTGAGAGTCCTTTTTTTTGATATTTTTTCAAAATACTTTTTCCTCCAATTAAGTTCCGTTTTTCAGATTTCTCAAACTTCTTTTGTGATTAATACTCCAGACATCTAGATTTTCTGGTTTGAGATATTCTTCAGCCGATGTCGTGCAGCCAATGGCATAAAACATGAATTTTATGCCGCCGCTGCTGGCGATTTCTCCAACCTGAACAACAGAATCGGTACTAGGTGTACCAGGTGGATCTATATTTAAATCTTCTACTTGTTTGACAATATCACCTTGATCCACAGGACCAAAACATTTATTTCCTGTGGCACAGTGAGAGATATCATTTTCAGATTCAGGTTGTGGGTGAGCCCAGCAATTTTTACCACTGGGCGGTTGATTCCCGCAGGGGCAAATACTTTCACTGTTATTTTTATGAACTAGAGCAGATTCATAATCAGGGTCGGCGTATGTAGGTACTATTTTTTCTGATCGTCCCTTTGTAAACCGTGTTCCAATATTATATCGAATTTGCCCTCGAGGAATAACTCCTAAGTTTTTGAGAGAATAAGAGAATTCAGAGTGCTCAGTGAAATAAGAGTGTTGAGCTTGGTATGCAAGAGCCAAATGTGTTTTCGCCTCGATCTGCCGGCTTTGACGAATGTAGCGTCCATAGGAAGTATAGGCAATAGCAGAAATAACAGAAAGAATAGCCGTTATAATTAAAATCTCTAATAAGCTTAAGCCTTTTTTGTACTTCAATCTCATAGCTCTACAGATTTTATCATAAGTTTATTTGAAATAGTGGTATTTTTTAAAATAAGTATCGAGCATAGAACTGCAGGCGATACCAACTCCACTCCTCGGGAGCAGGAGAGTTTGGAAAAACTTGATAATAATAAGAAACTTGTTGTTGATTCCATCGATCTTTCAGATCATACATATTCGTAAATCCTCGAACTTCACCTCCAATAATAAGGTGAGAGTTTAAATGAGCTTCTAATCCTGCGGTCATTCCGGCTTGTAAAGTTTGAGACTGACGACCTCGCCAGGTAAAAATATTTTTTGTCAGTCCTCTGTATGTTGAAAATCTTGCAACTCGTTCATTCCAAGTATCTATATCTGTCTGATAGGTTCTAGTTTGAAAAGCAGCGAGAACACCAATAAAGGGCCGAATAGAACCCGATTGAACATTAAAATAAAATTTCGCAGCCAGCTCATGACTGTAAAGTTTTATATTATTATAAACATCAGTGGGATAAAAAAGACGATAGGTGTTGTAGTAAGGGGAGTACTCCAAAGAAATCCTTGAGAAATAAACTCCTAACCCTGCGGATAAAATTTGCATGTAATTATTGCTACCTTGAAAATTTTGATAAGAAAGTCGAGGGTAAGAATTTAAAAAATAATAAAGCTTACCGACTCCTAATTGAATAAAAAAACTGGATGCTTTGTTTTTGGAATGATAGGAGTGAGTTTGTTCATTGGACACAAGGGGTGCAGGAGCTGCGACATGTTCATCTCCTAAAGGGGTAAGAATTTTATTCAGTCTTTCTTGTTCTTCTCTAAGCCTCATGGTTTCTAAACGAGTTCTAATTTTATCCTCAGTGTGTTGTTCTGCTCTTCTTCTTGCTTGAGAAAGTTTTTCTTGTGGAGAAAGAGGAACGCTATAAACTTGTATAGGGGCTTGCTCGTTCACCTGAATAACCTGTTCGGAATGAACATTAACTGCAGATTCTTCTTGTGCATAAGCATATAAAGTGAAAATAAATATTAAAAATGGAAACCTTAAAGCTTTAAACACTGGCGTACTCCTTGAGCATGAGACCCTCATCCCTCTATCATCCATACATACAGCAGATTTGTCAAAAATTGATACACTTTGAGTAAAAAATGAGTAAGCTTTTTAAGCTGATAAATAGGGATAACTCAACACTAGTCTAGCTTTTTGTATTTTAAGGTATTGAAACTCACTGTAAAAGCTTTTTTGAAAGTGATTTAAAGCACTCCTATTCACTTGTTTTTCTTATTGTTTTAGTGTGAGATGATGAACCTCAAAAAGATTTATATTCCCATTACAGAAAAGGCAGCCCAAGCTTCTTATGAATACATAGGGAAAAACAATTCTCATAAAGCAGATGAAGCAGCTGTGGAGGCTATGCGGGAGGCTTTTCGTCATGCTCCTATTGATGGAACCGTTGTGATTGGAGAGGGGGAAAGAGATAAGGCCCCTATGCTTTATATTGGAGAAAAGGTGGGTCGTGGATCAGGGTGTCTAATCCAAGATATTGCTGTGGATCCTCTAGAGGGGACTGGTCTTTGTGCTCGTGGAGAAGAGGGAGCTCTTTGTGTTCTCGCAGGCGCCCCTGCCCAACATCTCCTTCAAGCACCAGATGTTTATATGAATAAACTTGCCTGCAAACCTCAAGGGCTCTTACACTTAAATTATCCTCTTTCTAAAAATTTAAAACTTCTTTCAGAAGCATTGAGTAAGCCTGTATCAGAACTCAAAGTAGCGGTGCTGAATCGAAAGCGTCATGAATCACTCATTCGAGAACTTCAGTCTTTTGATATTCAACTGACTTTATTTCAAGATGGAGATGTTATGAAATCTTTACTGACTGCTATTTCGAATTCCAAAGATTCCATTGATTTGCTTTTGGGTTCTGGAGGAGCTCCAGAAGGGGTGCTTTCTGCAGCTGCCTTAAACAATTTGAATGGAGATTTTCAAGGTCAATTGATATGGGCAAACGAGGAACAAAAAGAACGTGCAATAAGTATGGGAATTAAAGACCTTCATCGCATTTATATGCGATCCGAACTTGCAAAAGGAGATACTTTCTTTTGTGCAACAGCTGTGACTTCTAATTCTCTCATGAATGGAATTCAAGAACGAGATTCTTTGATGCATCTTGAGACCTTAATTTGCAGCTCGGATTGCCCTCAGGGATACAAAATTCATACATCTCAATACCCACTACATAAATAAAGAGTAGAGCTGTTTTGTAATGAGACACTTTCTGATTAGAGTTGTCACCTTTATGAGCAAAAGTGAATATTTTTCATATAGTATGGAGTCAAATCTTCCGAATAATTAATGAGGAAATTTTCAAAAGGAAGATTCATGATTTGGGATAAAGTTTGGAATAAAAAAGGATTCACACTCATGGACGCTTTAGCGTCTATGATTGCTTTAGGTTTGATCGCACT
This sequence comes from Bdellovibrionales bacterium, assembly GCA_965247685.1. Classification (GTDB taxonomy): domain Bacteria; phylum Bdellovibrionota; class Bdellovibrionia; order Bdellovibrionales; family UBA1609; genus JAPPLG01. Next base: position 991,108 of record OZ252021.1, read on the forward strand.
CACTGTACAGTCTTTAATCTTATTAACAAATCAATTTTTCCATAGAAAAAGAGCCAGTTTTGGTAGTTTGGAGAGTCGAATTCTTATCAACAATATGATATGCAATCGGTTTTCCGAACCTGTGTTTGTTCAACTTAACCCTCAGCGCACCTTTAGTTTTGATTCAGATACTAACACTTATACGAAGTTGAGTTTGAGTGGAAATTTACAAAAAGCCTCTTTCAGTGTTCCTTTGGTAGATATGGTTGAATTGAGTGGTACTGACACCAAGGTAAAGTCAGATTATCTCGCTGGGGAATTTATAGAATCTATTTTTATTCCTGATACTGACATTACTACTCCAGGAAGCAGTAGCCCTCTAAGGGCTCACATCGATGATAAAGCATCCAATTTTAGTCTTCTCCAAAGGGATGGAAATACAGCTGTGCAGGGAAGTCGTGACTATTTATCCCAATTTTACGATCTCTATTCGGATACACATACTTTAGTGGCTTATCAAGTCGATTTTCAGGGGATAGATAGCCCTATGGGAAGTATCAATAAGGGAGTTATTTATGCTTCTCGATGTGCAATGCTGAATCCCTCTGCAGGAGTAGATAGGGAAGAGTGGTTTGGTGCAGATGAAAATTCGACACATCGGGTTCGTTCTATACAAGATAGCTCTCATGAGAACACTAGTCCTGAGAAGGTGGTGGGGAATGCCTTTCATGTATTGGAGAATCCTTGGCGTCCTTTTTATTTCCCCAGTAAAAAAGATTCCTATGCTAAAATTCAATGTTGCGATATAGAAGCACTCGGTAGTAGTTTAACGGATGCTGACCCGACACAAGGTGATTGGGATGGAGTGGGAAATGGAAGCATTTGTAAAAGTCTGAAATGGGCTTACCCTGTTACTTTTGCAATTAATATTGAAAGTTTGGATATCAAAGACATTGCAGCAGATGACAAGAGTATGAATGGGTTCTTTCAAAATCATACGGATGAGCTCGATCAACTTGATAGTAATAATCAAGAATGCAACAATAGCGGTTTTAGGTTTGATTACGAAAGAACTTCCTGTCAGAATAAAGCCAGAGAGATTTATGGACAAAAGTTATTAGAATTTTTTTCCTACCCTGTGAAGTTTGCATCTATCTATGAACTTCCTATGAGTGGTATAAATAGAGCAACAGAAGATAGAAAAGCCGTTTGGGCTACAGCCTTTACTGCAGATCACATGGAAGGAGCCTCTGTTATGGGATCTTCTATTGTGAAAATGAATTTACTTTCCGTGGAAAATAAATGTCATAGTTTTTTACCGGATCACATGTGTGAACACTCGCATGGAAACGCGGAGATTGCTGGAAAAAAAATGATCGATTATTTTCAAACTAAATCTTACTCTTGTCCTTTTGTTTACAGGAATATGAGGAACTCAGGTACATCTATCCCTATGGGTACTATTCTTTAAAAAAAATATTTTTTTATTTTTCTCAACTTTAAAGGTAAAATGGAGAAATAAGGCGAAAAAAATAATGGTAGTACAGATATTTTTTATATAAAATAATCTTATGCAGCTTTTTGATATCAAATTTAAAGTTATTGTTTTTATCGTGTCTATTGCTACTGTACTCAGTTTGCTTTTTATCTCTATTCAAAAAAAACATATGCAATCGAGCTTGAGTCAAGAAGTTCGGGAAAAATTCCAGCAGCATTTAGTAGCTCTTCCTGATCCTCCTTTTATAGAAGCTTTAGGCCACGAGCCTTCTTCAGGGGAAATTAAACTTGGGCGAATGTTATTTAACGATCCTGTTTTATCTCGCAATAACGATGTGAGTTGTGCAACTTGTCACTTATCCAACCATGGATTTGCAGATGGAAATCGCCTCAATTTTGGATCTTTAGGTCAGGGAGGTCCCACAGGCGACACAGTCGGAAAAAAGTGGGGGCATGGAGTTTTATCCACGAATCGATCTTGTGGAGATGATGGCTCTGGTTTTTCTTGTCGAGATCCCATGTTCAGAAATTCTTTATCTACAGTCAATGTAGTTTACCGAGCAGGTAAAAAATCCAAAGGAGGTTTATTATGGGATGGGCGTTTTCATGATTTAAAATTCCAAGTTCTTCTACCTATCCATACTCCGGAAGAAATGTGCGGGACCAACCCTGTTCCATTAGATGATCATAATGTTTTTAAACCTCAAGGAATTTTATTTGAGCAACCTGTATATGTGACTCATAGTCACTATTTCGATCCTCACACAGGAGCACAACTTTTAAAGTTCAACAGTCCTCCACAATGGGTTTCAGGGATTCCTTCTCAACGTCCTAATGGAGGATTTTCTTTTCCTGCCCGTAATGAGTGTGTTGCTATTGCTATTGCTAAACTAAAAAAAATCAAATGGTATAAAGAGATGTTTGAAAAAGTTTATCAAAGTGATGATATTAAGGATCAAATGATTGGAAGTGCGCTAGCTAGTTTTATCAGCACTCATGTTTCAAATCGCACTCCTTTTGACCGATTTGTTCGGGGAAAAGATTCTCTTTCCATTCAACAACTTGAAGGTTTAGCCATGTTTTTATCTCCTGTAGGTCAAAGCTTCACTTTGAATGGTAAAAAACTTAAAGGTGTGGGGTGTGTAGATTGTCATGCGCCTCCTCATTTTGGAGGAACTTCTTTTGCAGGGCTCGGTGTTAAGGGAGATATTCGCAGCTCTCTTTCTCGTCCGAATATTATTTTTGGAAAAAATACAGGGTTTTTTCCTAATGTCTTATCTAGTCATGGACCATTACCTCAATGTCATATTTTAGATGATACAGTCATTATAGGAACGGCGGCACCCGATATTGGAAGAGCTATCTCCACATTTAGCTCCACAGACTGCTTTAGTTTTCGAGTTCCCACTTTGAGAAATGTTATTGAAACTTATCCTTATTTTCATCATGGGACTGAGACAGGACAAAGGTTTAAAGGTAATCAGAAGAACTTCAAAGAACTCAGTTTACACTCATTAAAGAATGCTATTCAATTTCATCTCAATGGATATTACTCTCTTTATCAACATAGTCGTGCTTTTTGGGGTAAAGGGTACAGTGACTCTTCCTTTCAGCTCGACCCACTCATTTCTTCGGAGCATGTGAGCTCTATTTTTAAATCCTATAAAAAAATAAAATTAAAACCACAATATCAAGAATCCTTATTGGATTTTGTAGCTCATGGTTTACACGATTCTTTGTCCGTTAAAAAGGGTTATTTTGGAAATAACCTCAGTCATCCTAAAAAAGTGCCTAGCGGTTTCTTACCCGCCGTCACTAGGGATGAAGGTCATCAGACGGAACTTCCTCCAAACGGAGATTTTGAATAAGTTTATAAAGAATTAGAGTAAACTTTCTGAATGTCCTGAGTGGAAAGCTTTATTTTTGATCCATAAGAAAGCGAACCCGCTTGAGTGGGACCCAAGTAATTGTACTGCAACTTAAGTTCTTTAAGAGTTTTTTCAAAAACACTTTGCTGACTGGTCGAGTACACCACCTCATAAAGTCTTGTTTGAAAAGGATGCCACTCATCATTATCAATATGAACGCCCACGCCTTTCAAAGACATGCGAGCCAATGTGTATGCTAAGCCTAAAGAATGCACCACTTGAGCATTTTGAGCTTTCTGAGACAAAATCTGTAATGAATTTATCCATTTTAATATTTGATTTGTGTTTAAGTGTCCATAAAAGCTTTTACTTGAATTTTTAAATACAGGATGAAAATTACTTTTCATAAAACATTGATGTAAATACACTAAATAAACGTGTTCATTTTCTTTAAAGTAATCTTGAGGCCATTTCGAAGAATTTTTGATTCCTATCATACCAATGTTAGCCGTAGGAGCTATATTTTTATTACTGGATTCATTATAAAAACTTACATTTCCACTGATAATGGGAGTGGACAAAATTTTTGCTGCAGACACCATGCCATCGATTGTTGCCACAAATGAACTCATAATGTTTTCCTTTTCAGGATTGCCAAAATTAAGACAATCTGTAACAGCCAGAGGTTTAAAACCTCTGATGGATAGTTGTAAAGCAGGATAAATAATAGCGTCCTGTCCTCCCTCAAAAGCATCACATTCAAGAATAGAAGGACGCCCCCCTAAGACTAGTCCTAAAAATCTACGACTGTGAGGGAGTTGTATAATGCCTATAGGAAACTCACAGCTTTTTGCTGTTTGAGCGCCCACTGTTTGATCATACTGCTTGTAAATAAACTCTTTAGAAGCTCCATTTGCATCTTTGAGAATCTCAGTCAATGTCTGGCTATTGACTGAATTTTGAGAAAGAGTATTTTTCACATCTTCCACCTCATAGGGAAAAGACCATTTTTTATATGCTCTTTGATACTCGGGAGCTTTATCGGTGAGAATTGAGGGATCTATAGATGTTAAAAGTTTTTTATTCCAGTAGAGATTGATGTTTTTATTCTGAGTTGTTTGACCAATAGTGCAAGCAGAGAGATTCCATTTTTCGAATATTTTTTTAATACTTTTATAATTTTCAGGGAGGCAAATCAGAAGCATCCTTTCCTGACTTTCAGATAATAATATTTCTTCAGGCTGCATGGTTGAATCTCTTAAGGGCACTTGATCTAAATGAATGTTCATTCCTATTCCACCTTTACTTGCCATTTCAAAAGAAGAGCTGGTCAACCCTGCAGCTCCCATATCTTGAGCCGCTAATATTAACTTTTTCTTCATAACTTCAAGGCATCCCTCCATCAGAAGCTTTCCGTAGTAAGGATCTCCCACTTGGACTGTCGATTGTTTAGATTCTGTTTGATCACTAAAAGACTCACTCGCCATAGAAGCTCCATGAATACCGTCTTTTCCAGTGCGGGCTCCTGCATAAACAATACAGGCTCCCACATGACTTGTTTGAGAAGTCATAATTTCATCTTTTGGTCCAAAATATCCGAGTGCTAGGGCGTTCACAATAATATTCTCATTATAACAAGAAGAAAAAATGGTTTGGCCTGTCAGCATAGGAATACCAATACAATTTCCGTAACCACCAATACCTTGAACAACTCCCTTTAAAAGGTAAGGAGTTTTAGAATGATTTCTCTCTCCGAAACACAAATAATTTGCTAAGGCAATAGGTCGCGCGTTCATTGCGAATACATCTCTTAGAATGCCGCCGACTCCTGTCATAGCTCCATGAAATGGTTCAATATAAGAGGGGTGATTATGGCTTTCCATTTTAAAGGCGATTTTTTCTCCTTGTTTTAAATCAATCACACCTGCGTTTTCTCCAAAACCTGCTACCACATCCGAAGATGTAATATTGGAAAATTTTTTCAAATGAATCTTAGAGCTTTTATATGAACAATGCTCACTCCACATTGCAGAAAATAAAGTCAGTTCCGTATTATTTGGTTCTCGATCTAACAGAGAAATAATCCACTGATATTCTTGTTTTGAAAAATTATTCTTCAAATCCATATTTTACCTTATAAAAAATCTTTTCACTATATCAGTTTCTCTCTTTTGTTTCATTCAAGATCAAGGTGAGTTATCCTATGTTTGTAAAAAAATGAAGTCCATCACTGGACCCCATCCAATCCTCTATTGCTCGCTCCGGATGGGGCATTAAACCTGCAATATTTTTATTCTTATTTACAACTCCTGCAATGTCCAGCATAGAGCCATTGGGATTCTGGGTATAAGTAAACCAAATTTGATCATTTTGTTGGAGTTCCTTTAAAGTTTTTTCGGAAGCAAGATAGCATCCTTCACTGTGGGCAATAGGGAGGATCGGATTAAAATCTTTTTTTTCAGAACAAAAAGAAGAAGAAGTATAGCGTTTGATTCGAACCCATTTATTTATAAATTGAAGTTGTTGGTTTGGAGTCAAAGTACCAGGAAGCAGTTGAGCTTCACATAATATTTGAAAACCATTACAAATGCCAAGTATAGGGTATCCTCGTTTGGCTGCCTGAATCACACATTGAAGAGCAGGGGAGCGAGCAGCTAAAGCTCCTGCCCGTAAGTAATCTCCATAGCTAAAACCTCCAGGAATAATTAGTGCAGAAAATTGTTTGTAGTCAAAGTGATCTTTGTACCATAAAAACGAACTTTTTATTTTGGCTTTCACGCAAGCTTTTTTTGTGTCTTGTTCGCATTGTGTTCCTGGAAATACAATAATACCAATAGGTTTCATACTTCCTCTTTCAATAATAAAAAAAATAGTTCATGGTTTAAGCGGTTGTTTTTCTGGATCAGGTATCACTTCTACAGTGTAGGTTTCAGTCAGTGGATTGTAGAGAACAAAATCGGCCATTTCTTTTACTTTTTGTTTTGCTGATGAGATATCATCCGCATCAACTTCTAAATGAATGCACTTACCATATCGGCAGCTTTCAACAGGTTTTTCATTTTGTTGAAGCATTTGCATGACTGCTCGACCTTGAACATCCAAGATTTCAGGTCGGGGCAATATTTTAACTTCCACCCATACACTCATGAAAACCTCTTTTCTATATTCCGATTCATTGACAATGAGTGAACTATAATAAATCTTATTTATTTTTTTGAGTAGGTATTTTTTTCTTCATTATGAATTTGTTTATTTGACGCGTATTGCTGATTAGTAGTTAAATGGCGAGATAGGTTGAGAATAAGGTGTTGGAGATGATTGCAAGGTATACGAGAGAGAATATGGGGAATGTTTGGTCGGAGCAGAATCGTTTTGAGCAGATGTTACTTGTTGAGAAGGTAGTTGCTAAGATTCAAGGGCAAAGGAAAATTATTCCACTTCAAGCTTCTCGTGCTATTCAAAAAAAAGGGAAGTTTTCTTTACTGAGTATTCACCGATTAGAACTTAAGACCAAACATGATGTGTCGGCGTTTGTAAAAAATGTTTCCTCTTATGTGGGCAACCCATGGGGAGCTTATGTTCATTATGGACTGACATCTTCGGATGTTTTAGATACAGCTTTAAGTTTACAGATTAAGCAATCTAAAAAAATTATTTCCCAAGAAATTTTATACCTTAAGAGGGTGCTTAAAAAACTTATTCATCAGCATCGAGCAACATTATGTGTGGGGCGTACTCATGGAATTCATGCTGAACCCACAACATTTGGTTTTAAGTTACTTAATTTTTTATCTGAACTTTCTCGAGCGGAAAAGACATTCATTCAATCTGTTCAAGAAAGTGCTGTGGGTGTGGTGAGTGGTCCAGTAGGGAATTATTCTGTTTTATCGGAAAGTTTGGAAAAATCTGTTTGTCGTCATCTTGGCTTGGGAGTGGAGTCTATTTCAACGCAAGTGGTGGCTCGAGATCGTCATGCTCGAGTGATCTTTAGCTTATCACTCATTTTATCCGCTTTAGAAAGATGGTCTGTGGAGCTGAGGCATCTACAAAGAACAGAAGTTTCAGAAGTTTGTGAAGGTTTTTCTAAAGGTCAGCAAGGTTCAAGCTCTATGCCTCATAAAAAGAATCCTATTTCTGCTGAGAATATTACGGGTTTATCTCGATTGCTCAGATCTTATCTACAATCTTCATTAGAAAATATCATTTTATGGCACGAAAGAGATATAAGCCATTCATCTGTGGAAAGAGTGATTTTTCCTGATGCTTTTATTTTGTGTGATTATGCTTTGTTTAGAATGAGAAATATTTTGGAAAATCTTGTTATTCAAAAAGATAATATGAAGAAAAACTTATTATCTTCTGGTGGTGTAGTTTTTTCTTCTCAGATTTTACTTCTTTTGGTGAAGAATGGAGTGAGTCGTCAAGTAGCTTATTCTTGGGTGCAAAAGGCAGCTCATACAAAAAATGTGACTTTTGAGGAGGCCTTAAAAAAGACTCCAGCCCGTCAGTACATTGGAGAAAAGAAATGGCAAGATATTTTTTCTGGAAAAAGTTGGGCGAATAGGGTTTCTGATTTGGTGCTTAAAAAATTAAAGTCCCATTTTTAGTAGTAATAGCCTAAACAATGATTAAGATCAGCTTGGCATAAGTATCTTGCATGATACGGATCCCAAGTAAAGATTGTTTGATTCAAACAAAGGTTGTATTGATTTCTACAAGAAATATATTGAAACTGTCCGTATATTGAAAAGTGAAAATTAATTTGAATTCCAGGATTAGCAAGGATGAAGGGACATGTGTTGATGGGATGATGGCAAAGTGATCCATTATGGTAGTGTCCGTGATATTGTCTGTATCTTTGATTTGAGTGCGCCCAAGAAAAAGATGTCACACTGAGAACTATAAAAACAAATAAAATAAATAATTTATTCAACATATTTTCACCTCTTTATGCTCTTCTTTTAACAGAGTTAGAGTACAAAATCTATACAAAGGTTTAATGTGTGTAAATTTTTCATTCTTTTTTTAAGATTTTTAATTTTCTGGCATTGCTTTCAGGCTCATACCTTCGCAGTATAGAGTTGTGATTTTATCTCTTAAATGTTGTTTTTTGCATCGATAATTTATAGAGTCGTTTCTTTTATTATAGAATATTCTTATAATAATATCTTCAGGATGTTCTAATTGATTTGTTGTGCTGTATCTTCTTCAGTTAATGGATTTTGTTCGGTGAATCATACTGGAAGATCTTAAGGATAAAGAGATTCACATTCTTGTTTGAGAGTTTCAAAATTTTTAGATTGCTCATCAGGTGAGGAGTCCTCTACAAACTCCCGACGAGGATTGAGACGAGGATTGGTAAGATGGATTTGATAAGCATCATTATCATCATTGAGTTCTTCACAGTCTACTTGTAGTTCTCTTAAGTATTCGTAATATGCATCCTGTTCTTCGTCATGCGACAATGGCACAGCCCAAGAAAAAAATGTTAAGCTGAGAGCTATAAAAGCAAACGAAATAAATAATTTATTCAACATATTTCCACCTCTTCATGCTCTTTTTCTAACAGAATGAGAGTACAAAATCTATACAAAAGATTCAATGTATGTAAATTTTTCATTCTTTTTTTAAGATTTTTGATTTTTTAGAAGTTTCCCTGTGAAATGTATATAACCTTAGGATGATTTTGTTTTTTTAGAAGCCCTGCATTCTTCTTTAAGTGATTTATAGCTTTTTTTACTTGTCTGTGTTTTTGCCTTTGATTTACTTGTCTGTTTCTTCGAAACAGAAGATAGTTTATGTTGAGTACTTGTGACGAACCTAACGTTATCGTCATCATCTGTCCCATCAGAAGTAGCAGCAACGAGAGACTCTATTTCACAAGTTATGTTACCCTCCTTATTTACTCCTATAACTTTCATACTAAGCTCTTTTATACCAGAGGTGAAGTCTTTATCATTAGAAGTATGATTTTGAATCGTTTGTGCAAATAGTGTAGCTGTTCCATTGAAGCGATTAAATTCAGAACAAGTGATATTAGGTTTTTTCTTCGAGAGCTCTTCATCAGACAGGACTTCTTTGAGCTGAACTAATATTGTTTCATTAGAAGAGGCAATATTAACATCATAGTCTTGATCCTGAAACCAAAAAAAACTCCCCAAGAGATCAACTTCTGCTTTATAAGGTCCATCCAGACAGTGTGACTCAGCAACAACCACAGAATCTACAGAGGATCTTGTAGGAAGTTTTTCTGGTTGAGCATTCGGATCTTTTTCTTTAGGTCCACAGTGTGTAAGAGAAAGAAAACAGAAAAAAATTGAGATTAATATAAGAATTTTCATAAATATACCTCCAAACCTTGTGAGAAGTTTATCTTCATCGTTCGGGAAGGGTATAAGTATGAGTATTGAATGTCAATTTTTATTTGTAAAGAAAAATTAGTTTTAGACTTTTGCAATATAAAATAAAAAAAATGGAGGCCTTTCGAGCTTCCTTTTTATTACGAGAACTAGTTTTTAAGTGACTATTCTGCGACTTACTTCTTCAATATAACATAGGTGAATGGTAACTACTAGAAGCGGTAAGCTATTGGCAGAGCATTACACTCTTGGCTCAGATCGCTGAAATTTTTAGCTCTTGCGTTTCTTCTATAAATACGCATCTCGACATAGTCAGCCTCGAAGGCAGCCTGTAACTTCCTTGCAATACAAGATCTAGATCTAGAGCCATCTGCATTTGCACGATATACATGTGCAAAAGAGATAGAAGTCACAATATTAATAAAACCCCTATGATTGAAATTTCCTGCTCTAATCAAAAGACTTTCACTAGATACTTGTTCACTAGATTGCCTTTCTATCGGAGGACTATTCTCTGACTCAGGTACAGCAGCACGTGCACGTGGCCTTCTAGGGTCAGAGAACTGAGTACAGAGGACATTTTCTCCTTCTCTTTCTTTAATCTGAACTAAAATCTCACTTGAAGAAGAAGCAATATTGACATCATAGGTTTGGCCAAAAGGACTGAAATTATTAAAGATAAAATCAGCACTTCCTTGATATGCACCGTCAAGCGCATTGCAACCTACTATTCTCGATGAATCGCTATATCCAAGAAGACAGAAAAAAATTGAGATTAATATAAGAATTTTCATAAATATACCTCCAAACCCTGAGAAGATAATCTTCATCTCTTGGGTAAGGATAAAAGTATGAGTATTGAGTGTCAATTCATAATCTGTAAAGAAAAATTAGTTTTAGATCATTGTAATATAAAATAATAAAAAGGGGAGGTCTTTCGAGCTTCCTTTTTTATTGTAAGAACTAGTTTTTAAGTGATTATTTTGCGGCTTACTTTTTCAATCATTATGAACGCGGTAAGTTGCTGTAAGAGCGTTGCACTCCTGGCTCAGATCACTGAAGCTTTTAGTTCTTGGTCCGGTTCTACGAAGCTTCCACCACCATCTCGAACCATGAGATATACCGTCGAGGTAAAATAAACCCCTTGCAATACAAAATCTAAAGCCATCTTCATTTCTTACAAAATATTCAAGTTTGATAGAATCCAGTGTGTAGGGAAATAGCTTATCATTGTAATCTCCTGATTTACTCAAAATACTACTACTAAGTATCTCCATTTCTGAACGTCTAGGATCAAAGAACTGAGTACAGGAGATATTTCTATTTCTTTCGCTTCTTTCGTCTCCTTCGTCCATTCTTTCTTTAATCTGAACTAAAATCTCACTTGAAGAAGAAGCAATATTGACATCATAGGTTTGGTCAAAAAGACCAAAAGGATTCCACCTAGAGGCAAAATCAGCCGTCCCTTCGTATGCACCGTCAAACCTATTGCACAATATTTTCGGTACATCGCCATATCCAGGAAAACAGAAAAAAATTGAGATTAATATAAGAATTTTCATAAATATACCTCCAAACCTTGTGAGAAGTTTATCTTCATCGTTCGGGAAGGATATAAGTATGAGTATTGAATGTCAATTTTTATTTGTAAAGAAAAATTAGTTTTAGACTTTTGCAATATAAAATAAAAAAAAAGGGGAGGCCTTTCGAGTTTCCCTTTTTATTGTAAGAACTAGTTTTTAAGTGACTACTTTGCGGCTTACTTCTTCAATTATATGAATGGAAAGTTACAGTAAGAGCATTGCACTCCTGGCTCAGATCACTGAAGCTTTTAGTTCTTGATTCAGTTTTACGAAGCTCCCACCATTCCGGATCCTCATACTCATTGTTGAGGTAAAATAAACCCCTTGCAATACAAATTCTCAAGCCATCTTCATCTCTGAAAAAATATTGAAATCTGATAGAATCCAGTCTATAGGGAAATAGTTTATCATTGTAAAATCCTGATTTATTCAAAATACTATTACTAAGTATACTCATGTTTGAATGTATAGGATCAAAGAACTGAGTACAGGAGATATTTCTTCCGTCTCTTTCTTTAATCTGCACTAAAATGCTATCTGAAGAAGAAGCAATATTGACATCATAGGTTTGGTCAAAAAGACTCCAACTAGAGACAAAATCAGCCTTTCCTTTATATGCACCGTCAAGCTCATTGCAACCTACTATTCTCGATATATCGCTATATCCAGAAAAACAGAAAAAAATTAAAATTAATATAAGAATTTTCATAAATATACCTCTAAATCCTGTGAGAAGATAATCTTCATCTCTTGGGTTAAGGATAAAAGTATGAGTATTGAGTGTCAATTTTTATCTGTAAAGGAAAATTAGTTTTAGATCTTTGTAATATAAAATAAAAAAAAAGGAAGTCTTTCGAGCTTCCCTTTTTTTTATGAGAATTAGTTTTTAAGTAACTATTCTGTCTAGCTACTTTTTTCCTGTACCTTCTTCTTCTGAACTACTTCTTGAAGAGTATTACACTCCCGTTTAAGAACACTAAAGCTTTTAGCCTTTTCCTTGGTGGTTTTTCTAGTAAGCTTAACACTTTGACTAGTTTCACCTTCTTTTTTCACGATTAACCTATCTGCAATACAAGATTTAGAGCCATCTTTTTTCTTTGCAAGATTTGCAACTTCTTTGAAAGAGATAGAAGACACACCATCAGCAAAGTCCTTATGATTGTCTTTTCCTGCTCTAATCATAATACTTTCACTAGATATACTCGCTTCTGTCGGACTTGTTCTTTCAACGTCAGAAAATTGAGCACAGAGGACATTTTCGCCTTCTATTTCTTTAATCTGAACCAAAACATCATTTGAAGAAGAAGCAATATTAACATCATAGTCTGAGTCTGGAAACCAAAGATCAAAATCCCAGACAATATCAACATCTGCTTCATATGGACCATTAAGATCGTTGCAGCCTATTGTTTCCAATGCTCCACTGCTTTTTCCGCTTAAATCGCTGTCTTCGCCACAGTGAACAAGAAATAATGTCACAAACGCCACAGTAATAATTCTAACTAAGTTTTTCATATTTCCTCCAAATGATTTTTAGTTACTGATGTTAAAAAAAAGGGAGACCTGTCGAGCTTCCTTTTTTGTTATGAGAATTAGTTTTTAAGTAACTATTCTACTGTCTAGTTACTACTTTTTTTTTCTGTACCTTCTTCTTTCTTAACTACTACTTGAAGAGTATCACACTCTTGTTTAAGGACACTAAAGCTTTTAACATTTCCTTTGGGTTCTCTAAGAAGCTCAGCAGTTTCTTCCTTAATAGTCCCAACTTTTATCACCTTTGTCACGATTAACTTATCTGCGCGACAAGATTTATTAGAGAAATCTTCAAGATTTGTAGCAATCTCTTTGAAAGAGATAGAAGATATACCATCAGCAAAGTCCTCATCATTGTCTTTTCCTATTTTATTCACAATATTTTTACTAGACATGCTCGCTTCTGTCGGACTTGATCTTTTAATGTCAGAAAATTGAGCACAGAGGACATCGCCTTCTTCGCCTTTAATCTGAACTAAAACATCACTTAAAGAAGAAGCAATATTAACTTCATAGTTGCTATCATAAGGAATACCATTCCAGAAAATATCAATATCTACTGTTTTATATACACCATCAAGATCGTTGCAGCCTATTGCTTCCACTGCTCCAATGCCGCTTGCCTCTACAACATCGCTGTCTTCACCACAGTGAACAAGAAATAATGTCACAAACCCCACAGCAACAATTTTAACTAAGTTTTTCATATTTCCTCCAAATGATTCTCTAGTTACTAATGTTAAAAGAATAGTAGGGGTAATTTACGCTCAACTTTTAAAATAAAGCAAACATTTTTTAAATTTTTTTAGATTACCTTTTCTTCCAATGCCTTAAAAACAGGATTTAATTTTAATTAAGTTCTTTTAAATACCTGTAATTACTAAATATTATAATATATACATGCACGAAGATCTAGTATTTTTTTGATATGTACAAATATAAATATTTGATAAGAAGTATCAGGTTGATCAACTGAAATGTGAAAAATTTATACTATATACAAGGGTGTGTTTTTCGCCATTCGGAGAAGAAGGTCTCTGGATTAGGTGGATTTTCTTGTGTCTCAAGTTCACTGCTTTTGAATCGGATTGCCTCACTAGATTGTCGCAGTTCATTAGTCAAAAATACAGTCATACTTTCTAATGTTCCTGTATCTGCCGCCGTAATGACGCGAATTTCTTTCATAATGGTATATGCATCTTCAATAGGGTCACCTTGCTCATCCATTTGTACTAAGGATTGGGCTTTGTAAGTCGTGTGCATACTACTGCTACTTTGGTCGTTATAGCCTCTATCTATCATTTGTTGAGAGTCAACAATAGTAAAATCGCTCAATAGTATACAAAATCCTCCAGACACTTGAGGATCATTGGAGCGCATATGGAACATTAAAATATCGGATGTAGCGCTGTATGCGACAACAATCTTTGTAGCAAGATTAGTTTTCCAGAAATCTAGCCAGCCCCAGTAGACATCCACATTTTTTTGGTACACTCCTGTAATCTGCTCAAGCTGTTTTGCAAATGTTGCAAATGATGGAGCAACAGACATATTGTCTTGAGGCTCTTTTGGTGGAGGTGTTTGTTGAGATGGTTGACGGATTTCTGTTGGCTGTTCAGTCTCTTTCTGCTGTTTTTGGAACGGAGCTTCATTAGAAGGAGCTTCATTAGAAGGAACTACATTAGAAGGAACTACATTAGAAGGAACTACATTATCATTAGAAGGAGCTTCAGATTCTGCAGGTTTTCCCGTCTTTATCTTTTGTTTTTGAGACGGAGTCTCAAGTCCTGGATCCGATCCTGAGCAGGAGATATAAAACAAAACCAACACAAAAGAAATTACAAATTTCATAGAATTTCTCCAAAATAAAAAGTTCTCGAAGTGTATTTTTAGGTCAGATTTTAACTTTTGTCAATAAAAAAGGGCGGTCTTCAGATCAGAATGGATGTTCAAAACACTAAAATCACTTAATAAAATAGCAAAACCGTTTCCATTTATATCATAATTTAACAGTTCTAAATATTCAATAAGAAATTCAGATTGATCGTCTACGGAGATTCGATCACCTCCGAGGTTCCTCTTCTGTTATATAAATCTACAAGGGGATTTATTCAGCTGTTCGGAGAAAAAGGCCTCTGGATCAGACGATATTTCCTCACTACTACGTTCACTGCTTTCGAATCGGAATGGGCTCAACACCTGGGTGAATCCACCAATCAGGCGGGAAGGAATCAGAAGACATATATACAAAATCTTCCAGGCTTGCTAGCATCCATGGAGCGCATCCAGACCATTAAAGTATCAAAGTTAGGGCTGTATGCGAATAACAATCCTTACAGAAAGATCAGCTTTCCAAAAGTCATACGGGAACCATTCCCAGTAGACATTCATTTTTTTGTGGTACACTCCTGTAATCTGCTCAAGCTGTTTTGCAAATGATGGAGAAGCAGACGTTGGAAGCTCTTGTTGTTCAGAGTTTTGTTGAAGTTCATTTTAACAAAAACCTGAATAAAATCGACAAAGTACAGATACTTCGTGTTCAAAATAGTGAGCTCTTTTTTCAAATTCTGCAAATTCTTGTTCAAATTCTGCAAATTCTTGTAGAAATTGTTCAAATTCTTGTTCAAATTCTTGTTCACGTGTTTCAGATAGACTGTTTTCAGGTTTTTGTTTAAATTCTGCATATTCTTGTTTTAATTGTGCATAGTCTTGTAGAAATTCTGCATATTCTTGTTTTAATTGTGCATAGTCTTGTTCAAATTGTTCATATTGTTCAAAGTCATTTTGAGGTTGTTTAGATTCTTGTAGAAGTGTTCCAGGTAGAAGTGCTTCAGTTTCTTGTTGAGGTTGTTCAGAGTTTTGTTGAAATTGTTTCATTTGTTGTTCGGTTTTTTGTTGAATTTGTTCAGTTTCTTTTCGAAGTTGTTCAATTTGTTGTTGAGACGGAGTCTCAAGTCCTGGATCCGATCCTGAGCAGGAGATATAAAACAAAACCAACACAAAAGAAATTACAAATTTCATAGAATTTCTCCAAAATAAAAAGTTCTCGAAGTGTATTTTAGGTCAGATTTTAACTTTTGTCAATAAAAAAGGGCGGTCTTCAGATCAGAATGGATGTTCAAAACACTAAAATCACCTAATAAAATAGCAAAATCGTTTCCATTTATTTCATATTTAACAGTTCTAAATATTCAATGAGAAATTCAGATTGATCGTCTACGGAGATTCGATCACCTCCGAGGTTCCTCTTCTGTTATATAAATCTACAAGGGGATTTATTCAGCTGTTCGGAGAAGAAGGCCTCTGGATCAGATGGTATTTCCTCACTACGTTCACTGCTTTTGAATCGGAATGGCTCAACACCTGAGTGAATCCAATCAGGCGGGGCGCTGAAGTAAGCAGACATATATAAAGTCATGCTTTCTAATTCTCCTGTATCTGTGACGAAAAGAGAAATGAATCTCGTCGTATTTTCTACATCTCCCACCTGGTCCAGACCCTCTCTTAATCCTTGAATGTAGCCATGTTCATTATTCATCTGAAGTTCCTTCACCCACTCTTTTTTTAAGGATCGGGCTTCGTAAATCGTGTGGGTACTCTCGTTGCGACCTTCATCGTCTATATAGTCTGGCTCAAAGTCAGCAATATTAAAATCGCTCAATAGTACACAAAATCTTCCAGGCTCGCTAGCATCCATGGAGCGTATCCAGAACATTAAAGTATCGGACATAGGGCTGTATGCGAGAACAGTCTTTGTAGAAAGATCAGCTATCCAAGAGTCATACGGGAACCATGACCAGTAGACATCCACTTTTTTGTGGTACACTCCTGTAATCTGCTCAAGCTGTTTTGCAAATGATGGAGGAGCAGGAGAAGCAGACGTTGGAAGCTTTTGTTGTTTGGTTTGTTGTTGAGGCGGAGTCTCAGTTTCTTTTTGAATTTCTTCAATGTCTTCTTTAGTTTCTTGTTTAATTTCTTCAATTTGTTGTTCAGATTTTTGTTTAATTTCTTTAATTTGTTGTCCAGATTTTTGTTTAATTTCTTTAATTTGTTGTGGAGGCGGAGTCTCAGTTTCTTTTTGAATTTCTTCAATGTCTTTTTTAGTTTCTTTTTGAATTTCTTCAATGTCTTCTTTAGTTTCTTGTTTAATTTCTTCAATTTGTTGTTCAGATTTTTGTTTAATTTCTTTAATTTGTTGTCCAGATTTTTGTTTAATTTCTTTAATTTGTTGTGGAGGCGGAGTCTCAGTTTCTTTTTGAATTTCTTCAATGTCTTTTTTAGTTTCTTTTTGAATTTCTTCAATGTCTTCTGTAGTTTCTTGTTTAATTTGTTGAATTTGTTGTTCAGATTTTTGTTGAATTTGTTTAATCTGTTGTTGAGGTGGAGTCTCAAGTCCTGCATTCGATCCTGAGCAGGAGACATAAAAGAAAACCAACACAAAAGAAAATACAAATTTCATAGAATTTCTCCAAAAAAAAAGGTTCTCAAAGTATATTTTCGGGTCAGATTTTAACTTTTGTCAATAAAAAAGAGAGTCCGTCAGATCAAAATGGGTATTCAAAACACTAAAATCACTTAATAAAATAGCAAAACCGTTTCCATTTATATCATAATTTAACAGTTCTAAATATTCAATAAGAAATTCAGATTGATCACCTACTGAGATTTGATCGTCTGAGATACGTTGTTGATGATCGTCGTCCACTTCTTAACTGTGATCTTCACCAGAGGTTTATCTATAAATCTACAAGGGGATTTATTCAGCTGTTCGGAGAAGAAGGCCTCTGGATCAGATGGTATTTCCTCACTACGTTCACTGCTTTTGAATCGGAATGGCTCAACACCTGGGTGAATCCACCAATCAGGCGGGAAGGAATCAGAAGACATATATACAGTCATGCTTTCTAATTTTCCTGTATCTGTGACGAAAAGAGAAATGAATCTCGTCGTACTCTCTACATCTCCCACCCTGTACAGATTCTCTTTTAATCCTTGCCTGTAGTCATCGGTACTATTATGCTGATGCTCCTCCTTCCACTCGTTTTTTAAGGATTTGGCTTCGTAAACCGTGAGGGTACTCCCGCTGCGACCTTCATAGTCTATATAGTCTGGCTCAAAGCCAGCAATATTAAAATCGCTCAATAGTACACAAAATCTTCCAGGCTCGCTAGCATCCATGGAGCGCATCCAGACCATTAAAGTATCAAAGTTAGGGCTGTATGCGAGAACAATCTTTGTAGAAAGATCAGCTATCCAAGAGTCATACGGGTACCAAAGCCAGGTGACATCTTTTTTTTTGTGGTACACTCCTGTAATCTGCTCAAGCTGTTTCGCAAATGATGGAGGAGCAGACGTTGGAAGCTTTTGTTGTTTGATTTGTTGTGGAGGCGGAGTCTCAGCTTCTTTTTGAATTTCTTCAATGTCTTCTGTAGTTTCTTGTTTAATTTGTTGAATTTGTTGTTCAGATTTTTGTTTAATTTCTTTAATTTGTTGTTCAGATTTTTGTTTAATTTCTTTAATTTGTTGTGGAGGCGGAGTCTCAGTTTCTTTTTGAATTTCTTCAATGTCTTTTTTAGTTTCTTTTTGAATTTCTTCAATGTCTTCTGTAGTTTCTTGTTTAATTTGTTGAATTTGTTGTTCAGATTTTTGTTGAATTTGTTTAATCTGTTGTTGAGGTGGAGTCTCAAGTCCTGCATTCGATCCTGAGCAGGAGACATAAAAGAAAACCAACACAAAAGAAAATACAAATTTCATAGAATTTCTCCAAAAAAAAGGTTCTCAAAGTATATTTTCGGGTCAGATTTTAACTTTTGTCAATAAAAAAGAGAGTCCGTCAGATCAAAATGGGTATTCAAAACACTAAAATCACTTAATAAAATAGCAAAACCGTTTCCATTTATATCATAATTTAACAGTTCTAAATATTCAATGAGAAATTCAAATTGATCACCTACTGAGATTTGATCACCAGAGAGATTTATCTATAAATCTACAAGGGGATTTATTCAGCTGTTCGGAGAAGAAGGCCTCTGGATCAGATGGTATTTCCTCACTACTACGTTCACTGCTTTTGAATCGGATTGGCTCTACACCTGAATGAAACCAAGCAGGCTTGAAGATCGTCCTGAACATCATATAAGGAAACATATATACAGTCATGCTTTCTAATTCTCCTGTATCTGTGACGAAAAGAGAAATGAATCTCGTCGTACTATCTGCATCTCCCACCTGGTTCAGATCCTCTTTTAATCCTTGCCTGTAGTCATCGATACTATTATGCTGAAGCTCCTCCTTCCACTCGCTTTTTAAGTATTTGGCTTCGTAAACCGTGAGGGTACTCCCGTTGTGACCTTCATCGTCTGTATAGTCTGGCTCAAAGCCAGCAATACTAAAATTGCTCAATAGTGTACAAAATCTTCCAGGATCGTCAGCATCCATGGAGCGTATCCAGAACATTAAAGTATCAGAGTTAGGGCTGTATGCGAGAACAATCTTTGTAGAAAGATCAGCTTTCCAAAAGTCATAAGGGTACCATAACCAGTAGACATCCACTTTTTTGTGGTACACTCCTGTAATCTGCTCAAGCTGTTTTGCAAATGATGGAGGAGCAGGAGAAGCAGACGTTGGAAGCTCTTGCGGTTTGGTTTGTTGTTGAGACGGAGTCTTAGTTTCTTTTTGAACTTGTTCAATTTGTCGTATAGTTTCTTTTTGAATTTTTTCAATTTCTACTTTATTTTCTTGTTTAATTTGTTCAATTTCTTCTTTAGTTTCTTGTTCGGTTTGTTGTCCAGATTCTTGTTGAAGTTGTTCAATTTGTTGTTCGGTTTTTTGTTGAATTTCTTTAATTTGTTGTCCAGATTTTTGTTGAATTTCTTTAATTTGTTGTTGAGGTGGAGTCTCAAGTCCTGCATCCAATCCTGAGCAGGAGACATTAAACAAAACCAACACAAAAGAAAATAAAAATTTCATAGAATTTCTCCAAAATAAAAAGTTCTCGAAATGTATTTTTAGGTCAGATTTTAACTTTTGTCAATATAAAGAGAGTCCGTCAGATCAAAATGGGTATTCAAAACACTAAAAGCATTTAATAAAATAACAAAACCGTTTCCATTTATTTCATACTTAACAGTTCTAAATATTCAATAAGAAATTCAGATTGATTGTCTGCTGAGATTCGATCACCTCCGAGGTTCCTCTTCTGTTATATAAATCTACAAGGGGATTTATTCAGCTGTTCGGAGAAGAAGACCTCTGAATCAGATGGTATTTCCTCACTACGTTCACTGCTTTTGAATCGGATTGGCTCAACACCTGGGTGAACCCAATCCTGCCGGAAGGTAGAGGAAGAAGACATATATAAAGTCATGCTTTCTAATTTTCCTGTATCTGTGACGAAAAGAGAAATGAATCTCGTTATACTCTCTACATCTCCCACCCTGTGTAGTTTATCTTTTACTCCTTGATTGTAGTCATCGAGATTATTATTCTGAAGCTCCTTCACCCACTCTTTTTTTAAGGATCGGGCTTCGTAAATCGTGTGGGTACTCTCGTTGCGACCTTCATCGTCTATATAGTCTGGATAGTCTAGCTCAAAGCCAGCAATAATATTAAAATCGCTCAATAGTACACAAAATCTTCCAGGCTTGCCAACATCCATGGAGCGCATCCAGACCATTAAAGTATCGGACATAGAGCTGTATGCGATAACAATCCTTACAGGAAGATCAGCTTTCCAAAAGTCATACGGGTACCAATTCCAGTAGACATCCACTGTTTTGTGGTACACTCCTGTAATCTGCTCAAGCTGTTTCGCAAATGATGGAGGAGCAGACGTTGGAAGCTTTTGTTGTTTGATTTGTTGTGGAGGCGGAGTCTCAGCTTCTTTTTGAATTTCTTCAATGTCTTCTGTAGTTTCTTGTTTAATTTGTTGAATTTGTTGTTCAGATTTTTGTTTAATTTCTTTAATTTGTTGTCCAGATTTTTGTTGAATTTGTTTGATTTGTTGTGGAGGCGGAGTCTCAGTTTCTTTTTGAATTTCTTCAATGTCTTCTGTAGTTTCTTGTTTAATTTGTTGAATTTGTTGTTCGGTTTTTTGTTTAATTTGTTTAATTTGTTGTCCAGATTTTTGTTTAATTTCTTTAATTTGTTTTTGTTGTTGAGATGGAGTCTCAAGTTCTGCATCCAATCCTGAGCAGGAGACATAAAACAAAATCAACACAAAAGAAAATAAAAATTTCATAGAATTTCTCCAAAAAAAAGGCTCTCAAAGTATATTTGAGGGTCAGATTTTAACTTTTGTCAATAAAAAGAGAGTCCGTCAGATCAAAATGGGTGTTCAAAATACTAAAATCACTTAATAAAATAGCAAAACCGTTGTCATTTATTTCATATTTAACATTCTTTGTGTGAATGTAAGAACAAGAAGAAAACTGACAAGTAACTTCTGAAGAAACTCTAATAAGGCTTCGTACCTTAATGTAGGATAATGACTCATTCTGAGTTTAAAAGTTTTTGAGCTGGAATAAGAAGAGAAGCTTTAGTTGCTCTTTGAATAATAAATAATGTGGCAAATAAAGAGACAAGCATAAGGATAAAAGGAGTGATGGAAATTTTCCATTGAGCATCAAATATAAAAACAGAAATAACAAAAGAGACGACAAGAGAGCTGAGTAAGCCTAAAAGAGATGAAGCGAAAGCTATCAACCCGAATTGAGAGAGGAAAAGCATTTGAATATCCTTAAAAGAAGCCCCTAGAGTTTTGAAAAGCCCAATATCCCATACACGGGTTCTCATTTGATGTGACACTATAGAATAAAGAACAGCTAGGGCTGCGAGTAGACAAAGCAGAGTCATCATTTGTAAAGCAAGGCTCATTTGTTGAGTCAGATTCATAATCTGTCTAGTTAGTCGAGAAATATCAATAGACGAAATATTTGGAAAAAGTTCAGTTAAAGAACTCTGTATTTGATATTTTTTTTCAGGAGCAAGCTGTTTCAAGCTCGCCAAAAATGTTTTAGGTAAAGATTCTAGTGAATTAGGTTGGAATAATATGAAAAAATTAGGTTGAAAAGAGAGCCAATTGACTTGGCGGATATTTTGAACAACTCCTTCAATAGTTCTATTTTGCGATTCAAAGATCAGGCGATCATTCATTTTAAGCCCAACACGTTTGGCAAATCTTTGCTCTAAAGAAATAGCAGGAAGTTCACCGGGAAGTGTAGCTTGATTCCATATTTTTCCATCTATGATTTTTTCTGAAGGGCTGAGTTTTTCTTGATAGCTAAGATTAAAAATACGATTTCTAAATTGCATTTCACGAGATTTCTCACGGCTCCACTCTGTTTGTCCTGTCCCTTTATCAAAAGTTTTTCCATTAATGGATGTGAGACGAGATTGAATCATAGGAATCATTTTATCTACGTCTACATTATTTTGTTTAAGATGATTTTTAAGAGGCTCGACTTGATGGTCTTGAATGTCAAATAGAAACAAAGAAGGAAGAGAAGATTTTTCAGGAGGATTAATTTCTCGATTCAAAGTTTGCTCTATTTGCGGTACAATATTTAAAAGCAAAACTCCTAAACTTAAAGAGACAAAACAGGAAAGAGAACTAAGAGGGCGTCGGACGAGATCACGAAGAGACCATTTTAGAATAGGGTTTAAGCGGAACCGTTGAACAATAAGATGAGATAGGTAGAGTAAAACTCCTCCAATCAGCGTCAATAACAATGCTAAACCTAAGAAGCTGGCAAGAAAAATACTTCCGACTTTAAAAGAATGAGATTGCCACACTGAGAGCCCCCACAAAACAAGAATACCCAAGGAGTATAAAACCCATGTCAGAACGTCCTTTTGAAAAGGAGTTTGTTGGTGAAGAAGTGATGAGATTTTTATTTTTCGAATTTGTGCGAGTATAGGTAAGACGACCCATAAAGGGGTGATTAGCACAATAAAACTGGTCAAAGAGAAAGTATAAAGACTCCAGTGAATTTCAAAAGGTAAAAATGAAGAGGTCACTTGTTTTAGAAATGGTAAAATAATGAGCGCTAAACCTAAAGAAGTGATGAAGCTTATAATACTCAGAGTCACCACTTGGGTGAGGTAAAGAAGAAAAACTTGCATTCTTTTGAGTCCGAGAGAGAGAAGAATAGCAATATGATTAATTTTAGATTTAAAATAGGATCGAAATAAAAAGATTAAACCAATACAAGTCAGAAACAGAGTGCATAAAGAAGCTAGAGATAAAAAATCGTTCAAATAAGTCATCAGTCGAGTTACAGTTTCACTATTGTTTTCGTGAGTTTTGACTCGAATGGTCGGATCGTCGAATTGATTGAAAATATTTTTTTGTATTTGATTGAGTTGAAAACTATTTTGATTGTCTATTTTGTAAAAATAGGAGTAATAGGCAAGGCTTCCTCTTCCAATAAGTTTCGTGTTCTGTATATGACGATAGGAAATATAGGCAATGGGAGCTAGGTCGCTAGTTAAGGAATGGGAAGTATCTTTTTCGACCACACCTGTGACTTGAAAGGTGGACTGGCCGATATTCACATCATCTCCTATTTGCAGTTGAAGGTGAGTCATTATCTCTGGATAAAGCCATACCGTTTTTTTCGAAGAAGGTTTGTGGCTTTTAATTTTTATTTTTCCATAAAATGGAAAATTTGATTGTATGGCTTTGAGATGAGTCAGATGTGTTTTTTTTGTTCGAGTATTAGAGATCATAGAAAAGGTTGAGATGATTTGAGATTCTTTGGAGTTTTTTGGAATATTTTTTAAAATAAGATTCTTTTCTTTTAGGTTTAAGGGTCTTCTGGCAGAGATGGACAGATCCGCCCCCATCATTTCTTTAGATTGAGATTTTACGATCTGATCAATGGAGTTTTTGAAGATGTCGAGAGTGATAAAGCCTGTCAGCCCTAAGGACGCATTCAATACAAAAAGTAAAACAAAGAGTGGGTGATTTTTGAGTTCTTTAAAGACTAATTTGAATATCAAACGCATACTAAGAAGTACCTTGAAGAGTCCCTTTTATCAGTTTCATTTGAATACGGCATCGCTGAGCTAATTCTGGATTATGAGTGACCAGTATTAATATAGTTGGAGATTCTTTGACCAAAGAAAAAAGAAGATTCATGGCCTGTTCTCCCGAATTTGCGTCTAGGTTGCCGCTGGGTTCATCTGCTAAGAGAACATGAGGTTTGATCACACTCGCTCGGGCTATGGCTGTTCGCTGACATTCTCCTCCACTCATTTGTCGAGGAAGATGATTCAATCGATGGGATAAACCTACATAATCCAACTGTTTTTTTGCTTTTTGAGTGGCATTTTTATCTCTTGCAATCTCTAGCGGCAACATCACATTTTCTAGTGCTGTCAGATGAGGCATCAGATAGTATTGCTGAAAAATAATTCCTATATGTTTTGCTCGAAATTGAACCAATTCGGATTCGCTCATTTGTTGAAGGTTATGGCCGTGAATTATGATGTTTCCGTGATCAGGCTGCTCTAAACCTGCAAGCAGAGAAAGAAGTGTTGTTTTACCACTGCCTGAAGGCCCTATAATAGAAAGTGTTTGAGAGGAGGAAGTTTCAAAATGAATTCCCTTGAGAACCTGAATTTTTTGGGAGGCTTGGAGAAAAGATTTTTCTAAATTTTGAACTTTAATCATGGGTAAAAACTTTTAAAGTAAGGGTAAAGGGTATTTGTTATAATACGATGTCCTTTTTCGTTAGGGTGTATACCGTCAGGGAGATTATATTCAGGAATAGTTGCGACACCTTCCAACAGAAAAGGAACATAGGCTATTTTATGTTTTTGGGCAAGATTTGTAAATACTTTTTCAAAAGGAATTCGATAATCGTCTCCATAGTTTAAAGGAAGTTTAAGTCCTACCAGAATAATTTTAATATTATTAGTTTTTGCAAGTTGAATAGTCTCCTCTAGGTTTTTTTGTATAGTGTCTATAGAGGTTCCTCTCATCCCATCATTAGATCCAAGAGCAATAAGTACAATATTCGGTTTAAAGGAAAGGTAAGTTTTTAGTCTGCTGAGGGCGGAGCTGGTTGTAGAACCGTTAATACCTGCATTTATCACTTGGGTTTGATATTGAGGAAATTCTTTATTGAGTTTTTGTTCCAAAAGATGGGGGAAGGTATCTTCTTTATTTAGGTTGTAGCCGGCAGTAAGAGAGTCTCCTAGTGCAATAAAGATAAATTTTTCTTTTTGTGGAGTTTTATCTTTTATATCTTCGATTGGCTCTGGTTTTTGCTTTGTGGTGGTGGGTCGGGAAGAAAAAAACATAAAAGAAACTCCTAAAGAGAGTATTACTGTTGATCCTACTATTATTAAATTTTTAGGAGACATCGAACTGATACTAAGCTTTTTTTCATCAATCGTGCAAGCTCTTCAGACGATAGACCTTATTGGAATGTCAGGATTGCCCATTCATGTTCAATGGAATGGAGTTTGAGGAGGGGAGGGGTCTTGAGGGAAAAATTAGGAGATATTTATATAGAACCTCATTGATTATTTGGTCTGATAATTATATTCTTTCTGTTAGTTTCGATGGCGGTCGTAGTTCAATGGTAGAGCGCCAGATTGTGGTTCTGGTTGTTGCGGGTTCGAATCCCGTCGATCGCCCCATTTCGCATTTTATTCTGATAGATCGAATTTTATTACTCTAATCACCATGTGTATAGAGTGTAATAAGTACATAGATTAGTTTTTTTTCCGTTTCCAACCAGATTCAATTAGTTTTTTAAATTTTTCTCTATTGCCAAATAACAACTCTCTTAAGACTGAAACATTTTTATATGTATTTATCATGTTTCCTCCAAAAATTTTATCCGCCAACTCTTTTTGCCCTTTTTTACCCTTGTAATCTTCAAATTTGTGGGTTTTAAAATATTCAATCAATTTATAAAATTGATCAGAAGTTCCTAAGAAAACTTTCCAGCCTAATTTCGAAAACTCTTCCTTTGATAAAACAGCAGAGACATTCTGAAAAGCTTGTAACATTCGTCCACTGTGATACAATTTTGCATACTCAGCATAACCAATCGGACCTTTAAATTTCTCTTGAGAACCTTGAATTCTGTCTCTTTCTATTCTAAATTCCTCTGTAGATCCTTGGTAACCTTTCCAGCCTAATTTCGAAAACTCTTCCTTTGATAAAACAGCAGAGACATTCTTAAAAGCTTTAAACATTTGTCCCTTATAGTACCTCTTTGCATACTTAGCGCAACCCTTCATACCTGTAAAATCTTCTTTAGGATCCAGAATTCTACCTCTTTCTTTTCTAAACTCTTGTGTAGTTCCTTGGTAACCTTGCCATTCTAATTGCAAAAATTCTTCCTTTGATAAAACAACTGAGACATTCTTAAAAGCTTTAGGCATATTTCCAGAATAGTACCTACCTGCATACTCAGCACAACCCTTCATACCTGTAAAATCTTCTTTAGGATCCAGAATTCTACCTCTTTCTTTTCTAAACTCTTGTGTAGTTCCTTGATAAGCTTTCCAACCTAATTTCGAAAATTCTTCCTTTGATAAAACAACTGAGACATTCTGAAAAGCTTTAGGCATATTTCCAAAATAGTACTCGTGTGCATACCAAGCGTAGCCATCCATGTCTGTAAAATCTTCTTCAAAATCCAGAATTCTATCTCTTTCTTGTCTGAACTCCTCTGTAGTTCCTTGGTATTGTTTCCAGCCTAATTTCAAAAACTCTTCCTTTGATAAAACAGCTGAGACATTGTGATAAGATTTGTGCATATTTCCAAAAAGGTACTCGAGTGCATACTCAGCGCAACCCTTCATACCTGTAAAATCTTTTTTAGAATTCAGAATTCTATCTCTTTCTTGTCTGAATTCTGCTGTAGTTCCTCGGTAAGCTTGCCAACCTAATTTCAAAAATTCTCCCTTTGGTAAATGATTAGATATTTTTTTAAAAACAGTATCCATTTTTAGATATGGATACCTCTCTTCTACAAACTGTAAATATCCCTTTTGCCCTCTATACTCTTGTAGATCAGAACTACTTATAAGAATGGAGGGGTTGAGTGTTGTTATTGCTTTTGCACAAAGGTTTGCAAAAGCAAAAGGACAGAATAAAAGAATCAATAAAAGCACAGAATAAAAATGTTGAATCATTTTTTGCGCCCCTTTTTTTAATGCAGATATATTTTTTCAACTTTTATTACTCTAATCACCGTGTGTATAGAGTGTAATAAGTACATAGATTAGTCTTTTTTGAATGTCCAACCAGATTTCATTAGGTTTTTAAATTCTTTTCTATCACCAAATAACAACTCACTTAAGACTGAAACATTTCTATAAGTATTCACTATTTGTCCTCCAAAAATTTTATTCGCCAACTTTCTTTGCCTTTTTTTACCCTTGTAATCTTCAAATTTGTGGGTTTTAAAATATTCAATCAATTTATAAAATTGATCAGAAGTTCCTATGAAGGCTTTCCAGCCTAATTTCGAAAATTCTTCTTTTGATAAAACTGCAGAGACATTCTTAAAAGCTTTAGGCATATTTCCAAAAAGGTGCTCGAGCGCATACTCAGCGTAACCCTTCATACCTGTAAAATCTTCTTCAGAATCCAGAATTCTGTCTCTTTCTTGTCTGAATTCTGCTGTAGTTCCATGATATGCTTTCCAACCTAATTTAAAAAAATTTTGCTTTGATAAAGATTTAGATATTTTTAGAAAAACAGTATCCATTTTTAGATATGGATACCTCTTTTCTACAAACTTTAAATATCCATTTTGCCCCCTATACTCTTGTAGATCAGAACTACTTATAAGAATGGAGGGGTTGAGTGTTGTTATTGCTTCTGCACAAAGGTTTGAAAAAGCAAAAGGACAAAATAAAAGAATCAATAAAAGCATAGAATAAAAGTGTTGAATCATTTTTTGTGTCCCTGTTTTTAATGCAGATATATTTTTTTCAACTTTTACCACTCTAATCACCGTGTGTATAGAGTGTAATAAGTACATAGATTAATCTTTTTTGAATGTCCAACCAGATATTGAAAAAGTGGTGCCTCGGGGGAGACTTGAACTCCCACAACCTTACGGTCACATGATTTTGAGTCATGCGCGTCTACCATTCCGCCACCAAGGCTTTGCCCTAAAGATATGAGTTATAACTCGATAAATATCAACTTTTATGAAAAAAAGATGCTTTAAATTAATGTTTTCTTGATTTTTTGTTCCTATTTTGCTAACCACGAGCCTGCAGTTAAGCCCCTCAAAGGGGCTTTCTTTATTTATGTAGGGTTTTTTAAACAATGAGAGTTTGTATATGAATGTACAAAAAGTTAAAAGTGAAACATTAGAAGAAAAGATAGCAAAGGTTTGTGAAGAAATAGGCTGTCGACTTTATTATTTAAGACGAAATGTATCTAGCTTGCAGATTTTTATTGATAAACCAGAGAGTGTTGTCGGTTTATCTGATTGTGAAAAGGTTTCAAAGAAGCTTAAAATATTTTTACCTCAAGAAGGGTTATCGAGCTCTATAGATTTAGAAGTTTCCAGCCCAGGTGTGGAGAAGATTTTAGTTTATCCATGGCATTTTTCAGAAGTAGTGGGACAAATGATTCGACTCCAAACTGTATCAGATGAGGGTAAGAATAATTTTTGCGGTCTATTATCGAGTGCAAACGATCAAGGTGTGGTGCTAAAAAGTGAGAGTCAATCTTGTTCTTTTGCATTTAAAAATATTGAGAAAGCAAGTGTCGTTTTTCAATACTCAAAAAATAAACAAGTTCATTCAACATAGGGTGGGTAGAAAATGTTGTCAGATTTAAGTCGTCTTATTGATCAAGTGAGTAAAGATAAAGGGATTGAGAAAAAAATCGTTACTGAGGCAATTGTTCAAGGTTTACTGAGCGCTGCTCGTAAAAAGTATGGAACTTATCGAGATATTGAAGCGAAATATAATGATGAAATCGGTGAACTTGAGCTTTTTGAATTTAAGACAGTCATAAAAGACGATGATTTTGTGGATGATCAAATTGAAATTAAATTATCAGATGCTTTAAAACTTGATCCTGAAGCTCAAGAAGAAGATCAGATCGGAGTTCGGCTGGAAACTAAGGATTTAGGTCGTATTGATGCACATACAGCAAGACAAATTATTTCTCAAAGTATACGAATCGCAGAACATCAAATGATTTTTAATGAATTTGAAAAGAGAAAAGGTGAAGTGGTCGGTGGTATAGTTCGTCGTGTAGAGCGGGGAGCAATCGTTGTCGATCTAGATAAAACAGAATCCTATATTCCTCGAAGAGAGCAGATTCTTGGAGAAAAGTACAAGCCAGGAGATCGTATTCAAGGTTACATTTTAGAGGTGGAGCAAACAACAAGAGGCCCTCAAATTATTATGTCTCGGGCTCATCCTGAATATTTAATTAAGCTTTTTGAGTCTGAAGTTCCGGAGATTTATGAAGGAATAGTGAAAATTAAAAAGGCAGCCAGAGAAGCAGGTCATAGAGCAAAAATTGCAGTGTATAGTTTAGACTCTGCCGTTCATCCTGTGGGTGCTTGTGTGGGGATGAAGGGGTCTCGTGTTCAAAATATTACTCAAGAACTTAAAGGAGAGCGTATTGATGTAGTCATTTGGGATGAAAACCCTGTGCAATTTGTATGTAACGCTTTAGCTCCTGCAAAAATTGCTAAAGTTTTTGTGGATGAAGAAAATAGAGCTATGGAAGTAGTAGTTCCCGATGATCAACTCTCTTTAGCTATTGGTAAAAGAGGACAAAATGTTCGCTTAGCAGTTCAACTGACAGAGTGGAAGATCGATATTTTATCCGAACAAGGTTATGAAGAAAGAAGAAAACATTCCTTGTTTAATTTACAGTTGATTCCTCAAGTGAGCGAATCACAAGCACAAAACATCTTTCAATCTGGTGTGCAGACTGTTCAAGAGTTACAGGCTTTAAGCGTTGAAAGAATACAAAACATTCCGGGTTATGAATCTGAAGAAAAAGCACAAGCTTTGATTCAGGCCGCTAAAGATTTAGTGATGGAATATAAAAAGCAAAACAAAGAGTTTGAAATACCTCCGAGCACCGAAGAAGAAGTAAAGAATCAAAAACAATTAGGAGCTCAAGCGCAGGCTGATTTAAGGCTCAAAAGAGAGATGGAAAGATTAAAATCTGATGATGAAGAATCTTCAGATGCAGAATCTAAACCTGATGAAAATGGCGAATCGGAGAATCAAAAAGAAGCGGTTTCAGCTCAAGAATCTGAAGATACTCCTACTCAACAAAAAGAAGCGGTCTCTGCTCAAGAATCTGAAGATGCTCCTGCTCAACAAAAAGAAGCGGTCTCTGCTCAAGAATCTGAAGATGCTTCTGCTCAAAAAGAAGCGGTTTCAGCTCAAGAGTCTGAAGATACTCCTGCTCAACAAAAAGAAACGGTCTCTGCTCAAGAGTCTGAAGATGCTCCTGCTCAAAAAGAAGCGGTTTCAGCTCAAGAGTCTGAAGATGCTCCTGCTCAAAAAGAAGCGGTCTCTGCTCAAGAATCTGAAGATGCTCCTGCTCAACAAAAAGAAGCGGTCTCTGCTCAAGAATCTGAAGATGCTTCTGCTCAAAAAGAAGCGGTTTCAGCTCAAGAATCTGAAGATACTCCTACTCAACAAAAAGAAACGGTCTCTGCTCAAGAGTCTGAAGATGCTCCTGCTCAAAAAGAAGCAAGTCATGATATTGAAGAATCCGTAGAAAATGTAGATAACAAACAAGAAGAGGATTCCTCTTCCACGGAGAAGTGATGAAAGTATACGAGTTAGCTAAAGAATTTGGTATCAAGAGTACTGAGCTCGTTCAACGTATGAAGAAGGACTGGAAGATTCCAGTTCGTAGTTATATGGAAGTTTTGAACGAGGATATGGAAAAAACTGTCCGCCAAAAACTTCAAGCCGATCAGCAAAAAACGGAAACTGGAAAAGAAAAGAAAGTAGTTAAAAAAGTTGTTCGAAAGGCTGCTCAAAAAAAAGCTGTTCGGAAAGTTTCGCCTTCTAAGGTAGAAGCCCCAGTGAAACCTGCTGTGGAAGAAAAAGCTTCAAAACCACCTCGAAATATTATTCGAAGAAAAGCAGTAGAAGTCAAACAAATCATTGAGCAAAAAGAATCTGCTGTAATATTAGATAAGGAGGCTTCTTCTGTAGAAGAAGAAGTTTTAAAAACAGAGGAACAAGTTTCTCTTAAAGAAAAACTGCGCAGTACCGATTTACAGCCTTCAGAAGAAGAAACTGTAGAAGAAGAAAAGAAGAAAGCTAAGAAAACTGCAGATAAAGAAGCTCCTGTTCAAAAGTTTAAGGCGGCTGATTTTAGAAAGCGTGAAGTTGTTTTTCAACCAAAGAAGAAAAAATATGCCCTCATAGGACATCAGTTTAAAAAAACGCAATTAACTACTCCTAAAGAACATAAAAGAGTGATTAAATTTTATGGTCCTTTGACTGTCCAAGAGCTTTCAATACAAATGAATATGAAATCGAATAAACTGCTCAATAAATTAAAACAAGAAGGTATGCCTGCTGAAACACAAACGGTTTTAGATTTAGATATTGTTTCTCTTATTGTTCCTGAGTTTGGTTTTGAAGTTAAAGATCAACAAAAAACTTTTAAAGATCTTTTAGAAGAATTAAAATATGGAGATTTGAAATCTCCTCCAGTTTTATGTCCACCTGTGGTGACTGTTATGGGTCATGTGGATCACGGAAAGACTACATTACTGGATAATTTAAGAAAAACAAGAGTAGTGGAAAAAGAAGCCGGAGGAATCACGCAACATATTGGAGCTTACAGTCTTCCTGTAGGTTCTTCTTTTATTACTTTTGTAGATACTCCTGGTCATGAAGCGTTTGCAGAAATGCGGGCTCGAGGAGCGCAAATTACAAATATTGTCGTTATTGTTGTTGCTGCAGATGATGGAGTTAATTCTCAAACAGTGGAGGCAATTAAACATGCTCAATCTGCCAAAGTTCCAATTATTGTGGCTATTAATAAGATGGATAAACCCACTGCAGATGCAGAAAAAGTGAAACAACAAATGTCGCAACACAATTTAGTTCCAGAAGAGTGGGGTGGAGATGTAATCTTTGTTCCTATTTCTGCTTTAAAAGGAGATGGAACAAAAGAACTCTTAGAACAAATATCTTTAGTTGCAGAGATGCAGGAAATTAAAGCTAATCCTAAGCAGTCAGCTCAAGGGGTCGTGATAGAAAGTCGAATGGAAAAAGGCCGTGGATGGGTAGCTACTGTTATTGTTCAAAATGGAACACTAAAAAAAGCAGATTATATTATGACAGAATCTTTGATTGGTCGAGTTCGTCAGATGATGAATGATCAAGGTAAAAGTGTCAATTCTATGGGGCCTGGATTTCCAGTAGAAATTTCTGGCTTTGAGGATGCTCCAAGAGTGGGAGACTTGTTTATCTCAGTTCAGAATGAGAAAGAAGCTCGTCAATTTTTGTTAATGCAAATGCGGAAACAGACAAAAAAATCTTCAGATCAAGCTCCTCTATCTGCTGAAGAATTGCTCAAAATGTATACGAGTAAAATCAAAGAACTTACTCTCATTGTTAAAGCTGATGTGGGGGGAAGTTTAGAAGCTATTAAAAATAGTTTATCAAAGATCACATCCGATGAGATTAAATTAAATATTATTCATTCTGGATTGGGTGGAATTACAGAAAGTGATGTTTTGTTAGCGACAACTACTCAATCTGAAATCATTGGTTTTAATGTTCGTGCAGATTCAAAGTCTGAAAGTTTAGCTCAAACTCACAATGTTCCTATTTGGAATTATACTATTATTTATGAACTGCTAGATGGTGTGAAGAAAAGAGCTATTGGAGCTCTCGATCCTTTCTTAGTGGATGAAGAGTGTGGCAAGGCTCAGGTGCGTGAGGTCTTTACCATTACAGGCGTAGGTGCTATTGCAGGAAGTTATGTGACTTCAGGAAAGATAGGGCGTCATAATCTAGCACGGTTAGTGAGAGATGGGCGAGTGGTTTATGAGGGTAAAATCAACAGTTTAAGAAGATTTAAAGATGATGCAAAAGAAGTAGATGAGAACTTTGAATGTGGTATTGGACTAGAAAATTTTAATGATATCAAAGCCGACGATATAATTGAAACTTATATTAAAAAAGAAATTGCTCGTACAGATTTATAGAGTTGTTCTTTATTTTTTGGAATTAAAGAGTGACTCGAGGAGTGTAGGAAAATGGCTTATTCACGATTGGTTAAAATTCAAAAAAATTTACACCGTGTTTTAATGGATTATTTTTTAATTAAAAGTTCGGCTTCTTATCCTGGTGTTATTTCTATTAAAGAGCTTCAAATACAGCCTAATCTGAGAAAATGTAATGTGTATATTTCTGTTATGGGGTCTTTAAAGGATGTTCGAACAGCACGTAATCTTCTTGAAGAAAATCGCGCAGAAATGGTTCACTGGGTGAATCGTCGTTTGCGTATGAAGTATTGTCCTTATTTTCAATTTTTTGTTAACCATGTGGATTGGTCCCTGTCTTCGGTGGAAGAAAAACTATTCCACTTAAAAGAAAAAAATGAGCTTTAGTTTCTTATGATTTCTGGTTTATTACTTTTAGATAAACCTTGCGGAATGACTAGTCATCAACTAGTCCATCGAGTTCGAAAAATTTTAAATCAAAAACAGGTGGGACATTGTGGAACTTTAGATCCTGTGGCTCAAGGGCTTATGGTTCTTCTTTTAGGTCAGGCTTGTCGTTTATCTCAGTATCTTCTTTCAAAAGATAAGGTGTATGAGTTAACTATGAAGCTTGGGCAGACGACAGATACTTTAGATAAGGAAGGTCAGATTTTAGTTACAAAAAATGTGGACTTGAAACAAACGGATATTCAAGAAACCTTAAAAAAGAGTTTAGGATGCTTAGAATTGGAAGTTCCTGCCTTTTCTGCAGTCAAATACAAAGGGAAAAAACTTTACGAATATGCACGTAGGGATGAATCCGGACCAGTCATTAAAAAAGAAATGTTTTTTTACAATCTATCTATTCAGTCTATTTATAAGGATGAAGTTCAGGTAAGGCTTTCTTGCCATAAAGGGGGTTATATCCGATCTTGGGTTCATTTGATTGGGGAAAAATTAGGAGTGGGGGCTCATCTTTTGCATTTAAAAAGATTAGCATCTATACCGTATTTTTTAGACCAAAGTATTTCTCTTTCTCAGTTTGAATTAAGATCTAAGCAAAGTCCTTCGGAATGGATGAATCAAGTCTCATTTTTTATTCCTATGAAACAAGCTCTCCCTCATATTCCGAGTGTGGACTTAAATCATAGGGAAGAAAGGTTATTTTGTCACGGTCAGGTCCCATACTCTTGTCAGGAAAGATGGCCTCAAGGTGAATTCCGAGTAATACGAGTGATGAGTGCTTCGAATAAGAGGTTGCTTGGATTGGTTCAGATGAGCGACTTGAGGAAACCTTGTATTTTAGGTGTCTTTTCAAGTTGACCTGTTAGGAATTTTCATCTAGTGTGAATTTCGTTATGACACAAAAAGAAATTAATATGAAAGATTTTCGTCGTAGTTCTGCAGACACAGGGAGTTCTGAGGTGCAGATTGCTCAATTGACACATAGAATTTTCTCTCTGACTGGGCATTTTCAAAAACATAAAAAAGATTTTCATTCTCAGTTAGGGTTGATTAAAATTATTAGTCGACGAAAGAGGTTGCTTTCCTACTTAAAGAGTGTAAAGTTTGATAATTATCAAAAGGTCGTTCGTCAGTTAGGTTTAAGAAAGTAGTCTATTTAATCCCATTTTATTTATTTATTTTATTATTATAAGGAGTTTATAATGTCTCTTCAAAAGTGTGTTGTGCGAATTAACAATCAAGAAATTCAAATTGAGACAGGTCGTCTAGCTAAACAGGCAGACGGGTCTGTGTTAGTTACTTGTGGGGAAGATGTTGTTTTAGTGACAGTTGTCTCTTCACATGAGGATTCTTTCCAAGATTTTCTCCCTATGACGGTAGAGTATCAAGAAAGATTTTATGCTTCCGGTAGAATTCCTGGAGGTTTTTTTAAAAGAGAAGGGCGTCCTTCACAAAATGCTATTTTGTCTGCTCGTATGATGGATCGTCCTTTACGTCCATGTTTTCCTGAGGGTTATCGTCGAGATACTCAAGTTGTGGCTACAGTTCTAAGTTATAGTGGTCAGTATCCTTTAGATGTTTTATCAACATTAGGTGCTTCTGCAGCATTGCATATTAGTGATATTCCTTTTGCAGGGCCTGTCGCTTCCGTGCAGATTGTACGTGCGGATGGAGAGTTTAAAGTTAATCCGCAACCTGAACTTTGTGCCAAAGCTGATATTAATTTATTCATCTCTGGGACTCAAAAAGGGTTATTGATGGTTGAGGGAGAAGCTCTTTTTGCAAAAGAAAAAGATATTCTAAAAGCTTTAAAGAAAGGTCATGAGTTCATTCAGTCGTTACTAAAAGTACAAGAAGAATTAAGAGAAAAAACGGGTGCAAAAGTCAAAAGAGAGTGGAAACCATTAGAGCAGGACGATTCTTTATTTCAAGAAGTTAAAAAGCTTTATGAGGGTAAAATTTTAAAGAGCTTAACTATTCCTACAAAAAATGAAAGATATGCGGCTTTAAGAGATTTAAAAAAAGAGATGAAAGAGCATTATTCTTTTGAAGATGAAAAAAAAGAAAAATTATTGCTATCTGCTCTTGATCAACTTAAGTATCAAATTTCTCGTCATTTGATATTGGATAAAAATACTCGTATTGATGGTCGAAAATTGGATGAAATTCGATCTGTTGCTTGTGAAGTGGGAGTGCTTCCAAGAACTCATGGTTCAAGTTTATTTACTCGAGGAGAAACTCAGGTTTTATCTTCCATTACTTTGGGTACAGAAGACGATGCTCAACTGCTAGACGACTTATCAGGTATAGATAAAAAAAGATTTTTGCTTCACTATAATTTCCCTCCATTTTGTGTTGGTGAAACAGGTCGAATGGGAGGTCAAAGCCGTCGTGAGATTGGACATGGTTTCTTAGCTGAAAAGGCTTTAAAGCCTGTTCTTCCAAGCCTCGACTCTTTTCCTTACACACTTCGTTTAGTGAGTGAAGTATTGGAGTCTAACGGTTCTAGTTCTATGGGTACAGTTTGTGCAGGTTCTTTAGCTCTTATGGATGCAGGGGTGCCTGTTCCAACTCCTATTGCAGGGATTGCGATGGGTCTCATTAAGGAAGGGGACAAAACAGCTATTCTTTCAGATATTCTAGGAGATGAAGACTATTTAGGAGATATGGATTTTAAAGTGGCGGGGAGTGCTGAGGGTGTGACAGCAGTTCAAATGGATATTAAAATTGACAGCCTTACTTTTGATGTGATCGAGAAAGCTCTCGACCAAGCTCACAAGGGGCGGTTGCATATTTTGTCTTGCATGGATCAGGTTTTATCTCAGCATCGAACTTCGTTATCTACTTATGCTCCTCGTATTGAGACTATGAAAATTAATCCAAATAAAATTCGTGAGGTTATAGGCTCAGGTGGAAAAATGATTAATTCCATCATTCAAGATACGGGTGTGAAGATTGATATTAACGATGATGGAACTATTAATCTAGCATCAGCGGATGAAAGTTCTATTCAGAAAGCTAAGGGGATTATTGATAAAATTTGTGAAGATGTGGAAGTGGGTAAAATCTATGAAGGTTTGGTTAAAAAACTTGCAGATTTTGGAGCTTTTGTAGAGGTCTTACCAAATACCACAGGGCTTCTTCATATTTCTGAAATGGCTCATAAAAGAACCGAGAAAGTGTCTGATGTTGTTCGTGAGGGAGATCGTGTAAAAGTGAAAGTGATGGAAGTTAAAAACGGTCGTATTCGGCTGAGCATTAAAGCTATCGATAGATAATTTCCTCGTTTTTAAAACTGATTAAAAGGCTCTTGACAATTCTTCTTTTTCCTCTCTGAAAACAGTTTACGTTGAGCCTTTCTATAGTTTCTTCTTGCGAGTTCAAGGAATATTTTTTCAGAATAAGTAGGGCTAGAACTTGCCATTAATTGTGCCAACTCAAAGGAAGCAGCTGGGAAGTTTTGCTGATGGGCTAATTCTAAAAGTTCTAAATCCAAGTTTACAAATTCTTTTGATGTCAAAATGGATTCCTCTTGGATTGGGGAACCTTTTTTTTCTGCAAACAAAATCAATTGAGCTAACAAATATTGAGCAGGGGGAAAATGAGTTGTGTCTATAAAGGGAATCAATAGATTGTGAACAAATGTATCCATCCTTTCAGCGGGGATGATTTTTTGATTAAGAATCTTTCCTACTTCATTTTTAATGAATCTAAATCGAGATATCAGATGTCCCCTGATATTTGCCTTGAGAAGAAACCGTTCAGATTGTATACTATAACGATCCAGTTTAAAAAACTTATAAAATTGAAATAAAACATTAGGATTTTCTGTTTGAGATAATAATTTAGACAAAGTTTCTTCGATTTGTTTGTCTACTTCATGATGTTCCCATCTGTCACTGAGTTGAAATTCGATTAATTGAGATAATACTTTTTTCAAAGCATCGTCTTTCTTATAGTATTTATTCAATTGATATTGACTACGTTCCTTTCCAACGTTTATGGGGACGAATACGTAATTTTTATTCAATTGAGATTCGTGATATTCCTGAAATTTATTTTTTGAATTTCTAATGGTATCTTGCAAAGCAGATCCATCTAATACATAAAGGTAGTTTCCATCTGTAGGATCGGTAAAAATTCCGTGAACAATTTTATGACTAGAATCTAAAATAGGAAGCCCTTTCGCCGAAGCAAATGCATTCCATTCATCTTCATTCGGAGAGTCAGTAGGGTTTTCTAATGCAACAAAACTATGAGATATCGTTTTATGCTCTTGAGGAGAGAAGTTGACTACTGTGAGTTTGGGTTGCTTCCTTTTTATTGGTTTAATTTTGCTTTCGCTTTTTATCAGTTTAAGTTCTCCTTCAGTATCTTTATCAAAAGGCACAAGAAGCTCTCTTTTGTACTTTTTTAAAGGTATATACTGATATGGACTTTGAAATTGTTTATTATGATATAACAGATAAAAATCTTTTATCTTTTCCACTGCATCCAGTTCAAGAAAAGGGCCTTCATATTCTGGAATTTTTACTAGCAATATACCTTTTTGTAAGTCAAAATAACTTTCTCCCAGATTGAGGGATATATCTTTTTTTCCATTTTGAGATATGAGTAAATGTGTATGAGTTCCGTATCTTATGGAATATAGTTTTTCAAAGTTTTCGATGTAAACCACAAAGATACGATCTTTAATAAAAAATCCCCAATGTTCAATATATTTCTCTTCTGAGTCTTTATGATGGTAATAAGAATTTTGAGTACGTATTCTAGGTTGTATATCGTAAATCTCTTGTGAGAGAGAGGAGAGTGTATAAATCCCTATTGAGAATAAAAAAATGTAATGATAATAGAGATTTTTCATTATTCTGCTCTCTTTTATAATTGTTTGTTGAATAACCCTTCTTTAGATAATGGTTGCAAGATAGCATCATAAACCATTGAGGTATAGAGGGTGTGAAATTTTTTCATAGTTTTTAATTTTTTCTTATCTTAATAGTATTATTCGATTTGGAGGTGATATACAGCTCAAGACAACATAAATCTGGATCTTTTTTCTCTGATTAAGTAGTTTTGAGAAATATCATTTAAAAAGCGACTAGGTCTTTGTTTTTTTTCCACTCCAAATCTTTTCCGATTTTGAGCATAAGAAAGAAAGAGTTTATTTCTGGCTCGAGTTATTCCGACATAAGCAAGACGTCTTTCTTCTTCAATATCCATATCGTCAATGTTTTGAATCAAAGGGAATAAACCTTCTTCTAAGCCTGTGATAAATACAATATCAAATTCAAGCCCTTTAGATAAATGTAGAGTCATCAGCTGAACAGCATTATTGTCGTAGGTTTCTGCAGAAGTTAAAAGAGACATTTGTTCTAAAAAATTTTCCAAATTGGCATCTGATACTTTGTCTTCTTCAAATTGTTGAATAGCGTTTCCTAATTCGTTGAGGTTTTCTATTCGACTTTGAGCCTCTATATCTTTTTGTGCTTCAAGCGTTTGTAAATAAAGAGTTGCATCTAAAAGATTAAAGTAAAGATTAGAGATTGTTATTTCTTTATTTTTATGAAGTTGCCTTAAACTATCCATTGTATTGTGAAATTGAAGGATATTTTGTGAAATTTTGCTGTTGGGGGAGTTTCGAGCATTGTTCAGTAGACATTCATAGAAGGGAGCTCCCACTTGATGTTGAGTGTGTTGGGCTTTTTCTAATGTCTGTTTTCCGATGCCTCTTTTGGGTGTGTTAATAATTCTTCGTAAAGAAAGTTCGTCATAAGGGTTCAGAATAAAACGGAAATAATTGATAATATCTTTAATCTCCGCTCGATCATAGAATTTCAAGTGTCCAACAATCTGATAAGGAATATTATAACGTCTTAGTTGATCTTCAAAAGCACGAGATTGAGCATTTGTTCTATAAAAAATTGCAAAGTCATTATAAGCCATATCTCCACTTTCACAGGCTTTTGAGATGGTTCTTATCACATGTTGAGCCTCGTGTGAGTCATTCCAGTGTGCTGAGACTTGAATTAAATCTCCAGTGGAGTTTTGAGTAAATAACTGTTTATTAATTCGAGAGTTATTGTGTTTGATGAGAGAAGAAGCTGCGGATACGATGGTGTCTGTAGAACGATAGTTTTGTTCAAGTTTAATCACCTTACAACTTGGAAAATCTTTTTCAAAGTTAAGTATGTTGGCAATATCGGCTCCTCTCCAACTATATATCGATTGGTCCTCGTCTCCTACTACACAAATGTTTTGATGTTTTTGAGCTAAGATTTTTATCAGAAGATATTGTATTTGATTAGTATCTTGATA
Source organism: Bdellovibrionales bacterium (assembly GCA_965247685.1). Taxonomy (GTDB): domain Bacteria; phylum Bdellovibrionota; class Bdellovibrionia; order Bdellovibrionales; family UBA1609; genus JAPPLG01. Next base: position 1,030,902 of record OZ252021.1, read on the forward strand.
CTCATCCACTGAGATGAATTTGAATTTATCTTGATAGTGAGAGAGAACTTTTTCATGGTTTAAAAACAGTTGATACGTTTCTAAAAGCAAGCTTTCAAAATCAAAAGCTTCAGCTTCTAAAAGCATTTGTTCATATTTTTCGTACAAACGATGAAACTCTTGTGTGAGGCGTAGATGGGGGTGATCACGAGTTTCACGTGGCAGCACGGCCATTCTTTTACATAGGTTAATTTGTCTTTGGAATTCTTTAGCGGGAGAATACTTTTCGTCTATTTCAAGATCTTTCATAATTTTTTTAATTAAACTGAGTTGGTCTTTAGAGTCATAAATCACTACTTGAGAGCGAGGGGCAAGATGAGGGATATTTTCTCTCAATATGCGTGCACAGGCAGAGTGAAATGTGCTGATCCATAAGGGTTGGTGAGCAGGAATATGAGATAGTTGTACAGTGACTCTTTCGATCATTTCACGTGCTGCCTTATTGGTAAAGGTGACAGCTAGAATTTCATCAGGATGAGCTAAATCCGATGAAATAATATGTGCGATTCGACTGGTGAGTACTTGTGTTTTTCCTGATCCTGCTCCGGCAGAAATCAAAAGAGCTCCATGGGTAGTTTGTAAAGCTTCTTGTTGTTGTGGGTTGAGTGAAAAAGATTGAGTCATTAGTTATTTTTTGGAAAAAGGATCACTTTGGATTTTATAAATCGGGCTTGTTGAGGAATTTGATTCAGAAAATTTTGTGCATCTTCTTTATTATCAAAAGGACCAACAATAACATGATGCAAGTTTTTGATGGGATAGACTGCAATATTCCAATCATACTGATCTTTTAAATCGATAGCTAAGTTGTTTGCTTGATCAGATTTGCTGTATTCTCCTATAAGAACACCATAATATGTGATTTCATTTACTTCATTCTGAATAGAGTTTTCTAGACTATTTTGTAGCATTTCTTTATAACGTTTCAAACTGTCTTTTTCATTTTTGGGCGGGTCCATAGGGTTTGAATCTGGAATTTCTTCTGTTGAAGGTTCATATACCTCCTCAATTTGTAGAGTTTTTGTTGTCTGAGATTTTGTGAAATGGAGAGTAGCAAAAACACCTATAGCAGCACCTACAAGAAAAGCACATAAAGCGACGATAGAAAAAAGCCTAGAGAGTTTTATATTTTTTCGTTGTTCTGTCATAGCTGTCTTTTATGTTTTTTCGTTGTTTTGTCATAATTGTCTTTTATGGTTTTTAGATAGTTATCATTAATGCCCTAACTCAAGCTAAAGTGTCAAATTTAAAACAGTTATTCTAGTCATATTTTTGACACCATTAGAAATGAAAAGTCGTTATTTAACCCATAATCAGCACACAAGTATATATCAAAGGTCCTGTCTCTCTATTTGCTTTCTTAAAAGTGTAAAAAGGATTTTTCTATGCAGCCTGCTTTCCAATACAGAAAAGAAGAAAAAGATGTAATCGAAGTTTCCACTCCTCGTCATGATTCTTCATTTACTTTCGTGATGTGGGTGATTTTTTTTCTAATATGTTTTCTAGGTTTGTTTATTGGTGGTTATAAGAAGCGGATTGTTTCCACTTCTGACACACGATCTTTACAATCCCTTTATTCTTTTAACATTGATTCTTTTATTATTCGCACAAAGGAGTCTGGCAGCTCTGCATTGGCCAAAGTGAGCGTCAAAATTTTTTCTGAAAATATTCGTATAAAAAGTGAGCTTCTTCAAGATCACGATAAGTATAAAGAGCTTCTTATTTTCTCTCTTTCTCAATCTAGCAAGAGAGATTTATCTGACGATTTTCGAAGAAGGGATCTCGAAGAAAAAATTAAGAATAATATCAATCAGTTTGTGACCTCAGGCAACGTTTCAGCCATTCAAATAAAATTTCAATTTATTTAAAGGAGTGTAAAGAATGGGTGCGAAAAAGGTAAAAAGGAATAAAATATCTATCAAAGAAAAAAATCAGATTGTAGTTGAATATATTCCTTTAATTCGTTTTATCGCAAAAAAAATATCTATTCGTTTACCTGCTAACATTGAACTTGAAGATTTGATTTCTAGTGGCGTTATTGGTTTGATGGATGCTGTAGATAAATATGATTCTAATCGAGATAATAAATTTAAAACTTACGCAGAGTTTCGTATTCGAGGGGCTATTTTAGATGAACTTCGATCGCAAGATTGGGTTCCTCGCTCTATTAGAGATAAAGCTAAGTTATTGGAAAAAGCGAATTTAGAATTAGAGTCAGAGCTTGGCCGTTTACCCAAAGAAGAAGAGGTGGCTCAAAAATTAAATTTAAGTATGGAGAGTTATTTTGTCCTTGCGAATCAAGTGCGTACAGTCAACTTGGTATCCATTGATGAAACTCAAAAATTTAGTGTAACAGATAAGAAACAGCTCTTTGAGGTTCTTCAAAAAGGCAGTACTCCTTTTAAAAATATTTCTATTAAATCTTTAAAAAGAATTGTGCATAAATCTATTGAAGAACTGCCAGAAAGACAGAGAATTTTACTCTCTTTGTATTACTACGAAGGATTTAACTTAAAGAAAATCGGTTCCATACTCAATGTTACAGAGAGTCGAGTTTCTCAGCTTCATGCTCAAGCTGTTGCGAAATTGAAAGTAAAGTTAAATAACTTCATGAAAAATAGTGACAACGAGTTACTTTCGGCTTAATAAATTTTGGTCGCTCACTTGTGTTTTTATCTTTTGAAGAAGTCGAGCTTCTATTTGTCGTATAGATTCTCGAGTGACGCTGAACTGATTGCCAATTTCTTGAAGCGTCAGAGGATTTTCAGATAAAATTCGATGATCGAGTATGTAGTTTTCTTTTGTATTGAGAGAAGGGCGAAGCTGGTTCACACTTTTCTTGAGTAATTGAATTTCTTGTTTTTGCTCTATATCTTCTTCTAAATGGGAGCCTTCGACATCAATCACAGTGTTATTCCCTTTATCTTCGAGTGCGTCTATTTGAACATCTCTATGAGAAAGACGTTTTTTCATTGTGTCGATTTCTTTTTGGGAGACACCCAGTTGACGAGATAAAAGCTTGGTGTGTATTGCCGAGTCTAGTTGAGGAATTTCTTCTTTTCTCAACTTATAGAACAGCTTTTTTTGTTCGGATGTTGTGCCTATACGAACTATAGAGTGGTGTTTCATTAGATACTCTTGTATTGCTCCGCGAATCCACCATACGGCATAAGTGATGAGACGGACTCCTTTGTAAGGGTTGAATTTGTTGATAGCTTTTAAAAGTCCCATATTTCCTTCTTGAATGAGATCAATCAAAAGAGAACCAAAACGAGAGTATTCGGTGGCCACTTGTACGACAAACCGCAGATTACTTTGCACTAAAATTCTTAAAGCTTCGCGATCTTTTGTTTTGTAATAAAGTTCAGACCATTTTTCCTCTTCTTTCTTTGTGAGCAGTGGATATTTAGAGATTTCATACATATATTGCTGAACAAGGTTTTTTCGCTCAACACTGAGGCTTGGAATCAGAGAGGACTTATTATTGCTTTGATTTTTGCTTTTTTTCATAGTCGAGGAAACTCCAGACAAACATCTAGTTTTTCTTATTTTCTTAACATACTTATCTAATTTTGACGAACAGTTTTTTAGTATGAAAGTTTCTACCAAAATATTTTTTGAGTCTTTAAAAAGAGCTCCTCAATATTGGTGGCAGTTTGTCAGACAATATTATGTTGTTTTGTCCATTATTTATTCGAGCCTTGTTGGTTTATCTCTTTTAACTCAGTATCTTTCTAATCACTCGGATTATAAATCGGCTTTGACACTCCTTTTGTCATTGTGTGTTTATTTATTTTCTTTGATTCTTGTGGGGATCAGTGCTTTGTTTGTTGTGCCTTATTTTTTCCAAAAGCTTCTCAATAAAAAGAACGAGTCTTATGTATATATTCCTGAAACTTTTAACCAATTTAGGCGCCTGCACTTTCGTTCATGGATTAAAGAGATGAGCAAAGTAATGAGTATCTCTTATTTGTGGGGATTACTTTTTATAGCTCCTGGAATTTTTAAGTTTTTCAGATGTACTTTTGTGAGCTACATTGCTTTATTTAATCGTCCTTTTCAACGTCGAGAAATATCAGCTCTTAAACATTCTAAAAAATTGACTGAGGGTTTTATGTTTTGTTTTTTAACCATGATAGCTGTTTATATTATGGGGACTTACCCTTTAAATACTTTATTACATAGCTTAAAAAGTGAAGGGATGAATGTAGCAGCAGCAGGGGCTATTTTTACGGATTACTTTCTTTCACTTTCTTCCTGCGTATTTTTCTCTATAGTTTATCATTTAATTTATTTAAAAATCGATTATGATAATACAGTGGTTGCTGAGTCTTATGATGATTTTGAGCAGCCTGTTTCAATATCTTTATAGCTCTGATTTCATTCCAAATGAGATTTTTATGATAAAATAAGACAAAACTTTTTCGTATAGTTAAAGAATTTCAAGTTTGGGAGAATCTTGAAATTTGTTGAGGAGTTAATCCCATCTATATTTTCTCTTATTTGATAATATGGACTCAATTATATAGATAGCTTGCCTGACTAAAAGAAATCATTGTAAAGCATCAAAGCTCCAATTATGAATTAAAAAACTTTTTCAGTTTTTTAATTTTTTCACCCTGACATTGGATTGCAATGATTAAGATAGAAAGATATTGAATTTTAAGGTCGAAGTTGGTTATATGGAGTTTTGTGTGAAGTAATGGAAAAATCAAATTGTGGAAAGTGGATCTTGTCTGGAGAGCACTCTGTTTTAAGGGGTGGATCTGTGGTATTATTTCCAATGTATCGTATGCAGTTGAAAGTGAAATACACGTACAAGGAAGATTTTCATTGTTATTTTGGGAATAGTTTTTCTCCTTCACAAACTGATTTTTTCAAGCAGGCTATCCAACAAGCTTTCTCCCAATCTGGTCGAAAGGAAAGAGGAGTGTTTGAGCTTCATTCGGATATTCCATTAGGTTCTGGATTAGGAAGTTCAGCAGCTTTTTGTCTTTCTATATCTCAGATTTTTTTTGAACAATCTTGGGTTTCAGATGTTTTAAACTTTGCCATAGAGTTAGAACACTTTTTCCATGGAAAAAGCTCTGGTGCGGATGTGCTTGTGAGTTACCATCAAAGTCCTCTTATTTTTAAAGAGAGAGATGCTGTGGAAAAATTAAATATTCTATGGAAACCTTATATTTATTTATATAACACAGGGCGATCTTCTCTTACAAAAAAATGTGTCCATCAGGTGAATTCTTTTATTGAGAAATTTCCGAAGGAAGCTCATCTTTTAGATCATCAAATGAGTGAATCGGTGCATCTGGCTGTTCAATCTTTAACTGTCGAAACAAATCGTCGTTTAGAGTGTTTAGTGCAGTCTATCAATAAAGCTTATGGTTGTTTTGAAAAATGGGGATTGTTAAAGAATTTAGATTCTAAGATTAAAGAATTAAAAACTCAAGGAGCTTTAGCTGTGAAGCCAACGGGAGCTGGAGGGGGAGGTTTCTTGTTGAGTTTGTGGGAAAGGCCGCTCAGCGAGGGGCTGATTCAGCAAAATCATCTCATTCCAGTGGAATACTCTTAATCCTGAACACGGATCCAATAGGGTGTGATGAACCAGTTTTTCTCAAGCATAAAGAGATTAACATTTTTCTTACTGGATTGAATGTGTTTCAAAAGTTCTTCGATATGTCTATGCGTATAGTTGGATATTTGTTGTTGTTTCATATAAGAAGCGAGCCATTGCTTCTGTTCATTTGAAGAATATTTTATAAATTCTTTTCTTGGGATGCCTTTAGAATTTAAATCAGTATATTTTTTTGGAAGAGTTTGAGTCAACCTTTCTAAAGATTGAGACAAGTTTTGGATAGATCCAGCTCTCTTTTTTTCAATTTTTGGAAGCCAATGCTTTCTGATCCAATTTCTAATGGTTGTTGTATCTTGATTCGAAGGATCTTCCATCCATTCTAATTTTCTAAGTCGAGCATATTTGAGTATATCTTTTTTCGTGATGTGAATAAGAGGGCGAAGTTGATTTTGTATTAGAAATTCCATAGAGGAAAGCCCCTCTGTTCCTGTTCCTCGAATGAGTCGAATCAGCCTCGTTTCTAAAAGATCATCGGCAGTATGGGCTAGCACCAGATAATTGTAACTTTTCATCCATTGACGAAGGTGTCGATATCTCAACTCTCTTAACTTAGTTTCAGATGAGTACGATTTTTTTTTTGGTTCATTGGTCAGAAATGGAATTTGCATTCCTTCGCATAGAGAATGAACAAAAATTTGAGTTTTATTTCTATAGTTTTGTCGATTCAGACCATGATGAATATGAGCGACAGTCAGTTGAAGTTTTAAAATTTTTGAAGTTTCATGAAGAAGATCTAACAGTGTGATGGAATCGACACCTCCAGAAACAGCAATGAGTAATTTTTTATGAATTATCTTATGTTTTTTTAATTGCTTAAGTGTTTGATGAAAAAGAGAAAGATGAGAAGCTTTCATGATGATTTATTTTTTTTGAAAAAGTTCTTGAGTTTATTGGAATAAAAAACAATAAAAGGAATCAACAACATTAATAATAAAAAAACTTTGTTGATATGATACCCCCATCTTTCGAAAATAGTGGGCTGAGTTTCCTTTTGGTAAGGGACGGATAAAACTGTTACCCAAGTTTGAAGCATAGGGGATCGAGTAATATTTCCTTGAGCATCCATGACAGCAGAAAACCCTGTTTTAGTTGTACGAATAACTGGTTTTCGAAGTTCGATTCCTCTAGCAAGGGTCATGTAAAGATGTTGATAGGGTTGGTACCACCAGCCAAACCAAGAATCATTAGTTAAATTTAATAAAATTTGAGCTCCTTTTTGAGAAAGAGTTCTTGAAAAATGAGGAAACAGACCCTCATAGCAGATTTGTAATCCTAGCTTTACCGAGCTTATCTCTCGGACTTGAGGGCCTTCTGCTCCTCTCATTATGCTGGCATGTGTATTGAGAAAAAACTTTTTTAAACTGGGAAACCATTGTTCGCCGGGGATGTACTCACCAAATGCCAACAAAATATTTTTGTCATATCGATCAGGATGAAACTTTCCTGAAGGTTGCAGAAAGAATATGGAGTTTGTAAATTGATTTCCAATTCGAGTTGAGGCACCCGTAATTAGAGGAGTTTTAAAATTTTTCTTTACTTCTTTTTGTAAAGATGAAAATTCTTTATCCTTTTCAAAAATAAGATAAGGATAAGCGGCTTCTGACCAGACAATAAAATCTACAGAGCTATGATTTTTTAATCCTTTTTTCGTGAGAGAAAATAAACGACGGATAGTTTTTCGATTACTTATGATACTGGATTTTTTTACAGCTTGAGGGCTGTATATATTGTGCTGAACCACTAAAACATTAGAGCTTTGATCAGGTTCTTTGAGTCGGATTTTGAGATAGTAGCCTCCAATATTGAGGATGAGTAAAAGAGCTAAACTGAGGGGCAACCCCATTTTGAAATATTTTTTAGAAAGTGGTAAAAAACACAATTGTACAAAGAGCGTTATCGTGGAGAGAAATTCAAAACCCCATAGTTCGGCAGTATGAAAGGCGGGCAAGTAAGGTTGGAACCAAGAGTAGCCCAGATGCCAAGGAAAGATCATTGGAAAGATCGAAAATCCTATTGCGGTGAGTGTTGGGAGGAGTAGAGAAGAAGCCCACTTTGTTTGAAAAGGTTTAAGGCGTAAACAATAGTGCCAAATCCCTAGGGCTATAGGGATATGAAGTTGGGAAAAAGAACAAAATAAGAGAAATCCTAAAAAAGCTAAACTCCAATGGAATGCACTAAAAACATTAATGGTATAGGTGACCCAGTGAAATCCAATCAAAGTGAGAACAAATTGCGTAAACCACCCCGCCCATAATAAGTTTTTAAGTTGATGTTTATTTTTTAAACAGAAATACCATAATGGCACAAAACAGAAAAGTAGAGCCCATGGAGGAAGAGGGATGTAGCTGGTTCCAATTAAAATACCAGATAATAAAGGCAGTTTAAAAAAACTAAAAAAAGAAATCACATTTCTCAACATACTATGGTAGAGAATAGAATAATGAGTTTTGAAAGCCAACATAAAACATCAACAAATGTATGGGAGAGTTTAACTTGTCCTCATTGTAAAGCTTTGTTTAAAGTGGATAAGCAAGACTTATCTCCTATTCAACATTGTTCTTTTTCTTGTCTTTCATGCAACGAAATATTTTGGGCCGGTTTAGATGCCAGTAATCGTGTTGAAACTTTGACTCGTTCTCCAAAAGTTCAAAATGAAGAAAAAATAGTGAGTGATTATAAGATATGCCCTCATTGTTATCAATCGTTAAAAAAAGGTGGTGTTATTTGTACAAATTGTGGGAAATCTTTTTACGATTCAGAGTGGAAAAAGAATGCACCTTATGCCTCCTTTCAGCTTAGAAAAACATATGAAGAGTTGATGCAGAATTATGATTCAACAAAATACCATAATCAGTTTATTTCGAAGTGTCTGAGAGAAGACAATGTTTCTTTTGGAATTTATTGCTACGGTCAACTTTATAAAGAACGTCCAACAGATGCGGAGGCTATTAAGAGGTTAAAAAGCCTGCAAGATATTATCTATTCCATGATGGAAAAACCTCCTCTCAAGGAGAAAAGTTCTTGGTCTTATACGACAGGTTGGGTCCATGCTCTATTATTTTTTGGGTTTGCTTTTTCTTTGTTTTCTTTGTTCTTGTTATACATTCTTGTACGGTAAAAGGAAGCGATGAAATTAAAATGGAATTTCTTTAAGTATATTGATCAATGGATTCATAGACCTAAGTTGATTCTTATTTTTTGCGGCATCCTTATATTTTTTAATGTTGTCTTTGATGGTACGCTTTTTCAGATCAGAACTTTATACTTGCAAAAAAGAGCTTTAACAAAAAAGTCCGTTGAAATAAATACTAAAAATGAAGTCCTTGTGAATAAAATACAACAGTTATCGGATCCCAAGAATCTTGAAAAGGAAGTTCGAAATCGATTCGACCTTGCTGGAGAAGGGGATTTAATTTTTATTTTTCCTGAAGATGAGTAGTACAAATAATAAAATTTATCTTGTGGATGCAAGCTCTGTTTTTTTTAGAGCCTACTATGCTATTCCTTTCATGCAGGTAGTGCGGCCTAAAGAACAACGACTTTCTACAAATGCGGCATATGGTTATCTCACCATAACATTAAAAATTTTAAACCAGTTTAAACCTCAATATATTGTTCATTGTTTTGATCGAAAAGAACCATCCCATCGAGTGGATTATTACCCTGAATATAAAGCTCATCGAGAAGCGATGCCAGATGATCTAGAAGAACAACTCCCTTATATTTACAAGTTAACGGATTTTTTAGGTATTCCACGAATGGATAAAAAAGGTTATGAAGCAGACGATGTGATCGGAAGTTTAGCTCATTGGGGTCAGTCCAAAAAGATGGAAGTTGTGATTGTGAGTTCGGACAAAGACTTTGCTCAGTTAGTCAATGAATCGGTGACTCTTTACGATCCTATTAAGGATATTAATTACGATACGGACAAGGTGAAAGATAAATGGGGAGTTTTACCTTCTCAAATTGTAGATTATTTAGCTATTGTTGGAGACTCTAGTGATAATATTCCGGGTGTGCGCGGAGTGGGTCCTAAAGGAGCGCAAAAATTATTTTCCAATTATTCCTCTTTAGAAGAAATTTACGATAATCTGGATTCCCTAACTCCTCGAATGATGAATCAATTGAGAGATTCTAAAAAAGAAGCTTTTCTATCACAAAGGCTTGCTCGTATTATCACTGATATTTTGTTGATATCCAGCATGAAAGAAGTTGAAAAAACTCCAGTGGATGAAAAGAAGATGAAAGATTTATTGGCGGATTTAGAGTTTCGATCTATTCATAACAAAATGTTTCCTGAAAAAAAAATGAGAACTTCTCCTGTCGCCACTCAGGAAAAAGTGGCTCGTGTAAAAGGGATGAAAAAGTACATATGGACTCTTCAGAAACTTGAGGAAGAGCTTCGACCTTACGAAGAGGTAGGGGTGTTGATTTTAGAAAACCAAGTGCATTGTGTAATCAAAAATATGTGGGTGCAGTTGGAAAACTCATCGCTTATTGAATTTGGGAGGATCTTTTCTCATAAGAAAATTCAGTGGTGGGGTTATGATCTTAAAACAATTTGGAAGAGCTGCCATGTTCACCAACCTATTGGAAGTTGGGATCTTATGATTGCAGCTCATTTATGTGACAGCAAATCTTCTCGTGGGCTTCTTTCTTTAGTTCAATCCATAATGGGTGATGAGAAATTGGATGAGAGCAATGCTATTCCTTCCATCTTTCATCTCAGAGAAATTTACCAAAAGAAGATGGAAGATATGAATCTTATAGAGGAGTTTGAAGAGATAGAGATGCCTGTCATTCCTGTTTTATATCGAATGGAGATGCAGGGTATTCTCTTGGACCAAAAACAGTTATTGCTCGAAAAGAAAAATTTAGAACATGACTTAATAGATTTGGAAAATAAAATTTTTTCTATTGTAGGGCATCCTTTTAATATTTCCAGTCCACAGCAATTAGCGCATGTGCTTTTTGAAGAAATGAATTTGGCTAAGGGAAAAAAGACCAAAACAGGGCACTCCACAGATAGTGAAGTTTTAAGAAAGTTAACTCATCTTCATCCAGTTGCTCAGAAGGTTTTGGATTATAGAGAACTTTTTAAATTGAAAACCACTTATGTAGAGGGTTTGTTGGAAGCGATGAAGGATTCTTCAAATCGAGTGCACACTCATTTTAATCAAACTTTAACATCGACAGGCCGCCTTTCGAGTATGAAACCGAATTTGCAAAATATTCCTATTCGTACAAAAAGAGGTCGAAAGATCAGAAAATATTTTGTAACGCCTCAAGGCTGTCGCCTTATTGTGGCGGATTATTCACAGATTGAGCTTAGAATTTTAGCGCATTTTTCTGGAGATTTGGCTTTGAAAAATGCTTTTCTAAATGATGAAGATATTCATTGTTCAACGGCTCGAGAACTATTTAATGTTTCTATGGATAATGTGAGTGAGGATCAGAGAAGAGTGGCTAAGACAGTGAATTTTGGAATTACCTATGGACAAACTGCGTTTGGTCTTTCTGAAACCCTTGGAGTGACTCCTCAAAAAGGAAAGGAAATCGTAGAGCAGTACTTTAAAAAATTTCCAAAAGTGAAAGAGTATATGAATCAAGCTGTGAAAGATGCAAAAAAGAAAGGTTATGTAGAAACTTTATTTGGGAGAAGACGTATTATTCCTGAGCTTTTTTCAAAAAATGTTCGAATGCAAAAATTTGGAGAAAGAGCTGCTGTGAATGCAACTATTCAAGGGACTGCGAGTGATTTAGTAAAGAAGGCTATGATCCATTTAGATGCGGCCATTTGGTCAAAAATTTTGATTCAAATTCATGATGAATTGATATTTGAGTGTTCGATTGAGGATGTAAATCATGAAATAAGCCGTATTCGCTCCATTATGGAATTAGGGGTGAATGGTGGTGCGAGTTTAAGTGTTCCTTTGAAGGTGAATATCGGTGAGGGTTTGAGTTGGCACGAGGCGAGTGGAAAATAACTCAAACTGTTTAAACTTGAATTTCAGCATTGGAGTGGGATTTTAATACAAAAGATAGTTAAAAATATCATTTCGTGCTTGATTTGTATATTTTTTTAAGACATATTTTTCCATTCCAAGTATAATATAGATTCAGAAAAAAAATGAACAGGAGCTGTTCCCTTGAAAATTAAAACACATTCCGGAGCTAAAAAAAGATTTCGAGCTAAACCTAGCGGAGTAATTAAAAGAAAGAAAAAGAATTTAAGGCATCTGCTCATTCAGAAGTCTTCTAAAAGAAAAAGACAATTAGGAATAATGACTTATGTGTCTTCAGCAAATAAAAAAACAGTTCAGTACTTATTAGGGCTTAAATAAAATAAAACGAGGATAAAATTATGAGAGTTAAAAGAGGTTTTAAAGCACGTCGCTATAGAAAGAAAATACTTAAAAGAGCTAAAGGTTTTCGTGGTTCTAATAGTCGCTTGTTCACTGTGGCCATTGAAAAAAGTGATAGAGCTTTAGTTTATCAATACAGAGATCGACGCACTTTTAAAAGTGATATTAAAAAAATATGGAATCATAAAATTTCTTTGGCTTCCAAAAATTTAGGATTGAATTACTCTCAGTTCATGGGGATGTTAAGAAAATCTAAGATCGAATTGAATCGCCCTCAACTGGCTTCTATGGTTCAAAATCACCCAAAGGCTTTTGAAAGTTTGGTTCAACAACTTCAATTGAAGTAATTTGAATTACGAAAAAAGAAAAAAAGATCATATCCATCTCGCTTTAAAAGAAGCTAACTTTGAGGGGGACAATGGTCTTTCAAAAATAAAACTCATTCATGAGGCTTTCCCGAATCTTAATTGGGATGAACTCGATACTTCCACGGTTATTCTGGGAAAAAAGTTTCCTACTCCATTTTTTGTAAGTGGTATGACGGGTGGATTTAAAGGAGCAAAAAAAATTAATAGGAGAATTGCTCAGGCCTGTTCACAAAAAGGCTGGATGATGGGAGTGGGGTCTCAAAGAAAACAATTATTCCAAAAAGAAGCTCATTTAGAGTGGCTCGAAATTAAAAAAAGCTTTCCTGATCTATTTCTTATTGGAAACTTAGGCATCAGTCAGTTGATCGAGACATCTGTAGAAAAAGTTGCAGAGTTGACTGATTCACTAGGAGCTTCGGCAATAATGATTCATACCAATCCTTTACAAGAGTGTCTTCAGCCCGAAGGAACTCCTCAGTTTCGAGGCTGGAGGAAATCCTTAGAGCAAATCACTCAAAAATTATCTATTCCTGTTTGTGTTAAAGAGACAGGCTGCGGTTTTTCTCACTCAACTTTGAAGTCACTTTGCGGTGTGGGTGTTCAAGCTATCGATATCAGTGGTTACGGTGGGACTCATTGGGGGCGTATCGAAGGAGATCGTATTCCATCTGAGGATGTTCGTAAGAATGCAGCAAAAACTTTTGCTCATTGGGGTCAAAGTACACTTTCATCTCTATTAGCTGCTCACAAACTTCAAAAAAAAGACTTTGAAATATGGGCTTCTGGAGGCATTATCAACGGACTGGATGCTGCAAAATGCTTGGCTTTAGGAGCTTCTGCAGTTGGTTTTGCTCACCTAATGCTCAAAAAAGCAATGGAAAGTGAGAAATGTTTACTGGATCAAATGTTTTTGCTGGAACATGAGTTAAAAATTGCTTTATTTTGTACAGGGAATAAAACAATAGAGGAACTGAACCAGTGGGAGTTCATGACATGACTATGAATGTAGAAAACACAGTATCTGTGGATCAGCCGGTCTCCAGCAGTCCAAAAAAAGAAAACTTCACTATTTTACAAATGAAAAAATTATTTTCTGGTTTTTCGAAACTTTCAAGAGGACGACGGTATCAAAGGCTACTCAAATCGAAAGCTCTTGGCAAAAAGGATGTGAATTTTCTAAAAAATGGAGGTCTTAAAAAACTCGATTTAGCAGATAAACTTATTGAAAATGTGGTGGGTTATTTTCAAGTTCCTCTTGGTGTGGCCACGAATTTTGTTATTGATGATCAGCCTTTGTGGATACCGATGGCTGTCGAAGAGACATCCATTATTGCAGCTGCCAGTAAAACAGCAAGATGGGTGAATGAAAATGGTATCATTCAAACATCATGTCCTTCTAGGATATCTATCGGTCAGATACAAATTCACAATGTGAAAAACTTTAATCATCTTCAAGAAGTAGTTCAGAATAATGAATCTCAATGGATTCAAGATGTGCACGAACAGGTGGTTTCTTCCATGGTGAAGCGAGGAGGAGGAGTTCGAGGATTTCAGGTAAGAAAAATTAATTCTGAAAATAAAGAAATGGCAGTTATTCATGTCTTTGTGGACACTTGTGATGCTATGGGAGCTAATATCATCAATCAGATTTGTGAATATTTAAAAAAACCCATCGAAGAATCTACAGGAGAAGATGTTTCTCTTTGTATTTTATCTAATTTATCGGATCAGTGTTTGGCTTCTGCTCATATTGTGATGAAAGGAATCGACGAGCACTCAATGAAAAAAATTGTAGAGGCTTCTGTTTTTGCGGAAGAAGATCCTTATCGTGCTGCTACTTCTAACAAAGGTGTAATGAATGGCATTAGTGCTGTGGTGATGGCTACAGGTAATGATTATCGTGCTATCGAAGCGGGTCTTCATGCTTATGCTTCTCGATCAGGCCATTATCGTTCTATCACGGAGTGGCGCATACAAAATGGAGAACTTCACGGAAGAATAAAAGCTCCTATGATGTTGGGAGTTGTTGGAGGGATGACTCGACTGCATCCTACAGCACAAATTTGTATGCGTATGATGGGTGTTCAATCTGCAAAGCATTTGGCTCGTATATGTGTAGCGGTTGGATTGGTTCAAAATTTAGGTGCTATTCGTGCCTTAACTACCGTTGGAATTATTGAAGGTCATATGAAACTTCATATTAAGAACTTAACTCAAGACGCTGGAGCTAAGGGTTGGGAGTTTCCAATCATTCAAAAACATTTGGAGATTTTATTAAAATTAAAAAAAACAATTTCTCTAAGCCATGCCATTGAAGCGGTGAAGCTCATTCGTGATCGTATTCGTCAAGTGGAAAATTTTAAGACTTTGAATAAGCAGCAATGGGCCAAAAATATCCTCAAAGAACTGAGAGATAAATACTACTATAATCAATGAGAAACCTATCACCCTGTTATCAAATCTCTATTCCCAGTAAAACTTTTTTGATTGGAGAGTACGCAGTGCTGGATGGTGCTTCTGCATTGATAGCCAGTACAACTCCTTATTTTAATTTTAAAGTTAATATGCAGTCTTCCAAACTTTCTCATCCTTTTCATTCTGAAAGTGCTGCAGGAATATATATTGAAAAGAATAGAGAGATTTTTTCTCAAATTCAAATAGAGCTTATGGAGAAAAGACCGAGCGGTTTTGGTCTTTCGAGTGCAGAATGGAACTGTGTAGTCACCATAGCTTCTTTATTAAAAAATGATGTTTCTGTGTACGATTTGTGGAAAGAGTATGTTCAGATTGCAAAAAATACGAGTGGGGCGGATGTGGTCGCACAAAAATTGGGAGGGCTTTGTCATTTTTGTATGAATCCTTTTACTGCTGAAAATTTGATATGGAGTTTTTCGGACATTCATTTTGCTTTTATTCTAACAGGAGAGTCTTTAGAAACTTGGAAACACTTAAAAGATTTTAAAAAGGAATCTTTAGATCGATTAAAAAATATTTCTCATCTTTCGGTGGATGCGTTAAAAAATAAAGATGAAAAAAAGTTTATTCAATCTATAAAAGATTATGATCAAGAGCTTCAAAAAAAAAGCTGGATCACTCCTGCAACTCGCTCTCTTCTTGAAGAACTGAAACTTCATTCTGAAGTTTTAGCTCTTAAGGGTTGTGGAGCTTTAGGGGCAGAGTCTGTTGTGTTCTTTTTTAGGAAAGAAAATAAAGAGAAATTATTTCAATCTATTCAAAAAAAATTATCTTTTAAACAATCGATTAGAGAGGGGAATTTGTCTAAAGGCATACTTTTGAGTGCTGTTGAGAATTTATAGCAGTTGAGCAATTTCTCCATGAGCTCCATCGAAGGGGCCGTTACTCATAACAACGATCACAGAAGGTTTTTCTAATGATTGAACAATAGCCTTCGCCATTTTTTTTACATCATTGTATAAATAGGCTTTGACTCCTTGGATTTGCAATTCTTTAACAAGATTCTCGGAGGAAAACCTTTCGTGCTCTGCAATTTCAAATGCTCTATAGGGAGGAGCTACATAGACTTGTTGAGCTTTAGAAAAAGCACGAGCATAGGCTTCTTGAAAAACATTTCTTCTGGAGGAGACTGAACGTGGTTCAAATACTGCAATGAGATCATGGTTTGAATATCTTTCTTTTAAAGAAGAAAGTGTGGACTTTACGGCAGTAGGGTGATGAGCAAAGTCTTCGATGAGTACCGCCTTTGAAGTTTCTTTGAGAATTTGAGAGCGGCGGCATACTCCTTTAAATTGAGAAAGCCCTTCGAGAATGTGCTGGGTGTTCCAGCCCAGTTGGTGGCATAAAGCAAAAACTCCTAAAGCATTCATCGCATTGTGAAGTCCAAAGAGTGAAAATTGAATATTTACTTTTTCTTTATTAGGGCAAGACACAGTAAAAGTTTGAAAACCTTTGTCCGAGTAAGTCACGCGATTTTCCAATCGATAGTGACCATGAGTGACACCGTAAGAAACAATATTTTTTGTAGAAGCATTATTGAGAATGCTTTCAATATTTTTATCTTCAGCATTAACCACTAAAAAACCATCTTGAGGTAGAGATCGAATAAGCATTTCAAAACTGTTTTTCACTTTTTCCAAGCTATCGTAAATATCTACATGGTCGTACTCAATGCTGGTGAGAATAACAGAAAAAGGTTGGTAGTGTATGAATTTGGGGCGTTTATCAAAAAAAGCAGTGCTGTACTCATCTCCTTCAATAATAAACCAAGAAGAAGAAGTTTGTTTGAAAGATCGATTGAAATTATTTGGAATAGCACCAATTAAAAAACTAGGATTTTTTTGGCAGGACTCAGTCACGAACGCTAGAAGAGAACTTGTAGTGGATTTTCCGTGAGTGCCAGAGACTACAATACTTTGTCGATCTTTGATTAAAGTAGTTTGAATCAACTCAGGTAAACTCACATACGGGATATCAGAGTTGAGTAATTGTTGAGCTTCTTTATTTTGGGAAAAGATAGAGTTTCCAACAACCACCAGTCGAATAGATGAAGTCAATCTTTCAGCTTTGTAACCTTCCATTAACGAGATATTCATTTTTCTCAGCTGATCAGACATTGGAGGATAAGTATTTTGATCACTTCCTTGAACATTAAAGCCCTTATCCTTTAAGACGCCCGCAAGCCCCGCCATAGCTGTACCGGCAATGCCAATGAAGTGAATTGTATCACCAAGGTGAAGCTGCACTTCTGTTAATTGACCTTTACTTCCTTTGTGAGCAGTAATACGCATAGACTATCCTAATAAAAAAACTTGAGTTCTCTTTTTTTTCAATTCATCAAATTTTTTAGACACTTTTACTTTAATCGACGATGGAAAAAATCATCGAGGCTCCAGCGTCGACCTCCGGCAACCATAATACTGAGGAAAGCAAAACCATAAAGCAAGGCTAACTCTTTGTGACTCAAAGGATCATCTCCATGAAAAACAAAAACGATGATGGCCATAGTGATAACCACTCCAAATGCAGATATTCGAGTCAATAGACCAAAGGCTACAAATAAGGCTGCGACGAATTCTGCGAATATTGCTAGAATAAGAGTCATTTGTGAACCTAGACCAATAGGGTCAGGAAAGCTTTCTGCTTTTATTGTAAATTGAGATAATTTTCCCCAGCCATGAGTCAAGAGAAGTCCAGAAAAACTCAACCTAATAATCAATTGAGAGCAATCAGAGAGTAAGTTTTCCACTTTTGGAGAAAAAGCTATACCCATATATTTTTTTAAATTTTTGATGTTCATAAATACCCCTTTGTTTTTTATCCAGTTTGTCATAGTTAAAAATGAGCAGACAAGTTTTAAGTTGGACTTTTTATTTTTTTTTGTGCTAGAATTTTAGTCTATGAAGTTTTTAATGTACTTTCTTTGTTTTTTTGCTCTTTTGTCTTGCAGCTCTGAGATTCAATCCAGCTCTAAAAACGTTCCAGAAGACAAATCCTCTCCCGCCCAAAAAAAAGAGGCTGTTCAGCAGAAAATAGAGTCACATCAAGATAAGAAGAGTTCTGACCGAGAATTGAATCGTAAAAAGAAGGTGAATACTATTTCTGATGAAGAGCGAGAACTTCGAATGGCTCGAAAGCATCAGCAGCCAGATCTTCAAAATGCTTTAGGTTTTGCAAGCACTCAAAAAGAAAGTATGAATAGCAATGTGATTTGCCGCCGCTTTCAAGGTTGCCGTAGATTTTGTTCAGATATTTATGGAAACAATAGAGCTTGCAACCAATGGCCTGTTATTTTGGTGCTGCAGAGTTGGTCGAATATGCTCAAACAATACGATACTCTTCAAATTATCGATCATACAGAATGGATAGGCCGCTATCGAGATGTTGTTGGATTTCTCCATGCTACGGATTCTTCAAACTCTATTTTTCGATACATTACCTCTCGTCTCTCGGAAGGAAAATGTGAATCCAGTGGTGCTATGAATTTAACTTACCTCTCTGATGTTGAGTCGAAAAATTATCCACACTCCTTATATCTCACTCGCTCCAACGATGATTCTCAAATGAATGAGTTGAAAAAAATTATGGATCCAGTGTTGTTTAAATTCGATCCACCCTTATTTCAAGGAATGTTGAATAAATGTTTATATGACTCTGTTGCAAAACAAGAGAAAAACTCTTCAGACGATGATGTTGTTATGACATCTTCAGATGCTCCTGATGGTGAAGAGAAAGTTGCAGAGGATGTTTCTTTGTCTCTTGTGGAGTATATGGTGGCTCATGACAACGAAATAGGTTTTAATATCGCTCATCGGGTTTTAGCTCAAAGTTGTGGCAACAGAAATGAGTGTATTCAGCTGGCTTACTGCACGATAGGTTCTGATGCAGTATGGTCTTATATTGATGGTAATAGGTATCGGTTTGGTTTGGACATAGAAGCGAAGCCTTCACTTTGTTCTTATGAAGATTTTCACTCCCTGCCTTCAAAGTTTATAACTTTTTCTCTAAAATAGGGGAAGAATAAATGAAAAGAAAATGGATTTTACTTTTAGCTTTTGGGTGTCTTTTTTTTCTAAAAGATGTTTTTGCTGATCCGATATGCAAGTTTGATAATAGCGCAAAGTCACAGGTTTGTTTTTTTGCGCTGAACGGACCGGAGGAAAGTCAAAAAGTAACTCAACAAGTTGACGGTTTATGCTCTCATTGTTTGAGTGAAGAGGGTGCTCCGATAAAGTGTACAGAAGATTCTTCTTTGACAAAAATCAAAGAGTTTTATGCGTGCCAAGGTGACGAAGAGGTAGAACTTGGAGCCGGAGGCAATGTCAGCAAAGCTTTTGAGGAAATGACCAAAGAGCGCTGTGATGGGCTTATAATCTCAGGTCATCACGTGGGTTATTACACTGGAGGGAAAACTTATCAGGAGGAAAATACTGATGGTTCGCCATCTCGTGAGAGAACAAAAGACAAAGATACTTTAAGTTTGGATTTCTTGGAAAAGCTTTCTTGTTTAAAAACCAATGATGGAACAAATTGTCAACCATGGTTTTCTAATATCAAATATGTGCATCTTCATGGTTCTTATACGGCAGGTCGAGATATTGGATCTCAAAAACTTGATGATGTTGTATTAGACAAAATCGATAAGTATAGTGGAAGAAACTGGAATACTGGGAAAATTCGTTATTTGAATCGAGAGTATGCTTCCACTGTGGATGAAAAGAATCCTCTCAGCAGTCGCTATAATAAAATGTTTCCAGGGGCTTTGTTGTTTGGTTGGTCGGCTCAAGTTCCCACCATTGATCAAGGCTCTCCTGAACAGATTTTAAAGCATATGAAGACTTTGGATCGTATTATCAGTGGCGATTCCACTGCTGATTTGAATTTGGATAGTTTTTTAAAATTTCTTGCATCCGAGAAAGATTCTAGTGGAGATCCTGTTTGTGACCCAGATAAATGGAATGCACAAGGTGGTGGGTTGGGTGAGCTTTTTGAAGATGATCCTGATAAAGAAGAGGATGGGCAAAAAGGTTGTGATTTATCCAATGCTATTAATATGAAAGATACGGAAGGTATTAAACAAGCTTTGGAAAATATTTTTTCTTGTGAAGAACTTCAATCAAAAGAAAACTGTGCGGAAAACTCCTCTTCATATCAATTAGGTACGTGCTCTTCAGCTTGTCATAAGCGCTTGTTAGCGCAAAATATAAATCGAATTTTTGCACTTCTTAATGATGATAATTCATTGAGTTCAACAGAAGAAGATGAAATTTTAGAGTTTTTAAAAAAATCACCGAAGGGTCAGTTTTTGAAACATATTTTGAAGGATTTTGTGGAAAAAGAGAAAAGTATTGTTCGTCGAGCTGATTATGTATATTTATTTAAAAAAATATTTGGTGAAGAAGATAAGACAGGACTTAGATCGATTGAAAAAACTTTTATGGAAGGCGTAAATGAACTTTATGACCATTTGGAAACATCAGAAGATTCTTCTTACAAAAAAATGTACAAAGAAATACTTGCCGAAGTGATATGGAAAAATAACATAGGTCAAACTCTTAAAATGGATGATGCTCCAGATGAAGATAAAAAACTTGTGACAACACTACTTGAAAATTTTGCAGGCGGTGATGGTTCGCAAGCTCTATTGTTGAGAGCGGCTATTTTTCCAGATGGAAGGGAAGATATTCCTGCTGTTGACGAGTTAATTAAAGATCCAAGACAAAACAAATGGATTGATGATTGGATGGGTTTGCAAATAAAAAATAAGAAATATGAAAATTTGAGCAAAATTGTAAATGATGATGCTGTGAATTTTGACAAATACAAAACACTTATGATTCGAATCGCTGAAGCATCTCTTATTTTTTGTATGAAGGAGAACCCTTTCGTCGATCAATTAAGACCAGGAGAAGACAAAGCACAAGAGTTCAAGGATATTTTTAATATTGAAAAAGACATTTATACTGGCAACTTTGACAACGCCAAACATTGTGGTCAGTGAGTTTCGGCTTAAAGAATTTCTTTAACATCTTGCTTGAACTCTTATTCAAACCTAACTATATTCAGCTTTATGGCTTATTTTAAAGATCAATTTTCAAAAGATGCTGTTCTTATCTCATGTGTGCAGGCTTCAAAAGAATTTTTGAACAAGAAGGTTGTACTCACTGGCTGGGTGGAAGCGCGCCGAGACCATGGTCATTTTATTTTTTTAGATGTTAAGGATTCTTCAGGTCTGCTTCAGGTTTTTTTGGATTTAGATACTTTTAAGGGTTTTAAAATTTCCGATCAAAGTGTGTTGGCTGTAGAAGGAATTTTACAAAAAAGACCTCAAGGAACAGAAAATAAAAAAATTTCCACTGGTTTGTTTGAGCTTCGAGTGGAAAAGTATAAGATATTATCTCTTGCAACAACACTTCCAGTAGACCCTTATGAAGAAAATGCAAGTGACCTATTGAAGTTAAAGTATCGTTATCTTTTTTTAAGAAACTCCAAACTGCAAAATTACCTTCGTGTACGTCACCAAATTACAGATATTATTCGTGGAGTGCTTAAGGAGGACAGATTTGTTGAATGTGAAACTCCTATACTTTATCGAACAACTCCAGAAGGAGCAAGAGACTATCTTGTTCCATCTCGTGTTCATCAGGGACAGTTTTACTCTCTCGTTCAAAGCCCTCAAATACTCAAGCAGCTTTTGATGGTGGGCGGTTTGGAAAGATATTTTCAATTTGCTCGTTGTTTTCGAGATGAAGATTTACGATCCAATCGTCAGCCTGAGTTTACACAACTAGATTTAGAAATGAGTTTTGTGGATGTGGATGATGTTTTAGATTTGAATGAAAAAATAGTTCATGCTTTATGGACAAAAGTCAAAGGAGGTCCGCCTCCTTTAATTCATCGAATGACTTATAAAGAGGCACTGTCTTCTTATGGCTCTGAGCAGCCTGACTTGCGTATTCCCTTAAAGCTTCATACTTTGAGTCCATCCTTTATTGAAAAATGTGGGGTTGAAATTTTTCAGCAAATGATCAGTAAAGGTGGAGTGGTGAAGAGTCTCACGCTTCCTGCATCTAGTGTGTGGAGTCGTAGTGCTTTAGATAAGCTGACAAAAGAAGTGAGGAAAAAAGGAAGTCGTGGATTAATTTATCTTGCTCAAGAGGGATCACAAATTAATTCCTCACTCAAATTCTCAGATGAAATTTTAAAATCTCTTTACCAAGAGGCTCAAGGTGTAGATAAAGGACTGGTGTTGGTTATTGCAGGGGACGAAACGATTGTGAATCATTGTTTTTCTTTTCTCATCCATCACTGTGCAGAAAAACAATCATTAATGGATACTTCTCAAGATCAATTTTTATGGGTGACTGATTTTCCTATGTTTATGAAAGAAAAAGGAAAAATGAATTCCGTTCATCATCCTTTTACAGCTCCTAATGTGGATTGGAATGAAATTGATTTTAAAAACATCACTAATGAGTTTATGGACTGGACCTCTAAATCCTATGACTTAGTTTGTAATGGTCAAGAGCTTGCAGGAGGGAGTATTCGAAACGAAAGAGCGGATGTGCAGGATTTGATCTTTCAAATTTTAGGTTTAGCTCCCCAACAAAGAGAAGATCAGTTTGGATTTTTTCTTCAAGCACTCAAATACGGAACTCCTCCGCATGGAGGGATTGCTTGGGGGCTCGATCGATTAGTGATGATTCTGACAGGTACTTCAGATATCCGAGATGTCATGAGTTTTCCTAAAACGTTACAAGCTGTTTGTGCAATGTCTGATGCTCCTTCCGTGGTGAGTGAGGAGCGGTTGTCGGAGCTTGGAATCTATCTTAAAGAGCGGATCGAATAAAAATCCTGTTTGTTCTAAACTTGTAATTTGATAAATACCTTGAAGGAATCTTTGATTCCTTTCTCTTCTCACCATAATAATAATTTGTATTCCTAGTTGAATGAGTTTTTGAATAGCTTGAGGCCTCCAGTCTAGTTTTGCGGATTGAGTGAGAAGTTCTAAACGAAGCAATGCTTGTTTGTGATTGTGGGCATGAATCGTTCCAATACTACCTTCATGCCCTGTCGCTAAAGCCATAATTAAATCTTTAGCTTCTGGACCTCGTACTTCTCCCATCACGATACGATCCGGCCTCATACGAAGGCTTTGTTGAACCAAGATGGATTGATCAATAACAGGAAGTGCAGAATGATTTCTAGTGAAAAGTTTGACTGAAATGGAATTAGGAAGGACTAATTCATCTGTATCTTCAATACTCACTACTCTTTCATTAGGGTGCAGAGCATGAAGGAGAGCATTGAGTACTGTTGTTTTTCCTGAAGAAGTAGATCCCGCAATTAATATATTCAGCTTCTTTTTTAAGATTTCTTTAATCAAATCAATGGCCGATGATGGAGCCCATTTACTTTTTAAAAGCTTATCGAGAGTCCATAATTCTTTAGGATGATTTCTTAGGGTAATGTGATAATTTTGATGAGTGAGAGGAGAGCTGACAATATGGACTCTAAAATTTTTCCATTTTCCATTGGCATAGGGAGTGTTGAGAGTGGGATTCATTTTAGACTCTTGACAAAGTTCATGAACAAAATTTTCAAAAGTCCATTTTGAAAGAAAATGATCCTCATGATGATAAAATATCCCTTGTTTTTCATAAAAAATAAGGTCTTTTCCGTTAATGATAATTTCTGTAATATCGAGTTGATCGATGAGTGAATAAAGAGGACCTGCTCCTAAAATTTCTTCGAGAATTCTTTCTTTAAATGTCTCAGAGCAATGTTGGTGAATCACTTCTTTTATTTTATGGACATTAAATTGGGTGATGGAATGATTCGTCGATCGAGATTTTCCTAATAAATTGACTATTTTTTCAAACTCTTTTTGTATGTTCATTTTTTCCACTAATCTTTAATTTTTGCATTAAGAAAAATAAAGGCTTTTGTTTTTTCCTTATGCTCTCCTTTTTGAGTTAAAGCTGATAACAATGAGGGTAGGGAAAGTTGAAAAGGATTTTGTCGGGAGACTCCCTTTTGATTTCTCTTGAGAGCAGATAGAAGTAAAGTTTGACCGTCTTTTAAAGTGATTTGAGTGCTCACACGATGATTTTTTGTCGCAAGTGAGCTGCTGGCAGAATACGACGGATCAATGTCGGACATATTTGCAGTAAGAAGAATTTGAATATTTTGATGAAGAGAGATTACAGGTTTTATTTCTAAAGAAAGACCATAGGGTTTCCAATGGGTGCTTCTTTCTAAGCTTTCCTTATTGTAATTGTGAAAAGGAACTTCTCCTCCAAAGAAAAAATTTCCTGTTTTATTATTTTCAATCAGTATTTGTGTTTGAAATAAAGTATGACTCTCTCCTTTATCTTGAAAATTCTGGAGCTGGAGCTGAAGAGATTCAAAAGGAGTGTTCAAGATGTTCATGATGGAGTCACTTTGAAAAAGTTTCATTTTATTTGATCGATCCTCGACGGCCAATAGGTGAACATGAATCAACAAGGGAGAGACTTTTTGATCCTCTTTTTGAATTCGAATTCCAAAATAAGAGAATAGTTCTGACGAAACAAAAGGGGGAATAAAGACTGTAATAGGTCGGCTCCATTCCATTCTAAAATGAGTTTTTTTTTGACTAAAATATGTGAGAGCTTCTCTTTTTACCTCCGAGGAGACAGTGATATAAGCTTCATAGGGAATGCGATACATTTGACTCAACATAGATATTTTCTCCCAATCTTTAAACCGATAAAGTTTTCCATGAAGGTTGAGTTGATTGGAGTAGCTCCAATCCAGCCATGGAATTTCTTCGACCTGCTGAATCCATTTTTCCCAATGAGATTTTTCATTTATATTTAAAACTTTAATGACACTGGTTTTATTTTTTTGTTCTAAAAAGAGTTCACCTTTTTTTCGAGCTTTGAGAACAATGTGATTTTCATACTCCTCGATTTTAACAATATGAGGCTGACTCAAAGTGAGTTTTTCATCTTGAGGGGATGATAGGATTTTTTGCTCTCCGGGATACATCAGGATCAGTTGATTCCCATAACTGGATTTAGTGAGAAAACAGCTGATAAAGAGTGAAAGTATAAAGTAAAAATAGATCATGCTTCTTAATTAGCAAATCCATGGCTTTACGAATGAAAACTACAGAAAAAAGCAGTTTTGAAAGGAGAGAGAATATTTTTTTTCTGAAATTGAAAAAATGACAGTAAGTATAAAATAATTCCTACCGACTGAGGTCGGAATATATTTGAAAAAGTCATGTTTTACGAACATTTCTTGAGATTATTCCATTAAAACCATAATATATTGACTTAAGGCTGTTGAGCTCAGAAGAGTTCAGCCGATAAAGATATGACGGAGTTTTTTTTGTGAGATTGAGTCTTTTATTTCTAATATTTTATTCTATTTCAGCTTTTGCTATTTTTCCTCCTGTGTACAATTCGCAAGTTCATACGGGAGCTATCGATCCTTTTGTTTGCAATATGGCTATACAAGCTGGAATGACCGGTCAGCGTCGGAACAGTCCTGAAAATAGAAAAAAAGAGATAGAAGATACAATGAAAGGAATAGAAGATAGCATTAGAGACATCGAAGTTGATGCTCTCCAAGTTCTCGAAGATGAATGGAGCGAAAGAACTGAACAAGATCCTTTAAGTTGTGTAGATGAAATTACAAGAAATGCTTGTGGAGATACTAAGAAATTATACTTTAGACGAAGGGGAAGTTCAGCTGCTGATAATGTTTTGGGGCGAGGGACTGTTCAAAAAAGAGTGATAGATCATCTTAATGGGGATCTTGAAGATAGAAGTAGTGATTGCCCTTATTTAGGTGCATCTCTTTATCTGAAGAATCCAAGCCGCTCTTTTTTGGCACAACTACTGTTGCCACTTGTCTTTCCTCAACAAGCCTATGCAGTAGATGCCAACGCCGACCTTGATAGAAGGACACAAGCTCAAAAGGATCTAGAGACAATTCAAAAGGTTCGAGAGGATCTAGACAAAGCTAGACAAAAGGAAGAGAAAGCTCGACAGGCTCAAGACGAAGCTATAAAAGAGGCAGAGAAAGCTCAAACGAATCTAGCAGAGGCAGTAACACAAGCAGAAATCGACGCAAGGCAAATGAAAATTCAAAAAGCTATAGAAGCTCAACAGGATCTAGAAGAAGCTCGACAGGCTCTAAAAGAAACTCAAAAGGCTCTAGACGCGATTCTAGAAAAAGCTAAAAAAGTAGAGGCAGATCGAGTGGCTAAAGAAAAAGATGAAAAAGCAGAGGCAGCTCAAATTGATTATTGTGCAAACTGTAAGTGCCGAGTGGATCAATATCTGGGAGAAGATGGAGCCGTTGATGTAGAAGGATTTTGTGAAAACGAATTTTTTGCTTTTGCAAATGTGAACGAATGTAAGAATTTTCTGGATGAAATTTTAGAATCAAGGAATGAAATAAAGAAACTTCAGGATGAATTTGATAAATTAGAAAAGGAGCTGAAGAGATTGCAAGGAAACGAGGCTCTGTTACGGGCGAAGTGTATAAGAAATCCAAAGGATTCAGCATGTCAGTCTGACTCTCAAACAGAAGCGACAGCTTTTTGTGTAGAATGTGCTCAAGACGTGATAGAAACTTTTTATCCGAAACCAACTACTGGAGATCGTATTTTAAATGCTGCTGTTCCTTTACTAGGTGCAGGTCTTGCTGCTTATAGTATTAGAGAAAGTAATAAACTCAGATCGCGCCAAGGATATGCAGTAGATAACTCTGCGGCTTATGGACTGGCTTGGCCATTTGTTAATCAAATGCTTTATGGAGCTGCACTCACAGGCCGAGGATCTAATGCACTTTCTTGCTCATCTTCTGCACATCATAATTACTTCGGAGGAGGAGCCTTTCCTGGATCTTTCCAAGGAGCCTTTCCTGGATCTTTCCCAGGAGGAGCTAATTTTAGATTCGGAGGAGGAGCCTTTCCTGGATCTTTCCCAGGAGGAGCTAATTTTAGATTCGGAGGAGGAGCCTTTCCTGGATCTTTCCCAGGAGGAGCTAATTTTAGATTCGGAGGAGGAGCCTTTCCTGGATCTTTCCCAGGAGGAGCTAATTTTAGATTCGGAGGAGGAGCCTTTCCTGGATCTTTCCCAGGAGCCTTTCCTGGATCTTTCCAAGGAGGAGCCAATCAATTTGAAGTACAATCTCGAATTCAATCCATACTTATGGAACAGTATCAAGTCTCTATAGATCGTCAAAGACAACGGCAAGCGACTGAAGCTCGTATCTTTGAAGAAATGAACAGACTACAATTACAACTCCAGCAAGTACGATCTAGTGGTAGTTATAATGGAGGAGCTCATTTGAACTTGAGAGGAAGTTTCACCGGTGGCGGCAACTTACCCGGTAGCGGAAGTGGATCAACTAATAATCCTAATGTTGTTTTATAGGTTCGACTCGGTGATTTCTTAATATTTCATAATAAAATCTCAGAAATATTGAAAAAATCAAATTTTAATTAAATATGAATATTAAACTCCCCTCAGCTTTCTTCGATCTCACTGTTGTTATAATCTGTGGTGCAATTCAAATTAAAGAATAGACTATGGAGACTCCTGGAGGAGTTCTTGAATTTCTTTTTCAATTCTTTTTTCCGAAGGAAGAGTGTCATTTTCAAAGTCAGTGTGCAATCCGACTCCTGGAACATTTTTCCCCGCTGTCACTCTTGGGCTTGAATATAGTTCATAAAATAATTCTTTTGTTGTTCGATAAGCCAAATGTTCACCAAAGTTAGTCACCTCAGTGTCTTCATTAATAAATAAAACTTTTCTTGTTTTCTTTATTGATTTTTTTATTAATTTCCAATCATAAGGGTACAAAGATAACATATCTATCAGCTCAATAGAATGAGATGAAAAATTTTGTAAAACTTTTTGTACGATAGAAATCATTCGTCCATAACTCACAATGGTTAAGTCTTTTCCTTCTTGCAGGATTTGTGCTTGACCTATGGGGATTAAGTATTTTTGAACAGCAGGCCACCGAGGTATCCATTGAGCTCTATCACCCAAAGGAGCATCAATTTGTTTTTTTAATTCTGCTTCATTTCGTGGTTCACCTGGAATTTCATCTAAGCCCTTTATGCGCAACAAAGCTTTAGGAATCAAATACATCACAGGGTTGGGGTCTTCAATAGAGGAGAGCATGAGTCCGTAAGCATTCAAAGGTGTAGATGGAATAACAATCTTCCAACCTGGAAAACGAGTGGCCCAAGCATCAAAACTATGGCTGTGATAAATCGAGCCATGCACTCCTCCACCGACAGGAGTCATCAATACCATAGGAAGAGAGTAACTTCCTTGACTCAACCAGCTGACCATTCCAGCTTGTTTAATTAAATCCATAGAGTTAAAAATATAATCGGAAAACTGAATCTCTGCGACACATCTTTTTCCTGTCAGAGCGATACCTATAGCCGTTCCGATAATACCTCTTTCATCAAGCGGTGTATTCCAAGCATTTTTTAATCCTTGAGTGACAGTAAACACTCCTCCTAAGGGAGGTCCCACATCCTCACCAAAAATATTAGTCAGCTCTAAATTTTCTTCTCCGTAATGAAGCGCCATACGAAGTGCTTGAGCCATCGTTGCCATTAAAATTTTCTCCAGTCTGCATTTTCATTATGGGCGTAAACATAAGACCAAATAGAATCTTTAATCGCTGTGTTTTCTTTTTTGACTTTTACAATCTTTTCTTTGAGTTGATGATGGATTTCTTTTCGAATATTTTGAATCATATCTTCATCAGCGATTTTATTTTTCAAAAGATATTGTTCAAAGTTTTTGATACAACAAACTTGTGACGAATCATACTGAGCTCCAGATGAAGAAGAGTGGCCGTAGAGGCGGGAGACTTTTGCCTCTATTAATACAGGTTTTCTGTTTTTTCTAATATAATTGATGTGTTCCTGAAGAGTGAGATAACTTTCTACAGGGTCATTACCATTGATACTGACGTGTTGGATGCCAAAGGCTTGAGCTCTATCTGCAATAGATTTTTCTGCATGTTGACTCTCATAATCTGTGGAAATACCAAAGCGATTATTGAATACAAGAATTAATAAAGGAAGAGGATTAGAAGGGCGGGACGACCACACTAAGCTAGTTGCAAAATCAGCCAATGCTGTTCCTGCATCTCCTCCTGTCACCACAGTGAGAGCTGAAGACTTTAAATCTTGAGATTGAACATGAGCCGTTCCAAGAGCCAAACTGTGTTGACTCTCTACGATAGAAGAAATGGGGGGAATATTTTGTTCAGGAATACTATAGTGATGAATAAAATTTCTTCCTCCTGTAAAAGGTTCTGTTTTTTTATTCATCATAAATCGAATGATTTTTTCAAACTCCAGTCCCATAGCCACCATTGTTCCAGTGCATCGATAGTGAAGATGA
This sequence comes from Bdellovibrionales bacterium, assembly GCA_965247685.1. Taxonomy (GTDB): domain Bacteria; phylum Bdellovibrionota; class Bdellovibrionia; order Bdellovibrionales; family UBA1609; genus JAPPLG01. The sequence continues at coordinate 1,060,219 of OZ252021.1, forward strand.
AGCCAGTCATAGGATAAGCCTTGACCTTTTCTGACAAGAAGTCCAAGTGGAATTTCTATTGCTTCCTGCCCTGGAGATCCAATCCAAAAGGGAGCTTCATTTTTTTTGAACAGTTGAATCAATTGTTCTTCGATCAAACGAGAAAGCACCATAAGACGATGTATTTTCAATAATAAATCTGAAGGTAGTAAACGGGGTTTATTCATGTCTCATACTCTCTTTTCGTGTTTTTCAAATTAACTTTTTATTTATCATGATTCAAATAAAATCAACTCAGTTGTGAAGTGAACAAATTGACTTAGATAAAAAGAAGAATTATGTTACTAGATCTATGTCGAAATTATATATTGCCTCTGACCACAGAGGACTAGCTTTAAAAGAAGAGTTGAAGAAAAGGTTTTCTCAGTATTCATGGGAAGATCTAGGGCCTTCTACTTCATCTCCGGTAGATTATCCGGATTATGCAAAAAAACTTTGTGAAAAGATGAAAGATCAAAATGACAGCAAAGGAGTGCTGATTTGTGGCACAGGGCAAGGTATGTGCATAAAGGCGAATCGTTACACTCATATTCGAGCTGCACTTTGTTGGAATGAGAATATTGCAAGTTTGGCTCGAAAGCACAATAATGCAAATGTTCTTTGTCTTGCAGGTGTTTTAATGGACTTTGAATTGTGTATAAAAATCTGTAAAGTCTTTATGGAAACTTCTTTTGAAGAAGGAAGACATCTTCGACGTATACAACAACTTTAACAATCAACAATTACAGAAAGGTTTTTTATGAGCTATTTAGAAAAGCAGGATTCTTCAGTATTTAAGGCTTTGCAATCGGAACAAAAAAGGCAGCAGTCGGGTTTAGAAATGATTGCTTCTGAAAACTATGTTTCTCCTGCTGTTTTAGAAGCACAAGGCTCCATTTTTACGAACAAATATGCAGAGGGATATCCAAAGAAACGTTATTACAATGGATGTGAAAATGTGGATGTGATTGAGAATTTAGGAATTGAAAGATTGAAAAAACTTTTTAAAAGTGATCATGCCAACGTTCAACCTCACTCTGGCTCTCAAGCCAATATGGCTGTTTATTTTGGAGCGATTCAACCACAGGATGTCTTTTTAGGTATGGATCTTTATCATGGAGGCCACTTGACCCACGGATCTAAGGTGAATTTCAGTGGAAAACTTTTTCAAGCTCATCATTATGGAGTAGATGAGAAAACTTATCTTATTGACTATAATCAGGTGGAGTCTATTGCCTTAAAAATAAAACCTAAATTACTTATTGCGGGGCATTCTGCATATCCTCGTATGCTAGATTTTGAAAAATTCAAAACTATTGCCGATCAAGTGGGATGTCCTTTATTTGTAGATATGGCTCATATTAGTGGACTAGTTGCGACAGGAGAACATCCTTCGCCTGTTTCATACGCTGATTTTGTGACTTCTACCACGCATAAAACGTTGAGAGGTCCGCGAGGCGGGATTATTTTATGTAAAGAAAAATGGGCTCGAATTATTAACTCTCAAGTTTTTCCTGGAATGCAGGGGGGTCCTCTACCTCACGTTATGGCTGCTAAAGCTGTTTCTTTTCAAGAAGCTCTTCAGCCATCTTTTAAAACATACATTCAACAAGTTTTGAAAAATGCAAAAGCTTTGGCGCATCATTTAATGAATAAAGATTTTGATGTAATCACTCAAGGTACAGATAATCATTTAATTTTGATTAATGTTTCTAATAAGCAGCTAACGGGGAAGGAAGCAGAAGAAACTTTAAGTGTTGCAGGAATCACAACTAATAAAAATACTATCCCTGGAGAAACGCGCTCTCCATTTGTTACCAGTGGTGTACGGCTTGGGACTCCAGCTCTCACTACACGGGGAATGAATGAAAAGGATATGGAACTTATTGCAGGTTGGATCGATCGTGCTATTTCTCACTCTAAGAGTGAAGATGAACTTTTTAAAATCAAAAATGAAGTGGAATCTTTTTGTAAAAAATTTCCTACTTTCAAAGAATAGGATTTTTTTCAAGTTTTATTTTTCTTCAAATTGAAAAAAATACTTTTTAATAATAGCAGTATTATTAAAAGACTTAAATCGAATGCGATTAAGAGTGCTTATGAAACACCTTTGAGCCAATTGGTGTTTTTCAGATTTTGAAGAAATGTCATCCATAGCAGATTTAATCAGGCGGGCTGTAGTTTTTCCGGAGGGTGCGATAGTGATTTCTGCAGTGAAGTTATAAGGTTGAATGTTTAACTTTTCAGTACAATTTCTAATTTTTAGTTTTTTTCTTTCTATCACTTGATCCAAATAATTGTCCGATAGAGTGTGAGTTGTATTTGGATTTAGCTTCAGTTTTTTTTGAGGAGCTGGGTGAGATGGAAATTGAATCGGATATTCTGGAATATTTAAGGGAGTAGAAGAGAGAATAAATTTAAGGGCTATCAGCTGGATTATCATCGGTTGTTACCCTTTGCTCAGTGGATGAAGACTCAATAGGTGCATCTTGATTCAATATGACGCTCGAATCTTTTTTGCTGTTCATGTAAGCGAGTTGAATAGATGTCAGAGCAAAAACGACAGCACTCCATTTAGTAACAGTGACGAGAAAATTCGAAGCACCTGTAGAGCTGAAGACATTTTTTGAGCCGCTTTGCCCTCCTAGAATACCTGTGCCTCCTCCCTTAGGGTTTTGCAATAGAACAAATACCACCAATATAACAGAGGCTATAACATGAATGGTTGCAACGAAAACGAACATAACATTCACCGTACTAGCATAAGTCTATTTACAACCACAACCAATTAATTATTTTTGTTCATAATATGAAAGGCTTGTGCATATTTTTGAATTTGATCCACCAATGATGAAAGTCCATGGGCTCGAGTGGGTGTCAGATGATGAATTAGGTCTAGTTCTTCTATAAACTCAGGCTGGCTCCTTAAAATAAGCTCTAAAGGGATATCAGAATAGAAATAAACCATTAAAGCAAGAAGACCTTTTGTGATCAAAGCATCGCTGTCTCCTTGGAGGATCAGGTGACCGTTTTTTAAATCAGGGTAAAGCCATACTTGAGATTGGCATCCTTGAATCAGCCATTTTGATTGGTGAAGAGAGACGGGCAGAGGAGGCATATTTTTCCCCCACTCGATGATTCTTCGATACTTTGACTCCCAATCTTTATCTTTTTCAAAAGACTGGATAATAGTCTGCTGTCTTTTTTTTATTAGCTCTCTCATACTTTACTCGTTATTTCATATTAGGGATGATTGTCATTTAATTTTTGAAAAACTGAAAAAATGCTTCTTTTCACTCCATTCTTTGTTTATATTATTTTTATGGCAAATAAAATAACGAATTTTCTTTTTGGACGTCTTCCTAAAATTTTCGATAAAAAGGGTGAAGTCGTTCACAACTTAGGAATTCGTTCTTGGAGTCATTGGAAACATCGGTACAAAGAAGAAGAGTACGACTGGAGAAATCACTCAGGTCGAAGTCGAAACATAAAGTCGAGTAAAAATTAAATCTGAAAAGGCTTTTTAGAGTACATTTCAGGGCGGCGAAAGTTATCATAAGATTTGGTGCCCATAGGCAAAAGGTTAAGCCTTCGAGCTTTTTTGACGGCGTTTCTCAGTTCCTTTTGTTGAGAATAGGTCAAGTTAGCGATCCGAGCAGGTAGAATCTTTCCTCCCTCCGTGATGTAACTGTAAAGTGTGAGAGGGTCTTTATAATCAAACACCAGTTTTGGCTTTCTTGTTTCTTCCTTTGTCATTTCAGAAAAACTCCTTTTCTGAGTATTCTTTATAGCATATGAGGGGTGTTTTCAAGAAAAAGAGTTGTCTTAATATTGATTTTTCTGTAAATAGTTGTTTTTGAAGGAGTTCAGTCCAATGTCTCGTTGTGAATTTAGTGGTTTAAGCCCTGTTGTTAAAAACTTGGTAAGTCATTCCAATATTAAAACGAAATCTCGAGCTTTTCCTAATGTTCAAAAGAGGAATTTTTATAGTCTTACTTTGAAAAGATCTTTTCGAGCTTTCGTATCTGTGAAGGCCTTAAAAGATATGGATAAGTTTGGAGGAGTAGATTTTTATTTGATGAAACAAAAAGCTGAAAAACTTTCCCCTCGAGTGCTTAAAATTAAAAAAAGTTTATCCAAAAAGGTGAATAAAAAAAAGAAGAGCGTGAAACAATGAAGCTAAAAATAAAAAAGGATGATGAAGTAGAGGTGATAGCAGGCGGTCAGAAGGGCAAAAAGGGGGCTGTTCTGGAAATTTCTCAAAAACCTTTAAAGGTCAAAATTTCTAATGTTTTTGTTCAAAATCATTTTGACAAAAAAGAAAGAAAGCAGATTAAAAGAGAAGGTTTTATCAGCTACTCTAATGTTCGATTAGTTCAAGCGGCTGCAAAAAAGACTAAGAAAAGAAAAATTCAAAAAAAGCAAAAGCAATAAACTTTAGGTTTCCACCTTATGATAAGAAAAGTATTCATTTTTTTACCTCTAGCTTTCTTTTCTTATGCAGAACAAGATTCCTTTCATCCTGAGTACATGGATGAACAGCTGAAAGAAGTTTTAGAAGTGCAGTCTCGTTTTCCTGGTTACCGTGTTTATTACGACTATGGCAAGGCGATTAAAGAAGTGAAGCAAGAAATAGAATCTTCAAAAGAAGAAGAGGATTCATCGGACAAAAAGAATTAAATATTTTTATTTATTGTACTCTTCAACTCCACGAATCGGAGTGAAAAAATCACAAAGTTTTTATTCAAACCTTATAGACCGCTGAGTAAACAGCGTAATAAGAGATCATCAATATAACAGTAATAAGAGCAAATACTCTTTTGCCATTTGTAGATTGAAACATTCTTAGAAAAATCGGAGAGATGCCAAGTAGAGTCCATACCATAATTTTTTTACCGATCCATGAGGGAGCGATGCTCAATGGAAGTAGAGCTAGAAAATACAAAACTAGGACGGAGGCTGAAATCTTGGATATCCAAGAAGATATATGGAAGCCAAAAAGCCTTTTCATAAGGATATAAACGAAGTTTAATATTGCTAGTAAAATAAGTGTAGAGATCACCTTAAAGCTGTGTTCTTGAAAGGTAGCAGAAAGTTTTAATGGAAGCTTCATTTTAGCTATTAAACCGAATCCAGAGACGAATAAGATCAATACAGATAGACCATGGAGAGATAAGAGAAGAGGTTTTAAGTATTTTGGATAAATAACTAAAATACCTAAAGAAATAAATAATAAAAATAAACTCATTATATGTAAGATCTTATAAAATTCGTAGCTCATACTCAGCCTCTTTTTGGTGGGAGATTCTATTTTTTATGTATGAAATCTAGGAAAAGCAATGTTTTTTTTGAAAATTCTAGAGATTTTGAAGATTTCATTGTATACAATGACTTTCCTTACTGATTAGTGTTTAAGGGAGCTTGATTCAAGGGGTTTTTAAATGATGGGTTTAGATTTTAATTACAATTTAATTGTGCCTATTGTTGGATTTTTTGGTCTGCTTTACGCCCTTTTTAGTTATTATTCTTTATCTCAGTACTCTGCAGGAAACGATAAAATGCAGTCCATTAGCTCACAGATTCATCTTGGAGCTATGGCGTTTATGAAAGCTCAGTATTTGCGATTGAGTATTTTTGTACTTTTTGTATCTGTTGTTCTTTTTATTTTTATGGGCTGGGAGATGATGATGTCTTTCGTTCTGGGAGCTTTTTGTTCTTCATTGGCAGGATTTATCGGAATGAAGGCCGCTACAAGAGGTAATGTTCGAACAGCAGCAGCAGCTCAAAAGAGTATGGCGAGCGCTTTGAAGGTCGCATTTGACAGCGGCTCAGTGATGGGTCTCAGTGTAGCAAGTCTTGGATTGCTGGGTCTTGGTTTGGTGTATGTTATGTTTGAGTCTCTTCCTTTAGGTTCTGTGGAGGTTATTTCAGGTTTTTCTATGGGAGCTTCCTCCATTGCTTTATTTGCCCGTGTGGGGGGAGGTATTTTTACAAAGGCGGCTGATGTTGGAGCTGATCTTGTAGGAAAAATAGAAGCAGGTATTCCTGAAGATGATCCTCGAAACCCTGGAGTGATTGTAGATAATGTAGGTGATAATGTAGGTGATGTAGCTGGAATGGGTGCAGACATTTTTGAATCTTACGTTGGTGCTATGGTGGCTTCAATGGTTATCGCAGCTACTATGAAAAATACTCAAGAATTATTTGGAAATAATGTCTCTTCAGAGTTGCTGATTACACTACCTCTTTTTGTTTGTATTATAGGTTTGATGGCTTCTTTCTTAGGTTTAGTGAGCATCCATTTATTTAAATCAAAAAATCCGGCAACAGCTTTGTTTCTAGCTCAAGTGACCGGTGCAATATTATTCTTAGGTATGGCTGGAGGGCTTTTTTACTCCACGATGGCTTCAGGTTGGAAAATTTTTGTGGCAATTTTAGTCGGCCATGTAGCGGGTTTGCTGATTGGAAAAGTAACAGAGTACTACACTTCCTCTAAACCTATATTGAGAATTGTTTCTGCATCCAAAACAGGTCCAGCCACTAATATTATTTCAGGTTTAGCTGTGGGCTTAGAATCCTGCTTCTTTCCTTTGTTTATCATCGCACTGACTATTTTGATTTCTTATCCTGTTGCAGGTCTTTATGGTATAGCGATGGCTGCCGTTGGAATGTTGGCAACTGTGGGTTTAACGATGACTATCGATGCTTATGGTCCTGTCGTAGATAATGCAGGTGGAATTGTGGAAATGTCTGGTTTAGGTCCTCATGTGAGAAAGATCACAGACCAATTAGACTCTGTAGGAAATACAACAGCGGCTATTGGTAAAGGATTTGCAATTGGTTCTGCAGCTTTGACGGCTCTAGCCTTATTTGTTGCGTTTAAACAATCTGTGGGTGATTCCGTGAGTATGAATATTACGGATCCTTATTTGGTGGTTGGTTTATTTTTGGGATCGGGTATTGTGATGTTTACAGCAAGTCTAACAATGACATCTGTTGGAACGACAGCTTCAACTTTAGTGGAAGAAATTCGTCGTCAATTTAAAGAAATCACAGGTTTGATGGAAGGAAAAGCTCTTCCAGATACAGCTCGTTGTGTGAGCATAGTAACTCACGCTTCCTTGAAGGAAATGATCTTTCCTGGTTTGCTCGCTATTGCTTCTCCAGTAGTGATTGGATTTGGTCTCAACGCAACAGCTTTGGCGGGAACTTTAGTAGGGGCATTAATCACCGGTGTTGCTCTGGCTTTGTTTATGGCAAATTCTGGTGGAGCTTGGGATAATGCCAAGAAGCACATTGAACAATCGAGCAATGCTTCTGAAGGTAAAGGAAGTCCTATGCATCAAGCTGCAGTGATTGGAGACACAGTGGGTGATCCTTTTAAAGATACTACAGGTCCTTCAATGAACATTTTGATTAAATTGATGTCCATTGTGTCCTTGGTGATGGCGCCTTTTTTATAGTGTTCAATATTTAATTTTGAGTGCGGTTTGTCCGATAAATAGGACAAGATGAGCGGTGATGAACAAAAAGACAGTGTATTTGAATCAGTCATTAAAGGCTTCTTGAGTCCTATCTGGGATCTTCTTCAAGATGAGTCTATTAGTGAAGTCATGATCAACTCCTTTGATGAAATTTGGATAGAAAAAAAAGGTCGAATCGAAAAAGTTTCTCATCAATTTCAAGATGAAGATTCTCTCCGAGCGACTGCTAATAACATTGCTCAAAGTGTGGGGCGATTGATTGACGATCAAAATCCTAGATTAGATGCTCGCCTTCCTAATGGATATCGTATTCATGTGGTGATACCTCCTTGTGCGAGAAAGGGAACTACTATGTCCATCCGTAAATTTTCCAAAGATCAATTTACTTTTAAAGATTTTATTCAATTAGGATCTTTTTCTGCAGATATGGCTCAATTTATAGATGTCTGTATTAAACTAGGAAAAAATATTATTGTCAGCGGTGGGACAGGTTCAGGAAAGACGACACTTCTAAGTATGATTTGCAATCGTATTCCTCAAGGCCAAAGAGTGATAGTGATTGAAGACTCCAGTGAGCTTCAAGTGGACTATGAACATGTGGTGTTTTTTGAAACCCGTATGGCTCAACCTGATAAAGGTTTAGAGGCTGTGTCGATTGAGGACTTGGTGAAAAGCAGTCTTCGATTAAGACCTGATCGAATTATTGTAGGTGAGGTTCGAGGTGGAGAGGCTTTGCAATTAATTCAAGCTATGAATACAGGTCATAAAGGGTGTTTAGGGACGCTTCATGCCAACACACCTCAAGGAGCGATGGTGAGGCTTCAAGCTTTAGCACAGGGAGCGGATGCTCAGATGAGTGAAACAGCGCTTGTTCAACAAATTATTTCTGCAGTAGATGTTGTGATTCAAACTTCTCGTTATCAAGATGGTGTTCGAAGGGTGGCTTCTATTGCTGAGGTTTGTGCTGGAGGAGATCCTTACAAAGTTCAAGAGATTTATGGTCTCAATCGCCTCGTGAAAAATGAGGATGGAAGTTATAGTGGTGTGGCTGAACCCTCCGGTTTTATTCCTTCCTTTATGAATGAGATTGAAGACAGAAGACTGCCTTTTTCAAGTCATAAATTTTCCAAAAAGAAGTTCGTTGCATAATTTCTTGCTTCGAAAATGAAGTGATATGATAAAACACAGTAAAAAACATTTTTCATAATCCTTCTGCTCCTAAATATACAGGTCTATTATTGTCTTTTGTTTCAATTAGAGATATGAATGGTTATTCATATTTCAGGAGAAGTTCTTTTATGAAAGTCAGTGGTCGAGTGACTAATTCTTTTTATTGTTTCTTAAATCAAAATAATTTTGATACTTCTCGTTTTTACGAGCTGAGCTCGTTAGAGATGCATTTTATTCGAGATCCCTATGTTTGGATGGACATTGGAGCTGTGGAACATTTTCTTAAAAAAATCTCTGATGAATTCAGCCGTCACTTTGTTCAAGAAGAGCTGACATGCGCCGTAGGTCATACCGCTTTGGAATTAAAAGCTTGGGGAGACTTAGACTCTGTTTTAAAATTGAGTCCGATTTTTAATGTGTATGAAAAAATCGAAGATATCATGCAATGGTTTATAACTCCTTTTTCTATTCAAAAATTCCAAAACATTAATAACAAGATAACTTTTGAATGTAACTTATCGGATAAAGATTACCCTTATCTTGTGAGTTATTTAAGGGCTGTATTAGAGGTTTTGCCAGCTTACAGTGTGGAGGAGCAATCGGAAGTTTTATGGAAAGATCGTCGAGTGCAGATTCACTATACCCCTTATGGGCAACTTTCTCTTTTTTTTGAAAAAGAATCAGAATTTTCTCCGGACTTGTTTAGAAAATTAAAAAGCTCAGTTCTTTCTTTAGAAAAAGAATACTTGAAGCAAAGAAGAATTTTAGAGGAAAAAAACCAAAAGGTGCAGTCTTTTCAAGTTCAAAAAGATCGAATGCTTCAACTTTGTAATGAAATGGAGCAAATTTTAAGTCATGTCAAAAAATATCAGGACAAAGAAAAATCTTTTCAGAATAAGATCACCAGCTTATGTCAATGTATGAGTCAAATGAGAGATATGTGTCATGATTCAGATTAATAAAGTATGCGGGCGAGAGCTTTTAGACAGTAGGGGGCAGCCTGCCCTTGAAGTGGAAGTAATAACGAATGATGGAATAAAAGCTTCGGCTCTAGTTCCTTCGGGCGCCTCGACAGGAAAATATGAGGCTCATGAATTACGAGATGGTGATGTCAAAAGATTTTTTGGTAAAGGTCTTTTAAAGGCTTGTCAAAGTGTGAATGAACTCTCCCAAAAATTGAAAGGCGAATCATTGCAGTCTTTGGAGCAGTTGGATCAAAAACTCATCGAGTGGGATGGAACAGAAAATAAGAGCAAGTTGGGAGCTAATGCTCTTTTAGGAGTTTCCTTGTCATGCATGAAGCTTTTGGCACGAATTCAAAATAAACCTCTGTATTCTTTTTTTAGTCCTTCTTACAAGTTGCCTATTCCTTTGATCAATTTATTAAATGGCGGAGTGCATGCAAATAACAACCTTGATGTTCAAGAGTTTATGATTGTTCCTCATGGGTTTTCTTCATTCCGTGAGGCTCTAAGAGCAAGTGCAGAAATTTTTCATACTTTAAAATCTTATTTAAAAAGTAAAAATCACAGTGTAGCTGTAGGAGATGAAGGGGGAGTTGCTCCTTCTTTAAAATCTAATGAAGAAGCTTTGAAAGTTCTTTTGTATGCTATTGAAAAAGCGGGCTATCAAGCAGGAAAGCAGGTTTCACTGGCATTAGATGTGGCGGCTTCTTCTTTTTATAAAGATGGAAGTTACATATGGGAGAATCAAACAATAAATGCACAGAATTTGATAGAGATTTATGATATGTGGATAAAAAAGTATCCTATTTTGAGTATTGAGGATGGTTTAGATGAGGAAGCTTGGGAGGACTGGAAGAAGTGGACTCAAAATCAAGGTATGAATTTACAAATTGTTGGGGATGATCTTTTTGTGACTAATGTGAAGCGACTGCAAAAAGGGATTGATCAAAAGATCGCAAATGCTTTGTTGGTGAAGCTGAATCAAATCGGTACGGTGAGTGAGACTTATCAAGCAGTTCAATTAGCTCATCGCTTTCAATATCGTTGTATTTTATCTCATCGAAGTGGGGAAACGGAGGATACAGCTATTGCTGATCTTTCTTTAGCATTTTGTTGTGAGCAGATTAAAACAGGAAGTGTGAGTCGAGGAGAGAGAACGGCAAAGTACAATCGTTTGCTTCGTATTGAAGAAGAGTTAGGTGATCGAGCTGAGTATCAGCAGTGGTGATTTGTTTGTGTTCTAAAAACATTGGAAATAGGTATGAGCTTTGGTAGCCGTTGGGTTCAAAAAATAGAAAAAGTATTACAGTTTTTAGCTTCTTTAAAGCTTGCTGTGATTAATTTAGTTATGTTGGCTTTGATATCTGCTATAGGAACATTTGTAGAGTCTTACTATGACTTAGAGCATGCGCAAGAGTGGGTTTATCGATCTTTTTATATGAAGCTGGCGCTCACTTCACTTTCTATTAATTTGATTGCTGTTTTAGTTCATCGTTGGCCTTGGAAAAAAAAACATATTTCTTTTATTAGCGCTCACTTTGGTATTTTGTTAATGATTGTGGGATCTATGATGACTCAAGAGCTGGGTGTGGATGGGAGTATGCGGCTTGAAGTGAATGAAAAAAGTCAGTCTATTATTTTACCTTCTAAAATTTTAAGCATTTATTCTTCTTTTGATGGCAATAATATTCGGGAAATTTATCGAGACGCTCCTCGATTTATTATTCGACCTCCTTCCAAAAAAAATCCCTATATTATTCCTTTAGGGGCACAAGAAATGCGTATTACAGACTACCGTCCTTATGCCTTACAAAAGGTTGTGTATTCACCTAAGGAAAATTCAGGGTGGTTTCTGAGTTTTACACTTATGGGTTCTCAGGCTCAAATTTCAGAAAGTATTTATAAAATGAAAAAACAACCTTACATCAAAAATCCTGTGGGATTGACTCATATCGTTTTAGGAACATCTTCTTATAAACCTCAAGAGAAGAACGAATTAATTTTAATTCCTCAGAATAAAAAAGAAGTGATGTACCACTTGGTTCGAGAAAATAAGATTCAAAAAAGCGGTTTTTTAAAAAAGGGTCAGCAGATTGAAACAGGATGGATGGATTTAAAATTTCAAATATTGGATTTTTATCCTGCAGAAAGAATTTACGAATGGATTCCTTTAAAATCTTCTCAGGAGAACAGTGTATCTGTGATTCAAGTGGAATTTGCAAATCAAGAGAAGTGGATGCCTCTCAATTCCTTTCTGTCTTTTTATTCTAAAGACTTAGTGTACACTGTGGGTTATATGAATCAGAGAAGAAATATTGGGTCTTTTATTCAATTGTTGGACTTTAAAATACAAAGATATATGGGGAGTACAAGGGCTAAGGAATATGAAAGTGTAGTGATGGTGGATGGTCAAAAAAAAATAACTATTTCTATGAATGAACCTTTGATGTATAAAGGTTGGACTTTTTACCAATCTAGTTTTGAGGAAGACGATAATGGAAAAATTCAAGCTTCTATTTTAGCTGTCAATAGAGATCCAGGGCGCTGGGTTAAGTACTTAGGAAGTTTTCTGATTGTTTTGGGTATTTTTGCATTGTTTTATCTCAGAAGAGAAAAATTCTAAGTTGCTATTGATTTTTCTTTATTTTATATTTCGATTGGAAAGTGAAGTGTGAGTAGGATGTATAGATTATTTTCATGTATGCGTGTTTTTTTATTCTTGTTTGGAGTATTTGGAAGTTCATTTTGTTATTCTAATGAAACCACTCTGAATATCATTCAAGCTATTGATCAAAAACAAGACGTCTTGTTGACTCAAGCTTTAAAATCTCTTCCCGTACAAGATAGAGGGAGAGTGAAACCTTTAGATACTTTTGCCCGAGAATCTGTCTATCATATTATGGGAAAAAATCCTTCTCATAGTGTGCATCTTGTGATGACATGGCTCTTGGTTCCTGATTATTGGGATAAAAAGCCTTTAGTTTGGATTCAAAAAGCGCAGGTTAAAAAAGCTTTAAGTTTAGATACGTCTCGCTCTCATTTTAGTCCTCAAGAGTTATTGTCCAATAAGGATTTTAAAAGGGAAGTGAAGGAGCTTCACAGTCGAAGAGAACAAAAAGAAAAGCTCAGTTCTTATTTTCAGGCTATTGAAAAATTAGAATCTCAAGTTTCTCTTTATCATGCCATTAAGACGGGGAATGCGCCATTTTGGTTTCCTCAACCTAGTAAGTGGCTTTCTATTGTAGAAATGTCCAGTGCCCAGCAGGAAAGTTTTTTTCAGCTTCTTAAAGGCTACTCAAAATTTATATTAGAATCTCACAGTAAATTATTTGAAACATCCGTTCAAAATTGGCGTGAAATTTCTCAGGCTCATGTTCATGAGGGCAAAATGAAAGCGGAATTGCAGTACAACTCACTGCAGCCGTTTCGTTGGAGTTGGGTCTTTTATTTATGTAGTGTTCTGCTTTTTGGCTTGGGGATTTTATTTCCAAAGTATCAAAGTTTATTATTTTTTACTCCTTTTATAAGTGCTTTTATTTTGCATACTTACGGAATAATCTTAAGATGCTACATTATGTCTCGACCTCCAGTTTCCAATATGTTTGAGACGATGTTATGGGTGCCGTGGTCTGCTTTGATATTTGCTTTGATTTTTTCTTTGATAAAGAAGACTCGCTTTCCTTTGATACTAGGTGCAGTTGGTTCTTTTCTTTGTCTTTTTTTGGCAGACACCTCTTCTATTTTAGATGGTCGAATGGAGCCTTTAGAAGCCGTGTTGCGTTCTAACTTCTGGTTAAGCACTCATGTCCTTGTAATTACAATGTCTTATGCAGCTTTCTTTCTTGCGTTTATATTGTCTGATTTTTTAATCTTTCAATTTTTGTTTGGAAAATCTAAACCTAAAAAAATATACTATTGGTTTTTAAATAAATTATTGCAAATAGGCATTTTGTTTCTAGCTTTAGGCACTATTTTAGGTGCGATTTGGGCAGATTATTCTTGGGGACGATTTTGGGGTTGGGATCCAAAAGAAGTGTGGGCGCTTGTGAGTTTATTAGGATATCTAGCTCTAGTTCATGCTCGCCTTCAAGGATGGGTGCGTGAGTTTGGTTTAGTTATTGGTTCTGTTTGTTGCTTTTTCTTTATAGTTATGGCTTGGTATGGGGTCAATTTTGTATTAGGAAAAGGGTTACATTCGTACGGCTTTGGTCAAGGTGGACTTAGTTATGTTTTATTTTTCGTAGTTTTGCACTTATTGTTGGTGTGGATCGCATGGAAGAAAAAAGATCATAAATAACTTTCACTTCAGAATGATATTGGTATGATGTTGAAATAGGATTTTTTATGTTTCAAAAATATTGGAATCGAAAGTTAACAGGGCTTGCTGCTGTTTTTTTCATTTTGTTGGCCATTTGCGGGTTCATTTATTTCATTTCATATAATGAGGTGACTCTAGGTTATAACGAGGGCTATCAGCCGACTCAGCCTATTCCTTTTTCTCATCAATTGCATGCGGGTCAGTATCAGATGGATTGTCGGTATTGTCATACAGCAGTAGAGGAGAGCGCACATGCTTCTATTCCAAGTTTGAATGTGTGTATGAATTGTCATTTAAATATTAAATTGCAAAGTCCTTGGTTGAAACAGCTAAGGCAGGCCTATGATAAAGGAGAACCTGTGCAATGGAAAAAGGTGCACTTGCTTCCAGATTTTGTGCGATTTAATCATGCTCCTCATGTTCAAACCTTATCACAAAGGAATGGAGGGTCTCAGGCTGTTCGTCAGAGTTGTCAAACTTGTCATGGTTCGGTGGAAAGGATGAGCGTGGTGATACAAAAAGAAAGTTTATCTATGGGTTGGTGTATTCAATGTCATAGACAGGAAGAGAATAAGGATTGGTTGACTCAATGTAGCACTTGTCATTACTAATGAAAGAGGTAAAAAAAATGGAAGATAAAGATAAGAAAAATAAATATTGGATGAGTTTGGAGCAATGGAGAGAAGAAAGGTCTTTTAAAGATTTGGCTCAGTCTGAATTTGTGACCCCTCCTTTTGAACCAGAAAGCGGAGAATGGGATCGTAGAGAATTTTTAAAGCTCATGGGTGCTAGTTTAGCTTTAACTTCCTTAAGTTGTCTGAGAAGACCCGCTGAGACTATTATTCCTCATGTGATCCGTCCTGAGGATCAGGTTCCTGGAGTTTCGAATTACTATGCCTCTTCTTACTATGATGGTGGTGAAGGGTTTGGTCTCATTGTGCAGACAAGAGAGGGTCGTCCTATTAAAGTGGATGGTCATTCAAAACATCCGATCAATCGTGGTGGAATGTCGGCTCGTGCTCATGCTCATTTGTTGGAGCTTTATGATCCAGAAAGATTAAAAACTCCTTATAGAAATTTGTTCAATGAGAAAAAAACTAATAAAGAAACGATTCGTGCTTCTTTCGATGAGTTGGATGCCGAAGTAGTGAATCAACTTCAGAGTGGAAAGACAGCGTTGCTTACGGATTATTTTCCATCACCTGCTTCCTTGGATATTATTCAGGATTTTTCTAAAGCTTATGAAGTTTCTCATTTTGTATGGGATACAAAAGGTCTAGGAGCCTGCGCTCAGGCTCAAAAAGATAGTTTTCAAACATCTCGTATGATTCCGAGTTATGATTTGAATCAGGCAGAGATGATTGTCTCTGTTCATTGTGATTTCTTGGGAACTTTTTTGTCTCCGACAGAGCATTTGAGAAAATTTTCTATATCACGAAAACCGAATAAAAAAATGAGCCGTTTAGTGGTGTTTGAGTCTTTGCTTTCTTTAACAGGGACTAATGCAGATACTCGTTATGTTGTTCGTCCTTCTGAGGGTGCAATGGTGTTGCTTACTATGATAGATGAAATTTTATCTGTGACGGGTCGCCTGCCAAATGTCAGAAAATCTTTAAGTTCCAAGAGGGTTTCTTTGAAAGAAGAAAAAGCAATTCGTGAGACAGCCCGTGAACTTTTAAAACATAAAGGTCGAGGTGTGGTGCTAGCGGATTCCTCCAATGAGGAAAGTTATGAGGTTTATGTTCTAGCTAATTTTATTAATGATCTTTTGGAAAATGATCGGTTTGTTATTAATGACAAAAATCATTATACAGCTTGGAGTGAATCAAAACCTTCTGTAGATGCTTTAGTTTCACAGTTAGAAAGTGGAAAAATAAAAAATGTCATCATTCATCGTGTGAACCCTTTGTATTCTTATCCGAATATCGAGAGGCTGACTCAAGCTCTTCGTCAGGCTGAGTTGGTGATTTACACAGGAGATCGTATGGATGAGACGGCTCAGCTCAGTCATTATATTATTCCAGATCACCATGATTTAGAAAAGTGGGGAGTTTGGGAATTTCAAAAAGGGTTATATAGTATTCAACAGCCCACGATTCGTCCTTTGATTGAGAGTCGAACATTTGAGGATAGTTTAATTGTTTGGGCTCGATTTGATTCTCGAGGTCCTAATCGTTTAAAAAATGCACATTCTTGGTATGAATACTTAAAAAAAGCTATGGCGCAAAAAGGTATTTCTTGGAAACATTTATTACAACATGGTTTTTACCAGAAACAAGTGCACTCAGTTTCAAAACAATCTTTTGATTTGTCATTACTGAGAAAAATTAAAATTACAAAGCCATCTTCATTAAAAGATGGAAAGTGGGAGTTGGCACTCTATCAGACAGTAGGTTTAAGAGAGGGTCGTCTGGCTAATGTTTCATGGTTGCAGGAATTCCCCGATCCAGTGACAAAAATTTGCTGGGATAATTATCTTTGTATTTCTCCTTCAGATGCAAGGAGTCTTTCTGTGAGCGAAGGACAAGTGGTCCAAGTTCAAAGTACTCATATCATAGAAGTCCCTGTTCATATTCAGCCAGGTCAAAGTGCTGGAGTTTTAGGTTTAGCTTTAGGTTATGGAAGAAAGGGAGCTGGAGAAATAGCCAATGAAGTGGGTGTGAATGCCTATCCTTTTTTAAGAGATTCTTCTTTTGTTTCTTTAAAGATTACAAGAAAAAAACTTCCCTTAGCTGTTGTTCAAGGTCATCACTCCATGGAAGGCCGTCAGATTGTCGTGGAAACGACTTTGCAAAAATATTTAAAAAATCCTTCTTCGGGAATTCATCGTCATAAAGTATTTAGTTTATGGTCAGAGCATAAATATCCTAACGAAAAATGGGGTATGGTGATTGATTTAAATTCTTGCACGGGTTGTGGTGCGTGCGTTGTTGCTTGTCAGTCCGAAAATAATATTCCAGTTGTGGGTAAAAAATACGTCCTTGAAGGAAGAGAGATGCACTGGATACGTATCGATCGTTACTACAATGGTGAAGAAGATGATCTTCGAAGTGTAGTGCATCAACCTGTTGTGTGCATGCATTGTGATAATGCTCCTTGTGAAACAGTTTGTCCCGTTTCGGCTACGGTTCATAGTGATCAAGGAACAAATGATATGATTTATAATCGTTGTGTGGGAACAAGATATTGTTCAAATAACTGTCCTTACAAGGTGAGAAGATTTAACTGGTTTAATTATTCAGACAAACATAAGGGGAATTTAAAAGGAGCTTTAAATCCTGATGTGACCGTACGTTCTCGAGGTGTTATGGAGAAGTGTACTTTCTGTATTCATCGTGTTCGATCAAAGCAATTAAAGGCTCGTTTGGATGGAAAGATTTTAAAGGACGGAGATATACAAACAGCATGTCAGCAGTCTTGTCCTGCACGAGCTATTGTTTTTGGAGATTTGAATGATAAAACATCTCAAGTGCATAAAGCATTTGAAGATAAAAATGCCTATTCTTTATTGGAAGAGTTAAATACAAAACCTTCTGTGAAATACAAAACAAAAATTAAAAACTGTGATAGTGATTATTTGGATCGTTCTTCTAAGGGACGTTCATGAATGAAACTCAAAAAGAATTATTAAAAAGACCTCAGTTGATTGTAGGCCATAAAACTCTGAAAAAAATTTCGGATGATATCAGTTCTTTGACGGAGAAAGTACCTGGAGCTCGTTATTTTATTGGGCTGCTTGCTTCTAAGACTTTACTTTTATTTTATCTTTTTGTGATGTCCACAATAGTTTTTGTGGGTATGGGTTTAATGGCTGTGAATCATCCTGTAGGTTGGGGTGTAGATATTATCAATTTGGTTTTTTGGATTGGTATTGGGCACGCCGGAACTTTAATTTCTGCTATCTTATTTTTATTTAGGCAGAAGTGGAGGACTTCCATTGCACGAACAGCTGAGGCGATGACCGTTTTTGCAGTAATGACAGCTGCTCTTTTTCCAATATTGCACACAGGTCGCCCTTGGTTGGCATACTGGCTGTTGCCTTACCCAAATCAAAGAGGACCTTTGTGGGTGAATTTTCGTTCTCCTTTAGTGTGGGATGTTTTTGCAATTTCGACTTATGCAACAGTGTCTATAGTTTTTTGGTATATAGGTATGGTTCCAGATTTAGCAACATTAAGAGATCGAGCAAAAAATAAAATTAGAAAATTTGTTTACGGTGCTTTATCTTTAGGCTGGAGGGGAACAGCTCGACACTGGAGTCATTATGAGATGACTTATATGCTTTTGGCAGCTTTATCTGCTCCACTGGTGCTGTCTGTTCATAGTGTGATTTCTTTTGACTTTGCAGCGGCAAGCCTTCCAGGTTGGCATACGACTATATTTCCCCCTTACTTTGTCGCTGGAGCAATTTTTTCCGGTTTTGGCATGGTAGTGACTTTGATGTGTTTGGTTCGTGTCTTCGTGCCTCATTTTAAAGATTACATTACTTTGAATCATATGGAAGCAATGAACAAAATTATTATGCTGACGAGTCTGCTTGTGGGTTATGCGTATCTATCAGAGTTGTTTATTGCTTGGTATTCTGGTTCTCCTTATGAGCAGTTTGCTTTTAAAAATCGGGTGACTGGACCTTACGGTTGGTCTTATTGGATTATGTTTTCGTGCAATGTGATCTTTCCTCAACTTTTTTGGATCAAAAAGTTTCGTCGATCTATTCCCGTGATGTTTGTTATTGCCATCTTGGTTAATGTGGGTATGTGGTTTGAAAGATATGTGATTGTTGTGACTTCTTTGCATCGAGATTTTTTACCTGCTAACTGGGGTGATTTTAATATGACTTTTTATGATTTTGGTACGTTGATAGGAAGTTTTGGAATGTTTTTCACTTTATTTTTAATTTATATGAGGACTTTACCTGCGATTTCCATTGCTGAGGTGAAACCTGTTGCACAAAGCTATGGACACTCCCATAGGAGCACGAATGAATCCAAAGATTAAAAACTTTATTCAGATTTTGTTGAGAGATTCAGCTCCTCCTCAAGAGGTTGTTGCAGCTTTTTTTGACGATGAGAAATCTTTTTTGAAAGCAGCTCAAAAAATTCGGGATGTGAGGGGTGTGGATGCAATTACCCCTTATCCTGTGCATGGCTTGGAAGAGATATTGAATATCAAAAAATCTTGGATTCCTTGGGTGACTTTTATTTTTGGTCTTTTAGGTTTGTTTGCAGGTTTGGCTTTAACATGGTATACCTCTGTGGTGAGTTGGCCTTTGGTGATTGGAGGGAAACCTTTTTTCTCTTTACCTGCTTTTATTCCTATTATTTTTGAGTGCACAATATTATTTGGTGCTTTAACAAGTGTGATAGCTCTTTTTTATGCTTGTGATTTACCTCGTATTAATCCTCCCATTTTGGATCCAGATTTAACAAGCCATAAGTTTGCTTTGTTTTGTCCTTTGGATTCAGAGGGTGATATTAGAAAAACTTTTGATGAGTTAGAGTCGAATCAAGTTACAGTGGGGATTTTTTAAATGATGATATTAAAAATATTTATTATATATTTTTTAATCTTTTTTATCTTTTTTATCAGTGGAATTACAGGCTGTACGGCAGGAAAAGATCGTACGAATGTGGAGTGGATTCAAAATATGATGAAGCAGCCTGCAATAAAAGCTCAAAGGAAAGAGGGAGATATAGGAGTGCGAACACCTCCTGAAGGTGCTTATGCTTTAAATAGGGAATATTACCCTTACAAGGATTCTTTGGAGGAAGCGATCAAGAATTTAAAAAATCCTTATCAGAATCAATACTCTGCAGATTTGCTTTTAACAGGGAAAAAAAATTATCAAAAAGCTTGTATTTATTGTCATGGTGAAAAAGGAGACGGTCAAAGTGCAATGAAGAATACTATGATTGTTCTTCCTCCTTCTTTACTCACCAAGAAAGTGCGAGAAATGACGGATGCTCAAATGTATCATATTATTCATGAAGGTCAGGGTTTGATGGGTTCTTATCGCATGCAAGTGCGAAAGGATAAGGAACGTTGGGCTCTTATTAATTATATTCGTTCTTTACAAAAGGCGGCGCCTTTATGATTCAAAATAGACTGACTTTTCCAAATTATCTTAGAAAGTTGTGCTTTGTTTTTATGGGCACAGGTGGAGTGACTCTATTCGCCAGTTTATTTTTAACAGATCCTAGAAGAGCTGCATTTGCTTATCTTGTTCCCTTTGTTTATTTTTTATTCATTTCTCTGGGAGCTTTGTTTTTCTTATCCATTCAGTATGCGAGCAGTGCAGGTTGGAGTGTTAACATTCGTCGTTTGATAGAAAGTTTAACTCCCTATCTCATTTTTGCCTCCATTTTACTGGTGCCTTTAATCTATTATGGGCCTTATTTGTTTGAGTGGTTTCATAAGGATCACGTTTTACAAGATCCGATATTGAAGGGGAAAGCAGCTTATCTGAATATTCCGTTCTTCTTAATTCGATTGGCAGTGTTTTTTGGCGGATGGTTATTTTTTGCTCATCAGTTTGTTCGTCTTTCTTCTTTGCAGGATCGAGATGGAGACGTTCGTTGGACACAAAAATTGGTTCGTTATTCTATCGCATTTTTATTCTTTTTTGTTATATCGTTTTCTTTTTTAAGTGTAGATTTATTGATGAGTTTAGATGCTCATTGGTTTTCTACTATCTTTGGAGTATACACCTTTGCTGGAGCTTTTCAGTCTGTTTTAGCTGTTCTTATTTTAATGACTGTTTATTTTATTCCTCGTTCCGGTGGTCGTGTGAGCAGTGATCACTTGCATGATTTAGGAAAGTTTCTAATGGGAATGACTTTATTTTGGGCTTATATTGCTTTTAGTCAGTATATGTTGATTTGGTATGCAAACCTTCCAGAGGAGACGACTTTTTACATTCCTCGATCTAAAGAGCCTTGGATGTGGGTCTCCTTGTCTTTGGTGGTGTTTAAGTTTGCAGTTCCATTTGTTTGTTTATTACCTCGCTGGGTCAAAAGACATTATAAGGCAGTGAGTGTGATTTGTATATTGATTTTGATTATGCAATATGTGGATGTTTACTGGCTGGTTTACCCTTCTTATTCGGAAGAAAAACTTTATTGGGGTTTGTTGGACATGGGATTTTTTATTGGGTTTTTGGGTGTGTTTGTCTATTCTATTGTGAGATTTTTTGGTAAATATTCAGCACTTCCTGAAAAAGATCCAAGAGGACATGAATCCGATGCTCATCATGTCACTTACTAGAGGTTGAGTTTCACATTTTGTACGGGAAAATAGATATGGATTTTAAAATTATTCCACAACTCGCTCAGAAGCTGAACCTCACTCCACAGATGCTTCAAACTATTGGATTGATGAGTCTTAATATTATCGAACTTGAAAAAGCTGTTCAGAATGAACTAGTCGATAACCCCGTACTCGAGGAAAAAGGAGACACACTAGATGATCTCACTCCTTTTGAAGAGCAAGAAAAAGAATACTTAGAGTGGACTCAATACACAGCCACGAACGTACAAAATATGTCTTCGAGAGAAACTCCTGAAAAATTTTACGAAAGACATATTCCAACTACAGAGAATTTAAGAGATCATTTGATTGAACAAATTAATTACTCGGGTTTTAGTGCGGAAGAAGAAAAAATTCTTTATCAGTTCGTAAATGAGTTAGATGAAAGAGGTTATTTAACAACAGAATTACAAACATTAGCAAAAAAATGGAATGTTGATTTAAAGCTTCTTAAAGAATTACTTAAAGATATGCACGAGTTGGATCCGCCTGGAGTGGGATCTCGTGATGTTAAAGAATGCATCTATCTTCAAGCTCTCAGGATTCCTCAGAATCAGAATATACTTAAGGTGATACAATCTCATTGGGACGATTTATCTCGTCATCAATACTCAAAAATAGCACAGGCTATGAGCTTGTCTGTAGAAGAAGTTAAAAATATAGCGAAGAGAATAGCTATGTTTTCACCTAATCCAGGTCATATCTTTCAATCTGAAGAAACCGAATATGTCGTGCCTGATATTCGTATTCAAAAAAAAGAAGATGGATCTTATGAAGCTGTTCTCAACGAAGATAATATTCCTCAAATACATATTTCCTCGCATTACTCTCGCTTTTTGAATAAGATGAAAAAAAAATCTAAAGATCCTGAAGCTAGAAAATATATCATGGAAAAAATGAAGAAAGCTTTAATATTTATTCGTGCACTCAATCAAAGAAAACATTCTTTAGCTCTCATTGGAGAACTTCTTGTTAATGAGCAGTCTCCTTTCTTCGATAAAGGAGTTCGATTTTTACATCCTCTGCTTCTTAAGGAGGCTGCAGAAAGGCTTGGATTTCATATTTCTACTGTGAGCCGATTGACGACTAATAAATATATTCATACGCCTCAGGGTATTTTTGAATTGAAGTATTTCTTTGGGATGAGTTATCTTAATCACAAAGGTGAAAGACTGAGTGTACACTTGGTCCGTTTATTGGTAAAAGGCATCATTCGAAATGAAAAAGAAGTTTTATCAGATATAAGTATATCAGAAGTTTTAAAAGAAAAAGAAGGTTTAGAACTTTCAAGAAAACAAGTGGCTCGAATTCGAGAAGAAGTAGGGTTTCCTAATGCTTCGGCACGAAAGCTCATCAAAGGAGATTAATATGTCTGAGTACATATTTACAAGTGAATCTGTCTCAGAAGGGCATCCGGATAAAATAGCCGATCAAATCAGTGATGCTATTTTAGATTCTTTTTTAGTACAAGATCCTAAAAGCCGTGTGGCCTGTGAGACTCTTTTAGCTCCAGGTTTGGTAGTGGTTTCAGGTGAAGTGAATGCTCAATGTTATGTAGATATTGCAGGGAGTGCTAAAACTGTTTTAAAAGATATTGGATATAACCATGCAAAAAAAGGTTTGGATTATAAATCTTGTTCTGTTTTAACAACTATTAATCAACAAAGCCCTGATATTAGTAAAGCTGTAGGATTTGGTAAAAAACAAGGAGCAGGAGATCAGGGGATTATTTTTGGATATGCTGTAGACGAAACTAAAGATTTTTTACCTTTGAGTATTTCACTCTCTCATCAGCTGATGAAAGATCTAGCTCGACTCAGAAAATCTGAATGTGATTTTTTATGGCCAGACTCTAAAAGTCAAGTCAGTGTTCGATATAAGGATGGGAAAATAGATTCTGTTTCTCATGTGGTGATTTCTACTCAACACTCTCCCGATATCACACTAGATAAATTGAAAGAGTTTATCATCGAGGAGTTGATTAAGAAAAATATTCCGAAAAAATTTTTGAAATCTACGGAGTACATCATTAATCCAGGCGGCCAATTTATTATTGGCGGTCCAGAAGCAGATATAGGACTTACAGGTCGTAAAATTATTGTGGACTCTTATGGAGGGCATGGATCTCATGGAGGAGGCTGTTTTTCTGGAAAAGATCCTTCTAAAGTAGATCGATCGGCTGCTTATATCGCTCGTCATATTGCTAAAAATCTTGTCGCGCAAAATTTGCTCTCGAAATGCCTCATACAAATCTCTTACGCTATCGGTAGGGCAGAACCTGTGAGTCTTTATATTCAAGATTATGGAACTGCTTGTGTACCCATAGAACATCTTTATAAGATTATTAATCAAAACTGGGATTTATCTCCTTCTGGCATTATTGAAGAACTCGATCTACTGAAACCTATCTATAGAAAAACAGCAACCTATGGCCATTTTGGTCGAAACGATGTTTCGTGGGAGAAAATCAAAAAACTCAAAGATGTTTAATTTTTGTAAATTTGATCTAAAGCTTGATCCAACTTTGAATATCGAAAAATAAAACCATTTTTCTGCACTCGAAGCGGAAATACACGTTGGCTGCTTGTGATTATTTTGCTCATTTCACCAAATCGAAAATCAAGAGCCCATTTTGGAATCACCCAAGGAGCAGGTCGTTTCAAAACTTGAGCGAGTACTTTTGTAAATGCTATGTTCGTCACAGGGTGAAGAGATGTTGCATTCATGACCCCTTTCCAATGATTGTTCTCTACAGCTTCAATAATGATGCGATGAAGATCATGAATATGAATCCAACTCATCCACTGAGCTCCATCTGATAATGTGCCGCCTAAACACCATTTAAAAATAGGAGCTATTTTTTTTAGAAATCCACCAGAACCAGAAAGCACATGACCAAACCGCAACACCACAGTTCGTCCTTTAAAATTTAAAGCACTTTGCTCCCAATGGACACAGAGCTGAGGAATAAAACCTCTTCCGAAAGGGGAGTCCTCATTTAATATTTCGCTTTGTCGATCTCCATAATATCCAACGGCAGAAGCATTAATTAATGTGTGAATAGTGGAGAATTTTTGAGCAGTGTTCACCAGTTGATTGGTCAGTAGAATCCTTGAATCTTGTAATTTTTGTTTTTGCTGAAGAGTCCATCTTTTATTCATAATAGGCTCGCCTGCAAGGTTAATGATGCAGGAAATATTTTCAAAAGCTTTTTCAGGTGGAGGGGATTCTACGGATTTCCATTCATAACACTGATGGAAAAAGGAGTGTTTGATCTTTTTTCTGACTAAGCATGTAATTTTATGATTTCTTTTATAAAGCTGCTCAGCCAGTGAAAATCCTACAAGCCCAGTGGCTCCTGTCATGAGAATATTCATCATTTTATTTTAATCTCTTTTAGTCTTGATAGAAAAGCTTTCTTATCATATTTTTGTTTTTAAGTCTCTAAAAGACAAGAAAAGGTTAAAATGGAAGAGTTAAGATTCGTTGATCGACATATAGGTCCTCGTGAAGAGGATATTTCTTCTATGCTTCAAGGTTTTTCTGCAAAAAATTTAGATGACTTTATGCGAAAAAGTGTTCCTTCTGAAATTTTGAATGTAAAAAATCTAAATTTACCTCATCCTTTGTCTGAACATCAGCTTATTCATCACTTAAGAGGTCTTGTTCAAAAAAACAAAGTTTTTAAAAATTATATTGGACAAGGGTTTTTTGAATGTCTTCCTCTGAGTGTAACGAATAGACATATTATTAAAAATCCAGTTTGGTATACTGCTTATACTCCTTATCAATCGGAGCTTGCACAAGGTCGGCTGGAAGCTTTATTGAACTATCAAACTTTAATCAGTGATTTAACGGGAATGGATTTAGCAAATGCTTCTCTTTTAGATGAGGGAAGTGCAGCTGCAGAGTCTGTTATTATGGCATTGAGGATTCATGAGACAGAGAAAAAAACAGTATTTGTAGATGATAATATATGGCCTCAAACATTTTCTGTTTTAGAAACTCGTATGAATTCTTTAGGAATAAAAATTCAAAAAGGATCTTTTTTAAAAGACGAGCCTTCTGAGGATGTTTTTGCTGTGTTCTTTCAATATCCTTTTGGAGATGGCTCTTTAGTAGATATGAAAGATCGTGTTCAAAAGTGGAAAAAGAAAAATATTCTTATTTTGGTGTCTTCTGATTTACTGGCTTCTTGTTTATTGCAGCCTCCAGGAGAATGGAGAGCTGATGTTGTTGTGGGATCGGCTGGGCGAATAGGGCTTCCTCTTTTTTACGGTGGGCCTCATGCTGCTTTCTTGGCAACCCGAAAAGAGTTTGCTTCTCATATTCCAGGTCGTATTGTTGGTGTATCTAAAGATCGCCATGGTCATTCAGCGCTTCGCTTGGCTTTACAAACACGAGAACAGCATATTCGAAGAGAGCGAGCAACCAGTAATATTTGTACTTCACAGGTGCTGCCTGCTGTATTGGTTTCTATGTACGCTGTCTATCATGGTCCTGAAGGGCTTAGGAAAATTGCAAAAGGTGTTCATGAGCAAACTTGCTACCTTTATTGTCATTTAGCAAAAATGGGTTTTTCTATCTTCCCTTATTTCTTTGATACTCTGAGTTTAAGTCTCAAAAAAGAACAAAAAGATAAAATTAAAATTTTGACAGAAGCTCAAGGAATCAACCTCGGCTATAATAAAAATGTGGTCAATATTTCTGTAGGTGAAGGTCAAAAGGATATGGATGAATTAATAAAACTATTCCAAAAAATAAGTTCTTCTTCCTCTCCTGTTGCTGTATCTCAAGAATATGGTTTACCTGCCTCTTTGATTCGAAAAAGCTCTTATCTAACTCATGAAGTTTTTCATAAATATCATTCTGAAACAAACCTTGTTCGATATATTTATTCTTTACAAAATAAGGATCTTACACTCACCCACTCTATGATTCCTTTAGGTTCTTGTACAATGAAACTCAACGCTGTGACCGAGTTGCAATCTATGACATGGAAGGGGTTTTCCGATATTCATCCTTTTTGCCCTCATGAACAAGTTTCAGGAAGTTTAGAGATTTTCAAAGAGCTTGAGGATTTTCTATGTGAGATTACAGGATTTAAGACGTTTTGTTTGCAGCCTAATGCAGGATCTCAAGGAGAGTACGCGGGGCTTATGACTTTTCGTCGATATCATGAAAGTATTGGTGAAGGCTCTCGACATATTTGTCTGATTCCTTCTTCTGCTCATGGAACAAATCCTGCAAGTGCAAGAGTAGCAGGACTTCAAATAGTCACTGTTAATTGTGATAATGATGGCAGTATTAATATCAAAGATTTAAAAAAGAAACTTCAAGAACATTCTAGGTATTTATCCAGCCTGATGCTCACCTATCCTTCCACCTGTGGAATTTTTGAAGAGGATGTCTCTCAGATATGTCAAACAGTGCATGAACATGGAGGTCTTGTTTATTTTGATGGAGCGAATATGAATGCTTTAACAGGGCTTTGTCAGCCGGCTTTACTTGGAATGGATGCGGGCCACCTCAACCTACATAAGACATTTTGTATCCCTCATGGTGGTGGAGGTCCTGGAGCAGGCCCTATTGGAGTGGTGGAAAAATTGAAGCCTTTTTTACCTTCTCATTTTTTCTGGAATGAGGAATCTAAACTCAATCTGAGTTCTTCACCTTTTGGAAATGCGGGAGTGCTTTCTATACCGTGGGCTTATATCCGAATGATGGGTTTTGAAGGGTTGAAGAAAGCTTCTCAAGTGGCTATTTTGAATGCGAATTATATGAAGAAAAGACTAGAGTCTCACTACCGTATCTTATTTAAAGGAAAAAATGATTGTGTGGCTCACGAATGCATTATTGATTTGAGAAAATTCAAATACTCGGCAGGTATTACTGTAACAGATGTGGCTAAAAGATTAATGGATTATGGTTTTCATGCTCCAACTGTGAACTGGCCTGTTGCAGGGACTATGATGATTGAACCTACAGAAAGTGAAGATAAAGAAGAGCTGGATCGGTTTTGTGATGCTCTTATTTCTATTCGAAAAGAGATTCAAGATATTGAAGATAAAAAATCGAATGTTAAAAGTAATGTCTTAAAAAATGCTCCACATACATTGCAGGATTTAATTATGGAAGAATGGCCTTTTCCTTATACTAAAAAACAGGCCTGTTATCCACTGTCTTATTTGAATCAGAAAAAGTTTTGGCCTTCTGTTTCTAGAGTGGAGGAGGCTTTTGGAGATATTAATTTATTTTGTTCTTGTACGTCATCAGACCCTTCTATATTGGAATAAACTCATGATATACACGAGTCCGTCTAATCTTGCTTTAATTAAGTATATGGGGAAAAAATCAATCTCCAAAAATGATCCGATAAACCCATCTCTTTCCTACACTTTAAAAAATTTGATGACAGGGGTAAAAATAGAAGCTCATTCTCATTCTGAAGATCAATGGCAGCCTTTAAAAGAAAAGGGTTGGAAGCCTTTATCTTTAAATACCAATGAGCAACACAGATTTTTATCTTTTTTTAAGAAGCTTAAAAATATATTTTTACTGGAAGGTTATTATACGGTTTATTCTTCCAATAATTTTCCAAAAAGTGTTGGTATTGCCAGCTCTGCTTCTAGTTTTTCTGCACTGACTTATGCAACTTATCAGTTTTCATTAAAGGAATATCCTCACTTCATGCAAAAAGGTGATAAAGAGCTCGCTTTCATCTCCAAAGAAGGATCAGGTTCTTCTTGTCGATCTTTTTTTTCACCTTGGTGTCTATGGGATGAAGATATTAAGGGGTTGTCCTTAAAGTATGACGATTTACTTCATCAAGTGTTTGTGGTGCATTCTGAAAGCAAGTCTGTTTCTTCTTCTGAAGCTCATCAAAGAGTGGTATCAAGTCCACTGTTTAAAGACAGAAGAGATAGGGCTTCTCAAAGACTGAATGATTTTTTAAAGGCTATGGATCAGGATCAATGGGAGCTTCTTTATCGTATTACTAAAGAAGAGTCTGAAGATATGCATCAGCTATTTGAGACTTCTTCCCCCTCTTTTTCTTATAGAACAAAGCATGTGATAAATGTTCTCGAATTTTTGAATCGGTTATGGAAATCCTATAAAGATGGTCCTCTTATTACTATGGATGCAGGATCTTCTATTCATTTACTTTATCGATGTGATCAAGATCAACTTCAAAAAGAATGGAATCAGCAACTTATTGAAACATTTCCATCTTTATCTATTTATTAATAAAAAATCTTTCTGTTGAGTTTATATTTCTGCTTCAGAATTGAAAATACTAAGAAACTGTATTTCTCGATTTGGTATTGTAGTTATTCATTCTTCAAGTAAGGAGTTAATGTGTTTATGAAAATTTTTGGTGTGAGTAAAGTGGGGAGTATCACTTCTTGTTGATCTTTAAAGAAAATCATAAAGGGAACACTTGCTCTTCCGTATTGGAAAAGAATTTTAGAAATTTCAGGATCTCGTGCAGTCCAATCTCCTTTCATTACAGAAATATTATTTTGATGTAAAAAATTCTTCACTTTTTGATGACGTAAAGTCGTCCATTCATTGACTTTACAAGTAATACACCACTCTGCTGTGAAATAGAGAAGTAAAGATTGATTTTTTCTTAAAGATTGATGAAAGGCTAAAGTTGAAAAAGGAATTTCTTTTTGCTCCATCATCATAGATTCCGATTGATGAAGAGTATTAGAAAATAAAGAAGGAAAAAGTGCTAAGAAAGTAGAAAAAGAAAATAAAAGAATGAATACTTTTCTTGAAATCCAAAGGCTATTTTTCAGCCAAAAAGCAAAGGCAAATCCAGATAAAGATAAAATAATAGGCAAAATCCAACTATCATCTAAATGTGATAAAATATTAATCAACCATAAAATCGTACCAAATAAAGGAATAGCCATAGCTTTTTTAAGGGTTTGATTCCATTTTCCAGGTTGGGGAAGGTATTTCAACCAGTGAGGGAAAATACTTAAAATAATATAAGGAGAAGCCATACCCCATCCTAGAGCGCTAAAAACTAAAATCACTTCTAAAGTAGATTGTGCGAAAGCGTAACCTATAGCTGCTCCCATAAAGGGAGCTGTGCATGGTGAAGCGGCTGTCGAAGCTAGAAATCCTGAAATGAAGTTTTTTATCATATGATGTGAATCATCTATTCGAGAAGATATAGATCGAGGAATAGAGAACAAGCCCAAAAATCCGAGCGCTATAAACGAAAAGAAAAAAATAAGAAAAGTCACAAATAAAGGGGACTGCATTTGAAAACCCCAGCCAATATGCTCGCTTCCTTTTTTTAAAGTTTGAATAATCAGGGCTAATCCTAAAAATGATGCAATAATGCCTAGTGAATAAGAGAAAGAAGAGGCTATCAATTGGTTTTTTGGAGTAGAAAGAGTGCTATAAAATTTCAAAAACACAACGGGAAGAACACAAGGCATAAGGTTTAAGATCACTCCACCTAGAAAAGCGAATAATAAAAATAAAAGTAAAGAGAATTGCAGAGTTGGCTGAATGTTAACTTCTTGGGATTGAATCACTTTATCTTTTTTATAAACCACCAAGGCTGAAATTTTTTCTAAATTTTTCTCCATTCCTTTTATTTTGTATTTTAAAATGTAAGAGTTTTTAGATTGTTTCTCTATATTGGGAGGCTTTGCAGGTAAAAAATGATGAGGAAAGAAATCTAATAGCTGAATCGAATCTTTAGATGTTAAATGAACTTGATAATGCTCGTTTACTTTTTTAATCTGGCCAGTCATGAAGGAGTGGCTGGGATATTTAAATTTTGAAAATAAACGAGAATGAGAGATGTGATCTTTTTGTTTCTTTTCAATTGGAATACTTAATTCTACTTTTTGAGTAAATGGTATGCAAACCGATCGACAAATAATCCATTCTGCTTTTGCTTGGATGTTGATTTCTTTTTGATTATAGTTGTGGGGAATGTATAAAGGTGCTTTAAGTAAAACATGTTTGTAATACCCGAAGTTCACCCACCTATCGTAGCTCATTCTTTGAGGGACAGGCCATTGAAGAGAGCCTCTTTTTAAAGAAGAGGGGATTCTCCATTGGATTCGAGGAGCTTGACCAATATCGCCAGGGTTTTTCCAATAGGTGTACCATTTTCGAGGTAAAGTAATATAAAGACCCACATCGATACGAGTGCCTTTTTGAGCTGCTTGAGCAGAGCTGATCAGGTAGGCCTTAGAAGATGCTTTGGCTTTGTGCTGGAATTGAGAGTTTGAAGTATTTCCTATGCTTGGATAATACAAAGATAAGGCGAAAAAAAATGTACTAAATATTCTGAGTTTAATCATACTTCCTTATGATATTATCAGAATATTTTCAGAAAAGTAACAGATCGATTGACAGGTTATTTTATCTGTACTCTTATTCGTATTGAATTATCGCGAGGTGGAGCAGTTTGGTAGCTCGCCGGGCTCATAACCCGGAGGTCGGGGGTTCAAATCCCTCCCTCGCAACCAATCCCAAACTTCAATTTAAAGCACTTCAGATGTTGAGGTTGAAATAATTTGAGCAAGTTCTTCTTGTAGTTCCTCACAAAGAACATTTTGAATTTTTATATTTTCCACCTTCAAGCCATGATCAATCGTTAAATCATCAATCGTGCAAGTTGTTTCTTTGTGGACTATCTTTATATTTCGAACATATCCAGACAACCCTATCCCTATATTCGAATTTCCTCCAGAGATATTGATACGACCATAACTCTCACTCCAATCTTGAACATCACCAATTAGAAAATCCCCTTGAATATCTTGAAGTGTATCATTTACAGGATTCCAATGAGCATAAACTCCCACCTTCTGCGGACATGCTGTTTTCTGTCGAGTCATGATCATATGTTCCTGATTCAAAACAACAACTTGGCCAAGCACCTCGAAAGTCAAGTCGTTAAACTTTTCACTATGGAGGCCTTCACAACTTTTCACAGTATACGTATATTTAACATCATAAACTGCGCTTTGATCAAATAAGTCTTCTATATTTTGTTTTTCAACTGGCTCAATCATCTGTGTGTTCAAATTTTTTTCACTCTCGACAATACTGCTTTGTTGAGAGGCTGTATTTTCGGGAATTTCACAAGATATCACAAAAGCAGAAATCAAAAACAAAATAAATAGATTCAACTTAAGCATTTCACAACACACCTTTTTAATTAAAATATGAGGATATTCTAAATAAGGAATGATCAAATGAGAAGTGAAAATAAAAAAACCCGACCTCTCATAACACGAATGGCAAATCTCTGAAGGATAAATCTCTAAAATAGCTGTTTGAAACTAAAAATAAGCAGAGCATAAGAAGTCAAAATTTAACCTCTTTTAAGGGTTTTTAAAGACCCGTCCATCATACTTTTTTTGTGTATTTTAGACTTTCCTATATCTTTTTGGGGTGCTCCTTTTAAAAGGAAAAACAGAGTTTTTTAATTTTAGCAACAAAATTTGTAGATTTTTAAGGATTTTTAAGCTTAATGAAGTGTAAAATTTACATAAGTTTCTTTTTTTGTAGATTTTTAGATTCTCGTGTTGTAGATTTCTTCCAAGCAGTAAACGTAAACTTTTTAAGGAGTAAAGAATATGAGGAATACAGTTATTATTTTGTTAACTATGGCTACAGTTTTTTTCGCTCAAGCAAAGCAGTCGGGAGTGAGATCAGAAACAGGAAAAGTTGTTCGCCAGACACTAAACTCAACAATGGTGAAGAATCGGCAAGCACTTCAAGAAATGAGAAATATGAACAATCCATTTGCCAATTTTGTGTTTGCTATTTTTGGAGTAAAAGACGTTTTCTCACAAGGTGACGCAACTATTATAGGGTTAGCGATTCAGAATGTGGTTAATTGGGGAGCTCAAGCTAAAGAGAATTATCAAGTGCTTACGGGGAAAATTAAAATGGGTTTAGACATAGGGCTCAGCTCTGCAACAGCGCTTAAAACTGCTTTGACCTCAATGGTTGGCCTAGGTAAAGAGGCAGAAGTAGACAGACTCGCAGAAGAAATTGGCCTTAACTGCAGACCGTAGTCTAATCGTAAAGTATTAAAAAAAAATTGACGAACCTTTATCAACAATATAGATAAAGGGTTCGTCAATTTTTTTTTGCGTAGGTGCTTATTATGTTTTCTCATCCAAAATTTCCTTTTCATCTATTAAAACCTCATTCAGTAAAACCTCATTCAGTAAAACCTCATTCAGATTTAAAAATATCTGCTGAAAGCTCTCAAACAGTGACTCCTTCTGCAGGAAAGGCTGTAGATTCTGCAAAAAAGCCATCCATGCTTGAGCAGTTTATGCCTTTTGCTTTTATTTTGATTATCGTCTATTTTCTATTTATTCGCCCTCAACAGAAAAGAGCTCAAAAACACTTGAAGTTTACCAAAAATCTCAAAATAGGAGATTCTATTCTGACTTCAGGAGGAGTTTTAGGTAAGGTGGATGGGTTAACGGATCAATATGTCATTTTGATGGTTTCAGATAATGTGAAAATTCGAGTTTTGCGTTCTCATGTTTCTTCTTTCTCAGATACTCAAAAGAGTGTAGAAAATAAAAAATCATCTGCTACTCCATCTTAAGTAGGTTCGAATTATGATCATAGAAAAGAATAGAACTCGATGGTTCATAATTGCCGGAATTTTAACTCTTGCCTTCTGGTGGATTTTACCTAATTTTTTTCCAAACAAAAAAGCATGGTGGCTTGCAAAAGAAAAACTGATTTACGGTTTAGATATTCAAGGAGGTTTGCATCTTGTGTTGGGTGTGAATGTCAATGATGTGATTCAAAAGAAGCTTGTACGCTCTACAAAGAATATATCCGAATACCTCCAAAAGGAAGGTCTCCAAATTGAAAAAAGTGAAGTTCAAGGAACTATTATTCATATTCAACCTAAGAAGAAGGAAGATTTACAACTGGTTCAAGATAAAATAGTTGCCGAGTATGGTTCCTTATTTCGTACTTTAGAGATAACAGATTCTGAAATTAAACTTTCCTACCTGCAGCTCCAAGATGAAAATGTTAAAAAAGAAATTATCGATCAGAGTATCGAAGTTATTCGGAATCGTATTGATGAGTTTGGTGTCAATGAACCGGTGATTACAGCTCAAGGTCAAACACGAGTGTTAGTGCAGCTTCCTGGTGTCAAGGAAGCTGAAAAAGCACGGGAGCTCATACAAAAAACAGCATTTTTAGAACTGAT
Organism: Bdellovibrionales bacterium; assembly: GCA_965247685.1. Lineage (GTDB taxonomy): Bacteria > Bdellovibrionota > Bdellovibrionia > Bdellovibrionales > UBA1609 > JAPPLG01. The sequence continues at coordinate 1,093,714 of OZ252021.1, forward strand.
GCTTGTATCTGACGGCGAAAAAATGACTGCGGAAAAGCTGTTAGAGTGGATATCTTTTGCTGAAGAAAAAGGAAATTACTCTTTCAAAAAAGAAGCTTCCTATCGAAATTATGTGCGCAGATTAAATAAGGATCTCCAGAGTAAGCTTCCACCAGATACTCGAATCGTTTTTATGAAAGATGAAGCAGCAGAATCGATGTTCATCGGACGTACACCTTTGTTGGTTGAAACTGATACAGGACTTACAGGAGATATGTTGGATGATGCTAGTGTTGGAGTCGGTCAGTTTGGAGAACCTGTTGTGAACTTTCGATTTGGTATAGAAGGTAGAAAAAGATTTTCAGAAGTCACTTCTAAAAATATTGGTCGCATGCTCGCTGTTGTCCTAGATGGTGTGGTGAAAACAGCTCCACAAATTAAAGATCATATGACGGATCGAGGACAAATTTCTTTAGGTTCTCAGGATAGAAATGAAATGCTTGAAGAGGCACAAATGATCAGCACAACACTCCGAGCAGGAGCTCTGCCTACGCAATTGGAGCTTCTGGAAGAAAGAACAGTGGGGCCTACTTTAGGAAGAGACTACGTAGAAAAAGGAAAAAATGCAATCATCATAGCTATTGTATTAATTCTTATTTTTCTTCTTATTTACTATCGTTGGCTGGGGCTTGTTGCAGATATCGCTTTATGTTCTAATATGTTACTGCTTTTAGCGATCTTGACATCTTTTGGTGCAACACTGACTCTTCCGGGTATTGCAGGTATTATTCTTACTATTGGTATGGCTGTAGATGCTAATATTATTATTTTTGAAAGACTGAAAGAAGAATTATTGAAGGGCTCCAGTATTAAACTTTCTATTCAAGAAGGTTTTGGTCGAGCGCTTTCTGCTATTTTAGATGCGAATATTACTACAGCGATTGCCTGCTTAGTCTTGATGTATTTTGGAACTGGCCCTATTCGAGGATTTGCAGTGACTTTATTCTGCGGGATTATTACCTCTGTATTTACATCTATTTTTGTATCACGCACTTTATTGCAAACTTTAGTTCATCAATTTAAAATAAAAATAGGTTAGAGTTATGAAATTTAATTTTATCAAACATTCATCTTTTTTTATGACGCTCTCTATAGTTTTGACTATAGCGGGGAGCGTTTTAATTTTTGTGAAAGGGTTAAGGTATGGTATTGATTTTGCAGGTGGTAACGAGATACAAATCCAATTTCAAAGTATTCCTCCTGTAGATGATGTTCGAAACTTTTTAAATCAAGAAGGTTATCCAAAAGCACAGGTTCAATCCTTTGGATTGGAAAATGAACTTCTTATTCGTATGGAAGAGGCTCAATTAGAAAAAATTGTCATTTTAACAGAGAGAATAAAAAAACAATATAAGGGAGCGAACATTCGAAGAGTAGATTCTGTTGGGCCGCAAATTGGAGGTGAGCTTAAACAAAAAGGTTTACTCGCTATTTGCTACAGCTTGATATTGATTTTAGTTTATTTGGGGTTAAGATTTGATTACAAGTATGCTCCTGCTGCTGTTTTTTGTCTGTTTCACGACTCCATATTAACACTATCGATTTTTGTTTTATTTAATAGAGAAGTGAATATACAAACGTTAGCCGCAATATTAGCTATCATTGGTTATTCACTCAATGATACCATTGTGACTTTTGATCGTATCCGGGAGAATGTGGTTTTGTATTTTAAAAAACATAGTTTTTCTGAAATATGTAATCAATCTCTTAATGATGTTTTATCTCGTACTTTACTCACCTCACTCACCACGATGATTGCTATAGGTTCTATGTGGTTTTTAACGAGCGGAGTCATCAAAGATTTTGCTTTCACTCTAGCTGTGGGAGTGGTGATAGGAACTTATTCTTCGATTTATGTGGCAACACCTTTGGTACTTTATTTAGATCGATGGGCTCGTAAAAGTGAATCTTGATACAATAATGCAACGCTTATAATATTTTATTTCATCTGTTTAAGAAATAATTTAAAATAAATTAATTTATTGCTTAGGTATTAAAGATGGCTACACGAAACGTTTCTATAGAATTAAAAATAAAATTATTAGACCATTATCAAGGTCTTTTACCAAAATATGAGTCGGCTCAAGCCAGTGGATTTGACGTTCGAGCACAATTGAGTGAAGAGGTGAATTTAGGTGTTGGGGAAAGAGCTTTAATTCCTACGGCTTTAGTATTTGAAATTCCAAAGGGTTTTGAATTGCAAGTACGCCCTCGAAGTGGGTTGGCTTTAAAAAAAGGACTTACAATCATTAATGCTCCTGGAACCATTGATGAAGATTATAGGGGAGAGTTAAAAATTATTATGATTAATCACGGACGAGAAAAAGTAATGATTGCAAATCAGGATCGAATTGCTCAAGTTGTGTTATGTCCTGTCTATCAAGCTCAGTTTTCTGTTGTAGATCAAGTCGACACCAGTTTGAGAGGAGAAAAAGGTTTTGGAAGTACGGGTTTTAACTAAAATATTTTTGCTGTTGAGTACTGTGTTATTCTTGGGTTTTTTCTTTGAAAAAAAACAAAAACCACTCCCTTTGATTCAAAGAGGTATTGTCAACGAGGTAAATGCTATTGTCTACATACATCCTGACTTTGATGCCAATCAAATTGCGACCATTCCTAGAAATAAAATTGTAGCTATATCAACTGAAATTTATCGACCGAAGAATTTGTTTGGATCATTTTATCGCATTTTCCTTAATAAGCCAAAAAAAATAAAAGGTTATATTTCAGAGGTGGATGTTGTTCCACAATACACAAAAAATAAAAAAGGATGGGCTTTCAATTCTTTCTATAAAGAAAAAGAGACTAATCTAAAGCAAGTCCAAAAAAAAAGTAGTATTATGAAGTCACACGTATTTAAAAAAACTGATTCTTCTCCAAAATCTCAAGTTATAGAATCAGAAAATACAGCCTCTAAAGATTCTGTAAAAGAGAGTTCACGTTCTCAAAATAAAGAAGTTTTGACTCAGGAGCCGATGGATGAAAAAGGCTTAAAAGAGGAATATCCTAGAGAATGAAACGAGAATGAAACTTATTATAAAATAAATCAAAATCTTTTAAGGAGGTTCAATGCTTAATATTAAAAAACTCGATTCTTCTGTTGTTGATCAAATTGCAGCAGGGGAAGTCATTGAACGACCTGCTCAGTTAGTTAAAGAGCTGATTGAAAATTCTTTAGATGCTCAAGCAACTTCTATTGAAGTCCAATTTGCAGATGGAGGGCTTTATGTTTCTGTTAAAGATAATGGTCATGGAATATCGACTGAAGAGTTGACTCTGGCTCTTTCTCGTCATGCCACGAGTAAAATAACCAATGCAAAAGATTTATTTTCTGTACACACCTACGGTTTTAGAGGAGAGGCTTTAGCGAGTATTTCCTCTGTGAGTGATCTCACTTTACTCTCTCGATATAAAAATTCTGGTCAAGCTTATCGTGTCAAGAGCCAGTTTGGAAAAACTCTCAAAGTTGAAGCTGTAGGTGGAACAGTAGGAACGACAATTACTGTGAATGATTTATTTAAAAATGTACCTGCTCGATTGAGATTTTTAAAGTCTGAAAATGTAGAAGCTCAAGCTATAAAAAATGTCATCACAGCACAGGCTTTATCTCATCCTCAAGTTTCCTTTCGTGTTATTCATAAAAATAAATTATTATTTTTCTGGTCTGCATGTTCTTCATATATGAAAAGAGCAGAGATGATTTTATCTGCTCCTCTCCATGACCATACATATAAGAATGATTCGTGGTCTGTGCGGGTGATACTGTCTCCACCCAATAAAACGGTTTCTTCATCAAAAAAGATTTGGTTTTTTGTAAATGGAAGATCTGTCCAAAATAAAATTTTATATGGAGCAATTATGTCTGCTCATCGAAATTTATTAATGCATGGAGAGTATCCTGTTTGTGCTTTGTATCTTTCATGTCCTTATACAGAAGTCGATGCGAATGTGCATCCTACAAAAAATCAAGTGAAATTTATTTCAGAATCTCGAGTTTTTCAAACAGTTCAAAAAGGGGTCAGAGAGCTTTTAGAACAAGCTCCTTGGTTGAAGGATTTAAGTACACCTTTAGAAAGACCTGTGGTTAAAAAATCTGTCTTTCATAAAAAGAAAAGTCAAAGTTCAGCTTTATCCTCTCTTAAAAAACAAATTTCTTTTTCTCTTTTACAAAGAAAGGCTCATGCTGGGTATCCTTTGGAAGGTGATTCAGATTCAAAGACGATGGACAAAGAGAGTTTTCACCCTAAAGAAATTGAAATAGAATCTCATTTAAAGTCTCCTATTCAAGAAGATAAAAGTTCTTCTGAGGTTCATCAAGTTTCAAAGACTCAAGATTCTTTTGTCCAGGAAACTTCTCAAAAAATATTTTCTTCGCTCAAAGTTTTATCTCAAGCTCACCGTACTTATATTATTACTCAGTCCTCAAAATCTATCGTCCTTGTAGATCAGCACGCAGCTCATGAACGTATTTTATTTGAAAAATTATTAGCTTCTTTAAAAGATGATCAAGTAGACACTCAAAAACATCTGATTCCTTTAAAGATAGAACTAGATGATGCGGAATTGGAGGTAGTCCAAAAAATGAAAAAACAATTTGAATCTTTGGGTATTCAAATAAAAATTCAAGATTCTTTTTGTGAGATATGGACTTCTCCCTCTTGGATTAAAGAAGAAGCTATTCAAAAAGCTATTCAACAGCTGACTCATGATAATATTCATAGCGGAGCAAGTTTTACTATAGAAAAAGTAGTCTCTAATATATGTGCTTCCTTAGCCTGCCACTCAGCAATCCGAGCGGGAAAAACTTTAAGCATTTTAGAAATGGAAAATTTATTAGAGCAAATGGATCAATTTACATTCTCTAGTTTTTGTCCGCATGGTCGGCCTGTTTTTGTTGAATATTCTTTGAATCGTATAGAAAAAGAATTTGGAAGAATTTGTTGAAAACCATTATTTTTATCCTAGGTCCTACTTGTACGGGAAAAACTGACTTAGGTTTTTTTTTGGCAGAGAAGCTTCGGTCTCCTGTTATTAATGCAGACAGCTTGCAATGTTATAAGGGTATGAATATCGGTGCTGCTAAACCCGATTGGAAAAAGTATTCTCATTTACCTTGTTATCTTTTTGATCATATTACTCCTCCTCAAATATACACGGCAGGACAATTTCAAAAGGAAGCTCAAGATATTTTAAACCAATATATTAGTCAAAAAAATTGTTTGGTAGTTGGGGGTAGTGGTTTTTATCTGCAAGCCTTGGAGAAGGGATGCTACCCTATTCCACCAATGGATGAAAAATCAAAAAAAGAATTTGCAGAAAAAGAAAAGATCTCTGGACTAAATTCTTTATATGAAGAATTAGAAAAGTTAGATCAAAATTACGCTCAAAGTATTCATCGTAATGATAAATATCGTATTTTTCGAGCACTACAAGTCATTCAATCTACAGGTTTAAAGATGTCAAAAGTGAAGGAGTCTTTTAAGGAGCGAGATTTAAGCTACCCTGTTTTAAAAATTGGATTAACAGGAGCTACTTCGGTTTTAAAAGAAAGAGTTATTCAAAGAATTCACGAAATGTTGGATGCAGGTTTAGTGGAGGAGGTTCAACAATTTATTCAACAAGGTTTGGAAGAATTTCCCCCTTTGCAAAGTGTAGGGTATAAAGAAGTTTTAGATTATTTAAAAGGGGAATTGCCTTTTGAGCATTTACATGAGCATATTGTCAAACGTACAATGCAACTGATTAAAAAACAGAAAAAATGGTTTCAAAGAGATCCTTCCATTTGTTGGTATGATTATAAAACAGATTATGAGAAAATCTACAATTCTTATGCCAAAAATTGGGCTTCAGCTGAGTAAAAACTTACCCTTCTCAAAGAGGAGTTTACTAGTTGGCAAAGTTTTTATGAACACTTTGTTGGATTCAGATATTAGGTGTTATAAATCTTTCCAAGAAATAGATTTGTTTGAAAAAATTAAACTTCCATCGGAATCTACAGATTTGAGATTTTTATAGAGAATATGTCTTTTTAACTTTTGAAGTATTTGCTCCCTTTCATTAATAGTGAGTTTTGTTGAATTTTGATCTTTTAAGGTATTGAGATTATGATCGACTATGTTGAGAAACTGCTGCCATGATGATTCTTGAACAGGAAAGTGTTCAAAAATGCTTGTGGATATCTTCAAAGGATTGTCGAAAACATTAATACCTACTCCTAGAATCAACTGGTATTCCTGATTTCTCACTATAGTTTCTAAGAGTAATCCAGATACTTTTTTGTCTTTATAGTATATGTCATTTGGAGCTTTGAGTGCCCAATGTGGAGACGGCCAAGTAGAGTTAAAGGCATTATGAAAAAGAAGTCCAATGCGTGGAGAAATAACAGCTGAAACAGGTGTTTTTTGATTCCATGTCCATGTCGCCATAAAATCACTAGGAATCCACTGATTGGAATGCCTTCCATAAGGTAGAGTTTGTTGATTTGCAAAAATTAAAAGAATTTGATTTTCAAATAAAGGTATGGTTTGAGCTATTTTATTGGAGCTTTGAAGCGACTGAAAAATTTGATAAGGTTTATGGTTTTGATTTGCCCAGTTCTTTGTCCATTGAATAACCTTCATCTGCGTATAAGAGGTTAGGAAGAAGTTGTGATTTTAGATGATTCTCGAATGAGTTTTCGAATTTCTTTTTGAACGATTTGCTTAGAAACTTCTGGAATAATATCCAAAGATATTTCTTTTATGGATTCCACACCTTTTTGAGTTAATATTTCTTTAAGTTGTTCTTTAAAAACTTTTGAAACTGCATGATCAATCATTTGATTCAGTTCTTTTTTTACTTGATTTTCAAGGAGTTCATTCCATTTGATTTTTAATTTTTGATCGATAATATTTGACAATTCTTGAGTATCTGGAGGGCTAGGAGGTTTCGAGGTTTCTTTGATTACTTTGTGGAGTTCTTTTTTTACTTGATTTTCAAGGAGTTCATCAAATTTTATTTTTAATTTTTGATCGATAATATTTGACAATTCTTGAGTATCTGGAGGGCTAGGAGGTTTCGAGGTTTCTTTGATTACTTTGTGGAATTCTTTTTTTACTTGATTTTCAAGGAGTTCATCAAATTTTATTTTTAATTTTTGATCGATAATATTTGACAATTCTTGAGTATCTGGAGGGCTGGGAGGTTCCGAGGTTTCTTTGATTACTTTGTGGAGTTCTTTTTTTACTTGATTTTCAAGGAGTTCATCCCATTTTATTTTTAATTTTTGATCGATAATATCTGACAATTCTTGAGTGTTGGGGTGAGCGGGCTTAGAAGAAAGAGCTTCAGCTTGTGAAATCACAACAGAATCTTTGCTTTTTGGAGAAAGTGTTGATGGTGTGTTGGTGGAAGGAGGAGGTGTAACAATCACATAAGTTTTACTAGATTCCTCAGAGGTTTCATTTGTTTTATGAATGATTTTGGAGTGTGAAGCAGCAGTTTCTGATGTAGACTTCGTATTATTTGGAGTAGAATTTTCAATAGTTGCTCCTACGATAATATTAATAGTTTCTTTTTTATTGTTACTATTTTTGGAATTTTGTAATGAAGGTGAATTCTTTATTTCATCCATAGCATCAGCATTCATGAGCGGTATAGAGTGGGAGTTTTCTTTTTCGTCTTGATTTATTTTCTGAGGTGATATGTTTCTCGGTGGAATAATCTCTTCTTCAGAACCTGTATGATCCAATGGTATATCCTTTTCTTCAACAGGAGATTCTTTTTTTTGAGGATTGGACGTTTCCTTAAATAAATCTGTCGTTTTTTTCAATTGAGTGATGTTTTTGTCATCTGTGAGGAGAGTGTGTAAATCATCATCTAAAGCTCCGGAGATGGGCAAAGGTTCTTTGACTTCCAGATGGTCTATTGGGATCTCTTGAGATTGTTCTAAAGAAGAGTCTTTTGTAGGTTTCATAAATTTTAAATAAGAGGTTAGTTTTAAGTCTTTAGTGTGAGGGAGCAATTGATTTACAATTTTTTGCAGCACTTGAGGTTCAACAGGTTTTTTTAAGAGACCTTTGCAACGATTTTGGATAGCTTTATCTAATGAAGATACAGGTTCGCTGTGAATAAGTACAACAGGGGCGAGAGATTGAATTTTTTTTAAAACGGAAAGGGACTCTTTCTGATGTGAAACATCATAGTTTAGAAAAATTAAATCTAGAGAAGAGGTTTTGGAAGGAGGAGGTTCGAGTTCGAGTGTGCAAGTTTGAATATTTGGAGAATAATGAGATAGAAAATACTGAAGCATTCTTTGTGTGTAAGAGCTAGAATGGATAATTAAAATATTCATATTCGGATTATAATTACAGTGAAAAGGAAAATCTACCTCTAAATAAGTGGACTTTTTATGTTTTTTATATTATTTTTTCAAAAATGAAAAATAAGCTTGAGATATTAAAATTTCCCGATCCTCGTTTGAGAAAAGAAGCCAAAACTGTTCAAAAAGTGACACCTGAGTTGATTCAGTTAACTAAGGATATGTTGGAAGTGATGTATGAGCAACGTGGAGTGGGGCTTTCTTCCACTCAAGTGAATCGCGTTGAAAGAGTTTTTGTTGCAGATACTCGAGTAGAAGGCCGATATGAGAGCCCTCTCGTTAATGAACTTGAAAAAAAATACCAGCAACCACTCGTTTTCTTTAATCCTGAAATCCTTTCTTTAGAGGGTGAGGTGATTTTTTCAGAAGGTTGTCTGAGCTTTCCCTCTTACTACGCAGATGTCAAACGAGCTCAAATTGTAGAGGTTAAAGCTTTGGATCAAACAGGTCAGCCCTTTACTCTTAAAACAGATGGGCTATTATCTATTTGCATTCAACATGAAATTGATCATCTGAACGGCAAACTTTTTATTGATCATTTAAGTCCTGTTAAAGCGCAGCAATTGAGAGATAAAATTAAAAAACACGGTTACCCTGTAGAACAAAAGATATAAATATTGTGAATATTTTATTTCTTGGAACATCTTCGTTTTCTGAAAAATGCTTAGAGTATTTAGTTCATGATTCGAATTTTAAAATTCAAGCCGTGATGACGCGACCAACAATAAAAGCTCATCGTGGTATGAAGTTACAAAGTTCACCTGTGGATTTATGTGCGCAAAAATATAATTTGAATATCTACACTCCTTCTTCTTTTAGGAATCAAAGTGAAATAGAATTTGTAAAAAAATTAAATATAGATGTTGTGATTATTGTGGCTTATGGGGTGATTTTACCTGCTTATTTTTTAGAATGGTTTCCTCATCGTGTGGTGAACCTTCATACAAGCTTGCTTCCTAGGTGGAGAGGAGCTTCTCCCGTGACCTCTAGTTTGCTGGCAGGAGATAAAAAAACAGGAGTTACTCTGCAAAAAGTCGCAGTAAAGATGGATGCAGGAGATATTATTCATCAGTTGAAATTAGAGGTTTCTCCTCATATTAATTCAAAAGAGCTGCTTCAGCGAATGGAACCCTTAAGTTTTCGTTTACTTTCTGAATTTTTACCTCAGTACTTGAATGGAAAAATCACACCTAAGATTCAAGATGAGTCTCAGGCGACTTATTCCAAAAAAATTCAAAAATCACATTTAAAAATCAATTGGAGTGAGTCTGCAAATCATATTCATAATCAAGTTCGGGCCTTTGTGCAGCAAAAAGGAGCCTATACTTTCTATAAAGGTTTAAGATTGAAAATACTCCGATCTTTATGGGATGAAGAAAGTATTTCCACTCCAGGGCAAATTGTTACTTATCAAGACAACAAAGGATTAAAGGTGGCTTGTGGAAAGGGAAGTCTTTGGATTCAAAAAGTTCAACTAGAAGGGAAGAAAGCTCAAGATATTGCAACTTTTCTGAGAGGTTTTGAAATAAAAATAGGTTCTTCTTTTTTATAAGTTTTTTATTGGAAGTTTTATGTTATGTCCTTTTTAAGGAAAAGGAGTTATGATGTCTCAAATAAAAAATGGCTCTTCTGTAATCGTGGCACCCTCTATTTTGTCTGCGAATCTAAACAATATCGAAAAGGAAGTTCAAAAGGTTCAAGAAGCTGGGGCAGATTGGATTCATGTCGATGTAATGGATGGTCATTTTGTTCCAAACCTCACTTTTGGCATTCCTATAGTAAAGCATCTTAAACAGGTGACCTCTCTTCCTTTAGATGTTCATCTCATGATTCAAAATCCTGAGAAACATATTGAAGGTTTTATCCGGGCAGGAGCTTCATCCATCACTGTTCATGAGGAAGTTATTCATGATCAATCTATTTTAAAAAAAATTAAAAAAAGCAATGTTTATAGTGGGTTAGCAATAAAACCTAAAACTTCAGTTAAAAATGTATTCCCTTATTTAGAGGACTTAGATTATGTGATGATTATGACTGTGGAGCCCGGATTGAGCGGTCAAAAATTAATAAAAGATGCAGCTGCAAAGGTGCAACAATTACGCCAAGAGCTGGATCAAAGGGGTTGTGACATTCCTATTCAGGTAGATGGAGGCGTGAGCGATGAAACTCTTTCTTATCTTGTGGGGGCTCAAATTTTTGTATCAGGACATTACATATTTAAAAGTTCTGATTACAATTCTGCTATTTCTCAGTTAAAATCAAATGCTCAAAGGCAGGTGAGAGGATGAGTTCGCTCCAAGACTGGACTGTCTATTTTCTAAAAAAATGGGGCTTCTTTTTTTGTAAAAAAAAGGGGCAGATTGCTGTGGAATATGTGTTGCTTTTGTTGATAGCTGTTTCTATATGTTTGCTCTTTTTAGAATTTTTTGAAGTGGGAGATACTGACGCAGAAGGCTCTAATCTCATTCAGCTTTATAGAAGTTTAGTTCAATTTATAGCTAGAGATTTGAATTAAATTGGGAAGGAATAAAGCTGAACAAATGAAAGATTCCATTCATTCAAAAAATAATTCAGAAAAGATTATGATTTTCGGAAGTGGTCCTATTGTAATTGGACAAGCTTGTGAGTTTGATTACTCAGGCACACAAGCATGCAAGGCCTTGATGCAAAAAGGCTACGAAGTTATACTCTTAAACTCCAATCCTGCAACCATCATGACGGATAAAGAAATTGCGAGTAAAGTTTATATTGAACCCCTTACAGTGGAATTTGTGGAAAAAATTTTTGAAGTCGAAAAACCAAAATATTTAATTCCAACACTAGGAGGTCAAACAGCTCTCAATCTGGCTTTAGAGCTTGGAAGAAAAGGTGTTCTAAAAAAATGGAATGTCGAATTAAAAGGAGCTTCTGTCGAAGCTATTGAAAGAGCAGAGGATCGTGAAAAGTTTAGAAATATATTAGATCAAGTGGATGCTCAATACTCTGAAAGTCACTTAGTTCACTCTTTTGAAGAAGGTATGGAAAAAGCTCAATCTATGGAGTTTCCTTTAATATTGAGACCTAATTATACCTTAGGTGGAAGTGGTGGGGGAGTGGCTCATTCGATAGATGAATTTGGAACATTACTTTCTGCTGCTTTGAGAGAAAGTCCTACTTCGGAAGTTTTAGTTGAAACTAGTTTGCTCGGGTGGAAAGAATTTGAGCTTGAGGTTATGAGGGATAAAAATGGAACATTTGTTGTAATTTGCTCCATAGAAAACTTTGATCCATGCGGTGTGCATACAGGAGATAGTATGACTGTTGCACCTCAACAAACTTTAACGGATCAAGAATATCAAGAGATGCGAACGGAAGCTAAAAAAATTATAGAAGCTATTGGAGTAGAAACAGGAGGATCGAATATTCAATTTGCTGTTCATCCTCAAACTGGAGAAAGACTGGTGATTGAGATGAACCCACGTGTGAGCCGCTCTTCAGCCTTAGCAAGTAAGGCTACAGGTTTTCCCATCGCAAAAATTGCAGCACTTTTAGCTATGGGAGATACTCTGGATAAAATTCTCAACGATATTACTCAAACTACCCCTTCTTGCTATGAACCTGCACTGGATTATATTGTGACCAAGTGTCCTCGTTTTGATTTCGACAAGTATGAAGGAGCTCAAGATATTTTAACCACACAGATGAAAAGTGTGGGAGAAGCTATGGGTATTGGCCGAACCTTTATGGAATCTTTGATTAAATCTCTGGTGTCTATTGAGAAAAATATAAAACTTCTTTACTCTGTTGATTTTTCTGAGAAATATCTAACCTACCCAAATAGTCTTCGAATATTTTATATTTTTCAAGCTTTTCGCGACGGATACAGCGTGGAACAGGTATCAGACTGGACAGGAATTACTCCATGGTTTTTAGAAAAAATTGCTTCTTTTATTGAGATTGAAAAATTAGATTTGAGTCAAACTGAAAATTTATTAAGGGCAAAGAGGGCAGGCTTTTCTGATGAGTGGATTGCTCATTTAACAGGAGAATTGGCGGAAAACATTCTCAAAAGAAGATGGAAAAAAAATATTCTTCCTGCTTTTTATTCCGTAGACACATGTGCTGGGGAGTTTCATTCTCAAACTCCTTATTATTACTCAACATATTGGGGGGCTCGGCGAGAGCGAGTTGCTCCACGTAAAAAATCGGTTGCTATTTTTGGAAGTGGTCCTAATCGTATTGGTCAAGGTATTGAGTTTGACTACAGTTGTGTGCGAAGTGTGAAAAAGTTGGATCAATGCGGCTACCACACTATTATGATTAATTCTAATCCTGAAACTGTTTCTACAGACTATGATACTTCTCACGAACTTTACTTTGAACCGTTGCAAGAAGAGTATGTCGTGGAAGTGCTCAAGTATACAGGAGCTGATTTTTTCTGCTCTCAATTTGGAGGTCAAACAGCTCTCGATTTAGTTCAACCAGCATTGAATGCAGGTTTTAAAATACTCGGTTCTTCTTTATCTACCATCGACTGTGCAGAAGATCGTGTTCGTTTTACAAAGCTTTGTAAAAAATCTGGTTTTCAAGTTCCTCAGTCTGGAGGAGCTTCTAACTTAAAGGAGGCTTTAAAAATTGCAGGTGAGATTGGCTATCCTCTGATGTGCCGCCCCAGCTATGTTTTGGGTGGGAGGCGAATGGAAATTATTGAAACAAAAGAAGAGTTGATGAGTTATTTTGAACGTTATCGGCATTTCATTTCATCTCAAAATTCTTGTTTATTGGATCAATTTTTAGAAGGATTTTTGGAAGTGGATGTGGATATGGTTCGAGCTCCAAAATGGAGTGTTATCGGAGGGGTATTGGAGCATGTGGAAGCAGCAGGTGTTCATAGTGGAGATAGTATGGGAGTTGTGTTGCCTCGTCGTTTGAAAAAAGAAATGTACAAAAAAATAGAAAATTGTGCCTTGTTGCTTGCAGATCGCTTGGATATTTGTGGTCTTTTGAATTTGCAGTTAGCTATTAAGAATGATGAAATTTTTGTGATAGAAGCAAATCCCAGAAGTTCTCGAAGTGTTCCATTTTTAGCCAAGGCCACAGGTATCCCGATTGTGGACTTAGCTGTGGAGGCAATGATTCATCAAGAGCAGCCTTCATCTCACAAAGATTGGAAAAATATGAAAGAAACTTGTGTGAAGGGTGTCGTTTTTCCATTTAAAAAGTTTAATGATGTGGATTCTATTTTAGGACCAGAGATGAAATCCATAGGGGAGGTGATGGGGCGGGGGGAAGACTACTCAGAGGCAATGTTTAAATCTCTTATTGCGAGCCATTTGACTTTTCCTGAAAAAGGAGAGGTGTTTTTATCTTTGAAGGAAAAAGACAAGTCGTTCCTTTTGGAAGAAGTTAAAACTTTATTAGATTTAGGGTATTCTTTAAGTGCGACGAAAGGTACTGCAAGTTTTTTTCAGTCTCAGGGTATAGCCTGTTTGCCGGTTAAAAAGGTACATGAAGGTCGTCCTCATTGTGTTGATCGTATTCGATCGGGTAAAGTGGTGTTTGTTTTTAATACAACTTCGGGTCGTCGATCGATTGAAGCAAGTTTTGGTATTCGTCGAAGCTGCTTGGATTACAGTGTTCCTTGTTTAACAGAAAAAGATGCGATTATATCCTTCATATTGGTCCTGAAAAAAATAAAAAATCAATCTTTCAAAGTGAGGGCTCTTTAATTTTTGAATCATAATAGGAGCTTTTTGGCTTCAATATTGGAGTGAGTTTATAGAGTTTTATGCATAGCTCCTAATGTGTATTCTTTTATTTCAGGTCTTTACAAAAAAAATAAAATATATTAAATTCAATTCCTCAGTAGGAAGAATATGTCAGTCATCGGTGTTAAAGGTTTATATAAATCTTTTGAAAGAGGTTTTATTCCAAAACCTGTTTCTGTATTGAAAAATATTAGCTTTTCTGTTGAAGAAGGAAAAATTACTGGGTTTTTAGGTGCTAATGGTTCTGGAAAAACAACCACAATGAAGTGTATGCTTCAGCTCATTTGGCCGGATAAAGGAGAGTGTTGTTTTTTTGGAGATCAAAAACTTCATTCAGATTTATGGTCTCGCATTGGTTTCTTACCGGAACATCCCTACTTTTATGATTTTTTAACTGGAGAGGAGTTTTTACTTTTTTATGGTCGGCTTTCAAATACCCAGCAAACGAGAGCGGATCTTCGTTCTCGAATTAATGTTTTGCTCAAAAAAATGGACCTGAGCAAAGATAGAGATAAAAAACTAAGACAATACTCTAAGGGGATGCTTCAAAAAATTGGTCTGCTTCAAGCTGTTATTCATGAGCCAGACTTGCTGATTCTAGATGAACCTATGTCGGGTTTAGATTTTAATGGACGATCTTATGTGATGGAGATCATTGATCAAGTGGCAAAGCAAGGGGCTTCTGTATTTTTAAGTAGTCATCTCTTGTATGATGTAGAAAAATTGTGTGAGAATTTAGTAGTTTTAAAAGAAGGCAAAGTGTTGTTTGAAGGAGAAATGGATGAATTTATTGAATCTGAAACAGAAACGATGTCCGTTATTTATCTGGATGAAAAGAGAGAAAATCAAGAGAAAGTAGTTTCGAATTTAGAGGAATGTCAAGAGTTCATTGATCAGTTGAGAACTAAAAAACTAGATATTGTGTCTGTTCAAAAAATAAGTAAAAATTTAGAAGAAACATTTAGGGAGCTGGCACTCAAGAAAAGGCAGTCATGAGTTTTTTTAGAAATATTTTTATCTTAGCTACAAATGGATTTAACGAGGTTGTACGGCATCGATTTTTTTACGGCTTGCTCACTGTTGCTTTATTGATTATTGGTGTGGGTGTTTTATTGGGTCCTCTTTCCATGTCTGAAGAGCAAAGAATTACTATCAATTTTAGTTTGTTATCGACTCAAATTGTTTTGATTGCCGCTTCTATATTTTTTGGCAGTCTTTCTATCACTCGTGATATTGAAAAAAAGATTCTAATGACATTAATTACTCGCTCCACATCACGCTCTCAATATATCTTAGGTAAATTCTTAGGCATAGCAATGGTGATGTTTGTTGCGACTTGTCTGCTCGGTCTTATTTTAGCAGTATTATTTTATTTCTTTAAAGTTTCTTTGAATGAAATCTTTCTTCTATCTCTATGGGGTATTTACTTAGAAGCTATAGTTCTTCTTTCTATTTCTATTTTGTTTAGTTCTGTGACTTCTTCTTTTTTAATTATCTGCTATACAGTTTGTTTCTTTGTTGTGGGGCATTGGGTGGATACTTTGAAAGTTCTGCTCAAAGAAGTCAGAGAGCCTTGGGTTCATATGATCTCAGATTATGCGATACGTCTTATTCCTAATTTGGATAACTTTAATTGGAGAAGTCATGTGGTGTATCAGGATATAGTGCCTTTTGAAGAAGTTATTTTTTATTCTTGTTACGCTTTATTTTGGGTTATTTTCTTTATCTTTATTTCCATTAAGATTTTTAATCGAAAAGATTTTGTTTAGTACTTATACGACCATAGGGTTTTTAACTTTTATCGTGGGTTTATTTATAGGCCGAGGGCTTTATTGTGCTGTTTTATTTTTTGAAGGTCGAAGAAAAATCTCTTTTTTCTGCTGCCTCAGTTGTGATCAAGTGATTGGATTTTTTCCTGTTGTATCTTGGTTGATTTCAAAGGGGCAGTGTTTCTACTGTCATCGTCATACAGATATTCGACAAATTGTTTTAGAACTTCTTACAGCTTTAGCTTTAATGGGTGTTTATTTAAATTACCCTTATAGCTGGACAGGTCTTGAAGTGGGTTTGTTTGTACTTTTTGCTCTTGTGGCCTCCACGGTGGATCTCAAAAGAACTATCTTACCCGACACCTGCACCATTGGGGGATTATTGATAGCTCTTGTAGGAGCTTACTTCAATCCGGAACGAGAATTTATGAGTGCTTTTTGGGGAATGTGTATTGGTGGATTTTTTTTCTTATTTTTGGGTTTAGGATACTACCTCTTACGTCGTCACGAGGGGCTTGGAGGAGGAGATATCAAAATGATGGCTTGGGTGGGTGCCCTAGTAGGTCCTCAAGGTGTTTTCAAAGTTATCCTTTTATCTAGTGTTTTAGGTTTAATTTACGGCTTTTGTTTATTACTCAAGAAGAATACAGGGTGGATGACAGGAGTTCCTTTTGGTCCTTATATTGCGTTTGCTACCTATACACTACTAGTTTTCTTTAAAGATACACTAGATTCTTGCATTGTTTATTTGTGTATTATTTAAAAAAAATGTGTATAATGTGAATCTGCGAATGATTATGATGAAGGTTTTTTTTAATGAGCTTATTGAATTTTTTGTCTTCTAAAAAGACTGTTTTTACATTAGACGTAGGTTCTCGTTTTATTAAGGCGGCTGAGTTTATATCTTCTGAAGATCAACTGATTCTGAAAAATTTTCACATGGAAGAATGTCCTCCTCAAGCTTTAGATAGAGGGAATGTGGTAGAAAAAGAACTGCTTTCAAAAGCTTTATCTTCCCTTTTTGTTAAAAAAGTTAAAATTGGATCAAAGTATGAATTGATACAGGCTATTGGGGGTTCTTCTGTGATTACAGGCACTCTCAATATTCCACAGTCGGAACACGAGAATGTTAAAAGTGAAAATATTAGACTTGAAGTGAGTCAGTACCTTCCTGTTGATTTAAACGAAGTTTATTATGTTGTTATGGATCTTCCTCGTCATAAAGATGACTTAGAAAATGTAGAAACGATTTTTCTGATTGCTATTAAAAAAGAAACATTGGCTAATTTTAACTTAGTAGCAGGAGCTGCTTCTTTAAAAGTAAGTGTGGATTATCCTTCAGTACTGGCATTAGGAAATAGTTTCGTCATGAATCATAAAAATGACATCAATCCTGAGCAGTACAATATCATACTAAATATTGGTTTTCGAAGTTTAACTTTTTGTGTGATGAGGGGGGAGCACCTTGTTTTCTCTAGAGAGTTAATTATAGGTGTAGAGAATTATATGATAGAAATTCAAAACGAATTAGGTGTGAGCTATAAGGAAGCTCAAAGCTTATTAGATACAGCGTGTAAAAACGATTCGGTTCCCGATCAGGTGATGCATATCATTCAAAATTATAACTCTTTATGCTGTAGAGAAATATCTGTAGGTATGGACTATTTTTTAAATTATTCACCTAAAGCTGATTTTTCCGCAGTGTATGCAAACGGGGGTGGAAAAATGATTCCTCAACTAAAATCTAAAATTTCTGAAAATCTTAATCTTCCAGTGCATGATTTACAAACACTTCGTGCCATTAAAACTCAAGGCTTTACAAAACAAAGAATTCAGGAGCTACAGCCATTTTTAGGAATTTGTACGGGTTTAGCACAAACTAAATTAATAAGAAAAAAATAGAATGAAGACTTTTTATGTGTTAACTTTAAAATAAGAGGGTGTTTGGATGGTTAATTTTAAAAAAGTCGCAGAAAAAGATTCATCCATTAACGTCAGTTTATCCGACCAACTTCTTCAAGAAGTTCCAGATAAGAAGAGTGTGATTTTGATAGCTATTCAATTAGCCTTAATTTGTGTAGCTCCAGCATCTTTGTATTCTTATGAGCAGTTCAATAAAAGTCAATTAATAAAAGCACAGGTACAGACGCAAGGCGAATTGGATATTGAAAAGACTAAGCTTAAAAAACTGAAGGCTGAGTTAGCTAAATATAACGATCAAAATTTGAGACATGACGAATTTACAAAGAAAATAGATATATTAAAAACATTGGCAGAACAAAGAATTGTTACTATTCGTGTGCTGGATAGTATGCATTCAGCAACTGTCAATTTTCAAACTGAAGATTCAAATAGAGAATTTATATTCTTCAATAATGTGAGTATTAATGGGAGAAACATTAGTATTGATGGTTCAGCAAGCAGCGAAGGTATTATTAATAAGTTTGTACAAAGATTACAAAATGAACCTGTTTATCAATCCATTCAGTGGGAAGATGTAAAATCAGATCGAAAAAGTAAAATTAAAAAATTTCGAGTTACAGGTCAGATATTTTTAAAGTCTTAAGAGGCGAAAATGCGAATTAATGTTTTTACAATGATTTTGTTAGCAGGTGTAGTCACGGGTGTTTACCGTTGGCAATTTTATGATGATGGTCAAAGTATCAAAGATGAAACAAATAAACTGCTTAAAGAGATGGGCACCGTTCAAGTAAATGTAAAAAAGACAAAAAAAGCGATAGACGATGCTGTTAACTTTGACAACAGTGTCAAAAGATTAGGTCAACAATTAAAGTATTTTTATGACTATATTCCGAAAGGTTTGACCAACCGCCACATGTTTGAAGTTTTAACTAATTTGCTTAAGAAATCAGGTATGAATACCCTTTCTATGCAAGGTTCAGGGAATCGAAAGAAAACAGAACTTTATGATGTTTTGACTGTAAAAATTAGAGCAGAAGGTAAATTTGCTCAATTTTTAACTTTCTTGTCCTTGCTGACAAACCTCGATCAAATAGTGAGTGTAGGTAATGTGACCATTAGCCCTGTGAGTCAACGTGACTCTAGTTCTGCTGGAAAAATCATGACTAATTTTGATGTTTTAGGTTTTCGATACAATGCTCCTACTGCTCCGCAAAATGAAGAGAGTGAAAAAAATAAACAGACTTGAAAACAAAAAAATGTTTGAATAGCCCTCACACAACTATAAATTTAAAATGTTGTGCAGGTTATTTTTATACAGAATTTTTTATGGGTCAGTTTATTTTGAATTTTATTTTGTTGAGTGTTTTAAGTTTTTTTGCTTATGCTGAAGATGCTGTTTCAGAATCTACGAATTCTCAAACCAAGGTAGAAACTGTAGAATTGAAAGTTGAAAACACGGCCACAGAATCTTCTGCGATAAAACCTTTTAAAAATACTTCAAAAACTTCTGAGGAAAATAATTTAGAAAAAACTTCTGATGCTGAGAATGTTGCTTCAGAATCTACAAACTCTCAAATCAAAGAAACGTCAGAAACTGTAAATTTGAAAACTGAAAATGTGGCAGTAGAATCTTCCAAAGGTACTTCAAAAACTTCTGAAGAAAATAATTCAGAAGGAGTTTCTGAACAGGTTGTTACAATAAAAGAAGATTCTCAAGATAGCGCATCTCAAAAAGATCAAGAGATGCTTCTTGAAATTAAATCTCTTATACCTGTGTATAGATACAGCCCTTCAGAGAAAGAAGATCCTTTTTCACCACCGGGACAAATAGGAATGGTGGATTTAGAAACTAAGGAGAAAGATGTACTGCACCCCGTAGAAAGAGATAATCTAGAGAATATTCAGTTGAGAGCCATTATTTGGGGGCAGAATGATGAAGTTGTACCAAGAGCTTTATTTGAAACTACAGATCAGCAAACATATACATTAACCAAAAATGATCGTTTAGGGAAAGAACGTGCCTTAATTTTTAAAATTGAAACGGATCGAGTATGGATTATGAAGCCTTTTGTGGATCCAGGGACAGGGGTAATCGGTTATGAACCGGATCAAAAAGTGTTAGGTGATTCTAATCAACAACAACAACAAAAAGGTGGAAATTTATACTATGAGAAATAATTTATTAGATCTAACATTAATCTTTTTATGTTTTGCGCTTTTATTCTTATGTTCTTGTGCAACAACAGGATTACAGCAAAATGCAAAAGAAGAGCTGTTTTCAGAGGAAGAACTCAACTTTTTAGCTGAAGAAGAGGAGTACTTTGAAGAAGAATTAGCAGCAGATGATGAGTCTTCTAGTTATTTCGATGAAGAAGACGTGAATATTGCAAATAAAGAAGAACAAGAAGCTCAGGCAGCTGAAGATGAACTTAAAGAAATTGAAGATGAGTTTGCAGACTTTATTGATGAGGAGGAGGAATTTGAAGAATTTTCTGAAGAAACTGAGGTTGCAGATCAGGATGCAGATGAAGAAGAATTTCCTGCTGTGATTGCGGAGGAGGATCGTGTAGAAGAGGATGAAGACGCCCTAGAGGAGGAGCCACCTTCTATAGTTGCAGATCAGGATTCGGAAGAGGTAATGGACACTGAAGAACCTTTTGTTGTGACTGCGGAGGAGGATCGTGCAGAAGAGGAAGAAGACGCTCTAGAGGAGCCACCTGTTATTGCCGAAGAAGGTAGTGTTGAAGAAGACTCTGCACAAGACATTCTTTTTTCTGAAAATAAACAATCACCAGAAGTGATACAAATTACTAATATCAGATATGAAAATCAGCAAGTATTTATTGATACTGTAGGGGGCACGCCTTCTTATCGTTCTCGTTTTAATGAAGCAACAAAGCAGTTTATTATTGAAATACCTCAAGCTATTATTGTGGATCAATTGAAGTGGCCTTATATTATGAAAGACTTTCAATCTGGATTTGCACTTCTACAAGCGGATCAAAAAGAGCCTCAGGTGGTGCGGATTATTGCTCAAATGAGGCCTCAAGAAGGAGCTCCTTTATTAGTAGAAAAAGAGAATGGATTCATTTTGTCTGCTTCCGCTGTAGATTTAACAACCACTCCAGAACAAGACACTTTAATCACTGATAGCAGTGAAGAAGTGGATCAGGATCTTTCTCCTCAAATCGATGATAACTACGATGATTTAGATCGTTTACAAGAAAAAGAAGATGGGAAAATTCTTCATGCCAAAACTATTGAAGAGTTTTTGTTGGGAGATCATAAATTTTATGGGCATCCTATTACTTTAGATGTGAGAGATACAAATCTGCAAGATATCTTGCACTTTTTAGTGGAAGATTCTGGTATTAATATGATCATATCTAATTCTATTCCAAAAACAAAAATTAATATCCGCTTACAAGAAGTGCCTTGGGATCAAGCTTTAGTTTTAATCATGAAGAAAAATAAGTTAGGTTATGTTCGTGAAGGGAATATAGTGATAATTTCTTCTTTAGATGAGATTCGAGAGAATCAAAAACAACTTCAGTCATTAATTGATGCTCGAGAAGGTTTAATTCCATTGCAACTTGAAATTGTTCCTTTGGCTTATGCTAAAGCAGGAAATATATCTACTCAAATTAGTTTATTCAAAACATCTCGAGGCAAGATCAATGTCGACAATGATAATAACTCATTAATTATTTATGACACGACCTATGCTTTAAAAAATATGAAGAAATTAATTCAGAAATTAGATCGAACTCCAAAACAAGTGATGATTTCTGCTAAAATTGTAGAAGCAACAGAAAGTTTTACAAGAAATTTTGGTGTCTCATGGGGAATTACAGGAGAAACTTTTAATCCTTTGATAGCTATAGGAGCTTTGTCTCAAATTGAAGTTACTCCAGCTCCTCTGCTTCGAGCTCTTCCAGGTGCTCCTGATCAGGGAACGTTAGGAACGAACTTGCTTGTGGGTAATTTGGGACCAGGATTTGGTGATCTGGATATAGCATTAGGTTTTGCAGAGTCGGATGGACAAGCTCGAGTGTTGAGTTCTCCCCGCATTATGGCATTAAATGGTCAGTCTGCTTCTGTTAATCAAACCACAGAAAGTATTGCGTTTTCTGCCGTGACTACTGAGAGTGGAACACAAACTGAAATTCAAAGATCTCCCATTAACCTTAACTTGAATGTCACTCCTCACATTACAAATGTGAATAGTATTTATATGCAAGTGAGTATGACTCGTGGTTCGGAGGGCGCTCCAATATCAGATGATCAAGGTTCTACAGCTCGTCCAACGAGTAATAAAACAGCAAGTACGAATATTCTAGTTAAGAGTGGTCACACCGCTGTGATTGGTGGAATTTATGAAACTCGAAATGCTGAGAGTCTACAGGGAATCCCTTTCTTAAAGGACATTCCTGTGGTGAGCTGGCTCTTCTCACAGGTGAGAAATGAAACATCTAGAACAGAGCTTCTGTTGTTCCTCACACCTCGAATTATTGATATTAGTCAAGAAAAGATCAATGTCGCATCTGAAGGGACTATTCAGTAATGAAAACAAACCAATACTCTCGTTGGATTTCTCTTTTTGTTTTATGTTTTTGTTCACTGTTTCTTCAATCTTGTTATATGGACAATTGTGATCGAATTTTTGGAGGATCAGTCAGTGAGAACTATAGACGGACTAGTGCCTATAAAAATGAGGCAGGTCGCTGTTTTTCTAGTCGAGTTATTGTAGAGGTGGAACCTCAAGTTCCTGTCGTTTTTTTTCAAGGTCGAGAAAATTCTGTTTGTCGAAAAGGGCTTCCGCGACGTTATATTCCTCCATGGGATATTCGATTCATAGAGCAAGGAAGAGAAGAGCAGGTTGAAACTGCTGTGGTTCAAGATGATGAAGAAGTGAATAATGATGCTATTCTTACAAATGTTGATGATTATTGGTTTAAAGTGACTCCTTTGATTGATAATGGGAGTAATCATTATCTTATTATTACAGATTTTAATTTAAGAGTGGTATTAAATGATCGAGGACAAAGACAATCTCAAGATGTGAATTTTGCTGAGGGGTATTGTGAGACGACTCCTTTATATATTTTTGATGCTTCTGGAGAGCCTTCTGGAGATCCATCAGTGAGCAGTTCTGAGAATGCAAGTACTGTATGGGGTAGTTTTACTCATCCTTCGGATATTAATAAACGTTTTGTAATGGGTAATTTAATTTTTTATGCTGGAGGATTACCTACTCCACAAATTGATGCGGGGGAAGCTTCTCAAAGTTTTGGTACAATCAGAATTCCTCGTTATACAGTTTATTGGCAGATGCTCGGTTCTTTTTATAGATTAATAGACAGCAATAAAGGAGAGGTTGTTGCTGGCTTTCAGAAAAAAGGCAGCTTTTACACTCAACCCTCTTCTTTTTAATATTTATTCTTAATGTTCAAATAGCCGTCCTGCATAATGTTGCCGGAACGGAAAAAAGACTGTAGAAGTTTAGCTTTATCTTAAAATATTTTATTTTTATTCTTTAGTGTTTTCTTTTGAGTCACTTTATGAACATATTTTGTCCTTCATTAATTTATATTTATGACAATTCAAGTTTGCCATGAGCATAGACGATGAGAGAAATATCCAGACGCTTTAAGTTAACCATGAAGGGAGTAATGTGACACAAAATTCAAAAAAACATATGCAGATTATTCAATCATTTGTCGAGGGGACGGTAGGTCTCAAATTTTCGATTGAAGAAGATAAGATAACAATTCTTCAAAGTATAGATGGAAAATATTTAAGCTTTAAAAATACAGATATTTCAGAAATTTTAAGTCGAAAAGATTCTAAGAATCAGCCATTTATCCAGATTAATTTTTTTGGTGATAAAAAAATTATTTTGACGGATCGATTTATAGGTTTTAAACCTTTTAAAATCCCTGGTTTAGATATGCATAAGTTGCCAAAAGTGGTGACAACTCCTGATCTTCTTAATTTTATCGAAATTATTGAGGATTCTATGTATGAATTGGATGTCACAGCCATTGAAGTCCAAGATATTCGTAAATACTTTGAGGCTGTTTTATTAGGTGCAGAAAAGGTGGGTTTTGAGCTATTGAATGAAAGAATTTGGATTGAAAGACTCTTCTTTAATCATCCAGCTTTGGTAAGTCAAGTCAGCTAAGGGTTCCTCTTGCGATTTAAGAAATATCTATTTGACAGAGACTTTTTATATTGAATAATTTAGATCTAATGGGGGTGTAGCTCAGCTGGGAGAGCATCTGATTTGCATTCAGAAGGTCGCAGGTTCGATCCCTGTCACCTCCATATTTGTTGAGATACATTTAATTTTTAAAAGAGAGTGAGTATTACTTATCTATCAAAAACTAAATTGAAACAAGGGTTTCAATGTTCTAAAAACTTATTTTTTCAAATTTACCATGCGGATCGAGCTCGTGCTTATACATCTCAAGAGCAAAGCTTGTTTCAACAGGGTCATGTGGTTCAAGTGGAAGCTCGAAAGAGATTTCCAGAAGGAATACTTATTGATGCTCCTTATTGGGATTTCTCTTTAGCTCATCAAAAAACACAGCAGGCTTTGCAGTCGAAACCTCCTTATATTTACGAAGGTTTTTTTCAAGCTCAAAGATTTATAGCTCGAATAGATATTTTGGAACTTAAAGATGAGGGTTGGAATATTATTGAAGTTAAATCTTCTTTAAGCGTGAAAGAGGATCATATTTTAGATCTAGCAGTTCAAAAATATATTATGGATGAGTGTGATAACCCTGTTCGTCGTTGTTATTTGCTACATTTGAATAAAGAGTGTACCTATCCAGATTTGAGTCAGCTGTTTATTCAAAAGGATGTCACTGAGCGGGTAGAAGAGATGCAACAGCAGGTATCGGAAAAAATGCTTCGCTTTAAGGAAATACTGAACAGTAAAAAAATGCCAGATGTCGATATAGGGAATCATTGTTTTAAACCCTATCCTTGCCGTTTTATGGATCAATGTTGGAAGAATGTTCCAACTCCTAATGTATTGAACATACCTGCAATGGGGGAGTTGGCTTGGGAGTATTACCATAAAGGACAAATTCATCTTAAAGATGTACCAGAAGATGATTTGACTTCGAGACAGAAAGTGTTTAGGCGAGTTCATCTGAACGAGGAACCTTATATTAACAAAAAAAATATTCAAGAGGAGCTTTCGAAGTGGAAAGAACCTCTTTATTTTTTAGATTTTGAAACTTTAGGTTCTGCGATTCCTAAATTTGACAATGTGAAGCCTTTTCAACATATTCCTTTTCAATATAGTGCTTTGCTTGTTCGAGGTTTGAGTGCTCGTTCAAAAGAAAAAGGTTCAACAAAGATAGATATTTTTCGAGATAATTGTTTAAATAATTTAAGTCAGTATTCAGATTATTTGAAGCAAAATCAGCTTTATAAAGATTGTTTTAAAGATCGAAAGTTGGTCATTGAAGAAGATCATTATTTACATTTGAACTCTTCTGATCCTCGTCGTGATCTAGCGGAAAAATTGGTTCAGTTTATAGGTCCTGAAGGGAGTGTTGTAGCTTACTATAAGGAGTTTGAATCCATGAGATTGAAGGAGTTGGCAAAATTGTTTCCTGATCTTTCAAAGGAGTTGCTTTTGGTGGAATCTCGATTGGTTGATCCTTTGCCTTTATTGAGAGAGAGTGTTTGTTTTAAAGAGTTTGGTTCTAGTTGGAGTATTAAGAGTGTAGCTCCGGTGTTGCTTGGATCGAATTGGCAATATTCGTTGCTTGGAGTTTCAGATGGTTTGATGGCACAAAGTGGATTTGAAGAGATGATGAGATTAGAAGAGAGTTCTTCGAAAAAAGAAAAATTGAAAAATGATTTAGTTTTATATTGTCGGCAAGACACATGGTGTTTGCTAGGTATTGTGAAGTGGTTGTATGATCAAATCTAAAAAAAAATCCTTATCTTGTTATTTGCTCAAGTTTTTCTAATACAGGCCGTGGCGCAGCTTGGTAGCGCGCTACCTTGGGGTGGTAGAGGTCGCTGGCTCAAATCCAGTCGGAGTCCGACCATTGAATTTATAATTAACTAACTAAAATTAATTTATTTTTTGATGAAATTTTAGCAAATTTTTCTTGAAAATTATGAAAATAATGATTCAAAAATAACTAACTATTTCTTGGTTATTTTAATTAATATAATAGAGGGTTTTTTTCTTATATTTGAGCTCAAAAGTGGATATTTTTTGCATATTTCTGAGTCATTGCTTGTGGTGTTTGTTCTAGACTTGCTTGAATAAAGGTGAAGGTAAGCACTTTCGCTATCTTTAAATAAACTGACATAATTTCCCTGTTTTATTAGCTAGCCTAAAAAACCTTTATTTTCAGTCACATCCCTTAATAGCTGTTCAAAGTTTTGTCAATAAAATCCTACATTAACATTATAAGTTGATATTTAGAAAAAATATTGCACACCATTGATAGTGGCAATACAAAGAAGATGTTATGGTGAAGATGAAAAGAGCAAAGGAAGAATTGGATGTTACAAATGCGTTTGTGACTATTGATATTATTCATTCCCAGCCAATAAAAAAAGTTATTATTACTATTTCAAAGAAACAAGTCACTCTTATACAAAACAACATAGATGATTTTCTTCATGACGAGGATGAAGAGCGTGTACGTATACAAACAAATGAAATTTACCGTCAATCTTTTCATGATCTTTCAAAAGAGATGCTTCTCAATACACTTCTAATTTAGAGGTTTATTATCGAGACGAAAATAGTAGAAAATATTTAGATATGACGATGATATAATTGTTCCAATTCAAGATAGCAGAGTAGTTTATTTTCGTGATACCTCACAAGAAGTAAATAACTTTTGAATTGCTCCTCTGGTATCTGAAGGTTTCGATGCAATTGTTTTAGTTTTTTTCCTCGATCAAGTTAGGTGGAATGCTTTTACCACATAAATTTTATAAAAATGATACAATTGGTATAGTTGCTTTATCCAATCCAGTGTTTGGAACAGAAATTGCTGATTAGGTGAAAAGAGAAGTTAAAGCACTAAAAGATATGGATTTTAATATATCACTTAGTTCTACACCATTCACAAAAAACAACTACACATCTGGCACAGCAATAGATCGATGGAAAGATTTCAAAAAGATGATCCAAGGTGATTCGACAAAGCTATTGTATGTTAAATTAAATCATTTTTTAAAGAGATTTCTGACATAATTAAGCGAAAGAAGAGTTTCTACATTCTAAAAATTCTCTGGCAACGAGATTTGATCTGACGATATTTTCTTAAAATTTTTCTAATAGGACGTCCGGCATACTTTAAGGCTCCTTGGTCAGTTGGATTATCCAAGTCTAACTGAGCTCCTTTTTCCAACAAAGACCGAATCATATCTGGTTCTTCTACAATCAGAGCAAGAGTGAGAGGGGTTTGATCTCTACTATTTCGAACACTTAAATCTTTCCCCTGAGACTGAGACAGAAGTTTTTCAAACAAATCAACATTTTTTTTGCGAATAGAGGCATGAAGCTCGGGTTCTTCATAAACCTGAGGAAGTCGATGATTTGTCTTTTTATGCATAGAAAAAACAGGATGTGCATATCCAATAAGAATAAGAAGTAAAAGAATTGTCTTCATCTTTAATTGACTTTATCTAAGAATATACTACCAGTCAAACATAACTGTACTAGGTTATTGTCTGTTTGCAAGATATTGGTAGGGGGAAGCTTGGAAAATTTTCCTAATTAGAGGGTAAGAATTAAGGTAGGAAATTGGAAGTATAATTCATGGTGGCATAGGACTTGTTTTTTAAATTGAAAAAATGGAATGTTATAAATTATATTTTTCTGACATATCTTTCATTTTTTTGTTTCCTTTTATTTTTTCTTTTTGTTCAAGCTACTTGTGGGTAATTCTTGAAAAACCTAGAAGATCTTTTTTTATTCTTTTTCTAACTGCATTTTCTCCAATCTTGATATAAAATTTTGGAAGCGGATGATATAGGACAAATGCCTCGTCAGATTCCAGCCTTTTATCCTATTTTTACAGATTTATAAATGTAAATCTTTAGTTTTCTTTCTTAAAATCCGTTTCTTACATATATGAAGAATTTAATTATTATGAACTTTTTGTTGATGGTGATTCTAGGTTGTACCAATCAACCTATTAATGTCACTGAGATTTCTTCAATTACATCGTTCGATAGTTGCGACGAATATTGCATGAAAGACTGTCGTGAAAATTTTATTGATTCATCGGCATATAATCAATGCGTTCGCTTATCTAAGCAAGATGTGAACTTAATTAAAAGAGTTCTCAATAATATGAAACGAGGCAGTTGGGAAAGTATTCAAGAAAGTCAGATAGCTTTGATTTCAGATATTTCTTATGAACCATGGATTAAGTATTCCTCTATCAATAGGAAATCTACAAAGAGGATGTTTGAATGGATTGGAGAGAACGAATGGATAGGGACCTATTTGAATTCAGAAGTTTTAAAGGAGGGTCTTGCTTCTTTGAGCCATCTTCCTTATGACTCAGGAGTGATCGATGGTTTAAAAAAAGATATTTCTCAAGATAGAAAAATGACATTACTGGAGTTGGCAGCATGGGAACAGAATGAAACTGTTTTTGAAGAAATTCATGATCTTATATTAGATGTATGCGATGATTCCAAATGTATCGTAAGAGTTTATTGCTCACAAAGCTCAGATATTGTGCTTGAAACTGTGAATGATCTCGGTTTGACCAAGGATGTTGTTTCTGGAATAAGGTTTCACCGTGGTCTATGTTCTTAAATAATATAGTAATATCAATAGTTTATCTATATTTTTAGAAATATTCAAGTTAAAATAGACCAATATCCGATAGTCTAGTTAGCGAGACATTCAACTAGTTTAAAGGAGCATTAAGTATGATGAAAGTTTGGACAATTATTTTTTGTGCATTTGTACTTGTTGTTGTGAATAGCTTTGTTTCTTGTGATATTCCTGGTTATAACGCTGGTTACAACATCGGTTTATTACCTTCTGTTTCTCCAAATACAGATGACGACGATGATGATAGAGATGAATTTTGCTATGATAGGGATTCTTGTCAAGACAGCTGTGATTATATGTTCCATCGATCTTCTGCTCGAAGCCAATGTTATGCTCTTGATTTTGATGATGTCAATGATGTGGAAGAAGTTTTCGATATTTTATCTTCCTCTAGTATAACCAAAAGAAAGTTGGAAGACTTAGATGCGGGTGATTTGGAAAGATTTTTAGAGCTTGATGTAGAAGCTTGGTTGGTTTTGATTAATGGTTCTTCTAACAGATCTCGAAGAAGAGCTCAAAGGGCAGGATATACACAACAAGAAACTCAAGTAGTATTAGAATGGATCGGAGAAGATGATGAGATTGCCGACGCAATACTCGAATATGACGAAGATTCGGATATTCTTTACACTTTGTTTGATAGATTAGGGAGTCTATTTGACATTGTTGGTCCTAATGGAGGGTTGGCTGTCGTATCAAATGAGGATAGAAAAGAAGTTATACAATGGACTGATGATATGTTGGTCTTTTGTAAGAAAACCTCAGTATTCGCCGATAGTGCTGTTCTTACTGCTTGTAATCCTCGATCGTCAGGGGAGAGTGGATCTTCTTTAAGATTATATTCAGATCCTAGTAATTTTTTATCAGGTTTTATAGGTATTCATGATGCAGCGAGAAAGCAAGATCTTGCTTTCGGTCGTGATAGTTTTGTTATATTTGCAGATAATGAAGATAATAATACTGGTGTAGAGCTTGCTCATCAATCGGCTCGCCGTTTTTGTACAGACATACTCAATAAAGATGAAGATGATGAAGAAGTAGGACAATGTTTACAGGCTCTTTATTGTACAATTCGATCGATTGAAGCAGGTGCTACTATCGATGATCCAGTGCCTAGCAGTATATCTTTTGATGATGATGTCTTTGATGTAATCGATAATTTTGATGGCTTAAGAGAAAACAACTGCGATCATGATAGGTTAATGGATGAGGATAACTTCGATTAATTTTTAAGAAGATTATTGAACAATATTAAAAAGGTCATAACATTTTGTTATGACCTTTTTAATTATAGGTTTTACTAGAAAATATGGTTATTGAACTTTAATCAGCTCCACCTTAAAGATCAAAGTGGATCCTCCAGGAATAGTTCTCATATCTTGCTCTCCGTAAGCCAGTTCACTGGGAATGTGAAATTCATAGGTTGCTCCTTCACGCATCAGTTGAAGACCTTCCGTCCACCCTGTAATCACCTGATTCAAGGAGAAGGTTGCTGTTTTGTTTCTTTTGTAAGAACTGTCAAACTCTTTTCCATTTATGAGGGTTCCTTGATAATGCACCTCCACTATAGATTGAGTGTGAGGACTTTTCCCAGTACCTTCTTTAATGATTTTATATTGAAGTCCAGATTTTGTCGTTTGAACTCCTTCTTTATTTTTATTACTATTTAAAAATTCTTTTTGAGCTGTCTTGTATTCCATTCTAGTATCCTTTTTTTGATTTTGTTGTTGATTATTAGAAGTGGTAGTTTCTGGCTGTTCTGGTTTGTTGAATAAATTTCTAACAAAGTCGCACGAAATCATAAAACTCGGTAAAGTTAAAATAAAAACATATCGAACGAATTTATAATAAAAGTTTTTCACGCTATTTCTCCTATCTTCAAGTTATTGAGCTGAAGTTAGCTTTTTTGCAAAACAGTGTCAAGGTTAGGAAAACGTATTTTTTAAAGATAGGATGTATCTCTATCTAAGTTAAATGATTCATCGGGATTTCGTTTTTTTGAGTTCATCTTTTTTCTTAAACTCTACTTTTTTCTTCTCTAATAATATTTCTCTATGGATACGATACAAAATAACATCTTCCTCAAGGTTTGAAGAGATGACGGGTGTGGAGTGTTCAATAAAATCTTCATCCAGTTTTTCATTTTTTATAATATGGACTTTGATAGCTTGATTAGACTCAACTTGGCCTTTTTCTAAAAAAATTTTAATCCTATATCTTCTTTTGCTTTGATTTGGAATCATTCCCTCAGGAGGTTTCCACACTGAGTACCCCCGGATGACTTCTGTTTCTATCTCACCACTTTCGACATCTTCAGTTACAAGGGGATAGTTTTTCAATGTGAGTAAGGCAGACTGCCATACAATTTCATAGGGAGCTATAAAAACTCCTTGATGAGTGGTTTTATTCATGCTCGTGCAACCCGTTAAAAGGAATAAAAAAAGAAGTAAATGCATGTTGATTCCTATTCTATAAATATTTTAGACTGTTTGTCTAATAAAGAAAAATCAGGCATATTAAATAATAAGGGCGGGGTAGCTCAGTTGGTTAGAGCAGTGGAATCATAATCCATGTGTCGGGGGTTCAAATCCCTCCCTCGCTACCATTTTCCTACTCAACTTAAATCTGTAAGACGAAAAAAGCTATCTGTATAGCTTTTTTCTTATGGAATTTTAAGGAGGTAAAAGAAATGCTCATTCTTGATATTACAGGATGACTCGACCAACTTCGGCGTTTGCCTACATTGGTCTCCGGGTTCAAATCCCTCCCTCGCTACCATTTTCCAACTCTAACAAGCAAAAGTCTTAACACACTCCATAAGTATTCCCCAATGTCTCAATAACTATTATATAATATAATCATGAGAAGATATGTTGCTTTACTGTTATTGTGCCTTGGGAGTTATTCAAACTTCGCTTATGCCAAGGGTGTTGTTTATAAAAAGATTGAAAATATTTTTCAATTACCTGTAAGAAATCGTATAGCCGTATTTCGATCTCAACCTAATTTTTATTTTCATCATTTGAAGCTTATGTTTTATGCAAAAGGTTCTTCCGATGAGATCAAATGGAAATCACTGATATCAATGGCTCGTCTCCATCCGAAGAAAGCGCAATCCCATATTCAACAAGCTGCTCAAAATGGAAATTGGTTTTTGAAAAATGCAGCATTAATTGCAATGGAGACTATAGACTCTAGTCAAGCTTTAGCATGGGCAGAGCAATTTTTAAATCACTCTTCCTTAGTACTAAGAACAGCTAGTGTGGAGCTTATTCGAAGGCAAAAAGCTATACAGTATAAGAATATTTTATGGCAAAAATTAAAAGATAAAAAGAACTTTAGAAATGGCAAAAGTTTATGGATTCGTTATACTATTTTACAAACCTTATCTGAGTTTTCTCAAATCGTGGATGTTCCAAGATTTAAAGGTTTACTGCAAGAAAAAGATCCACGTATTATTTCAATAGCACAAAGAGTTCTTTCTCGTCTTGCACCTTATGAATATCTTAAACGTGAAAAACAAATGATCGGTCGATCCAGTCCAAAAAGTATCGAGCTTTAAGTCAAACTTTAAGCAATTTAATAAGTAGAAAAAATCAATGAGTTTGGGAGTTTGGTTTTTTTACCTTACTCTTATGTCCTTTTTTATAATGGTAAGAGCAGTTTTTTGAACAAGTTTGATAAGTATCATACTGGTCATTGCAGTTTGAGCAAATCGTAGCTTTTATTTGGCATTGACGGCATGTGATCGTTTGGTGACCAGGTTGTCCGCAGTGAGGACACAGCTGATACCTGCCGGAAGGTTTTAGGTTTTGATTGAGAGCCACCCGATGATCAAAAACAAAGCAATCTCCCTTAAAATGAGAATTGGGGTATTGCCTGAGGTAATTAATGATACCCCCTTTGAGTTGCTTAACATTGTTCCAACCTTGTTTTTTCATTTCATTGGTGGCTTTTTCACAACGAATACCACCTGTACAGTATATCAAAATATTTTTATCCTTAGGGATATTGACGCTGTTTTTTAAATGTTGAGAAAGTTCTTTAAACTGACTGAGATTGAGATCAAGAGCCCCTTCAAAGTGGCCTAGTTCGACCTCATAATTGTTTCTAATGTCTAAAAGCACAGTATCTTTGTTTTTTATTTGAGACTGCCATTCTTGTGGAGTGAGATGAGTATTTTTCGAATGAGGGGATATTTTAGACTGATTTAGTTTTAAAATTTCTTCTTTTATTTTGACCCGTAACTTTTTAAAGCCCCAAGTATTAGAAATCTGCCATTGACCTTGAATAGGAATCTCAGTGTAGTCACGAATAATTTTCAAAAATCTTTTTACATTTTTGATAGATCCCACTAAAGTAGCATTGATTCCTTCTTGAGAAAGAAGTATGAGTCCTTTCACTCTTTCGATTTCTCCTTTGTGAATGAATACATTGCGTAGATTTTCCAGATCCATATCATTCAAAAATTGATAGTGATAAAAAGTACAAACAGATAAAGGTTTTTTTGATCTCAATTGTTTCATAAACCACCTAGGTTTATATCAGTTTTTGATATCTTTTCAAACGGTGAAGAATTATATCAAAAAATAAGATAAAAGCAATGCAATAACCATAGACTTGAAATCAAAAATCTATTTTAAAGAAGGTTTAAGGAAAAAAGAATGACACCAGTTTTAGAAATCAATAATTTAGTGAAAAATTATGGCTCATTTTGTGCCGTCAATAATGTTTCACTTAAAATCCAAAAAGGGGAAATATTAGGCCTACTTGGACCAAACGGTGCAGGTAAAAGTACGCTGATCAACTCCGTAATGACTTTAGAAGAGTTTCAACAGGGCGAAATTCATATCTGTGGATTAAACCTTAAAGAAGATCCTCGTTTGTGTAAATCTCTTACAGGTTATATGCCTCAAGAGGTTATTAATCATGGTTACTTCAATTTGGAAGAAGTCCTTTATTATCATTCTGGTTATTACGGATACTTTCGGAATCGCAAAAGTTATATAGAAAAATTAATGAAAAGACTTTCTTTATGGGAGCATCGAAAAAAAAGAATTATTCAATTAAGCGGAGGTATGAAAAGAAGACTTCTTTTTGCAAAATCCTTAGTGCATGATCCACAGCTCTTGTTATTAGATGAGCCCACAACAGGTGTGGATATTCAACTTCGAGATGATATTTGGGATTTTCTTCGTGAATTTAAAAAAGAAAATAGAGCTATTTTGCTCACCACTCACTATTTGGAAGAAGCTGAAAAACTTTGCGATCGAGTGATTCTTATTCATAAAGGAAAATTCGAAAGGCAGAATCAAACCAAGAGGCTCATTCAAGAGTTCACCCTCAGAAGGATTATTGTTTTCCTTAAAAGAGAGCATAAAGTAAATCATAAGTATTTAAAGGTAAGTAATGAAAAATACTTAGAATTTCATGTTCCATTTTCTATTGAAATAGGGATTTTGATGAAAGAATGTCAATTGGATTGGGATGTCATTCAAGATATTCAAGTTCAAGAAGGTAAGCTCGAGGATGTTTTCAAAGATATGCTGGAGGAAGGAACATGAGTTTTTCTAAATCTGTGATTCAAAAGCGAATTCGATGGAACCCATTTTTTGCATTTTTTTCAAGAGAGATTCATCGATTTTTAAAAGTCTTTTTTCAAACTGTGTTTATTCCTGTCATCAATTCATCTCTTTATTTAATTATCTTTGGTGTGAGTTTAGGCTCTAAACTCAATTTAGGGACAGGGGTTTCTTATTTACAATTTTTGATTCCAGGGCTGATGATGATGGCCTGTCTTTCTAATGCATTTCAAAACGGCTCTAGCTCAATTTTGAGTCTCAAATTTGGAGGCGACATTATAGATGTTAAAGCTTCGCCACTTACTATTCATCATACTCTTTGGGCGCTTGCTTTAGGCGGAATGTGTCGTGGTCTTTTAGTGAGTGGAGTAGTGTTTACTGTTGGACAGTGTTTTCACCTTTATTATTTGGGAGAGTGGATTACTCCTCATTCTCCATGGATTCTCGTCTTCTTTTGTGTGATCGCAGGTCTTGTTTTTAGCAAGGTAGGAGTGGCTGTTGCTTTATGGGCTAAAACATTTGATCATATTGGTGCGATTGGAGGATTAATTATTTTACCTCTTACTTACTTGGGAGGAGTGTTTTTCTCACTCGATATGTTGAGCCCCTTTTGGAAACAATTATCTTTGGTGAACCCTATTTTTTACTTTATTAATGGTCTGAGGTGGGGAGTGATTGGAAAAGCTGATGTGAGTATTGAGGTAAGTATTGTAGTGTCCTTATTGGCTTTATCTATTTGTCATTTTATTGTTCTTCTCTTTATGAAATATGGAAGTTATAAAAGATGGTAGATACTTTATCTATGAAACTCAAAGATGTAAAAAGTGCAGTCATTACAATAGACGGCCCTTCAGCTTCTGGGAAAACTGTATTATGCCAAAGGCTGACGCGCCGGATGGATCAATGGGAATGGCTTTCCACTGGAGTTTTTTATCGTGGATTAGCATACATGATTTCTCAAGAAGGTATCCATTCGCCTCAAGATTGGGCGCGACTTCTCCATGAGGAAAAATGGGAAATTCAAAAAGAAACAACTCAGACTTCTTTTTGGTATAATGGCCAGAATGTTACAGAACTCATATATAATTCCAACATGGATCAACTGGCTTCCAAAGTTGCGGCGTCACCTTCGGTTCGTGAAGCTCTTATTCCTCATCAAAAAAAACAAAAAAACCCAAGCTATGGACTATTAGCTGAAGGAAGGGATTGTGGAACTGTTATTTTTTCTGAAGCGCCTTTAAAAATTTTTCTGACAGCAATGGATGAGATTCGAGCTGAAAGACGAGCGAAAGATAGAAATGAAAATGTGGATCATGTTATTTCCGCTCAGAAAAAAAGAGATCAATTTGACTCAGAACGAGTTATGAATCCACTCAGGTATGAAAAAGGAATGTGGATTATTCACACCGATAAGTATTCCCTAGAAGAAGTCGAAGAAATGGTCTATGAAAAGGCTCAAAAGTACTTTTACTAGCTTTCTTAAACTCTTTAATATAAGTATTTGACTTTTATAAGATTTTTAGAGAAGTAAAGGTTGGTTTTTTTATGAAATTCTGTAGAATCGGAGTTTCAATTTATTATCTATTTTTAGGAGAGTTTAAGTAGTGGAATCAACTAAAGTGTCAACAGCACAAAACAGAAAAAATAAAATTAAAGAACAGCAGGCAGAGTTGCTTAAGAAGCTGGATTCTGAAGATCAAGATATTCCTGCTAATCCAATAAAAGGTAAAGAAGATAGAGTGGAAGGGGATTCTCTTAAAATTTTTGAACAGTTTTACAATGATAAAATTGCTCAGCAAACATTTGAAGCGGGTCAGGTCGTTCGAGGCCGCATTGTAGGAACGGCAGATGATTATGTGCTGGTGGATGTGAATTATAAAAGTGAAGGTCTCGTTCCTAAGTCAGAATTTCAAGGTGCGGATGGGTATGTTGGTATTGAAGAAGGTTCTGAAGTGGAAGTTTATGTTGAAGAAGTTGAAAATGAAAAAGGTATGATGGTTCTTTCTAAAGATAGAGCTGATATTATTCGTGTGTGGAAAGAAATTTCACAAGTAGCTAAAAATCAAGAAATCATTGAGGGAACAGTTATTGCGAAAGTAAAAGGAGGTCTTCATGTTGATATTGGAGGTGTGAAAGCTTTTTTACCTGGAAGTCATGTTGAACTTCGTCCTGTGAACTTGAGTCAATATGTAGGCAACAAGTATTCTTTTAAAATTATTAAATTCAATCAAAAAAGAGGAAATATTGTTTTATCTCGAAGGGTGATTTTAGAAGAAAAAAGGGAAAACTTAAGAAGCCAAACTTTAGGGGATATGGATAAAGGCTCTGTAGTGACAGGAATTGTAAAAAATATTACAGACTATGGAGCATTTTTAGATTTAGGTGGAATCGATGGACTTTTACACATTACAGACATTAGTTGGAGTCGCATCAAGCATCCTTCAGAAAAAATAACAGTTGGAGAATCTATAAAAGTTAAAATTCTAAAATTTGATCGTGAAAAAAGAAGAGTGAGCTTAGGGTTGAAACAACTTCATGAAAATGAAAATCCTTGGGAGCTTGTTAAAAACAGCATCAAAAAAGGAGATGTGGTTCAAGGGCAGGTGACAGGATTTACAGAGTATGGAGCTTTTGTAACCATTAAAGATGGAATTGAAGGACTAGTTCACATTAGTGAAATATGCTGGGGTAAAAAAGATAAACTACCTTCTGAGTATTTGAAGTCTGGAAGCCAGATTGATTTAAAGGTGATTCAAGTGGATCAAGATCAGCAAAGAATTAGCTTTAGTATTAAAAGACTTGAAGAAAACCCATGGCAAAAGTGGACAGCTAAATATAAAGAAGGACAATCCGTGGATGCTGAAATAAAATCTATTAACAATTTTGGTTTAGTTGTTCAGATTGAAGGTAATCCAGATCTCAAAGGTGTGATTCGTCAAGTAGATTTAAGTTGGTCATCTCACGCTCAAAATAAGAAACCAAGACATCAAATAGGGGATGTGCTGAAAGCTGTTATTTTAAACTTTAGTTTAGAAGATGAAAAATTCTATCTTGGAGTCAAGCAGCTTCAAGAAAACCCTTGGGCTCAAGTGGAGTCTCTTTACCCTATTGGATCCGTTCACGAGGTGAAAGTTGTCAAGATGGTAGACTTTGGAGTATTCGTTGAACTTTGTCAGGGTGTGGAAGGTTTGATTCACATTAGCGAGCTTGACACTAAGAGAGTCAATAAGGTTGAAGAGGTTGTTGAAATTGGTGATGTGTTGAATGCTGAAGTGATCACTATGGATAAAGATTTATATAAAATTGGTTTGAGTGCAAAGCTGGTGAAACTCAGAGGAGACGAACCTCAAAGAGGCTCTTCAAAAAATCAAGAGGCGAAGCCGCAAAGTGGAAAACCGCAAAGTGGAAAACCGTATGATAAGAGGGAAAGTTTTTTCGCAAAAGCTTTGAAGGCTTCTTTTTACAAAGAGGATGAAGACCCAAAAGAAGCATCGCCCAAAGAAGCATCAAATGAAGAAACTGATTCACCTGACAAAAAAGAAGATTAATTTTGGAGTTTATTGATGTCGAATAGTAAAAGTTTTTCAGATATTCTATCGGTTTTTTTGAAGAGTATTCTTTTAGCTGTAAGTATTTTTTCTTTTCTTATGATCATGGGCGGATGTGTGATTTTTATATCCATTTTGAGCCGTTCTGAACTTTCATCATCCATTCGTGATAAAGCGCCTAGAGATTCCATTCTTGTTCTAAAACTCGAAGGAGTGATTTTGGATTCCTCAGATTTTTTAGAAGATCTGAATAAATATATCAAAGATAAAAAAATTAAAGGAGTTTTAATTCGTGTCAATTCTCCAGGAGGAACAACAACGGCGAGCCAAGAAATCTATAAAGAGATTCATCGTTTAAAAAAGATTTATAAAAAGCCTATCTTTGTTTCCATTGGTTCGTTAGGGGCAAGTGGAGCTTTTTATGTTTCTATGGCCGCGGATAAAATTCTAGCCAATGAATCTTCTTTACTAGGCTCTATTGGCGTAATCATGTATCTGATAAACTTAGAAAAACTTTATGATTGGGCGAAGGTAGAAAATTATGTGATCAAAACTGGTGAATTTAAAGATGCAGGCTCTCAGGCAAGAGCGATCACTCCTCGAGAAAGAGATTTATTTCAAGATTTGATTGATGAGTTTTTAGTTCATTTCAAAAATGTTATTGTTAAAAATCGTAATTTATCCGAAGGGCTGGTGGAAGAGTTTGCAGATGGAAGAGTTTTTACAGGAGATACGGCAGCCATTCAAGGTTTTATCGATCAAATCGGAACTTATTATGAAGCTCTCGATCTTATCGGAGAGCTTACTGGATTAGGAGATGATCCTGAAGTGTTTGAACCTAGAGAAATAGATTCATGGGCGGATGTGATTCGATCTTCTGTTCAAAATATTGTTCCATGGTCTTTACCAGCTGCAAATTTTAAATTGCGTTCTCAATTGAATGGACGCCCTCTTTATCTTCTTCCCGAATTTATGAGTTTCTAAGTCTTAAACATGAGATATTCTTCTTACACTATAGGTATTCCTCAGTTTTCTTCAATTGTTAAAAAACTTGCAATTATTAATGTGGGAATATGGTTTTTTCTTATTCTTATTTTGCAGCAATTTTTTCTCGAGAATCCTTATTTGTTTAAAGTTCTTGGGTTAGTCCCTTCCTTATTTTTAAATCAAGGTTTTATATGGCAACCCTTCACTTATATGTTTATTCATTCTTCTAGTCTTTTTCATATTTTATTTAATATGTTGATTTTATGGATGTTTGGTTCTGAATTGGAAAGGCTTTGGGGATCTAAATTTTTTCTCACTTATTACCTTGTGTGTGGAGTGGGGGCGGCTCTTATTTATTTGTTAGTTTTATCAGTTGTTTCTTTATTTCATCCTTTGGGAATCATTAATCAAACTCCAGTCGTTGGTTCTTCTGGAGCTATCTTTGGACTTATGCTTGCCTACGGTGTGCTTTTTAAAGATCGTGTGCTTTATATTATGATGATCTTTCCTATGAAGGCTCGAACTTTTATTTACCTTCTTGTAGGTATAGAGATTTTTAGTGTACTTAGCAGCGGACTTGGAGGACCAGTGGCCAACCTTGCGCATCTTGGGGGTTTAGCGACAGGGTTATTATTCTTGATTTTATGGAAAAATTGGAGCAATATACGAGCACCTAAAACAATGCGTCGTTTACGTATTGTAAAAACGGACGATGAAAAAGCCAAACATAAAAAAACTTGGCATTGAACAAAAGGAGAAACAATGAGCTTGCATGAATATTTAAAAAAATTAACTTTTGATAAAAGAATGACAGATCGAAACCTTGCTCAAAAACTCATTCAACCAAAAGATCTGGAACAACATCTTACACAACTAGAAGATGTTTCAGAGTATGGAGAAGTAATCCAGCCGGATGAGGAAGAGCTCCCTTCTTCAGAAGAATAATTCTATTATCGAATTTTATGATCTCACATAGAAAAAATCTAATAAGAGCTAAAGTTTATCGGGCTACCCTGAATGATGGGTTTTTCTATCTATTGAGTAGTATTTATAAAGCTGTATAAACTTTTATTTACGAATACTTTGCTTAACAAATTGAGTGAGATAATGTCGAATGAGATAATCTATTCTTATGTTATGATTATTATAAGTCCACTTGATCTCGCCAAAAGGAGCCTCTGCTGCCTTCAAATAATCTACAGGAGAATAAGAACTTTGAGAGTGTGTGATATTGTCCACGTTCACAAATCGAATAGCCACTAAACCAGCAGTCTTCATAGAAAACACGAGTTTATACCCGCCACGAAAAAGCATAAAATCAGCTTCCGTATTGGTAATGCCGTAAATTCGAATACTGCCCAAATAACCTTTGAGCTGATTAAAATAAGAAACATGCTGGGTAAAAGCTGTTCTGAGTTGCTTCAAAAATTCAACAGTCAGATCCTTAAACTCTTCCTCAGAAAGAGCTTTCTCAGAAGACTGAAAAGCCACCTCGCCTTTCTTCTCCATTTGATCTTCTTGATAAGCTAAATTTTTAATCCAATGTTGGCCAACTTCCATTTTCACCTCTTATCATGCTCTTCGCCTTAAGAATAATCCTCATATACCAGTCTAAAGTCAAGAACGGTTGACCATCAACTGCAAGCTTTCCATTTCATTTTTCGCCTAAATTGAGAGTATTCAGCACTGTTGATGTTGCAAGATTTAACACAGAATATCATTTCAAAGTTAAAAATTTGAGTTTGATAGAGACTTGTGAAACAATTTCGAGTGTTTATTTCAACAAGGAGTAATAAATGAATTTTTTACGAAGTATCTTATTAGTTTTAATGTTTAGTTTATTGACAGTGTCATGTGCTTCAATGAAAAAATGGTTTGGAGGGGGTGATGACATTGAAGATGGCTCTGATATTTTATCTAAGAATATCGACAGCGATGCAACTGGTAGCGACAGTGGAAGCATCGATGGTCTTTCTACAGTGTTTTTTGCTTATGACAGCTCTGTACTTTCTGGTGAAACTAAGGAAATGCTTCGAGATAATGCTCAGTGGGTTCGGGATAAAAGTAATATTTCGAGAATGGAACTCGAGGGGCATTGTGACTCTATGGGTTCTGAAGCGTATAACATTGGTTTAGGGCTCAGAAGGGCACAAGCGGTTAAAACATTCTTAATTTCTTTGGGAATTTCCGAAGATCGTTTTTCTATTGTGAGTTATGGGGAAGAAAGACCTCTTTCTGGTGATAACTCTAGAAATAGAAGGGTGAACTTTGTACCGATTTATTAAGCTTGCTTTACTTTGTAGTTTTTTCATATCTTGTGCTTCTACGATCTCTTTTAAGGAGTATGCGTTCGCCGAGGTCGCTCTTCGCTCCGCTCAAGATATGAAGGCTCGAAAGCTTGATAAGGTGAATTATATTCAAGCCAGCTCCTATTTTACAAAGGCTCAAATAGCTTTTCAGAAAAAAGAATACGGTCAGGCAAAAGCTTTCTTCAAAAAAGCTCAATTTTATGCTGAACAAGCAGAACTTTTTAGTTATCTTAAGAGAAGTTTAGATTCAGAAGGGGTTGTTTATTAGTGAAGCTAAAATGTTTTATTTTAACGGTTATTTTATCTTCCGTTTCATGCCAAACTATGAGCGATTGGACAGAGACGGAATTTTTATCTGATCTGCCTACATTGGTTTCTGATTTACAAACAAATAAAAAGAATATTGAAATCATTCAAAAACGATTAGATTCTTTAGAAAGAAATATAGGTTCTAATTCCGATCTTGAAGAATCCATAGCTCTTGTTCGAAAAGATATTGAAGAACTCAAAGGTCGCCTCGAAAAATCAACAACATCCGAACAACCAAAAAAACCTATTGTTTCTTTGTATGAGAAAGCTCAACAGCATTTTAAAGGTAAAGAATGGAAACAGGCGATTCTTATTTATGAGGAGTTTAGAAAACAAAATCCAAAATCCGATCAATTTAAAACAGCAACTTTAAATATTGGGTTAAGTTTTAAAAATTTAGATCTCAAGAAAGAAGCATCCATTTTTTTAAAGGAAGTGATTGAAAGGTTTCCAAATTCTCCAGAAGCAAAAACAGCTAAGGAAAGTTTAAAGTAATTAATCCATGATGAAAAAAGTTTTATCTATTGAAACAAGTTGTGATGATACTTGCGTCTCTATTGTTCGCGAAGACGGTAAAGTATTAGTGGATTACAAACAAGATCAAATAAAAGAACACGCTCCTTTCGGTGGGGTAGTTCCAGAAAATGCAAGTCGCAATCATAGCAAAAACCTTTTACCTTTAGTGGATCAAGCTTTAAAAAAAATTTCTATAGAAGATATTGATCTGATAGCTTGCACCAGTCGACCAGGTCTAATGGGGTCATTATTAATTGGAGTGATCACGGCTCGTAGTCTTGCACATCTGTATCGAAAACCATTGATTACTGTGAACCACATTGAGGGGCATATTTTATCTCCATTTTTATATGATGAAAAAAAGGATAAACCTCAGTGGAGTTTTCCCTATGTTTGTTTGGTTGTCAGCGGCGGGCATACACATTTATTTTATGCAGAATCTTTAACAAAATACACTTTGCTGGGACAAACTTTAGATGATGCAGCAGGGGAGGCTTTTGATAAGTTTGCAAGGTTGATGAAATTTCCGTATGCGAGTGGAGTTTATGTGGATCAAAATTCAAAAGGAGGTAAGAAAGATAAATTTTCATTTCCTATAGCGCTTCATCGAAAAGGCAATCTTAACTTTAGCTTTTCTGGATTAAAAACAGCTTCGTATCATCTGATGGAAAAACTTACAGAAGAAGAAAAAAAAGATATTTTTTCTCTTTGTGCTTCTTTTCAAGAGGCTGTTGTTCAACAACTTGTTTTTAAATTAGATGAATGTTTAAAAAAATATCCTGTAAAAAGAGTAGCAGTAGTTGGGGGAGTAAGTGCGAATTCAAGACTGAGGAAAGTTTGCACCGATTGGGCTCAAGATCATGGGGTTCATTTAGCGCTTCCTTTGCTGAGGTATTGCACAGATAATGCGAGTATGATTGGCTACACGGCACTTCAAAGATATATTCATCAGCTTTATTCTGAGGATCACCGCCCTTACTCTCATCATCTTCCTAACGATTTTATAAAACTGTAACTGGAAATGATGTTGGTATCGATTTTAAGTTAGTATCAATCCTTTGATACTAACTCAATATTTTTTATAAATACCTAATATTACTAATCTTTTTTTACTCCCTTAAGAGCATTCGTATTAATTTCTCCAGCTTTTAAAGATAATTCTCCCATTTGATAGCAAATTTCAGAGTTTATTTCTTTTTATTGAACTATTCTAATTTTTTGAATTTCAGTTTTAAAAATTTCCTTAATATAATAATTAAAACCACCAAGTAATGAGAAATACTGAAAGGGTAAAAAACACACAAGTTGTGTAAATTTTTATGGTCTAGTTTTTAAATATCAAGACTCCCTCTTTTTCTAAATCTACATCTATAATAATAGGACTTAAGTATTTGTTTTTTGAAAAAACTTATATTTAAAGTTTTACTTTAATTTCTTAGAGTTAAACACTGCTGGATAGAGGATTTTTAAATAAAAAATAATGTAAAACTATGGGTTTTGTAAATCATTCCCCACAAATGCTTTGCATGAGTGAAAGTGGAGTAAGGATAATAAGAGCATGAAGAATTGTTTAAAAATTTTAACTAGATATTTCTATCCATTTTTTGTTGCGATATTCATTCTGTTTTTTAATGTGCAGTGTTTGCAGCAACAATCTCACTTTGCCAGTTTGTCGGGCAACGCTCAGATCTCAGATCGATTTTATATTAAGTTTGATAGCGGTCACTATGAGAGTAACGGTGAAACTGCACCTCTTTATGAGTTAAGTTCAACAGAAGATTTAATGAACTTGGCCGATTGTGGAGTGGATAAAGGAGAAGATTCGGTCGAGGATATTTATTGTATTTTAAATTTGAATGAAGCTGATATTGGAGCGAGCCAAGGGGGAGTGGACGGCATTCAGGGTGGTATTCCACTTGAGCTGAATGTTCCAACAGAAATGTGTGAATATACACAGTGGATGATCCCATGGCATTGGAATCAACGATCAGGAGTTGGTCCTCCTAGAGTGTATGAATGCACGGTTACTAATGAAGGTGCTACTGATGGTGAGGGTGAAACCCAAACAAATAAGTATCGGAGTTTAAATAAAGTCGATTGGTATCTTGATGATGAAGATAGCATTAGTCTATGTAGCCCTCAGGCTAATCAACCAGGTTACCCTTATGATCAGTCCGAAAAAGAGGGTTTGGAAAACTGTTGTTTTGGTAAAGCTGCTCAATACACACGTGAGTGTTCGGGCTCTGGTTATTCTTGCTGTGATGAAGCTCCAAGCATAAACAATCCGGATTTTAAGGAAGATTCAGAACATGAATGGGGCGGTGATATGAAGAGCTGTTTAGGAGGCCCTGTTCGAGCATCCAATTGGGAGGCCTATGTTAAAATTGGTGGTGATATTGATATAGAAATTCCTACGGCTGTTGTGAGTTCGACATGGCAAAGAGGAACGCGTCGGAATTTTTCTATTGGTCCCGCATTTGATTCTGTCTTGATAGGCGAATCTGTTCCTGTTGCAAACTACTTTGATGGTATTGAAGATTTGCCTTTTTATGAAGGCTCTAGACTTTATTCACATGACTGTGAAGATTGCCCTGCAATGTTTTTTGCAGATTTTGATAAAAAGGATCAAGCCCAAGCCCTACCTATAGGGTATCCTTACTTCACTCTATCTTGTTTGGATTCTGACTTTGAGGTTCTTCATCGGGTGCATTTGATCATTCGCGAATGGAATACCTTAGAGGAGTTTCTCGTCTTTCAAGAGACAGGGGGGCGGAGTGGTGATCCAGATGTGGAGGGCACAGAAGGAGATGAATGTCTTTATTATGAGCCAGATGAATATCTCACTCACGGTCGAAGCGGGTGTAATGATTTTTTAGACATTGACGACATTGAAGATACTACTTATAGGTACCCTAATATCCTAGAATATGGCGGCTGATAACCTTAAACTCACAAAACTTCATTTCACTT
Source organism: Bdellovibrionales bacterium (assembly GCA_965247685.1). GTDB lineage: Bacteria > Bdellovibrionota > Bdellovibrionia > Bdellovibrionales > UBA1609 > JAPPLG01. The sequence goes on from OZ252021.1 coordinate 1,138,615, forward strand.
AATCACATTACGTTTGATACTCTGCATTAAAAAATACATCGCATAAATTACCTCATCAAATTAACATCCTTTAAAGCAAAAAAACTTAATTCTAGAAGGCGCCGATAGACCAGCTCAAATGGAAGATGTTCTCTTGAGGCTGAGGTTTAATTTTAAAACCAAGATTGATCACCAACGGTCCAAGCCCTGTCATGTTATGAATACCCACACCCACAGAATGCCCAAAAGAAAAGATACGGGTGCCTTTTGATGTTAAAAACACACCACCAGCGTCATAGAACAAAGCCCCGTTTAAAAAATCACGGTAAATAGGGAAGCGGATTTCTTGTTTTAATAAAAAATAATAAGAAGAAAAAGGCTTCATTTCTATTGGGCTGTTGATAGCAAATTCCGATACACGAGGTATCCTATCTCCTTGCATTTTACCGTCAAAACCACGCAAAGAATTAAGACCTCCTAGAATAAAATAACGGCGAACAGGGATTTTCCCGTTTCCTAAATTCTGAATCACCCCTCCGCTCACAGCATGAGCAAAAACCAGTTTCCAAAAAGAAAGATAATAACGTGACTTCATTTCAGTGCTTACAAAATGGATATCCTTATGAGCTCCAATATATGGATTCGAATAATCTGTTTTAAAATCAAAATAAAAACCTTTTTTAGGAAATAAAATATTATCTCTACGATCGACTTTCACATCAAATCCCATTTCTGCAATCACCTGCTCTTGGTGAAATGAAGTTGTCATGGTTTTTTTATTCAACTCAGGATCTAACAAAAACTTTTGAGTGTAAGAACGGCCTAATTCAATATTCCAAAGCCTCCAATTCAGATGGGAAGTGTTGTTCAATTTTCTATCTACATTAAAACTCAAGTGGTGAGAACGAATCCAGTCAATTTGAGTGTCATCCAAAGAAAAGATCTCATTTTTGTGAGTGTAAGTCACTTTACCATTAAATCTTGAGTTCCAGAGATAAGAATGAATATAACTAGTTGAAATATTATAAGGTAAAAGATTAAGCAAAGGAAGTTTTTTTGGAAAGAGATTTCGTTGAGCAACTGGTGTGTTTATAATATTATAAAGAAGTTGAATATTTGTACTGAGTTCTGTGTTTAACAAAAAGTCACTATGATTATAGCCCCAGAGGTTTTTCTTATCAATATCTAGATTCATTTGGGTTGAAAATTTATGTTTTGTGTTTGCTCCTAATTTGAATCTAAAAAAACCAAAGAGGCCTTCTTGAACCTTAATAGTCAGTGAATCTTTTTTCTGAGGAGTAAAATCAATATCCACTATGGAAAACAACCCTGAGTCTTCTAAAAAATATGTTGCTTGATCAATTTTATGTTGCGTGATTTTTTCTTCTTTTTTGAAATTAGACATGAGACGAATATAATCTGGTTGAATATCCTTATGACCTTTTACAAGTAAGTTCTTTAAAAAAGTTATATCGTTTTCTTGAATATTGACATAAATGCGGGCTGTTTGAAATGAAGGATGTATGTGAATAAGATGCTCTTGATCAATTTTTACTTTTAAAAAATTCTTATCTTTATATAATTGAAGAATTTTTTGAATGCCGTTTTGAATTTTTATAATGTTTAAAATATCTCCTTTTTTTACTTGGAGTGTATCTTTAATTTCTTTTGATAAAATATGTTGATTGCCTTTAACAAGGATTTCTTGAATACGAACTGCAGATCCTTCTTTTAAAATAATATTTAAAGTTACCATATTATCGTTGAATGAAATATCTTGGTGATAAAGTTGAGCTTGGACATACCCTATTTGTCTCAGGTAATGCACAATAGATTGAAGATAAAGTTGAACTTTTTTTTCTTCAAAGTATTTCAGTTTAAATATGGAATTAGGATGATTCTTCAGGAGATTTTTATAAAATTTTGAATCTTGAGACAATGATCCTGAAAAATTAATATTTTGAATAATAAATTTCTTACCTTCTTGAATGCTGAGCCGAATGTAAGCTTTATTTTCACTTATTTGTTTTTTAATATTTGTTTGAATTTGAATTTTATAGTAAGCATTTTTTTTATAGTATTCTTGAATTTTTTTCATAGCTGTTTCAGCAATATAAGGTGTCGCGAAAAAATCATTCTTATGTATTAAAGAGTAAAGGGTTAAAGTATTAACTTTTTGATTTCCTCGAAAAATAAAAAAATACTGAACAGGGTTTTCCACTTTAAAATTTAAAGCTTTTGAATTTGATTTTTGTATCGTGACCGAAGATTGGAGGTAATGGTGCTGAGTAAGATATTTTGTGATAACTGTGAGAATTTGCTGCTCATTCACAGTTTTTTGTGAATAGATATATTTTTTTACCATTTGTTGAAGTTCTTTTTGAAGTACTTTGTTAGTTGTTTGAATATTAATAGATTCATATTTTTTTGAGTAAGTGACAAAACAAAACATAACACTCAATAAAAAAATAAAACGAATTATTATTTTAAACATTTTTTAAAAATCCAATTTATATTCTAATTCAATCCCTAAATTACTATCTTCTTGATTTTCTTCTTTATCATTTTCCCAAGAACCCAGTATAGAAAAATCAGGGGCTAAGTTATATTCGAGCTTAAAACTATTATAATCTTCGTCAATGGATTGTGTGTAAGAAGTATTAAGTTTTTTAAACCATCTTTTATGTAATTCAATTTTACTTGAAGGGGCGTTTTTCTGACTATTGATGTAGGATGTGATATAAATTTGAACACCCAGTAATTTATTGAGTTCTTTTCCAATAGTATCTTGAAAAAGCATAGAGCCAATTTTATAGCCTGAATAACTTGCAATTTGGTTTACTTGCTGTGAAGGGTTGGTAAAACCAATCGATCGAGCTCCTAAAGCCATCATAGATAAAATTTCTTCTTCAGGCAGGCTAGGTTGGCTATTAAGCTTAAATTCAAAGTCATCTGCTTTTCCAGATACATTGGCCGTAATTTCATAAAGAGTAATTGTCTCTTTTTGATTTTCATCTAGTTTTATTTCCTCAAAGTGGGTATTTCCTACGAGTTGAAACTGAGGATCTAATAAGGGCTGTGATTTGTATTGGAGCCACCCAGATTCTAGTTGAAAATCATACTCTCTTAAGTGAAGAATACTGTTTGGAATAAATCGGATTTCTCCTAATGTGATAGGATTGGTGAATTTGCCTTTTAAATTTAAGAAGCCATCTATTGATGCAGTAAATAAGGTATTTTCTAAAGAGAAAGGTTGTTGAAAGACGAGATTTATATCCCAATGGAATACATCTTTGCTGTCAGAAGGTTCAGGGAGTGTTTCTTCTAAAGATTGTAATTCTTCTTTAAAATATCCTGACTGAACAAAAAACTTTCCACTCATTAAATAAGGTATGCGATCTCCATATATTCTTAAACTTCCATATCCAAAACCTTGAATAGACTCATTGATATAAATACCAAAAGAACGTTTCAATTTAAAATTTAAGTCTATTGGAAAAAGATCTTTATTAAAAAATCCAACCATACCTGTACCTTCAACCTCTCCATTATAAGAGGTTTTAGCTGTCATTTCTTCAATATGAATTTGTTCATTTCGCAAAGATCCCTCAAGCTCTAGAGACTGTAAAATATCTATGTAGGATGTAATATTGAGTGTGCTATTAGAGATTTTAAAAGTTCCTGTGGGATTCCAATTGTTAAGATTATTGTTGAATTTGATTTTTAGTTTTAAATCTCCTGTAACATTCTTGATGAAGGGTAAAAAGATATTTAAAAATTCCAAACGCATCAAACCTTGAACCCGTGTTTGACTCTTGCCTGAGGTTTTAAAAGAAACTTTTGAATTGTGGCTACTCCACTCTGAAAGAGAATCTTTTAAAAAAAATCTGCCTTTATTAAAGGTGATGTAAGAAGGGGAGAGCATCTTTAATGGATAAGTACCATATTGAATATGTAATTTTTTTAAATCGAGATGACCTGTCATCAATTGAGGCTTATTCCAAGGGAAAGAAAGAGAAGTTTCTCCTGTAACGTTAGAATAAATTTGATTTGAAACAATTTTAGCAGGCCATAGTGAAATAAAATTCCAGTTCTTAAACTTTGCCTTAAAAGAGATAGGGGAGCTCTTATCCCATAAAGAAAATTGGATATTATCAGCATCTATTTGTTGATTAAATAATTGGGCAGATCCCTTGAACTTTTGAGATTTAAAATCAAAGTGAACCTGAGAGTTGCCTAAACTCACAAGTTGATGGCGAAGAGAATCTAATTGGATTTTTATATGACCGACAGGGGATTGAAATGTTCCATTAATAAGAGATTGAAATTGTAAAGTACCAGAAAGTAAAGCCCAATTTTGTGTGGTTTGAGATTTTTCCAGAAATAAGTTTTGACCATTTATTTTTAAGTTGAGTTTTTTGGAAAATGTATTGAAACGCCCCGTTAAAGAGATGCGACCTTTAATTTTCTCCAATAAACCTTTGGTAATAGTTGCTCGGCCTTTTTTAGAATTGATATTTAAAGTTAGGCTTTTAAAAAAATCATCTTGGATTTTAATATTCTTGAATTGAGAGGTTATTTTATAATTCAATTTTTTAGTATTCAAAGGGCTGTCAATAAAAAGCTTCAAACGACCTTTTCCTACTACAGACAAAGATAGAGGTAGAAAGTGATCAAGAGTTTCAACAATGTCTTCTAAAAATAAATACTTTGATTGCATTTTTGCGTTCATCCATTCTTTTTGTATGAGAAAAGAAATATCTCCTGTATAGCGGCTTTGTCCTTTTTGTGCTTTAATGTTTTTTAGTTGAACTTGACTAGGAGTGAGATACAGTTGGGTTGTTGCATTTCCGAAATTGATTTGATTCCATTTGAAATTTTTTATTTTTAAGTGAGATTGGATAGATAAAGTTTTTTGGTTGTCATCCCATTCTAAAGTTCCCTTTGTTAATTCGGTTTGACCTTGGATTTTTTGATCAAAAAAGTTTTGAAAATTAAAGGTGTCAAAATTTCCGTGAAAAGAAATGAACAGCTTATTGTTATTAGTCTCACTTCCTTTAAAATAGATTTGAGACTTATAACCTTTGACAACTCCTTGAGTGAAAAATTCATCATTAGATGCATTCCAAGACCAATCACCCTTTATTTGAAGGGGATATAGAGTGATATTCAAAGTATTTTTTTCAATAATAGAAAAATTATCAAGCTTTGCATCTATGGAACATTTTATTTGTAAATTTTCAAGTTCTCCTTTGCACTTGCCTTCTAAAGGGGTTGTAAATTGAAAAGAAGTATTCCAATTAAAAATAGCTTCTATGTCTTTAAAATTTTTAATATGAGAAAAATGATTAAATTGAAAACTCTTCTTAGAGTTCCATTCTAATTTTGCATCTTCTATAAAACTCGTCCATCCATCTTTTTTTTCTAAATGAATAAGGTTCCACTGTGCACCTTTTTGATCGATTTTTCCTTGAGCTTTCATTTGAGATAAGAAGAGATTTTTAAAACGAAGATTTTGAATTTGTATATCGAAACCTCCTTCCCATTTCTTTTTTGTACTGTAATTCATTTGAGCTCGAATGTTCCAAACACCTTCTGTAGAAAGTGGAGTGTCTTTCCATAAGGATATCCAAGGTAAAGCAGATTGAATGTCCCATTTTGTTTCTATATTGAGTGAAATGTTTTGCATTAAAGGCCAATCTTTCCACTCTCCATTAATGGAAGCACTCGATTCATTATCTGTGAGTTGAAGGGCGGCAAAATGAATCTTTTGTTCTGTGATGAAAAAATGAGATTGTAAATGAAGTTTGGATTTTTGAAATCGTAGATCAGAATCTACCTTCACTTGAATTTTTTCAGAATAGTTAGTGGCATGAAATCGAGTTATAGGAGATGAAATAGAGCCGCGAGGAATATATGCTTTCCACTGGAGACGTTCAACGACAAAATGATGGATAGGTAGGTTTTGAACAAAATTAAAAATTTCCTTCCATGCCATTTGATCACGATCTTTTATTTTTGCAACATAGTTCAAATTAGAGATGCTTATATTGATAAAGATTTTTCTTTTAATTAAAGAAGTCCATGGAGCTACTTGAAAAACAATTTTTTGCGGGTGAAAGTTTTTTTGAATTTCTGGATATTGTATCTGAACCTGATGAAGTTCTGCCTTAAGTAGCCAAGATTGTACATTGAGTTTTTCCCATTGAATTTTTGTATCCGGAATATTTTGAAGAGAAGAAAGTACTTGCTGATGAAACCATGGATGAAACCATATTTTTGAAACTGAGATCGCAATCACAAAAATTGAAACAACAAGAGCAATGTAGACTTTGTTCTTCATAAGTGATTCCTTATTTTCCACTGTGATAAAAGTTCTTGAGCGAGTCGATAACGAGGTCTAACTTTAACTAAATCTTCTAATGTTTTTTGAGCTTTGTCGTACTCTTTTAATCCATAATAGGCTTGAGCTTTAGCATATATTAAAGAGAAGGTTTCTTCTGATGAAAGAGAATTTTTTGAAAAAAGTTGGTCCACAAAAGTCAGACAGAGAAAAAATTGTTTAGATTCTAAAAGAAGCTCTAGGTAAAGCCATTTTCGATCTCCTGTATTCAGATGCTCTTTTAAAAATTCGATAGCTAAATCGTTATACCCTGTAGAAATAAGAATGATAGCCATGTCATTGATATGTTCTGGTTTTGTTTGAGCTAAGTTTTTAAAATGCTCCATTATTTTTTGAACTTGTTGTTTCATCTCTTTTTGTGAAGGTTGCATTCGATAGGAATCATAGAGATAATGGGTGTTGGTCGTTTTATATTCATTGAGAGTGTCTATAGCTCGCTTTCTTTCATATTCTTTTTTTAATTTTTGAAAAAATAGATTCTTACTATCCATTTTTAAAAGCTGATCAATGATTTGTTTTTCTTTTTTAAGTAACTTTTGAGAATGAGCAATTTGAAGTTCTTTTTCTAGATCCAATTGAAGATTCTCGTGATTTTGATAATAATTTTTTAGATGAGTATTTTGTAATTCTAGTAATTGCTCATCTTCTTTTATACATGAAGATCCAAATAAATACATCCAATCATCTTCGGATGAGTGAGAAATAAAACTTTCTATCATTTCTGACTGCATTTCTGTTTGATATTTATTGATGATGAAAAAAAAATAATACCAAGAAATGTGTTCTTCTTTTCTTAATTGTTGAGCTAAGGATTGGACTAGTGTTTTGTAAAGTCCGACAGAAACCAAAAACTGATAATATGCATGATAATCTTGAAAATTGTTCAACTGTGATTCTAATTTTTTTATGATCTCTTTGATGCCAAGACCTTGCTTGGAGAGTTGGACAATAGTTTTATCTAGCTGTGTACTCATTATTTTTTAATTTAACATAAAATATAAATGAATGAGTAATAAATTTCTGCCCCATATTCTATTGTGAAGAATATGTTAAGATGGAATCTTAAAAGTTTTGCGAATTATTCGGCAGATGGAGTAGACTCAGGATTGCTCGTGACTTGGTTTCCTTTGTACCAACCGCATGAGCGGCATAGGCGGTGAGGCATCACTGTACCTCCACAATTAGAGCAAGTGCTAAAACTGAAGTGGTTGATTCTTAAGTGAGAACGTCTCATTCTTTTCTTAGAACGACTAATCCTACTCTTAGGAACTGTTGCCATAGATAACCTCTGTTGTAGGAATCGAAAATGACACGAAATGCATAAGGAATCAAGAATTATTCTAGCGAATGAGCTGGAGGAGACCCCAGAAAAGCTCTTGTCAATAAAGAAGGATCGACTAAAAATTCATTAAATTCTTCCACTGAAGCAGGAGTTCTTGTTTTTTGTGGTAATTTTTGGACTGGTTTCTGGATTTTTTCTTTTTTAGAGAGATCTTTTTGAAGTTGAAATAAGGAGTAAGAGTTTTCTTCATCAGAATGCATCACGTAGCCGGCTTGCTGATCACTGGTTTGTCCAGAAGCAGTGCTATATTCTATTTTTCTTCCGTTCACAGCCACCCGGAAATCTTCTAAACTCAAAGCTTTGTAAAAGTTCGCTCTCCCCCCTGTTTTGCTTTTGTCTTTTAATGAGAATTTAAAGTCTACACTTTTTGTTAAATATTTAATAATTTCTGAAGGGCGGCGGATATTCTTATGATTTTTCAAAAGCACTGCTCCGCCTGAAAAGATAGGGGTGGATTGAGATGTTCCTGTCAAAAATCCACATCTATTATGAGGCAGAGTTGAGTAAATTTTTGTTCCAGGAGCATGTACTTGTACAGTTTTTCCTCGATTTGAAAACTTAGAATGATGATCGGATTGATCGGAAGAGCCTACAGATAAAATATTGGGAAGGTTATAACTAGCAGGGTAGTAGTGCTTTTGATCAATATTAGAGCCTTGATTTCCTGCCGCCGTGATAAAAAGTATGTTTTGTTGGAATGCTTGATAAATAGAATTTTTTTCATCCTCGTTAGGGTAAGAGCCGCCTCCGGAGAAATTAATAATATGAGCTCCATTATTTACAGCATATTGAATAGATTTAATTGTATTTTTTAAATTAGAAGATCCTCTTCCTTTTTTTGCAGAGTAATACTTTAAGATCATCAAACTCACATTAGGAGCAATTCCAGGTTGGCAGATTTTTCCTTGACCTCCAATGATACCCGCCACATGTGTGCCATGCCCATGATAATCCATTACTTGAGAATTATTATCTGCAAAATTCCAACCGTGAATATCATCCACAAACCCATTGTTATCGTCATCAACACCAGCTTTTCCGTTTTTTTCTTTGGAGTTCACCCATAGGTTTTCTTTTAAATCGATATGATGAGTGTCCATTCCTGTATCGATAATAGCCACAATAGTATTTTTATTTCCTTTAGAAATTTGCCAAGCTTTTTCGGTTTGAGTCACCTTAAGATGCCATTCTAAATTATCTTTTTGAGGGAGAGAGTGTGTTTTTCCAAGACGGATAATACGGCTTTTTTTCCTCTGATTCACATGACGTTCTTCTAAATGAAAACAGGAGATTAAAAAGAAAGATATTAATAAGATGGAGAGCTTAAAGTTCATATTTCATCCTTAAAGTGATTAACTATCTTTAAATCGGTATAAATAACATTATAGTTAAAAACTAACCATAAGTCTAGTTTTAAATACAGACTGAAATCTTAGTTAAAAAGTCCTAAGACTTTAAGCTGATTTTTCCGTTTATAAATTGAAGGAATAGAATATGAAAATCAGTTTATCTTTATTATTTGTTTTTACATTGGCCTTAAGTTCATGTCAGGGGCTTTTAAATGAGAATAATCTAGGCTCACTTGGATCTCCTCATACTTTTTCTGATTTGACACCACTTTATTGTTCTAACAGGGTTTCATCTTTTCATGATACAAAAGTATTGTTTGTTATTGATAAAACTTTCAATAACAGAAGAGTAGACCCAAAAGGACTTCAAATAGAAAATATAAAAAATCTAGTTCAAAATAATAAAGAAAACATTTATTATGGCGTTCTTGCTTTTTCAAAGGGGAAGGTATTGAGTCCACTGTCTACTTATAATGTTCCTATTTTTACCTCTGATCGTGAACAAGTCATTCAAGCTTTATCTCATTTAGAAAAACAAAAAAATGCAGGAAGAGTGAACTACTCTCAGCTTTTTAAATCTATAAAGAAGGCTTTAGATTATGATGTTCGTATGAATGGAAAAACAGTCATCGATTATCATGTACTATTTGTTTCCGGAGATTCTTTAAAAGCTTCAGAAAAAGAAAAAGAATTTTTTGCCCACCAGCTAAGTGAAATGAGCACAAATTCACCAATCAATAATGTTTATGTTCACTCTTTTTATTATGGTGAAAATAAAGAGAGTTCTTCTACGAAGGGCATAGTGGGCGAAATTTTTAGAAAAGGAACGAATATTACACTACAAGCCTATCTCATTGCTCAGGGTGTATGGATTCCGGTTTCTAGAGTCTTTGATCAACCTTCTGAAGAAGAAGAGCCAGAAGATAATCAACATGTAGAGTTTTTAAAATCTATTTCTTCATCAGGCCAATATATCGATCAAAAAGAATTTTCAGAGTGGAATTTTAAATGGACTAAACCTTGGAAAATTAAGCATTTTATGGTTTACAACGTGAATGCTTCAGAGTGTTTAGATGGAGTGATGGGACTTGATTCTGATCGAGATGGATTGTGTGATATGGACGAAATTTCTATGGAAGGTTTTAATCCTCAGAGTCGATTTAGTTTTAAAGATGGTTATAGTGATGCTTTTCATTTTTTAGCATTATCTAAGAGTTTCATATTGCCAGACTGCACAGATAAATTGGATTTGGATCATGACTTGCTGACTCATTGTGAGGAGCAATATATTAATTCTATTGAAAGTTCTTTTCCTCCTCTTCAAGTGGATAATCCAGATTCTGACGAGGATGGAGTGATTGATGGAGTAGAAACTCTTCTATTTTTAAGGACTCAGTTTTTAGCGGCCCGGGATCCTCATAATATTTCAAACAGTGAAGTTAATATCAAAGAACAAGTGGCTTTAACTCATCCACATAATGATCAGTTGCAATACGAAACAGAGCTCATTGCTCTCAAAGGCGATCAATCTAGTTGTTATGCGTTAAAGCAAGAAATTATGCCTGTTTATTCTGAAAATGACGACTATGAATCAGCAGGAAGTTACGAAAATTTGATTTTAGTTTACTTTTTAAGAGAGCAGCAAAACTCAAACAAGCGTATTTATCAATTTAAGTATGAAAAAGTACAATCTGAGGAGTCCTTTACCACTCAGCCTTTTTATTCTTCAGTGCAGGATGACCAGCTGAAGCATTATTCTTTTTCCAGTCGCTGAGCTCAAAACTCAAAAAAATGGAGCTGATGGGTTGTGATTATTTCAAAAATAATAATACTTTACATTGACCATCTAATGATCTACTTTTAATCTCTATAATATGGACTTCATGGGTTTACACATGGCTTTAGAAACTCAATTATCTTCAAAAGTATATGATATTCAAATTAGCGGCTGTTCGCTGAAGATCAAAAGTGATCAAGATACAGGAAAAGTAAAGCACCTTATTCAAATGGTTGAAGAGAAGGTGCAAGAATCTTTGAAAAACAACAGCAGTGCTTCTGTTCAAAAAGCATTGATTTTATCCTGTCTCAATTTTGCAGAAGATCACCATACTTTGAAGGAAAATGTATTAAAAGAGCTTTCTTATATGGAGTGCAAATTGCAATCCATTGCCTCCCAGTTGAAGTCTAAACAGTCTTTATAATTTTTTAATTATAAAGACTATTAAGGAGTTCATAATGGAGCGGCAAAAGTCGGTTTTAAGAAATCAATTTAATAAAAACATTCAACAATTTGTTCAAAAATATTCCACAAAATTTTTATCTCAAAAAATTTTACAGTTATTAGATGCTTTGAACTGGAATTCTTTTCAAACGGTGGCTGTCTATGCTCCTCTTTTAACTGAAGTCCCTTTAACTCCTTTAGTTCATAAATACCCTCACATTTCGTGGGTATATCCTCGTCTTTTTAAAGATAAAAAATTTGTTTTTGTACGGACTCAAAAAGAAACCCTATTTAAAATATCTTATAAAAGTTTTCAAGAGCCAGAAAGTATGGATATTTGCCCTATTCGTGATATCGATCTTTTCTTGGTGTCAGGTCTATCTTTTGATCGTCAGATGAGGAGATTGGGTCGTGGTTTAGGTTTTTATGATCATGTTTTAGCTCAAGCTTCAAATGCTGTAAAAGTGGGAGTGTGCTGGAGTGTGCAAGTCAGTAATGAATCTTTACCACAAGAATCACATGATCAACTTATGGATATTTTAGTGACAGAGAATTGGCTTCTTTATTCTCAAAATTTTTTGAAACAAACAATAAATAAGAAAGTGAGTTAAAATTATGAATTACAATACTGTTGAACTTCTATTAGCAATATTTACAGGAGGCTTAGTAGGGAGTGGTACTCTTATCATTTATCAATTAATACTCAGTCAGCAACGAAAAAGGAAACTCGACCGAGAAGTGAACCGTGTTATTAATAAAGCTCAATCTGAAGCTACACGTATTAAGAAAACAGCTGAAATTCAAGTTAAAGATATGGAAATTAAAGCTCAAAAAAAGATTGAGCAAGATTATGTAGAGGAAAAAAAGAAAGTTGAAATTGCAAGTGAAAAGTTACAACTTATGCAAACTAAGCAAGAAGATGAATATAATAGGCAAATAGAAATTTCAGAAGAACAGCAAAAAGAAATTGAGAAGCAAAAGAAAAAATTAGAAGAGCGTCAAGTCGAGCTTAAATCGTTGGAAGAAGAACAAGCAGAAGGTTTGAAGCAGCTCAATAGTCAATTGGAAAAAATTGCTCAGCTTAGTCAAAAACAGGCTGAACAAGAACTTAAGGAGCTTTTGATGGAAGAAGTGAGATTAAAGTTAGTTCCTCAAATTCAAAAGATGGAAGAAGAAATGAGACAAGAAAGCGAAATAAAAGCAAAAAATATTTTAGCTCGATCTATTGCAAGGCAGGCCTCTGTAGTTACAACAGAACAAACTATCACTTCTATTCCTGTGGAAGAAGATGATGTGAAAGGTAAAATTATCGGGAGAGAGGGACGAAACATTCGAGCTTTAGAGCAGGCCTGTGGTGTGGATGTTTTGATTGAAGAAGGTCAGGATGCTATTATCCTATCATGTTTTGACCCTGTCAGGAGATCGATTGCTGAAACAGCGATTCATCGATTAATCAAAGATGGCCGTGTTCATCCTGTTCGTATTGAAGAAGTTGTAGAAAAAGTAAAAAGTGAAATTTTTAATCAAATGAAAGAGGATGGAGAGCAGGCCTGTCTTGATCTGAATATTCATGATGTGCATCCAGAAATTTTGCAAACATTAGGAGGGTTAAAATTCAAAACTCTCAAAGGACAAAATGCATTAAAAACTTCTGTTGATTTAGCTTTCTTAGCAGGACACGTTATGTCTGAAATCGATGAAGATGAACTTTCTGCTCGAAGAGCAGCTTTATTTCACTGCATTGGCTTGAATGTAGATCATAGAGTAAAGGGCAATTACGCTCAAGTGGGAGCAGATTTTATAAAAAAATATCGTGAGAAACCTCATGTGATCCAAGCAGTGAGATGTCATAATTCTAACATTCCTGCAGAAACCGTACTTGATCATGTGCTACAAACCAGTTTCAATCTTTATCAATCTTTGCCAAGTACAAAAAAGTTCAATGTTGAAGGGTTTATTAATCGTATGAAACACATTGAATCCATTGCCAATAGTTTTTCAGGTGTGATTCGAAGTTATGCTATTCGTTCAGGGAAAGAGGTTCGTGTCATAGTCGACAGCTCTAAAGTCACCGATGATCAAACAATTATGTTATGTTCTGATATTGTCAAAAAACTAGAAAAAGAACTGGATATGTCTTATTCTTTAAAAGTGAGTGTTATTCGAGAATCTAGAATTGTAGAACATGCAAGATGATGAAGGCGATTTATGAATGAGGCAAAAAATCAACTCCAGAAAATTGTAAGACATTCTTCGGATTGTATTTCTCAGGAAGAACTTTTAAAAAAACTTCAAAAAAGCCTTTTAACTCGAAAGCCTTTATACATAAAGGCAGGCTTTGACCCCACTTATCCTGATTTACATCTGGGGCATATAGTTCTTTTAAAGAAGCTTAAAGTATTTCAAGATTTAGGGCATTCAGTGGCCTTTTTAATTGGGGACTTTACAGCTCGCATTGGAGATCCGAGTGGACAAAATGAAACTCGCCCTCCACTCACAGAAGAAATTATAAAAAAAAATATGCGCACTTATAGTGAACAAGTTTATAAAATTTTGAATCCAAAGAAAACCAAAGTTTTATATAACTCAAAATGGCTTAAAAAAATCTCTCCATTTGATTGGATTAAAATATGCAGCACAACAACCATTGCTCGCATGATTGAAAGAGATGATTTCGCTAAAAGATTTAAAGACCAAAAGCCTATTTATATTCATGAGTTTCTTTATCCTATTATTCAAGGGTATGATTCTTATGCTATGAAAGCAGATATTGAAGTGGGCGGCACAGATCAAATTTTTAATTTAATTATGGGTCGTGAAATACAAAGGTTTTATCAAGAAGAGCCTCAATGTATTCTTACTTTTCCTTTGCTAGAAGGAACTGATGGAACGAAAAAAATGTCTAAAAGTCTGAACAACTTTATTGCTTTGAACGATACTCCTAAAGATATGTACGGAAAAGTCATGAGTATATCGGATGATTTACTTTTAAAGTATTATGAACTTTTAACAGATTATGATGATTTTAAATTCTTGAAGCAGCAAATTCAAAAAGAACCTTATCAGTATAAAAAACAACTTGCCGAACAGCTTGTGAGGCAATTTCACTCTGAGTCTGAAGCACAAAAAGCTCAAGAAAATTTTGAATCTGTGTTTAGCCAAAGGGGAGTCCCCACAGATATTCCAGAAATAAAGGTGTCGGCAAGTCGAGGGATGTGGATTTGTCATTTGCTTAAACAAACTCAACTCATCCCTTCTACAGCAGAAGGAAGAAGATTGATTCAAAGTGGAGGAATAAAACTGGACTCCGAAAAGATATCGAATCCAGATTTTAAATTGAATCTCACTTCTGGAAACAAATTTCTCTTGCAGGTGGGAAAAAGAAAATTTTTAAAAATTAAAGTGAAATGAAAAATATGAAAAATAAAATTAAATTTATACCTCAAAATGTAGAACTTGAAATATCTTCTGAAAAAAATGTGATGGAGATAGCTCATGAGAATGGCATTCTCATTCAATCGAGCTGCAAAGGACAGGCTAATTGTGGTGAATGTCGAGTCATCGTTGCAGAAGGAGAAAGCCAAATGTTACCGCCTACTTCACATGAACTTTCTCTTATTGGGCAGGCTTATCATATTGATCAAAGAAGGCTTTCTTGTCAGCTTTATTGTTTTGGAAATGTAACCATTGATGTCAGTGAACATTTGAAGAAAGAAGGGGATGCTGTCACTCAAAAGTTCTTGAAAAGAATTAAAAAAGATCATCGGCAAAAAATCCATTCTATTAGAGATAATCTTATTGAAGTGGATAAAGAAATAAAAGAATGGACAAAAAAGTCTTGAATTTAAAACGAAGGCTAAGGCAAATTTTCTTGAGAGAGTTCTTTAGTAATATTTTTTTCTAAAGCTTCAATAGTTCCTCCGCCAATTTCTAATAACTTCGAATCCCGCCAAAGTCTTTCCACAACATAATCACCCACATAACCATAGCCGCCCATCACTTGTATCGCTCGATCTGCAATTTGCTTTCCAATTTGTGATGCCAAAAGTTTTGTTGCATCTGTCTCTATTCTTTTTATAGTTTTTTCTGAACTGAGTCGATGAGCTACATAATAGACATAAGAGCGGCAAGATTGTAATTCTGCATAGCTTTGAGCCAAGTGTTTTTGAATTTGCCCAAAGTGTCGGATAGGTTTTCCAAAAGCTGTTCTTTGAGTTGCATATTTATTCATTTCATTTAAAGCTCTTCGAGCAATACCGACACTCATAGCTGCTAATGTCAGTCTTTCAATTTCTAAATTTTTCATCATTGGACTCAAAGCTTTTCCTGCTTCTCCAATAAGATGAGACTCCGGTACTCGACAATTATCAAATACCAATTCAGATGTATAAGAAGCTCTCATACCTGTTTTATTTTTAATTAACTGACCTGCTTTAAAGCCTGAAAAATTTTTCTCAACCATAAATAGACATATACCTGGACGATCTTCAAGCCTTGTATAAACAAGGCAAGCGTCGACTAGATCTCCCTGATCTGTAGTGACACCATTGGTAATCCACATTTTACGACCATTAAGAATATAGAAGCCTTTGTTGTCATACCGAGCTTTTGTTTGCATGGATAAAACATCTGTACCGGCGTCGGCCTCTGACATAGCCATAGCACCCACCCATTCACCAGAGCAGAGTCGAGGAAGCCACATCTTTTTTTGAATTTCATTTCCATGCTCATAAAGGTTATGAGCGCATAAAACGGCATGAGCTAAATAAGCTAGACAAAAGCCAGGATCAGAATAGCTTAATTCTTCATGGACTAAGCAGGAAGCTGTCGCATCTAAGCCGACACCACCTAATGACTCTTCTTTAATAGTTATTCCTAATAGACCTAAATTACCGGCTTTTTTGAATAAATTTAAATTAAACTGCTCATTTTTATCATGTTCTAAAGCTTGAGGCTCGACCTCGCTTTTTACAAACTTTTTAACCATTTCTCGCAAGAGTTGATGTTCAGGAGTGGGGTTTAATAAATTAACGTTATCCATGAGATCGTTTCTTTTCAAAAAGAGTTATATTTGGTAGTATAAGTATAAACCGTAACTAAAGAGAGGACAAGTGATTCAAATTTCAGATAAAGCAGCTCTGCAGATTCAGCACCTTCAAAAGCAAGAAGAGCCGGAAACTTCTTTTCTTCGTATTTCTATTCAAGAGGGAGGCTGTTCTGGATTTTCTTATAAACTGGATTTTGATGAGCAAAAAAATACTCAGGATAAAGTTTTTGAATGTAGAGGAGTTCAGGTAGTTGTGGATTCTAAAAGCCTTCTTTATCTGATGGGAATGATTCTAGATTTTGATGGAGGACTTAATGGCAAAGGCTTTGTATTTTCCAATCCTAATGCCAAAAAATCTTGTGGATGCGGTTTTTCTTTTGGTGTGTAAAAGGCATTTTTTATGAGTAGAAAATTCATTATTTTGGATTTTGGCTCTCAGTATACTTGGCTTGTTGCTCGTTGTTTGAGGGAACTAGGTTACTACTCTGAAGTTCGAAATTTTAATGAATCTATAGAAAATATAAAAAAAGAAGATCCATATGGAATTATTTTAAGCGGAGGCCCTCACTCAGTATTTGCCTCCAAGGCACCCTATCGATCTATTAAAGAGTTATTACAAATAGCGCCGTGTCTTGGAATTTGTTATGGGATGCAGCTGATATGTCATGACTTAGGAGGGGATGTCCAAAAGTCTTCATCTGGAAGCTACGGTAAAACTGCTATTACTTGGAAAAAACCACTCATCAAAAATTTAAAAAATCAAATTGTATGGATGAGCCATGGAGATATTGTGAATCAAGCTTCTAAAGATTTAGAATTAATTGCCGTGACTGATGCAGGAATACCAGCGGCCTATCATAGCCCTCAACTGAGACTGTGGGCTTTTCAATTTCACCCTGAAGTCTACCACACCGAACGTGGTAAAGATTTATTACAGTCATTTGTGCAGGATGTTTGTAAGGTGGAAAAAACCTCTTGGAATACAAACAATATGCTGCAAACTGTAGAACAGTATTTAAAAAATACTATTCCAAAAAATGAAAAAATACTTTGTGCTTTGAGCGGGGGAGTGGATTCTACTGTCACAGCTACCTTACTCACACGTTTTTTGGGAGCAAAAAATGTTCAGTGTGTATTTGTAGATACAGGGTTTCTCAGAGAAAATGAATTTGAGAATGTGCTCAATCTTTATAAAAAAATAGGTTTGAAAGTTCAAGGAGTCAATGCTCGTTCTGCTTTTTTGGATGCATTAAAAAATGTTACAGATCCAGAACAAAAAAGAAAAATTATAGGACATACTTTCATTAAAATTTTTCAACAACAGAAGGATTCTGATGTTCAGTGGCTAGCTCAAGGAACTCTTTATCCTGATGTCATTGAAAGTGAGTCTCATCAAACCAGTGCCACTATTAAAACTCATCACAATGTAGGAGGATTACCTAAAGAACTCAATCTAAAACTTGTGGAGCCTCTCCGGAATCTTTTTAAGGATGAGGTAAGAAGTTTGGGAGAAAAATTGGGTGTTCCTCGATCGGCTTTATATCGACATCCTTTTCCCGGTCCAGGGTTAGCTATCCGTATATTAGGTGAAGTGGATGAGGAAAAACTGAATGTACTTAAAAAAGCAGATTCTATTTTTATTCAAGAATTAGAAAATCATGATCTATACGATAAAATTTGGCAAGCCTTTTGTATTTTACTTCCTTGTCGTTCAGTGGGTGTTCAGGGAGATGATCGAACTTTTGAAAAAACTTTAGCTCTTCGAGCTGTTCACTCCAAAGATGGTATGACTGCGGATTGGTATCCTTTACCTTATATGTTTTTACAAACAGTATCCAATAAGATAACAAACCAAGTGCGAGATATTAATCGTGTGGTTTATGATGTCACATCCAAACCTCCAGCAACCATAGAGTGGGAGTAAAGATTGTCTTTTGTTCATTTACATACTCACTCTCAGTATTCATTGCTTCGAGCAACCCCCACGATTGATGCCTTAGTTCAAAAGTGCAAAGAAGATAAAATGTCCTCCATTGCTCTAACGGACTATGGTAATTTATTCGGAGCTTTAGAGCTGTACTTTAAATGCAAAGAAAATGATATTAAACCTATCATAGGCTCAGAGTTATATCTTACAGATAATAGATTAGAAAAAACAAAAAAAGTTACTCATGAGCAGGGTTCCACTCTTGTATTTCTAGCTCAAAATGAAGAAGGATATAAGAACTTATGTCGATTAAGTACAATAGGCTATCAAGAGGGGTTTTATTACCTTCCAAGAATTGATTACGAAGTGTTAAAAAAATACTCAAAAGGCCTTATCGTTTTATCCGGCGGCTCCATAGGCTGCATTCATCAATTATTTAAAAATTCTGAAGAAGAAAAGGCTTTAGAACAGGTTCGATTTTTAAAAAACATTTTTCATGATCGATTTTATCTAGAATACGCCTCTTCATGTTCTAAAGAGTATTTAAGTTTTTTAAAAAATGTTTCGCAAATAACTTCTACTCCATTAATGGTCACTAATGACATTCACTATATAGAACAGCAAGATTATATTATTCAAGATGTACTCGTTTGTATTGGAACTAATAATATTTTAAACAATCAATATGATACTGATCGACCTGATCTTCATTTTACATCTACTGATCAAATGAAAAAACTATTTGAAAATGAAGATTCCTCTTTACTGGACCGCACTGGAGAAATTGCAGAACAATGCCATTTGGAATTTAAACTCAAAGATCAAAACAATCAGCCTATCTATCATCTTCCTCAACCACAACTTGAATCTAAAAAGAATTTAAAATCAGAACTGAAATATCTATCTGAAGAGGGTTTAAAGGGTAGATTGAAAGAGGAATCATCTCATCAAAATAAAGAGAAAGTTGAACAGTATCAAGAAAGATTAAAAACAGAATTAGATATCATTTATTCTATGGGTTTTACAGGTTACTTTTTGATTGTTCATGAATTCATTCACTGGGCTAAAAAAGAAAATATTCCTGTAGGGCCTGGAAGAGGATCAGGAGCTTCGTCACTTGTGGCTTATTGTTTGGGAATTACTGATCTAGATCCTATGTCGCAAAACTTACTGTTTGAAAGATTTTTAAATCCTGAACGTATCAGTATGCCTGATTTCGATATCGATTTTTGCCAAGAACATCGAAATCGTGTTATTCATCATGTGCTTGATAAATATGGAAGTGATTATGTGGCTCAAGTGATCACCTTTGGTCGATTACAAGCTCGTGCAGCTCTTCGAGATGTTGGTCGAGTGCTTGCTATTCCTTATTCTGAAGTAGATGCTATTGCTAAACTAATACCCGAACAACTGGGTATTACTATTCAAGAAGCTTTAGATCAAAATAATGCATTACAAGAATTGAAGCAAACTGATTCTCAAATTTCTACTTTGATTGATCTCGCTCAACGTATTGAAGGACTGGTTCGTCATGTCAGTGTTCATGCTGCGGGAGTGATTATCGCTGATCAGCCTATTTTGGATTACGCTCCCTTGTATCGAGGAAATGAAAGTGAGAATGTCATTCAATATGATCTCAAATATGCAGAAAAAATAGGATTAGTAAAATTTGATTTTTTAGGACTTAAAACTTTGACTCATATACAAAAATCTTTTGAATGGATACAAAAAAATCAAAAGAAAAAAATTGATAAACATAGCATCTCACTCAATGACCCAGGAATATATGAGATTATGTCCAAAGGGGATACTCTAGGTATTTTTCAATTTGAAGGCAGGGGAATTACCGACCTGATTCAAAAAGCTTGTCCGACTTGCTTTGAAGATATTATCGCCATCAATGCTTTATTTCGCCCTGGTCCTATGGATATGATTCCTGTTTATCTTGAAAGAAGAAAATCTAAAACAGCAGAATATATTTTTCCTGAGCTGGCTCCTGTGCTTAAAGAAACACATGGTATTGTTGTATATCAAGAACAAGTACTTTTAATTTCAGCGTTAGTGGCAGGGTATAGCTATGCTGAAGCGGATGTTCTTCGTCGTGCTATGGGGAAAAAGATCTCATCTGAAATGAAAAAACAAAAAACTCGTTTTATAGAAGGAGCGAAAAAGAACAAATACGATGTTAAAAAAGCTGAAAAATTGTTCGATACTGTTGCAGAGTTTGCTAAATACGGATTCAATAAAGCTCATGCTGCTGCCTACTGTGTGTTGGCTGCACAAACGGCATGGCTCAAGAGATATTACCCTGTAGAATTTTTTGCAGCTTTAATGAGTACTGAAATTGGCGATCATAAAAAGCTTACTAAGTATATTCAAAACGCTAAAGATCATAATATTAAAATTCAAACACCTCATGTGAATGAGTCAGGGTATGATTTCATAGTCAAAGGGCAGCAGATATTTTTTGCACTTGGAGCTATTAAAGGAGTGGGGCAGTCTGCGGTGGAGAGTATTATTTTTGCTAGAGAAAAAGTAAAAAAATTTGAATCTTTTGATCATTTTTTGGAAAGCATAGATTCTAAAAAAATAAATAAAAAAACAATTGATGCTCTTACAAAGGCGGGAGCTTTTGACGGTTTAGGATACGAAAGATCAGATATTCTTTCTCAATTTGATTTATTAATTCAAAGAGTGGAAAAGAAAAAACAAGATCAAAAAATAGGGCAAACAAGCTTATTTGCTATTTTGGATGAAGACCAACCCATTCACCTAGCACATACAAAACCTTGGTCTTATTTAGAAAAACTACAAAATGAAAGGAAAGTTATTGGATTTTATCTTAGCCAACATCCTCTTGAGCATTTCAGACCGTATATTAAAAACATTCCATCTTATACCATACAAGAAGTGAAATCTAAGAATCCAGAAATGATAAAAACTTGGGGTATGATTGAAAATCTCAGAGAGGCTCGAACTCGAAAGGGGACTACGATGGCATTCGGCACATTAGAAGATCACACAGGCCATCTGGATTTGATATTTTTTTCGACTATTTACTTGGATAATGAAAAATTAATCAAAAAAGATGAACCTTTATACATTACAGGGCGTATACAGCAGTCTGAATCTTCTCACAGGTGTATTGTTGAGCAAGTTCAACCTTTTAGCATCTATTTAACTCAAGTGAATCGATTGGAAATTACACTTCCTGATCAAGTTAAGGATCAAGAGTTAAATCAACTTCAAGAAATTATGAAAGAAAATTCTGGAAAAACTCCTGTTGTGTTCAAATTAAATACAGGTTTAAATATGAAAATTCAAGAGCCGTCAGGGTTGAACCTTAATATATCTGTTTTAGAAGATATGAGAAAGATTATTCCAGCAGAAAAAATTCAACTTGTTTAGTTTTATTTTCTAATTTGTATTTCTTGAGCGGTTTGAATCCATAAATCGAATACTTTCTTTAATGAAATTTGAGGATGATAATCAGAAACTTTATCATGAGGGCGATGAGTAGTTCCACAGCTGCGGATATAAGAGAATAGCTCCATATCGTTACAAATATTTAAAGATAAACCATGTTGACTAATACCTTGAGTGACATGAATACCGAAGAATGCTATTTTTCCTTTAGAAGTAAAGAGTCCTGCCTGATCTTCTTCTTTATGGGTTTCAATATTCAGTTTTTTTAAAGTACCTTGAGTGACTGTTTCTACAAATTGAATAAAGTCTCGTACTCTCATTTTATTTTTTTTAATATCAATAATAGGATAAATCACCAACTGGCCAAGAGAATGAAGTGTTGCTTGTCCTCCTCTTTGTATATTAATAATAGGAATATTTTTTTTCTGATATTCTTTTTCATTGAGCAGTAAATCTTCTTTTGTTCCTCGAAGACCTAAAGTGATTGTTGTAGGGCATTCAAAGCCTAAAGCAAAATTTTCAGGCTTTTGCAGACAAGAATTTTTAAGCTCCTCTTGAGTTTGAAGACTTTCTAAATAAGGGATTTTATTTTTCCATAGAGGGGTAAAATGCATTATTTTTTCTTAGTTTGAATGATAATATAATTTTCAGATTTTAAATAAGGAGAGAATTTAAAGTCTAAAAATTTCCAATTCTTAATCTTATTCAGAACTTCTTGATCTGTGCCTTCTACGTCTGCCTTATATCTCTCTTTTTGTGCAGAGATATAGTGAGTTTTTAAGTTTTTAATGTTTGGAATATCTTTAATTAAGGCTTTTCGAATATGATCTCTCTCTAAATATGTTAAATTTCCAGAAATCTCTATATTAAATAATTGTGTGGATAAAGATCCTGTTTCGTATATATCTTTAATTTGCAGAATAAAATTTTTAGCCCAATAACTAGAACGTTGACTAAGTCGTGACCAAGATTTTTTTTGCAACTCAATTCTAGATTTATAAGAATCTAATTTTCTAAGATGTGGTGTACTATATAAAGTTAAATTCCATACAGATTGATACTGTTGATCAGAAAGTGAAGTGATTTTAATTTTACCTAGTATGAAGAATTGAGCCTCAAAATGTTGAGCAATTTTTTGAGCTTTTTTAGGATTGATATAATAAGCATTGAGCTCTTTAGGAAGATGATGAGCATATTGACTGAATAAAGGATCGATTAAGAAGAAACCATTTTGTATAAATAATTTTTGAATAGGGGAGTAAAAATCTTGAATGTGAACCGAAGTGGACTGCTCAGAAGCACTTGGAGTCCACCATGCATTTTTATTGTCTTCTTCGATAAATTGAATCAATGGAAGAATTCTATGAGCTCCCTGATTGGCATAATAGATACCTTCTTGAATTAAAACATCTTTCAATGTGTCTTTAGAATATTTAATGAAGATTGAATATATGAATTTTTGAACTTCATTGTCAGAATCTTGATTCTGTTCTTGCTCCTTTTTATCCAGTATTTTTGTTAATAAAATAAAATTTTTGGTTTTAGGTAAAATCTTTTTCTCAATAGAAGTTTTTATTTTTTCTGTATTAGCTTCTCCTAGAATTTCTGTTATAAGTGTTTGAGTGAACTCATCTTCAGCTTCTTTTAAAATAGATTGAACCTGAAAGCTTTCACTCACAAGCTCAATAGTTGTTTCTTCTATTTGAGCCTGAGCCCATCCTAAAAAGAAGAGTCCAAAAAGAAAAGAAATATGTTTCATTTATAACCCTTTAAAATAACTAAGTATTTTCAAAGGCTATTTTTTTATAATGAAAATTATTAGTCAATGAAAATAACTATTTATTTAGACTCAAAAATCGAGTAATTTAACTATAATTTCAATGGGACATAGCTCAGTTGGTTAGAGTGCTACCTTGACATGGTAGAGGTCGGCGGTTCGAGTCCGCCTGTCCCAATACGTTGTAAAAGGGAGCAATTTTATTGATTCTACAGGACTACTCGATAAGCTACGGCGAGTGCTTTCGTTTATCTCCGATCGGCGGTTCGAGTTCGCCTTCTGTCAAAATTTCTTTCAAAAAACCATAACAAGCGACAAGCAGTAAAATCGTAAAAGGAAAAGCTGTAATGATAACCAAAAGTTCTAAAGATCGAAGACCGCCAGATAGAAGTAAAATAATAGCAAGCACTCCTTCTAAAAGGGCCCAATAGGTTTTTCCCATTTGAGTCACTCTCTTTGAAGATATATGATGAATGACATAAGAAGCAGAATCTGAAGATGTGATAAAAAATAAAGCTACAGTAATAATTCCAATAATCGAAGATATTTTAGCAAAGGGAAAAGCTTCCAAAAATTTAAATAATGTCAGAGTATACTCCGATTTTAATAAAGAGCTAAGATCTATTAAACCGTTCATCTGATAGTAAATGGCAGTACCGCCAAACACTGTAAACCATAAAAAAGAAATCGTACTTGGAATCAAGATTGTTCCTATAATAAAAGTTCGTAAAGTTCGTCCTTCAGAAATTTTTGCAATAAATATACCAACAAAAGGAGACCATGCAAACCACCAAGCCCAATAGAGTATAGTCCATTGAGATCTCCACTCCGAAGATCCTAAAGAGCGAATCTGCGTTAAATTGGAAACTAGATTTTGTAAGTATGCTCCAGATTGTTCTACAAAAGAATTAAATATATGAATAGTAGGTCCTAAGGATAGAATGAAGATTAATAGAGCAAAACAAAAAATAATATTAACTTCACTCAGTCTTCGAATACCTTTGTTGAGACCCGATAATACAGAAATGGTTGCGAATGCTGTAATTCCACAAATAATAGATATTTGTTGAATTTGCTCAGAAATAGGGAAGTGAAATATGTAACGTACTCCAGAAGATATTTGTAAGGCTCCTCTTCCTAGGGAACATGCCACTCCAAACAAAATAGCAACAACAGCAAAAATATCAATCATATAACCTAAAGGGCCTTTTATTTTATCTTTAAAAATAGGGTAAAGCATATAAGATAAGCGAAAGGGGAGTTTTTTATAAAGACAAAAGTAAGCAAACATCATCCCCATAGAAGCGTAGATGATCCATCCTGAAAAACCCCAATGAAGAAAGGTCAATTGGTAAGAAAGATTAAAAGCCTCTTCAGTCAAACCTTTCCCCGTCGGAGGATAAATATAGTGGTGAAGAGGTTCATATACTGCAGAAAATAAAAGCCCTGTTCCCATGCCTGCACTAAACAACATAGAGATCCAAGTGAAGTTATTATATCGAGGTTTAGAAATAGCTCCTAATCTAATGTTTCCATGTCGGCTAAAAATAAGATATAGACAAAGAGAAAATAATAAAAAAATAGCGAGTATATAAAACCAAGAAATATTGATGACGAATATACCTTGAATCCAAGATAAGGTTTTAAATAGAATCTTTGGAAAAAAGATAGATAAGCTTAAAATAAAAAAAACAAATAAAGAGCTTCCAATACTTATCGGATTGAGAAAATTATTTTTACTATCATTCATGAGAAAATAAAAGGGAGTTTACCAACTCGCCTTTGTGACTCCAGGTAAGAATCCTTGGTGTGCCATTTCTCGAACGGCAATACGGGACAGTCCAAAATGTCTCAGATGACCTCGTGGACGTCCTGTCATCTGGCAGCGACGAACAACTCGAGTGAGGCATGTGGACTTAGGTAATTTTTGAAGCTTTAAAAAAGCGTCTTGCCGTTCGTCATCAGAAAGTTTCGTATTAATAGATGTTTTTCTAAGCTGGCGTCGAATACTCAAAAATTTCATAGATTTTTGAAGCTTTTTATCATTTTTAACTATAGAGCTTTTTTTTGCCACTTATTTCGCCTTTTTTAAACAGTTTTTTCACTATTAAGCGTATTAGGGGTTATAAAGTCAAGCAGAATTCTTGTAATGGATTGTAAATTGTACAGCTAAGAACCAAAAATATATTCATATTTTTTTATATCAAAGCAAAAAATTGAAGATTTCTTTTGAATATAGTGGCAACTAGTGAAGAGGTTTATAGTATGCAGAATCCTATAGCTTTGCCTGAGTTTTTCTTATTTGAGAAGAAGAGAAAATTTTTTCAAAAAATTATTAGTCCTCGCGTATAGGATAGATTGGAGTGGAAAAATAACATCAAAAATCTCATCAATCTCGAATCAGAAAAAATAATTTATATTCTTAACTATAGAGCTTTTTTAACTATAAAATATTTCATCTAAGTGCCATTAAATATACTGAAATTAAGGGATTGCTATTAACAAGAGTGAATAACTGTCGAATTACTTGTCACATTAACAATTATCAAGT
Source organism: Bdellovibrionales bacterium (assembly GCA_965247685.1). Classification (GTDB taxonomy): domain Bacteria; phylum Bdellovibrionota; class Bdellovibrionia; order Bdellovibrionales; family UBA1609; genus JAPPLG01. The sequence goes on from OZ252021.1 coordinate 1,164,637, forward strand.
AGGGTCATTTTCTAATGAAGAAAATTATTAAAGTTTTAATTATCTTTTCTATTTTATTTTCACAAAATCACATCTTTGCTAAATCTTTTTACGATGAATCTGTTCCTCTGTCAGAAGTCAAAAAACATGCTTATGATTCACTTATGTTAAGAAAAAGAATATCTGATGGTGATGATCGTCATTGGGGAGGCGACATACCTGCAAGTTTTACTCGGAAAGGGTACAAATATGACCTTCCGTTATTGTCTTCACCAAGAGTTGTTGATGTAAATGAATTTGATGTTTTAGGATTTTTTGAAGTTTGGGATACCGAGTTTGATCTTCATTTTGACAAAGATTTATATAGAAAGATCGATTTTGAAAAATTATATATATTATCCAAGCAAGGAGATCACACATCCCGAGATTTTTTATTGGGTAGTTTTTCTTTAGAAATTGTTGCCCATCTAATGAACAATGATGTGAGATTTAATAATGGATATAAAAATCCATTGCCTAAATTTAGTGAATACAATCATTTTGTCGTTGAAATTGTTCGACATGTATATAATAATTGGATTACATCTACAACATATTCATACTTTCTTAGAAGATTTTATATACATTTGTATCAAAGTAATATGTTAGGGTCAGACACCAGCGAATTATTAGAAAAATTTGACACTAATTGTTGTGATCAGCAGCATTGGTTTGAAGGAAATACTCAAGGATTAAAGTCAATTTCTTCTATGGATGCAGATAACGGCTGGATAAACCCTTTTGACTGGTTTGGTTTTCATGAACAAGAAACAATAGACGAAGAAATTATTATACAGGATATAGTAAAGAAAATTCATATTTTACATGAGAATAAAGATAGTGTGCTCCGAGAGCTTAAATGGAAGGAAAGTACAGCTGCTTGGGAAGCAATGGCAGGAGTCGCAGTTATTGCAACAGCTATTGCTGGAGGAATTATTGTTGGAGGAATTTTTGTTCCAGAAATTATAGCAGGAATAAGTTCACTTCCAATTGGCCTAACAACCACTTGGAGCGAACTTTTTGGGTTTTATGTAACAGGACAAGGTGTTACTATTGCTATGAACCCAGGAGTTGTTATCGGTCTTGTTAGTTTATGTGCGACAGGTGTCGCTATGGTAATGAATGAATGCAAGAGTCAAAAAAGAGAAAAACAAGAAGAAGAGAAGCACAAAGAAACAAAAAAATGGCAAAAAGAAGTGAAAGAGGGGCAAAGACAAGCAAGCGAGGAGCGAAGGCAAATACAAGAAAATCAAAAAAAACATGAACAAAAGCATTATAAGAAGTAATGAGAAGTGGGAAAATGTTAAAGAAAGATAAAAAAAATCAAGTGTTATATGGCTTCTGTATTTTTATTGTTTCAATTTATTTTATTCATTCTTATTATATTTTTCGAAGTAATGAAAATCGATCAGCAAAGATGCATAAAGAAGTAATGGAGTGGCAAAAAGAAGTGAAAGAGGGGCAAAGACAAGCAAGCGAGGAGCGAAGACAAATACTAGAAAATCAAAAAAAACATGAACAAAAGCATCATAAGAAGTAATGAGAAGTGGAAAAATGTTAAAGAAAGATAAAAAAAATCAAGTGTTATATGGCTTCTGTATTTTTATTGTTTCAATTTATTTTATTCATTCTTATTATATTTTTCGAAGTAATGAAAATCGATCAGCAGAGATGCATAAAGAAGTAATGGAGTGGCAAAAAGAAGCAAAAGAGGAGCGAAGACAAATACTAAAAAATCAAAAAAATCATGAGCAAATGCATCGTAAAATTAATTAAGAGATAAAAATGTTAAAGAAAGATAAAATAAATCAAATATTGCTTAGTTTATTAATTTTTATTATGTCAGTGTATGTTGTTTATTCTTATAATGTTCGATTAACAACAGAGAGGCAGATAGATGAGCATTTGAGACAAATAAAAGAGGAGCAAAAAAAGGGAAGTGAGGATCTCAAACAAATAAAAGAGGAGCTGCAAAAGAGAAATAAGGATCTCAAACAAATAAGAGAAAATCAAAAATAAATAATAGAAAATAAAAATCATAAAATTAATTTCTTATAAAGTTTTTATTAATTAGTTTTTGACTTTCCTTTAAAAAATAAAGAATTGATAAATCCTTAAAATACCTCCAATAAGAAATCCTTTTTCAGGAAGGGCAGAATAAGAGAATACCTTCTCCCACAAACATATAATCACAATGTAACATAATATAACTTATCAGATCATTAGGTATATATCAGATTTAGCTCAAGTTTTAAGGGTTTAGGTTATTAGTGAGTTTTGTGTATCATATAAATCACGAAATTTAAAAAAGGACTTATAATTTGAATACAATAGAATCCATTCCATTTTATAGAAAATCACCCAACAGATCTATTTGAATTATAGGAAGAGCATTAGAATCTAAATCATTAATATATTGAGAAGGCATTAAATAATCTGTTACTATACATCCTTCAATAGAGTCGATAGCTGGAGTGAATCCAACAATATGATAAATGGATTGGTAATTATTTTTTATCCAATTTAGACGATTAGTATGTTTTTTGCGAATTTTTTTCATTCTTTCTAAACTGTTAAATATTTCATTAAGATTTCTAGATAATTGAAGTCTTTTGGATTCAATGATTTTAACACGATTATCTTTCCATGCTAATACATCTATGTCTCCTAAACTTTTCGAAGCTCCTAATGTAGACATTTTTAAATTTAATTTCACTTTCCAATGTGATTCTTGTACTTTATCAGCAACCTTTTGATTAAATTGCTCTCCCTTTTGCTTATTAATATTTCCACACAAACTTTTCATTTCATTTGATTTAAAAAAATGTATTGGAAAATTCCCCTCTTCTATCTGATCAAATAAGTAACATATAGATCTCTCAAAATTCCCCATTCCATAAAAAACATTGCCATCATTAGATCTTTTTGTTGCTAATAAAGGTCTAACATTCAAGGCAAGTCTACGGTTATATTTAGAAGGTAATATATCTCTGTTTTTAAAACCTACAGGGGGGATGTTCCAGTCATCACGAGAAAAAATAACAAATGAGTTCATAAAATGTTGAATAGTTTCACATGATATCCCTTCCTCTTTACATTTTTTCTTAATTTCTCCAATTGTTGTTTTAACAACTACACTAGATTTTTCATTAGCTATTTGAAATAAAAGCTTATAAATTTGTGCCATATCCTTTGTGGAAATTCCAAATTCAGCCTTGAAAGCGTTCTCTATTCTAGAAAATTCAAATTCAGTTTTGAAAGCGCTCTCTATTTCATTTCTTGATTGTGTATTATTATAAAATTCTTTATAATTTTGACTTTGATCTTTTTGTTGAGAATACCGTATCCCTTGCATAAAGGGTAATACTCCAGTATACAGAAACTCACGATCAATAGAGTACAGACCATCTCTTTCCCTTTTAATTTCTTTTTTACTGAAATTATATTCTATTAAATCAGAATCAAATGATACTTCTAATAAAAACAAAGACTCTTCTAACAGTTCTTCCATATCCCATTCAGATAAAATTTTCCCCCCATCTTCTAAGCATTCACATATTGACATTTCTAGTAGAATTTGAATAGATTTTTTTATATTATCTCTATTTCTACTTTTTTCTTCTGCCACATTTTTACTTTCTTCAGCGTAGGACAGAAAAGCTCTCATTATCCTCCTCCAGAAAGAGTCTTCATGAATTTGAGACTCATATATTTCCATTAGCTTATGTATCACATCCGATTTATTAAATAATTTTAGCTTTGATTTAATATGTGAACGAATATATTCAAATAAATCATGTAAGAATTTTTGAACTTCTTGCTCGATTAAAGGAAAATTATAATTATTGATTTGAAAATCTTGTAAAATTTTAAATCTTACAAAGTGATTATCAGCAATTGTCCTTTCAAAATTGAAGTTAATATTTTTGTTTTGAACAAATTTAAAAACACTTCCATCATCTGGAAACAAATGCAAAATTTTATTATCTGATTGAACTATTTTATTCACAATAGAATTGACTCGACTATCCGATGATTTTTCTTTTTTCTCACATAAACTTATGAGTGATGAAACTATATGCTTAGCAATCTCTCTCTCCCCTTTATTTATAGTAGTGTTGAAGTTAAGAAAAAAATTATATGGAAATTTAATTTCTGCTCTATTTTTCGAAAAATCAAAAATAGTTTCTGTCTTCTCAATTTGTAGATGTTCATCAAATACTTTTTGATCTAATTTAATATTCTCAAAATTTAAACAAATCTCCAGTGTGATGTGAGACTGATCTTTCAAAATATTTTCAATTTCATGGACTATTTTGTAGTATAATACATCTAATCCTGAAGAAAGGAGCGTACATGCAATTTTCATAAAATTTGAAGCACATTTAATAGATAGCCATTTAGGAGTATTATTTTCTACAGAAATTCTTAATATATTCCTATAGAATAAGGGATATAAATCTGTGCAGATTGGTAATTTTCTAAATTCTCTGTGATAAGAAGATGAAATAGACTTTAAGACAGGAAAATACTTTCCATCTATGTCTTTAGTGCAATGAATATCTAAGAGCTTTCTAATATCCTTATTTAATGGAAAAACAATATCAGGACAACATATGAATAAAGATTGATTATGATCCATGATTAGAGTACAGTTTGTGTGCCACGAGCAATATAAAGCATAATCTCCATTTATGGAAGAAAACCCCCTTCCTTGATTTTCAAAATATTTTTTTTGATCTAAAAATTTTAAGTAATTTTTTAATGACCACTTTGTCTTGTCAATTGGAGCACCTAGTTTAAGAAAATCTTGTGTTTTAATGCATGAGTAGCACCATGAATTATCTGCTAAATCTGGTATCTCTTCAATTATCGTATTTAAACCGTCGCAACTAGGTAGGATTAAAACTGTTCCTGAAACAAAATCATTTTGAGATTTACAAAAATCTCTCATTTTTTTTATTTCATTTGAAATTTTATCAGTATTATTAATCAAAGGTTCTTGTTGTACAGATATATGAAATAATAGTATGCAAAGATATTTATCAGAATCGTACTTTAATATCCAAGACTTAACAAGTGAAGAAGATCGTTTATCTTTTTGCTCATTAGGGTTTCTTACTACATTAAAAGCACGAAGAGGACTGAGTAGGCCTTCAATCATATTAATTTCATTTTCAAAAAAGATTTCATCAAATTTGTAAGTATAGTTAGTTTTTTTAAATTCAGAAATTATATAATGTCGTATTGCTGCTCCAATTGCATTAGGCAAAGCTACAATAATTTTACCCTCAATGCAGATAAAAGGCTTTTTTTTCAATTCAGAGCATCCATGGTTTTGATTATCTGATGTTTTTATATCATTTTTTGTAAAGAAAAAAGGCTTAAGAAGGTCGATATGAATGTTTAAATCAAATAATTCATTCGCATCAAATACTACTCTGTTAATCATTTCATGTGATAATTTTGATATTTTGATATTTTGTTTTGGAGATGTTTCTTCTGAGTAATCCCATCTTTTTAAACCAGATCTTTGGACAACTTCATCACTTAATCTAAGTAAGTTAAAAATATGTAGTAATAACTCTTTATAATTTTCATTTTTTAAGAACAAAGATTCTATAGTTTTTTGAACATAAAAATCATTTGATTCCCATAATCCTTCGAAAATTCTAAAACTTCCTTGAAGAGTTATAATATTTGTTACAAATACATCTTCTATAGGATCTTCCTGGGATTTATATTGATCTAAATCTTTGTTCAGAAAAATTTCAATTTCTTCCTTTTCTGGAGAAATTGAAGATTTTTTACAATTAGATACTACAAGATGAATAAGCTTTTCTATGCGATAGGAATTAGAAGCTAAAGAAGGTATAGTAAGTAGAGATGAAATTTTTGAAAGAGTTAAGAATAAATCATATTTTTTAAGTTTTTCATCTATAGACATTATTTTTCTTTTCTTTAAAAAATAATGTATTTTAGCTATTTTATGGATTCACTATAGACATTTTCCCATCCAATTGGTGGCTACTGTGTGTCCTTCTAGATTCATAATTCTTGATTGAACAAATGTTTTTTGTTTTGTATCGATAAGAAATACCACTGTTGCAGAAGTACCCCCACTAAGAAGCCAATAGGTACCATTATTTTCATTCAATTTCATCAGGTCAATTTTGTTTGGTAAAAGATTATTTTCTGGAAGCATTTTGGGAGTTTTAGATTTTAAATCTGTAAATATAGTGGGGTATTTTGATTTTTCCTTTTTGGCAGAGATTTTGATTTTTTTATTATCTGGTGAGTAGTGAGAGCTAGTTATGTGGGTAAGATTACAAGTTATAGAGTTACTTGTATCCGGGTATGGTTTTTTTGTTGAAACTAGTTTACCAATAGCTTGATTAACAAAAGATAATTGCGAAAAAACAATTATAAATAAAAACGTTAGTATAAATTTCATAAAAACCACCTTCTTTATTAAGAATTTCTTTTAATTGATGTTATTAATTAACTTAATTATAATTAATATTCAAGTTTTTTAAAATTAGCTATCATATATGTATCAATTCGTTACATTTTATATCCAATAGAAGAACTTTTTATAAAAAGATAGATATTTTATTCAAAACAGGTATGTTCGAATTTAAAAATTTTAAATTACATAGCGGATTGTAACCCTATATCTATGAATTTATGAATAATTTCTTTAATTTCATCTAGTCCTCTTAGTTGATTTAAGTAAATCCTCTTAATCGTTTTTTGTTAAAAAGAAGGAAAATACTTTAAAGAAAATTAACAAAATATAATAACTTGGACAGGTGAAAATAATAAAAATGTTTTAAAACTAAACGATAATGGTAAAAGTTCCTAAAATATGGTTATTGATGCAACTTAGGGTTATCAATAAACAAAATTATCCAAGATCCACTTAAAATCGAAATTCCCGATTTCGAGAATCTAGATTCCATTTTTAACTGATAAGTTATATTTCAATTTTTTCTTTTTCTATCCGATAAGAGGTATATGAAAAACTATTTTTCAAAATTATCTATATACTGTTGTTTGATTTTTGCATTTTGCTTTCAAGTAGAAGCAACTCGCATGCAAGAAAAATATGATAAAATACAATCTAACTTTAGAAGACAGTATGAAAAAAAGTATAATATAAATCGTACTAAAAACATAAATCGTACTAAGAATATAAATTATACTAAAAACAATTATCAATTAAACGAAATGAAAGATTTAGAACAATCTACAGTTGTTATTTTTTCCAAAGATAAAACAGGTAAAGAAAATGGACAAGGGAGTGGGTTTTTTATTTCTAACAATCAAATTGTAACTAATTATCATGTTATTGAAAATGCATATAAAAAAAGGGTCTCCGTTCGTACTCAATCAAAAGAAATTATTGGCAATGTTAAAAAAATAGATGAAGAAAATGATTTAGCTATTATTAAAATTAATCAAAGATATGATAAGCACTTAGAATTAGGTGATTATAAGAAAGTACAGCAAGGAGATGAAATATTCATTTACGGAACACCTCTAGGGCTAACTGGAAGTTTATCTAAAGGGATAGTATCTGCAAAAAGAAAGCAACTAAGGTTACTACAAATTACAGCTTCCATATCTCCAGGAAGTAGTGGTTCTCCAGTACTATCTAAGGATTTAAAGGTTATTGCTGTTGCTACGAGTTCTAATAAGGATGGACAAAGCATAAACTTTGCAATACCAGTAACTTACTTAAAAAAGCTAATTCGGTAGTATTATTTACTGATTTAGAATGAAAATGGATACTTAGTAGAATAGTTTAGCAATTCTCATACCACTTTCTATATTAAATAGATTACGTGTGGTTCATAATTATCTATAGTTTATTTTTTCTTTCCATAAGGACTTTGGTTAGTTGGTCTTAGAGAAATACCTTTTTCAGAAGCTTTCGTATAAATAGCGCCTGATGTTCTGCCAATCTTAAGTCCTATCACCCTCGTTGGAGTGTTTTTTTTAGCTAAGCTTCTCACTTGACTAACTTCACTCTTTGTCCATGGTTTCCCTGAGTTTCTGTTATATTTAGCCATACTTACACACTCCTTGTTTATGGTTATGTGGTAGTAGAGTACCTACTATTTACTTGGAAGTCAAACCCAAGCAAAGGAAGTCAAGTTCAGGCAAAATAAAAATATCTTCATCTCAATTTAATTGCATTACATTATATTTTTAATTGTTACTACTACAGAAACCACCACTATTCGGGCTATCACAAGACTCCAAACCTGCGACTCTTACTGTAACAGAACCTGTTCTAGGAATTGGAGTTACTGTTTCTGTAGTGAAATCTCCAACATGAGTATCATCTCCTGCTTGACTGAAAACTTTAGCAGAAATGAAATAATCATTTTTTGAAAAATCAAGAGGAGTCTCGATTTGAATAGAGAATTGAATAGGAAAACTTATAATGTTATTTATATTTTTTTTAATAGCAGTATCACTATTTTCTGAATTGTTTTTGGAATAAATTCTGATAATAGCATGCGAGTCTGCAGTGAAGTTAAAATCCCTCTGATAAGAAAATTGTGTTCGTTCAGTAACAATGGTTCCTGAAATACTCCTAGAATTACCGCAGGCTGAAAGTAGAATAGAAGTTATAATTAAGTAAAATATTTTTTTCATAACAAAAAGTATATTGATAGAATTAGATTGATTCAAGAAAAAGATAAAGGTTAAATGAAATAAATTAACTTTCGACACTATAAAGAATGACATTTATTATAGTTAAGTAATTGTCATATAATAATTTTTTTTTCAGATGAGTGTAAAATGTACCAAATTGATACGTATATGATCTATAAAAATAGCCAATCTTAACAAAAGTTGAATATTAATTGTAATTAAGTTAATTAATAACATCAATTAAAAGAATTTCTTAATAAAGAAGGTGGTTTTTATGAAATTTATACTAACGTTTTTATTTATGATTGTTTTTTCGCAATTATCTTTTGTTAATCAAGCTATTGGTAAACTAGTTTCAACAAAAAAATCATATCCAAATACAAGTAACTCTATAACTTGTAATCTTACCCACATAACTAGCTCTCACTACTCACCAGATAATAAAAAAATCAAAACCTCTGCCAAAAAGGAAAAATCAGAATCACCCACTATATTTACAGATTTAAAATCTAAAACTCCCAAAATGATTTCACCAGACAAAATCGATCTGGTGAAATTGAATGAAAATAATGGTACCTATTGGCTTCTTAGTAAGGGTACTTCTGCAACAGTGGTATTTCTTATCGATACAAAACAAAAAACATTTGTTCAATCAAGAATTATGAATCTAGAAGGACACACAGTAGCCACCAATTGGATGGGAAAATGTCTATAGTGAATCCATAAATAGCTTCTTTTATATGACATTACCTTCGTTTAGAATAGCAAATTTACGGCCTTATTTTAATTAGAATAAATGATGAGCCTTTAGGCTAATACATGATATATTGACGCTAGTACTCTACTTTTTATACTCAATGTATTGTATATTTTTTGTATGTCTGAAGTAAAATTGAATAAAATATATAATGAAGATTGCTTAAAAACGCTCTCTCGTATACCAGATGACTTTGTCAGCTTAGTCATCACATCTCCTCCTTATAATATGAATTTAAGGATACGAAATGGGAAGTATTGTTCTCGTCAAATTGTAAAAGAATTTAGTACAAAATATGATGGTTTTTCAGATAATTTACCAATAGATGAGTACAACAGATTTCACATGAAAGTCTTAAGAGAGTTGATTCGAGTAAGTGCTCTCGTATTTTATAATATACAGATTGTTACTGGTAGCAAGAGATCTGTATTCAAGATGACGGGATTATTAGTGATGATATTGATCTTGGTCCTTTGAAGATTACCAATAAACTATCTATAAATCATTCAAACCTTGAAAGTGCATTTATTTCTTTTTTAGTGAAAGATTGGACTGATTTTATAAATGATGATGATTATCATAATTTTCTAAAAAGATATAAAGATCATTATTATTTTTCAAAAAAATATAATGATTATAAATTTGTAAAACAATTGAGCTTGGAATCTTCAAATTTAAAAAATGATAAACCTAAAAAAGAGGGAGTAGATCTGACTATCAGAATAGTTCTTGATACTGTTACATTTATTTGTGTGATTCTTTTTTCAGGTCAATGTTCATAGAGAACCACAGTGAGAATAATACGTAAATAAAAAAAAGATAGAAATTGATATTATTCTTATCGTTTTCAGATGGGCGTAAAATGTAACAATTTGATACGTATATGGTCTATAAAGATATCCAATCTTAACAAAAGTTGAATATTAATTATAATTAAGTTAATTAATAATATCAATGATTCGTACTTTATTACTACTTCTTGTTTTTTCTGTTTCGTGTAGCCCTGCAGCAGTTCCAACAGGCTCTGGCTTCTATGTTTGGAACTTGGAGTCGAATCGCCTTGCTATTCAAGGCTATGATGTAGTGGCCTATTTCTCGCTTTCATCAAACAAAAGTGATGCAATAAAAGGAATGCAAGAGTTTTCTTATAACTGGAAAGAGGCAATTTGGTTATTTTCTTCCAAAAAGAATCTTGATTTGTTCAAATCTAATCCAACAAAATATATTCCTCAATTTGGAGGTTATTGTGCTTATGCAGCTGCTAGGAACTACCTCTATTCTATAGATCCTCATGCTTGGACTATAAAGGATGGCAAACTATATTTAAATGCTTCAAAAGGGATTAGATCATCGTGGATTAAAAACATTGATGATGAAATCAAAAAAGGTCATAAAAACTGGCCGACTCTCAAAAATAATTAACTTCTAAAAATATCGCTTAATACTCAAAATCTTTACTATAAGATAAAGATCAATGAGTTTACACAGCTTTTAACATTTTAGATATTTATCAGCTTAAGATCTAAAAACAATTTCTTGTTCTTTATAATTTACACCGATCTATAAAAGTACACCACATAATCATGGTGGTGCATTCAGGATTCGTTCTGGTAATATACCTAAAATGTATAAAAAACAAACTAGTTTTTAGTTCAATGATTTTGAAAATTTATGTAATCTTTCAGATTATTTTATAATTTAATGACTTACACGTATGAACACAGTCTTATCTTCTAATTCTTGAGAAGTGAAGTTTTAATGAGTTATTCTATAGTTGCCGATAGTTTCTTTTTTTTCAAAAGATGCTTTCTTTCAGTATTATCTAAAGCATAAATTTTATCTGAATTTTTTAAAATACGCACCCCATCTTTACTTATATCTATAAGAAAAGTTGTTCTGTCTCCATCTTCCAAAATTATACCAAATGTGTTTTTTCCATCAAGAGAAACAATAGGATGAGTGGGAATCATGGCTCCAAATTTATTCACTATGTTTGTGATAGTTATATTTCTTTTTCTATCATTGAATATTGTTAATTGTAAAAAGTAACCAAAACTTGAGCGTTCAGGTAAGTGATGATTTTCTTTAAGCTTGCGAATCGCATCATTTTCTTTGTCCTTCAAGATCCAATAACTTCCTTTTACTTTCGGAATATTATTTGTTCTATGAGAACGATAGTGAATAGCTAAAGAAACCAAGGAGAGTAAAAAAGCTATATAAGCAGCCAAGTTACCAATATCTAATTCCATCAGAACCTTTGGTAGTTGAGTTGTTTCAAAAGAATAACTTTTCTAGAGAAGCTTAAAATGAAAATCATACGACGAAATGTATATGATATTTGTTGTAAGTCAAACAGCTTCAAAAAATAAGGAAAAAAATCTTTAAAATACTAATGCAGAAGAATTGAAAAAATGATATTAGAAATATCATAGAAAACCATCAAAATCCCTAAATCTGATATATACCTAATGATCTGATAAGTTATATTATGTTACATTGTGATTATATGTTTGTGGGAGAAGGTATTCTCTTATTCTGCCCTTCCTGAAAAAGGATTTCTTATTGGAGGTATTTTAAGGATTTATCAATTCTTTATTTTTGATTTTCTCTAGTTTTTTCTCCATTTGCTTCTGCCTTTCTTCCATTTGTTTGCCCCTCTCTTCTGTTCGTTTGTCCCTCTCTTCTGCTCGTTTGTCCCTCTCTTCTGTTAATCGATTTTGATTACTTCGAAGATTATAAAAATAAACAACATACACTGACACAATAAAAAGTAATAAACTGAGCAATATTTGATTTATTTTATCTTTTTTTAACATTTTTATCTCTTAATTAATTTTACGATACATTTGTTCATGTTTTTTATTTTCTATTATTTATTTTTGATTTTCTCTAGTTTTTTCTCCATTCGTTTCTGCCTCTCATCCATTCGTTTGCCCCTCTCATCCATTCGTTTGTCCCTCTCATCCATTCGTTTGTCCCTCTCTTCTGTTAATCGATTTTGATCACTTTGAAGATTATAAGAATAAACAGCATACACTGACACAATAAAAATTAATAAACTGAGTACTATTTTATCTATTTTATCTATTTTTAACATTTTTATCTCTTAATTAATTTTACGATGCATTTGTTCACGTTTTTTTATTTTCTATTATTTATTGTTGATTTTTCAAGAATTATCCGATCATTTTATCCATTTTTTTCTCCATTCGTTTTTGCCTTTCTTCCATTCGTTTGTCCCTCTTATCCCTCTCTCTCTCTTTCTCTTCTCTTTTTTCGTTGTCCTTCATCCGTATACATCCGTCAATCACAAATAAAGTAAGAGCTATACACGCAGAGACTCCTATACCCACGCCGCTTGCAACCTGAACACCACCAGAAGTTACAACTATTACCGGAATACCGTTGACTGCTAGACTGCCCGATAAACCACCACTTAGACTACCTAATCCTACAATTTCTGGAACAAAGAATACTCCAAGAATAGCTGTCGTTATAACTCCAATATTTGCCAAAATTTCCCAATCATTTGTACCTTCATCCCATTTCATATTCTGGAGCATAAAATCTCTATTTTCATGTAAAAGATGAATTTTTTCACTACATCTTGTACAACAATCTCCATATCTATTTTTCCTTGTTCATGAAAACACTTGAAACAGTAAGAAGACATAATTCAAAAAATATCTGAATTTTTTATTTTCTGTAAACATTTCTACACCTTTTAATTGCCTCTACGATGCATTTTGCTCATGTTTTTTTTGATTTTCTAGTACTTCTTTTTGCCACTCTATTGTTTCTCTTTGCCTCTCTAATGTTTTTTTGTTCTCCTCCATCATGGCATTTCGTTCGTCTTGAAACATGTAATAGGAATACCCAATATAAATTGAACCAATAAGGAAACAAATTGAAGCAATAAGAATGAACGAGGCAAACAATGTCTAAATTTTTTTATTTTTTGTTAACATTTTCCCACCTCTTATTTGTCTTTGCCTTGTCCTCTAATATTTATTCGAATTGATAAGATTTTTGATGTTATTTTTCCACTCCAAACTATCCCATACACGAGGACCAATAATTTTTTGAAAAAGTTTTCCTTTCTTCTCAAATAAAAAAGACTCAGGCAAAGCTGCAGGATTCAACACACCATAAACCTCTTCACTAGTTGCCACTATGAGATGAGACGGAGGTTTTTGCTGAAATCTATTGAGAAAGTTGCGAACTGCGTCTGGAGATTCATTGGTCACTGCAATGAGTGTAAAATCTTTTCTGAGAGACTCTGCAAGTCTCATCATAGATGGAAACTCCTCCACACAGGGGGCACACCATGTTGCCCAAATATTAATAAGAACGACATGATCATGAAAATCTGAAAATAAATGTTGTTTTTGATTCAAATCATAAAAAGCAAAATCCATTCGCCCTTTTTTGAGTTTTTCAATTTTTTTAATTCTTTCAGGCAATGCTTCTTTTTTAATAGATAACCAAATAGCACCTAAAACTAGAGCTAAAAGTAAAGTGACTGCAACTCCATCAACAAGATATTTTATAAATGGTACCTTCATAAAAACTATGGAATACGATTGATACGGCGAGATTGTTTTTTGATTTTTCTTATTCGTTTTTTAGTTTTCTTTTTCTGAACATAGCTTTTCTTTTGAAGCTTTTTCTCTTGTTTTTTATCCACTTGTTTTTCTATTGGCTTATAGTCCACGAACTCTAAATAAGCCATCTCTGCTTTATCCCCATCGCGCTTACCTAGTTTAATAATACGAGTAAAACCACCCGGTCTCTCTTGAAAACGTGTTGAAAGAGTTTGAACAATTTTGTTCACAGTTTGAAGTTGAGGATATCGAGATTTAAGCACTCGATAAGCGAGAAGGTTATTTCCTTTACCAATAGTAATAGCTCTTTCCACACGACGACGCACTTCTTTAGCTCGATGTAAAGTTGTTTTTATTCTCTCATATTCCACTAAAGAAGAAACTAAACCGCGGAGCAAAGCTGTTCGAGGTCCTAACTTTAAACCAAAAGAAGAATGTTTTTGACAACGATGCCTCATTATTGATCTCTTTCCTCACCATTAGAATTAGAATTAGAATTAGAATTTGAATGGTTTTCACTTATCACAGGAGTATCAATTTCTAAATCTGCAATTGGATTTGCAGGTGGAGTGATATCATTATTATGATCAGACTTTTCAGCTACAATTGGATTTGCAGATGGAGTGATATCATTATTATGATCAGGCTTTTCAGCTGCAATCGTACTCGCATGAGTCTCTAAATTCTTAGGAGGCCATCCTTCAATCACCATACCGAGTCCAAGCCCCATAGGAGCTAGAATATCTCGAATTTCGTTCAAAGATTTACGACCAAAGTTTTTTGTCTTAAGCATTTCTTGTTCCGTTTTAGTCACGAGTTCACCTATGAAGCGAATCTTTGCATTCTTTAAGCAGTTTGCACTTCGAACAGATAATTCCAAATTATCAACAGATTTAAATAAATTCTCATTTAATTCTTTAAATTCATCATCTTCGGAAGGTTGTTGAGGCTCAATGCCCTCATCAAAATTAATAAAGACCTGTAGCTGTTCTTTGAGGATTTTATAACCAATAGGTAAAGCCTCAAGAGCTTTAATGGAGCCGTCCGTCCAAACTTCAATTTCTAAAGAATCGTAGTCTGTTCTTTGTCCCACACGCGCACTATTCACATTGTAATTCACTCTGCGAATGGGGCTGTGTAAAGCATCCACACCAATATAACCTACAGGAAGTCTACGATCTTTTTCGTTAGATTGAATATAGCCTCGATCAAAAGTTACTAAAACTTCTGCAGAAAAATGAGCTTGCTTTCCTAGAGTTGCAATATGTTGATCAGGATTTAAAACAGTGATGTTGGCATTTGTTTCAATATCTGCAGCTGTCACATTCCCTGGACCTTTTTTTGAAATTTTTAAAAAGAGATCTTCATCGTTTTCTTGATAAAAACGCACTTGTTTTAAATTCAGAATAATATCCGTCACATCTTCTAGTACATCTGGTATTGTTGCAAATTCATGCACTATACCCTCAAACTTCACTGCAGAAATAGCAGAACCCATCATGGAGCTCAGCAAGACCCTGCGAATAGCATTCCCTAGGGTCAACCCATACCCTTTTTCTAAAGGGCGAATATAAAACTTACCATAAGTATCCGTTAAAGTTTTATGATAGACATCAAGACCTTTTGGTCGAATAAGGCCTGTCCAATAACGATAGTAATGTTTTTTAACTTCTATTTTTTCCATAATTTTCTCCTTATCGTTTTAAATTCTTCTTCTTTTAGGCGGCCGACAGCCATTGTGTGGAATAGGTGTGACATCTCTAAGTGAAGAAACTTTTATCCCCATTGAAGCAATAGTTCGAATAGCCATTTCTCTTCCACTGCCTGGACCTTTAAGAAATATATCTACAAACCGAACTCCACATTCTTTGGCTTTTTTAACAGCGTCTTCTGCTACAGCTTGTGCAACATAGGGTGTTCCCTTGCGGCTTCCTTTAAACCCTAAAAGCCCAGAAGAAGACCAACAAAGAGTATTACCTGTTGGATCCGTAAAAGTCACGATAGTGTTTCCAAATCCAGCTTGAACGTAACAATGCCCCTCAGGGACATTTTTTTTCTCTTTTTTCTTTTTTGGCTTTCTTACTGACATTTTATTACCTTTAAAAAAATTCCATTAAGTTTTAGAAATAGATTGTTTTTTATTCGCTACAGTTTTCTTAGGTCCTTTACGAGTTCGAGCATTTTGCCTTGTATTTTGACCTCGAACTGGAAGCCCTTTTCGATGGCGAATACCTTTATAAGAACCAATATCCATAAACCTTTTAATAGATAATCCTACATCACGACGAACATCTCCTTCCACTCGATGGTCATTTTCAATCACTCTTCGAAGAGAAGCGACATGATCATCATTGAGTTCATAAATTCTCAACGCTGAATCAAAGCCTACTTTTTTACATATATCACGAGCACGGGTTCGTCCAATGCCATATATGTAAGTCAGAGCCACTTCGACTCTTTTGTTTTTAGGTAAATCTACACCAGCTATACGAGCCATAATATCAAACCTTAACCTTGTCTTTGCTTATGTTTAGGGTTTTTTTTGCATATCACACATACAACGCCAGAGCGACGAATCACACGACAGTCTTTACACATTTTTTTTACAGAAGATCTAACTTTCACTTTTTTCCTCTATTTTCTATGATTTGTCTACATTAAAGTACATTTCTACACTTTTTTAAGCCAATCTTCAAGCCTATCTCTCACCTCTTTCATACTTCCAGAGGCAGAAATTTCAGTCAAAATTCTCTTATTCTTATAATACTGAGTTAATGATTCCTGTTTAGACTCATACTCTCTCAGTCTTTCTCGGACAACTTCTTCTTTGTCATCCTCCCTTTGAACTAATTTTTCTCCTGTTTCATCACAGATTCCTTCTTTTTGAGAAGGACGAAAATTTAAATGATATATCCGACCACTTCTTAAAGCCACACGACGGCCTGTCACTCTTTTAACGAGTTCTTCTTCAGGCAAAACAAAAATGACAACGTTATGAAGTTGAATTTGTGAAGCTTCCAACATTTTATCCAAAGACTCCGCTTGAGGAACTGTTCGAGGAAAACCATCCAAAATAAAACCTTGAGATTTTTGATGTGCTGGCTTTAATACATCTTCAACCAAATCAATCATAACTCCATCAGGAACCAATAAACCCTGATTCATATATTTTCCTGCCTGTATCCCCAGTGGAGACTGATGGCTCACAGCTTTTCTTAATAAATCTCCCGTGCTGACATGCTGCAGACCATACTGTTGAGCTACAAAATCAGCTTGAGTTCCTTTACCAACACCTGGAGCACCCATAAAAATCATATTCATTTTAGACACGTTTTTCATACCCTTTCTTGTTCAGTATTGAACTCTTCGACTTTTGATGCGAACGCCTCGGACAAAACCTTCATACTTAGCAGATAGCAAGTGAGATTGAATTTGTTGAGAAGTATCTAAGGCTACACCCACTAAAATCAATAATCCTGTACCACCAAACATAAAAGGAGTCTGAAGTTGACCGACTAAAATATTAGGAAGAATACATACCAAGCTCAAATAAGTTGCGCCACCTACTGTTAAAAGATCCATAATCCTGTGTATATAGTCCGATGTATGTTTGCCTGCTCGAATACCTGGAATAAATCCACCATATTTTTTTAAATTATCAGACATTTCCCTCGGGTTAAACACCACTTCCGTGTAAAAGAAACAAAAGAAAACAATCATTGCGACAAAGAACAAATTAAACATAGAAGAGTTGGGTGCAAAAAAAGCACCTATATTTTGTAACCACTCTGCACCTACAAATTGGGAAAGGGTTGTTGGAAACAACAGCAAACTGGAAGCAAAAATAGGGGGAATCACTCCGGATAGATTTAATTTTAAAGGTAAGTGAGAACTTTGTGTTGCAGGCTTTTTACCCATAGCTCTTTGAGAATAATGTACAGGTATTCTTCTTTGCCCTGCTTCTATAAAGATGATAACACCCACAACTAATATCATAAAAACTAGAAGACCTAAGCCGAGTCCACTGCTCATTTCACCACTTCCAATCATTTGAAATAAGTTAATAGCTCCAGACGGTATTCCTGAAGCAATACCTGCAAAAATGATAAGACTCGCTCCATTTCCAATCCCTTTTTCATTAATTCTCTCTCCAAGCCACATGATTAAACAACTTCCCGTCGTTAAGGTGATGATAGTGAAAACAGAAAAAGGAAGGATTCCAAAGTAAGGAGTCACAACAAGAGGCAATCCCTCAGGAGAAGTAGATGAGATTAAAAATTTTGAAATACCATAGCCTTGAATAATAGAAAGTAAAACTGTGGAGTATCTTGTGTATTGATTAATTTTATTTCGACCGGACTCCCCTTCTTTTTTCAGTTGTTCCAGATAAGGGACTCCAGATTGCAGTAATTGAAAAATAATGGAGGCAGTAATGTAAGGAATAATGCCTAAGGCAAAAATACTAAACTGCTCTAAAGCTCCTCCTGTAAAAGTGTTGAGTAAACCGAATATACCACCACCTTGAGCACGAAAGAAAGAAAGGACAGCTTGATTATCCACACCTGGTGTTGGAATTTGAACTCCCACACGGTAAATAATCAACACACTTAATGTAAACAAAATACGATTTTTTAAATCTTTAGGAAAACTAAAACTCGACATTCATCCTCTCACACTGTTTTACTTTTTTTGTTTTCAATAGGTAAAATTTTTCCACCCAATTTTTCAATAGTAGTTTGGGCTGAAGCACTCCACTGATGAGCTTCTACACGAACAGCTTTTTTCAAGGTCCCTTTGCCCAAAATTTTCACTTTTCTATTTTTATGAACCAATCCACGCTGAATAAAATCTGCAATACGAATTTCATCACTGTCAAAGCTATTGAGAGTTTCCAAATTCACAATATCCACTAGAGTTTTAAAACGACGATTACTAAATCCAAATTTAGGCAAACGACGTGCTAAAGGCATTTGTCCTCCTTCAAAACCACGAGGAATATTCACTCCTGATCGAGCTTTCTGACCTTTATGACCTTTTGTAGAAGTTCCACCGCGACCACTTCCTTGGCCTCGACCAATTCGTTTAGCCTTTCTTCCGTGGCGAGCTTTTAATTGAGACAATAATTTAGACATATATTATACCTTATAATTAACTTTTAGTTTCTATCTTAACTTCTAATAAATGCTTAACTTTTTGAATCTGTCCCCAAGTGGCTTTATGGTCAGAAACTTTTCGAATTTGATTCATTTTTCTCAAACCTAAACATCTTAAAGCTTCTTTTTGAGCGGGGCTTCGACCAATTATACTTCTTATTAATTTTATCATAATCATATCTTCACCTTAATTTTTTTTCTGTTGATCTTCTTTTCGAATACTCATCAATCGGCTCAAACCATCTAAAGTCGCCTTAACCACATTATGGGGGTTACGACTTCCAATTCTTTTTGTTAAAACATCCTTCACACCCACGCACTCTAAAACAGCTCGTACAGGACCGCCAGCAATCACACCTGTTCCTTGAGAAGCAGGCTTTAATACGACTAAAGCAGCGCCAAATTTTCCTAATACCTCATGAGGCAAGGTGCGGCCTTCTTTTAAAGGAATATTTTTTAAATACTTCTTAGCAAAACGAGAAGCCTTACTGATAGACTCAGGAACCTCATTAGCCTTGCCCATACCAACTCCCACATTACCTTGACCGTCTCCTACGACAACTAAAGCTGAAAAAGAAAATCGACGACCACCTTTGACCACTTTCGCTACACGATTAATTGAAATAACTCTTTCTAAAAACTGTTGTTGATTTTCTTCCATACCCATACCTTTTTTTAAAAAACTAAACCTGCTTTTCGAGCACCCTCGGCCACAGCTTTCACACGACCATGATAAACATAACCATTACGATCAAAGACTATCTGTTGAATACCATTTTTTTGCGCTAATTTGGCTAAATTCTCACCCAGCACTGTAGCCTTCTCACACTGAGTGCCCTTAAAAGAATCCTCTTTCAAAGTACTTACACTAGCCAATGTTTTTTGTGCCATATCATCCACTAATTGAGCGTAAATATGTCGATGGCTGCGAAAAACTACAAGCCTTGGACGCTTGGGTGTTCCGGATATTTTTTTACGAATAATAGCTTTATTCTTTAATCTTTTGCGAACAGCCGCAGATTGATTTTTTTTAACTTGAAGGCGAATCATTTCTTCTCTGCTCCTGATTTCCCTGCTTTTTTAACAACAACTTCATCTGTATATCTGACGCCTTTTCCTAAATAAGGCTCAAGAGGACGAACACTGCGAATTTGTGCGGCCACCTGTCCGACTTTCTGACGATCCACACCTTTAATGTGAATCTGAGATTGTTTATCAACACTAATCTCAATTCCATCCGGAATGTTGAAGATAACAGGAAGAGAGTAACCAAAATTCATTTCTAATTTTTTTCCAGATACTGCGGCTTTATAACCAACACCACTAAATTTTAAGCTTTTAGACCAACCCTTTGTAAGACCATGAACTGCATTTTGTATTAAAGATCTATACAAACCATGAAAAGCCTTTGTTTTATAATGATCATTTTTCCTATTTAAAATAATTTGAGAATCCTTATTGAACACTTCAATAGAAGGATGAACGAGTACACTCAAAGTATGATCTCCTTTTTTCAAAGATACTTCATTACTTTCACTAATCCGGCATTCTAAACCGGACTCTAAAATAACAGGTTTTTTACCAATTCTAGACATTAATCCTCACCATATCTGACAAAGCATTTCGCCGCCCACATTGAGATCTTTGGCTTCTTTACCGCCAACAATCCCTTTACTTGTACTTAAAATAACTAACCCATAACCTGAACAAACAGAAGGAATAGTCTGAGCTTTCACATAACTTCTGCGAGAAGGTTTACTAAGACGTTCAATACAGGTGATAGCAGGATTTCCTTCTTGTTTATATTTAAGATAGATACGAATCATACCTTGTGCGCCTAAGTGAGCTACACGATAATCACGAATGTAGCCGTAATTTTTCAATTGCTCAGCAATTCCTACTTTCAATTTTGAATGTGGAATATCTACCTTTACATGACGAGCTGTCATTGCGTTTCTTAACCGTGTACAAAAATCTGAAATTCTATCCATACTTCTTTTAACCTCTTTAACTATTTTCTAAAAGGAAACCCTAAATTTTTCAAAAAAGAAAAAGCTATATCATTTGTGGGAGCTGATGTGCAAATAGTCACATTAAAACCACGAATAGCATCCACCTTATCATAATTAACCTCAGGAAAAACGATTTGTTCTTTAACACCAAAACTATAATTACCATGACCGTCAAATGCTTTAGGTGAAAGACCTTTAAAATCTCGAACTAAAGGAAGGGCAAAGTGAACTAATCGATCTAAAAAAGACCACATAACATTCCGTCTTAAAGTGACAGATCCACCTAAAGCAACCCCTTTTCTAATTTTAAATTGAGCCACAGCTTTTTTTGCTCGACGAATTGTGACCTTTTGTCCTGAAATTTGAGTCAAATCTTTTAAAGCGTGATCGAGTACTTTAGGATTTTTTAAAGCTTCACCGACACCCATGCTTAAAACCACTTTCTCAATTTGAGGTACTTGCATCACATTCTGCAGCTTCAGTTGCTTTTTCAAATCAGGAATTATTTTTTTATAACGTTCTTTTAACATTTTATAAAACCTCTGGAGCCATAGAAATAATTTTAACAAAATTTTTAACTCTCAATTCTCGAGCCACAGGACCAAAAATACGAGTTCCAATGGGTTCACGATTATTATTGAGCAAAACAGCAGAATTTTCATCAAATCGTATAGATGTTCCATCACTTCTTTGAAGTTTATAGATAGTTCGAACGATGACCGCCTTGCTCATCTCCCCTTTTTTGATTTTAGATCGAGGAATAGCATTTTTTACAGAAACAATAATAACATCACCTACAGAAGCCACCTTACGATGAGAACCTCCAAGAACCTTAATGCATTGAACGACTTTTGCACCTGAATTATCAGCGACCTTTAAACGAGATTGCATCTGAATCATGACAGCACCTCTCCAGACTGAACAATCTGAGCTAGTCTCCATCTTTTTGTTTTACTAATAGGACGAACTTCAAATATTCTCACTGTATCCCCTACCTTAGCTTTATTAGTTTCATCATGCACTTTAAACACAGATTTTTTACGAGTGTACTTCGCGTATTTTTTAACTTTAGATGACCGATAAATTTCAACAGAAATAGTTTTCATCGTTGATCCCACAACTCGGCCTGTGAGTTCTTGTCTTAATTTTCTTTTGTTATTCTTTGTTTCCATTCTCTCCAAACCTTATGATTTGTTATGATGATTAATAGCTGTTTGTATTCGAGCTCTATCTTTTTTGAGTGTTCTGATGATCAAAGGATTAGGTAAACGTTGCATGCTTAGCTTCATTTTTGAATCAAATATCTCTTGATTCAGTTGTTCTAAACGTTTTCGTAATTCTTCAATCTTCAAAGTGACAATATCTTTATAATTCATTTTTTATATCCTATAATTTAAGTTCTTTCCAAAAATTTTGTTTTAAAAGGCAACTTGTAAGAGGCTAAACGAAAAGCTTTTTGAGCTTCTTCACGACTCACTCCAGAAAGTTCGAATAAAATTTGACCTGGACGAACCGAAGCCGCCCAATATTCTACATTTCCTTTTCCAGAACCCATTCGAGTTTCCGCAGGTTTTTTCGTAATAGGGCGATCGGGAAATACCCGCACCCACATCTTGCCCAAACGTTTCATAGAACGAGAAATAGCAATACGGCCAGATTCAATCTGGCGATCCGTGAAACGACCCGAACTGAGACTCATTAAACCAAATTCTCCAAAAGCCAAAGTTGAACCTCTTTTTGCATAACCTTTGAGATTATCACGATGTTGCTTTCTCCATTTTACTTTCTTAGGACTCAACATTTTTATGAATTCCCTTTAGAATAAACTTCACCATGATAAATCCACACTTTAAGACCTATGACTCCGTAGGTTGTTTTCGCAACTGCTGTAGCATAATCCACATGAGCTCTTAAAGTATGAAGAGGAATACTTTTTTCGTTATACCATTCTGCTCGAGCAATCTCAGCTCCATCTAATCGTCCTGCGACACGAATTTTAATTCCTCGAACACCCTGACGAACAGCTGCAGCCATTGCTTTTTTCAGAGCTTTTCTCCATGACACTCTTTTTTCCAATTGAATAGCAATATTTTCAGCAACTAAGTGAGCATTCAAATCCGGTTTTCTGATTTCATTGATATTAATGACCACTCGTCCTTTTGGAACATGTTTTTGAATATCTGCTGTTAAAGCATCAATACCCACTCCTTTTTTACCAATAACAATACCAGGGCGAGCTGTAGAAATAATAATCTTCACTTGAGCTGTTGTTCTTTCGATTTCGATTTTAGAAACACCAGAGTTTTTAAGTTTATTTTTAATGTAAAGACGCAGACGATGATCTTCATGCAAGTTCTTCGCATAAGCGCTGCCCTTTGCATACCATCTGGAATCCCAACTGCGGTTCACTCCAATTCTAAAACCTACAGGATTGACCTTCTGACCCATAATTACCTCTCTCCCAATACAACAGAAATGTGACTTGTTTTCTTTAAAATCTCCGAAGCACTTCCTCGAGCTCTCGGCATAAACGATTTTCTATGAGGACCTCGGTTTACATAAACTTCTTTCACATACAACCGATTCACATCCATAGTTTTAGTATTTTCAGCATTTGCCGTTGCGGATTGAATAAGTTTATAAACCAACTTTGAAGCTTTTTTATCTTGCACAGATAAAATTTGAATCGCCTGATGAACATTTCGCCCGCGAATTAAATTAATTACAGGTTGTGTTTTTAAAACACTCACCTTTGCAAATTTTAAAGTCGCTGTAACTTCCATTATTTATATCCTTATTTTTTTGCTACTTGTGTTTTTTTTCCACCTGAATGTGATTTAAAAAATCGAGTTGAGGCGAATTCACCAAATTTATGCCCAATCATATTTTCAGAAATAAAAACAGGAATAAATTTTTTTCCATTGTGTATCGCAAAAGTTATCCCTACAGCATCTGGAGTAATTGTTGATCGACGAGACCAAGTCTTAATGACTTTTTTATCCCCTTGTTTTTTCATTTTCTCTATTTTTTCTAACAAATGATAATCCACAAAAGGACCTTTTTTTACTGAACGACCCATACACCACCTACTTTTTATGTCTAGATTTTACAATCATAGAATCTGTTCTTCTTTTGTTTCTTGTTTTTAAACCTTTACAAGATTTACCCCACGGAGTTGTAGGATGATTCCCTTTACCAACACCTTCTCCACCACCCATAGGATGATCGATGGGATTCATAGCCATACCCCGGACGCTAGGACGTTTTCCCCTCCAACGAGTTCTTCCTGCTTTACCGCTTTTTAAGTTACTTCGATCGGTATTTCCTACTTGACCAATCGTCGCGTGACAACAAGATAGAACATTACGAACTTCACCAGAGGGTAATTTCACCTGACAATATTTTCCAAGCTTTGCAGCCAAAATAGCCTGCCCCCCAGCACCTCGAACCAATTGACCTCCCTTTCCAGGTCTGAGTTCCACATTGTGAATGGGAACACCTAAAGGAATGTCTTTTAGTTGCAGACAATGTCCTGGTTGAATATCAGCTTCAGCGCCGCTGACCACCTTTTGTCCTATTTGCAGCTCTAAAGGAGCAATAATGTAGGACTTGAAACCATCTAAATAATGAAGAAGTGCAATTCTGGCTCCTCGATTTGGATCATACTCAATGGAAGCCACATGAGCGGGAACTTCTTTGATTCTCTTAAAATCAATTTGTCGATAACAACGTTTATGTCCACCACCATGATGACGAACAGTGATACGACCATAATTGTTGCGAGCCCCTTTCTTTTTTAACCCTTTCTTTAAGGACTTTTCTCCTTTAGAGCGGGTGATTTCTTTAAAGTCAAAGCCGACTTTGTTTCTTAATCCAGGGTTTGTAGGTTTATGAACTCGCATATTTACGAACCGCCTTCAAACATTGTGATTTTTTCTCCAGCTTGTAAACGTACAAAAGCTTTCTTCCAATAAGGCACTCTTCCCTGCCCTTTTGAAGTTCGTCGAGAGCGACCGCGACAAATAAGAGTACGAACAGTTTGCACTTTAACATTAAAATACTTTTCAATATATTTTCGAATCTCCGGCTTAGTTGCCTTACGGTCGACACGAAAAGTATAAATCTGCTTCTCAGCTAAAGTGTTGCTTTTTTCAGTAATGGAAACTTTTTTAATGAGCATGAGAGGATTCTCCGTACTTTTCATGAATTTTACGAATTGCACCTTCTGTGCAAATTACATGATCATATTTCAACAGATCATAAACATTTAAACCATTGATCTCGAGCAAATGATAAGAAGAAAGATTTTTACAAGCTCTGTCGAATAAATCATTCTTCTTTTCATCAAGAAGCAAAGCTTTATTGGAAAACTTTTTCACCTGAGAAAAAAGATCTTTGGTTTTTCCTGTTGAAGAATTCATATCTGACACAACTACTAAATTTCCTTCAGAAAAAACATGAGACAAAGCCATTTTGATTCCCTGTTTTCTCACTTTACTATTGAGTTTAGTTGAGTAATCTCTAGGCTTCGGGCCATGAGCCACTCCGCCAGATCTAAGAAGGGGAGAGCGAGAAGAACCTTGACGAGCCCGCCCTGTTCCTTTTTGCCGAAAAGGTTTTTTACCTCCACCACGAACCTCACCTCTTGTTTTAACACAGTGACTACCTTGTCTTTTCCGAGCTTGCTGCCATCGAACAATATCGCTGATCACATGAAGCTTAACTTCTTGTTGAAAAATAGAGGAATCTAAAGAAATTTCCCGAAGTTTTTTTTGACTCCAGTCCAAAACATTGACAGTTAAATTTGGAACCTTATTAGCCACCATGTTCGCATTTCCTAATTTCTATTAAAGCTCTTATTGCACCTGCAACTGGACCCTTTACCAGAATCACTCCTTGATCAGGAATCACATCAATCACTTCAGATTTTTGTCTGGTGCGATCACAACCATATCTTCCTGGAAGTTTTTTCCCGGGAAAGACTCGACCCTGTGTCGCTGTATTAGAAATCGAACCTGTCGTTCTTTGTTTTTCTGCTCCATGAGAAGCTGGACCTCCAGCAAATCCCCATCTCTTAACAACACCAGAAAAACCATGTCCTTTT
Organism: Bdellovibrionales bacterium; assembly: GCA_965247685.1. GTDB lineage: Bacteria > Bdellovibrionota > Bdellovibrionia > Bdellovibrionales > UBA1609 > JAPPLG01. The sequence goes on from OZ252021.1 coordinate 1,190,952, forward strand.
GAAATACCAGTGACAAAAATAATGTCTCCTTTTTTCAAACTATCCATAGAAACTTTTTGGCCTACTTGAACACCTTCAGGCAAAGTCTGACGAGCTTCTCTGATATAAGAAGCCCCAGTTTTAAAACCTGCTTTTTTCAAATGACCTGTCAAAGAACGATTGAGTTTTCTGGAATCTGCTACAGCCACTTGAACAGCATCATACCCTTCAGTCTCTTTTTTCTTTACTTGAGTGACTCGAACATCTTTATACTGCAAAAAAGTGACAGGAACCCTGCAATTTTGATCATCATAAACGCTAGACATTCCCATTTTAAAAGCAAACAAAGTGTTCAATTGAACAGTGGAAGCACTGTTTTGTTTTTCGTTAGAATCTGCAGAAGCTTCGATAGAAGAAGTTTTTTTTTCAGCAGATTTCTCAAGATTTGTTTTAGTTTTAGTAGGTTTTTCTTTTTGCTCAGGCATTTCTTGACTCCGTGATAATATTCACACCTACACCTGCAGGTAAATCCAACTTCATCAGTTGGTTTACAGTTTGAGGAGTGGGATCAGAAATATCCAATAATCTTTTAAATCTTCGGATTTCAAATTGTTCACGGGACTTTTTATTGACATGAGGAGATCGAAGGACTGTGTAACGACTCACAGAAACAGGTAGAGGAACAGGTCCTCTCACATCAGCTCCTGTTTTTTTTGCTGTATCCAATATACTACGAGCTGAATCATCTAATAACTTATGATCAAAACCCGTTAAACGAATGCGAATTTTTTGACTTTCCATCTAGAATACCTTCTTTTTTATCAGTTCGTTTTGGTCACAAAAAACCCTTAACCTGTCGTTCTTTCAGTTTCCACAAAGGACTTAAAAACCCAACAAATCAAGGATGAGGAGAACTAATATGCTTTAAAATGCTATTTACTGTCAAATAAAACTTTTTTTGCCACATTATATCTAATATCATATTCTGATATCTATCTAAGCCGTCAATAGGACAACTTTAAGTGGTTCTAAAAGGTTCATTCTTATTTATTTAGCCTTCTTCGAATCGGCATCTTCACTTTGAGAAGGCTCTGCTTCAGATTCATCGTGGGCTTCACAGTCAGCTCCCTTGTTGTTGCTACAGGTAAGTTCTCGATCATCTTTTGAATCATCACTGACTCCACAACTCCCACAATGGGCACTCGCAAAAGAGCTTAAAAATAAGACTAATAATAGGTTTAAGAATTTCATAATATTTCTCCTTTTAAGTTCTTACACTACTCCATCTTAATGTCTCAGAGCAACACGAAATGAATCCTCTTTTTTTAAACATTATTTAAAAACAACTGAAAAGTGAGTTAACTAGGTTGGATTAAGGGTTTTGAGAGAGTTGCAAAGCTTAGAAAGAGCACCACTACCTCCAGCACCAATCGCTCCATGTTCTCCAAATATTTGGAATTGCCTTTCATAACAACAAGAAGACGGAAACTTATTCACGCCATCTTGATAGCCAATAAACAAAGCATTAAGCCATTTATTATGATCACATAGATCATCAGGCCAATTTCCATTGACTCCCCAAGCTGGTGCTAAACTTAACACCTGAACCAAAGGAATCTGTTTAAAAAACTCAGAATCGGAAATGCCTCTAAATACTTTACTATGTATTCTAAATTCAAGAAGCTGTGGATTCTGGGCGAAAAGCTTGGTCGGTATAGTCTCGATATTGTCCCCTTCAATTCTAGCATATGTTAAATGAGGAAGCCCATGAAAAAGAGTTTCTGGTATCTGTGATTGATCGGTGCGAATTGTCACTCCCTTTAAATTAGGAAAGTGTAAAAGAGTTTTATTTTCCAACTTAAAAGCTATTTTTCCTGACTCACCGTTCATCTCAGAGCTATAATATCTAATAAAGTCCACTCTATGAAGGTATGGGTCAAAAGCAGAACATCCTTGAGTATTATATTTTTCTAACAATTCATTATATTCTTTTTCTGTAAGTACATTTTCTCCAAGAGATGCGTCAATGGAAAACGCCATCTCATCTGGCAGTTGGCAAAACGACAGCTTTGCAAAAGAAGAAGAGATAAAAAATAAAACCAAAAGTAAAGATAAAAATTTCATTTAAAATCCTTGCTTAGAAAAAGGTTGTTAAACCTAGCCTAACATAACTTAAAAGTGAGTTAACTATTATTATGAATAAAAAGCTCAAAAATGTCAAAAAAAAGAGTGTAAAAATTACATTTCATTAAAAACCGTGACTTCTTTTTTCATTTTGTAAAAGGTCTCGAACTCCAGGAAACTCTCGATCAATAATTTTAATCGAAAAACCTGTTCTTCCTCCCACAATACAATGAGAAAAATGTAGAATATGTCTGTTGATCTGTTTTCTATCCCATCTAAGATAAGGAACGCCATTCCTACGCTTGACTACTAAGGAAGCTGTTTTAAGCTCTGTATCTCTTAAATGGCAACATTGAAAGGGAACATCATTACCTTTGCAGTCTTTTGCTCGATTACCCATCACATTTGGAGCAGGTGGATATATATCATCGAGTGTCGGCCCTTGAGGGTCCATACTGGAAACCCATGAAGTAAGAAGGTGATCAATATTAAAAAGCTTAAAATAAACCTCCTCTAAAATTGCTTTCGGGTGAAAATATTCCTTCTGAATAACATTCACCCAGTTTATTTGCTTTTCAGTATAGTTCAGATAAAAAGGAATTTTATAACTTCCTGTTTCAAGGAACCCTTGAGGCTTTAGAGGAGGTGGAGGAGCCCGAAGATGTTGTATGTATTCTGGACCCAGATCATCTGCAAAAAGGGGAGAAGGAGAATTCCTAATTTTGTTTAAAAACTCCTCATCTGCATAATGACCAATATCTGCTGGAACATAGTTAAATATATAATCACCTCGATTATTTTTACTTTCCATAAGACGAATATAGGCACTCACCATATAGTTAGGCAAAATCGCATAATGGTTCAAATCATACTCATCTGGAGCTATCGCTATCTCCTCTAAAACACGAGCAGGCAAAGTAAAGATTTTATCTTTCTTCAGTACATAATTATTAGAAGAACCATCCTCGTAAGGTAAGACCATAGCAGAGGTAGAATTATTGTTATTAACATCATGGAGCCCATGGAGCTGTTGATAGTTTTGTAAACTTAAGCCTGCATCTTTTGCTCCTCCATTTACATTGACTATTTTTCGAATCAGCTTATTAAAATAATACTGTCTTTGACCATCTAGTAAACCATAGTTATCGTCATCTCTCTCAAAACTAAGCGAATAAACAGGGTATCTAGATGTTGGTGGTATAGTAGGTAATAGTGCATTTTTATATGGACCAAATGATGATCCAAAAGGCTTAGAGTAAGCTTCTGCTACCAAGGAAATAGGCTCCCTAAAAGGAAAAAATATCGCACTCTTGTAATTAATATGTAAAAAGATTTGGATGTAAAAAAAATTCTGTGTATTTTGCTTTTTCATAAAACCAACCACTACTGGTTCATTCTTGATTGTCTTTAAGCCATCACATATATTGCTATTACTATTATCAGTATGCCTTTGAATCAGATTGCAACTTGTACCTGGAATACAATTCTGAGCTTCACAAATTTCAAAAATAGTTTTGATCTCTCTTTCACAAGCACTTTGGGAATTGTTTCTCCCTCTATCTTGAACATAGAACAAATCGAGATCAGGGGGGTTAATTGTTATCCATTCAAAATATTCATCAAAATTTCCCTCATTAGAGGTCTTTGTATAAATTATTCCATTTCTACTCCTATAACTCTCATACACAGGATAAGTGAAATTCTTAGTAATTGTATTCTTCACTCCCACATCAATATAAGCCCCTCCAAGCTCTCTTTTTTTGCTAATAATTTCATTAAAATATTTTTTGATAAATTCCTTTCTTTTTTTCTGCTCTTCGTAAAAACTTAAATATGTTGTAGAAGCTACCATCCAGTTCACGTAACCTGAATACCTACAGGAATCTCTTATACTACTTATCCTGTTGCTGACTTCTGCATTCGCAAAACGAGCTCCGTAAGTACTACCACCAGCTAGTGGAGGAAGATCGTATGGCTGATCAACCCTCTGGCAAACATTGTCACTACCGTTTTTGCCTGGAATATCAAAATAAGGATGCCATACACAAAATGCGAAAGGGCAACCACTTTGACGACTGTGACCTTGATGACAGTCTGTTATGGGACGAGGTGTGCGTCCTCCCGTAGAACATCCATTAAGAGTGTTTGGACACACAGTTTTATTCTTAAATGAAGGAACGGACCTTGATAGAACTCCATCAATCAGATCCATGTTTTGAGTAGCGCCCCCTGGATTTTGATAAGCTCCTATATTTCCTAAAACATTGTATCGATATGAAAAAAGCTTGTAGTTTTGTCTTAACTGATAATTCAAATGAGATAAAACACTGAGAGTCTCAGCTTGTCTTTGAGCCGCATACATGGCACCAATATCTACAGAATTTTGAACATTGATTTTATGGTGAACCATAAGACCAACTCCCATCACCATTCCAAAAATGGTCAGAGAACCTAGAATAAATAATATACCAAAAATAGAGAGAAGACCTTTAGAACGAGTTATTTTCATTTTTTACCTTTTTTTTTCTTAAAAAAAATACTTAATAAAATGCTATAATATATTGATTTTATTAAAATATTTTAGATATATTTATTGATTTTTAACACTGGAAATAAGTTGAGAAACTCTCTCAATAAGAACATCTACTTCTTCTGATAAATTCTTTTGAGAATCCATTTTTTGCTCTACATTCTTAAATTGTTTCGATAAACTCTTCAACGCTTGCTTGGCCCCTCGAATGGAGTAACCATCTTCATAGAGAAGTTTCATAATAAGGAAAAGAATTTTAACATCTTTATGAAGGTAAAGTCTTTGCTTATTATCAAGTTTTTTAGGTTTTAATTGATCGAACTCAGACTCCCAGTATCTTAAGATATAAGGCTTAATAGAAAGCATTTGAGCCACTTCTCCAATGCGAAAGGAATACTTTTGGGGGATACTCTTCAGTCGTTCCTGCATCCATTTTTCTGTAGAAATAGTTTCCATCTTTATTTTTAATCCTTACTGAACTTTATTTTTTAAAAATACACTTGGACGAAAAGTCACGACTCTTCTTGAAGAAATAATAATATTATCTCCTGTTGTGGGATTTCTGCCAATTCGCTCCCTTTTGTCTCTCAACACAAAATGACCAAAACTGGAAATCTTAACATTACTATTATTTGCCAACTGATCTTTAATAGCACCAAAGCAAAAATCTACAAGTTGTGCTGAAAATTTTTTGGAGTAACCAATATTATTATAGACTGATAAGACAATATCGACTTTAGTATGCGTGCCATTTTGATTAACGTACTTCGGCTTATTACTCATTTCTCACAATCCTTATTTCACTATGTAAAGGCTAAAATATCAAAAGACAAGAATATTTTTTATTAAAATCATTATTTATTGAGGCAGAAGTTTATTATATAACTCTTTTTCTAGTTATTTTTCACGATATTTAACAGGATACTTTTTAAACACCGGTTCAGTAATTTGACTTTGACAGCGGTTAATTTGCTTTTCTGAAAGAGTTTTCTCTATGCCTTGTAAGAGCAATCTAAAGGAAACAGATCGATATCCTTGCTCCAGCTCTTTGCCCTCATAATAATCTAAAACAGATATTTTCTTACATAATGATGGTGCATTTTTCTGCATAAAATACAAAATATCCCCTATTTTTTGATCATGAGGAATTAATAAAGATAAATCTCGAGAGACTACAGGCAATACAGGAGGAGTTTGAAATCGAAAAGGCTGTGAAGATAAACTCAATAAATCAGATAAATTGATTTCGGAGCAGACGACTTCTTCTTTGATTTTATACTTCTCCTCCCACTCAACATTTAAGGCTCCAATAAACCCAATATTTTGACCATTCACCTGAATAGAAAGGTTTTGATGGGCATCTATAAAAGGATAAACTGCATTCCAACTTCCCCACTCAGCACGATAACCCAAATTTTTTAAAATAGCCTCTATAGAAGATTTGAGATCAAAAAATAAAGAATGAGGTTTTAAAGTATTCCAGATATTTTTGGGTTTACCCCAAAACATAAAAGAAAGGTACTGTTGCTCTTTGAAAGAATTTCCTTCTTTGAAAAAGGTGACTCCCTGTTCAAACAAACGGCCTAGAGATTCTCCATGTCTCATGTTTAATACTGCGTTGTTGAATAGTCCAGGAATAAGACTCTGCCTTAACACATTCGCATCTGAAGTGAGAGGATTTTGAATTTGAACCAAAGAATCTTTTGTCGAATCTTGTTTGTTTAAAAATGAGTTTTGAAACTCTTGGTTTAGGAAATTATAGTTGATGGCCTGATAGCAGCCTGATCTTTGTGCTAAATTTTTCACCTTTTCCAACATTCCTAATATTTTTTCTTGTTTTAATGGAATGGATGACAGTGAAGGCAGTCTTTCAGGGACTTTGTCATAGCTCTTGATTCGAGCCCATTCTTCCACTAAATCTTCTTTGATGCACAAATCCCTCCTATAGAATGGAGGCTCCACTTCCAAATAAGAAGATCTTTTTTTGACTTGATTATTCATTTTTTCCATACCATCTAAAAACTCTGAAGAAGAGACTGCATAGCCTAATCTTTCCTCTAAATAGTGACTTGTAATAGAAATCTTTTTTGAAGAAGAGGATGAAGAACCTGCTTCAAAGTGAGGAGTTAAAGTTTGCCCACCTGCAAGCTGCTCCATTAATGAGCAGGCTCTTTGAAGAGCGAATAAACTATTCTCACAAAATGCACCTCTAGAAAAATAAAATGCAGCTGTTGTTTGAAGATTTAATTTTCGGGCTGTAAGACGTACTGAATAAGGATTAAAAACGGCGGATTCAATAAAAATATTTTTTGTTTGAGTCGAAACAGAGCTGAGCTTTCCACCTATGACTCCTGCAATAGCCAAAGGGCGCTGACTATCATAAATCATTAACTCATCTCCTTGAAGTTGAATCTTTTCATCACTTAAAGTTAAAATGGAATCTTTAGGGTTCCCTTTTTGAACATGAATATCACCAGAAATCTGTTCCCTATCAAAAGCATGAAGAGGCTGCCCCCATTCCAATAAAACCCAAGCAGTCACATCCACAACATTATTGATAGATGAAATACCTAAAGATTCTAATCTATTTTTGAGCCAAAATGGAGACTCTGCAATTTGAACATTTTCGACAATCTGACCTGCGTAATAAGGACAAAATTTAGAATCTTGAATATGAATTTTTAAAGATTCTTTGTGAGAAGCAGTCAAAGGAGAATGAATTTTTTGAGGAATAAAATTCGTTTTTTTAGATTTCAAAATTTTTTTAGAAGGCCATTTCCATTTTTGAAGAGCATAAGAAAATTGTTTCGGATGAAATAACCCTTCAATACACATAGGCTGTTCCATGAATAAAGAAAGTTCACGAGCTAGACCTACATGCCCTAAAAGATCAGGGCGGTTAGGAGGAATTGTAATATCTAATATCACGTCTCGAATATTAAGATACTCATCGACCCTCTCTCCTAAAGGTGCGTCTTGTGGCAAGATCAAAATACCTTCACTTTCTGAAGATAGTTCTAATTCAGAACTGGAAGCAAGCATTCCTTGACTCACTTCTCCCCTCAGTTTTTGTTTCTTAATTTTTAAACCTGACGGAAGTGTAGAGCCTTCCAAACAAACAGCTACATTGTCCCCTTCTTTTTGATTATTCGCTCCGCAGACAATAGATAAATTTTCAGAAGAACTCACTTGAACATGACATATCTTTAATCGATCCGCTTGAGGGTGAGATTGCTGTTTGAGAATTTTTCCGATCACAATATGATCCAGTTTTTCTTCATGAAAAGACTCAACTTCAATTCCTTTTTGATTCAAAAGATCAATAATAGGTTGAGGTTGAATCCATTCTGGTAAGACTGTGAGTTCACTCAACCACCGCAAAGAATACTTCATATCTTTTCACTCTCAAATTGAGATAAAAAATCTAATCTATTTTCATAAAGAAAACGTATGTCTGGAATGCCATGTTCTAAAAGAGCTAGTCGATCGATACCCATACCAAATGCAAAGCCTTGCCACTGATTTGAATCTATATGGCTCAATTTAAAAACTTCAGGATGCACGAGACCACAACCTCCCATTTCAATCCATGTACTTTGCTTACAAAGAGAACAGCCTTTTTCATGACATATAAAACAAGAGCTGTCGTATTCTGCAGAAGGTTCTGTAAATGGGAAAAAACTAGGGCGAAACCGAATGCGAGCTTGAGAGCCTTGCAGTTCCTTTAAAAAATACGAGAGAGTTCCCTTGAGATCACTCATAGAAACTTTTCGATCAACAAATAGCCCTTCTATTTGATAAAACTGAGGAGAGTGAGAAGAGTCCGCTTGATCTCTTCGAAAAACAGGCCCAGGTGCTATGATAGCTAAAGGGGGCTTATAAAGCTCTAATGCACGAATTTGAACAGGGCTTGTGTGAGTGCGCAGTAAATGATTGGAATCCACATAAAAAGTATCTTGATTATCACGAACAACATGTTCTTTTGGAATATTTAAAGCTGAAAAGTTATACCAATCGGACTCTATCAAAGGTCCAGATACAGTTGTGTAACCTAGACGATTAAAAATTCGAACAGTTTTTTGAATCATTTGTTCTATGGGATGAAGAGCTCCTAGATTTTTATCCCAACCCGGTAAAGTAATATCTAAAGTACTACTTGATATTTTACTTTTAAGTTGTTTTAGATTCTTATTTTTTAATTCATATTTTTTTTCAATATCCTCTTTAAGCTGATTCACAAGTTTTCCTTGCAAAGGTCTTTCTTCTTGAGGGAGATCTTTAATTTCCTTCAGCAAAGACGTGACTTGTCCATTTTTTCCTAAGTAGCGAACTTTAACTTGATACAACTCAGAGCTGTCTTGAACTTGTTCAATGGATCTGAAGGCTTCCTTCAGAAGGTTTTGAGCTTTTGAGCGAAGTGTGGACAATATGATCTACCTTTTTAGAAACTCGTATAGATATTTTAAAAAACATTTTCTATAAAATAGCAAGTAGCTTTTTACGAGAGTTTTACTTTAGGTGCCAATATAATCAAATTAAGAAAATTTCTAGAACAACCAATAAGTACTCTTATAAAAAACCATACTCACAATGTAAGCTAATGCGTTCAGGACAAATAATTGAAGTAAGGCGAAGGTTGTAGACCCTGTTTCTCTTCGAACAATAGCCGTAGTGGATAAACATTGAAGAGAGATCATAAAAAATAATATCAAAGAAATAACACTAGCTGGTGTAAATACAGGATCTCCCCTTTTATTCTGAGCCTGCCTCATCTTCTTAAGCAAAGAATACTGAAAAGAACCCTCGTCTTCTTCTTGTGTCATTTGAAATAAGGAAGCAAGAGTAGAAACAAACACCTCTCTTGCTACAAAGGCTGACAGCAGACCTATACCAACTCTCCAGTCCCCTCCAATCTGCTCCACAACAGGTTCAATGACTTTTCCAAACTGACCCGCATAGCTATTTTCTATTTGTTCTTTTTCCACTCCACTTTCATGACGAGGAAAGTTGAGAGCACACCAAGTCACTAGAGCAAAAACAAAAATTAAAGGACCCGCTCCTTTTACATAGGATTTTGTTTTTCTCCATGCTGAAGAAAGCACGCCTAAAAAAAGAGGGCGACGATAAATGGAAAGCTCCATTACAAAAGGAGGTTTTTGATGATGAGAAGGGACAATCCAGTGGATCACGGCAGCTCCTATACAAGCTAAAACCATAGAAGCAATGTAGATGACTCCCAGCCATGCTCCAGCCTTCCATGGAGATTCACCATAGAAAAATAAACTGAGGAGCAAGGAATAAACAGGAAGACGAGCCGAACAAGTTAAAAGAGGAATCACAGCAATAACAGCCCATCTTTCCCATCGGGAAGAAATATTACGGGCGGCTAAACAAGCTGGAATAGCGCATGCATAGCCTGCTAAGAAAGGAATAAAAGATCTTCCACTTAATCCTATCTTAGAAAATAAGGCATCCACTAAAGAAGCTGCACGAGATAAGTAACCGCTATCCTCTAAGATACAAATTCCTGCAAATAAGATAAAAATTTGAGGTACAAAAACAAGAACAGCAGCAAAACTGGTGACAACACCTTGCGAAAGAAAATCAACCCATAAGGAAGGACCCAGTGTTTGGATACGTTCGGATAAGAAAGAAAAACTCACATCAACAATATTCATTAAGGGAGCTGCCAACCAGAAAATAGATGAAAATAAGGTCATCATAATCACTCCAAAACTCAACACACCTATGATAGGGTGAAGTAAGAAACGATCCACTTTTTGCGTCCATTTTTGCTTAGAAATCTCAAGAGAAAAAAACTTTTTTACAATTTCATCTGTTTTTCTAAAAAAATCATCTTGTAAAGCAGAGATTTTTTCTAAATTGAATGAAAGAGGATGAAACTCCTTATTCATCTTTTCTTGAACTTGTCGAGTCAGCTCTAAAACACCTTGTCCTAATTTCCCTTCTATAGGGCAAACTACTAGATCGATCTCTTGAGATAAAGCCTGAATATGAGGTCTCTTGGATGCGGGAATGAGATCCATCATTGTCAGAGCAATGATCACTTGAAATCCTGCTTCTTTAAGCTGCAAAGCAAGTGGCAGTTGACGATGGACTCGCAACGCATCCACAGTGACAACAATAACAGAGGAAGGATTTTCAAATAAAATGCGAGAAGAGATTTCTTCACTGGGTGTTTTTGGAAATAAACTATAAATGCCAGGAGTGTCGATCACTTCACTTTCTAAATTATATGAGCGAAGCAGTCTGCCTTTGAGGTAGTCCACAGTCGAGCCAGAATAATTCATCACACGAGCTTTGTAGCCTGTAAGCCAATTAAACAAAGTGGTTTTACCACTATTAGGAGGCCCAATAAGAATAATATTATTTGAAGAGGGCATTCTCTAAGTGAATAAAGAGTTGGAGCTACTGACTTCCAAGCAACGAGCTTCATCTTCTCGAAGGACTAAGCTTTCATTGCCTACAATCACATGAACATTGCGGCTAAAGGGAAGACGGCCTATTCTTTGAATAGGAACATTTTTTCGAATACCCATTTCATAGAATTTACGACAAATAGAGTCACAAGCTTTAAAGCTTTCGACTCTGCCCTCTGTGAATACAGGAAAATCAACCAAACAATAATTCACTTTTCAACTCCCTTTGCTTCAATATCATAATTCTACTTTTAGATTCTTTATATTGAAAGTAAAAGACTAAAGAATATAGACTCGACCCGGAAGCTATCAAGAGCGAGACTGAAAGACTACAAAAACAATAATTTGAGCCCTATTTTAGGAAAAACAATACTCAAATGATAATCTACTTACCTAGACTTATGGCCTTTTTCTTCTCAAAAAATTCAGTATTTACAATATCTTTCACTTATTTTCATTTTATGCTCCGCATGTTTTTTATTTAAAAAATCTCATATAACTTTTAAGAGCTATGACTTGGATATATATTTTCTCTCTTGTTGTTTTAGGATGGGGCCTTGCCTCTTTTATTCTTCGCTCTATCATCCTCCATCTTCCTGGAGTGAAAGCCCACAAGAAGAGACACAAAATCATGTTTTGGTCTCAAAGTGCGTTGTTGGCTTTAACAATATCCGTTGTTCTCACATTTTCACAACCCTACATAATCAATCAATTTGAAATGTACAAAGGTATACTATTGATTGTTGCAAAATGGATAAAAGGCTTTATTCATATCTATTTAGGCGGCAGTATTATTTTTCTCACACATCACAGTGTGGACCCCATATTTGATGGAATACAATCAAGATGGCTCCATCAAGGTTCTTTAAATAAGAACATCCTTGTATTGATTAAAAAAATTATAAGCTTCTTGATTGTGATTACAGGAGGACTGCTGTTAGTTCAAAACTTAGGTTACAATATTACATCTCTTCTAGCAGGCTTAGGAATAGGTGGTGTTGCTATCGCATTAGCTGCTAAAGACACTATTTCTAATTTTTTCGGATCGCTTGTTATTCTTCTCGATCGACCTTTCGTTATAGGAGACTGGATACAATTCAATGAGACAGAAGGTACAGTCGAATCTATAGGATTTCGCTCCACTCAAATTAAAACTTTTTATGACTCGGTGATTTCTGTTCCTAATTTTATTGTGGCCAATGCCCAAATTGATAATTTAAGAAAAAGAAAGTACAGGAGAACACGATTCACATTGGGGATCAATTATGCAACAAAGTCAGAAAAAATTAAAATCTTTGTAGACGGTATCAAGAGTATTATTCAAAACCATGAAAAAACTAAAAAAAACCACTATCAAGTTTCTTTTTCTGGGTATGCAGATTCTAGCTTGAATATTTTTGTGAATATATTTTTGAAAGCTCAGAATTGGAATGAAGAGTTGGAAATTCGACAAGAAATCTTTTTATCTATTTTAGAATTATCTCACAAACTGAATGTGGAGTTTGCCTTTCCAAGTCAAAGTTTGTACATTGAAAACATAAAAAATGCTTCCCAAAAAGAGTTTTCATTTGAAGAACAAAATTAGGAAATTGTTTACTCATATATCACTATGGTTGTGGAATCAGTTGAAAAAAATTGACACCGCAAGCTTGTCTCAAAAACTATCCACCTTTTTTTCCCGTTATAGTTCTTGGATTATTGTGGCTTTGGTGTCACTAGCTTTAGCGGATATCACCTTGCTTTTTATTTGGCCTTCTTTACTCCCTTCCAAGGGTATTAAGAACTCTGCACTTCCTGTTCAAGTGACTCGAAGTCAAACGCTTTCTCCTGTAGATTTTTTACATACAGCTAATATTTTTCATCCAGGCCCTATTCCTCTTTCCCTAAAAGAAGATCAAGAGGACTCCTTTTCATTAGAAACTCCTCAATCTGAATCTAGTTTATCTAATTTACCTTTTCAACTTTTAGGGACTATTGAGAGCATGAATCCTCAACGTTCTATGGCATCTATTCGCATCTCTTCTACCGAACCCACACTGTCTTATTTTGTGGGAGATGAAATTGATGGAAAAGCTCGTATTACCATTATTGAAAGACGGCATGTAAAGTTTATTAATTTGCTGAACAATCGTTTAGAGCATATTGAAATTCCATTGGATTACAAATTACAAATGACCACTGTTGAACCGGATAACGACATTAGGGAAGAAGAAGAAGAGAAAACAAAACCTACGATCGAAGGTGTATCTCAAATAGACACAAATAAATATGAGGTGACTCGCTCTGTCATTAATAATCACATTAGAAATCTTCCTGATATACTACAACAAGCTCGTGTAGAGCCTAAAATCGATCCAGACGGCCGTCTTGTTGGTCATGAATTTCAATGGATCAAAAAAGGAAGCATCTACGAAAATTTAGGATTTAAAAAAGGAGACACTCTCATCTCCATTAATAATAAGAAAGTCAATAATGAAATGGAAGCACAACGACTTTTTCAACAATTTAGAACTTCTAGTCAATTTTCTATAAAAATCCAGAATAAAAATGGTCAAGAGCGTGAATTATCCTATAACATAGACGAAGATACTTCAATAGAATAAGATAAGGTTTTGAAAACAAGGATGTCCATGAAATGAAAATTTTATTCCAAACAATTTCGATTCTGATGTGCAGCCTTTTTTCTATATCTGAAGCTTCAACTAAAATTTTTAAGGGAAAAGTTTCAGGGCAAACTTTAAATGAATCTTCCATTGAAGAAATTGATTCAGAAAATTTTCCAGACAAAATTAAAAGCTTTGATTACCCTGATGCAGAAATTATAGATGTTGTAAAAGCAATGAGTCAGCTGACGGGACTTAATTTTATTGTGGATCCCAGTATCAAAAACAAAGTCAGTATCATTGCTCCTTCTGAAATTACTGTAGCAGAGGCTTTTCAGGCTTTTCTTTCTGCTCTAGCCATTAATGGATATGCTATCGTTCGCAGTGGAGCTTTTTGGAAAGTTGTCCCCGCTGAAAAGGCATCTAGAGATAATGTACGGGTTTACAAAGGAGAGTATTTTCCAGATGCTGATCAGTACATTACTAAAATTATTAAGATCAAACATGCGAGTGTCAAAATTTTAGAAAAGGAGATTAAACAATTCCTTTCCAAAGAAAGTAAATCTATGTTTTATGAAGAAGCCAACACCATTATACTCAGTGATTATGGATCTAACATTGAAAAAATCACTCAAATTCTCAGAGAGTTAGATGTTCCTAATGTCCATAACCTCGTAGAAGTCATCCCTATTATTTATGCCCCTGCTGTCGATCTGACGAATAAAATTAATATGCTCATTCAACCTCGATTTTCTTCTGCTTTATCTCGTAGATCAGGCCGTCCTGGGAGTAATCTTGTAAAATCATCAAAAGATATCAACGCTACAGGGGTGTCCGCTTTAATTCCAGATGAGCGAACTAATTCCATTATCATATCAGGAACTCAAAAAGGAATTAATAGAATAAAAAAATTAATACAAAAACTAGATTCTGAATTTGATACTCAAACTTCAGGAGGTATTTTTGTTTATTATGTGAAATATGGAATAGCGGAAGACATTGCAAAAACACTCAATGAAATACTCCAACCAAAATCCTCTTCAAACAACAAAAACAGAGCACTCAATTCAAGTTTTTCTGCTTTAAGAAATTTAATGGGCGGTTCAACTATTCGTGACAATATTCAAATCACTCATGACAATAATACGAACAGTCTTCTCGTTACAGCAAAAAAACATAGCTTTCAGGCTTTAAAAAAAATTCTAGATAAAATTGATATTCCTAAACATCAAGTCTTTATTAAAACTATTATTATGGATCTGAATGCAGAAAATAAATTGAATTGGGATGTCACGACTTACAAATTCTTAGGAAGTAAAAAAGAAGGTATTAGCGGCCTCCTCCCTCGAATTGGTTTCAGTTCTCAAAGTTTAAAAAGTTTGTTCTTGGAAGCACCTGGCAGAGAGTCTGTTTTAAGTTTTGCAACAGGTTTGATGAATCTATCAGGCCCTCTCCCCGCTTGGTTACCTTCTGCTTTATCTCAAGGGAAAGGAGGAGAATCATCCAACGTACCTCCCTCTATACAGATCCCTTCTTTGTTGGGATTTGTTAATATTATTAAATCCACAACAGGTGGAAATATCTTATCAACGCCTCAATTGATTGCAGTAGATAACGAAGAGTCTTTGATTTCTGTAGGTGTCAATGCACCTGTAGGGACAACAGAAACTCTTAGTGACTTAGGGCGATCGAAAGCTCAAGAAAGGCAAGATATTAATACGGAGCTCAAAATTACACCACGTATTAATCCGGATGGAAATTCTGTTCGACTGAAGATCGAACAAAAAATTGACTCTATTAATCCAACAACTGTGGGTTCAGATGAGCTTAAAAATTCCGTTACCATCACTAAAAGAAAAATCATCACAAACATTATTTTAAATGATCAAGAAACAGCCGTACTAGGTGGACTCATGCATGACGAAGAAGTTGAAGAGAATTATAAAATCCCTCTTCTTGGAGATATCCCTATAATAGGGTGGCTGTTTCGTGCTCAAGATTTGAAAAAAGTGAAAAAAAATCTGATCATCTTTATCACTCCTCAAATTATCAAATCTATAGATAACACACGAGATATCGTAAAAGATCATATTGATGAACGCATCGATTTTATGCAGAGATTTATGAATAATCCAGAGAGAAATGAACAAGAAATGTACAAAATGCTAGGTCAATCTGCTCCTTCTTATTCCTCATCAACCGCCATTCATCCAAAACAAGAAAACGAGGATATGGAAATTTTAGAACCTCCTATGGAAGAAGAGTAATCTATGAAGAGCTCCACTTCACTTGATGTTGTTATTTCTAAACTGTCCACACTTTCTCAGGAACAAATTCAATCCATTTTAGAATCCAAAAATTCTAAAGGCCAATCGTTGAAAGAAAACTTTAGTCATCGTACTCCGTCTTCTCCAGAAGAGTCTTTATCTTTACTCTGTCAGCACTTAGATGTTCCTTTTGAACACAATATTAATGTGAACAATATCCCTCAACACCTCGTTCAAGACATACCTATACATTATGCAAAAAAATATCTCATACTCCCCTACAAAGAAAATGAGAATGAAATTTTTGTTCTTACGAGCAATCCTTTAAATTTTGATATTTTATCTGACCTTAAATTGAAGTTTCAAAAAAAGATCACACCCATTGTAAGTACAACTCAAAAAATTCAAGCAGCTATTAATGCTATTTATGAAAAATATACAGGGAACTTAGAAGGTTTAGAAAGTATTCAAGAAGAAGAGTATGATCTAGATGATCCCGTTATTGATTTGTTAGATGTAGAAGATGAAGCTCCTGTTATCAAATTGGTGAACACTCTTTTTTTAAGAGCTATTAAAGAACGAGCTTCCGATATACATATTGAACCCTATGAAAGAGAACTAATTGTCCGCTTTCGTGTTGATGGTGTTTTGTATATTGTATTTAAACCTCCTAAAAGATTACATGGAGCTATTGCTTCTCGAATAAAGATTATGGCAGATTTGAATATTGCAGAAAAAAGACTTCCTCAAGATGGCCGCATCCCTTTAAAACTTGCTGGAAAAGATATTGATGTACGTCTCAGTACAGTTCCGACATCTTTTGGTGAAAGATTAGTTTTGAGGCTACAAGATCGATCTCAAGTTATTTTGAATCTCAATCAACTCGGATACTCTCCAGACAATCTATCTGTTTTAATGAACATGATTCATAAAACGCATGGAATTTTATTGGTCACAGGTCCGACAGGAAGCGGGAAATCAACAACTCTATACGCTCTTTTATCTCACATGGATACTCAAAAAAGAAATATTATTACTATTGAAGATCCAGTGGAGCAAAGAATTTCTAATATTGGTCAAATTCAAGTGAATCCAAAAATTGGCCTCACTTTTTCTACAGGACTTCGATCGATTCTACGTCAAGATCCCAATATCATCATGGTGGGGGAGATTCGAGATTTAGATACAATGAAAATTGCTATTAATGCTTCTCTAACAGGTCACCTAGTTTTATCCACTTTACACACCAACGATTCTGCAGGTGTGTTTCCTCGATTAATCGATATGGGCTGCGAACCTTTTTTAATTGCAACATCTCTTTTAGGTGTAATTTCTCAAAGATTGGTTCGTCTTCTTTGTGAAAACTGTAAAGAAAAATATCACCCTTCTGAAAGTGAAAGAATGTCTTTAGATAATTTTACACTCGGAAAAAATGAATATATTTATAAAGCTGTAGGATGTGACAAATGTGAACATAAGGGTTATATCGGGCGAACAGCTATACAAGAACTTCTTATTGTAAATGATGATATTCGAACACATATTATTAAAAGTAGTGATGGGCAGACTATCAAAAAGGAAGCATTGAAACAAGGTATGCTTTCCCTTCATCAACATGGAATTCAAAAAGTCAAAATGGGGAAAACGACCATCGAAGAAGTTCTCGCTAATACTCAAATCGACTTATAAGGAGTTTCAACATGCCAAATTATTCATTTGCGGGTGCGAATTCAAAAGGGCGCACTATTCGTGGCACTGTAACTGCAGAAAGTTTGAATGATGCAAAGTCTAAATTAAAATTAGAAGGTATTGTTGTTACGGATCTTCGAGATGTTTCTCAAAGCACTAGCTCCATTTCTTTTATCCCTAAAAAGAAAGTGGATATCAAAACATTAAGCTTTATGACTCACAATTTATCCATCATGCTCAAAGCCGGTATACCTCTAGTGGATGCGATGGATACTCTGATTAAGCAAGCTTCTCACTCTTCTATGCTGGAAGCTTTAAATTTTATCAAACAATCATTAACGGAAGGAAAAAGCTTCCATCAATCTTTAAAAAAATTTCCTCATGTTTTTAATACTACTTATGTAGCTATGTGTGAAGCAGGAGAATTATCAGGTACCCTAGACATTGTTCTTCAAAGATTAGCTTTATTCACGGAGGCTCAATCCAGACTGCAAGATAAGGTCCGAACTTCTCTGACTTATCCTGCACTCATGTCGATATTTGCATTTTTTATGATTATCTTTTTGCTGACTTATGTGGTTCCTAAAATTCGAATTTTATTTGAAGGAAATGCAGCTCAAACTCTACCTTGGTATTCTCACATGTTGTTGAATCTGAGTGACAGCATTATTAAAGGATGGATTCCTTTGACCATGTTGTTTGTAGGTATTGTTCTTGTATTTTGGAGATGGAAAAAAAGCCCTCATGGTCAAAAAACTTGGGATCATTTTTCTTTAAGACTGCCTTTTTTTGGCACCATTATTCGCTCAGTAGCTATTTCTAGATTTTCTCGAACTCTCTCCACTTTACTCAAAGGAGGAGTTCCTGTAATGGACGCCTTGGATATTGTGAAAAATGTTGTCAATAATCAAAAATTACAAGCTACCATTATGGAAGCAAAAGATCTAATTTCTAGGGGGGAAAATTTGTCCACTCCTTTAATTCAATCCGGAGAATTTCCTCCCATGGTGACTCAAATGATTCGAGTGGGCGAAAAAACAGGACATTTAGAACACATGCTGACACAAATTAGTGATACCTATGACAATAAAGTGAGAACAGACTTAGAAACTATGACTTCTTTATTAGAACCTTTGATGCTGATTCTAATGGGTGGTGTTATTGCATTTATTGTTTTTGCTACTATTATTCCACTCCTTCAAGTCTACAATATAGAGGGTTTTACGGGCGGGCTTGAGCGAACCTATCAAACCTTCTCGTTTTTTGTTTAACATAAAGCTTGGTTGATTTATGTTCCATTTTTTTGTAATATGAAGGTGTTTATCTCCGGATAACTGTTGATATGGATTAGATAATATGAAGAGGAATTTATAAATATGAAAAAACATTTTTTAATGAACCAAAAAGGCTTTTCTTTAATTGAAATCATGATTGCTGTTATCATTCTAGCTTCAATGGCCACTGTTGTGGTTTCTAATGTCGCCAGTCAGCATAAAAAGGCTCAAGTATCTCAAACTAAAATTTTATTATCTCAAGTTTCTAATTCCCTAGAGATGTTTTATAGAGACTGTTCCTTTTACCCCACTGCAGATGAAGGGTTAGATGCCTTGTTGGATCCTGTAGACCGATGCCCCAGCTGGGGACCTGAACCTTATTTAACAAGAGGCTATCCTAAAGACCCTTGGAGCAATGAATTAGTTTATGAATATGATGAAACTTCTGGTTTGTATGAGATCTTTAGTTTAGGCAGTGATAAAAAAGAAGGTGGAGAAGGTTATGCTACAGACTTATCATCTCGAGATGATCAAAATTCTCAATAATTATTCTTATTTCAAACATAATTTAACCCACATTCAAAGACGTGGATTCAGTTTAATAGAAATACTTATTGCAGTCGCTATTTTCGCATCTTCTATAATGTTTATTATTCCGTGGGTTCAAAAATCTGAAAATGAAATCAAAAAAAAATTAAGAACACTTCAAGCCATCAACAAATCTTTGTACAGTTATTCTCGTATTCATAACAAGGCTTACCGTTTAGTATTACATACAGCAGACAATCAGTCTTCTTTTTGGATTGAGAGTGAACAGCCTTTGATTTGGGATACTCCTGAAGAGCTGTCTTCTGTTAAAACCTCAGATCAAAAAGATGTATCTAGTTTATTCAAAAAAGATAAAGAGCTTTCCGAGGAGATCCTTTTGCCCAAAAATATTTATTTTGATTGGCCTGATCTAGAAGGCGAAAAACTCTACATACTCTATCATTCCCAATCCTTATCCCCTTCCATGACAGTCACAATCAGAAACTCTTCCCGCGACCTATGGACACTTAATTTCAAACCTATTGTGGGCGAATTGAACATCCAACCTATAACAAAATAAACATCATGATGGTACGAGATCTTTATTCTACAAATAGTAAAATGCTTTCCAAAGGACTTTCTTTTATTGAAGTTCTTTACTCCATTGTTCTTATGGTTGGAATTATGGTTCTCATTTCTCAATTTTTCTCACAATCCACTCAACACCTTAATCGCTCTAAAAGATACTACTTTATCACTCAACTTCTTGAACAAAAAATAACTGAAATAGAACTGGATTATATGAAAGAAGGCCTCTCCGCTCTAGAAGAAGTAGAGCGAGAAGAGTTTGAAAATGTCTCTCACTATTCATGGAGCCTCAAAACTTCTACGATGCCGGATGTTTCTTTGATTCAGCCTGATGTTCTAGGTTTTGAAAAAGGTAGCAACATCACTCAAATTTTAGACAATATTGCAAAAAAAACTTCTGAGTTGGTCACAGAAGTTCATTTGACTGTACATTACAAGAAATTCGATCAAGAAGCATCCTACTCCGTGACCACTTACTTTGTTGATTTCAAAAAAGGTACAAGTGAAAGTTTTCTATTAAGTTTACTTCCTCAATTATAGGTGATGGCAATGGTATACAAAAGTTCTAAAGGTTTTTCTCTGATTGAAGTCCTTATCAGTTTAGTGCTCTTTACTTCCCTTTCACTATCCATGATGAATGTGTTTAATCAAACTATTCGATCCGAAAAACAAATAGAAAAATTTATACGATCTAATCGGGCAATACAAAATATTACTTCTGCAATCAAAAAAGATCTTCAAACTATTATTTATATTTTGCCTTCTAATATTTTACAAAGATCCTACCAACATTACAAACTGAGTCTCCAAGACAGTTACGAAGGAGATTATATGACAGATTATTTTCCAGAAAACAATAAACCCTTTATTCGAAAATCGGTTTATCCTAAAATGGGATTTGAAGGAGATGAAAATTCTTTCTACTTTACTTCTCCTCTTTCCACAGATGCAGCTTTTTCTACTGTGAGAGTGGCTTATGTTATAGAGCCTTGCCCTAACGAAGGAACAATTAGATGCTTGATGCGTAAGACAGCTCCACTTGATCAAAAACTCTCATCAGAATGGAATAATTCTGAATTTGAAAAAAAACAAGTGCTACTTAAAAATGTGGAAACTTTTCAAATCGAATATTTTAATCAAGAGGAATGGCTATCTGAGTTTCGAATACCTATAAGAAGAGGTCTTTTTTTTCCTTTACCTTTACCGTCCGCTTTAAGAATTGTTGTCAAATTCGAAGATCAAAACATGGATTTTTATGTTCCTTTTTACTCCACTCTTTTATCAAATAAAATCACATCTCCTTCACTTTTAAACATAAACCGCAACTCCCCCTCAGCAGATGAGGAGCCAGCACCATGATTAAAAAAAGAGGAATGGTTCTGATGATCACTTTAACGACTATCACACTATTGGTGGTGATTCTTCAACAGGTTGCCTTTGATAGTAAAATTGAGTTTGAAAACGGAGTCACTCATTACCACTCCTTGAAAGCCTATCATGCTTCTAAATCAGGCATAGAATTAGCTTTATTTAAAGTTCTTATCTATAAGAAAATCATCAATTATTTGAAAAACAGATCTGAAGACCGAAACCTTGCACCATTTATACAACAGTACGAGCAATACACTCATTGGATATGGAATCAGCCTTTAGTTTGGCCTCCTGTTATTTCTCCTGATGCCTCAGAGACACTAAAGTCAGAACTTCAAGATAAAATGTCAGAATCTTTATTTCAGACATCTTATGAAACAAAGGTGGAAGCAGAGGTGGCTAAATTGAATTTGATGGATATGGTCTCCCCATCCAGTGAAAAAGTACGTCAATGGGCTAAGGATGTCTTTTATAGTTTGATGATCAATATTCGAGAAAAGAGCCGATGGTTTCAAGATAATTATTCAATCAATGAAATTCGAAAACTTATAGATGAAGTGGAAAAAATGCTCAATCCTTCTATATGGAATACCACTACGCAGACCTATTCTATTTACCAATTGAACGATTTAAAACATATAGAAAACATCCACCCAGAATGGATAGAGTGGGTCCGCCCCTACGTCACTCTTTATAGTGCAGGAGGTTTGAATATTCAATGGAGCGACCCTTTGATCTTGCAATCTCTTCACGAGTCGATCACTTATGAAAAAGCTAAAAAAATGGTCGATCAAAAAATAGAAGATAATATGTACCTTTCAAATTTTAATAAGGTAAAATCTTTTTTTGCTCAAAATGATCTAGAGTCTGCTATAACCTCTTATGAAGATGAAGAAATTCTTCTTAAAGACTTGGTTCTTCACTTTGATCCTCCTCAAATATTTAAAATAACCAGCATAGGAACTTCTGGAAATATTTCTCATAAAACAGAAGTTATACTTTATGACTCACAGCATATATTTAACAAAACCTATGAAATAATGGATTATTTAAAAGAAAAAACAAAATATGAGAGACCTACTCGTGAAGAACATCCTATCCGATTTAGAAATAACGCAATACAACGAGACAGACCTCTTCCTCTACAGACTTCCCCTTTTATTATTCATTGGAAAGACATAAACTAAAAGCCTATGCAATTTACAATTGGTATACACATTCAACCTTATTGTCTTCATACGGTACTTGTTCAAAATACCCAGCCCCCTGTTGTGCTGGAATCTCACACCTATCCTCTGTCTTTGGACAATAATGAAGAACAAAGAAAAGCTCAATTCTCTGATCATCTAAAAGATATATTGAAAAAATATCCTCCTCATAACCACCATTTTTCTTTTACTGTTCCCCATAAGCACACTTCTGTTCATGATGTTCAATTTCCATTTAAAGAAAGATTTAAAATCCAAAAAGCTCTCCCTTTTAAAATTGAAGATCTTATCCCTTTTTCAATAGAAGAAATGATTTATACTTATAAAATATCAGGATATTGTAAACAGCAAAGTCATGTTTTGAGTTTTATCGCTCCTCAAAAAGAAATTTCTGAGTTTATAGAATGGATTCAATCCTTAGGTTTTCAGTCCTACACTCTGACTCCTGAAATTGCTGCTCTTTCTAATTTATTTGAAGACTGGAAGGCTGCACCTCCTGAAATAGAATCTTTATCCAGCCCCAAAAAAATAAAACTCTATCTTTCTTATAACCAATCCATGGCACTGATTCTTTGTCAAAATAGAGTGATTTCTGTTTACAACCTTAACTGGGGTTTCCATTCTTGTATCCAAGATATTGCTCACAAATATAGAAGAGATATGAATCAGGCTCTGGATTATTTTTTTGAAAATGCAACCCTCACTCATGAGGATATGAGCACCACTGTACCTATTTCTCAAATTGTAAAAAGTTCTTTTAAATCCTTAGCACAGCAGTTGCATTTGCTTCTGATTTATCTCAAAGGTCAAAATCAAAGTGATATAGAAGAAATTACCTTATGTGGTCCAGGTAACTCTATACAAAACTTGTCTTATCATTTGTACGAGCATATTAAAATCCCTGTGCATAAAATGGAAGAGCATAAAGACACTGTTACATCCACCCACCTCA
The DNA here is from genome assembly GCA_965247685.1 of Bdellovibrionales bacterium. Classification (GTDB taxonomy): domain Bacteria; phylum Bdellovibrionota; class Bdellovibrionia; order Bdellovibrionales; family UBA1609; genus JAPPLG01. The sequence continues at coordinate 1,214,505 of OZ252021.1, forward strand.
TAGCTTTTGGAACAGCTTTAGAATCTTTTAAAAAATCTAAAAATCCTGCCGTGAATTTTGCTCAATCGGTTCTTTCTACAAAAAGAGAAAATCAACTCAATAAAAAAAGAATTCAAATTTTTAAACGAGTCAGCCTCGCTCTACTTTGCTTCTTTGCCTATATCGTAGTTCGAAATTGGCAAATTGTGAACATCAACGATAAAATTAGTGGTGTTTTTGGTCATTACTCCCGCAGTGTTGCAGGTTTAAAAACTCGCAACATTTCTATTTCCAATGTGAAAAAATTTTTAAATCGAAGAAAGAAAATTCAAACTCAAAGTCATTTATTTCAATCTTTAACTCATTTTCCATCAGCTGTTGATCAATTAAAAAAACTAAGCTTTTCATTTGATCAATTAGAGCTTTGGCAAATTATAGTATCCCAGATGGATATCAACGGAAGTCATATCCATATTCAAGGAGCAATTTTGAAACCTTATTTCTCTCAACTCAAAGCTCATCTCAGTTCTCAAGCCCAAAGTAACACCTTTGAAGAAAAAAAAATAAATACAAAAATCATTGATCAATTAAGCTCTGCAAAACCTCTTATGAAGACTGATGAAGAAATCTTTGAAGAAAATCAAGAGGATTTTTCAACAGCTCAAATTCCTCACCTAGATAACCTTTCCACTCCCTCTTCCCAAAAAGAACTCATTTCAAAGAATAAAAACTCTACTCAAGATGTGACAACTCCCAAAGAATGGGAGCCTTTTAACTTTACATTTAAAATGAAGTAAAGGTGTAAAACATGGAATCGATCAAAAACTTTTTAAAACGAGCGTATGAAATCTTGTATTACAAAATAGAAGATAGTGTTTTCTATAACATTTTAGTAGAAAAATATGAAAACTTAGATTTGCATTATCAAAAATGGATACATAAAGGATTTTTAATTTTTGGCGGATTAATGATCATCCTCATTCCTCTTTCTTTCTTTTTTGCTTCAATTCAAAAAACTGAAGAATTTCAATTCAAAAAAACATTGGTGAATCAAATGATTCAAACTCCTTCCTCAGTCCGTGAAATCTCCCCACTCAACGCTGTTCAATGGAACGAGAAAATCAATCAAGTAATCAGCCAGTTGTCTTTATCGAATGATCAAAATGTAAAAATTTCTCCCCATCGTCCTTCTTTATCTCAAATACCTAAGTCTTTAAAAGATCTCACCCATATTGGCAAAAAAATTCAAATTGAAGGTCTCAATATCCAAGAGGTTGTAGACATTGGATACGCCTTAGATCAAATGGACTCTTCTGTAAAACTCATTCAGCTTCAAGTGCAACAAACTCCTTTACTGACACATTACTTTAAAGCTACTTATTTTGTATTTCTCTTTTTTAACCCTGATTCACGAAACTCCTTCAACAAATAAAGAGCAGCTCTATGAATAAATTATCTTTAAAAAAAATAATTTTGCTGTTGCCTAGTAAAAAGTATCTGTTTACTTTACTCGTAGTTTTTTTGTTATTTTTGATCATTTTATTCCCTTATAACGATGCTGTTCAAAAAATTCTTTATAGAATTTCTCAAAGCAACTTGCCCGTTCAAATACTTTATAACTCTCATCATTTTGGATTTTTTCCCCTTCAATTGTCTTTTCAAGGTGTCAGAATGTTTGCACCTCAACTCTCTCAGCCTATCAGGATTGAAAAACTTGTCATTAAACCTTATTATTGGAGTCTTCTCTCTCTGAGAACTGGAATAAAACTCCAGCTGCATACTAAAAATTCTCAATTAAACTTTTTACTAAACAAAACTTACACTAAAGATAAAGGAACGAAACCTATTCATATTCGTGTTCAATCTCAAAATCTAACACTCGAAACATTGAATATTATTTCTCCTTTTTTCAATCAATCTCAAGGAGTTATGGAAATATTTGCAGATTTAACATTAGATTTAAATTCCACCAAAAGCCCTGAGGGATTCATTCAAGTGAGAGCTCGTAATGTGGAATTGCAACCTTATTCTTTTTCTGCAAAGTATATAGGTACAATTACAACTCCCTTTTTGCAGTGGAAAACTATCGATGGCAAATTCCAATTTAAAAAAGGAGATTTCTTTATAGATTCCCTCAATATGGGACCTCATACTGCTCCTTTATCCCTTCAGGCAAATGGCGTGGTTCGACTTCATTGGAGCCCCCTATCACGAAGACTGAAAAGTTACGACACAGAGTTGAAAATGATTATGAATGAGAAAATAAAAAATCAATTCTTCTTTGTAGAGCTCTTTTTGGTGAGTGTGGAAAAGAAATTAGACAACCATCGATATCAATATAACGCTAGAATTTCAGGTCAATACCCTAAACCCCCTAAGATTCAAAAACTAAGAGAATAAAAATAATACTCTAAAAGTAAAATAGCCATGAATAAGAGTGTTTTTTGTTGACTCTTACCAGCAAAAGTTTTACTTCCTTTGTACTGTTATAAAAGGAGGCTTTATGTCGGGTATTAATAGGGTAACTTTAATTGGACGCTTAGGGGCAGATCCTGAAAAAAAACAAACATCTACGGGGCAAACTGTCACTCGATTAAATCTTGCAACGAGTGAAAGTTGGACAAATAGAGAAGGTGACAGACAAGAAAAAACAGAATGGCATCGAGTGGTTGTCTGGGGAAAACTTGCAGAAAATTGTGCACAGCATCTATCGAAAGGCCGCCAAATCTATGTGGATGGTCGTTTACAAACCCGATCATGGGAAACTGAAAAAGGAGATAAAAAGTTTTCTACCGAGGTTGTAGCAAATCAAGTTTTGTTCTTGGGTTCAGGATCTTCAAAAAATACAGAAACCAAAAGCAAGAAAAGCCGTACTCCACAGTATCCTACTGAAGAAAGTTTTGACACTAAAGAAAGCGAGTTGCCTTTCTAGCAAAAAAACTATTGATATTTCGATCATAAATAAGATTAAATATGAGTATGTGTATGTTAAGTCTTGCTCGCCTACGGAACATCTTATTATTCTCGATAGTGGTCGTTCCATTGTGGAGTCATTCTGCAATCATTGTTAAAATCAAGAAGAATAAATCTTTCGTACACCTTGAAGGTGAAGAAGCTTTACCTGGAGATTTTTATCAAGCTTTAGATCTTTATGGTAAACCCCGTGGGATTCTTCGGATCAGTAAAGTTCGGAATGGGAAAGCTATTGCGATAATCACTCAAGGAAGAGCTGATATCAATTGGATCTTAGAAAAAACAGAAAATCCAATACTTGCTTCATCCTCAAATTACTCAAATACATCTTTTCCAAAAAATAATATTGGTTTTTTAACTGGAGGCTATACCCATATCGGGAGCAAAGAGAGAGAACAAATCATTATCAAAGGCTTAGGAGGAACAGCTTCTGTCCTTCTGGAACGTTTTCACTCGCCTCATTTTTCTTCTCAATTGCTCCTAGGTCTTTCTTATTCTCAGTTGAATCAAAACTGTAGAGACAATGCGAGGAAATGTAATACGAGTGCAAGTAGTTTAAATATGCTGTCGCTTCCAAATATTCTGGCAACATTCTTTTTTCATATAAATATTTCCGATAATGTTAAAGCTTTTTTAGGAGCAGGGGCAGGAGTATCTATCTGGCACAATGTGAACAATGATTTGGATATTATCACAAGGAATAATTTTAAAAAACTTCAACCTTCTGGTCATCTCACTTTAGGTTTCAATATCGCTCTTAGTCAGCCTCAAGTTCGTATTCCTATATCTATCACCTATTCAGAAGTTCAAGCTTTTGCAGAACAATACCAAAAACTCGTGAGAGGGAATCCTCTTTCACAAGACCACGTTAATTTAGGTCATTTTTCTTTGCAAATAGGTATTGCGAAAGACTTTTAAAAAACATAAACCTATAGGCATGTCTCAAAAAAAATCAGTTTATATTTGTCAAAATTGCGGCTCCAAACATTTGAAATGGGGTGGTCAATGTTCTCAATGCAAAGAATGGAATACTTTAGTTGAAGAAATTGAAAGAAAAAACAAATCAAGTGTTCGTCATGCCTCTCCTTGTCCTACTGTTCTGACTCCGCTCACTCATCAAGAGCCTTTAAATAGAACGAAAACAGGATCAGAAGAATGGGATCGTGTCCTTGGAGGAGGACTTGTCTCAGGTTCTTATATCTTACTCGGAGGTCACCCAGGAGTTGGAAAAAGCACACTACTCCTGCAAATATCTGATGGACTCAGCCGCTCTGGCACAGTGATGTATGTTTGTTCTGAAGAAAGCGTGCACCAAACGACACTTCGAGCTCAAAGATTAAAAATTTCCAATAATAACATTCTTCTATTTAATGAAAGCTCGATTGAAACTATTTTGGATAAAGCTCATAAAACAAAACCTCAGTTTCTCATTGTGGATTCTATTCAAAGTGTTCACTCTTTAGAATTAGAATCTGCAATAGGAACAGTATCTCAAGTACGTGAATGCTCTCAACTCCTTATGAATTTTGCAAAATCCACTTCGACACCTGTATTTGTAATTGGTCATGTAACAAAAGATGGATCTCTAGCAGGTCCTAAAGTTTTAGAGCATATGGTGGATGTAGTTTTATCCTTTGATGGACACACTCAGTATCGTATTTTAAAATCTTTAAAAAACAGATTTGGCGCCACTAACGAATTTGGAGTTTTTCAAATGACGGATGGAGGCTTAGAAGAAATCAAAAATCCTTCGGAATTTTTCTTGGAAGAAAGAGGAAAGAACCGCATTGGTTCTTCAGTATTTACAGCCATTGAAGGACAACGACCCTTGCTTTGCGAAATTCAAGCACTCACATTGTCTAGTTTTCTTTCTATGCCTCGAAGAACCTCCATTGGTATGGATATTCAACGCCTGCATATGATTTTAGCTATTTTAGAAAAATATTTTCAAATTCAGCTTTCTAAATATGATATCTTTGTGAATCTTGTGGGAGGTCTAAAAGTCACAGAAACAGCTTCAGACTTAGCTGTCGTCACAGCTTTACTTTCTTCTTATTATAAAAAACCTTTAGATCCCAATACGGCTTTCTTTGGGGAAGTAGGGTTAACAGGTGAAATACGATCCTGCCACTTTGCAAATGAAAGAATTCAAGAAGCAAAAAAAATCGGATTTAATACGGTATATCTTCCTTATGGAAATAAAATTAAAAAATCTTTTAAAATTCAAGTTAAAGGCATCAAAAATATTCTAGAACTTCAACAGATATTCCAAGATTCTTAGTGTCGAAGTTATAAAGTGTTCTTACCTTTTTCCCAAGAACAAGGACAAAGTTTATCCGTTTGAAGAGCATCTAAAACTCTCATCACTTCTCCTGGTTCACGACCTACATTCAAATCAGTGACATAAACGAATCGAATTTTGTTGCCAGGATCTACAATGAAGGTTGCCCTTTGTGCGACTCCCTCTTTCTCATCTAAAATACCTAAAGAAGCTGAGAGCTCTCTTTTCACATCTGCCAGCATAGGAATAGATAACACGGACAATGAATCCTCATGAGTTCTCCAAGCATGATGTACAAATTCTGAATCCGTAGAGCCTGCAATGATTTGAGTGTTCTTCTTCTGGCATTCGGCTGATAACGTATTAAAACCCACAATTTCTGTAGGACACACAAAAGTAAAATCTTTAGGGTAAAAAAAATAAATCTTCCACTTTCCTTTGTAGGTATCTTGATCCATATCTACAAAAGCTTTAGATAAATCTTTACCAATAGCCACTGTCGCTTTAACTTTAAAATCTGGAAAAGTATCCCCGACTCCTAACATGAGTGCCTCCTCTTATTCGTTATTGGGATTGAACGATTTTTATATAACCTAATAGTTTTTGTGTCACTATGTTACCATAAAGAATAACACTCCACAGCATCAAAAATCTATTTATTCAACTGCTTTTGAAAAAATTTGAAGCCATTGATCACGAAACTGAACCCAACTTCCTTTTTGAATAGACTCACGAATTTGTTTCATTAAATCCATGTAAAAGTAAATATTATGTATCGTATTGAGCCTATAACTCAAAAGCTCACGACTAAGAAACAAATGCCTTAAATAAGATCGAGAATAGTTACGACATGTATGGCATGAACACGAAGCACTCAAGGGGCTGGAATCTTTCAGATATTGGTGATTTCTAATTTTAATTATTCCCTCCCATGTCCATAATGAACCCGAACGAGCTAAACGAGTAGGTAATACACAATCAAAAAAATCAAAACCACAATCCACAGCATAAATGAGATCTGCGGGAGTTCCCACTCCCATTAAATATCGAGGTTTGTGAGAAGGTAATTTTTTTCCAATAAATCGAAGTATTTTGTACATTTTCTCCTTATCTTCTCCTACACTCATTCCACCCACTGCAATTCCTGATAAATCTAAAGATTCAATTTGAGCTAAACTTTCTTCTCTTAAATCTTCGTGAACTCCCCCTTGTACAATTCCAAAAAACAGAGGAATTTGTTGATGAGGTAAAGATTCCATTAATGACGATTCTTTAAGTTCCTGAAACTTTTGATATGATTTTTGAAGCCATAGATGAGTTCTGCTCATCGCTTCTGCAGTTTCTTTTTTACTAGTATTTCCTAAAGGGCAATGATCAAAGGCCATAATAATATCTGCACCTAAGTTCCATTGAATTTGTATACTTTTTTCAGGAGTCATAAAAATAAGATCCCCATTCAAATGATTTCTAAAGGTGACTCCTTCATTTGCAATTTTATTAATGGAAGAAAGTGAGAAAACTTGATACCCGCCGCTATCTGTTAAAATAGGCAGCGAACATTTCATGAAATGATGAAGTCCTCCTTGCTCTTGCACCAACTCGTCTCCAGGGCGAAGGTGTAAATGATAGGCATTAGTTAAAATCATTTGCACTCCGAGATTTTTAAGCTCTAAGGCTTCTAAAGATTTGACACTTCCGTGTGTCGCCACTGGACAAAAAAGAGGAAGCTCAACCTCTCCCCTTCGAGTTTGAAATAATCCATGACGAGCTTCTGTTGAAGAATCTTGAGTAACAAGTTGATAATGATGAGGCATTACAAAAACTCAAACACATCCGGAGGCTCACTTAACATATCCACATCTTTCCAATACATATTTATAGGTGATGCTGTTGGAATGTTAAAATGACAGACATCATCGTCACTCATATGCTTAATATATTTCACTAAGGCACGAAGACTATTTCCGTGAGCAACAATTAAAACATTTTTATTTTGCTTCAAAAGAGGCTCAATCTCCTGTTTCCATAAAGGAATAACTCTTTGAATGGTATCTTTCAAAGACTCACCCACAGGAACTGAAATATTTTGAAACATTTTTTGATTTTTCTCTTTTTTAAATTTTTCAGATGTCGTTTCAGGCGGAGGAAGATCATAACTGCGCCTCCACTTAAAAACTTGATCCTCACCATACTGGTCTGCCATATCTTTTTTATTGAGCCCTTGAAGCTCTCCATAGTGTCTTTCATTCAAACGCCATGTCTTATGAGTTGAAAGCCAGACTTCATCTAATTCTTTAAGTATTATCCATAAAGTCCTAATAGCTCTTTTTAAAAGAGAAGTATATGAAGTATGAAAGTGAATTTTTTTTTGTAAGAGAAGCTGCCCTGCTCTTTGAGCTTCTTTCTCTCCTTTTAAACTAAGGTCTATATCTATCCAACCCGTGAAGCGATTCTCTAAATTCCATAAACTTTGACCATGGCGGACTAAAACTAAGTGGGGCATACCTTCCTCAAGCCTTTATTAACGATATTCAGAAATAAAAAGTCAACATGAAAGAGATATTGTATTAGAATAAGATTATGGAAAGAATTTGGCTTCAATATTATCCTCCTGAAATCCCACATAATATTGAAGATATAAAATCTCCTATTCTTCATGACTTTAAAAAATGCTTTCAAAAATATTCTCATCAAACAGCATTTGAAAATTACGGAGAAAAAATCTCTTTTCAAGAGTGGGATGAACTCTCTGGTCATTGGGCTTCTTATTTAAAAAATAATTGCTCCTTAAAAAAAGGAGATCGTATTGCTATTCAGCTTCCAAATACTTTGCAACTGCCTATCGCAGTGCTCGGAGCTTTAAAGGCGGGGCTTGTGGTTGTGAATATTAATCCACTCTATACCGCTCGAGAGCTTAACGAGATATTAAATAACGCCGATGTAAAAGTTTTACTCATCTTTAGCCATTCTGCTCACTTGCTCAATGAGATTTCTATTTCTATTCCCAATATTATTGTATCTAATTTAGAAGATTTGTTTTCTTTTCCAAAAAGAGTGTTATTTAAAATAATTTTAAAATTTAAAAAAATAATTCTACCCTATCCTTCTTCTACATCATTTCGTCATGCTCTCAAAAAAGGTTCTTTAATTCCATTTAAAGAAGAAGAAATAGAGCTCGATGATCTTGCTTTTTTACAATACACAGGAGGAACAACGGGAATTCCCAAAGGAGCTATGCTCACACATCAAAACATTGCCAGTAATTGGAAGCAATGTTTGGCGTGGATGAAACCCTATCTTGAAGAAGGAAAAGAGACGGTTGTAGCCCCTCTTCCTTTATATCACATTTTTGCTCTAATGCTGAATGTGTTTTTACTTCCCCTCTATGGTGCCCATTCCGTACTAATTACTAACCCTAGAGACAAAAAATCTTTTATTCAAATTTTAAAAAAACATCAAAATAATATGACTATTCTTTTAGGAGTAAACGCCTTATTTAAAATGCTTGTGAACGAGCCCTCTTTTTCATCTCTCAAATTTTCAAAATTAAAATGGTGTATCGCAGGAGGAACCGCAGTAGAAAAATTTATTTATGAAAAATGGAAAAAAATAACAAACACCTTTATTGCTGAAGGTTATGGGCTCACAGAAGCCTCTCCAGTTGTCAGTTGCAACATACTCGATCAACCCATGCCCAATACTTGCGGCTATCCTTTTCCCTCCACTCGAATACGTATCAAAAAAGAAGATCAAATAGCAGACATTCATCAGCATGGTGAACTCGAAATCAAAGGTCCGCAAGTGATGAAAGGATATTGGAGGAACGAAAAAGCAACTTCACTAATTTTAAATCAAGATGGATGGCTTAAAACAGGAGATATCGCTCAAATTAATCATCGTGGAATGATTCAAATATTGGATAGAAAAAAAGATATGATTTTAGTTTCTGGATTCAATGTTTTTCCAAACGAAATTGAAAACATCATCTCAGAACACTCCAAAGTACAAGATGTCGCTGTAGTTGGTGTTCCAGATCCTCAGTCTAAAGAAGTTCCTAAAGCTTTTATAATTAAGAAGGACTCTGGCTTAACTCAAGAAGAAATTATTGAATTTTGTAAGAAGAGCCTCACTCCTTATAAAGTGCCTAAGCATGTTGAATTCGTAGATATGCTCCCTCACTCTTATGTCGGAAAAGTACTCAGACGAAAACTGAAAAACTAATATGGAGATAAAATATTGCATCAAGTATAATTGGCATTTATGCTTATGAGTGATATATTTTTGATGAGGGAGAAAAAGGATGCCTTATGTTCAACAGATAGTAGCTGAAAAAGCGAGTATCATTAATCGAAATACAAAAATATATGGAACTTTTGCAGAAATTGGAGCCGGCCAAGAAACGGTGAACTATTTTTTCAAAGCAGGAAGAGCTTCTCAGACTGTTGCAAAAAGTATGTCAGCCTATAATATGGTTTTTAGTGATTTGATTTATGGAAAATCGGATCGTTATGTATGTGAAAAAAGATTGATTCAGATGCTCAATCATGAGTATTCCCTGCTGGAGAGTCGATTAAAAAAATCAAGAGGATCCAACACTTGTTTTTTTACATTAGCAAATACTGTGGCTGTCAGTACTCTTAAAACCTCTCAGACTACAAGTCATCATGGTTGGCTGGGCCTCAGATTTCAATCTCGGCCTTTAACAAAATATAACGAAATTTTAATTCATGTGAATCTACTCGACCGCACACGGCTTCAACAATATGAAACTTTAGGAGTGCTTGGAGTCAATCTGATATATACCGCTTTTTATGGAAAAAAAGATTCTAAAAATTTTATTCGATCACTTGTAGATAATTTTGAACAAAATAGAGTGGAAGTTAATATTATAAAATGCAAAGGCTCTGTGTTTAAAAAAACTCAACCACAAAAGTTAGGATTGGAATTATTGAAACAGAATTTATCTCCATTTATTGCTCTCCCCTACAAAGAATCTCCTTTAGATCTTTTTTATGAAAAATCTTTACATTTGATCACATCTGCCTCTAAAGCTGTAAGAAAAAAAGACTCCAGCAAGAATTTGTATTTAACCCTTTCCACAAAGCCAAGTACAAAGTGCTTGGTTCATAACTTTAAACATCTTTATGAACTTAAACAAAAGATCAGAGAGTATACACAAAAAAAACTTTATTTTTATTTATCATTTAAAGAGTTTCAATCTTTTATTAATCCTAAAAATTATAAAGAACAAAATTTAATTCAGGTATATGGACAACTCTTTGATCGTCAAACACAAATGATTGTTTCTGCTCCTAGAAACTTTTCAACCTCATGTCTGATGACAAAAAGCCTGATCAAAAACAAATCTATTCAGTTAATTTAACTTTGAAAAAAATCTGCGAAGAAGGTTTATTTCAATCAATAAGTTTATTCTAGAAAGTGACTGAAACCCAAAGAGCACCTGTCACCATCCATAAACTACCAATTAAATCTTGGATCTTTTTGCTATCTGGTTTCTCATGAGCTGAAGCTGAAATCACATCTTTGTAATCTAAACTCACTTGAGTATAAAAAGGTTTCATAACACCCAGTTCAGCACTCAAACTCAGATGCTTACTTAAAGGAAACATATAACCAGTATGTAAAGTTGCATTGTGCACAGAAGCTCTTACATTATAATTAACTGCATTCTCACCAAAATCACGTCCTAAAGCCTCTTGAATAGACTTCACCATCACTTCCTTAGGTTCAACTCTAAAGATATTAGAATATCCAATCTCTCCATAAAATCCAGATCGAACACTTTGTCTATAACCCAAGCTGGCACCTATGTAGATAGAATCAGACACAGTATCTATGATTAAAGACATTTCATCATCTTTAAGGGAGGATGTCATATTCATAAGTTGAGAAGCAAAAGGCGTTCGAAGCATAACAGAATGCACAATACCTGCACCTAGACGAGCATAAATATGCTCATGCTGGCTAATTTTAGTATGAATTCCAAAATGACTTGGAAATTCCAAACCAAACTCCAGATCCCAATAGGATAATAGATTCGCATAGGCTGCACTGTGCGCGAACACTATTAAAACAAAACATAATTTTTTAAATGACAAACTCATAAAATCACCCTCATGAATTATAAAAATAAATAAATTTTAAATGATATATATGCCAGACTTACGGCAATAAATAATAAGAAATAATTTTAATACACTGTAGAACCATATCAGCAACCACCTTTAATTGAACCCTCATATAATATCTTATCGGCACCAAAACAACAACTACCTGTAATATACATGATTTTTTCTCAAAAAACACAATAATAGTGCATTTTTAACACTTTAGTATGTATTTTTTTCACATTTAACTCAAAAAAAAGGGCTTTTGAATGATTTTTTACCTACAATGAGAAAAACTTAGAAAATAAAAAAATCAGCTATTTATGAAAGAAAAAGCTCATGTTTTTTTAAATATCGACCGATAAGGCACATTCAAAAATAAACCTCGCGCCTCATTATAAAAAAACCTTAAATTCACTTCTTAGTTAATTCGAATATTACCTGATCGGCTCTTTAAAGAAACTGTGCCAGACTGTTCCCCTCTTCCTCTTATCGAACCGGAAGCTTGAGAAACTCCTCCTGCTCGATCTTTATAAAAGTTTTTAGGAGCATAAACTTTACCCTCCCAGCTTTGAGCTTTAACTCGAGCTTTAGAGTTTTGAAAATAAAGATTAATATCTCCTGATTGACTTTCAATTTCAACTTTCTTGGGAGTCAAAGAACCTTGAATGGAACCTCCCTTAGATATTCCATCAATATTTCCTACATAAGATCGAAGACGAATATTAGAACGATGAGTCTTATATTTTAAATCACCCTCAGTTTTTTTAAGTTCCGTGGGACTTGAAAAACTACTCAGCTCAACAAAACCCTTAGAATGAGCTATATAAACAGGTTTTTGATAAGAAAGAACATTAATATCTCCTTGAAACTGATCGATTTGAGTACTGGCCGCATAAGATTGAATTTTAAGTTTACCAGAATTATTCTTCATTGTAATTTGACCCTCATCCAAGCTAATCAAAAAAACTCCTTTGCTATTTTCAATGAACAGCTCTCCTTTTTTTATAGAGACGGTAATATTGTTATTTTTAAAATTTCGAATCCGAACTTTATTTGCAGAATTTAAAATTAAATTAATGTTTTTGGTTGGAGTCTTGATTTTTACACTATCCTCAACCTCTAAAGTTACTTGTTTTTTGTCACTTTCTTTTTTCACAGAACCTTGAATATCTAATTCCTTTTCACTGGGTTCAATGAGTAGTTCTGTTACACTCTTCCCTTTAATGAATAAAGTTTCAGGAGCTTTGGAGAAACCTATCAAAGGAAATAAAAGAATAAAATAAATCCATTTCATTATAAATGTCTTTCTTGAGGTCCTATATATTCACTCATGGGACGAATAATTCTATTGTTTTCGGATTGTTCAATAATGTGAGCGATCCATCCTGCCATACGAGCCATCGCAAATATGGGAGTGTAGAGAGGAATATCAATGCCCATCATATAGTAGGCTGGCCCTGCGGGAAAATCTACATTAGGTCTTAAGTTCTTTGCATTTTCCATATAATCTTTGATGAGAGTGTACATTTTTAGCCACTTAGTCTCTTCGTATTCTTGAGCTACCATTTTTGTACATTCATACATATGAGGAACCCGAGCATCCCCTTGTTTATACACTCTATGACCAAATCCCATAATTTTTCTTTTTTCTTGAAGCGCTTGAGATAAATATTTTTCTACTTGAGAAGGTTCGCCTATTTCTTGCATCATGTACATGACTTGTTCATTAGCGCCACCATGAAGAGGCCCTTTCAAAGATCCAATAGCTCCGCAGATTGCACTAAAAACATCAGATGTCGTGGAAGTGATAACTCTTGCTGCAAAAGTGGAGGCATTAAAGCCGTGTTCTGCATAAAGAGATAATGAACGATCAAAAGCTTTTACAAAAAGATCAGAAGGATCTTTTCCGTAATACATATAAAGAAAATTATGAGCGATTGAAGCATCTTTTTTAGGTAAAATATAATCCTCTCCTTTTTGAAAACGATAATGAGCCGTAATCACAATAGGAATAAGAGACATTATTTGAAGACCTTTTTCACGAATATCTTGTGAGTTTTTATTCCATGTATTTTTACTGGATGAACCGAGTAAACTCACAGCAGTTCTTAAAACATCCATAGGATGTGCATCTTTTAAAGTTTGAACGACTTTGAGTATTTTTTTAATCTCAGGTTCGAGTTGAACGAAATTATTTTGAATAGAATTTTCAAACTCTTGAACTTCTTTTTGATTTGGAAGCTCTCCATTCCATACCAGAAGGACGATTTCCGCATAGGTTTTATTCGCAACCAGTTCTCCAATAGGATAACCCCTATAAATAAGAGATTTTGTTTGTGGAAGCAAACAAGATATAGCGGAAGAATCAACAACAACACCTTCTAAACCTTTTCCAGACACTTTTTTTTCTCCTTTTTTTTTACACTAATCTATTTCAGTCCGCATGAATATAACCCACTCCAATAACACAGTAAAGTTTTAAATTTACAACTTTTTTTGAAAACAAGTGATCTTTAGAAAGTAAAGACTTATTCAGAGATTATTTATTAGTAGGTTGATTACAGTTGACTTGGTTATTACCACAATAAACACGTACAGTATCTGATAAAGTGTTGAATATATTATCTTCAGGTCCTGCGATTTTTTTATTTTTTTGATCAGCAGTGATTTTCTTCTTTTTTTGATTCTTAGGCAAGAATTTAGACAAATCAAAACCAGATGATCCTTTATCATTATCGCCTGAAAAACCCCAGCCGCCGCCTCCACTTCCTGGAGAATCTTCTTTTGGAGAAAGACCTGAAAGTAAATCACCATACTCTTCTTCCTGTCCGTCCATTTCAGCATCTTCAGGATATTGTCCGCCTGCTCCTCCTCCTCCAGTTCCGCCGCCACCTGAAAGACCTCCACCGCCGCCTCCAGAACCAGAAGCGCCTCGGTAGGTTGTAGAACCCGTGCTAGTAGAATCTTCTTTTGGAGGAATCCTCACAAGTCCACCATCGGGAGGGTCACAACCTAAAGGATCGTTACATCCGTCAGGGTCAGGTAAAGGTGGAAGTTCGTTCACCCCTAAACTCGGAAGCTCTGTTCTTTGACCTCCGCATACAAGATGATCAGGATTGCTTACACAGTCTATATCTGGATTTTCATCACAACCCTCAGCATCCGGTTGATCAATGCAATTAGGCTGATTATTACATTCCCTATGTGTTGGGAACTCATCACAAAATGCTTCACAAGCAGCACTTTCAGGGTCTTCACATACTACAGGTCCACAAAAACTTCTAGAAGCTAAAGGAAAGGCATTACAGACACCTCGACATACTTCCTCATCATCATATTTGTTACAATAATCCACACACAGAGGATCATCTGGGTTCTCCCTGCAGTGATCTTGACATGCTTGAGGATTAGTATTCATATTCACAGAAGAACAAGGAGGATCATTTTCTCCAGGAGGAGGGTCCTCTGTTTGGTCATTATTGGCGCAACGGTTCGATATTACAGCTCCAAACGTATTCGCAGCAGCCTGTGCTCCCTGCTTCAAAGCAGCACTTCCTATACTTCCGCATTTACTCTTCCCACTTGTAAATAATGTTTTCCATTTCCCTAGCTTCTCTATCGACTCCCCTAATGCTACCACTCTGTCTGGGAGGGGGGTCACTTTTGCCTTCTCTGTTGCCAAGTCTACTTTGCATTTGTCTACTGTCTGCCCAATAACGGTTATACATCTTTGAAAATTTCTACGACAACTCATATTTTTAGCTATACATTTTGCAGATGCCACGCTATCCACAGTGGCAGCAGCAACTTGTATATTTCTCATTGTTTTACAATGTTTTTGAATACTCAAAGATGAAACTGTCCCCGCTACAGCCGCAAGTCTCAATGCAGTCATAGCATGACGAAATTTTCCAGAAAGACACATGGAAGGAGTAGAACAACAATAGCAGTCACTAGTTCCCATATTATAAATTGCCTGAAATTGAGTTTCATCAATATTTGATGGACATGTATCTGTTTGTAAAAAATTCGCACAAGGTTTTTTGTAAGAAGACGCTGTAGCTACAGTGTCACATAAAGGCCGGCCTACTTTGAACTGTTCTATAGCAGGTGACGATTTTGGTCGGCAGGCTCCACAAGTGCTTTGAGCTTCATAAAACTTACCTTGAAGGAAATCCCAATGAGAAAGAACACCTTTTGTAATATCCACAGCACCTTCTACGCTTTTTGTATCTATTTGGGCAAGCACAGGAAAAAGTATAAAAACAGCAAACACACTGAAAACTTTTACAAATATTTTATTTTTTATCATCTTTTTACCTGCAAAAAATAAAAGGGGGGAAATATCATCACATCTACAAAACTTTTCGGTCGACTATAGTCAAAAATATAGACACTTTTACGAAAAAAGTTCTAAAAACATACAAATATAGCATTATTTTCACATTTTTTGTCTCAAAACGACACACTGAAAAATTAAACTCTCATGTTAGAGTGCCGAAGCCTTAAAATCGATCCAGTTTTACTTCTTTAAAGACGTTGAACAAAATCATCAAACAAGGATAAAGAATCTTTGGGTCCAGGATGATTTTCAGGATGAAATTGAACGGCCAACACTTTTTTCTTTTCAGAATAAAAACCCTGAATTGTTTGATCGTTTAAATTAATATGAGTTACTTTTACATCTAAAGGAAGCGACCCCTCCACGATCACATAACCATGATTTTGAGTTGTAATATAAATACAATTATTCAAAGTATCTCGAACAGGATGATTCACTCCACGATGCCCAAACTTTAATTTTCTTGTTCGACCGCCTAAAGCCAATGCTAAAATCTGACAACCCATACAAATTCCGAACATAAAATATTGCCCCATCAACTCTTGCACTGTTTGAACGGCTTTTTGCACATGTTGAGGATCTCCAGGCCCATTACTAAGCAAAATACCTTGTGGATTCCAATTCTTAATTTCTTCAGCCGAAGTTCGAGGAGGAAAAACAGCTACTTCTGAACATCGAGCCTTAAGCTCTCTTAAAATACTCGATTTACAGCCAAAATCTAACACTGCCACTCGAGCTCCTTGAGATTTTTCACCTTTGTAAGTTTCCACTTTGGAATTAGAAATCAAATACGGCCAATCCTTTTCTAAACTTTTTTGTTTTTGAATTAACTCTTGAGCTTTAGATTTTGCCTGCTCCTCTTTTTCTTCCTTCACAATAGCTCCATAAACAGAGCCGTGTTTTCTTAAGGTAAAAACTAAAGAGCGGGTATCCACCTCTTCTAAAACCGGAACACTGTGGGTGTTAAGTTTTTGCAACCAAGAATGATCTCTTTTAGAATTTTGCATTTGGACACACACAACACCCTGTATCCAAATTCTTTCAGACTCCCAAAAAAAATCACTCTCACCATAATTACCCTGCTGAGGGGCTGTCATCACCATGATTTGAGAAAAATAAGAGGGATCGGTAGCAACTTCTTCATAACCGCCGTGTGCTGTATTAAAGACAACTTCTCCGGCTTTCTCTCCACCACCCAGATGTTTTCCAGAGAAAACCTCGCCTGTCTCCAAGACTAAATAAGCCAAGCTTTACCTCTATACTCTGAGATCTAAAATAGAGCAAAGAATGGCTAAACGAACATATAAACCGTTTTCAACTTGCCTTAAAATACAACAACGAGAATCTCTTAACGCATAGTTTGAAATTTCTACTCCTCGAATCACTGGACCAGGATGAAGAATCACTCCCTTAGAGTTAAACAAGTTCATCTGATCATAACCAATGCGAAATTTATCACGATATTCGGCTAAAGAAAAACCTACAGGGCTTACATCTTCATGTCTTTCTTCGTGTACACGCAAAGCCACTAAAACAGTCGACCATTTTACTCCCTCATCGAGATTTTCAAATTTTTTTAGATTTTTCCATATTTCCGTTTTCGGTGATAAAGAATTAGGAGAACAATAAGCCACCTCTGCACCCATACGAGTAAAAAGTTTGCAGTCCGAATGAGCTACACGAGAATGCAGGACATCCCCTATGATTAAAATTTTTTCTCCTTTAACTTTTCCTCGAGTTTCCAATATGGTCATGACATCAGATAAAGATTGAGTTGGGTGAGATTCTGTGCCTAAACCCGCGTTAATAAGAGGAATAGGGCTTTGAAATAGTTCCTCCTTACTTTGTTTGAGTTTTCTCGTGCGAAAAATTAAAGCATCAGGGCGTAAAGCTTTAAGAATAGTGAATGTATCTTCTAAAGTTTCTCCTTTAGCTACGCTGGAATAATCTAAACTTAAAGACACTTTTTTAACATTGAGCCGGTCACATGCTGTTTCAAAACTAACTCGAGTTCTTGTACTCGGTTCAGCAAAAAGAAGATAAACCACTTTTCTGCCTGCTTTTTTATAGTCGACTAAATGCTGAATGGAGCCGGATTCTAGATTCTTTTTAAAAAGAGAGGCCAACTCTAAAATATCATTAATCTGATGGTTTTCTAAATTCTCAATATCTATGATGGACTTGTTTAACATAGTAACCTTTATATTATATTAAAAAAAAAAGTCGAACTGGTCAATCCACTTTTTAATTATCCTTGACTGGCAAAGAACTAAAAACACGATCCCGTCGAATCGTCCACGGATAGCAAAGTAAAGGCAAATTAAATAGTGTTTTTTCACAACTAAGCCAAATACCCACAGCCTGCCCCATAAGATTTTCTACAGGCAAAACTCCCCAATAACGACTATCTTCTGAATTATTCCTATTGTCTCCCATAACAAATAAAGAACCTTCTGGAACGACCCAATCATACTTTTGATCAAGAGAATAAGATTTTTTCCACAACACACGATAAGACATATTACCCTGAGTTTCTAAAAACATATTATAACGACGAATATCATCTCCTATATCTTCACTGGAAACAGGATAAAACGAATCATGACTGTTGAGTTTTTCGAGAAAAACAGATTGATCATTGATCCAAATTTGATTTCCTAAAAGTTTAATCTGATCTCCTGGGCGAGCTACAACCCTTTTCACCATAAAATAGTCTGCTGTAACCGAACGAAAGACCACAATATCCCCTCGTGCAGGAGCTTCACTTTTCCATAACCATCTTTTCGTAAAAGGAATCCGAAGTCCATAAGGGTATTTTTTCACTACAATATGATCAAACACTAAAAAAGTCGGCACCATACTGCTCGAAGGAATGACATAGTGATCAAATCCAATCCAACGGAAAATCAAAACAAGTAAAACTATACTCCAAAAAATGGGGCCACTCTTTAATTGATTCCAAAAATATCGATTTATTTTTCTTAGAATATTCATAAGATTCCTTCTATAATTTATTGATTTTACTAAATAAATTAAGTTTTACTTTATATGTTTTTTTGAAGATGCTTTGTGAACTGACCATAATAAACGTCCCTCTCTAGAGGAATTAAACTGACACAAAAAATTCAAAACAGGAAGTGTTTTCTCACATCCCCAAACAATTTGAAAGGCTCGACCGTAAAAAGATTGAAAAGGAACAACACTCTGATCGAATCCTCCAGAAAAAGAACTTGAATTATAAACGTTTAAAACAGAATAAAGTGAACCTTCTAAACTCCACTTCACACCCTTTGGAATATTTCCTCTAAATCCAGCCTCCTTCGATCGAACAGGGACTGAAACATTTCTTTTAGTCAGCCTTGCACTCTGAGTAGTTGTGAAAAAAACTGGAAAATACGGATCAACAATAGCTTTGAGAGTTGTACTTTGAGGAATAATAAATTCTTTGTTTGAATTTTCATCTTTTCTTTTAAATACCACCTGTCCTTGAGCATATTTTTTATTGGACGGCCAAAAACGAGAATCTTGAGCAAGGCTGCGATGATCACCCATAACAAAATAATGCCCTTTGGGAACTTTATAAGGACCAAAAGAAAGATTCTGATCTTTTTGAGTTAAAATACTATAAGGCCCTGCCGCAAGTTCTTCTTGCCAATGCACATAATAATTTCTCCACTGAAGATCTCCCGTAAAATCACCGTCTCTTAAAAAATCCCATTCTTTTTGAACTAAGTCAGGAGTTAAAGCTCGATGCATTTTTTCGTTAATGAAAAGCACTCCATCAGAGTAAAACAATCGATCTCCAGGTAAAGCCATTACACGACGAAAAACTAATGGATAAGGAGGATGAGGAGCTTTCATTAAAATCACCTCACCTCTTTGAGGAGCACTCCATCTCCACAAGTAAACAGAAGTTCCAGGAATACGAATTCCATATCGCCATTTTTGCACCCACAGATAATCATTTTTTAATAAAGTGGGAGCCATATCCGAAGAAGAAACTTGATAAAACTCTAAAATAAAAATCCTAAAAAGAATTGCAAAAAAAATAAAAATTAATCCGTACTTCATTATGAATTCTTCAAAACAGCCATAAATGCTTCTTGTGGAATAGATACCTGCCCCACTTCTTTCATCCTTTTCTTTCCCTTTTTTTGTTTTTCTAAAAGTTTTCTCTTACGAGTCACATCTCCACCATAAAGTTTAGCTGTCACATCTTTTCGAAAAGCACGAATAGTTTCTCGTGCGAGCACTCTTCCGCCAATCGCAGCCTGCAAGGCGATAGGAAATTGTTTTCTCGGTATAATTTCCTTTAATTTTTTTACAATTTGTCTTCCTTTATATTCCGATTTATCTTTGTGAAGAATAGTGGATAGAGCATCTATTTTTTCACTATTTAAAAGAATATCCAAAAGAACAAGCTTGGCCTCCTGATAACCTGACCATTCGTACTCCATGGAAGCATAACCTTTAGAAACAGACTTCAACTGATCATGAAAATCCGTCACAACCTCCGCAAGAGGTATATTGTATTCAATGATCACTCGATCCGCTGTTGAGTATTCCATACGCACCTGCTCTCCTCTTCCATCCTCGCAAAGTTTAAAAACTCCTCCAATATGATCGGATGGAGTGTGAATAGTCAGACGAACCATCGGTTCAGTAATTTTGTCAATTTTAGAAAGATCGGGAAGATGAGAAGGGTTTTCCACTTCTTCCATTTCACCATTGGTCAAATACACTTGATACACCACGCTGGGCGCTGTCACAATCAGATTGAGGTCAAACTCTCTTTCCAACCGCTCTTGTACAATTTCTAAGTGAAGTAAACCTAAAAACCCACAACGAAAACCAAAACCTAAAGCTGGGGAACTATCCATTTCATAAGTTAAAGCCGAGTCATTCAGGGATAGTTTTTCCAGAGATTTTCTGAGTAAAGCAAAATCACTCGCATCTACAGGATACACTCCGGAGTACACCATTGGCTTCACTTTTTTAAATCCTTTAAGGGGCTCTGTTGCAGGATTTTCTTTGTAAGTCATCGTATCTCCAACTCGAATTTGTTTAATATCTTTGACTCCAGAAATAACAAACCCTACCTCTCCAGTGTGAAGTTTCTTTTTTTCTACAGGATAAGGGGAAAATATGCCCATCTTAAGAACTTCACATTCTAAGCCTGTCCCCATAAACACGATAGAATCTCCTTTAGAAATATTTCCGTCTTTAACTCGACAAAGCGACACCACTCCTTGGTAAGAATCAAACCAAGAATCAAAAATCAAGGCTCTTAAAACTGAACTCTTTTTTGAAGTTTGAGGTGAAGGAACTCTTTGGACAACAGCAGATAAAACAGCTTCCAAACCTACTTGATTTTTAGCACTGATTTCTAAAATTTCATCTTCATGAAAACCTATGAGATCACAAAGCTGTTGCTTAATTTCTTCAACACGTGCAGAAGGAAGGTCTACTTTATTCAAAACAGGAATCAGTTTTAAATTGTTTTCGATCGCTAGGTGAGCATGAGCTAAAGTTTGAGCTTCCACTCCTTGACTCGCATCTACAACAAGTAAAACCCCTTCGCATGCACTCAAAGATCGAGAAACTTCATAAGAAAAATCGACATGCCCAGGGGTATCAATCAGATTGAGCTGATATATTTGTCCATCAGTATGTTTATAATGCAAACACACCGTTTGTGCTTTAATGGTAATCCCTCTTTCTCGTTCAATATCCATACTATCTAGGAACTGAGATTTTTTATCTCTTTCCTGAATAGCCTGAGTGATATCCATCAACCCATCCGCCAGTGTGGACTTACCGTGATCAATGTGAGCGATGATAGAAAAATTTCGAATGTATTTCAGTTCCATAACTTTAATAATTTACATTGTTTATTTTTTATGATTCAATCTCTATTGTATATGATTCGTTTTTTTATACTTATTTTTTCATCTTGGGTGCTGTTTTCTTGTTCTTCTAACCCTAAAAATAACCCTTTTCAACTTCTTTGGCCTACAGACAAAAAAACTATTTCAAAGGATTACTCTGGCTCCCATGACGGTATCGATATTGCCGTCTTCTCAGGCACTCCTGTTTATGCTGCACATAAAGGGAAGATAGAATACTCTGGGTATTCTACAACTTATGGATATTATGTGATTATTGAATTCTCTGAACAGTGGGCAACACTTTATGCCCATTTAAATAAAATTTTGGTGCAAAAAGGAGAAACAGTGCAGCCTAGACAAAAGATCGGTCTTTCTGGAGCTACAGGCGTCGTATCTGGAGCTCATCTTCATTTCGAGTTGTTTAAAAATAAGAAAAATGTTAATCCTTTTTCTTACCTTAAAAAATAACTATGTCTCCATATCCTTGTAATAGAGCATAATAATAGGACGTATACTTTCTATGAAAAATTTTAATATAAAAAACTTTAATATAAAAAAATTTTATACAATTTCTTTACTGCAAATTTTATTGTATATAGCCATCATCCCTTTTGCAAATGCAAAAACATGGAGCCTTGATGATGTGATCATCACAGCACTCAAGCAAAGCTACCCTTCTCAAATTATTAAAAGCCAAAAAAATTCGGATGAATGGATGAAAACGCAGGCTTTAGCGGAATATGACCTAATGGCAATCTTCAAAGGTCAATACCCACAAGATGTTCAAAACATATCACCTAACAAGATGTTTGGGGATTACTCCTACATTTTGCAAAAAAAATGGTTTACAGGTTCGCAAATACGAACTGTTTATTGCTATAGCTATGGTATTTCTCATTGTGGATCGCCTTTTACAGGATCTTTTACTCCCCCTTCTCTCACCTCGCCCTCTTCTTTTTATTTCAATAAATTTTCATTTCAAATGGAACAAAGTTTACTGAGAAACTTTTTTGGTCGAGAAGATCGTCTAAAAATCAAAGAGGTTCATTCTCGTTATAAAAGTATAGTCCTCAGTCGAAAAGAAGATACTAAAAAACTAATTTTATCTGCGGCTCAAAACTTTTGGAATGCCTACACAGCTTACACTAGTTGGAGGCAGGCTCAACTGCAAACAAAATATTATAAAAAATTGGTTATACTAGCTAAAAGAAAGAAAAGTCTTGGTCATATTATGCCAGGGGAACTTCCTCAAATTCAATCTCAATATGAACGAGCATTAAAGTTTCAAAATACTACTCATACTCAATGGAAAAACTCATCTTTACTTCTTCAATCTTTTTTACAAATTGAATCCTCAAAAATTCAATTCAAAAAACCAAAACATCTTTTGATGCCGTCTTTTAAGGAGTACGATTCCAATTCATTCAACGCAGTTCAAGTAGCTCGTCATCACTACGACTCTGTCACTGCAAATATTCAATCTAAAAAGTATTACTACCTTCCTTATTTAAAATTCAAAGCCCAAGCAGATTATTCTGGTCAAGATCCTCGAAGTATGAAGCAAGCATTTGAACAGGCTAAAATAGGAAATCAAAAATTCTACACATTAGGATTAGAACTCGTTTACCCCATCCCTACAACCATTTCGGGGCTTCGAACATTTCGCAGTCTGAAATATAAACAAAAAGAATATGATTTAGAACTTCTTCAAACAAAAGAAAAAATTAAAAATCAATTACAAATATTATGGAATACAGTTAAAAATTCTCAATCAGCAATGAAGACGGCTATTCATGTCACTCAGTTACAAAACCAAGCCTTAAGAGAAATACAAAAATCTTATGAACAAGGTCGTTTATCTATCAATGATCTGATCTCAGCACAAGATCGAAAAATACAAGTAGAGCTTGAAAAAATAAAATCTCAAAAAGATTATGATCTTGCAGTTATTCAATATTTATCTCTGACAGATCAACTGATTCAAAGGTATCGTTCATGAATTCTTGTTTTAATTTTTTTATCAAAAATCCAAAACTGACTTCTGTTTTAACAATTACTATACTGGTAATGGGGTTTTTAGGTTTAAGAAGTTTAAGAAGAGAAACACGCCCCGCTGTAGACTTTGCCCGTGTGATCATCACAACACACTTTCCAGGAGCTTCAGCTCAAGAAGTAGAAGAGCAGGTCACTTTAAAAATTGAAGAACAGATTCGAACAGTAGACGGCATCAAAGAATCCCGCTCTCTTTCAGCTCATGGTATGAGTAATCTCACCATATTTATTGATTTAGATAATGTGAATACCTTAGATGTAGTGGATGAATTACAAAGAGCCTTGTCTAAAGTTAAAGATCTTCCTTCCAGTTTACTAGATGATCCTTATTTTTTTCATCTTAAAGCTAAAGAAATTCCAATTCTCAAAGTTCTTATTAAGGGCGATAACTCTCAAAGAAAAAGAGATGAACTTGCATTTCAACTGAAAACATTTTTAGAAAGAGACTCTGGAATAGCAAACATTCAAATGTCTGGTTATAAACCAAGAGAATTTAAAGTTATTTTAAATCCTGAAAAACTGAATGAACACCATGTATCCGTCAACGAAGTCGCTCAGGCCGTAACTTACTATGCGAAAGATATTTCAGCCGGAGTTCTTCGTTCTTCTTCTCATATTTATCAAGTGAATTTTTTTACTCAACTCAAAGATGTCAAAAAAATGGAAAACATTATCATTCGCTCTAATTTTTCTGGAAAAAAAATTCTATTAAAAGATTTAGGGCGAGTGGAAGACAGCCACGAAGAAGCCACAGAAATAATTCGCTTCAATAACAAACCCACCACCTACTTAACTATCGCAAAAAAAGAAAAAGAAGATTCTATTACTCTTTCTAATCGAATTAAAGAGCTTCTCAAAAAATACCCTTTACCTGAGGGTTATCAAGTTCAGGTTTACGATAATGAAGCCGAGAATACAGAGCGGCAACTTGGTATCGTGTGGAATAATGCATGGGTGGGAATGGCTTTGGTTTTAGCTATACTCCTCCTTCTTCTTCCAGGCAACCTAGGGTTTTTATCGGCGCTCAGTTTACCTATCTCTATATTGGGAACTATTGCCATTTGTTCTGCATTTGATATTACATTTAATACCATTACCATGCTGGCATTTATTATTTGCATTGGTATGCTAGTGGATAATGCAGTAGTTATTAGTGAAAATTATGCCCGCCTTCGATTAGATCAGTTTTCAAATCAAGAAGCAGCCCTTAAATCCGTAATGCAGCTTTATAAACCTGTAACAGCAACTGTACTCACCACAATTTCAGCATTTCTCCCTATGCTCGTCACTCAGGGGATTATGGGGCAGTTTATTATGTGGATTCCTATTACGGTGTCTGTGGCGCTCATGGTAAACTTATTTGATGCCTTTTTACTTCTCCCCTCTCGTCTACAATTCACAATTAGAAAAAATACGAATAAAATTAGTCGTATTCAAAATCAATTTCAAATCCTAACGAATCAATTCTCACAATTTATCTCGTTTTGTATTCATAGACGCTATCTCTCTTTTTCCATTCTTTTTGGAATGATCATTGCAAGCCTTTGGATAAATGCTCGTTGGAATGAATTTATTTTATTTCCGAAAGATAATGTCCGGAAGTTTTATATTTATTACGAAACTAAACCTGGAACTTCCGTGGAACAAACGGATCAATGGGTGGAGTCTTTAACAGATCAAGTATTAAACAAAGTAGAAATGGATGAAATTAAAGGTCTTCTCACTCAATCTGGAGGGCAAGGGCACGCTTTTTTTTCCAAAGGAAAAAGTGGTGAAAATACAGGAGAGATGTGGCTTCTTGTAAAGGATGATTCTAAGTACAGAACTCAACCTATGGCTTTATTGAAAAAACTAAGAACTATTAAGGATGATAAGTTTGAAATTTTACGATTTGATGTTCAAGCCGGAGGGCCTCCTGTCGGTCAAGCTCTTCACTTAGTACTCACTTCATTTAATCGAAAAGAACTTAAGCAATACGTTGAAGAATTAGAGTCAAAGCTTTCTAAAATTCCAGGAATTATCGAACTGGAAAATGATTGGGTGACAACGGGACCAGAGTATCACATTCAACCTCGAACAGATCGCCTTGCAGAATTGAAACTTAATCCCACCTTATTAGGACAAACTCTACAAATGGCTTTAAAAGGCTATATTGCCGGTGAATTTGTAGACCAAGGAGAAACTTTCTATATGCGTGTTTACTATGATGATCGTGTGCGGGCAAATATGGACTTATTAAAACAAACAAAAATTCAAACCCCAACCGGATCTTTAATTCCTTTAAGTGAGGTGATTCAAGTGAATTATCGTCCTCAAGGCAACCCCATTAGGAAAAGATACGACTTTCAACCTTCCGTAGAAGTGCAAGCTAAAGTTCAAAAAGGTTTGATAAACTCCTATCAGGCAAATGCAAAAGCTTCCAAAATTATTGAAAAAATGAAAAAAAAATACCCTTCTGTTTCTCACACTTTTCTTGGAGAAAATAGAAGTAGTAAAGAATCTATGGAGTCTTTGAGATCGGCAATGGTTCTTGCTTCCTTCGGCATTTTTATTATTCTTTTGATTATGTTTAGAGGATTCATGGTATCAACTCTTGCTCTCAGCTCGATTGGCTTAGGTCTTATTGGCGTCAGCCTTGCATTTGCCCTTCATCAACGACCTTTATCTTTTCTAGCTATGGTGGGTATTGTCGGCTTAACGGGTGTGATGATTAATTCGTCCATCATTCTTTTGAGTTTTATTGAAGACACCAAAAAGCAATTTTCAGATATGTCGATACACGATGTTTTAGTTCAATCTGCTCGTTTTCGATTTAAGCCCATTGTGATTACAACATTTACTACAGTGTGCGGACTATTCCCTGCAGCGTATGGTCTAGGGGGGTCTGATCACCTACTAGTGCCAATGACTCTTGCCTTTACTTGGGGGCTTTTGAGTGGAAGCTTGCTGACTCTTATTTGGATTCCATGCGGTTATGCCATCATTGAAGACATTAAAAAGAAATTTTTTCATTAATCACCTTCAGCATTCTGCAATGTAGTAAAAGTGTCTAAATCTGGACAAAGTGACGAAACTTGAACACTTTTCTCTTCTAAAACTCTTTAAAACATTCCCTATCCATGACCTTCGATTTGCCTATTAAAAAGTAAGTTCATTACTTTTTAAAGGAGGAATTATGTTTTATACAGATCAGCTCATTTCTGGCAAATTGGTAAAAAATCTAAAACTATTTGGACTGAACCCCAATAATTGGAAGATCATTCAAAGTCATCAATCGAACCACTGGTTTATTGTACATAGGAAAAATCAGTCTATCCGATTAAAAGGTATCTCTTGCTTTAAAGATAGAAATAACCCTTATTGGAAAACTATTGAAATGACCTCATTTTAGGTCGCTATTCATAATAAAATCCCCTAGTCTCAAGCTGTTTTTTAAAATATCCAGCTCTTAAAATATTCCTTTTTTAAACTTTAAGAAAAAAGTTATTTTTTCCGATAAAGACAGCATGACATTTCTCAACACAAATTGGATCAAAAAGTGGAATCATGAGAGTTCCTGTCTGCTCTTAAAATTCTTCTTCCAAAAAACCAGCTTTATTATATTGTTCACTTTAGTGTTTCATCACTCCGCTTTTGGAGGTTGGTTTTGGGACAATGAATGTGAAGAAATATTTAATTGTGAATCCACTTTACATGATTCACCATCTTCCATAGGTTTTGGAGGGAATAACATTGATCAAGTGACACACAACCTTTCATCACAGGGCTCGGATTGCCCTATAACTTTAATGAACCAGTATCTCAGAGATTGCGAAGATGGGATTATTTTTTCAGACTCAACAAAAGAGAAGATAGAATCAAAGTGTCAACCAATACAATTAAATATAACTCCTGAAAAATTAGAAGCTCAAATCAGAAATAAACTATCTAATAAAAACATTCCTGAAATTAGCCATTGCTTAAAAGAGCCTTTTACAACTGAGCCTTTTGATTCTAATCCGGATCCTGATGTGGATATAAAAACACTTCCAGAAGATCAGCATCAAGCTTTTATCACAGAGTATTATGCCAATGCTCAACGACTTCAAGATAGACTCAGAAGTCAGTTTCACAATATATCTGCTATTGATCAAATGCTAGGTCAAACAACTTTAGATTGTACAGAGGGTGGTAGTGTATCTCAAAAGATCCAAAGTGAATGTCAAACACTAAGAAATTGCCAATCTTCGAAAGAAAAAGTTCAAGAAAATCTAGAAAAAATAGCCAAAGACACTATCCTAGCTTTAAAAACTTACTATAAACTTGAAAATGAGATTAACCAATTTGAAAATGAAATTAATCGATGTTATATGAGGGGTCACAATCCTAAACAATGTACCTCTGAAATCAAGAAAGAAAAACAAAAAGACAAGGAAGAAAAACAACAAACACAACAAGCACTTGAAAAAAATTATCCATGGATGTTAGGAGAAGTTTTTAAAGATGGAGTAGAGGATGAAAACCTTCATGAACAAATCAAAAAATTAGAAATCAATAAAGATCTTGAAATTTCACCAAAGTTAACAAGAGGAGTTGCTAAACATATTAGAAGCCAACTTAAAGATACTCGTGAAAAATTATCAGATCACATAGAAAACACAACCGATACTTATGGTTGTATGATCAAAAATAAAGATTGTGAAAATATTAAAGGTAGCTTGTTCGGTTCCGACTCTGTAAAACAAGGTAATATGCAAAAAGTCCTACAAGGATCCCCTGCCATTGCTGGAGAACTATTGGAAGAAGGCTCCTCTTTAAAACCATACTTTGAACACGCTCAGTGCCGACAAAATCAAAGACAAATCGCAGAAGCCAATCAAGATTTCGAGAAATGGGGATTTCTAGATGCAGGGCTTATAGTTGGATCTTTAGTTCTTATACCATTTACAGGAGGAACTGCGACGGCTACGGCTATAGCTAATGCAGCTGCAAGGGTTGGAGTTAGAATAACAGTATCAGCAGCTACAAAAACGAGGAATATTAAGGCTGCAAGGACTCTTTTGCTCTTAACTGAATTAGGAGCTACAGCTTTTATGTCGGATGATGCTTTTAATACATGCACAGAAGATATAGAAGTGTTTGAAAATGTAGTTTCACCAAGTACTGAGAATATGTGTGAAAGTCTAGACCATAGAATACAAATCAAGAATGAACTCGGTAGTTGTGTACTCCAAGCCTCTTTGGCTACTGTGGGTTGGGCTATTCCTGGATTTATGGTTGGCAGAAAAATTTATAGAGGAATAAAATCAAAAACTCCAGGCACAGCTGCGACAAATTTAGACCCAGTTCCGAAAGATCCAGATCTAGTTGCGAACCCAGCTGCGAACGCATTTGAAGATCAAAGTATTTCAAAAATAGCAAATGAAATACAAGAATTAAAGATTGAAGGATTATTAAAAGATAAAATTCAAAAAATGATTACAGATAATTTAAAAAATCAAAATATTACAGAATTTTTCAAACTCACTGGAAATAACAATTTAATCAGATTCAAACATAATGGTTTATTTTATGATATAGTAAAGAAAGATGGTAAGATCATTATACATGCTCAAGACTCTTTGAATCCAAATAAAATAACATCTAGAGGTTTAAACACAGACCCAGCTGCGAACCCACCTGCGAAAAATTCAGACCCAGCTGCGAACCCACCTGCGAAAAATTCAGACCCAGCTGCGAACCCACCTGCGAAAAATTCAGACCCAGCTGCGAACCCAACTGCGTCTGTGTTTAAAGATCCAAGTATTTCAAAAATAGCAAATGAAATACAAGAATTAAAGATTGAAGGATTATTAAAAGGTAAAATTCAAAAAATGATTACAGATAATTTAAAAAATCAAAATATTACAGAATTTTTCAAACTCACTGGAAATAACAATTTAATCAGATTCAAACATAATGGTTTATTTTATGATATAGTAAAGAAAGATGGTAAGATCATTATACATGCTCAAGACTCTTTGAATCCAAATATAATAACATCTAGAAGTCCAGACACAAAGGCGATAAGAAAGCTCAGCGATACAAAGAGTATAGAACCTATTACAAAAGAAGTAGCGACAATAGCTAGAAGAGTAAATTCAAAAAATGTAAATGCAAGTAAAAAGAAAATCCAAAAAATACTTACGAAGGCATTAAAAGACAAATACAAAGGAATAACAATTAGAAATTCCAATGAGGGTCTCAATTTAATCAGATTCAAACATAATGGTTTATTTTATATAGTAGGGAAAGAAGGTAGGATTACTAAACTTACTAAACAAGATTTTGAAGTATCCAAGATATCACAAGTAGTAGATGATATATTTGAAAAAAAAATAAATAATAAAATTTTACTTAAAGAGAAAATCCAAGAAATACTTACGAAGGCATTAAAAGACAAATACAAAGGAATAACAATTAGAAATTCCAATGAGGGTCTCAATTTACTCACATTCAAAAAAGATGATTTATTTTATATAGTAAGGAAAAATGGTGATGTTATTAATTATCCTTCTCCAAGTTCTCCTAAACCTTCTGTGAAAGCAGTTACGAAAACCACAACTCCTTTACCTGCGCGCACAGTTGCTGCTGCTAAAGATGCACTACAAGGACTAAGAAGGATACCTTCTTCAATAGTTCCAAAAAGAGCTATGGCACATATTCCTCCAGTAGACGAAACAGGAAGAAGAAAAGAAATTGTTGCAGCACCACTCGCAGTAGCCCCTGTAGCAGCTGCTGCTGATCCCACTGATGATGATAAAGTAAAAAATAATAAAAATAGAAAAAAGGCAAGAAGTTTAAAAGCCTGCTCTTCCGAACTTACAGCAGGAAGTTATCTTTCTCGAATTTGTGCTTTGCAGGCTCGAATAAAACAACTGGATGCAAGTATTGCACAATCTCGTGCAATCAACGACCAACTCTCCCTTCAATTATGGGGAGGAGTTCAAAGTAATGTCCTTGCCCCACAATTTATCACTGAAATGGAAAACTTTCTGAAAATAAAAAAACTTGTAACAATAGAAGATCAATATCTTTTAAGACATATGCTAAACATTACTATCTTACAAGAGCGACTTGACAATAATCCCAATGCACAAACACAGCAAAAAATGAATGAATTCCTGCAATATTTTGATCAATATATAAGAAACCCCGATAGTGCTCAAAGCTTGGATAATTCTCAATATATCAGAGAACGCATTGCTATTTTAGATCAACTCACCACCCGCGCCTAAAAGTGAACGACTGCAGAAGAACGAGCTGCCACACGATTACGGTTTTCTATAAGAATAAATCCAAACTTATTTTCCCACTTAAGACCTTTTTTAGAATCATAAGTCAAAACAGTTTGCAGTTCATGATTCTTCATATTCTTATTTGATCGATTGGTGATCCATATATGCACAAGCCTAACATTAAAATTATCCATTAAGTCAAAATTCAAAGAAGGAGAAATTACAATAGAGTCATTAAGTCCCAGGCTGTGTCCTTCTGAAGTTTCACCCAGAACAAAGTAAAAATAATCCCAAAGAATAAAACTAGGATTCCAATTTGCATTGGCCACATAATCCTCAGTAACATAGGCTCCAACCAAACTCACCACAAGAGAATGAAATTTCGTTTTCCAATCAGCCTGCAACACACCTGCGTGCTGATTCCACTCTTCTTGAGAACCCCACTCTGCTGAAAAACTAAAAGGCTCATAGTCATAATGACCAAATACATTTGTCGTACTCTCTGATCGATAAGGTGAATTTTCAAAACTACTTAAATCATTAAAAGAGTTCATAATTTTCGTTTTATGTAAAGCTCCAATCTCTAAACCCTTTTCTTTATAACCTACTTCCAAAGCCAAAGAAAAATCACGACCTGTTCCAATCTCTTGATCTCCTATTTGTTCCTTAAAGTAAACGATACCATAAGGTTTCACATAAAAAGAATCATACTCAATCTTTATAGAAACTCCATCACGAACATCGTAAGCCGGCTCTAAAAAATGGTCTCCAGAAGAATAAGTAAGCCCTAAACCAAAATCAAAAGGCATACGACCAAACTCCAACTGTACAAACTCATTGTTGTATCGAGTGTAAAAATAAACGGGGTTAAATTGAATTATCTGAGTATTGGAGCTGTGAATAAAGTTTTTTGTTCGAGAAAAACCAAATGTAGCAGGTTTATTAAAGCCGAGCAGCAAACGAGAGTTCACAGACAATCCATCAGACACACGAGCCACAGAATCCATCAACATATACTGCTCAACTGCAAACTGAGAGATCTTTTCACTAAGATTATAATCATAGTAAACCTTACCTAAATAGTATCCAGACCAATCCAGTTGAAAAGCCCAAGAATAAATAGGAAATAAAATAGAAAATAAGACTAAACTTTTGAATCGATTAAAAGCCATGTTTTCCCCCTTGAAAATAGAATGAATATATTATCAAATATGAAAAATAAAAAAGCAAATCTTAATGAGAACTGAGATTTCTTTTTTTTAAAGGAACTAGACCTCTTCGAACCATCTCATCCTCCAGATAATTACAGTAAAGAACATCCCATTCAGAACTCCCCTCTACCACTTGTTTTTTCAAGGAGGATATCTTCTCCTTCACTTTTGAATCCATTTCCTCACATTCTCTGAGGCAATGACTCAATGTGACCCGTGTAGCCTGAACCGCTTTATCTTTATCTCCATAAGCCACTAGACCTGTGGCCTCTAAGGAGTCCACGACCAAATGTATCCAATAACTTTGTCGAGCATCGGAAAGTATCATAAAATAATTCCTTTTTTTTCAGCTAATTTTTGTCTCAACATGGAACGCATTTTTTGTCGATTAAACGATGTTCCATGGCTTTCCTCCAAATCATTAAGCATTCTAACGACTTCTTTTTCTAATTCCTGCTCTTTCAACAGGTCTTCAGAAATGGCACGACAGACCTCTTGAATCACTACTGAATCATTCTGCAAAACTTGAATAGACGGATTCTTCTTTATATTTTTGACTAAGGATTTTGCAAACCAATAGCTATGTTGTTCTGTCCATCTCATACTTTGAGTTGACAGGAATAATAAATATCTGTCAAGAATTAGAAAAAATAACACAGCACCAACAAAGGTCTTAAAAAGATTAATTTGAAAAAACTTTACTTAAGATTATTTTATCTTCTTATTTTCATTTCTTTAGCGATTTTCATACAGGGATACCTGATCTTTCAAAGTTTAGACTATAAAATTGAAAAAACAATTCAAACAGGCTGGTTCCCACCTTCTTTGGAATATTATTCTTCTCCTAAAAAAATAAAAGATCATGAGTTCTATTCTATTGAGAAACTAAAAGAAGAACTGTATCTTAGAAATTATATTCAGCAAAACTCTATACGAAAACTTAAACCAGGAGAATTTATTTCTCTCAAAGCTCTAGAATGCAAATCTCTTAAAACCAACAGCAATGGAGATTGTATTATATGGATGAATAAAGATTTTCCTCATACAAAAAATATGATGGAATATCAAAAGAAAAAAATCAAATTATATCAAGGTTCTCCATTTAACCTCGTCTCTTTTATTCTTCTCGATCCTCTACTGCTTGCTCAGCGCGAAGGAGAATCCCTACACTTTAGAAAACGTTTTAAACTCACCGAAGTCCCCTATCTTTGCTTACAATCCATCACAACCTCTGAAGATGAGAACTTTATATTACATAAAGGGGTCAGCCTTACAGGAATTGCTCGTGCATTTATTCAAAATATTTTAAAGGGAAAAATCACACAAGGTGGAAGCACTATTACTCAGCAATTGATTAAAAATAGATTTTTAAATGCTGAAAAATCTTTCAAAAGAAAATGGATTGAAATACTGATGTCTTTGGTTCTAGAAAGAAAACTCACTAAAGATCAAATTCTAGAACTTTATCTGAACACCATTTACATGGGAGGAACAGGTTCTTATAGCCTATACGGGTTTGCATCAGCCTCTCAGTATTACTTCAATAAACCACTCAACCGTATGAACCTTTCAGAATGTGCTTTACTCACTGCGCTACTCCCTTCTCCTGGAAGACTCAATCCTTTTTCTTTTCCTAAAAGAGCGAAGAGCAAAAGAAATATTATTTTAAAAAAAATGTATAAACAAAATACTATTTTCTTAGAAGATCTGAATCAAGCACTCAAAAAATCATTGCCGAAAAAAAGAACATCTCTTCAAAGTCATAAAGCTTCTTACTTTGTGCATGCTGTACATAAAGAGCTTCAAACCTTAGGAATCGATTGGGGTGATGATTTAAAAGTATATACCACAATGAATATGAAAGCTCATCACCATGCAAGAAAATCTTTGAAGCAAACTTTAAGTAGATTAGAAAAAAAGAAAGATAAAAAACCTCTTGAAGGAGCTTTAATATCTATCGATTTAGAAACCAATAAAGTTCGCGCTCTTGTTGGCGGACGAGATTTTATACACAGCCCCTTCAACAGAGCCATTGAAGCTCAAAGACCTATTGGTTCTTTAGTAAAACCCCTTACATACCTATCAGCTCTAGTACATACAGATATCAACCCACTAACTCTCGTTCAAGATGAACCCCTCACGATTAAAAAATGGTCTCCAAACAATTATAATAATAAGTATTTTGGAACTGTTCCTTTATACTTTGCTCTCAAAGAATCTCTCAACACAGCCAGTGTGCGAGTAGGTTTAGATGTGGGTTTAAAAAACATCATACTCACATTTGAAAAATTAGGTCTCACTTCTCCTATAGAGCCTTTACCCTCTTTGACTTTAGGCTCTGTAGAGCTTTCTCCATTAGAAATTGTACAAATGTATTCCACGATCGCTCGAATGGGATCTTATATGAAGCTCTCCTTCATCGATAGAATAGAAAGTTTTGATGGAAAAATTCTTTATCAAAGCATCCGAACTCCACAACAAGTTTTTCCTGAAGAAAAAGTCGCCGTACTGATCGGCATGATGAAACAAGTTATTGAATCGGGTACAGCTCGGTGGATCAAGCCTTTCTGGCCTTACTCTACCGCAGGAAAAACAGGAACCAGCAACCAGGAACGAGATTCTTGGTTTATAGGTTTTACACCCCAAAAGTTAACTGGAGTATGGATAGGTTATGATGACAATACTCCTCATGAATTGACAGGCTCCGCAGGAGCTTTAGTCACTTGGCTGCAATTTATGCGAAACTTTGATCTTCCTTTTTATGATTTTAATTGGCCTGCAAATGTTGAAATAAAATCTGTGACTTTACCAACTATTATAAAAAGTAAAACTTCAAACGAGCGACAGTTTTTTAAACTACAAACAACATCTACTGAAGAAAGCCCTCAGGCTGCTGAATTAATCTTTGAATCTTCATCAAATAAGAAATGGTATCAATTCTTTTAAGTTTTTTATAAAAAAGTATTTACTTTTTAACCTTCATATCGCACATTATACTTATGATTCAAATCACAGCAGAAAAAACACCTAATCCTAATGCTTTAAAGTTTATGGTGAATCAAACTCTTACCAAAGAGCCTTACGAATGCAACAGTGCTCAGAAGGCGCAAAACCAATCCACATTAGCTTATAAACTGCTCAGTTTACCTTGGATCGTAAACGTTTTTATTGGAGAAAACTTTATTACTGTTACTAAAGAAGACTGGGTAGATTGGGAACCGGTTCAAGAACCTTTAATACACATGATGAAAGAATCTATACTTTCAGGCTCCCCGCTTGTCCAATCCAAAAATCATAGTTCTCAACCACTTCAACCTCATTCTACCGTTGTAGAAAAAATTAAATTCATCATTAATCAAGATATTCAACCGGCTGTTCAAAGAGACGGCGGCTTTATTCAATTTTCCAAATTTAAAGATGGAAAACTTTATGTCGAACTAAAAGGTGCATGTTCAGGGTGTCCAAGTGCAGAGTTCACACTCAAGCAAGGTATTGAACAACTTATTCGACAAGAAGTACCAGAAGTTCAAGAAGTTATTTCCGTTTAAAATTTTTCTGTTGCACTTTTTGTCAAAAGCCGATTCGTGTCTTTGATCGTTAGAACAAACGAAGATCAGAGAAGAGCTCCATATCGCTGACTGTGGCATGTGAAGTCTCTTTTGGTTCTGATTTTTTTGTTTCCAAAACTTCTTTCTTGATTTGGAACAAAGATTGACTCACATGTTGATTCAATTTTTGAAGAGCTTGAATTTGTTTTTTCTTCTCTTCCAAGTGACGAGACATCTCATCCCAAGAAAGCTGCAATGTTTTATTGTGTTCTTTTAACTCTTTGGATTCTTCGAGCAATGTCTTCAGTCGATGGAATAAAGTCTTATTTTCTTCTGTTATCTGACTAAAGCTTTTTTCTTGAATTTTATGTTTATTTTGCAAACTGAAAAGTTCTTTTTGAATATTAACAGTATCTCGATCATAAATCTCAATCAATTCTTTGTTTTTATTTTTCTCTGCAATCAAAGCACTCTCCATTTCACGACTTAATCGACAGACATATTTTTCATGTGCTGTTTTAAGCTCTATCAGACGGCTTGAAAAAGAAGATTCCATTTCCTGAATGCGATCTTGATATTTTTGAATAGTAGATTGCAACTGTTGTACGGAGTCATACCGAAACTCTTTAGTATCTTTTTGATACTGATCTTTAATTTCTTGTAATTCCTTATCTTGTGTTTTCCGAGAATCCTCTAAGAATTTTTGATGTTGATCGTCTTGTCTTTCTAATTCTTGATCGTGTTCTTGTTTTAAGGCTTCTACTTGATGATCCGAATCTTCCACCCATTTTAGTTTCTCTGCATGAAATTCTAAAAGAAGTTTTTGCCTTTCAGAGTCGGCCTTGCTTCTGACAATAATTCTTTCTTCATAGTACTTCGTCTTTAAATCTGCTAAATTTTGAGCCCATACTTGTCTATCTTTATTATATTGCTCTTGCAGATTTTTAATCTCTTGAGTCAGTTGATTAAATTCTTGTTGAGAATATTCTTTTTTACTTTGAGCTTCTGCATAAAGATCCTTTTGCTCATTATATTTTTTCTGAAGCTCTGTGATTCGATCTTGAGTCTCATTCATTTCATGTTGATGCTCATTTTGTAAAGATTCAATTTTTGTGTTATATTCCTCTTTAATAGCTGTTTGTTGATGAAGATGGTTTTGACCCGCCTCTTTGAGCTGTTGAAGGAGTTTTCCTTCTTCAGCTTGAAAGCTTCTTTTGACAGATCGAACATCCGCTTCGTGTTCTTTTTTTAATAATGAAACTTTTTGTTCATAATCAAATTTGAGATGAACCACTTCGCCATGATGTTTTCTTTTGAGTTCAGAAGTTTCTTCTTGGTGGATCTGTTTTAGATTTTTAACAGACTCTTGAGATTGAATCAGTTGAATCTTTTCCTTATGTTGAAGACGAAGTGCATGAACTTTAGCATCAAAGTTTTTTTGCAATTCTTCAATATGTTGCTCATGATTCTCCTTTAATTTTTGCACTTGAGAGTTTTTTGAGTTTTCAAAAGGTGAAGATTTTTGTTTTAATCGCTGATGGTAAGATAAATGCAAAGCTTTCAATTTAGCATTAAAGTTTTTTTGCAGTTCGTTTATTTTATCTTCATAATGATTTCGAACTTTTTGAGTCCTTTCATCTTCTTTTTTCTGCAAAAGTATGTTTTCTTTTTGCTTTTCTTCTAATCGAGAAAGCTCCTCCTTGTGTTGAAGCTTTAAGACATGAATTTGAACTTCATATTCTTTTTTAACTTTAGCCACACTTTCTGAAGTTGTCTTTAAAGAAAGTGCTTGTTCTTCCCGATCCGATTTCCACTGCAACTCTTGAGCTTTATATTTTAAATCAAAAACCTCAACCTCTTGTTCATGTTGCTGCCTAAGGATTTCCAATTGATCCTCATGCATCTTAATTTCTGTTTGGTGTTCCTGGTTAAGCTCTAAAATTTTTCGATCATATTTTTTCTGAAATCCTTGAGAGACTTTTTTAAGTTTTTGATTAAGAATCTTGTTGTAAACTCGAGATTGTTTTTTGAGCTGTCGAATAGCAAAAGGAGAAGTTTTTTTTTGTTGGAAAGAAATATTTTGTGAAGAAGGCTGTTCTTGCGAAGATAGTTTTTCTTTTTCCACAATTTTTAAAGGAAGAACTTTAGAGTTTGTCGATGAATCGCTAACAAAATCCACATTTTTCAACGAAGATAAAGGTACAGGAATAGACCGAATTGTTTTCCAATCCTTGGAATTCCTTCGATCTAAAGATTTTTTATAAAACATCCACTAAACTCTAAAACTATTTGATTTAATTTTTTCAAACATTCTTTGAGTTTGTCAAAAATAAATAAATATTGCATGATGCTTTGCATAACCTTTTATAATGGGAGAATGAAAAATTTCAGCTTACTTTTAGTCTTGTTTATAACGTTGCCAAGTTTAGCCCAGAAGCTACAGGTCTGCTCCATAACCCTTAATTCAGATAATGAGATGAAAATATTTAAGAAACATCTTTCTTCTAGGGATTTTAATTTCATTGAGTTGGCGCCCCAAAGTTATAACATTAACTCCTCTTCAAAAACTCAGTGGTTCAGTGAGGTATGTCAGAATCCTGATGTTCAATGTGATATATTGGTTGTTTCTGGTCACTTTGCAGATATGTTTTTCGGAACAGATAATAAACATATACTTTCTGTCTATGAGTTGGAAAAAATAGCGTGTCAAAATCAATGCCCTCGAGTGTTTAGTCAACTCAAAGAAGCGTTCTTATTCGGCTGCAATACGATGGCGGGAAAGGAAAAACTTTATCGTACATCCGATGAATATCTGGATATTCTTATTAATGAACATAATATGTATCCTAGCGTTGCAGAAACAATAGTTGCTTCTCGATACTCTGACTTTAACCCCACCTATAAAGATCGAATGGAGCATATTTTTGAACCCCACACTCGTATTTACGGCTTTAAAGAAATCAGTCCCTACGGCCACCAGTCTGAAAGAGCTCTAAGAAATTATTTTTCTTCTATTAAGTCTCGGTATGGAAATTATATCAATTACTTAAAAAAATATAAATCGAATAAAAAAACAACTCCTTATTTTTCAAAAGCCTTTGATGTTTTAAGTGCTACTCAACAAGGGTTTGGAATGAGCAGGTCTCACTCTAAATACCCTGCCTACAAACAACTCTGTTCTTTGTATGACAGCCAGCTCAGCCATTCTAAAAAGATGAGAACTGTTTATACTCTTTTTGACAAAAATTCAGAATTCTTTGCTTTCTCAGCTATCAAGGATTTTTTAGTTCATAACAAAGATTTACTGAATGAATCTTCACTGCGACTTTTTCAAAAACTTCAAAGAGAAAAAATAAAATCCAGAGACAGTTTTATTCAAGCATACACAAACTTAAGTTCTAATTTATTTTACATGAAGTCTCAAATTCTGCATTTTCTGTATATGATGCATTGGATGAGTGAATCTCAGTATCAACAAGAACTCAGAAATAATCTTCTCCCTCTGATTCATAAATCTAGCACTCAGTCTTTTGATATCTTAAACACTTTAGTTAATGAAAATATGTTAAATTCTTCAGATATTATAATAAATTATGATGATTTAGGAAGTAATTACTTGAAGAATATAAGTAATGTTCTAACTGTGGATGTCCTTGATTTAAATACGATAAATATGCAAAAAGATTTAATTCGATACTGTGAAAAAAAACTCAAATCCCATCGAGTGGACTGCTATCAGGTATTAAAAACTTTAGGAAATATTCAGGCTACAGATCCTAAGGTTTTAAAAAAGATGTCATCTTTTTTAAATAGTAAGGATTTAGGATTGGTGTACTACGCTACTTATGGATTGGCTTATTCTAATGTCTCGAATGCAAAAATATTATTTAAAATAGTTCAAAATTTAGATCATTCTAATTTTTGGATTCGCTTACAAAGTTTACAGTCTTTAAACTATTTAGGAGTGATTGAAGCATCCTCTAATATGAGGCGAGTAGTAGAAGATATGTTATTGACTGAGGATAATGATCAAGTAATTGAAGAAATTAATCTCATTTTAGGCTCTTAAGTTTTTATGTTTTTACTACTGATGAGATAGGAGAGGTGACCGAGTGGCTGAAGGAGTACGCTTGGAAAGCGTATAGATGTGTAAAAGCATCTCGGGGGTTCGAATCCCCCTCTCTCCGTATGATAGAAAAGGTATGATATCGAAGATGTTATACCTTTTTTACCATAATGGGGTATTCGAAGTGAAAGAGCGATCCATGTTGGCTGTGAAAACAGTTAATATGGAGAAGCAAAACTGGATGTTTTGCTTAGCGCTTGAAGTGAGCCTACGCAAAGTTGTGAGCTGGATGCGAACAACTGTAGTAGGCGAATCCCCCTCTCTCCGTATGATAGAAAAGGTATGATATCGAAGATGTTATACCTTTTTTACCATAATGGGGTATTCGAAGTGAAAAAGCGATCCATGTTGACTGTGAAAACAATTAATATGGAGAAGCAAAACTAGATGTTTTGCTTAGCGCTTGAAGTGAGCCTACGCAAAGTTGTGAGCTGGATGCGAACAACTGTAGTAGGCGAATCCCTCTCTCTCCGTATGATAGAAAAAACAGCTCTCTGATCTTCATTCAATTGATGAGTATGTGCACTATGGGATGGACTATCCCGTTTTAAGGGTGTAAAAGCTAAAATTGTAGTATTTTTTTTTAAGAGGGTTTAAGAGGGTAAGATATATGGTGTTTTTAAAAATAGGATTATTCTTTGCTTCTTATTTTATTTTACTCTCTTTTGTTAGAGATTGGAACATACTGGATCTGGAAAAAAATTATTAACTACTGAAAAAAGTTATAGGCTTATATTAACACCTTTCCAACATAGCTTACTCGCTATATTGGGGTTAGGTTTTGGACTAAAAATGATGTTCTCGTCTATATCTTCCTTTCAAGATTTAGCAAATACTATGTCTTACTTTTTTATCCTTTCTGGTATCTTTTTATCTATTAGTATTTACTTCACTAAATCCCATTTAAAAGATTTAATAGACCAGATCAAAAAAACCAAAGATGTTAAAAAATCTAAAAGTATTGAGATATTAAAAAAATCTAACACTATTGCTCATAAATGTATTGTGGCTGTATGCAGTGTTGCTTTGTTTGCTTTATTATCATATTCAGAACTTGCTTTTGAATTCCCATCTAGAAATGCTTCTTTTATTATTGGTTTTAGTTTGTTAGCTATCCTCTTTTTGTCAATAGGATATAAATACTATATTAATCCAAAAAAATTCTTAGAAAAGATTGATGGAGTATAAGGCGATGAACAATAGAAAGAAAACCTTTAGAACGAGTTATTTTCATTTTTTACCTTCTTTTTTTCTTAAAGTCCTATATGACCTTATCGATTAAAACAGATTAAAAGAGTTCAAAAAGATAACCAAAATACCTATAGGAGCAATCACTCCCACAAAACCTTTGATCAAATAAAAGTAAGCTCTATTTTTAATATTCAACGCTTCCAACAGTGTATCTGTTGGCAATTTATAACCCACATAAAGAGCACATAGCAAACCCCCTAAAGGAAGTAAAACGTTTTGAGATAAATTATCCACAACTCCAAATATGGTCAAAGAAGAAATAATATGAAAATCGCTCCATATATTAAACGAGAACACCGTTCCTAAACCTAAAAACCAACACACAAAGCCACAACCTATCGCTGCATAAACTCTTTTTATTCGATACTGTTCTGTTAAATAAGAAATTATAGGCTCCAATAAAGAAACCGCAGATGTGAGTGCTGCAAAAAGGACTAATAAGAAAAAGAAGGTTCCAAAAAAAGATCCCGCCGGAAGATGCCCAAACGCCAAAGGTAAAGCCTTAAAAAGCAAACCCACCCCTTCATCTGGTTGAAGTCCTGCTGTAGCAAACACGATGGGAAAAATAATCAAACCCATAATCAATGCCACCAACGTGTCCAGCACTACCACTAAACTCACCGTTTCAAAGATAGAGGTTTTCTTAGACAAATAAGAGCCATAAACCATAATAACCCCCATACCTAAAGACAAAGAAAAGAAGGCCTGTCCCATAGCTGCTAAAACACTAGATGTATGAACATCCTTCCAGTTAAAAGAAAATAAGAATGTAAAACCTTTACTTATCTCACCAAAAAAAATAGAATAACCCAACAACACAACGAGAAGTAAAAATAAAAGAGGCATAGACCATTTAATAAAAAGCTCAAGCCCTCGAGAAATTCCTCTTGCAATAATAAATACATTAATGCCCATAAAGACAGTCAGCCAAAAAATAAGTAGGTAAGGGTTTTGTATCATTTGAGAGAAAACACTACTCACCACTTCAGACTGAGCTCCATGAAAAATTCCTTTCCCCATCAGATACACATAGTGCATCACCCAGCCTGCAATCACTGCATAATAGGAAAGAATCATAAATCCACTTAAAATTCCCATCCACCCAATAAGAGACCATACTCTTGAATTCTTATATCGCTCTCTTAAAATTCGCATGGTGTGGATAGGACTGCTTTGCCCTAAACGCCCCATTAAAACTTCTGCTATCATCACAGGAAAACTAATAGCCACCACGCAAATAAGGTAAATAACGACAAAAGCTCCTCCTCCATTTTCACCAGCTATATAGGGAAACTTCCATATATTTCCTAAACCCACTGCAGAACCTGCAGCTGCAAGAATAAAAAACCAACGATTGGACCATGATTCACGAGAAATAATAATTCACCTCCAAAATCTAAATTAATAAAAGAATCTATCCAAAATAACCACTAAAATAACCAATTATGATAAGTAGTGTTAAAGTAAATTATTCCTAAATTATGACTTTTTATAAGGCATATAAAGTTTCATGAATTTAACTTTATGTTTATTTTAATTGAACTCGTGTAAATCTAGGTTTTATCAAATTCTTGTTTAAAGGGAAAAGGGATGAAAGGAATTTTTCAATTGTCATAAGTACCAAAACAGAATATACTGGTACTATTGGATGGTTTTTAGATTTTGGGTACAATAAACTAAGGAGGTGTTTATGGAAGGTTTTAATTGGAGATGTACTAAATGTAATCACCATGAATATAAAACTGGCAAGATGGCAGCTACTGGAGGAGGTTTTTCAAAATACTTCAATGTTCAAAACAAGAAGTTTTCTACAGTGACTTGTTCAAAATGTAAATTTACAGAATTTTATCAAACTTCTACCTCTAAATTAGCTAATATTTTCGACTTCTTTAGTGGATAAAATCACCATCTGAAAAGAGAATAAAATTTTAAAATACATTGAAAAATTTACATCTTTTCTTCTATAAATTTAATTTTATTAGTATTTTTTAAGAACCTGCTATATGATGCGAACAGGAGTCTTAGATGAAAGCTAGTAAAACCCTTTTGTATATAAAAAAAATGACTACCATTGATCGATATATTGCTTTGATCTGTATCGGAGTTTTCCTCATCAGCCTTGGGCATATGTTCACTCAATTTCATCAGCAAAAAATGATCACAGCTCAAAATCGAAACATGGAGTATAAAAAAATGAGAGTAGGTATTAAAAATATTGAAACATGGAAAAAATATCATGCAGAACAAATCTTTATTATGCAACAAATACTTCAAGAGA
The DNA here is from genome assembly GCA_965247685.1 of Bdellovibrionales bacterium. Taxonomy (GTDB): domain Bacteria; phylum Bdellovibrionota; class Bdellovibrionia; order Bdellovibrionales; family UBA1609; genus JAPPLG01. The sequence continues at coordinate 1,257,821 of OZ252021.1, forward strand.
TGAAAAAAGATTCTCATGTCGTCTCTCACTCTCCTATTTGATAAAAATCTTGTTATAATTTTTCTTTCAACTTACGTAAATTCAATGAATAAAATTGAAATTAAAAAAAGACTTAAATCTTTAGGAATTTCTCCTAAAAAATCTTTAGGGCAAAACTTCCTCATTAACCCTTGGGTTTCGGAGCAAATGGTATCCGAAATTCAAAAACTCAAACCTTCTAAAGTGATTGAAGTCGGCCCTGGATTAGGAAGTCTGACTGAGTTTCTCATAAAAATTAATATTCCACTACAACTGATAGAGTTGGACGCTCAACTTGCCCAATTTTGGAAGAAGAAAAATTTAGATGTATTAGAAACTCATGCACTAAAAATTAATTCAGAGCACTTCCCTGCTCATTCTACTTTAGTCGGAAACCTCCCCTATCATATCTCAAATCGATTGATTGTACACTCCTCCATTGAATGGCCTAAAGTAAACTCTATGGTTTTAATGGTTCAAAAAGAAACGGCAGAGCGTATGCTTTCACCTTCAGGTCAAAAAAGCTTCAGCTCTTTATCTGTCATCACTCAATATGTATGGAATATGAAAAAACTTCTTTCGATTCCGGCTTCTGATTATTACCCTTCTCCAAAGGTAGACGGATGTGTCTTAATTTTTAAAAGAAAACCTCAAGCTCCTGTTTCGATCTCTCCTTTTTATTCTTTTGTGAAATTATGTTTTATTCAAAAAAGAAAAATTCTACTCAAAAAACTAAAGAACCAATTTGGAGAAAAAATCCCTTCCATTTTTAATGAGATTCAAATTCCACCCACTGCGAGAGCTGAAGAATTATCTGTTGAGAAATTTATAGATTTATACCAAAGGATTCAAACTCTACAAAAATAGATCTTAATACGTCTTAAAACATAAAATAGCATCAAATCTTTAGGTATAAAAAAACTTTACTTTCATATTCCATATAGAGTACCTTTAATTTTTATAACATGAGAGTTGAACTATGAAAACCTATACTCAAAAAAAACTTCAGAATAAAAAAAAATCTCAGAGCTCCGTTTCTTCAAGAAAGAAAAACTTAAAACCTGAAAATAAAATACGACTGAATCATTTTATTGCTAAGTACACAAACTTCTCTCGAAGACAAGCGGATCAACTTATCAAAAATAATAAAATCCGTGTGAACAGTCATAAAGTTCAATCCCTGTCCACCCTTGTAGAAGTTCACAAAGATCAAGTAAAAGTGAACACCAAAATGGTTCGTCCTTTTACTCAACCTATTTATATCGCCTTTCATAAACCTGAAAAAACTCTCACCACCACAGATGATCCTAAAAATAGAATGACTATCTTTCATTACTTTAGAAGGTTAAAAGTAAAAGTGTTTGCGGTGGGTCGATTGGATTGGAATACTGAAGGGCTCATTCTTTTAACTAACGACGGAGATCTCGCACACCGAGTGATGATGCCTCAATTTAAAATTCCAAAAACTTATATCGCTCAACTCAATAATAAAATTAAAGAAAGTCAAATTCAAAAACTCAAAAGAGGCGTAAGCATACCAAAAGGCGGACGTGTCAAAGCTTTATCTCTTCATCCTCGATCTGGAACATGGGTAAAAATTGTAATCACAGAAGGAAAAAATAAACAACTTCACTATATGTTCGAAAAAGTGGGGCTCAGTATAAAAAGACTTAAACGAACAGCTCTTGGAGGGCTAGCACTCGGCTCGCTGAAAAAAGGAGAAGCAAAATACTTAACAAATAAAGAAATCGAGAAAGTTTTTAATCTACCGAAAAGATCTTTTTAAATGTCTCTCCATTTCTCTTTTTTGACTTTTCTTTTTCGATGATTCTCTTTTGTCCCACTTCTTTTTCCCTTGAGCAATAGCAATTTCTAATTTTGCTTTACCTTTTTTTAAATATATTTTTACAGGAATACAAGTGAGTCCTTTTTTTTGCAAAGCTCCTTGAATTTTATTAATTTCATGAACATTCAAAAGAAGTTTACGAAGCCGCTCCGGATGATGATTATTAATATTCGCCGGCCGATAAGGACTAATGTGCGCCTTTTGCAGATAACACTCATTTTTTCTCAAAGCGATATAGGAATCCTTCAACTGACATCCTCCCTCACGAAGAGATTTAATTTCAGTTCCTTTAAGGACTAAACCCGCTTCAAACTTATCAACAAGTGTATACTCAAATCGAGCTTTTTTATTTACAGCCAACACTTTCAATTTCTTATTCTCCTTACATATTCTTATTAGACTTATCGGTAGATCAAAAAAAAATATGTTGAAAGATTTTATAACTATGATAGAGTCCCTTTTTATTCAAAACAAGAATAACTATGAAGAAATATCCTATTCACCTCCCTCAAACATCATTTCCTATGAGAGGTCAATTGCTTCAAAAGGAACCTGAGTATATTCAATTCTGGCAAAAAGAGTCTATACACGATAAAGTTCAGAAAAAATATAAAGGCAACACTCCTTTAAATTTCATTGATGGCCCTCCTTATGCGAACGGACGCATCCACCTTGGCACTGCTTTAAATAAACTTCTAAAAGATATGCTCATGAAACAAGCGTGGCTTTTTGGACGACCCTGCGCTTTTACTCCTATATGGGATTGCCACGGTCTTCCGATTGAATTGAGGGCGTTGAAAAAAACAAAAAGCCGTGAACCCCAAGAAGTTCGAAAAACTTGCCGTAATGAAGCTCAAAAGTGGATTCAAATTCAAGAAGAGCAATTTCAAAGACTGGGGGTCATTGCAGATTGGAAAAATAAAATTCTCACAATGAATGCCTACTATGAAGCTGAAGAAATTCGAGTCATAGCTCGATTAAACGACAAAAAACTTCTTTATAGAGGAAAAAGACCTATTCATTGGTGCATGAAACTTCAAACGGCTGTCGCTATATCTGAAGTGGAGTATTATCCTCGTAAAAGCCCTGCAGTGGATGTGAAATTTGAAGTTTTAAATTCTCAACCTAAAAATAAAACTGTACTTCCCCCTTCTACTTCCTTTGTCATCTGGACCACTACACCTTGGACTCTTCCAGCAAACCAAGCGATTTGTCTTCACCCCGAAATGGATTATGGTTTATATGAATCCGGCAAAGAGCATTTGATTATTGCATCTTATTTTCATAAAGCTTTTCAAAAAAGATGCACTTTAAAACTTAAACTTAAGAAACAATTTAAAGGACAAGACTTTGAGTTTTTAATGTACAAACATCCTTTTTACGAAAGAATTTCACCTGTGATTTTAGGAACTCATGTCACTCAAGAAGCAGGAACAGGTTGTGTGCATACAGCTCCAGGACACGGTGCTGAAGACTTTATTATTGGAAAAAAATATAACATCCCCGCCACTTGTCCTGTCGATAAAAAAGGACAGTTCACGAATGAAGTTCCAGAATACGAAGGACAAAATGTTTTAAAGTGCAACGAACTTATTGTTGAAAGGCTTAAGAAATCTTCACATTTTTTACACGAAGAAGAAATCGAGCACAGCTATCCCCACAATCCACGATCTAAAACCCCTCTCATTTTCCGATTAACTGATCAGTGGTTTTTAAAATTTGACCACCCTTCACTTCCTATTCGTGAAACAGCTCTTAAAGAAATTCAAAAAATAAAATTCATTCCAGCTTGGAGTCAAAATAGATTAAAAGCTATGATTCAAGAAAGCCCCGACTGGTGTCTCAGCCGCCAGAGAATGTGGGGAGTTCCTATCCCCGTTTTCTACTGCAAAAAATGCTCCCAACCATGGCTGAACTCTTCTTTTATGAATGATCTTGCAGACTCTATGGAAAATGAAGGTATCGAGTATTATTTTTCTAGAAGCGTGGAAGAACTGATCCCCTCTGGGACTCAATGTGAAAAGTGCTCCAGTAAAGAATGGAGCAAAGGAGAAGATATATTGGATGTGTGGCTGGATAGTGGTATTTGCCATACAGTCATACAAAAGTTAAAAAATATCTTTCCTGCAGATATTTATTTTGAAGGAAGCGATCAACATCGTGGTTGGTTTCAAACAAGCCTTAATTCTTCCATTGCTCTTCATCAAAAAAGCCCCTTTAAAACACTTATTACCCATGGTTTTCTTTATGACATAGAGAAAAGAAAAATGAGTAAAAGTTTAGGAAATATTATTTCTCCAGAAGAAATTATTAAACAACATGGAGCTGAGATTTTAAGGATTTGGGCGGCCAGCTGTGATTACACTCAAGATATAAGCAGTGGTGAGGAAGTGTTCAGTCGAATCAAAGAAACTTATAGAAGGCTTAGAAATACAGTACGTTTTCTTATTGGAAATTTACACGACTTTGATCCTCAAAAAAATAACATTCCTATCAATGAAATGAAAGAAGTGGATCAATGGGTGTTAAGCCAACTTCACGAACTTTCTGATAATATTTTAAACCATTATCAAAACTTTGAGTTTCACAAAGTTTATCAACAACTCAATCATTTTTTCACAGTCACTCTTTCTTCTTTTTATCTCGATATTATTAAAGACAGACTCTATACTTTTAAGGCTGATGGAATAGAGAGAAGATCGACTCAAACAGCCCTTTACCATCTTCTGAAAAATTTACTTACTCTCATGTCTCCTATCACAAGTTTCTTAAGTGAAGAGGCTTATAAACATCTGCCTGGTCCGAAAGAAGAAAGCATATTTCTAGATAATTTTAAAAAATTATCTTTTAAAAACAATGATTTAAATAATAAGTTTAATTTATTACTTCAAGTTAGACAGACTGTGATGAAAGAGATTGAAATCCAAAGACAAAATAAAATCTTAGGTTCTGGATTAGAAGCCCAGATCAATTTGACCTTACCTTCGGCAACATATAATATTCTCAAAGACTATAAGGATTTGAATGAATTCTTCATTGCTTCCCAAGTGAACTTACATCAGGGTGATGCATTAAAAATTCAAATTCAAAAGGCTTTAGGTCAAAAATGTCAGCGATGTTGGGCTTACAGCACGAATGTCAACTCAGAGGAACTTTGTTCTAAATGTGTTAAGAATATATGAAGTACTTAATTTTATTTACATTTTCTTCAGCCATAGCAGCACTGGATCAAGCCACAAAGCTTTACATTCATACTCATTTTGTGGAGGGGGAATCGATCATAGTCATTCCTAATTATTTCAATTTGACCTACATTAGAAATGCTGGAGGAGCTTTTGGTTTGTTTAGTGATGCTAATTCTGTTTTGCGCACTGTTTTATTTATCTTGTTTCCGATGATCGCCTTCTTCATTATTTTTAATATTTTAAGAAAAATCAATCACAAGGAGAAAACTCCTGTGCTGGCACTCTCCTTCATTATTGGAGGGGCGATTGGAAACCTTATCGATCGTATTCACTTTAATTACGTGATCGATTTTTTAGATTTTCACCTGCCAAATGGTTGGGTTTGGCCGACATTTAACATTGCAGATATGGCTGTTGTTATTGGTGTTACTGTAGTGGCGTGGATTCATTACAAGCATCCTGAAAAAATCCCCATGTGAGAAAAATATGATAATTTTAAGACGGTGGAGAGCGAAGTCCTTCTTTAATTTCCTGCAACTGATCTGTCAGACTCCACACTTGTTCAGAGTGTTCCGTAAGGCTTTGACATAAATCCTGTAGCTCATACTTATATTTTCGATCCAATTGTTGATGCTGTTCTAAAAGCTCCTTTACTCGATTTGTCATAAAGCCTTCTTGATTGTTTTTGTAATTCTCAAATTCTATCTGTATATCAGACAACTTTTTGAATATAGAATCTTCAAATTGATGTTGTTTTTTTGTTAAATGATTCAAGTCTTCCCTCACCCGATCCATCATTTGCACCAGTTTGGAGTGTAAAAAAGAAAGACCACCTTGGGCATTTTTCAATTGAAGGCGAATATCTAAAACCTCTTTTTTGAGCTCGTTCCAATCTTCCTGAGAGACTTCAAAAGAAGCGTCTAATTTTTTACCATGAAATCCGTGAGTTAATTGCCTTGCCATAAGAGTACCTTAAAAATAAGCTAGACTGAAAATCTATATCATGTTTAAAGATAAGGCTATATAAAAGCAAGTGGTTTATCCTCAAAAGGAGATTTCATTGGCTATATCGCTTTATAAATTCAAAGATTATTTAGAGGAACGAATCAAATTCCCCACTGTTCAATTGATTTTCAATTATATTCAAAATTTCTACCCCTCAGAATATTCTTTCTTTGAAAATCAAATGATCACAGATTTTTATTCTTGGCTACTCAATGAACCTCATTACCGCTCCACAGTCCAAACTTTGAGAAAAGAAATTCTCAACGAAGTGCATGCCTTTTACAGAAAAAACTTATTGGATATGGAATTTGAACAACTTCAAAAATCTCTTTTTTCTAAAGTGATTCACGTTCATGAAAAAGAAGATGCTTTAGAAATTTTAAACCAATATTACCAAGATAAATATAAATCGGTGCGCACTCTCCATTTTGAATTGCAAAGCTCCATAGCCTTGATCATGAAATCAAATGGAGATCTTCAAACTCTCGTCCATTCTCCACTCTACAGTATCCAGCACGGCAGACTTAAACCTCTGACTCCCCTTTCTCACCTCTACTATGACCATCAAATGGAGCTTCAACTTTTAAAGATACATCGTATTGTGGGCGATAACGGCGAATGTTATCTTTTTTCCATTCAAAAACACTATACTGAACTTAAAAAAATAAACATTAAGAATTTTTCTTTGATTGAAAAAAAACATCTTTCAAACTTACAAGAAGAACCTCTGGTCTTTTTAAGATTGAAAAAAATTGAAAATAATTACATCAAAGCAAAAACTGATCCCTTCTATCAGGAACTCGTCAGCACCCTTCAAAACGGATACCAGAAGCTTTTAATTGGACACCCTGAGGCCGCCTCAACGGCAGAAAAATGTATACAAGAAGTCCGAATAGCCTTGAATAATGTCTACCCTGATGATCGACTTCTCCTTCTTTTAACAGCCAATATCGAATATTATCTTAGAAAAAAAGAATCTTCTAAAAATTTACTTTGAAAAGTATCTTCTTTTAAGATATAAAGTCCTCCTCTACATTTCAACAAAAACCAAGAAGAAAACGATGGACAAAATTATTCAAGATATTACTCAAAGCAGGCACAAACCTATCTCTCCTGTTCCTTCCACGGGTGATAAGGTGAATGTTCATATTCACATTAAGGAAGGTGGAAAAGAGCGTATTCAGATTTTCCAAGGCATTGTGATTAAAACAGAAGGTAAAAATCAATCCTTTACAGTCAGAAAAATCTCCGAAGGTGTTGGAGTGGAAAAAACTTTTCCTCTCAATAGCCCTGTTTTAGCCAAGATTGAAATCATATCTCAATCCAAAGTGCGAAGAGCAAAACTTTACTACATTCGAAAACTTCAAGGAAGAGCAAGCCGTCTGACGGCTATCTTTTCTTCTCAACAAGAAAAAAAATCTGAAATATTCACAAAGGAGCCACCTTCAAAAGAAGCAACTCCTCAAGAAACCGAAGCTCCATCTAAAGAATAAATACGAACTTTTTCTTTCTTCACAAAAGCAATCCACAGCCGAACAGGCTTTTGACTGTACTCGCTGAACAAATGAGAAGCTTTTTCCAGCCGCATCCTTTGTGAATGACTGAGCGGAGACTCCATTCTCCAAATGTTATCCGACTTCACCTCCACGATATAATATACTCCACACTTTTTAAAAATAAGATCGACTTCTATGCCATAAAGAAAAACATTTTGAGCCACAAACTCATACCCCAAATGTGAAAAATGTTTTAAAGCTGTCCGTTCGCAAGCCTGCCCTTTCAACTGATCTATGGATGGCATAAGTATTCCTTCACCCCTTTAAAACTAAGACGGTGAATTTTACTTGGCCCCTTCTCCTGAATCCATTTTCTATGTAAAGCTGTTCCGTAACCTTTGTTTTGACCTAAGTCATACCCAGGATACTCTTGGTCTAAACGATTCATCCACTCATCTCTAAAATGCTTGGCTACAATGGATGCCGCTGCAATAGATAAAACCAAAGAATCCCCTTTAATTATAGGTATTTGCATAAATTTATTTAAGTTAGGTATTATATGTTTTCCATCTACTAAAACACTTCCTTCAAAAAGCCCTAACTTTAAAATTGCTCTTTTCATGGCAAGAAGTGAAGCTTGTAAAATATTAATCTCATCAATTTCTTCTACAGTAGCAAATCCGATTCCACATTGATGGTTTTTTTGAATTTCACTCGATAAGATTTGACGCACCTGTGGAGTGAGTGACTTAGAATCTTTGTAGGAAGAGCTTGGATTATTTAAAACAACAGCTGCAGCACAAACAGGACCAGCCAAGCAGCCTCGACCTACTTCGTCCACCCCAATGTGGGGAGTTTTTAACTTTTTCAAATAATTTTCATTCCATTCCATCTATAAAGTCCTGATTTTAAAATCTAGTCTGTCTCATTCCTACCTATACCTATCATAATGAGAGGAAATGAAAACTCAAATTACAGAAAATGATGATATTCTGATATTTCGGCTACAGGGAATTGCAGATATTGAAGACTTTATCTCTTTAGAAGAAACTTGTAAAAAATACTGCAATAAAAGAAAAGTCATCTTTAATCTTGCAGAGCTTAATTTTGTGGGCACTTCAGGGTTGAATAGTTTAATGCAAATTATGTCTCATCTGACTCAAACATCAAAGCTTAAAGTTTGTAGTGTAGGTAAAGAGTTCAAACGTGTTTTTGATTCCACTCAACTAAGTCAACTCACCTTTTACGAAAATGAAACCTCTGCTCAAAATGCTTTTATAGAGAATCCAGCTGACACGCCTTCTTCTCCTCAGGAGTCAAAGTCGTCCACCAGTGATGAGCCTTTTTAAAGTCTTCGCTCATTTCCTCTGAAATTAAATCAGGCCGCAACAAAGAAGTTCTTAATAAAGAAAGATAGTACCTTATTTTTTCTATCTCCTTATGATGCCCTGAAAAAAATACATCAGGAATTTTATAGCCCATAATATCACGAGGACGAGTCCATTGAGGAAACTCCAGCAGCCCATATCCTTCAAAGCTTTCTTGATCCATGGATTCCTCATGACCTAAAACACCAGGAACAAAACGCAAAATAGATTCCATAACAACAAGAGCAGCCAACTCCCCTCCACTCAAAACATAGTCTCCTAGTGAGATTTCCTCATCGATATAACGATGAATCCAACGGTTGTCTATCCCCGCATACCGGCCGCAGACAAACGAGAGAGGCTCTGTGAGATTAGACAATTGACGGGCTCTTTGATGATTCCATACTGAGCCATGAGGAGACAGAAAAACCACCCGCCCCTTTTCTTTAATAGAAAGAAGGGCGTCTTTTAAAGGCTCATAGGACATCACCATTCCATCTCCACCACCAAAGGGACGATCATCGACTGAACCATGTGGATCCTTTGCAAAATCTCTAATATTTACCAGATGAAGATGAAATAAACCTTTGCGGTAAGCACCCCTTAAAACCCCTGTTTTAAGGTACTCTTGAAAGATTTGTGGAAACAAAGTTAATACATTAATTGTTTTCACCGCAAACTCCCATGTCGAAAAAATGATACAATGAACAAAAACTTTTTATAAAGCGATTAATCCACACCTGGAAAAAAATCCGGCAAATTTAAAATCAGTTGTTTATTTTCTTTATCGATCTTCTCAATATAATCAGAAATAAAAGGAATCTCTATCTTTTTTTCTCCCTTTTCAACAACCATTAAATCCTGATGACTATGAGATTGAAAATGAGAAATCACCCCTAAATTTTCAAGTGTATCTCCTCGAAATACCTCAAAACCCAAAAACCAAAACAGATAAGAGGAATCAAAATCTCCATCTTGCGTATTAAAATAAACCAACATTCCAATCAAATTCTCAGCACTTTCACGGTCGTTCGAACCTTTTAACTTCACCAAGGCCCCTTTTTTGAAAGGACGAACCTTCTCTACTTCACAGCTTTCTAAAGAAGAATCTTCACTCAGATAAAAGTGAGAAACAGACTGTGAACGTCGTAAATAAATTTGAGGAGGAAAAGAGTCTAAAAACTCTCCAGAAATATCCAAATGAAGCTCCACCTCTCCACTCAAAGCATGAGCAGAGCGAATAAAGCCTAATCGAATATACTTAATTTTCGTCGTCAATGATCTGGAAGCTGCAACGTTGTTTTCTTTTAGCTCCGCAAGAATTTACAATAACACGTAAAGCTTCGATAGTTCGGCCGCTTCGACCGATAACCTTACCCATATCACTTTTTGCAACACGAGCTTCGTATATAGTAATTTTTTCACCTTTAGTTTCTGAAACTTCGACTTTGTCGGGTTCATCTACCAAAGCTTTAATTAACATTGAAACAATTTCAGTCATACTCATTTCCATTTTTCTCTCCTTTTCTTATCACAAATTTTTATACAAATTTTTCACACGTAAACTCGGTTGAGCACCTTGACTCATCCAATAGTCATAGCGATCTTTACTTATAATAAATGAATCTTTTTTAAATGGATTGTAGTGACCAATAATTTCTATGAACTTACCAGACACTGAACGACGAGAATCCGCAACAGCCACTCTATAAACAGGGTTACGTTTCACCCCAACACGCTTCAGTCGAATCATTACCATTTTACAAATACCACGTAGTACAAAAAAACACAGTCACTCTCCCCTATTCTATACTATAGTTCCTTGAAATAAAAAAGATTTTTCTAAGATAATTCTAAGATAAATAGAGGAATAAAACGATAAAAGGCTCCTCCTCCAGCTCAATCAGAAAGATAAAACTAACTTAAAATCCTTTTTTTTGACCAATTCTACTGGAAAATGATAATTGTTTTCATTTACAGCCATTCTATTTTTCTCTATAATGCTCTTTATTTAAACAAGAAAGTACAAAATGACAAAAAAAGAAAGCTCCCTGCCTTCTGGGGTCACAGTACGAGATGAGCTCATCAAGCCTCGCCCTAGCTTTAAAGAGAGCTACTTTAAACCCCTGCTTCAACAATTCGATTTAAAAATCACCAGTCAAAGGCTTGCTGTTTTAAAAGCTCTCAGCAGTGGAGCTAAAACGCATCTAACTACACGAGAAATTTTTGAAAAAGTTGTAAAAACTCATCCAGATATCGGTTTTGCAACTATTTATCGCTTTATTAAAACGATTACCGAAAAGGGCATTCTTTCAAAGTTGAAAATGAACAACACTTCTGCCCGTTACGAGCTGAAAACAGAAAATCATCACCACCATATTACTTGCGTTCATTGTGGAAAAATTGTGGAATTCCAAAATAATGAAATGGAAAATCTTATCCATAACATTACCAAAAAAAACAAGTTCTCACTTCAACACCATATTATTGAAATCTACGGAGAATGCGGAAGAAAAACCTGCAACTGATAGCGTTAATTGTATTCTTGGTCTCTAAAACTTAATTCCTGAAAACGCTCTTCTAACTCTCTATAGTCGCCTCGGCTTTCAGCACAAAAATAAATGGAATTAGATTCCTGCTCTAGACATATACCGTAAATATCAATCTCTCTATTCTGATCAAGGTTTTCCACTTCCCTCAAAAATTCAGTAGCTTCATCGCCCACTCGAACTTGAACCAAATATTGATCACGACCTTTATCTTCACAACCGCATTGAAGCTCCAGCTTTTCATTGCAATGAACCAAAAACAATGTTGAAAAAGCAAACAACAAAAACTGCCCCACCCTCTTCATTTTAACAACTCCTGAACGACATTATTATATATACATTTTATTCTAGAGGTATATCTTCGTGTCAATAAACACTCCGCTTCATTATTCAAAATACTTAAAAAAAAAGCCCTATCCTAGACTTTTTATAAGTCTCAGTGATGAATACTTATACACTTGAAGGAAGATGGGTTAGCGAGATTGAATACGCACTTTCATTTGAATTTTAGAAAGAAGCTGAATCGCCATTTTTTCATGCACACGACACATCTTTAATTCGTCTTTCCTATAAGCACGTTGACTAGGAGTTAAAGATCCCGTTTCTAACTCCATTTCATAATCCAGTTTACTTGCCCGAATACCTTCCAGTTCTTTAGTTTGCTGTTTGAAAAGCTTATTCACTTTGTGAAAAGGAGCAATGTCGAGCCAATCCCTTTTAGCTTTATACCATGATAACTTCTTACGAAAACGGGCTTTATTTTTAGCTAAGTGAAATTCAGGATAGGCAGATTCTTTAAGATCGAGTATTTCTTTAATACCACTGAGACGAACCATATCCTCTTCTTGCATGACAGAATTATAAGAAGACTCAACAATATTCTCTTTGGAATTTTCTACATTTCCGTCTTGGCTATTGAGAGTATTTGAGGTTTCTTCCACTTTTTCACCACCATTTCTGAAACAGAGCCTTCAAAAAAAATGAAGCCTTAGGAAAGCTTCTAGTAACAAAATTAATCACTTCATGTCAAGCTGTGAAATAAAATATCAAGAATTAGACCTGATTTAGTCAGAATTTTAAATCATTTTGAAAACTTAGTACCTTTTTAATGAAAAGTTTATCTATAATGGGCCTATGTTTCTAGGAAAATTAAAAAGTTGGGGAATCCTTGTTGGCCTTGTAGTGGGCTCTCTTGTGGGCTACCTTTTAAAACTTTTTGAAACGGCTCCTGCAGCTACTTGGATAGTTAAAAATATTTTTGATCCTGTAGGTATAGCTTTTCTTTATTCTCTTTTTATGATCGTAGTTCCACTGGTGTTTAGCTCACTCGCTTTAGGAGTCTTTAATTTAGGCGACACTCAAACGCTTAAAAAAATGGGAGTCCGAGTTATTTTATTTTATTTGTGTACAACCTTTTGTGCTATCCTCATAGGTCAGCTCTTGATCAATTCTTTTAGACCTGGAGTTGGTCTGGATCCCGTAGTCGTAGAGACCGCAATGGCGGGTATGGAATCTAAAGTTAATGATCTACAAAAGGCAGGCTCTTCTTTTGGGGAATCTTTATGGCCCGGCTTTGTAACCGTCATTATTCCAAAAAATGTGATCAAAGAATTTGGAAACACCAATATGCTCGCTGTGATTTTTGTCTCTATGCTTTTTGGCATCACCATGATGTACATGAGAAATAAAGAAGCCTTGGTCACTTTAAAAAATGCTTTAGAGGGAATCACAGAGATCACCATTCAAATTGTAGAATGGATTATGGTTTTGGCTCCCATTGCCGTAGGAGCTTTAATGGCTTCTGCAGTTTTTGGATTCGGTCTGGATATTATGGGAACGGTGATTAAATACTTAGCTGTCGTTTTCCTAGGTTACATCATTCATTTCTTCCTTGTTTATGGATCGATTATTAAATTTATTATTAAAGTTTCACCTGAAGAATTTTACAAAAGAGCTAGTGTGATCTTTATGACGGCATTTAGTACCAGTTCCAGCAGCGGAACTATGCCTGTAACAATGGATGTTTTACAAAATAATTTCGGAGTCCCTTCAAAAATTACGAGTTTTACCATTCCTATTGGAGTCACCTTCAATATGGACGGAACAGCATTGTTTGAAGTGATCGCTGCGATATTTGTTGCTCAAGTTTTTGGTATCGATATTACATTGGGTGGACAAATCACTTTGATTGCACTCGTCTTGGTGACTTCTATTGGTGTTGCAGGAGTTCCTGGAGGATCTATCCCTATCTTGATGGCCGCTATGGCTTCTATGGGTATTCCTCCGCAAGGAATTGCTCTTATCTTGGGAGTGGATCGACTGCTGGATATGGGGCGAACAGTATTGAATGTCGCAGGAGACACAGTAGCCACCTTATTTGTTGCAAAAAAATCTGGAATCAACATTCAGGAGTACTTTGATAAGAACCCCGACGTATAATACAAACTGGTTGATTCATGTTCCGTACCACTATCCTTGTTAAGATTTTACTCGCTCTTGTCTGTTTTTCTCAAGTAAGCTTCGCTACTCCTCCCGGAGATAACGACTACTATATTTTAAAATACCCAACTTATCGTTTAATCTTTGATAAACAGTATCTCCCCTATATTGAGGATCTGAATGAAAGAATTGAATACTACATAGAAAAGTTTCAAAAAATACACATTCAGCCTATAAATAGAAACTTTACAATCATTTTATCTTCACCTCAAGAGCAAGTATCTAATGCTCTTGCAACGGTATTTCCCTTTATACAACTTCAGATCTTTCCTTCAGGAGTAGAAAATTTAAATCCACTGGCTTCTCATTTATGGTTTGATTTTACATTTATTCATGAACTCAATCATCTTTTCCAATTAAACTACACTCTTTTTCCAAAATCTTTAAAAATTAAACAGTCTATTTTTGAATTTCTTTTCCCTTATCCCAACTTTCTTCTTCCCACCCTATTTACGGAAGGAGATGCCGTCTTTAAAGAATCTCTTTGGGGAATCGGCGGTCGGCTTTATAGTGGCGAAGCTCGTGCCCTTGTTTACTCTCAAATCAAACATTACAAAAATAAACCTCGAAAACTAGCTAAAAAACTTATCAATAATCAAGTTTACCCTAATACTCGCCAAATAAAATACTTTCATGGAGGTTATCTTTTTACAGCTCTCAGTCAAAATTTTTCTCATAAAAAAATCAATGAGTTTTTTAAACGAAGTGGAGAGAGCTTTTTTTCTCTTTCAACATTCAATCACTCTTTACAAAAAACTTTTCAAATGAATGTTATGGATTTGATAAAATTCTATATTCGAACATTTGCAACTAAGGCTGTTCAACAACAATCCGACTCGACAGCTCCTCTTTTTAAAAGTGCCATCTGTCCTGAGATCAATCGCTTTGAGAATAAAATACTATTGCTCACTACGAATCTTAAATCCACACCTAAACTTCGTATTTACAACGTTCGACTTAAAGAGTGGAACACAAAAACAATAGATATTCCTTTAGGAAAGGTCTTTTATTTAGAAGACCGCTACTATGCTCGATCCACACAAGCTGTAGAACCACATAGAATGGCTTATTCTGTATTTTCAAATGGACTGAAGCCTCACCCTCAAATTCAATCGCAGTTTGTTCAAGATATTTTTAAAGAAAATATTTTATCTATTGATACAACAAACAACATCATAGACTATAAACTTTTACTGAATAATAAGTTTTACGACAACACTCACTCTAACGCTCTTTTTGATTCTCAAAAAAACATTTACTACTTTAAGCAAAACAAAAATAAAAGAATATTATATAAAAATAAAAAACCTGTATTTGCCTACTTTGGCCACTATGGAAAACTCGTCGACATTAGACAGGATGGCTCGATCTATTTTATCGCTCCAACAACTTACGGTTCTTCTGTTTACAAATACTCAAACGGTCAAGTGACCCGAAGTCTTTCATCAGACACTGTAATACAAGCTAAAACAATCAATGATCAAGAGATCGTAATTTGTGAAGTTATTCACAATGGTTATGTTTATAAAAAAACTACCATCGAAGAGATCAAAGGACAGCCTGCTGTCTACCGCTACCCTTTTGAAACTATCCCTTATTTTCAAAAATCTAAAACTCCTTTGCAACCAAGAAGATCTCCCGCTCCTCAAAAAACTTATATTCCACCAAAAAAATCTCAAATTTCTGCACTTGTTAAGGATGAATATAATGAACTGACTCCATCTGACTTAGATGAAATTTTAAAAGACCTTAGTGATTCTTCTCATTATCGATCTTTAGATTCTACTGAGGAAGAAACGGATTTTTTACTCACTGCTCAAACACTCAAGGCTAAAAAATACTCAGCTCTCGGAAACACAAGATTAAGTCAATGGATTCCTCTTATATTTAATATATCTAGTTTATGGACTCAAAAAGGTTTATATTGGTATTCCCAATTAATCTTCAAAGATGATTTAAGCCAAAACAATTTGAATCTATCCGTCAGCAGTCACTCTTGGATAAATTATCAAGTGTCTGCAGAGTACTTTAACCGTGTTTATCCACTGCAATGGAGTTTAGGTTATCATTTTGGATTCTTAAACACAAATCACCCTAATTCAGAAGATTTTTTGCGAAGATACCCTCTCATTCAACATCGAGTCTCTTGGACTGGCATCTACACTCTTTTTCAAAAAGGAAGATGGAGATCCAGCATTTCATCTGAAAAATCTTTTAAATTTAATCGAATGCACACAACCCATCATTTGATCGTTGATTTGCTCTCCAAAAATAAGACTCAATCATTGGCTCTTGCCATCCCTATTGATGGAACACTTGACCACTTTTCTTTCGGTTGGAAACCGACATGGCATTTAACCTACAATCAAGTTTACTCTCTTAATACTTTTGCAAATAAAAGATTAATTTTACATCTTTCACCTCACTACATGAATTACTTTTCTTCAGAAAAGGGTCTGATTCATGTATTCAATACGGAAATTCACTTAGATTCCATTTTGCATTTGGGATACGAGTTCTACATCAACCCTTCTGTAAAATACTTAGCGGCTTGGATTCATGACACCATTCTTTTTAATGAAAACCTTTTTCCTATATGGAAAGATTTTAAAGATACTGGATTAATGATTCAAATCCCCCACATTGGAACAAAATCCAACATTCAATACCCATTAGAAATTTCTGGAAAAAGACTGCTTTCCTTAGGTATGAACTTTTTAAAATCAATTCATACTCCTATTTATTCTACAACCATGCCGCTTTCTTTAAGACGAGTGATCCCTAGTATAAACTTTGAGTATTGGATTATTGATAGACCTAAGGCACGTCAAAAAAACCTTGTAGCTCAGTTATCTCAAGTCGATTTTTTACAAATACTAGAGTTTCAAATGGGATTAGATTTTGAATTACTACTATATTTTCAAACTCCTATAAGATTGAAGCTCTTGATTGGAGGAAGTTATCCTATAAGTACTCATTTTTCACCGCAACCTTACGCACAAATTAATTTACAATCAAAATTCTAAAAATGTAAAACTTTCTTGAAGCAGTCATAAAAAACGATTGTAGCTCTGCTCATCATGCTTGTATAAGTACACTACTGATCACTCAGGCTCATTTAATCCTACAGCCAGTACAGTTTTTGGACACACCGCTGATCAAGAGAGTTCTTTGGTATTGCTATAAATAATAACGGAGTATTTTCAGAGTCTCAATGCCAAGTTCGCAATCATAAACAGTTAGGATGGATTCTGAGCTTATCAAACTACTTGCCTTCATAAAGATTAGTTAGTCTTTTGTCCATCTGATCTTGTGAGGGATAACTCTTTTTCTAAAAAAGATGGAGAGGCAAAAGATCCTATATGAATACTCGTATTATAATATTGAAACTTTATTGAAGAGTCTTTCACTCTTTGCTCTTTTAGGTCAACTATAGGATGGTACTTCTTTGAAGCAAACAAAAATGACCATAAACCCCCAGGATAAGAAAAGTTTCCATAATGATATAAATCCACAATTGGAAAAAGAGGACGAGTAATAGAAAATAATTTTTTCTGACTTTCCAGTAAATAAAATGGAGACTCAGCCTGAGAAACCACAATACCGTCATCATTTAAAACATTGTAAACTCCTTTGTAAAACTCCTCTCCAAACAAAGGAACTGCGGGGCCAATAGGATCCGAAGAATCTACAATCACTACATCATATCTTTCTTTGGTGTTTAAAACATATTGAACACCGTCTTCGATTTTGACCTGAACCTTAGGATGAAAGTACGAAGATGCTGTCTGAGGAATATACTCTTTGCAAGACTCCACGACTAAAGCATCAATCTCTACAACTTTACAAACTTCTACAGAAGGATGCTTCACCACTTCCCGAGCTGTACCTCCATCCCCTCCCCCAATCACTAATATTTTTTTAGGATTCGGATGCACAAAAAGAGGAACGTGTGAAATCATCTCATGGTACACAAATTCGTCTCTTTCTGTCACCATAATCACACCATCATTGAGTAACACTTTTCCAAAGTAAGAACTGTTCACCACCTCCACTGTTTGATAAGGACTTTTTTTAGAATATAAAACCTCGCAATCAAAATGTAGTTCCACTCCGGAAGCATAAACCTCTTTTCTTGTTGTGTTTTTTTCAGATTGGTTCATGTGGATTCTCCTATTTTTGAAAATAAATTAAAATAAATACGGAAGCTGTGGTTGCTCTTTTACAGTTTGAAAAGTCGTAAAATCAACATCAAATCCACAACTTAAAGATTTTTTATAAGTATAATTTCTTAAGAAACCTTCCATGGAAGTAACAGATTTTAAAGCAGTATGAGTAGGAGCAAAGGTAATCACATCCAGCCTTGAGGGACGAAATAAAAGAACTATTTTATTTAATACGGAAGAAAAACTTTCTTTCATATTGGTTTCAAAGCTGACATAAAAGCCCACCTCTTGTGGAGTCACATGAATGGTGTAATACTCCTCCCCTCTCAATGCATTTAAGGAGTATCCTTTAGGTTTAAAAACATGATCTTGTATGGTAAAACTAGGAAAACATTCTTTTAAATTCAACTGCTCTTGAATAGTTTTTGCAGATGCTCCTTTAGAAAAAAGCTCAAAAACCGATCCTTGAAGATCGTACATGAGTATTTCAATAGTGTTGTCTGTAGAAGCAGGCGAATAGTGTTTATCTAAATGGAAGAGAAAAAAATGATGAGCATCTAAAGGTCCAAATCGGTAAGCAGGCCCTGCGATTTTTTTTCTCAACTTTTGAACATCATGCTCAAAATTTGTTTTTTGATTCAAAGGAAATAATTCGTTTTTTCTTTGAAAAAATAAAGCTTGAATATTTTTGATATTAATCTTTTTAAGAAGATATAAAGCAGCAGATTTTAAGGTCGTCTGCCCACAAGTAATAAGGGCCAACCGATCATTCCACACAAATAAACTCGACTCCGACAAAAGAAAAGTCTGCACTTGATCATTTGAAAAATGATGGAGGATGCGAGCTTGAGCCTTTTTGATTAATTTTTCCCAAAAAGAAAAAGGATACTCTCTTAATTTGCAATGAGGTGAAACTATAATTTCAACTTTTTTTTCAGAACCTTCAAAGAACATAAAAATTCCCCCGAACAAACCACTATTCTAATCTGTAGTTTGGTGCTTCACGTGTCACAGTGACATCATGAATATGAGATTCTTTTAAAGATTGGGAGCTGACCCGAAGAAAGTTATGTTTTGTTTTTAGTTGCTGAATGTTTTCTGCTCCTATATAACCCATCCCAGCTCTTAGCCCTCCAATTAATTGATCAATAATTTGTTGAGTTGTTCCAGAGTAGGGCACTCGCCCTTCAATTCCTTCTGGGACTAATTTTTCTGCTTGTGATATATCTATTTGACCGTATCGATCTTTAGAGCCTTTTTTCATAGATTCCACCGATCCCATGCCTCGATATGTTTTATAAGTCCGCCCTCTATAGATTAATCTTTCGCCTGGGCTTTCCTCAGCACCCGCTAGCAAATTCCCTATCATAACAGAACAAGATCCTAAGGCTATAGCCTTAACCACATCTCCTGAAAACTTAATACCGCCATCTGCAATAATTTCTACTTTATGTTTTTGAGCTTCCTTCACACAGTTCATAATGGCTGTTGCTTGAGGCACTCCGACACCAGAAATCACTCGTGTCGTACAAATACTTCCCGGTCCCATACCCACCTTGACAATATCCGCACCGGCTTGAATTACAGCTTTGGTTCCTTCTGCAGTCGCCACATTGCCTGCAATAATTAAAAGTTGAGGAAATTTTTTTCTCACATGCTGAATTTGTTGAAGCACATTTTTAGAATGAGCATGAGCCGTATCAACACAAATAATATCCACGCCGGCTTGAACTAAAGTATCCATTCGATGGTCTACTGTCGCACCAATAGCAGCACCCACAACGAGCCTCCCATGAGCGTCTTTGGTCGCAAAAGGAAATGAAGACGCTTTCTTGATATCTTTAATCGTAATAAGACCTTTAATCTCTCCTTCAGAGTTAACGACTGGTAATTTTTCAATTTTATATTTTTGTAAAATTTGTCGAGCTTGACTAAAATCAATACCGACAGGTGCTGTGATTAATTGATCTTTTGGAGTCATCACAGAAGATATAGGTTCTTGAAGTCTTGTTTCAAAGCGAAGGTCTCTATGAGTGAGTATCCCTTCTATTTTTTTTCCCACGATCACAGGTAAACCGCCGATCTCGTTTTCCTTCATGATATTTTGAGCTTCCTCAATAGAACAATCTGGAGAAACGGTTAAAGGGTTTTGAATAATCCCACTTTCAAACTTTTTAACTTTTTCTACTTCTGAAGCTTGAGAAGAGATACTCATATTCTTATGAATAATCCCTAAGCCTCCAAGTTGTGCCATCACTCGAGCCATTTTATGCTCTGTAACTGTATCCATTGCTGAAGAAATAATAGGAATTTTTAATTTGAGTTTTTTATGCAGCACCGATTCTGTTTGCACTTGAGAAGGAGTCACTTCCGAATATTGAGGTAAAAGAAGAAAATCATCAAAGGTAACACCCTGTGGAAATGTTTCCATAAAAACCTAGTTGAGATAAAGAGAAGAACTTCTCTTGATATTTTTAACTTGTTTACCTACACGAAGCTCTTTCATGCTTTCTATAAACTCTGCCGTACAATAAAAACGACAATTATGATAAATGCAAAAAGAAAGACATTCACTTGCTTTAAGATTCAGTGAAATACTTTTTAAACCTTTAATTTGTAATTTAACAAATTGCTCTCCTTTGGAGTTTTTTACAAAATAACAATTTTTAGGTTTAGCATCTACAGCACTTAAAAGAGTGTTCAAAAAAGAAAAAGTCTCTTCTTCCCTTAAACCTTGTTGAATGGCGACCTGACTTTGTAGTTGGGAAAGCCATACTGCAAATCTTCTTTCTCCTTTTTTCTCTTTGAACACAATTAAGGAGGACTCTGGAGCCATTCCTCCAACAAGCCCGTAGGGAATAACTTCGATCCATTTTTGTGGTGTAGGTGGTACTGTAAAATTCATGCCATTCTTCCATATAAAGTTTGCGGAAACACTTTTTCAACCAGTACAGGGACTTCTTTTCCGATCCAATGAGAGTCACCTGAAAAGTAAAGCAACTTATTCTGGCTCGAGCGCCCCGATAACAAGTTGCTTTTGTCATCTCTTTTTTCAACTAAAACGTCAAGTGTTTTTCCCTTATACTTTTCCACTCTTTGAAAAGCGAGTGCTGTATATTTTTCATTCAGTTCTTTTAACCGTAAAGATTTTTCACTTTCTGTGACAGGATTAGGATCTAAAGCAGCTTTTGTAAAAGGACGGGGAGAATAACAAAAAGAAAAAATATTTTCATACGGAACTTCCTCAATAAGAGTGAGAGTATCTTGAAATTGTTCTCGAGTTTCTCCAGGAAAACCCACAATGATATCTGTAGATAAAACAGCGTCTGGAATTTTTTTAAAGATCATGTCTATTTTTTTCATATAGTCTTCTCGAGTATATCCTCGATTCATTCTCCTTAATACTTCGTTATTTCCGGACTGTACAGGAAGATGAATAGCTTCCATGATCTTGTCTCGGTGTTCAGCCATCACTTCAATCAGCTCTTCATTAAAGTCTTTAGGGTGAGAAGTGGTGTATCGAATGCGAGAGATCGGAGTTTCTTGTGCTATTCTTTTTAAAAGCTGTGCAAAGTTCGCCTTTCCACAAGGAGAACGATAAGAGTTTACATTCTGACCGAGTAGTGTCAGTTCCCTTACTCCTCTTTCATAAAGTTTTTTCGCATCATCTAAAATATGTTCAACAGGTCGGCTTCTTTCTCTTCCCCGAGTGTAAGGAACAATACAAAAAGTACAAAAATTGTTGCACCCTTTTGTAATGTTTACAAAAGCTGTGACAGAAGGATTCCTAATAAGAGTTTGCACATGATAGGGATCTTTATTTTTAAGACGAGTATTTTGAAAAGGAGTTTTTGTTGTTTGTAGTTTTTGCACAATGTCTGGTAAATCATCAATAGAATCGGGGCCAAAAATAAAATCTAATAAAGGAAGTCTTCTTAAAAGACGAGCTCTTTCTTGTTGAGCCACGCAGCCGGCTACACCAATTTTAAGATTAGGGTTTTTCTTTTTTAAGTGTTTGTATCGCCCAACTTCAGAGACTACCTTATGCACAGGCTTTTCTCTGACACTGCAAGAGTTGATGATGATAAGCTCAGCCTGATCTGGAGAAGAAACTGGAGCAAAATTCATCATCTCTAATAAACTCATCATTCTTTCTGTATCATTCACATTCATCTGGCATCCATAAGTCGAGATATAAACACCTTTAAAATCAGAGTGGATCTGTTGAGAACGAAAAGTTTCCGGCATGATAATCTCCTTTTTAGCCCTCAGATGAAAATTCGCTATAGGTTGGAAGCTTCATTTCAGAAAGAGCTACAAAAAAATCTTGCTCATTAGAGAAATCTCGAATCATATAATCCAAAACAATAGTTGAATGTTTTTCTGCGAGTTCTTTGATTTGAGTTTTAAGTTGATCTTTAGAAAGAAGCTGTTGTTTTTCTTTGATTAAATCCCAAAGCATCATGTAATGATAACGACAATAGCCTGCTGTGGT